>NZ_JAUTXR010000098.1 GCF_030658505.1 Stenotrophomonas raiganjensis (SeqCode) | reverse complement strand
CCGACTGGCGCGGCAGAAGGGGTGGTTGTAGGGGCGTCCTGCTGTTCCCGGTGATGTCATTTCCGCGACCGCGGAGGGGTGTCACTTTCTTTGCGCGCCAAGAAAGTAACCAAAGAAACGCTCCGCCGGTCGCGAGCCGGGGGGGGGCGCGACCCGGGGGCCGGGGCTGGGGGGTGCGACGCCCGCGGGCTCGCGACCGGCGGAGCGTTTATTTGGTTACTTTCTTTGCGCGCAAAGAAAGTGACACCCCTCCGCGGTCGCGGAAATGACATCACCGGGAACAGCAGGACGCCCCTACAACCACCCCTTCTGCCGCGCCAGCGGCTTCTGCACTTCCGCGCCGGAACCGCTCGCGATCGCCATCGGAATGAAGCCGACGATCGCCACCAGCGCCGTGGTCAGCACCGCGCGGATGCGGCTGGAGGCACCATTGATCGCCGCCTGCAGCGGCAGGT
>NZ_JAUTXR010000097.1 GCF_030658505.1 Stenotrophomonas raiganjensis (SeqCode) | reverse complement strand
TTTGCTAATCCTGAGCACGTAAATTAATAGAAAATTTACATAAATCCCACTAATTTGGAAGTTAACTACTTAGATACCCTCTAGTTTGTAATATTATATATATCTTATCAGATTTTGGTGCCTTGAAATACATGTATCTCGAATACGTAGGTCAAATTTAGGTGTAATTAGTTCTAGACAGGGGCGGAGCCAGCCTTCTTTTAGGGGGTTCATCCAAATCCCCTTCGGCGGAAGATATTACTATTTATACATGTTTAAAATTATTTTTTATGTATATATGGTAGATGTCGAATTTTCTTTGACTTCTTCGTGAGTTCATTTCTTCATATTTGAAAAAAATTAGTGAAATTTTTTGGATCGACATTGATGTGTACACAATCTTACTACT
>NZ_JAUTXR010000047.1 GCF_030658505.1 Stenotrophomonas raiganjensis (SeqCode) | reverse complement strand
GTTTGTGTTTGTATAAATTCGCAATTTCGAGTTTAATTTATACAAAAAATAAATACAAATCAATTGATTAGTATCCAGTTTATACAAATGTAATTTGTATAATATAATTTGTATAACTCTTTAAAGTTCAGATGTTTGTGTTTGTATAAATTCGCAATTTCGAGTTTAATTTATACAAAAAATAAATACAAATCAATTGATTAGTATCCAGTTTATACAAATGTAATTTGTATAATATAATTTGTATAACTCTTTAAAGTTCAGATGTTTGTGT
>NZ_JAUTXR010000043.1 GCF_030658505.1 Stenotrophomonas raiganjensis (SeqCode) | reverse complement strand
TAATACTTATTTTCTTGCTGGTACAAAACAGACAGTGAATTTATCAAAACCTACATAAATAATACTCTATATGAAATTAACAATATGATTAAAACATGGTAGTGAAATGTGTTAAATTAAAAGAAAGCAAAAACTCAGTCTAGATCATTAATTCACAATTTTATAATACTTATTTTCTTGCTGGTACAAAACAGACAGTGAATTTATCAAAACCTACATAAATAATACTCTATATGAAATTAACAATATGATTAAAACATGGTAGTGAAATGTGTTAAATTAAAAGAAAGCAAAAACTCAGTCT
>NZ_JAUTXR010000095.1 GCF_030658505.1 Stenotrophomonas raiganjensis (SeqCode) | reverse complement strand
CGGTGTGGGCTTGCAGGACACGCCGTAAACCCCGCTCCGCGGTCCGGCCCAGCCGCTGGCGGCTATGCGTTCGGGCGCTTGCGAAGCAGTGCTTCGCAAGCAAAGCGCCCTCACCCATGGGGGCTCGATGGCGCCATCCATGGCGCCAACGGTCCTGCAAGCCCACACCGCCCCACCCCCGACAGTTTCCCGGTGACGGTTGGGCCATCCACGCCATGCGTGGATCAAAATCCATCGAAATCGAATATTTCGAGATCGAAACGAAAAGAGCCGAGCATGGCTCGGCTCTACAAGGGCAGGCAGATCGCGGAAATCTGTCAAGGGCGGGGTGGGTCCGGTTGCGGGAGTGTCAGCCGCATGGATGCGGCTGCCAAGCCCCCAGGGACGGGTTTACGGCGTCTCCCGCAACCGGACCCACCCCGCCAACCCACAGGAAACCAGCTCTTGCTCTTGCTCTGGTAGTTGCTGTTGCTTCGGCCTCTGCGGGGGCAGGGCGCAGCCCTGCCGAACCACCCCAAAACCCTTACTGCAGCAGGGAACGCAGCATCCAGGCGTACTTCTCGTGGGTCTGCAGGCGCTGGGTCATCAGATCCTCGGTCGGCGCATCGTCACCCTTGGCCGCCACCTCCAGCACTTCACGTGCCGTACGGCATACCGCTTCGTTGGCGACCACCAACTGGCGTACCATTTCACGCCAGTCCGCACTGTCGGTCAGGCCCGGTTCCTCGGCGATCGAGGTCAGCGCAGCGAATTCCCGGTAGGAGCCCGGGGCATTGAAGCCCAGCGCGCGGATGCGCTCGGCCACGTCGTCCAGTGCCGCCCACTGCTCGGTGTACTGCGTCTCGAACATGGTGTGCAGCGAGTTGAACATCGACCCGGTGACGTTCCAGTGGAAGTTGTGCGTCTTCAGGTAGAGCGTGAACGCATCGGCCTGGAAGCGCGACAGACCGTCGGCGATCTTCTTGCGGTCGCCCTGGGTGATCCCGATATCGATGTTCGGCGCCGACGGTGCCGCCGCTGCAAGCTTCTGCTTGCCGGTCTTGGCCTTGGTCGTGCTCTTGGTCTTCGCCATGGGGTTCCTCCTTGTGGAATCGTTGGCCTTCACAATAAACCGGTCGTGATGACTGGTCGCTTTCAAAGTTTTGAACGAACCGATTGATGAACTCTATCGATAAAAATCCATCGCCCCGCCTGCGCCAACAGCGCGCCGCCATCGACGGCGCCATGAGCCGCGACCGGGGCCGTTTGCTGGGGATGCTCTCGCGTTGCCAGGCCAAGCCACAGGATGCGGCGCTGGCCGCCACCTTCGAGCAGGCCTTGCAGGCGTCGGTGCAGCGCCGGCAGGCGCGGGCGCAGCAACAGCCGTCCATTACTCTGGACCCGCAGCTGCCGATTGCGCGTGAAGCCGACGCCATCATCGCGCTGATCCGCGAACACCAGGTGGTGGTGATCGCCGGTGAAACCGGCTCGGGCAAGACCACCCAGCTGCCGAAACTGTGCCTGGCCGCCGGCCGTGGCCAGGCCGGCATGATCGGCTGCACCCAGCCGCGACGGATTGCCGCACGTGCGGTGGCCAGCCGCGTGGCGCAGGAGCTGCAGAGCGAACTGGGCCAGCTGGTGGGCTACCAAGTGCGCTTCAACGACAAGGTCAGCGAAGACAGCCGAATCAAGTTCATGACCGACGGCATCCTGCTGGCGGAAATCGCCAGCGATCGCTGGTTGTCGAACTACGACACGATCATCGTCGACGAGGCGCACGAACGCAGCCTCAACATCGACTTCCTGCTGGGCTACCTGAAGCAGCTGCTGCGCAAGCGCCCGGACCTGAAGCTGATCGTCACTTCGGCCACCATCGACACCGAGCGCTTCGCCCAGCATTTCGACAATGCGCCGGTGATCAGCGTCGAAGGCCGTACCTATCCGGTGGAAGTGCGCTACCGCGCGCTGGAAGGCGAGGGCGAAGACCAGGGCGAACGCACCGTCAACGACGCCATCGTGTCGGCCATTGACGAGATCACCCGCCTGGATGCGCGCGGCGACGTACTGATCTTCCTGCCGGGCGAGCGCGAGATCCGCGATGCGCACCAGTCGCTGGAACGGCGCAAGTACCGTAATACCGAGGTGCTGCCGCTGTACGCGCGCCTGTCCAACCAGGACCAGGACCGGGTGTTCAACCCCGGGCCGAACCGGCGCATCGTGCTGGCCACCAACGTGGCGGAAACCTCGCTGACGGTGCCGCGCATCCGTTACGTGGTCGATCCGGGTTTCGCCCGCGTCAAGCGCTACAGCCCGCGCAACAAGCTGGACCGCCTGCACATCGAGCCGATCTCGCAGGCCAGCGCCAACCAGCGCAAGGGCCGCTGCGGCCGTATCGCCGAAGGTATCTGCTACCGCCTGTACGCCGAAGCCGATTTCCAGGCGCGGCCGGAGTTCACCGATCCGGAAATCCGCCGCTCCAGCCTGGCCGGGGTGATCCTGCGCATGCTGCAGCTGGGCCTGGGCCGCATCGAGGAATTCCCGTTCCTTGAGGCACCGGACGAGCGTGCGGTGGCCGATGGCTGGCAGCAACTGACCGAACTGGGCGCGATCGACGCCGAGCGGCGCATGACCACCATCGGCAAGCAGATGGCACGCCTGCCGGTGGACGTGAAGCTTGCGCGCATGCTGGTGGCCGCGCAGGCCGCAGGCTGCCTGCGGCCGATGCTGGTGATCGCCTCGTTCCTGGGCATCCAGGACCCGCGCGAACGCCCACCCGAAGCGCGTGGTGCGGCCGACAGCGCGCACGCGCAGTTCGCCGATGGCCGCTCCGAGTTCGTCGGCGTGCTGCGCCTGTGGGATGCCTACCGGCAGGCCCATGAAGACCTGACGCAGTCCAAGCTGCGCGACTGGTGCGGGCGTCATTTCCTCGGCTTCCTGCGCATGCGCGAGTGGCGCGAGCTGCATCGCCAGCTGCGGCTGCTGTGCGAGGAACTGGGCTGGAAGGAAGAGGCCAGCGAGGCGTCGATGGCGCCGTTGCTGGCCGGCAGCAGTGCGCCGGCGCCGGCGCGTGATGACGCGGCGGCGGTGAAAGCCACCCGGGGCCAGCTGCACCGCGCCGCGCGCTTGGCCCGCGAAGGCAAGGCGGAGACCGCACCGGCGCCGGTGGCCGTGCGCGCGCAGAAGGAACAGGCGCCGGTTGGCGGCGGTTTCAGCGAACGCGTGCGCGCAGCCGCCTACCAGACCCTGCATCGCGCGCTGGTGGCGGGCCTGCCGACGCAGATCGGCCATCGCACCGAAAAGGGCGATTTCCAGGCACCGCGCCAGCGCCGCTTCCTGCCGTTCCCTGGTTCGGCGCTGTCCAAGCGGCCGCCGCCGTGGCTGCTGGTGGCCAACCTGCTGGATACGCAGAAGGTATGGGGCATGACCCTGGCCGCGATCGAACCGGACTGGGTGATTGCCGAGCTGCCGCACCTGCTGCTGCGCAAGCACTTCGACCCGCACTGGTCGCGCGCGCAGGGCCAGGTGCTGGCGTCGGAGCAGATCAGCCTGTTCGGCCTGGTGCTGGCACCGAAGAAGCCGGTGCACTACGGCCGCATCGCACCGGGCGAGGCACACGACATCTTCGTGCGCCAGGCGCTGGTGACCGGTGAGATCAATACCCGTGCCAGTTTCGTGGCCGACAACCAGAAGGTGCTGGAGGTCGCACGCGAGGAAGAGGCCAAGCTGCGCCGCGCCGGCATCGTTGCCGACGAGGACTGGCAGGCACGCTGGTACCTGGACCGGGTGCCACCGCAGATCCATTCGGCCGCCGGCCTGGATACGTGGTGGAAGGGGCTGGCGCCAGAGCAGCGCAAGGCGCTCCATTGGTCGCTGGTCGATCTGTTGCCGGGTGAGGGCAGCGAGCAGGAGCGCTACCCGAAGTACCTGGCCCTGGGCAAGGCGCGGTTGCCGCTGCACTATCGCTTCGAGCCGGGTGCCGACGACGACGGCGTGACCCTGGATGTGCCCCTGCATCTGCTCAACGCGCTCGACCCGGCACAGCTGGGCTGGCTGGCGCCGGGCTTCGTGGCTGACAAGGCCTCGGCGCTGATCCGCAGCCTGCCCAAGGCGATGCGTCGCAATTACGTCCCGGCGCCGGACTTTGGTCGCGCGTTCTACGAGGCATTCCCGCAACCCAGCGCCGATGCCATCACCGGCGAACTGGCGCGCTTCCTGTCACGCGCGACCGGCGCCACCGTGACCGCGCTCGATTTCGAGCCGGGTTCGATCGAGCCGCACCTGCACATGAACCTGCGGTTGCGTGACGAGCAGGGCAAGGTGCTGGCCACCTCGCGTGATCTGGATGCACTGCGCGCGAAGTTCGGCGGTCGTGCCGGTGATGCCTTCGCTGCACGCGCCGGCCGCGAGATGGCGGCCGATGGCCTGCGCACGTTCCCGGCCACGCCGATTCCACTGCAGGTGCCCGGCGAAGCCGGTGTACCGGCCTATCCGGCGCTGCTGGACGAGGGCGACAGCGTTGCGCTGCGCATCTTCGCCGATCGGCAGCAGGCGCAGGAGGCCCATCCGCTGGGCGTGCGCCGTCTGCTGGAGATTGCCCTGGCCGAGAAGGTGAAACAGGCGCGCAAGCAGCTGCCGGTCGGCGCCAAGACCGGCCTGCTGTATGCGGCGATCGAATCGCAGGAGCGCCTGCGCGGCGACCTGGTCGATGCGGCAATGAACGCGGTGCTGGCCGAGGGCCTGGAAGACATCCGCGATGCGGCGGCCTTCGAACAACGTCGCGAGCATGCCGCCAAGGCGCTGTTCGGCGAGGCGATGTCGCGGTTGAAGCTGGCCGAGAGCATCCTGGCGCTGGTGGCGGAACTGAAGCCGATGCTGGAGGCGCCGTTGATGGGCTGGGCGCGCGGCAACCTGGACGACATGGAAGCGCAGCTGGCCGGGCTGATCCACCCTGGCTTCCTGCGCGATACGCCGGCCGACGCGCTGGCGCAGTATCCGCGCTACCTGAAGGCGATGATCCTGCGTACCGAACGCGCCAAGCGCGATCCGCCGCGCGATCAGGCGCGCATGCTGGAGCTGCACCCATTCCTGGAAGCGCTGGAGGTGGGCGAGCAGCAGGGCCTGCACGATCGCCCGCAGTGGCAGGCACTGCGCTGGGATCTGGAGGAGTTGCGGGTGTCGCTGTTCGCGCAGGAGCTGGGTGCACGCACCGGTATCTCGGCGAAGAAGCTGGCGCAGCGGGTGGCCGCGTTGCGCCAGGCGTGACATCGCAGCCGTAGAGCCGAGCCCACGCTCGGCCGCTTTTCGGTGTATCGCAATCAGCCGAGCGTGGGCTCGGCTCTACAGGACAGGCACGCCGTTACTTGGTACGGCGTACCTTCGGCTGCACGTTCACGCCTTCCACCTTCATGTACCAGACACCGAGCATTCCGGGCTTGATACTGACGTTTGGTGACTGCTTGCGCACCCCTGGGGTCGTGGATGTGTCGGTCTGCTCCCATTCCTGGCCGTTGTCCAGCACGTAGACGCGGCCTTTACCGAAGCCGCGGAACTCGCCTTGCAGCACGCCGGTGATCGGCTCGCTGCTGCCGAAATCGAAGAAGCCGCGATTCTTCACGATCACTTCCTGACGGCCTTCCTCGCGCGCCGATTCCCGTACGGCGGCAACCGCCTGGGTGGTGGCCGCTTCGACCTTGCCCTGCAGCCAGCGGTTCAGGGTGGCCAGTTCCTGCGCGCTGAGCTTTTCCAGGCCGGCAGCCTTGAACTCGGCCGGTGACATCTGCTGCTGCAGGTCTCCCTCCACCACGCGCTGGGCCAGCGCAGGTGCCGACAGGGCAAGCAGGACCGCGGCGCAGGCCAGCAACCGGGGGCGGGAAGGCAGGGCAATCGAAGGCATGTCGGGACTCTCCTGGGTTTGCCCGCGAGTGTAGCGGCATGTCTTCATGCCGGGTGATGGGGGCCGCGGTGATTGTCCCTGAACGGCACCGGCGCTAGTGTAGAGGCCTCTGTCTTGCCTGCTCGATGCTGTGAACCGCGCTTCCGTCCCCGGCCTGGATGCCTTGTTGAACCGTCCCTCGGCAGCCGTGCTGCCTGCTCCGCTGCGCCAGGCCCTGCGCGAGCATTGGGAAGCGCCGGAGTGCGACCACCAGATGCGCGCCAGCTGGTCGGTGCTGGGCGATACCCTCGACGCACTGGCGATGCTCTCGGCCGACGAAGGCGCGGTGGTCGCGGCCCTGCTGTTCGATCTGCCTGGCCTGCGCGCCAGCCTGGAGCAACTGCCGTTGGGTAACCACAAGGCAGCCGTTATCGGCCTGCTGGATGGCCAGGATGCGGCCGATCCGGTGTGGGCGCTGCACGCCGGCCGCGAAGCCGGGCGCAACAGCGAAGGCCTGCGCCGCCTGCTGCTGGCGATCATCCGCGACCTGCGCGTGGTGCCGATCCTGCTGGCCCGGCAGCTGGCGCGGATGCGCGCGGCCGACAAGCTGGACGATGAGCAGCGTCGCGCGCTGGCGCAGCTGACCCGGGACATCCATGCACCACTGGCCAATCGATTGGGCATCTGGCAGCTGAAATGGGAGCTGGAGGACCTGGCGTTCCGCCATCTGGAGCCGGAGACCTATCGGCGCATCGCCCGCGAGGTCGACGAAACCCGCATCGCGCGCGAGCGCTACGTCGAGAACGTCAAGAAGGTGCTGTCGCGCGAACTGGTCGCGCAGGGCATCAAGGCCGAGGTCAGTGGCCGCCCGAAGCACATCTACAGCATCTGGCGGAAGATGCAGAAGAAGCGGCTGGCGTTCGACCAGCTGTACGACATCCGCGCGGTGCGGGTGATGGTCGATGATGTCGCCGCCTGCTACGCAGCGTTGGGCGTGGTGCACGCGCTGTGGGCGCCGGTGCCCAGCGAATTCGATGACTACATCGCCCGCCCCAAGGCCAACGACTACCGCTCGCTGCACACTGCCGTGGTCGGTCCGGAAGGCCGAACCATCGAAGTACAGATCCGTACCCACGAGATGCATTCGCAGGCCGAGCTGGGCGTGGCGGCGCACTGGAAGTACAAGGAAGGCGGCAAGGGCGCGGAAAAGTCCTTCGACCGCAAGATCACCTGGATGCGCCAGCTGCTGGAGCAGGCGCAGGACGGGCAGGGCAATGAACTGGCCGGGGCGCTCGACGCCGAGCTGACCGAGGACCGGGTCTATGCGCTGAGCCCGAAGGACGAGGTGCTGGACCTGCCGCAGGGGGCCACGCCGCTCGATTTCGCCTACCAGGTGCACACGATGGTGGGCCACCGCTGCCGTGGCGCCAAGGTCAATGGCCGTATCGTGCCGCTGACCTACCGCCTGCGCAGCGGTGACCGGGTCGAGATCCTGACCGGCAAGGAGGCCGATCCCCGCCGCGACTGGCTGATGCCGGCCAACGGCTTCCTGGCCAGCAACCGCTCGCGCGAAAAGGTGCGCAGCTGGTTCCACAAGCTGGATCGTGCGCGCAACGTGCAGGCCGGTCGCGAACTGCTCGAGCGCGAACTGAAGCGGCTGGGCCTGCAGCATTCGGACCTGTCGGTGGCGGCGAAGAAGTTCCATGCCGACAGCGTCGACGATCTCTACATCCAGGTGGCGCTGGGCGATACCGGCCCGAACCAGGTCAGCCGTACCCTGCTGGAGGCGGAGCGTGCGGCCAGCCAGCCGGCACCTGCGCCGAGCCTGCCACGCCCGACCGCGCGTCGCGAGAACCTGGGCAAGTCCAAGTTCACCGTGCAGGGCGTGGGCAACCTGCTGGTACAGCTGGCGCGGTGCTGCCAGCCAGTGGCCGGTGAACCGATCGTCGGTTACCTGACCCGTAGCCGCGGTGTCACCGTACATCGTGCAGACTGTGCTGCGCTGGCCCGGCTGGCAGCCACCAGCCCGCAGCGCATCCTGCCGGTGGAGTGGGGCCAGGCCGGCGGTGGCTACGAGGTGGACGTGGTGGTCACTGCAGTCGACCGCCGCTGGCTGCTGAAGGACATCACCAACCTGATCGCCCAGGAAGACGCCTACGTGCTCGACATCCACAGTGACAACGTGCGCAACAGTGGCCGTGCCCACCTGCGCCTGCGCCTGAAGGTGAGCGACTACGGCCAGCTGTCGACCTTGCTGGGCAAGCTGGATGCGCTGCCCGGCGTGAGCGAGGCGCGTCGCCTCGGCTGAGCTTCACGCTGCCCCGGCTACCCTGCACGCATGGAACGCGAGCCTCCGCATCGCCCGCATGGCGCTGAACATCCTGCGCTGGACCGCGTCCGCCGCGAAGGCCGTTGGTGGTGGCTGCAGGCACGGCACGCGCGCCGGGTGTGGCGCTGGGCGCTGGTCGCGGCGCTGGCGGTGTTCGTGCTGCTGGTGCTGCTGCGCAAGCCGCTGGCCGACTGGTTCTGGGATGAGCCGCAGATCGAACAGCTGCTGGTCGAGGGCGATCGTGCGCTTGCCAGCGGCCGACTGAGCGCGGCCGACGGCAGTGGCGCACGCGAACGTTACCAGGCCGTGCTGGCATTGGATGGCGACCGTCCGCAGGCCCGTGAAGGCCTGGCACGAACGGCCGCCGCCGCCCTGCAGCAGGCCCGCGACAGACTTGAGAACAATGACCTCGACGGCAGTGCGCAGGCGCTGGCACTGGCCCGCGAACTGCAGGTGCCGCAGGGCGATGCAGATGCCGTCGCCCGCCAGTTGCAGGCACGGCGCAGGGCCGGGGCGGGCATCGGTGCGCTGCTGGCGCAGGCCCGCAATGCCCTCGCTGTCGGGCGGCTCGACGATGGCGACAGCAGTGCACTGCCACTGTTCCAGCGCATCCTGGTACTGCAGCCGGACAACCTGCCGGCGCTGGAAGGGCGCGAAGATGCACTGAGCGATCTGCTGCAGCATGCGCGTACGCTGGCCGGGCGCGGGGACTTGGCCGAAGCCGCTGCGATCGTGCAGCGCGCGCGCCAGTTCGATGCCGGCCACGCCGATCTGCCCGCCAGCCAGGAAGCGTTGGCGCGGGCGGTCGATCAGCGCCTGAGGCAGGCGCAGCGTGCATTGCAGCGGCGGCAGCTGGACGTGGCGGCCAAGGGATTCCTGGCGGTTCTTGCGGTGGCGGCCGATGATCCCAATGCCCAGCGCGGCCGCGAACAGGCGTTGCAGGCCGTACTGGCACGCAGCCAGAAGCAGGCCGATGATTTCCAGTTCGAGGCGGCGCAGGCGGATGCTGCACTGGCGGAAGAACTGGGCGCCTCGCCGGCCGCACGACAGCAGCTCGCACAGCGTCTGCAGCGCGCACACCAGGCACAGAAGGCGCTGCAGCAGCCGTCGGTCAGCAACACGCAGCGCGAGCGCCAGCTGCGCGACCACTTGCGCAGGATCGAGCGCGCCGAACGCGCTGGGCAGTGGATCAGTCCGCCCGGCCACAGTGCGTTCGACGCGTTGCGCGAAGCGCAGTCACTGGCGCCACGCGATGCACGGGTGAAGGCCGCTGCGGCCCGCCTGTTGCCGGCCAGCCGGAGTTGTTTCGACGACAACCTGCGACAGAATCGCGTGCAGGCGGCCGGTGCCTGCCTGCAGGCGTGGCAGACCCTGTCGCCGACCGCGGCTGGACTTCCCGCGGCACGCCTGCGCCTGGCCCAGCGCTGGCTGGCGATCGGCAGCGAACGGCTCGGTAATGGAGACCTGGCGTTTGCCGCACACGCCGCCGAACAGGCCCGGTTGCTGCAACCGGACCTGGCCGAGCTGCCGGCGTTCGAAGACCGCCTGCGCCGCGCCGGTGGTCGCCCGGATTAGTTGAAGAACACCCGCTGCACGGTCGCGCGGGCCGCGTCCAGGGAGAAGTGCTCTGCGATGTTGGCCAGGCCGGCGTCGGACAACTGCTGCCACAGTTGCGGATCCTGGTACAGGCGGACCACCGCATCGGCGAAGCCCGCCGCATCGTCGGCCACCAGTACGTCCCGGCCTGCGCGCAGATGCATGCCCTCCACGGCGCAGGTGGTGCCGACCACCGGTTGCCCGTGAGCCATGCTCAGGTTGATCTTGCCCTTCACGCCGGCGCCGAAGCGCAGGGGCGCGATGGAAATGCGGGCACCGTCCATGTAGGGCGTGATGTCCTCGACGAAGCCATGCATCTGCACGCCCGGCTGGCGCGAAGCCAGTGCCAGCAGCGATTCCGGCATGGCGGCGCCGATGCAGTGCAGATTTACATCGGGCAGCCGGGCGCGGATGCCGGCGAAGACTTCGCCGATGAACCACTCCATCGCATCCAGGTTTGGCGGATGGCGGAAGCCACCGACGAACACCAGGTCGTGGCGCTGTTCGAACGGCTTGCCGGCACCGGCAACTTCATGAAGGTTGGAGATCAGCTCCACCCGTACGGAGGGGGCGTCGGCCAGCAGCTGCTCACGCTCGGCGGCACTGACCAGCACGGTGACGTCGCACTGCTCCATCACCGCCAGTTCGCTTGCACGGGTGCGCTCGGCGGCGCGCAGCAGGCCGGCATCACCTGCGACTTCGGCACCCCGGCGCTCGCGCAGGTAGTGCAGGTCGACGGTGTCGAACACCGTGCGTGCCTGCGGGGCATAGCGCTTCAGCAGCGGCAGGCATTCGTGGGCGACATGATGGCGGACCAGCATTGCCACATCGAAACGCGCGCCGTGCGTGCGCAGCCATCCGGCCATGCCATCGAGGAACGGTGCGTACCAGACCTCCACGCCCATCCGCTGCAGCATCTCGGTGGCGGCGCCGCCGTGTTCGCGACGGGTGGGGACGAACACTACGTGGGCGCCACCCTGCAGCAGCAGGCGGATCAGGTTGACCTGGCGCAGTGAGGCAGAGTCGCGATCAGGTTTCGGTACTTCCTCGTCGAGGATCAGCACCTGGCGCCGGCCACGCAGCAGCAGCGCCGGCGACGGCACCGCACCCACCGCTGGATGACGTGCCAGCTCGGTCGCCCACTTGGCCGCAAAGACGGCCTGGTTGCGCACCTGGTACGCCTTCACACCGCTGCCGGTATCGGTGCCGTTGCTGGTGCCTTCATCGTGGACCACGCGGCTGGCTGGTTGCACCAGCACGCGCAGGCCCCGCGCGCGGACGCGGAAAGCCAGGTCGGTGTCTTCGTAGTAGGCCGGCTTGTAGCGGGTATCGAAGCCGCCCAGCTGTTGCCAAAGGTCACGCGTCAGCATCACTGCCGCACCGGAGCAGTAGTCGACGTCGCGCAGGCTGGCAAAACGCGGGTCGTCGGCGGCCTCGAAGCGGCCGTAGCTCCAGCCGCTGCCGTCGGCGAAGATCACGCCACCCGATTCCTGCAGGCGACCATCCGGGTACAGCAGTTGGCTGCCGACCAGTCCGGCCTTGGGCGTGCTGGTGAAGGTGTCCAACAGCGCATCCAGCCAGCCCGGCTGCGGCACCGTATCGTTGTTGAGCAGCACCACGAAGCGGCCGCGCGCGCGCGACACGCCGTCATTGCAGGCCTCGATGAAACCGCCGTTGCGCTCACGCACCTCGTAGCGCAACCCGGCCACCTGTGGCATCCACTGCGCGGTGGCGTCGCTGCTGCCGTCATCCACTACCAGGATCTCGCACGCGGCCGATGGCGGGTGTGCCGCCAGGGCGCGCAGGCAGGCCAGGGTGTGGTCGACGTGGTTGTAGACCGGGATGACGATGCTCACCTCCGGGGTTTCGCTGAACGGCACCGTGAAGGGGCCGAACGCCTGTGCCGGGGGCAGGAACACGGGCGTGCGCGGGGCAGGGACGGCGCGCTGGGCATGGACACGGATACGCTGCCAGGTGGCCCGCCAACCGCGCGTGCGCAGGCTCGCCAGGCTCCGGCGGGCCAGGCCCGACAGGCGGTTGATCAGGTATCGGATCTCGGCCAGGGACATCGCCATCCGGTTGCAACTCCAGCTTAAGCAGGGGAACCCGGGAGAATCCGCCAGCCGCAGCGGCTGGGGTAGACTCGCCAGACCTTACATTCTCGCATTCCCGTGCCCCGACGCTACGATTCCGACGACATCGACGATTTCGACGACGACGACCAGCAGGACAATGGCCCGCTGTGGCGGCGCCGGCTGATCACCTGGAGCATGGCTGCAGTCGCGTTGGGATTGGGTTTCCTGATTCCCTATACGTTGTACCTGAACCAACAGGTGACCCAGCGCTTCGGTGAACTGCGCTGGCAGATCCCGACGCGGGTGTATGCGCGCCCGCTGGTGCTCACGCCGGGCAAGGCGATGGACGCGGCGACCCTGAAGACCGAACTGGCTGCTTCGGCCTACCGCGACGACGGGCAGGGCAAGGAGCCGGCGACCTACGCCGTGAACGGTGGCCGCTTCGTCATTTCCAGCCGTGGCTACAACGATGTCGATGGCCGGGTCGCTCCGCGCCGGCTGGAACTGTCGTTGTCCGACGGTGCGGTGGCTTCGTTGCGCGACGCCGACAACCGCAAGGCGCTGAAGGCGGCGCGGTTGGACCCTGCACGTATTGCCACCCTGTACGGGCAGAAACAGGAAGAGCGGCGCCTGATCCGCATGGACGAGGCGCCGGACCTGCTGGTGACCGGCCTGCAGGCCGTTGAGGACAAGGACTTCAACCGCCATCACGGCATCGACCTGTCCGGCATCGCGCGCGCGGTGTGGGTGACGATCCGCTCCGGTGGCCAGAGCCGCCAGGGCGCTTCCACGCTGACCCAGCAGCTGGCCCGCAGCGGCCTGCTCGGGATCGGCAAGGAACAGACCGTCACCCGCAAGTTCAATGAAGTGCTGTACGCACTGATCATGGAGGCGCGCTACGACAAGCGCACCATCTTCGAGGCCTACCTCAACCAGGTCTATCTGGGCCAGCGTGGCAGCCAGGCCATCCACGGCATGTCCTCCGGTGCCGAATTCTGGTTCGGCCGCGACCTGCAGTCGCTGGAGACCGAGCAGATCGCGCTGTTGATCGGCCTGGTCAAGGGCCCGTCCTTCTACGACCCGCGGCGCAACCCGGAACGCGCGCTGGATCGCCGCAACTTCGTGCTGGGCAAGCTGCACGAGGCGACGCTGATCGACGATGCCGAGTACCAGCGTGCGCTGAAGGCACCGCTGGGCGTACCGAAGACCCCCGGCCTGGTGGCGGCCAACCGCTTCCCGGCCTATGTAGACCTGGTCCGCCGCCAGCTTGGCCACGACTATCCGGAATCGGCGCTGCAGGGCGCAGGCCTGAGCGTGATGACCGGCATGTCGCCCTCCGCGCAGGCCTATGCCGAAGGCGCGGTGACCCGCACCATCAAGTCGCTGGAAAGCAAGCGTCGCCCCGAACTGCAGGCCGGCATGGTGCTGACCGACGTGCACAACGGCGATGTACTGGCGGTGATCGGCAGCCGCGAGGTGTCCGAGGTGGGCTTCAACCGCGCGATCGAGGCACAGCGCCCGGTCGGTTCGCTGCTGAAGCCATTCGTGTACCTGCTGGCGCTGGCACAGCCGGATCGCTACTCGCTGGCCAGCTGGGTCGATGATTCACCGGTGACGGTGCAGCTCGGCCGTGGCCGCAACTGGACCCCCGGCAACGCGGACAACCGCAGCCACGGCACCGTTCGCCTGATCGACGCGCTCGCGCATTCCTACAACCAGGCCACCGTGCGCGTAGGCATGCAGGTCGGTCCGGAGCGCGTGACCCAGCTGATCCACGTGCTGGCGGGCATCAAGGCCGACGCAAATCCGGCAGTCATCCTCGGCTCGACCGACCAGAGCCCGTACGCGATGGCGCAGCTGTACCAGTTCCTGGCATCCGGCGGTGAGATCCAGCCGTTGCACGCGGTGCGTGGCGTGCTCGATCCGCAGGGCAGACTACTCAAGCGCTATGACAAGACTCCGGCACCGGCGCAGGAGGGCGACTCGATCGCCGCCAACCTGATCAGCGTCGGCCTGCAGCAGGTGGTTGCCAGCGGCACCGCGCAGCGCTTGAACGCCGATGGCCTGGGCCGCCTGCAGCCTGCGGGCAAGACCGGTACAACCAACGATGGTCGTGACAGCTGGTATGCCGGTTACACCGGCGATCATCTGGCGGTGATCTGGATCGGCAACGACCAGAACCAGCAGGCAGGCCTGTACGGCGCCACCGGCGCGATGCGGGTCTGGTCGGGCATCTTCCAGCGCCTGCCGAGTGCGCCGCTGCGGGTCAGCAACAAGGGCCTGGACTGGCAGTCCGTGGCGCCCACCGGTCTCAACACGACCGATGAAGGCTGCCCGGGCGCACGCCGCTTCCCGTTCGTGGTGGGCTACGCGCCCCCGTATGCGCCGTGTGCGCCGGCCATTTCGCCAGAGGCCCAGGAGGGTGCCGAAGGCGAGAGTGGTGGCTGGCGCAGCTGGTTCGGCCTGGACCGCAAAGCGGAAGCGCCTGCGGAACCTGCTGCCGCCACTCCTCCTCCAAGCCGATGAAACCGATGAACATGCCATCCCTGCTGCAGCCCCTGGCCCTGACCGGCCTCAGCCTGGCCCTGGCCGCCTGCGTGAGCAGCGCGCCGCCGGTGGTCAAGCCGGTCGATACGACCACGCCGGCACAGCGCCTGGCTGCCGTGAACGCAGCCGCGGGGCCGGACGACAAGGAGCTGTCGGTGCAGCCGCTGCGTGATTCGCAGGTGGAAGATCTGCGGGTGACCGCGCAGGCGCAGCGCCAGGCCAACGATCTGTCCGGTGCTGCCAGCAGCCTGGACCATGCGCTGCAGATCGTGGCGGGTGACCCGGCGGTGCTGCAGGAACGTGCCGAACTGGCGTTGCTGCAGGGCCAGTGGGCGCAGGCGGAGAGTTTCGCGCGCAGGGCCGTGGATCTGGGCTCGAAGACTGGGCCACTGTGCCGCCGACACTGGGCGACGATCGAGCAGTCGCGCCTGGCGCGGGGCGAGAAGGAGAATGCGGTGTCGGCGCATGCGCAGATTGAAGGCTGCACCGTGCCGGGCATCAAGCGGTACTGAGGTATTCCACTCCATCGGGCGCTGCTCCCTCTGCGGCGCGCGCGCACTGATGGATGCGGGTGATGGGCCGGGTGGGTGGGGCGCAGGCAAGAACAAAATCAAAAACGAAAGCGGGTCGCGCGCTGCGCGCGCTCGCTGCCGTTTCCTTTCTTCTTTCCCCGTTACTCCCACTGCTTCTGAGCTGCCAGTCGAGCAGGCTCGACTTTGCGAAGCCTGTCCCTCCGTCACCGGGAAACTGTCGAAGGCGGGGGACTGTGGGTTTGCGGGGTGTCCGCGGCATGGATGCCGCGGCCAAGCCCACAGGGACGGGATTACGGCGTCCCCGCAAACCCACAGTCCCCCGCCAGCCCTCAGTGCAACCCAGAGCCGTGAACAGCGCTGTTGCCGTTGCGTGTGCTCTGGCTTGAAACGGGTGCCGGGCAGCGCCCGGCCGGGTATCCTTTCCCTCTGATGTCCGACCTTGTCCATGCCAGCCGCGAAGCCCTCAGCGACGGCGGCGCGCTCGCCTCGCATCTGGACGCCTTCGTCCCGCGTCCGGCCCAGCTGCGCCTGACCGAAGCCATCGCCGATGCGCTGCAGCAGCGCGATCTGCTGCTGGCCGAGGCCGGTACCGGCACCGGCAAGACCTTTGCCTATCTGGTGCCGGTGCTGCTGTCCGGGCTGCGGACCATCATCTCCACCGGTACCCGCGCGCTGCAGGACCAGTTGTACCACCGCGATCTGCCGCGCGTGCGCCAGGCGCTGGGTGTCGGCCTGCGCAGCGCGCTGCTGAAGGGACGTTCGAACTATCTGTGCCGCTACCGCCTGCAGCAGGCACGAGGCGAGCCGCGCTTCTCAAGCCCCGAACAGGCGGCGCAGTTCCAGCGCATCCTGGCCTGGTCCGGACGCTCGGAGTTCGGCGACATCGCCGAGCTCGAGGGGCTGGCCGACGACTCACCACTGCTGCCGATGGTCACCTCCACCGTCGACAACTGCCTGGGCACGGATTGCCCGTTCTGGGACGACTGCTACGTGGTGCGTGCGCGGCAACGCGCACAGGCTGCCGACGTGGTGGTGGTCAACCACCACCTGTTGCTGGCCGATCTTGCCCTGAAGCAGGACGGTTTCGGTGAACTGCTGCCGGGGGCGCAGGCCTTCGTCATTGACGAAGCGCATCAGTTGCCCGAGTTGGCCGCGCAGTTCTTCGGCGAAGGTTTCGGCATGCGCCCGTGGCAGGAACTGGGCCGCGACTGCCTGGCCGAAGCGCGAGGTGTCGGGGGCGCGCAGTCGGCGCTGCAGGAACCGGTCGACCAGTTGCAGCAGGCGCTGCTGGCGCTGCGTTCGGCGATGGAGGGATTGCCGCCGCGTGGCACCCAATGGCGCGCGCTGGCGATGCCACAGGTGCGCGACGGATTCGATACGGTGATGGCGGGGCTGGTGACCCTGGAGCAGGCACTGCAGCCGCTGCGCGAAGCCGCGGCGGGCCTGGATGCCTGCCATGCGCGGGCGCGCGAGGCGGTCTCGCGGCTCAGCCGCTGGCTGGGCGATGACGAACCTGCCCTCGATTTCGATACCGATCCGGCGGACACCGCCAGTGCCGCCGATGTGCTCTGGTACGAGCTCACGCCGCGCGGATTCCGCTGCCAGCGTACGCCGATGGATGTGTCCGGCCCGTTGCGCGAGCATCGCGAACGCAGCCGTGCCGCATGGATCTTCACCTCGGCCACGCTGACCGTGGGCAATGGATTCGATCACATCGCCACGCGCCTGGGCCTGGACGATCCGCACACGCTGGTCCAGCCGAGCCCGTTCAACTGGCCCGAGCAGGCATTGTGCTACCTGCCTCAAGGCCTGCCCGATCCGGCTGCGCGCGGATTCGGCACCGCGCTGATCCAGACCCTGCGGCCGGTGCTGCAGGCCTCGCAGGGCAGGGCATTCCTGTTGTTCGCCTCGCACCGTGCACTGCGCGAGGCCGCCGAGGCACTGCGTGATGGGCCGTGGCCGTTGTTCGTGCAGGGCGAAGCACCACGCGCGACGCTGCTGCAGCGCTTCCGCGAATCGGGCAATGGCGTGTTGCTCGGCTCGGCCAGTTTCCGTGAAGGCGTGGACGTGGTGGGCGAAGCGCTGAGCGTGGTGATGATCGACAAGCTGCCGTTCGCGGCGCCGGACGATCCGGTGTACGAGGCGCGGCTGGAGGCGATCCGCAGCCAGGGCGGCAATCCGTTCCGCGATGAGCAGCTGCCACAGGCGGTGATTGCGCTGAAACAGGGCGTCGGCCGCCTGATCCGCAGCGAGAGCGACCGTGGTGTGCTGGTGTTGTGCGACCCACGCCTGCTCAACCGCGGCTATGGCCGGGTCTTCCTGGATTCACTGCCGCCGTTCCGCCGCACCCGCAGCCTGGCCGATGTGCAGGCCTTCTTTACGCCACAATGGGCGCCCGTGGCCGATGATGCCGTTCCAGCGACCGCCCCACCGGCGGGCCCGGAGCCGGCGCCCGGTGCCACGTTCCCCCTGTTCTGACCTGATCCGATGAAACTGCTCGCCTTTGAAACCGCCACCGAAGCCTGTTCCGTTGCCCTGCATGTCGATGGGCAGGTGCTGGAACGCTTCGAGATCGCCCCGCGCCGGCATGCCGAACTGAGCCTGCCGTGGGCCGAGGCGCTGCTGGCCGAAGCCGGCATCAGCCGCCGCCAGCTGGACGGCATTGCGCTCAGTCGCGGGCCCGGTGCGTTCACTGGCGTGCGCTTGGCGATCGCGATTGCCCAGGGCATCGCATTGGCGCTGGACCGGCCGCTGTTGCCGGTCTCGACGCTGCAGGTGCTGGCGCTGCGGGCACCTGCGGAGCAAACGCAGATCCTGTCGGCGATCGATGCGCGGATGGGCGAGCTGTATGTCGCGCGCTTCGAACGCGTGGACGGCCTGCCGGTCGCGCGTGATGCCGAGCGCGTCTGCGCGCCGGCGGCGGTGGCGCTGCCGGAAGGTTTGTCGGCCTACGGCGTCGGCACCGGCTTTGGCGCGGCCGAGGGTGCGCTGGTTGCGCAGCTCGGTGCAGGCCTGCGCGGATTCGATGCCACGGCATTGCCGCGTGCGTCGGACGTGCTCGCATTGGCGGTGCCGGCGTTTGCTCGTGGCGAAGCCATTGCACCGGAGAAGGTCGAGCCGGCGTACCTGCGCGACAACGTGGCACTGACCCTGGTCGAGCAGCAGGCCGCGCGCGAGGCGAAGGCGAAGGCCAACGGCTGAGCCCCTCGTGGCGGGCGATTCGTCGCGTAACTCAAAAAAGCCGTGGTTTGGCCGGGCGGGTGGGCTGCGCAGGGGACGCCGCAAGTACGTCCCAGTAGGCTCGATCGCGCCATCCATGGCGCACACGCCCCTGCGCAGCCCACCCGCCCGGCCTTTGACAGTTTCCGTGTGCGTCCGCCACGGAAAATCAAGAAAAGAAAAGTCAAAGTCAAAAGCGGATCGCTTCGCTCGCATCCACGCATGGCGTGGATGTGTGTCGACCAAGGTCGACACCTACCAAAAGCGATGATGCGCCGCGATCTGTCGGAGGTGGGGCGGTGTCGGGTGTCGGGGTATCCGCGGCATGGATGCCGCGGCTAAGCCTACAGGGACGTACTTGCGGCGTCCCCGCCGCCCGACACAGCCCCGCCAAGCCTCAGTACACCGACCGCCGCTGTTGCCGTTGCTGTTGCCGTTGCTCTGGCTTCGCAGCGGGTCCCGGGCCGCAGGCCCGGGCATCAAACCCCTACCGGTCGTCGTGCAGGGTGCCGCCCGGCAGGAACACCCAGGTGCGGGTGACCTGCAGGATGTCGATCTCGTCCTCGGTCTTCGGCAACGGCGGGAACGGCTGCGCCAGCTGCACCACCCGCAGGGCGGCCTCATCCAGCAACGGCGTCCCGCTCGAACGCAGGATCCGGCTGCTCTCCACGCTGCCATCGCGGCGTACGCCCACGCTGATGACCACCTGGCCACCGAGCCGGCGCTGCCGGGCCTCGTCCGGATAATTCAGGTTGCCCACTTTCTCGGCCCGATCGACCCAGGCGCGCAGGTAATTGGCATAGGCATATTCGCGCGTGCTGGCCGACACGAACTTGCGGTTCGGACGCTTGGCGTACTGCGCCGAGCGCAGGTGCACTTCGGCGGCCAGTCGCGCCATCTCCACGTCGCGCTGCTCGCGTGCACTCAACGGCGCGTCCGGCTCGGGGCGTTCCGGGATTGGCTGAGCCTGCGCCTGTGCCACCGTGTCCTGTCCGTTGCGGCTGCTGACCACCCGTGCCTGCGGCGGCGGAACCGGCGCGGCCGATTGCTGTTGCTGCGGCACCGGGCTCAACCCGGACTGGGCCTGCGGCACGATACCGGCCTGGTTGTCGCGCGGGCGCTGGGCGCGGTCGTGCTCGCCACCGCCTTCCTGGTTGGCGGCGGCAAGGAAATCGGCCTGTTTCGGGGTCAGCGCGGTGCGGGTCTGGCTGAAGATCACTTCCAGCGTCGGCACCAGCGGTGCATCGCCCTTCACGGCGAAGCCCACGCCCAGGATCAGCAGGGCATGGACCAGCACCGACAGCGCGATGGTCGCCCCCAGCCGCTGCGCTTCGCGCGGCGGCGGGGGCAGGACGGCAGGTGCGGCAGACATCAGCGCAGGCCGGCCTCGAGTGCATCAAACAGGGTGCCGGCGATGTTCAGCCCGTACTGGGCGTCCAGTTCGCGCACGCAGGTCGGGCTGGTCACGTTGACCTCGGTCAGGTAGTCACCGATCACGTCCAGGCCGACGAAGCGCATGCCACGACGCTTCATCTCCGGGCCGACCTGGGCGGCGATCCAGCGGTCGCGTTCGCTCAGCGGGCGGCCTTCGCCACGGCCACCGGCGGCCAGGTTGCCGCGGAACTCGTCACCCTGCGGAATACGCGCCAGGCAGTAGTCGACGGGTTCGCCGTCCACCAGCAGGATGCGCTTGTCGCCGGCGCTGATGTCGGGAATGAACTTCTGGGCCAGCGCCAGCTTGCGGCCGCCGTCGGTCAGGGTTTCCAGGATCACGTTCAGGTTCGGATCGCCCCGGCCGCTGCGGAAGATCGAGCGGCCGCCCATGCCATCCAGCGGCTTCAGCACGGCTTGTTCGTGTTCGAGCGCGAAAGCCTTCAGCGCCTTGGCATCGCGGCTGACCAGGGTCGGCGGACAGCACTGCGGGAACAGCAGGGCGGCCAGCTTTTCGTTGTAGTCGCGCAGTCCCTGCGGGTTGTTGACCACGCAGGCGCCGGCAGCCGCAGCCACGTCCAGTACCTGGGTGTCGTAGATGTACTCGGCGTCGACCGGCGGATCCTTGCGCATCAGCACGATCTGGCCGGGGCCGAATTCGGTGCGGCTGAATGCGCCCAGTTCATACCAGCCAGCCGGGTCGTCGCGCACCTGCAGCGGCGCGGTCTGGGCCACCGCCACGCCGCCCTCCAGGGCCAGGCCGCCCGGGCGCACGTAGTGCAGAGCATGGCCGCGGCGCTGGGCTTCCAGCAGCATGGCGAACGTGGTGTCCTTGGCGATCTTGATGTGGGCGATGGGATCCATCACCACGATGACGTTCAACGGCATGGGCGCACCTGTCAGGCAAGGCGTTGATGGTAGCGGCAACGCCGGTCGCGCGCCTCCCCGCCGTACTGCAACGCAGCGTCCGCCCGGCGGTCGCGCACTCATTGCGAAACCCGTCACGTTCAGGAGGGCGCCACGCCCCGCGTGGTGGGGCGGCCTTGAAGCGGGCGCGGAAAGTGCGATATAGATACGCTTTCGTAGCGGCCCCCGCCAGAGATCGGGCCGTGCGCTTGGGGATAGGCAATGACTGAAAACACGACTGCGGGCGGGGAACTCGCAGGACTCCGGGTGATGGTCATCGATGATTCGAAGACCATCCGCAGGACTGCGGAAACGCTGCTCAAGCGCGAAGGCTGCGAGGTGGTCACCGCCACCGACGGTTTCGAAGCGCTGGCCAAGATCGCAGACCAGCAACCGCAGATCATCTTCGTCGACATCATGATGCCGCGCCTGGACGGGTACCAGACCTGCGCGCTGATCAAGGGCAACCAGCTGTTCAAGGCGACCCCGGTCATCATGCTGTCGTCCAAGGATGGCCTGTTCGACAAGGCGCGGGGACGCATCGTCGGCTCGGAGCAGTACCTGACGAAGCCTTTCACGCGTGAAGAACTGCTGGGTGCCATCCGCACATACGTCAACGCCTGACCAGGGGGGAAAGGCACAATGGCTCGTATCGTTCTGATCGAGGATTCACCGACCGACCGCGCGGTGTTCACCCAGTGGCTGCGCCGTGCCGGCCACGAGGTGCTGGAAGCGGACAACGCCGAGGATGGACTGCAGCTGGTCCGCGACCAGGTGCCGCAGCTGGTGCTGATGGACGTGGTCCTGCCCGGCATGAGCGGCTTCCAGGCCACCCGCGCGATGGCCCGTGATGCGGCGATCAAGCACATCCCGGTGATCATCGTCAGCACCAAGGCGATGGAAACCGACAAGGCATGGGGCCTGCGCCAGGGCGCGGCCGATTACATCGTCAAGCCGCCGCGCGAGGATGAACTGATCGCGCGGATCAACGAACTGGTGGCCTGATGCGCTCACCCTTCGACATCCTCGAAGCCTACGAACGGCGCAGTCTGGCCCATGCGGTGCAGTTGCCCGAGCGGCAGTTCGCCCAGGACCTCTGGCGTGGCGTCGGGTACCGTGTCGGCCAGCGCCGGCTGGTGTCCGATTTCCGCGAAGTGGTGGAAATCGTGCCGATGCCGCCGGTGACCCCGGTGCCGTGCGCGCAGCCGTGGCTGCTGGGCGTGGGCAACCTGCGCGGCAACCTGTTTCCGGTGGTCGACCTGAAGTACTTCCTGGAAGGCACGCGCACCGTGCAGCAGGAAGGCCAGCGCGTGCTGATCATGCGCCAGGCCGGTGGCGACGTGGCACTGACCATCGATGAACTGTTCGGCCAGCGCAGCTTCGAGCTGGACCAGCAGATCGCGGCCGGCACGCTGGCCGAAGGGCGCTACGGCCATTTCGTCGATCGCGCTTTCCATGCCGACGGCCATGACTGGGGCGTGTTCTCGCTCTCGCTGCTGTCGCGCACCCCTGAATTCCGGCAAGCCGCGGCCTGAGGCCGGGCATCGCCCCCTGCATTGAAGATCGAGGTTGAACGATGAGTACTGCTTCGGACGCCACCAAGACCGGCAAGCTGCGGCTGGGCGGCAGCAACCTCTGGCTGTTCCTGCTGCTGGCATCGATGATCCTGTTCGGCGTCAACACCGGCGTCGCCACCTGGCAGGGCAGCCGCCTGGCCGACGCCGGCTCCAAGGCCGCCGACCTGCAGGTGCTGTCACAGCAGTTGGCCAACCAGGGCCGTGATGCCGTCGGCGGCAACGCACAGGCGTTCACCGCCTTCAAGGCGACCCGCAATGCGATCGAACAGAACGTGTCGACCCTGCAGGGACGGTACGGCAAGGAGCCGGGCGTGTCCGGCGCCATCACGACCCTGAGCGAAACCTGGGCGCCGCTGGGCAAGCAGGCCGGGCAGCTGGTGGCCAGCGAGCCGGCGGTGCTGGCGCTGGCCGGCAACGCCAACAACTTCACCGGTGCGGTGCCGGGCCTGCAGGCCCAGCTGAACGAACTGGTGCGCGCGATGTCCGCCTCGGGCGCGCCGTCGTCGCAGGTGTACAGCGCCCTGCAGCAGGTGGTGGTGGCCGGCTCCATGGCCCGTCGCGTGACCGAAATGCGCGCCGGTGGCAGCGCTGCCGCGACGTCCGGCGATGCACTGGCACGCGACATCACCGTGTTCTCGCAGGTGCTCGACGGCCTGCGCAACGGCAATGAGGAACTGGGCATCACCGCCGTGCGCGGTGCCGCCGCCGTCGCCGCGCTGGAGCAGTCGCAGCAGAAGTGGGAAGCGATGAAGCAGGACGCCGACGCGATCCTGGCCAGCTCGCGCCAGCTGTTCGCCGCACAGTCGGCGGCCACCGCGTTGGGCCAGGGTTCGGCGCACATGCTGGACGACAGCCGCAAGCTGTTCGAGGCCTTCTCCTCGTTCGGCTCGGTGTCCGATACCCGCCTGTTCCCGAACTTCTGGATCGGCGTGGTGTCCGGCGCGCTGTCGCTGATCGCGATCATCGGCTTCGTCTCCACCAACGTGCGCAGCCGCTCGCGCGAGCAGGAACTGCGCTACCAGACCCAGGTGGAGTTCAACAGCCGCAACCAGCAGGCGATCATGCGGCTGCTGGATGAAATCTCCTCGCTCGGTGAGGGCGACCTGACGGTGAAGGCCTCGGTGACCGAGGACATGACCGGCGCCATCGCCGACGCAATCAACTACGCGGTCGACGAGCTGCGCCACCTGGTGACCACCATCAACGACACCTCGGCCAAGGTCGCGATGTCCACCCAGGAAACCCAGGCCACCGCCATGCAGCTGGCAGAGGCGGCGGGCCACCAGGCCAACCAGATCACCTCGGCCTCGGATCGCATCGGCGAAATCGCGGCGAGCATCGAGCAGGTGTCGCGCAACTCGGCCGAGTCGGCCGACGTGGCACAGCGTTCGGTGGTGATCGCTGCCGAAGGTGCCGGCGTGGTGCGCGAGACCATCCAGGGCATGGACCAGATCCGTGACCAGATCCAGGAAACCTCCAAGCGCATCAAGCGCCTGGGCGAGTCGTCGCAGGAAATCGGCTCGATCGTGGAACTGATCAACGACATTTCCGAGCAGACCAACATCCTGGCGTTGAACGCGGCGGTGCAGGCCGCGTCGGCGGGTGAAGCGGGCCGCGGTTTCGCGGTCGTGGCCGACGAAGTGCAGCGCCTGGCAGAACGGACCTCGGGCGCGACCCGACGCATCGAGAACCTGGTGCAGGCGATTCAGGCCGATACCAATGAAGCGGTCACCTCAATGGAACAGACCACCGCCGAAGTGGTGTCCGGTGCGCGCCTGGCCGAGGATGCCGGCACCGCGCTGACCGAGATCGAGCGCGTGTCCAACGCGCTGAACACCCTCATCAAGAACATCTCCATCGCCGCCCAGCAGCAGTCGGCCGCCGCCTCGGACATCACCCGCACCATGGGCGTGATCCGGCAGATCACCGGCCAGACCTCGCAGGGTGCCGGGCAGACCGCAGAGTCGATCGGCCACCTCGCGCAGCTGGCGGCGGACCTGCGCCGTTCGGTCGCCGACTTCAAGCTGCCGGCGTGACGCGGGCAGGGCGGCGAGCAAGGAACCAGTCGATGAAGCATTTCCATTCCCCACGCCAGAACTCGCGCGGCCACCGCGCGGCGGCGAACGGAGCGCGTCCATGAGCAGTCTGCGCGATGCGATGAGCCACGCAGCGCTGGGCTGGGTCAAGCCGGAGCTGGACGAGACCCTGCGCCAGGTGCGCAACGAGGTCGAGTACTACGCGGAAGACCCGACCGATGCCAGCCGCATGCGCATCTGCGCCGGCTACCTGCACCAGGTGCAGGGCACCCTGCGCATGGTCGAGCTGTATGCGCCGGCGATGGTGGCCGAGGAGCTGGAACAGCTGGCCCATGCCATCGGCACCGGTGGCGTGGCCGATCGCGACGACGCCTGCGCGACCCTGATGCGCGGCAGCGTGCTGCTGCCCGATTACCTAGAGCGCCTGCAGAACGGCCACCGCGACATCCCGATCGTGCTGATGCCGTTGCTCAACGAAATCCGTGCTGCGCGGGGTGAGGAAGGTGTGCATGACAGCGTGCTGCTGGCATTCGCGCCGGACAGTGTCACCGCCACCGAGGCCGAGCTGGACCATGCCCGCGGCAGCCTGAGCGGGCGCAACCGCGAACTGCTTGACACCGTCGGCAGCGCGGTGAAGGAAGAACTGCTGCGCATCAAGGATGCGCTTGACCTGCACCTGCGCACCGGCGGTGCGCCGGCGCAGCTGCAGACCCAGGCCAATGAACTGGGCGCAGTGGCCGATACGCTGGGCATGATGGGCCTGGGCGTGGCCCGCGGCGTGGTCGTGCAGCAGCGTGACGCTTTGCGTAGCGTGGTCGAGGGCCGCCAGCAGATCGACGAGAACCTGTTGCTGGATATCGCCGGTGCACTGCTCTACGTGGATGCGTCACTGGATGACCAGGTCGCCCATCTGGGCGCCGGCGGCAGTGGCGAGGACGATCCGAGCGCGGTGGAGAACCGGCGCACGGTGGAGGTACTGGCCCATGAGGCCATCGCCAATTTCGCCGCCGCCCGCGAGCACTTCGTCGCGTTCATTGAAACCAGCTGGAACCATGCCGAGCTGAACGACGTCCCGCGCCTGCTCGGCGATGTCGCCGGTGCGCTGCGCATGCTGGATCTGGGCACGGCCGCCGATTACCTGCGCGGCGTGCAGCAGTACATCGAAGCCGAGCTGATCGGTCGCCAGCGCGTACCCAGTGGCCGCCAGCTGGACACCCTGGCCGATGCCATGGCCAGCCTGGAGTACTACCTGGAGGCCCTGCGCGACCGCCGTCCGGGCCGCGAGGACATCCTCGAAATCACCCGCAGCAGCCTGGAGGCGCTGCGCTACTGGCCGCTGCCGGACCGCAACGCGGTCGGATCCCCGGCGTTCGTGCCACAGCCGATCGAGCGTGAGCCGGTCGCGCTGCAGGCCGAGCCGGTGCAGCCTGAACGCATCGCGATTGCAGTGCAGCCGGCCGCGCCCGCTGCCGGTACCGTGCCGGTGCCGCTGCCGGACTTCACCTTCGATCCACCGCCGGCCACACCGGCCATCGAGGTGGTCGACAACAGCCTGATGTTTGGCGCATTGGGGACTGCCCCGGTCGTGACCACGCCGGCACCACTGTCGCTGCATGACGAGGCGGATGTCCCGCTCGTGTTCGCGGCTTCAAGCGCGCCTGCGCCCGAGGTTCCGCAATGGGATCTCGCACCGTTCCATCCGGAGACGGATGCACCCGTTACCGACAGCGATGAACGCCGCCCGACCTTTGCCAGCTTCGACCCGGTCAGTTTCGAGCAGGCCGACACTGGGCAGGGCGCCGCAGCACCGTGGACGCTGTCGGAGGCAACGCCGCCGGTGCCGGCGGATGCGGTTGCGCTGGATGCCGGTGAGGGCGCGGAAGCGAGCACATCCTTCGATATGGATGGCTACGGCGCGCCCGTGTTCGATCCGGTGGCTGCCGAGCACGATGCGGCTCCGGCGGGCGACGACGTGGTGTTCCGCTTCGATGCCGACGCGCTGGACAATGCCGACGATGTGCTGTCGCTGCATGCGATGGAGGCATTGTCGCTGGAGGACGATGCCGGGCTGCATCCGTCGCTGGAGATTGTCGATGCCGGCATGCCAACGCGGGCGGATGGGAATCCGGCTGGCACCACGATGGATGCCGGCGCTGTGGATGCAGCGACGGACGCCCCGGCCCCCGTTGCCGACGTGCCCGCGCCTGTGGCAGATGCGCCCGCGGTGTCGGTGATCGACATCGACACGATCGCCCCCATCGATTTCAGCGAAGCGGACGCACAGTTCTTCGCTGAGCTGAGTGCGGCCGCCGCAGACTTCAATCCGCAGGCAATGACCGCACCGACCGTCGCCGAAGTGCCGGTTGCGGTGGAGGGCGAAGCGGGCTTCGAGGCGGGCTTCGATGACGACGCCGAGAACATCGATGAGGACATCCGCGAGGTGTTCCTTGAAGAGTTCGACGATGAACTGACCAACCTGGGGACCTTGCTGCCAGCATGGCGCATGCAGCCGGACAACATGGACCGGCTGCGACCGATCCGACGCATCTTCCACACCCTCAAGGGCAGTGGCCGCCTGGTTGGTGCACGCACCCTGGGTGAGTTCGCGTGGAAGATCGAGGGCATGCTCAACCGCGTGCTGGACGGCAGCCGTCCGGCTTCGCCGGCCGTGCTGGCCATGGTCGACAACGCGCATGCCGCGCTGCCGCAGCTGAACGCTGCGCTGCGCCACGGCCAGCGCATCAGCGTGGACCTGCAGGCGATGCAGGCCATCGCCGATCGGGTCGGCGCGGGTGAGGAAACCTATTATGTACCGCTGCCGGTTGCGGCTGCTCCCGCTGCACCGGTGATCGAAGCCGATGGCGAGAACGAGATCAGCCGCATCCTCGAAGCCGAAGCAATGGCGTCGGTGCAGGCTGAAGCCGAAGCGGACCCGGCGCCTGAAGCATTGGGCACGCCCGCCAACATCGACAGCGTGCTGCGCGAGATCCTGGAAGCCGAAGTGGAAGTCCACCAGGCCACGCTGCAGGATTGGCTGCGTTCGGCGCAGCAGGCACCGCAGCCGGTCAGCGACGCGCTGCTGCGCGCGGTGCACACCATGAACGGCGCCTTCGCGATGACCGAAGTGCCGGAAATCACCGCCGTCACCGGTGGTGCCGAGTCCTATATCAAGCGTGCATTGGCTGCCGACGTGGTGCCCGGTGACGAGGGCGTGGCCGCACTGGACGCGACCGCGCAGGCGATCACCGCGACCATGGACGCGCTGCAGGCAGAGCAACCGCGGATCGCACCGCAGGACGCGTTGGTGCAGCGCCTGCTGGCGCTGGCCGGCGAGCTGCCGGAAGCGCGCTGGCCGATGGTCGGGCTGGAGGACGAAGACGACGAGCTGGCGCTGGAGACCGATCCGGAGTTCGATGCCGCTGTCGACACGTCGGATGCCTTCGCGTTCGAACCGACTGAGTCTGGGATCGAGCCTGCCGAGCCGGCGCTGGAACCGATTGCAGCCGGCTCGCAGGTGCCGGAAACCACGGACGTGATCGACACCGGTCTCGACGTCGGTGAACTGACCGGCAGCGATGATCTTTCGCGCTACTTCGATGCCGGATGGCCGTCGGTGCCGGGCGAGAGCGAAGCCGCCACCGTGGATACCGTATCGCTTGAATCGATCCAGTCGGTCGAGAGCGAGCCGGTTGTTGCGCCGGCCGAAGTGGAGGCTGCGCCGACGCCGGCCGCCGAAGCCGAACTGACTGCCGCGGACGACCTGTCGCCGTACCTCGACGCCAGCGCGCTGCCGGTGGACGACCGCGACACGGATGAACTGCCTGCGCCTGCAGAAATTGACGCGATCGACCTGAATACGCAGCAGCCTGCAGGCCTGGGCGATGCCGACGGCAACGACTTCGACGACACTGCTGCACTGCCACTCGACAGCGGGCTGTCGAGCCTGCAGGATGAAATGGCTGCGCCGGGTTTTGCAGAACCGGTCACGCTGGCAGCCGCGCTCGAGGCCGGCCTGCACGTGATCGGCGAAGAGCAGACCCTGGACGACGACGGGCAATGGCCCGTGCTCGGCCTCCAGGCCAGCGAACTCGCGCCGGGCGAGGCGGAAGCCTTTGCCGAGGATGCGGACGTCGGCGGGGAGGCGGCGGTCGGTGAAGGAGAGAGCGCCGATCAGCCGTCCCCGGCGACGGTGAATGAGGAGGTCGCTGCGGACGCACTGCAGGCCTCCCACGAGCCGGTGCGCTTCTTTGAACTGGAAGACGCACCAGGGCAGGGCACGGCCGATGCCGCGCCTGCCGGGCCCGAGGCCGCAGCCACTGCATCGGACCGGGACGAAGCCGCCACTCCGGAAGACAGCGCGGACAGCGCCGATGCGCTGGACTTCAGCGTGTACGACCGCGAACTGGTCGATATCTTCGTCGAGGAAGGCAAGGACCTGCTGGATCATTGCGATGGCCTGATCAGCGAACTGCGCGATGCGCCGCAGGACCGCGAGGTACTGGCCGGCCTGCAGCGTGATCTGCACACCCTGAAGGGTGGCGCACGCATGGCCGGCATCAACGCCATCGGCGACCTTGGCCACAGCATCGAATCGCTGCTGGAAGCCGTGGCCGCGGGCCGTACCGAGATCGAGCGCCGCGACGTGCAGTTGCTCGAGCGTGGGTTCGATCGCCTGCACCAGCTGCTTACGCGTACCGGTGCCCATCGCGTGGTGGAACCGGCGCAGGACCTGGTCGAGGCCTTCGAGGTCCGTACCACCAGCGATATCGCCGCCGCTGCGACGGTCGCCCACGCGGCCAGCGCGGTCGAAGCCCTGCCGGTACAGACTGCCAGCCCGTCGACCGCCGTGGTCGATGCCCCGTTGTCGGCACCGCTGCCGGCCGAAGGCATGGTCGATGAAGACCCGCTGGCGCGTCCGCAGCAGGAGCAGGTGCGCGTGCGCGCCGATCTGCTCGACCGTCTGGTCAACCATGCTGGTGAAGTGGCGATCTACCGCTCGCGCCTGGAACAGCAGCTGGGTGCCTTCCGTGGTGCCATGGGCGAACTGGAGCGCACCAATGCGCGACTGCGCGACCAGCTGCGCCGACTCGACCTGGAAACCGAGGCGCAGATCGTCGCCCGCTATCAGCGCGAACAGGACCAGGCCGACCAGAAGTTCGATCCACTGGAACTGGACCGCTTCTCCACCCTGCAGCAGCTCAGCCGAGCGCTGAACGAGTCCGCCGCCGACCTTGGCGGCCTGCAGGGCGTGCTGGACGATCTGTCGCGCCAGTACGACTCCCTGCTGCAGCAGCAGTCGCGCGTCAGCTCGGAACTGCAGGATGGCCTGATGCGTGCGCGCATGGTGCCGTTCGACGGCCTGGTGCCGCGCCTGCGTCGCGTGGTCCGCCAGTCCGGCATGGATACCGGCAAGCAGGTGCACCTGACCCTGGAAGGCACCCACGGTGAACTGGACCGCAACGTCCTCGATCGCATGGTCGCGCCGCTGGAGCACATGCTGCGCAACTCCGTGGCCCACGGCCTGGAGGCGCCCGAACAGCGTCGCGCCGCAGGCAAGCCGGAGGAGGGCGAGATCGCCATCCGCCTGCACCGCGAAGGCTCGGAAATCGTGCTGGAAGTGGCCGACGACGGCGCAGGCCTGGACCGCGAAGCGATCCGCCGCCGCGCCATCGACCGTGGCCTGCTGGCCGCCGACGCGCAGCCGAACGAGCAGGAACTGGACAACCTGATCTTCGCCTCCGGTTTCACCACCGCCGACCAGGTCAGCCAGCTGGCGGGCCGTGGCGTGGGCATGGACGTGGTGCGCAACGAAGTGCGCCAGCTGGGTGGTTCGGTCGACATCCAGTCGGTGCGTGGCCAGGGCGTGCGCTTCACCCTGCGCCTGCCGCAGACACTGGCTGTCACCCAGGCGGTGTTCGTGCAGATCGGCGAGACCACCTTTGCGGTGCCGGTTGCCTCGGTCAGTGGCATCGGCCGCCTGTCGCGCGAGCGTTTCGAAGCGGCCGACAGCAGCTATCGCTACAGCGGCGAGGACTATCCGCTGTACGACCTCGGCAGCCTGGTCGGGCAGGCCCCGGCGCGTGCCGATGGCCAGGACCAGGTGCCGCTGCTGCTGGTCCGTGCCGGTGACCTGCGTGCCGCCGTGGCTATCGACCAGGTGCTGGGCAACCGCGAAATCGTGGTCAAGCCGGTCGGCCTGCAGATCGCGTCGGTGCCGGGCATCTACGGCGCTACCATCACCGGCGATGGCCGCGTGGTGGTGATCCTGGACGTGGCGCCGCTGGTGCGCCGCTTCCTCGCCAACCCGACGCTGCCGGTACTGGCCAACGCGCCGCGCCAGGAGCGCCAGGTGCCGCTGGTGATGGTGGTCGACGACTCGCTGACCATGCGCAAGGTCACCGGCCGCATCCTCGAGCGCCACAACTTCGAGGTCAGCGTCGCCCGCGATGGCGTGGAAGCGCTGGAGCGCCTGGAAGAGCGCGTACCCGACCTGATGCTGCTGGATATCGAGATGCCGCGCATGGATGGCTACGAGCTCGCCACCGCGATGCGCGCCGATCCGCGCTACAGGGACGTGCCGATCGTGATGATCACCTCGCGCAGTGGCGACAAGCATCGCCAGCGCGCCTTCGAGATCGGTGTCCAGCGTTACCTGGGCAAGCCGTACCAGGAGCTGGACCTGATGCGCAACGTGTACGACCTGCTGGGGATCGCCCGTGTCCGTGAGTGAAACCCGTCCGGCTCCGGCCGTTGCCCTGCTGGCCCGCGCTGGCGCGGCGCGTGAGCGCCTGCGCGAGGCGTTGTCGCATGCCGATGTGCAGCTGGTGCTGGAAGACGATCCGAATGGCCTGGAGCCACAGCAGCTGCAGGATGCCCGTCCGCAGATCGTGGTGATTGCCCTTGAGGCGGCCGTTGAAGATGCGTTGGAGCGGCTGGAGGCCGCGTTGTCGGCCCCCGGGCTGACCCTGGTCTTCGACGAGGCCGAACTGGCGGCGCGCCGCGACGGTTGGGAGGCGCAGCGTTGGGGGCGCCACCTGGCCGCCAAGCTGCATGGTCACCAGCAGGTGTTGCCGCCGGGCGCCGAGGACGAGCCCAGCCTGCAACTGGAACCGGGCCATCCGGCACCACCGCCGGCGCCGCAGGAAGAAGCACTGCAGCCGCACCTGGAGCAGGCGTTGAGCTGGGCCGACGAGGTGCCGGCCGACAGCCTCTACTCGCCGCCGGCGCACCTGCATGAACCGATCGCACTGGAGCAGGCGCTGGCCGCGCTGCAGCCGGTCGTGCCGGAGCCGCTGGAGGCGCCATCGCCATCGCCGATGGCCACGCCCGCAGCACCGGTGGCGCCGCCGATCTCCTTCGACCACACCGCGTGGTCGCTGGTCGAGGATGTGGTGGATACGCCGGCGGACGCCCGCGAGGTTGCCGACGAGGCGGCATTGCCGTCCTTCGATACCGATCACCTCAGCCTGGTCGATCTGGATGCCGCAGCCCCGGTGGGCGCGCGCGCGGCGTCGCTGCTGGTACTGGCCGGCATTGGTGGTCCTGACGCTCTACGCCGCCTGCTTGGTGCGCTGCCATCTTCGCTGAGCGTGCCGGTGCTGGTGCACATGCGCCTGGACGGCGGCCGTTACGGCAATCTGGTCAAGCAGATGGCGCGCGTGTCGCCGTTGCCGGTACAGCTGGCCGAAACCGGGCAGCGCGCCGTCCCTGGTGAAGTGCATGTGCTGGCTGATGACATCGGCGTGCATGCGGCCAGCGATGGCCTGCACTTCCTCAGCGACGCGCAGGGCATCTCGCTCGCCGCGCTGCCGCCGGAGCACACCGCGCTGGTATTGCTCAGTGGCGCCGACCTGGCCCATGTTGGCCCGGCGCTGGACCTGGCTGCCGACGGTGCCTGGGTGGCAGGCCAGGTGGGGGAAGGCTGCTATGACCCGGCCGCCGCCACCGCTGTGGTTGCGGCGGGAATGGTTGCTGGTGAGCCGCAGGAACTGGCGCAGGCGATCGCCGCGCGCTGGGCCGTGGAAGACGACAACGGAGAGGCACCATGAGTTACGCCAGCAATGATGAAATCCGCGGCGTCCTGATCCAGGCCGGCAACGAACGCGTGCTGCTGCCCAATGCCACCGTGGCCGAGATGATGTCGCGGGTGCCGGTGCAGCCGGTGTCCGATGCGCCACGCTGGCTGGTCGGCGAAATCGGCTGGCATGGCTGGCAGGTGCCGCTGGTGTCCTTCGCGCGGCTTTCCGGGCTGGGCGAAGAAGCCGTGGGTGGCCACAACAAGGTGGTGGTGCTGAAGGCCCTGAGCGGCAACGCGCAGCGCCCCTACTATGCGTTGTTGACGCAGAGTTTCCCGCAGTTGATCTCGGTGCCGCGCGATGGCCTGCTGGCCGACGCCTCCGAAGAGACCCTGCCGCAGATCGTGCACATGCGCGTGCTGCTGGGGGAAAAGAGCGCACTGCTGCCGAACCTGGACGCGCTGGAAGCCGCGCTGGATTCGCTCGCCGCCTGATCCACCAGACCGGTAGTGCCGGCCGCTGGCCGGCAACCGCCCTATTCCTGGGGATGCCGGCCAGCGGCCGGCATTACTACGGATTGGCCTTACCCCAGATCGCCCAACCGCGCCTGCAACGCCGCGATCGCGGCCAGCCCGGCCGTTTCCGTACGCAGGATCCGCGGCCCCAGCTGCAGGCCCTGGAACCCTGCCGCCGCCAGTTGATCGCGGTCGCGCGGCGACCAGCCGCCTTCCGGGCCGATCGCGATCACGATGCCGCCCGCCGGCGCGGCCGCCAGGGTCGACAGCCGATGGGTGCCCAGCGGGTCCAGTGTCAACCGAAGCGTATCCATCGGCAGCGCCGCCGCAGCCTGTGCCAGCGACAGCGGGGATCCGACCTGCGGAATGCGCGCACGCCCGGACTGGCCGCAGGCCGAGGTCACCACATTGTTCCAGTGCGCCACGCGCTTCTCGGCGCGCGCGGCATCGAGCTTCACCTCGGTGCGTTCGGCATTGACCGGAATGATCGCTGCCACGCCCAGTTCGGTGGCCTTCTGCAGGATCAGGTCCATCTTCTCGCCGCGGGCGATGCCCTGCAGCAGGGTGATCGCCAGCGGCGATTCATTGTCGATGGCCTGCACCGCGTCGATGCGGACCTGTACCTCGCGCTTGCCGGCCGCGGTCAGCGTCGCGCTGTAATCGTGGCCATCGCCGTTGAACAGCACGCAGGTATCACCTTCGCGCAGGCGCATCACCCGTACCAGATGGTTGGCGGTGTCTTCCGGCAGGGTCAGGGTCTGGCCGCTGTGCAGCGCCAGGTCGATGGGGCAGCGGGTCACGCGCATGCAATCGCCTCGTCAATCGCTGCCAGCGTGGTATGTGCCAGCAGCTCCAGTTGTTCATCGTCCACGCAATACGGTGGCATCCAGTACAGCACATCGCCCAGCGGACGCAGCACCACGCCACGCTTCAGCGCAACCTTGTAGGCGTGCAGGCCCAGCCTCAGTGCAGGGTCGAACGGCGTGCGCTTGTTGCCGCCACGCGACAGCTCGAACGCCACCACCATGCCGGCCTGGCGCACGTCGGCCACGTGCGGGTGGTCGTTGAACGGTGCGGCCAGCGTGCCCATCACCGAGGCAATGCCACGGTTGCGGGCGATCACATCGTCGTCGCGGAAGATGTCCAGCGTCGCCAGCGCGGCCGCACATGCCAGCGGGTTGCCGGTGTAGCTGTGCGAATGCAGGAAGGCACGCTCGCGCGAGTCATCCAGGAAGGCGTCGTACAGGGCCTGCGTGGCCAGCACCGCGGCCAACGGCAGGAAGCCACCGGTCAGGCCTTTCGAGAGGCACATCAGGTCCGGCATCACCCCGGCCTGCTCGCAGGCGAACAGGGTGCCGGTACGGCCGAAGCCGGTGGCGATCTCGTCGGCGATCATGAACGCACCGTGGGCGTCGCACAGTTCGCGCACGCGCTGCAGGTAGACCGGGTCATGCATGCGCATGCCGCCCGCGCACTGCAGGCGTGGTTCCAGGATCACCGCACAGATCTCGCCCGGGTGCTGGTCGAACAGCGTCGCCAGTCCATCCGCGGCCTGGCGTGCGCGATCCTCCGCGCTCTGGCCCGGCTCGGCCAGATAGGCATCGGGTGAGGGAGCGAACAGGCCTTCGGCCAGCAGCGGCGCGTAGACGCGGCGGTACAGGGGAATGTCGCCCAGCGCCAGCGCTCCCAGGGTTTCGCCGTGGTAGCCGTTCTCCAGTGCGATGAAGCGCGTGCGCCGGGGCTCTCCGCGATTCTGGAAGTACTGGAAGGCCATCTTCAGCGCCACTTCCACGCCGGCTGAACCGTTGTCGGCATAGAACACTTTGGCCAGCGGCTCGCGGCCGGGCTGGCGTGGTGCCAATGCCAGCAGGCGTTCGGCCAGGGTGATTGCCGGCTCGTGGCCGAAGCCGGCCAGCATCACCTGTTCCAGCTGGCCGGCCTGGGCGGCGATGGCGCTACCGATGCGCGGTTCGGCGTGGCCGAACAGGTTGGTCCACCAGCTGCTGACCGCGTCCAGATAGCGATTGCCATCGTGGTCGATCAGCCAGGCGCCTTCGCCACGGGCGATCGGCACCAGTGGCAGGGTGTCCGGGTGTTCGCGCATCTGCGTGCACGGGTGCCACAGCACCTGCAGGTCGCGCTGCCGCCAGTGCCGGGCCAGCGGGGAGGGGGTTGGGTCTGCTAGCATTTCGGGCTCATGAACATGTTGCTGCCTGCACATTCTATCGGCCCCGGCGCAGGCGCCGGCCGCCGCGGAGATTCCGCATGAACGATGACCGTGCCGGCCGTCGCTTGCCGATCATCCATCGGATCACCGATGAGGAGAACGGTCCCTTCCAGCGCCAGCATCTGGACCTGGAGTTCTCCAACGGTGAACGCCGCCGTTTCGAACGCCTGGTCAGCCGTGGGCACGGTGCGGTGGTGGTGGTGCCGATGCTCGACGACGAAACCGTGCTGCTGGTACGTGAATACGCCGCCGGCATGCACCGCTACGAACTGGGCCTGGTCAAGGGCCGGATCGACGCCGGTGAAACCCCTGAGCAGGCCGCCGACCGCGAACTGAAGGAAGAAGCCGGCTACGGCGCGCGCCGGGTCGACGTGCTGCGCGCGATGACCCTGGCCCCGACCTACATGAGCCACCAGTCGTGGCTGGTGGTGGCACGCGACCTGTACCCGGAAAAGCTGGCCGGCGACGAGCCGGAAGAACTGGAAGTGGTGCCGTGGAAGCTGGCCGAGCTGGACCGGTTGATGCTGCGCGAAGACTTCTCCGAGGGACGCTCGCTGGCAGCGCTGTTCATCGCGCGCCAGTGGCTGCAGGGAACGCGATGATCAAACTGACCACGGACCTGCGCGAGACCGCCATCGCCATCGCCCAGGAAGCCGGACAGGCCATCATGCAGGTCTATGCCGATGGCTTCGACGTGCAGATCAAGGATGACAACAGTCCGGTCACCGCCGCCGACCTGGCGGCCAACCAGGTGATCGAGCAGGGCCTGCAGCAGCTGACCCCGGATCTGCCGATCCTGTCCGAAGAGTCGGCGCAGGTGCCGTGGGAGCAGCGTCGCCACTGGGGCGCCTACTGGTTGGTCGACCCGCTCGACGGCACCCGCGAGTTCGTCAAGCGCAACGGCGAGTTCAGCGTCAACATCGCCCTGATCTACCAGGGCGCACCGGCGTTCGGCGTGGTGCTGGCCCCGGTCACCGGCATCGTCTGGCATGCCATGCGTGGCGAGCTGGCCTATCGCCGCCAGGGCCTGCACGACACCGTGCTGCGCACCCGCACGCCGGCCACCGTCCCGCTGCGCGTCGCCGCCAGCCGCTCGCACCGCTCGCCGGAAACCGAGGCGCTGCTGGCGCGCATGGGCCGCATCGAGACCATCGCGCAGGGCTCGTCGCTGAAATTCTGCCGGATCGCCGAGGGGGGCCTCGACGTCTACCCACGGCTGGGCCCAACGTCTGAATGGGATACCGCTGCCGGCCAGTGCGTGCTGCATGCCGCCGGTGGCGCGGTGCTGTCGGCGGCGACCGGCAAGCCATTCCGCTACAACCGCCGCGAGACCCTGTTGAACGGCGATTTCATTGCCCTCGGTGATACCAGCCTGCCGTGGCGCGACTGGTTGTCCGATTGACCCTGGAGGCCGCATGAGCGCGCACGACACCCCCACCACCGACACTGCCGCGAGCCAAGAACTGGAGCGCCTGCTTGCGATCATGGCGCGCCTGCGCGACCCGCAGGGCGGCTGCCCGTGGGACCTGGAGCAGAACTTCGCAACCATCGCGCCATACACCATCGAGGAAGCCTACGAGGTCGCCGATGCGATCGATCGCGGCGATCTCGATGATCTTTGCGATGAACTGGGCGACCTGCTGCTGCAGGTGGTGTTCCATGCGCGCATGGCCGAAGAGCAGGGCAGCTTCGCGTTCGCAGACGTGGCCCGCGCGATCAGCGACAAGATGCAGCGCCGCCACCCGCACGTGTTCGCCGAGGTCAGCGTCGATGATGCCGACGGGGTGATGCGCAACTGGGAGGCGATCAAGCGCGCCGAGCGTGCCGCCAAGGGCGAGAAGGACAGCTCCGCGCTGGCCGGAATCTCGCGCGGCCTGCCGGAATGGCAGCGCGCGGTGAAGCTGCAGTCGCGCGCGGCCAAGGTCGGCTTCGACTGGCCGGGCCCGCTGCCGGTGCTGGACAAGGCAGCTGAGGAACTGCAGGAGCTGCGCGAGGAGTTCGAGCGCGGCGATATCGCGGGCAACAAGGCGCGCCTGCAGGAAGAGCTGGGCGACCTGCTGTTCGTCTGCGCGAACCTGGCCCGCCACGCCGATATCGACCTGGGCGCCGCACTGCGCGGGGCCAACCACAAGTTCGAGCGTCGCTTCCGCGCGATGGAAGCGCAGGCCGAGGCCCAGGGTGAGGCGTTGGCCGCACTGGACCTGGATGCGCAGGAAGCGCTGTGGCAGCACGCCAAGGCGGCGGAGAAAGCGTGAAGACGCTCGGCTTGTTCCTGCTGACTGCGCTGGCCGAGATCGTGGGCTGCTACCTGCCATGGTTGTGGCTGCGCAAGGGGGGCAGCGTCTGGCTGCTGCTGCCGGCGGCGGCCAGCCTGGCCCTGTTCGCCTGGCTGCTGACCCTGCACCCGACTGCCAGTGGCCGCGTCTATGCGGCCTACGGTGGCGTCTACATCGGCACCGCGCTGTTCTGGCTGTGGCTGGTCGATGGCATCCGCCCCAGCCGCTGGGACCTGCTCGGTGCGGCACTGTGCCTGGCCGGCATGGCCGTGATCATGTTCGGGCCGCGCACCGCATCGGTGTAGCGCCGAGCCAGGTCCGGTTCTACAAAGGCCGACAAGCCATGCGCGGCAAGCGCGCAGCGCCGTCTCCCGGGAAGGCGCATGATGGCAGCGACCACGGCCCCCGGAGCACGCGCATGTCCCGATTCGCCAGCTTCCGCGAGTTCTACCCGTTCTATCTGGACGAGCACCGTCATCCGGTCTCGAGGCGCCTGCATTTCATCGGCAGCTGCGGGGTGCTGCTGCTGGTCGCGGCGGCCATTCTGCGCGGACAACCGATGCTGCTGCTCGGTGCGCTGTTCTGCGGTTACGGATTGGCCTGGGTCGGCCACTTCTTCTTCGAAAAGAACCGCCCGGCGACGTTCCGGCATCCGCTGTACTCGTTCATGGGCGACTGGATGATGTTTGCCGACATCCTGCGCGGACGGGTGCCCTGGTAGGGCAGAGCCACGGCCTTCGTGGGCCCTCGACAAGGAAAGGGCTGGGCGGAGCACGCTTGCGCTTTCGCGCACCGCTGCGCTGCGGCACGCCTGCGGGCGAGCGATCTGGGATAATGGGGATTCTTGTTTCCTCTGCTGCCGGACCCGGTCATGACCCAGAAGACGCTGCTCAACGATACCCACCGCGCCCTTGGCGCCAAGATGGTCGATTTCGGGGGTTGGGACATGCCCATCCACTACGGCTCGCAGCTCGACGAGCACCACCTGGTGCGTCGAGAGTCCGGTGTGTTCGACGTCAGCCACATGACCGTTGTCGACCTGCGTGGTGACCAGGTCAAGCCGTTCCTGCGCCGCCTGCTGGCCAACTCGGTCGACAAGCTGAAGGTGACCGGCAAGGCGCTGTACTCGTGCATGCTGAATCCGCGCGGCGGTGTCATCGACGATCTGATCGTCTACTACCTGGGCGACGATTTCTTCCGCATGGTGGTCAACGCCTCCACCCGCGAGAAGGATCTGGCCTGGCTGCGCGAGCAGGCCGCGCCGTTCGGCGTCAGCGTCGAGCAGCGCCCGGACCTGGCCATCCTCGCCGTGCAGGGCCCGCAGGCGCGCGACATCGTGATTGGCCTGGCCCGCGAAGCCGACCGCGCAGCATTGACCAAGCTGGGCCGCTTCGCCGCCCTGCAGGCGCAGTCCGATGACGGCGTCGAGCTGTTCGTCGCCCGCACTGGCTACACCGGCGAAGACGGTTTCGAGATCCTGCTGCCGCAGGACGCCGTGGTCGCGTTCTGGAACCGCCTGCTGGCGGCGGGCGTGAAGCCGGCCGGCCTCGGCGCACGCGACACCCTGCGCCTGGAAGCCGGCATGAACCTGTATGGCCAGGACATGGACGAAGAGATCAGCCCCTATGAAGCCGCGCTGGCCTGGACCGTGTCGCTGGACGAAGGCCGCGACTTCATCGGCCGCGACGCGCTGGAAGCGCAGAAGGCTGCCGGCACCGCGCGCCAGATGATCGGCCTGGTGATGGACGAGAAGGGCGTGCTGCGCCACGGCCAGGCGGTGACCACCGCTGGTGGCCAGGGCGAGATCCTGTCCGGCACCTTCTCGCCGACCCTGGCCAAGGGCATCGCGTTCGCCCGCGTGCCGGCCGGTGAGCTCGGCGAGGTCACCGTCGACATCCGTGGCCGCCAGGTACCGGTGCGCGTCGTCAAGTTCCCGTTCGTGCGCGAAGGCTTGGCCCAGCCCGGCGTGCTCGCCGACGCCTGATCCGAACGTGCCGGTCGTCACTGACAGCAGTGGCGGCCGGTTGGTTACACTAGCCCCGTTTTTTCCACCCCTGCATATCTCTGGAGCAGTCCCATGAGCGAGATCCCCGGCGACCTCAAGTTCCTCAAGTCCCATGAGTGGGCCCGTGTCGAAGGCAATGGCCGCGTCACCGTCGGTATTTCCGACCACGCCCAGGGCCTGCTGGGTGACCTGGTCTACGTCGAACTGCCGGAAGTCGGCGCCGACGCCAAGGCCGGCGAACAGATCGCCGTCGTCGAGTCGGTGAAGGCCGCCTCGGACGTCTACAGCCCGATCAGCGGCAAAGTCGTCGAGGTCAACTCGGCCCTGTCCGACAAGCCGGAAACCATCAACGAAGATGCCTACGGCGAAGGCTGGATGTTCGTGGTCGAACTGACCAACGCTGAAGAGGTCAACGAGCTGCTGGACCCGGACGCGTACGCCGAAGTCCTGGAGAACGACGACCACTGAGTCGTCGTTTCCGGGTTCTGCAACGGCCACCTTCGGGTGGCCGTTTTTGTTTTGGCGCGCGTATCGGGCTCATGACGCAGGGTTCGCTGCGCACCCTCGATGCGGCATCAGCAGGCCCGCGAACGGCACCGGCGGGCGTGCGCAGTTTTGCGCAAATCCGCGTTTCCACCCCACGCCGACGCGTCCGGATGTGAAAACTTTTCGCCCCCCGTTGCGGTGCCGTTGTGCTGGCGTTGGTGCGGGCGGCACCCGGTGTTGGCGATGCATGCATGCAGTGGCCGCCCACATGCATGCATCTGCGCAGAGTGCTTATTTCAAGTGCTTTTTGTTCAGCGCTTGCGTTGTTGTTGTTGCAGGCAACATGCGTGCGTGGCGCTTTGGTGGTCGCCGGAGGCGGAGCGTGGCGACCGTGCAGGCAACACCGTGGATGGCGCGGATGTGAAAATTTTTCGCGGGGGTTGTTGACAGTAAAAAAAACCGTGATTAGGTTTCGCCTCAGCAGACCTTGCCTGCCCAACCGAGTGCGCAGAATCAATCGTCCGATGCGAAGCAGCCCCTTCAAGACCACCGCGACCCTGATGACGGTGGACATGGCCCCGCTTCCCCCGGAGAAATGCAAGGCACCTCCCGTTCCAATGCCCGCTCCGCCGATCGAGGCGGGCATTGCCGCATCCGTAACGGCGCGCCTGACGCGCCGGCGGTCCCCGCACGCAGCATCCGCGGGTTTGATCCACCTGGGCGTTTCAACTCCCTATCACTGACGAGGAGCCATCCCATGGCAACCAAGAAAGCTGCGAAGAAGAAGCCCGCCGCCAAGAAAGCGGTGAAGAAGGTCGCGAAGAAGGCCGCTGCCAAGAAGGCAGTGAAGAAGGTCGCGAAGAAGGCGACCGCCAAGAAGGCAGTGAAGAAGGCTGCGAAGAAGGTCGCCAAGAAGACCACTGCGAAGAAGGCAGTGAAGAAGGCGGCGAAGAAGGTAGCCAAGAAGTCCACTGCCAAGAAGGCCGTCAAGAAGACCGCGAAGAAGGCCGTCAAGAAGGTAGCCAAGAAGGCCACCAAGAAGACTGCCAAGAAGGCAACGGCGCGCAAGCCGGCCAAGAAGGTCGCGAAGAAGGCAACTGCCAAGAAGGCCGTCAAGAAGACCGCCAAGAAGGCAGTGAAGAAGACCGCGAAGAAGGCCACCAAGAAGGCTGCCCCGAAGAAGGCAGCGAAGAAGGTTGCCAAGCGCAAGCCGGCCGCCCGCAAGAAGAAGGCCGCTCCGGTCGCTCTGCCGGCAACCCCGGCGCCGCTGATCTAAATACTTCCCGATAGCCGCATCCTGAAACCCCCTTCCCCGGCTGCCCAGCGGGGAGGGGGTTTTTTTATGGGCGGCTTCGGTCGCCTGGCGGAGTGATCGCCGGCGGGAATCGTTCCACCAGGAAGTCGATGAAGCTGCGCAGGCGGGTCGAGCGGTAACGGTCGTGGGCGTAGACCAGGTGCATCGGTCGGCCGGCCTGGCCGTGTTCGGGGAACAACTGCACCAGCCGCCCGGCTTCAACATCCGCGGACAGCAGCAGCGCCGATTGCAGGACGATGCCCATGCCATGCAATGCCGCAGAGCGCAGCGCTTCGCCGTTGTTGACCTGCAGCCGACCGTCGGGCACATGGTCGAGTCCGCCAGCGTCGGCCTGCAGCCACTGCGCCAGTGCGGTCGGCTCGAAGGAAAGGCACTGGTGCCGCGCAAGTGCCTGCAGGTCCGCGGGTATCCCATGCCGGGCGAGATACCCGGGGGAGGCGCACATCATCAACCGGTACGGTGCCAGCGCGCGCGCGACCAGTGTGCTGCTGTCGGCCAGCGTCCCGATGCGCAGTGCTGCTTCGAATCCTTCTTCGGCGAGGTCGACGACGCGGTCGGTCAGTGTCGCCTCGACGCGGACGTCAGGGTAGCGCGCCATGTAATCGGCCAATGCCGGTACCAGCGCATGCGTGCCGAAGATCACCGGCGCGCTGACGCGCAGCGTGCCTGCAGGTGCCAATTGCTGGTGCTGGGCCTGCGCATCGGTTTCCTCCACCAGGCGCAGGATCTCCCTGCAGCGGGCGTAGTAATCCTCGCCGAAGGGAGTCATGTGCTGGCGCCGGGTCGTGCGGCTCAGCAGCTGCATGCCGAGCCGTGCCTCCAATGCGCGCAGGTGCTTGCCGGCCATCGTGGCGGAGATGTCCAGTGCCGCCGCAGCAGCGCTGAGGCTGCCCTTGTCCACGATCAGCACGTAGGCCTGCATGCTTTCCAGCAGGTTCATCTGACACCCCGGGTGTTGAATGCTGAAACCTGCGCCGAGTTTATCAATCAGCGGTGATCAAACAGCATGCACGGCACAGGCCGGATGCACCGGCCGTGTTGAGAGGAGAACCATGGATCTGAACCTTGAAGGGCGCACCGCGCTGGTCACCGGCGCAGGCAGTGGCATCGGCGCAGGTGTGGCCAGGCGACTGGCGTCGCAAGGGGTACGTCTTGCGATCAGTGCACGACGTGCCGAGCCGCTTCAGGCGCTGGGGGCGGAGATCGAAGCGACGGGTGCACCCGCGCCGATCATCCTGCTGGGGGACGTCACCGACGCCGACGACGTACGACGCGTCGCCGACGCCGCCCTGGCGGCGTTGCAGCGCGTCGACATCCTGGTCAACGCGGCCGGTGGATCGCGGCCGACCACGGTGGATGCCGGCGACGATGTCTGGGAAGAGGCGATCGCGCTGAACTTCTCCGCGGCGCGGCGCCTGACCCAAGCGCTGCTGCCGGCAATGCAGGCGCAGGGCTGGGGGCGGGTGATCAACTTCAGCGGTTCGATGGAACCGCGTGCGGTGAACGCGGCCACGGCAGCGAAGGCGGCGCTGCACCTGTGGAGCAAGGGCTTGTCGTCCGAGGTGGCCGGCCAGGGCATCACCGTGAATGCAATCGCGCCGGGACGGATCAACAGCCCGCAGATTCTCGGCCGCCTGCACCCCACCGAGGAGAGCCGGCGCGAGTTCATCGCCCGCAACATCCCGATCGGGCGCTTCGGTGAGCCGGATGAAGTTTCACCGCTGGTGGCCTTCCTGGCCTCGCCGTTGGCCGGCTACATCACCGGTGCGGTGATTCCGGTGGACGGCGGCATGCACTACTTCGCGCACTAGCACTGCGGAACTGCAGCACCGAACCCGTGCCTGGCTCTGCAAAAAACAACAAAAAAGGGCGACCCGCAGGCCGCCCTCCATGCTTGCGGTCGAGTCCGCCAGATCAGCGCGGCGAGGCCACTGCACGGTTGCTCGAGGCGCCCTTGCCCTTGCGCTTGTCCTGCTGCGCCGGGCTTGCGCCCTCGGCCATCAGGTTGTCGCTGCCGAAGTCGGTGTCCACGTCCAGCCAGCGCTGTGCCGGCAGGCCCAGTGCGGAATCGAGAACGGTCGGCAGCAAGCCACTGGGCAGGCCGCTTTCACCGTTCCACAGGATGGCGATACCGAGATCGCGTTCCGGCACCAGCGCGACCAGGCCGCGGTAGCCCTGCACGGCGCCGGCATGGAACACCACGTCGTGGCCGGCGTAGTCGAAGGTGCGCCAGCCCAGTGCGTAGCCGGCCGAGTGCAGGCGCTCGCGGCGCCAGCCCGAACGCATCTCGCCGGGGGTGTTGATCAGGCTGGAGTGCAGGGTGGCCAGCAGCGGTGCCGGCAGCACGTCGGGGCGATGGCCGGTGTGGGCCAGCAGCCATTGCGCCATGTCACTGGCGCTGGCGTTGACGCCGGCCGCCGGGGCCACGCGGTAGTAGGTCGGCTTCGGCGTCAGCGACACCCAGCCGTTGCGGCTGCGCACGTGCGGGCGCGCCCAGCGCGAGCTGGCCTGGATGCCGGCCAGGCCGAGGCTGGCATCGTTCATGCCCAGCGGCTTGAAGATGCGGCGCTCGACCGACTGCTCGTAGAAGCTGCCGGAGGCGGCATAGACGACGTCGCCGATCAGGCTGAAGGCCACGTTCTGGTAGGCGTAGCAGTCGCCCGGCAGGCACTTCAGGCTGGTGTTGGCCAGTTTCTGGGTCAGCGCGTAGTACTCGGCGTTGCCTTCGATGTCGCGGTCGTAGGCGTTGTACGGCAGACCGACGCGATGGCTCAGTACATCGGCCACGGTGAGGCGGTCGGTGGCTTCAGGCGAGTTGAGGCGGAAGCCCGGCACGTAGTCGGTGACCTTGCTGTCCCAGCGCAGCGTGCCATCGTTGACCAGCAGGCCGGCCATGGTGCCTGCGAACGCCTTGGACAGCGACGCCAGGCGGAACACGGTGTGCGCATCGACCGGCAGCGGGTTGTTGACGTCGGTGACGCCATAGCCGCGCGCACTGAGCACACGGCCGCCCTGCACGATGGCTACCGCCATGCCCGGCACGCGCTCGCCATAGGTGAGCTGCTGCGCCATCGATTCGATGTTGGCGACGTTGAAGCCCGCCGCCGGGGCCTGCACCTGCGGCACCAGGCCGGTGCGGTAGGCCGCAGGTTGGGTGTGGGCAACGGTGGGAGCCGTAGCGGATTCGATGTTGGTCGGCATCGGCGGCAGGGCCGGCGGTGTCTGCGCGGTGGTGGACAAGGCAACGGGCATCAACATGCCCAGCAAACCGGTGGCCGCCGAACGGATCGGACGACGCAGGCTGTTCTTTTTCATCGGTTGGACCCGTGCGCGACTGCTGATGGCGATTCTAGCGCCGCTTTTCCCTTGTGCACAAACAAAGCGAAGATGAATGCGCATCTCGTTGAAAAAGTTGGAATTTTGACGCCCTGGCGGTGTGTGTCGGAACGTGTCATCCCGGCCCGGTCATGGCACTGCGTTGCAGCCTTCACGCGGCCACCTGCTGGCGATGTTGCAGTGCATTGGCTAACGTACGCGCTTTGCCGCCCCGGAGCCTGCCATGCCGCTGTCCAACCGCCGTCATCTGGCGAGGGGCGCCGCGTGAGCGCGGTGCAGGGCAAGGGGCCGTTGCGGGGGCTGCTGGTGGCGCTGCGCGAGTCGCCCGCGCTGTGGTGGTCGTTCCTGTACTTCTTCTGCCTGCTCAGCGGCTACTACGTGCTGCGCCCGGTGCGCGAGGCGATGGCCGCCTCGGCCGACCTGGAGACGGTGTTCCCGCCGCTGCTGATCGCCTGGTTCGAGAGCCACGGCATCGCGCTGAAGGACTTCGTCCTGCAGTTCCTGTTCTCCTGCGTGTTCGTGATCATGCTGGTGCTGCAGCCGGTCTACGGCTGGCTGGTCAGCCGCTTCCCGCGTCGGGTGTTCCTGCCGGCGGTGTATGGCTTCTTCATCGTGACCCTGCTGGGCTTCTACGCACTGTTCGACAGCCACGTGCCGGGGCGGGGCATGGCCTTCTTCCTCTGGGTGATGGTGTTCAACCTGTTCGCGGTGGCCGTGTTCTGGAGCTTCATGGCCGATGTTTTCTCCAATGCGCAGGCGCGCTCCTACTACGGCTACATTGGCGCGGCCGGTACCGTCGGCGCCTTCCTTGGCCCGCTCATCACCAGTGCGCTGGCGCAGCGCGTGGGCATCGCCAACCTGATGCTGGTATCGGCCGGTTTCCTGGTCGTCTGCCTGATCTGCATCTGGCGCCTGCGCCACTGGGCGGTGCTGCGCGAGCGCGAACAACGGCTGGAGTCGGGCGAGAAGCCGATGGGCGGCAGTGTGCTGGATGGCCTGAAGCTGATCGTGCGCGAACCGCTACTGCGTTGGCTGGCGGTGCTGGTGGTGTTCGGCGTGGGTGTGGGCACGCTGCTGTACAACCAGCAGGCCAGCATCGTGCGCGCGGCCTTCACCGATCCGGCCGCCAGTACCGCGTTCTTCTCGCGCATCGACCTGGCGGTGAACGCGCTGACGCTGCTGCTGCAGTTGAGCCTGACCCGATGGTTGCTGTCGCGCCACGGCATCGCCCCGGCGCTGCTGATTCCAGCCTTCGCCATCCTGCTCGGCTTCTCGGTCCTGGCGGCTTCGCCGCTGCCGATGATGGTGGCGGTGGTTCAGGTGCTGACCCGGGCCAGCGAGTTCTCGCTGTTCAAGCCAGCACGCGAAACCATCTACACCCGCGTGGACCGCCAGTGGCGCTACAAAGCGGGTGCGGCCATCGACACGGTGGTCTATCGCGGTGCCGACCTGAGTTTCACCTGGGTACACAAGGGGCTGTCCCTGTTCGGCTCGCATGTGGTGTTCGTCGGCGGCATGCTGGTGGCCGCGTGCATGACCCTGGCTGCGTTTGGCGTGCTGCGCGAAGAAAGGAAGCTGCCGCGCGACCGCTGATGTTCCGGGGGCAGATCCCTTTCCTGCGGGTAAAGGAATCTGGCCCCATTCTCCTTACCTGTCCAAGGAACCGCCCATGTACTGGATCGCACTCGCCCTGACGCTGCTGGTCGCCCTGCTGCACGTCTATTTCCTGGCGCTGGAGATGTTCCTGTGGACGCGCCCGCTGGGCCTGAAGACGTTCCGCAACACGCCGGAAAAGGCGGAGACCACGCGCGTGCTGGCGGCCAACCAGGGCCTGTACAACGGCTTCCTGGCGGCGGGCATCGTGGTCGGGCTGGTGATCGATCAGCCGGTGCTGGTGACGTTCTCGCTGGCCTGCGTGGTGGTGGCGGGGTGCTATGGCGCGTACAGCGTGAGCCGGCGCATTTTCATGATCCAGGCGGTGCCGGCGATCCTGGCGTTGGTGTTTCGCGCGCTGGCGTAGTTTCCAGCCAACGGCGCAGCCCCTCGTGGGCAGACAGGTAGAGTCTAGCTTGCTCGACTGATCGGGTCCGGCCGGGCGGGTTGGGTTCGCGGGGGACGCCGCAAGTACGTCCCTGTAGGCTTGGCCGCGGCATCCATGCCGCGGACACCCCCGCGAACCCAACCCGCCCGACCCCTGACAGGTTCCGTGTGCGGCCAGCCCACGGAGAAGAAAAAGAAGAGCAACAGCAACAGCAACAGCGGGTCGCTGCGCTCGTGGGTTCTGCGCGCATGAAAAAAGCGGCCGAAGGGCCGCTTTTGCTTTTGCTCTTCTTTTTTCTCTTGCGTGGGTGGACGCCACAGAAATCTGTCAGAGGCTGGGGGCGGTGAGTTCGCGGGGGTGTCCGCGGCATGGATGCCGCGGCCAAGCCCCCAGGGTGAAGTGACCCCCGAGACTTGGACGGGGTCAGGTGGCCGATTGGGCCTGCTCCCGATACTTTACCGGGCTCAGGCCTTTCAGTTTCAGTTTGATGCGCTCTTGGTTGTAGTACTGGATGTATTCCACCAGCCCAGCCTC
>NZ_JAUTXR010000036.1 GCF_030658505.1 Stenotrophomonas raiganjensis (SeqCode) | reverse complement strand
TGAGACCTGAAGTGGCTGACATGGGTTGTGTGCTGGCAAGGAGTTGCGACAGCTGTACTCATGAGTCAGAAGAGAAAGATGAGCTGACTGACACGGGTTGTGTGCTGGCAAGAGGGTGCGACCGCTGTACTCGTGAGTCAGAAGTAGTGAGACCTGAAGTGGCTGACATGGGTTGTGTGCTGGCAAGGAGTTGCGACAGCTGTACTCATGAGTCAGAAGAGAAAGATGAGCTGACTGACACGGGTTGTGTGCTGGCAAGAGGGTGCGACCGCTGTACTCGTGAGTCAG
>NZ_JAUTXR010000027.1 GCF_030658505.1 Stenotrophomonas raiganjensis (SeqCode) | reverse complement strand
TGAGCAAGTAAGTTTGCCCCCTCATCACCAATACAACTGCAAGACAGTTCCAAAGAAGAAAGAGAGTTGTTTACCTTGAGGGCCTGCGCAAGTGAATTTGCTCCCTCAGCACTAATGGAGTTGGAATGCAAATCCAAAGAGGAAAGAGAGGTGTTTACTCTGAGGGCCTGAGCAAGTAAGTTTGCCCCCTCATCACCAATACAACTGCAAGACAGTTCCAAAGAAGAAAGAGAGTTGTTTACCTTGAGGGCCTGCGCAAGTGAATTTGCTCCCTCAGCACTAATGGAGTTGGAATGCAAATCCAAAGAG
>NZ_JAUTXR010000024.1 GCF_030658505.1 Stenotrophomonas raiganjensis (SeqCode) | reverse complement strand
TCCCGGCCTGTTCTACATCAACCGGCCGACAGCGGATGGCAAGCGCGTGGTGCTGCCGAACGCATAAAAAGAGGGGACGGGGGGGAGTAAGTAGTTTGTGGGCCAAACGCCGTAAAACCCACCGTCCCCATTTTATCACCCGGCCGACCGCGGCGGGCACGCGCGTGGTGCGGCCGAACGAAAAAACAGCGGGGCCGGTGGGGATTAAGTCTTTTGTGGCAAAAACGACTTAATCCCCTCCGTCCCCTTTTTCTCAGCCGGCCTGTTCAACCAGGTTGGCTCGCTGGGCATCGTCATCTGCCTGTGCCTGGCGCTGGTGTCGATCCTGGCCGGTATTGGCGGTGGCACCTGGATGCAGCTCGATCGCGCCCGTGGCCAGCATCCGGTCGAAGCGCCGGTACAGGCCGCACGATCGATGGCCGCCGATGCCGGCGTCAGCGAACTGCCCTACCGGCCGGGTCCCGGCCTGTTCTACATCAACCGGCCGACAGCGGATGGCAAGCGCGTGGTGCTGCCGAACGCATAAAAAGAGGGGACGGGGGGGAGTAAGTAGTTTGTGGGCCAAACGCCGTAAAACCCACCGTCCCCATTTTATCACCC
>NZ_JAUTXR010000020.1 GCF_030658505.1 Stenotrophomonas raiganjensis (SeqCode) | reverse complement strand
TGGGGTCACGCAGTCGCCGCGCCCGCTTCCTCAGGGAGCGGAGCGGCGCAGGACGGATGCTCGCATCCGTCGCCTGAACAGGAGACGCAGGCAGGCAGGAAAGGTCTCCACCTGTGCCCTCCGCGCTCGCGCGGACGGCGCGTACGGCCCCATCGTATAGCGGCCTAGTACGCCGCCCTCTCACGGCGGTAACGCGGGTTCAAATCTCGCTGGGGTCACGCAGTCGCCGCGCCCGCTTCCTCAGGGAGCGGAGCGGCGCAGGACGGATGCTCGCATCCGTCGCCTGAACAGGAGACGCAGGCAGGCAGGAAAGGTCTCCACCTGTGCCCTCCGCGCTCGCGCGGACGGCGC
>NZ_JAUTXR010000017.1 GCF_030658505.1 Stenotrophomonas raiganjensis (SeqCode) | reverse complement strand
ATCTTTTTGATTTCATATGAACCTTTAATTTCAATTGATTTCGAATAGAATGGTCCTAAACAACTCTAATTATGTTGCTTATTGAAATGAACAATAAACACGTGATATTTTCATTCCATCCGTATAGCTCATAGCACCCCTTTGTTGGTTGGATTAGGTCCCAACCTGACTCAACTTGGAATAGAATGTTCCTAAAATATCTTTTTGATTTCATATGAACCTTTAATTTCAATTGATTTCGAATAGAATGGTCCTAAACAACTCTAATTATGTTGCTTATTGAAATGAACAATAAACACGTGATATTTTCATTCCATCCGTATAGCTCATAGCACCCCT
>NZ_JAUTXR010000195.1 GCF_030658505.1 Stenotrophomonas raiganjensis (SeqCode) | reverse complement strand
ATCATGATCTTCTCGCTGCTGCCGGGCACGCCGCAGGAGAACGGGTACGGTCCGGTGCCCACGGGGCCGTGAGGCTGCGGGAGGCGCGCCGGGCTCGACGATACAGAAGCGGAGGAGCGAAGCCGGCGTGAGGCCGGCGCCGACACTTCCACGGGGCTGTCGGTGGGGCGCGGCAGGATGCCGGGGGGGGGGGGCTCGCGGCCTAAGCAGCGCGTGCCGTTATAGGCAAGCCCAGCAGGTTGTTGTGGATGATGCCCCATTGTGGGTATTGGCTATCGTGTAGCTTCACGTCCACAAAGCCAGCCTCCCCCAGCAATCGCACCAGGTGAGGATACGAATAGATCCTCAGTTCCAGGGTTGATCCGTCACCACCATGGAAAGACAGGTCAGAGAATCGCTGCTCCCTGCCCTCGCTGGTGATGTTGACAAGGACCCGATCCGCACCTTCGCCCTCGATCCGATAGTCGTTGAGCTCAGGGAAGTGCTCAATCGTGACCTCGTGAAATCCATAGGGAACGGTGAGTACAAGCAGCCCGCCCGGCTTCAACAGCGCGCGCAGGTTGCCGAGCGTGCGCTCGCAGGGTCCATCCACGTGTTCCAGCACATCGGAGCTGACAACAAAGTCATATTTTCCCAGGTAGTGTGCGGCTGGGTGACGGATGTCCAGCATGGGGCGCTTGTGGAAGTAGGTATTGATGTAATCGAACTTGCGCCGCAGGGCATTGGTGTAGATATGGGCGTCGGTCATGCCGATTCCCTTGATCTGTCCGCGCCTGGGGATCCGCTCAAGCACGCGGATCTCCCGCGCATGGTCCATTTCCGACTGCAGGGCTGCCATGAGGGCACGGAAGCGCAGCGTTGATCCGCAGCCAATACAGCTGCGGGTTTCCCTTTCGGCGATGGCCTCGCGGGATGCTCGCAGGCGGAAACCGCAGATGTTGCAGGCGGGCCTCTCAGTGGTCGGGATGCTCAGGGGAAAGACGTGCGGGCGAATCGTGTCGAGCCCTTTGCGGGCAAGGCTGCGGAAAATGGCGTACACGCTATGACAGTCCCTGTTCTTGTTGATACCGCCTAGCTTGCCGTATGGCCTTGGCGCGAATCCAGCCTGCCGATTACCTCGTTTCGTGCCGAAGGTCCCCATGCGCGCGTGATACACAATGTGACGTTTGATCGATGTGATAATCATTCGCGTTTAAGATAGACTACGGTCCCCTGTGAACCGGCGGCCGTGGGCCGCTCCTGCCGCCGCTGATGAAGCATTTCGTCCCGCCTACGCGCCGTGGCCCGCTGGCCTGCGGCCTGGCTGCCTTGATGATGGGTCTGCTCCTGGCTATCCCGTACGCCCATGCGCAGCAGCGCAATCCGCTGCAGAAGATCGGCCACACCGTGCTCGACGAGCCGGCGGCCAGCTACCGTTTCGAGCAGTTCGTGGTCGACAGCCCGGACCAGCAGCGCCGCTGGCGGGTGAACCTTGCCATCCCGGCAAAGGCCAGCAAGGCACCGTTGCCCGTGCTGTACGCGCTGGACGGCAATGCCGTGGCGATGGTGCTGGACCAGCCGCTGCTGGCCGAGCTGGCCGCGCTCAAGATGCCGCCGGTGCTGGTGCTGATCGGCTACGACAACGACCTGCGCATCGACTCCAAGGCACGCACCCGCGACTACACCGCGTGGATCGACCGCGCCGATGACGAGAGTGGAACGACCCAGGCGGTCGGCGGTGGCGCCGCAGCCTTCCTGGATGTGATCGAACGCCACATCAAGCCGGAAGTCGAGCGTCGCGCACGCATCGATACGCAGCAGCAAGCGCTGTGGGGCCACTCGTTGGGCGGGTTGTTCGTACTCAATGCGCTTTACACCCGCCCTGCCGCATTCCAGTCCTATCTGGCCGCCAGCCCGTCGCTGTGGTGGAGCCAGGGCGCGGCACTGGGCGATCCAGAACAGCAGTTCGTGCAGAACGTGCACGGCCAGCCGGCAAAGCTCTGGCTGATGCTGGGTGGTGCCGAGCGTGTCGGTGATCGCGGCAAGCGCGACATGAACAACCCGCGCGTGGTCGCGCACCTGCGTCGCATCGGCGGCGCCACCCCGGATGCAGCCATGCAGTTGTCCGAGCGGCTGGGCAAGGTGCCGGGTCTGAGCGTGCAGTACCGTGAGTTCCCCGGCCTCGGCCACGGCCCGATGCTGCCGGCGTCGTTCCACGCTGCGCTGCATGAGCTGTACGGCGTCACTGACCGCAGTACCGATGACGGCGCCCCCAATGGTGGTGACAACGCCGCCGAGTGAATACCCTCGCACGCGATGCCGTGCGACCCCACTACCCAGGCGAGGCTGCCGACGTGCAGCGGCCCAGGCAACCGATGACTTCCGCGCCACGTGGCGCGGCCTACGTGTGCAAGGAGCCTTCCATGTCGTTCCGTCCGTATTTCCGTCTTACCTCTCTCGCCGCCGGCCTGTTGCTGGCGGTGACCGCCACCGCCCAGCCGGTGTTCGACCAGCCGGCCAACGCCACCTTCAAGGGTGAGGTCGTCTCACGCGGTGAGAACGTGATTCCCGGCAGCACTGCCGACGTGGTCGGTCGCGGTTTCGTGCCCGGCCAGAAAGTCAGCCTGCTGCGTGGCGACAGCGTGCTCAACACGCAGCCGCTGGTGGTCGATGCCGATGGCAACTTCAAGACCCAGCTGAGCATTCCGGCCGACGCGGTGCCGGGCACCCACCCGGTGGTGGTGCGCGCCAGCCAGCCGGCTGCAGCCACCGTGCTGAAGCTGCGCGTCTCGCCGCAGCTGCCGCTGTCGGGCCAGGCACAGTTCGCCACCCAGTCCAACAAGCTGGTGCCGGGCCTGTACCAGTCCGCCTACAGCGCGGCCAGCAATGCCGTGTTCGTCACCTCGGCCGTGGGCCGCCCGCCGGTGACCCAGTCGCAGCTGCTGAAGCTGGATCCGAAGTCGCTGAAGGTGACCAAGGCGATCACCCCGGCGCAGGTGCCGGGCAGCACCAACGGTGCGGTGTACGCGGTCTATGGCGTGGGCGTGGATGACACCAACGGCAATGTGTGGGTGACCAATACCCGCCAGAATTCGATTGCGGTCTATCGCCAGAAGGACCTGTCGCTGGTCCACCAGTTCCCGGTCGATGCCGTGCCGCATGCGCGCGACGTGGTGGTCGACGGCACCCACGGCAAAGTGTTCGCCTCCGCCACGGGTGAGGACCACCTGTCGGTGTTCGATGCGAAGACCTTCAAGGAGCTGCCGCAGGTGACGCTGGAATCCGGCGTGGACGACGGCAAGTTCACCCCGATGAGCCTGGTGCTGGACGAGAAGGGCGGCAAGCTGTTCACCGTCAGCATCGGTACCCCGGAAGCAGCGGTGATCGATGTGGCCAGCGGCAAGGTCGACAAGGTCATCGACCTGGGCAATTCGATCAGCGCCTCCGGCGTGGCCTTCGATGCGGCGCGCAACCGCCTGTACGTGGCCTCGCAGGGCACCGACAACCTGCTGATCGTCGATGTGGCCGCCGGCAAGGTGCTGCACGATGTACCGGTCGGCGCCGGTGCACTGAACGTCGCCTTCGATGATGCCTCCGGCCTGGCCTATGTCAGCAACCGCGGCGCTGGCACCGTCACCGTGGTGAATGGCGACGGCAAGGTGATCGCCAACCTCGATGGCGGCACGCTGCCGAACCATGTCCGTGCCGATGGCAAGGGCAACGTGTTCGCGGTGAACAAGTCGCGCGGCGCTGAAGACCCGAAGGGTGATCGCATCACCCGCATCACCCCGAAGCAGTAAGCCACACGGCGGGGCGGCGTATGCGCCGTCCCGCCAGCAAGGAGAACGACCATGAACATTGCATCCCGCCTGCGCCTGTGTGCGCTTTCGTTGGCTGTTTCATTGGCGCTGGCCGCCTGTGGCGGGCCAGCGGCCCCCTCCGATGCTGCGAAGCCTGCCGAGCCATCGGCCGCAGCGTCGGCTGCGGAAACCGCGTTGCCGGCAGGCTGGCAGCGCGTGGCAGGTGCCGAAATGCCGGCCGTGCACGGCCAGAAGGCGGTGCTCCCAGCCAAGGTCCATTCCGACGATGGCGCCGACGTCGAAGTGGCCGATACCAGCCGGATCATTGCCGGTGGTGACGACGTCATCGCGGTGATCGAGGCGCTGGGACTGGGTAAGCAGGTATTCGCTGCGCCAACCAATACCACCACCCAGGCCGGCCTCGCCGCGCCGCACCAGTTCCTGTTCAACCGCACCACGGGCGTGGAAGGCGTGCTGAGCCTGAAGGGCTCGCTGTTCCTCGGCAACAGCCTGCGTCGGCATACCGAACTGGCAAAGAAGCTGCGCGAGGTGGGCGAGCCGGCCGTGGTCATCGACGACCTGCAACCTGCGCCGGACAAGGTGCGCAAGGTCGCCGCTGCGCTAGGGCTGGCCGAGGCAGGGCAAACGCTGGCCACGCAGGTACAGCGTCAACTCGACGAGGCTGCAGCGATTGGCAAGAGCCTGGGCCATGCGCCGCGAGTGATCCATGTCTCGGCCACCGGCGCCGGTGGCGCACCGACCGTCGCGGGTGCCGACAGTGCTTCGGCACAGCTGATTGCGCTGGCCGGCGGCGTCAACATCGGTACCGAAGCGGGGGTGAAGAACTACTCGCAGCTGAGCAATGAAGGCGTGGTCGCGGCGGCGCCGGAGGTGATCCTGGTGACCGAGCATGACCTGCAGCTGTTCGGCGGCGCCGAAGGCCTGTGGAAGTCGTACCCGACGCTGAAGCAGACGCCGGCGGGGCAGGCCAATCGGGTCTGGGTGATGCCGGATGTGCAGCTGAAGTACACCAGCGTGGGTTCTGGTGCGGGTGCACTGGCGCTGGCCAAGGCCCTGGCGGCGTTGCCGAAGGCATGAGTCCGGCGGATCGGCGCCGCCGTCGCGGGCGGACCATGTTGCTGGTGGCGTTGCTGGCACTGCTCGGTGCGGTGCTGGCCTCGTTCGCCGTGGGCCCGCTGCGGCTGCCGCCGCTGGAGGTGATGCAGGCATTGGCGGTGAAGCTGGGCCTGCTCGATCCGCAGGCGGTCAGCAGCCGCGACCTCGCCGTGGTCTGGCAGCTGCGTATTCCGCGTGCCTTGCTGGGCGCGATGGTGGGTGCGTCGCTGGCGATGGCCGGTGCCAGCCTTCAGGGCCTGTTCGGCAATCCGTTGGCCGACCCCGGCATCGTCGGTGTCAGCCAGGGTGCTGCGCTGGGTGCAGTGGCTGCCATTGTTCTCGGCGCTGCCAGTGCCGCCGGTTGGCTGGTGCCGGTTGCCGCCTTCGTCGGTGGCGCCCTGGCCATCGGCCTGACCTATGCGCTGGCGCGGCCGGGCAAGGGCAGTGGCAATGCGACGCTGCTGCTGGTCGGTATCGCGATGGCGGCCTTCTGTTCGGCGCTGATCGGTTTTCTCACCTATATTGCAAGCGAAAGCGAACTGCAGTCGCTGGTGTTCTGGCAGATGGGCTCGCTGGCGCGTGCCAACTGGGCCGATGTGGTGGCGGTGGTGCCGCTGTTTGCGATTGGCGTGTTCGCATTGCAACGATTGGCAACGCCACTGGACATGCTGGCGCTGGGCGAGCGCCAGGCGCAGCACCTTGGACTGGACGTTACCCGCACGCGTCGCCGCCTGGTGGCGTTCAGCGCGCTGCTGGTGGGTGCGGCGGTGGCATTCGCCGGTTCGATCAGTTTCGTGGGCCTGGTGGTGCCGCACGTGGCACGCCTGTTGGTCGGCCCGGGTCATCGCTGGTTGCTGCCGTTGTCCGGCCTGCTTGGCGCGCTGCTGATCGTGGTGGCGGACACCGCAGCCCGCACGCTGGATCCACCGGCGGAGATTCCGCTGGGCCTGTTCTCGGCGGCGCTGGGTGCGCCGTTCTTCCTCTGGCTGGTGCTGCAGCAGCGCCGCAAGGCGGCGCCATGAGCGTGTTGCTGAAGCTGCACGACGTGGTGGTACGCCGCCAGCAGCGCGAGATCCTGCACGGCATTTCGCTGGCGTTCGAGCCAGGTACGGTGACCGCGCTGGTTGGCCCGAACGGCGCAGGTAAATCCACGCTGCTGGCGGTGGCTGCCGGTGACCTGCGTGCCGACGTGGGTGAGGTGAGCCTGCTGGGCAAGCCGTTGGCCAGCTACAAGGCAGGGCCACTGGCACGTGAGCGCGCGGTGATGCCACAGGAGCACGGCGTGCGCTTTGCCTTCAGCGTGGAGGAAGTGGTGGCGATGGGGCGGTTGCCGCATCCGCCGGACCCGGTCACCGATGACGCCCAGGTGGAAGCGGCGATCGACGCTGCCGAACTGCAGGCGCTGCGCCTGCGCGAGGTACAGCAGCTGTCCGGTGGCGAATCGGCCCGCACCACGTTCGCGCGCGTGCTGGCGCAGGACACCCCGTTGCTGCTGCTGGATGAGCCGACTGCCGCGCTGGATCTGCGCCATCAGGAGCGCACGCTGCGTAGTGTGCGTGCCTGCGCCGAAGCCGGTGCGTGCGTGATCGTGGTGCTGCACGACCTCAATCTGGCCGCGGGCTATGCCGATCGCATCGTGCTGCTGGAGCAGGGCAGGGTGGCGGCCGACGGAACGCCATTGCAGGTGCTGACCGAAGACAACCTGCAGCGGGTCTACCAGCAGGATGTAGTGGTGCTGGAGCATCCGCGTCGTGGCGTGCCGCTGGTGGTGGTGACCTGAGCCAGCATTCGTGACCGCATGCCAGGCGGCAGGGCCTGGCATGCGCCGGACAAGGCGCTTCTGGCCGCGGCATCAGGCCCCTCAATGGCGCGGCGGCAGCGGATCCCGTATGCTCCGCCGGAACCAGGGGGCAAGCACGATGAAAGGGATTTCGTGGGTGGTCGCGGCAGCGCTCGCGACGGTGCTGGGTGGGTGCGCGACGCTGAAGGCACGATCGGATGTTCCACTGGCCGCGGACGAGGGCTACGTGGTGATGTCGGTGAACTGCGCCACCAGCAACATCAGGCTGATCACGATTTTTGCCAGCGGCACGCGGTCGACGTCGCCGTTGGCTGACCTGCGCGGCGAATTCGAGTTCGGCTGCAGGGCCGGTCTGGCCGCCATCCGCGCCAAGGCCGGGCGCCACTATGTCGGCTACCTGACCGAACACGGTTATGGATACGTCGGGGCGGTGCCCGAAGACGAAGCGCTGACGTTCGACGTGCGCGCAGGCGAAACGACCTACATCGGTGAGGTTGTGGTCTCTGGATTGTTCGACCGCCTGCACTCAAGGCCGACCTGGATCTCGGTACGCGATCGCGAAGCGGAGTCGTTGCGGCTGTTGCAGCAGACGCAGCCTTGGCTGCTGGAACGCCATCCGTTCCATACCCGGCTGGCGACGCCAGCGCCAGGCGCGCCGAGCGCCGAAATGCTCGCGGAGCAGTTCCGCAGCTGCACGCCGGCGTGCGACAGCATCCTGGCCGTACCGCTGTTCATCCGCTGAGCCGGAGGTTTCCAATGAAGTGGATCTGCATGCTCGCTCTGCTTGCGGTCTCGGCATCGGTGAGTGCCGGCATCGAGAACATCAAGCCGACCGCCAAGGTGGGTGCCGACGAGGGCATCCTGGTCGCCACCACCGCGTGTGCGGGGTGGGCCCGGTTCGTACAGCTGTACCGCCCGGGCACGCCCTCCACCGGCGCACTGGGCCTGTACCGCTTCAGCAGCGTGACCACCTGCGAGCCGGGCATCAAGACACGGCGGGTCAAGGCCGGTCGCTACTACATCGGCTGGATCGCCGTGGGCCAGACGGGGCTGGCTGTGCCCGAAGCCGAGGCCTACAGCTTCACCATCGAGCCCGGCAAGTTGAACTACATCGGCCAGATCCGTGTGGGCATGCACCCCGAACTGGAACTGGAACGGCATCCGCGCAGCGGCACACCGGCCGACATGATCCAGGTCACAGACAGGGAAGCCGAGGCCCGCGCAACGATGGCGGCGGAATACCCGTGGCTGCTGGAGAAGTTCCCGTTCGTGCGCGCGCTTGCCGTTGCGGCAGACAAGGAGGTTGAGACGGGTAACGGGGCGGCACTGCCGCAGGGAGCCAAGACAACGCCATGAGGTTGTTGCGCGCCGCTCCTTCCATCAGAGATCAGCTGCCGGGCGGCTGGGACTACATGCAACACCCAGAGAAGTACTCGTGATCTCAACGTTCAAGCTTGAAGGTCTTTGGTTGGGCCTTGGAACTGGGGGTCATCTGGGCACTTGATGACTGATAGGTCGCGCCATCCGGACGCTGTATCATTCGGCGCCAGTTACATTCAATGGACTGATTCAATGTTGCCCTCCGCTTTGGGTGTTTCACGGACGTTGCTGTTCGCATCGGCCGCTTTCTCCGCATTTGCCGCCAATGCGGCGTCGACCTCTCCCGTTTCGCTGACCAGCGCGGCCGAGAACGCCTCGCTGATCGAGACCCGGCATTCCAGTGGCGACGGTGCCGCTGTGACGTCGATGAAGACGCAGTACTTCGCCAATGAGGAAATGTCGGTGAGCTGGGACGAGCAGCAGGTGCTGGTGCTGTGCAGTGAAGCGGCGTACCTGCAGATTCCTGCCGCCAAGCTCAAGGCAGGAGCGTTGACCGCCGAGCAGCGTCAGATGATCGTCTATCAGGCACTGATGTCCGGCCTGGGAGCTGTCGCGGGCGTTGTCGGGCCGGCAGGCGAGGTGGTAGCCGTGGCTGATGACGGCAGCGAGACCCGCAGCGTTGGCGAAAACAGCTGGGCGTATGGTGTTGAGCGATACGAGGTGATCAGCCAGCGGCTGCCGGACGGGGCACTTCGGGTCCGGACCCGCAAGACGGAAACCGTGAACACCACGCCGCCGGCGGGGCCGGACGACATGTTCAGCACCGAGGACGACCAGGCGGCACGCTTGTCCGAACTGGCGCCGGTGGGCAGCTGGACCGAAGTGGTGGTCCACGGCGGCGCACGGCAGCCGCATGTGGATCCGGCGATGTCATTGAGGGGCTGGATCTCGATGGGCGATGACCAGGCTGCGACGGTGGCCGAGGCCCGGAAGCTGCACGGCTGCAAGTAAGGCTGGGCAGGGGGCAGGTCCATGTCGACCTCATCGTTCCATTTGTGCTTGCAATATTCACTTGCGCGCCAGATTTGCAGGTCTAGAATGCGCCCCATGAACCGGATGCCGCTCCTGAAGTTTTTCACCCTGACCCGCGCAAGCGCGGAACGGGCGTGTCTGCCTGGAGCCCCACGAGGCCGCTGAATCGGCCATCGCTGGACCTTCGACAGAGCGCCCTCCGGGGCGCTCTTTTCGTTTTCGCAGTTCCATTCCCGTAACCCGATGTACCGCAAGGAGAACGTGCCATGCACCAGATCGCCGAGACCGAACGCTAGCCGCGCACCCTGTCGCCAACCGGGGTGCGCGGCCCCCGAAGTTGGCTTTGCAGGAATCCTTTCATGAACACCCAAGTCCTTTCCCGCCGTCGCAACCTTGGCATCATTGCCCATATCGACGCCGGCAAGACCACGCTGACCGAGCGCCTGCTGTGGAAAAGCGGCGAAATCCATCGTGTCGGCGAAGTACACGACGGCAACGCGACCACCGACTTCTCGGCGATCGAGCGCGAACGTGGCATCACCATCGGCGCGGCCGCCGTGCAGGCGCAGTGGGCGCCGCGCGACCTGCCGCCGCATCGGCTGACTCTGATCGATACGCCCGGCCACATCGACTTCGCCATTGAAGTCGAGCGTTCGCTGCGCGTGCTCGACGGTGCCGTCGCCGTATTCTCGGCCGTGGATGGCGTGCAGCCGCAGTCGGAAACCGTGTGGCGCCAGGCGCGCCGCCATCGCGTGCCGCTCATCGCGTTCGTCAACAAGATGGATCGCGTCGGTGCCTCGTTCGAACGCGTGCTGGAGCAGTTGCAGGACAAGCTGCAGGCGCGGCCGTGGGCACTGGGCGTGCCGTTGGGCAACGAAAGCGGCTTCAACGGCTGGGTCGATCTGGTCGATGAGCGCGTGCTGCATTGGCAGGACGGTGGCGCGGCGACGATCACCCCGTGGGACGCGGCGGTGCGCGCCCAGTGGCAAGCGCAGCGCGACGCACTGGTTGAGGCTGTGGCCGATCACGATGAAGAACTGGCCGATGCCTGGCTGGAAGGTCGCGTGATCGACGCCGAGGTGCTGCGCGCGGCGATCCGCCGGGCGACGCTGGCGGGTGCGGGCGTGCCGGTGCTGGCCGGTGCTGCGTTCAAGGACAAGGGCATCGAAACGCTGCTGGATGCAGTAGTCGATTACCTGCCATCGCCACTGGATCGCCCTGCCGTGGTCGCTGAGGGCGAGCGTGGCGACGTGCTGCTGCCGCCGGACCCGGAGGGCCCGCTGGCCGGCCTGCTGTTCAAGATCACCCACCAGCAGCACGGCGCGCTGAGCTTCGTGCGGCTGTACTCGGGGACCTTGAAGGTGGGCGACGCGGTGGCCAGCTCGCAGCATCCGCAGGGTCGGCGTGTCAGCCGGCTGGTGCGGGTGCAGGCCGACCAGACCCATGACATCGAACAGGCCGTGGCCGGCGACATCGTGGCGGTGCTGGGCTGGAAGGATGCGGTCAGCGGTGAAACGCTGAGCGGGCGTGTGCAGCCCCTGCGCCTGGAGAACATCCAGGCGCAGGCGCCGGTACTGGCCTGGCGGCTGGAGCCGGCGCGTGCGGCCGACCTGATCCGGATGGCGCAGGGGCTGGCCAGCCTGGCCCAGGAAGATCCCTCGTTCCGCGTCGAAACCGATCGCGACACGGCGGAGACCCTGGTCTGGGGCATGGGCGAGCTGCACCTGGAAGTGATGGTCGAGCGCCTGCGCAGTGAATGGAAGGTCGACGTGGGCGTAGGTGCGCCGCGCGTGGCCTACCAGGAGACGCCGATGCGTGCGATGACCGGCGTAGTGGGCCGGCTGGTCAAGCAGACCGGCGGCCAGGGCCAGTTCGCACACGTGGTGCTGGATGTCGCGCCGCGCGATGACGGCCAGGTGGTGTTCAACGACCGCATCGTCGGTGGCGTGGTGCCGCGCAGCTTCATCGCTGCGGTGGAGAAGGGCGTGCGTGCTGCGCTGTCGGAAGGTCCGCAGGGGCATCCGGTGGTCGGTATCGAGGTCAGTCTTGTCGATGGCCAGACCCACGCCAAGGACTCCTCCGAGATGGCGTTCCATCGCGCGGGTGCCGAGGCGATCAAGGCGGCGCTGGCCGAGGGTGGCACGCAGCTGCTGGAGCCGGTGATGGCGGTGACGGTGCATTCGCCGTCGGCCTCGGTCGGTGATGTGGTGGGCGATCTGAACCGGCGCCACGGCCGCATCACGCGTATCGACGACCAGGAAGGTCGTGCCGAGGTCAGCGGCTTCGCGCCGTTGGCGCAGCTGGTGGGCTACACCACGTCGCTGCGTTCGCTCAGCCAGGGGCGGGCCAGCAGTGAGGCGCACCTGCACGGCTACGAGCCGGTGCGCGCGGCATGAGGAAGGTAGGGAGCCCGTTCGCGGGCTCCCTTTTTTTGCGTTGCCGTGGCTCCCGTATCCGCGCATGGCGTGGACCTGCCGGGCGATCGCGGCGCGGGATCTGTAGCAGGTCCACGCCGTGCGTGGATGAATCCGCATCGGTGCGCGAATATTTGCATTGCATCGCAACAAAACTGCAGAAAAAGCTGGATTAAAGTGATGCCTCACGATAAATTGCGCACCCCCCGTTGCTCGCCGCCGCCCGCACCCCTCTCATGCGTGATGACAAAGACCCCGGAACCCTGGAGCTGACCCTGCCGCGCAAGCGCGGTCGTCCGCCCAAGTTCGGGTACGCCATGAGTGATGCACAGCGGGCCGCGCGCTATCGCGCGCGCCGGGCGGGGCAGGCCAACCACGCCGATGTGCGCTCCTGCTCGGACATGGTGCTGCTGGACAAGATCCGTGCCGCGGTCAGTGCGCGCGACACCGAACTGGCGGGCTTCCTGGTCCACGTCCTCTGGCAGCGCTACCCCCTGCAGCTGAAATAGGCCGTCGGTGGGGTGGCCGTTGTCATCGAGCTTGTTGATAATGCGGGATTCAGGTTGTTCCCGCTGGCGCGCCCGGGATGGCAGGCGCGCATGATCGAACGGTTCCCAAGATGACCACCACCAGCGACACCACCACCGAAGCGGCGCCGAGCGGCGCCCCCCTGTTCTATACCCGTCCGGTGCCGCTGCAGGCCGATGTGCATGCCGACCTGCGCATCCTGCCGGGCAAGCTCGAGTTCGCCGCCGGCAACAATGCCATTCCGCTGGTGCTGGGCGAGTTCTCGCTGGCACTGCACCACTTCCCGATCCTGTTCGCCGGCCCGACCGCGGTGCCGATGGCGGCCGTTGGCGTGTCCGACCAGAACCTGTTCATCAAGGACGGCCTGTGGGAAGACGAGGCTTACATCCCGGCCTACCTGCGTCGCCACCCCTTCATCTTCATCGACACCGGCGCCGAGAACGATTTCCTGCTGGGCATCGACGAAGACAATCCGCGCGTGGTCAAGGGCGGTGACGAAGGCCAGCCGCTGTTCGTCGATGGCAAGGCCACCGACATGGTGCAGCAGGCGCTGGAGTTCTGCGGCCAGTTCACCCGCGAGCACGAACAGACCCAGGCCTTCTCCAAGGCGCTGGTCGACAACGGCCTGCTGGTCGAGCGCAATGCTACCGTGCGCACCCCGGACGGCCGTGAGTTCAATCTCAATGGCTTCCTGGTCGTCGACGTCGAGAAGTTCGTGGCGCTGCCGGAAGCGACCGTGGTCGAGTGGCACCGCAGCGGCTGGCTGGCCCTGATCCACCAGCACCTGATGTCGCTGGGCCGCTTCAACGACCTGACCCGTCGCCAGGTCCAGCGCCTGGCGGCCTGATCAGGCCGGGGGCATGGCTTCCGCACTGCGGGAGCCGTGCCAGTGCTGCAGCACCTGCAGCAGGCGCCGCACATCGATCCAGTCGGGTGCGGCGTCATTTCCCAGCGCCCAGAGATCGGCGGCGATGTCGGCCTGCTCGGCCGCGCCGCAGATCTGCAGGGTGCCCTGAAGGCGGTGCGCGTGATGACGCAATGCCATCGCATCGTGCTTCCCGGCGGCCTCGTCGATGCCGCTCAGCTCGCACTTGATGTCGGCCAGGTGGACCGGGTCCAGCGGCACGATGGTGTCGGCCCGCGGGGCGCCTGTCCCGGGCGGAAGCCCAATGGCCTGCAGCAACCGTTCGATCTGCAGGGGCTTTGCCAGGATTGCGTCGAACCCCGCCTTGCGGCAACGCGTATTGTGCCGGCGCCCTGTGTGTGCCGACAGTGCCACCAGCCGCAACGCGCCGCTGGACTGCCGGCGCAGCTCCTGCGCCAGGGAATAGCCATCCATTCCCGGCAAGCCGATATCCACCAGTGCGATCGATCGCGGGTGCCGGGCCTGCTCTCGCAGCGCGCCGGCAGCATCGCCCAGTGCATGGACGCCTGCGCCCAGCCGGCGCAGCTGCTCGGCGATCACCTGCCGGTTCAACGCATGGTCTTCGATCAGCAGCAGCTCCAGGCCCGTCAATGGCGTGCCCGGCGCAGGGGGCGTCGTCGGCGCAACACCGGCCTTCGCGGCGCGTACCGGCAAGCGTAGGCTGAAGCGGCTTCCGCGCCCGGGCACGCTGTGCAGGACCAGGGTGCCGCGCATGGCGTGCGCCAGCTCGCGCGCAATTGCCAGGCCCAGCCCGCTGCCGCCGCGTGCCTGCCCGTCGCTGCCCTGGTGGAAAGGTTGGAACAAGCGTGCCGCCAGGCCGGCGTCGATGCCAATGCCGCTGTCGATCACATCCAGCAGCAGCGCCTGCGGCTTCGTTGCGGGCCTCAGCTGCAGGTGCAGCTCGACACCGCCCACGTCGGTGAATTTCACGGCATTGGCGAGCAGGTTGTCGACAATCTGGCGGAGGCCTTCCGGGTCGAGAACGACAGCCGCTGCGGCGTCCGGTGCGCCTTCGAAGTGCAGTGCCAGGCCTTTCTGCTGTGCCTGGGCGCGGATTGCGTCGAGGGATTGCTGGCAGACAAGGCGCGCATCGCAGGCGCGGGCGCGTGGCGTGAACCGGCCTTCGGCCAACCGGGCGAACTCGAGTGATCGATTCAACATGCCGCGCAGGCCCTGGCCGGCCGCGGTTGCCGCGGCAAGCAGCTCGCGTTGCGCCCTGGACGCAGGCGACTGGCTGAGCAGGTCGATCGACGCCAGCACCGCTTGCGCCGCATTGCGCATCTCGTGGCTGATCATGCCTACCGCGCGCGTCCCGCTGCGCCGATCACGGCCCTGCCGTGACGCCAGCAAAAGCCAGGATACCGGCAGGCCAGCCAGCAGGGCCAGCACGGCCAGCAGCCAGACGGGAGGCGGCATGCGCAGCCAGTCCAGGGCCCTTTCGACCGGCGCGGGCAGGACCTGCAACGCCCAGCGCTGCAGCAGCCCGGCGTGCTCTTCCAATGTGATGTCCTGCAGGGCGCGGTCGATGCGTGCGAGCAGCTGCTGGTCTGCCTGGCGCACCAGCAGGCGCAGGTCGGTGGAAAATCCGCTTTCAAGCGGTTGCAGCTGCAGTGCGCCAGTGAAGTACTGGCGGATCATCGGCTGCAGGGTGGCCTCCACACCGATCGCGAAATCGGCCATTCCCGTCTCGACAGCAGCCAGGGTGGCGTGGCGATCGGGCAGGTACAACAGCTGCACCTGCGGATGATGGGCTGCAATCCAGCCGGCGTAAGGCCCGCCGTCGACCACGGCCAGTACCTGGCCCTCTATCTGGGTGATGCGATGTGGCAGGCGCATGCCGGTGCGGCCTGCCAGCACGGTTGTGCCGCCACGGAACGGAGCAGACGCCACCAGGTGCGGGCAGGGTAGCTGCAGGTGGCGTGCGGCACCCACCACCAGCACCAGGTCGGCATCCTCCTCGCACACGGCACGTATCGATGCGCCCGTGCTGGGGTAGGGGCGTTCCTTGAACTGCAGTCCGGAATGCCGCGCCACCAGGTCCGCGTAGCCATGCGCCAGGGTCGGCAGCGGGGCGGAACCGGCCAGCGCCGGTGGCAACGGGCGCAACGACGGCGCAGTGGCCACGCGCACCTCGCGGCCGGCGGCCCACTGATGCGACTGCGCGTCCCCGGCCGAAGCGGCCGGCAGCAGAAGCAGGGCCAGCAGCAGGAGGGTGGGGGCGTGCGACTGTGAGTGACGTTGCGGCCTCATGGTGCATCCGGCGGGCGCCGCAGCGCATAGATCTCCGCATCGTTGCGCAGCCCAAGCTTGCGCAGTACCGCGACCTTCTGCGTGCTGACGGTCTTGACGCTGCGATGGCGTCGCTGCGCGATCTCGGAGACGGTCAGGCCGGACAGCAGCAGGTCCAGTACTTCGCGTTCATTGCGGCTGAGTTCGCTGCAGTCGGCCGGAACGATGCAATCGGGGGGCAGGCGCTCCAGCCCCTGCGAGACCCGCACGATCGCATCGGACAGCATGGGCAGCGGCTCGGCCTTGCTGACGACGCCGCTGATACCCGCCTCCAGCAGGTGATGGAGATGGGTGGAAGGTGACAACGTGGCGAAGGCAAGCAGGGGCGTGCGTGGAAACGTGGCGCGCAGCAGGGGAATCAGCTGCGCGCTGGTGCGGTCGTCGCGGCCCAGGGTCAGGTCGATGATGGCGACGTCTGCCTGGGTCCGATGCAGGGCCTGGATGAAGCCATCGCTGTGTCCGTGGCTGGCGACGATCCTGAAACGGTCGTCCTGCGACAGGTGCAGGACGGTGCCACGACGTACCACTTCATGGTCGTCCAGAAGTGCAAGGCGCAGTCGGCGCGGTGCGGGGTATCCATTCATGCGCGGGGAGGTGATCGGCGCCCGAGGGCGTGGCGATCATTCTGGCGCTGGTGCCTCGCTGATCATCGAATCTGCAGGGCTTTTGCGATTATTCTTAAGAATCGATGGGTTGTGGCCATCGATTCGCGTCGATTGATTGACTTGTTGGATCGTCAGGCCGGAAGCAAGCCTTTCGCGGCAAGTGTGATCCGGGTTGCGGCGTTGAGGTCGTAGTCGGCCAGCTCCTGCGGATGCACCCAGGCATGTGCATCGAACTCCTCGTTGAGGGTGACGTCGCGGTTCAGTGCTTCGCAGTCAAAGATCAGGTAGATCATGTGGATCTGCTCGCTGGAGCCGTCCGGATACAGCTTGGTGCGGATGTCGTCGCGGAAGGTCCAGGGTTGGATGTGTCCGATCTGCAGGCGCTCACCCAGTTCCTCGCGGATTTCGCGGCGCAGGCCGTCTTCGATGCGCTCGTCCGGTTCCAGTCCGCCGCCTGACAGCGCCCATTGGCCCGGGAAGGCGCCGCGATCGATGGGCATGCGGCAGAGCAGGTAGGCGCCCTGGTTCTGGATGAGCGGGCAGAGAATGGTGCGTTGTCTCACGGCGAAACGTCCTTGGGTGGCGTGGCGAAGGCTTCATGAAAGCCGATGGCTTTGCATGGGGGGGTATTAATGTGATGCGTCACGACGAGCGGGCAGCTTCATGGGCTGCTGCCATTCCCGTGCAGTGCACGCGCCATTTCGCTGGTCCCGGCCCAGCCCAGCCCGGCATATAGCGGTGTCGCTTGGGCAGTGGCATGCAGGATTGCATAGCTCACCTTCCTTTCGGCGAACGCGTCGTCGGCCAGTTGCATCAGCTTGCGGGCGATGCCCCGCCGCCGATAGCCGGGGTCCACATAGACGTTGAGCACGTAGCCGCGCTTGTCCTGCAGAGGGTGGGCGGGGTGAGGCGGCCAGTCGATCAGCATCAGGCCGATGCCCGCGATGGGACGTTGCTGGTCGCCGAGGATGAAACCGAAATAGTCGCCGGAAGCCAGTCGCGGCGCGAGCCAGCCACGGAACGGCGCGGCCATCTGCTGCAGCAGCTCCTCGTTACGGCCGCTTTCGCGGAACATCGCCTCGCGGTGGGCGCAGATCAGGTCCAGGTCATCGGGGCGCAGGGGGCGGATCGAGAAACCGCCCCATGCCTGCATGCCGGTATTGCCGGGGTGTGCGCTCATTGTTCGCCTCATCCGTTTAAACCTTTCCAGCAACCCATGCATCGTATCTGCATCGAGCATGACGGATGCGGAGGGATGCGGCTTCCATGATGGGCTATTACCTGAAACTGGCGCTGCGTAACGCCAGGCGCAATATGGTCATTACCGCGTTGATGGTGCTCGCGGTTGCCGTGGGCATCGGCGCAAGCATGACCACACTGACCGTCACCCACCTGCTTTCCGGCGACCCGCTGCCCGGCCGGAGCCATCACATCTTCTATCCGCAGGTGGATGTCGATCCCGGCTCGAAGGGGCGGGAGCCGCATGACGTGCTCGACTATCGGACCGCGCATGACCTCTGGTCATCCGGGCAGGCAGACCGTCAGACCCTGGTTGTGGTCAATCCGGTGAAGCTCCGTTCCGACCACGCCGGGGCGGCACCCCTGATGGCGTCTTCGATCTCGACCACCGCGGACTTCTTCCCGATGTTCGAGGTGCCGTTCCGGTACGGTCGCGGCTGGACGGCGGATGATGACCGGCGCCGTGGACGTGTGGTGGTCATTTCCTCACGATTGAACCAGCGCTTGTTCGGTGGCCGTGACAGCGTCGGCCAGACCCTCCGGGTCAAGGACACGCACATGCAGGTCATCGGCGTACTGGATCAATGGCGGCCGTCGCCCCTGTTCTACAAGATCAGGGGCGGGCGGTTCTCGGGCGGCGAGACGTCAAGCTTCTATGCGGCGGCGGATGACATCTATCTGCCAATGTCGACCAGCCTGGATGCCAGCGAAGGGGATTTCCAGCCCTTCACCTGCTGGGCTACGCCGGAACGGCCGGGAGTGCTGCAGAACTCGCCCTGCGTGGCGGTTGCGGTCTGGGTGGAATTGAACAGCCCGGAGAAGGTGGCCGGCTATCGCCGGTATCTGGCCAACTACGCGAGCGAACAGCAGCGCCTGGGACGGATCCGGCACGCAGACAACACCCGGCTCCGTTCGTTGATGGAGTGGCTGGACTTCAACCAGGTCGTGCCCAGTGATGTAAGGGTGCAGACGGTACTGTCCTTCGCGTTCCTGGTGGTGTGCCTGGCCAATGTGGTCGGGCTGCTGCTGGCCCGCTTCCTGCGGCACGGCGGGGAGATCGGCCTGAGGCGTGCGCTGGGGGCCAGCCGCCGCGCGGTGTTCATGCAGTGCATGCTGGAGGCGGGACTGATCGGCATGGCCGGTGGGGTGGGTGGGCTGGTGCTGACCGGGCTGGGCCTGTGGGTGATCCGCAGCCAGCCGGTCGCCTACGCGGACCTGATCCACCTCGACCTGTCCATGTTCGCGGCCACCTTCGGCCTTTCACTGCTGGCCAGCCTGCTGGCGGGCGCGATTCCCGCCTATCGCGCCAGTTCGATCCAGCCCGTCGCGCAGCTCAAGCTGCTGTAAAGGAAACCACCATGCAGACCGGACTGATCATCGCAGCGCTGCGCAAGCACCGGCTGGCCACGCTGTTGATTGCGATGGAGATTGCGCTTGCCTGTGCGGTGCTGTGCAATGCCATCTTCATGCTGATGGAGAAGGGGCGCGCGCTGCATCTGGACAGTGGCATCGCCGAATCGTCACTGGGCATCGTGCAGGTCTCCGGATTCGATGCGGCGCAGGCCGCCGATCTCAATGCCCGCGTGACCCGTGCGCTGCAGGCCATTCCCGGGGTGACGTCGGTGGGAGTCATCAGCGCGGTTCCATTCGGCGAGCCGGGCGTCCGCGCGGGCGTCAAGACCGATGAGGGGGGCAAGGTGTTCGGCGGTGTTCTCGATTTCTATCTGGGTGATGCGGTGGCGATCCAGGCGCTGGATCTGAAGCTGCTCGCCGGGCGCTTGCCCGACGCAGCCGAATACGCGCCGATTGGGCGCTACGTGCCAGCGAACGCACCGATCCTGGTGACACAGCAGCTGGCGGAACGCTACTGGCCCGGGCAGCCGGCGATAGGGCGCAGCCTGTGGTCGATGGACAGCCGCTTCACCGTCATTGGCGTGGTCGAGCACCTGGCCGTCTCGCAGCCTGGCGGCGGGGAGGCGCTGGGCAACGATTGGTCGGTACTGATGCCGGCTGCGCCCGGTCCGCGACTGGCAGGGCGCTATCTGCTGCGGGCCAGGCCGGAGGCGCTGCCGAGGGTGATGGCCGACGCACAGCAGGCGGTGGCGGCGGTGGCACCTGACATCGTGTTCGACCAGGATGCGAGCCGTACATTGCCAGAACTCCGTGCGGACTACTTCCGTGGCGCCAATATGATGATGGCGCTGCTGGCTGGCGTGATCATCGCACTGCTGGGCGCCACCGCGCTGGGCATTGTCGGTCTGGCCAGCTACTGGGTGGAGCAGCGGCGCCGGCAGATCGGCATCCGTCGCGCGCTGGGTGCAACCCGTGGCGACATCCTGCGCTACTTCCAGCTGGAGAACTTCCTGGTCGTCAGCCTGGGCGTCGCTGTTGGCACGCTGCTGGCCTATGCGCTCAATCTGGGGCTGATGCGGTTCTACGAATTGCCGCGGCTCCCTCTGGCGTACCTGCCGATCAGTGCGCTGGTGCTGTGGTTGCTGGGGCAGGTGGCGGTGCTGGCGCCTGCCTTGAGGGCATCGGCGATCATGCCGGTGCAGGCCATCCGGTCCGCCTGATTTCCGGTGCGGCATGCTCACGGCGCTTGACGCGGGCGCGGGCGCCGCCCGCATGATGCGGGCAACTCCAACGTTGCCGCTGCTTTCCCGATGACTACTGCGCCCTTGGTTGACCCTGCCGCGTTCGACATGCCCGGCGATGTGCTCTGGCTTTCCCATTGCAAGGACGGGCCATTGCCGCGTGTATCGGCGGATGCAATCCAGGCACTGATGCGAGCGCAGCTGCGCCCCTGGGAGATGCGCTGGGAGGAGGATTTCCTGGAGGTGCAACGCGGGTTGCGGCGCGCCGCTGCAACGCTGCTGGCTGCGGACACGGCGGACATCAGCCTGATGACCTGTACGTCCTCCGGCCTGGAGGCGGTGGCGTTCGGCTATCCCTGGAACGTGGGCGACGAGATCCTGATACCTGCGGGCGAGTTCCCCAGCAATCGACTGCCGTGGCTGGCCCTCGCACAGCGTGGCGTACAGTGCCGTGAGGTCGATCTGTGGGATGCTGGCCGGTGCCCGACGGCAGCGGACGCGCCGGAAGATCGGCTGATCGAGGCGATCACAGCGCGTACGCGGATGATCGCCGTGTCCTGGGTGCGCTTCCAGGATGGGATCAAGCTGGATCTGCAGAAACTGGGGGCGGCGTGCCGCGCCGTGGGCGTCGATCTGGTGGTTGACGCGATCCAGGGTGCTGGCACCACCGGGCCGGCACTGGCCGGAGTGAGCGCGCTGGCGACAGGTGGCCACAAGGGCCTGCTCGGCCTGCAGGGGCAGGGCTTCCTGTGGACCGATTCCAGCTTCCGCCAGAAGCTGGTTCCGCTGGGCACCTGGCTGTCCGGCCCCGAGGAATTCTCGCAGACGTCGGAGCCGGGGCCATCGGCCGACCTGTGGGCAGCCGATGGCCGCCGCCTGGAGGCGGGCAGTCCTTCCATCCTGTCGTGTGCCGCGCTTGCATCGTCGATCCAGCTGCTGCTGGGATGCGGGGGTGCGGTGGCCATCCAGGCGCATGTCGCGTCACTGCAGCGGCAGCTGCTGCAACGACTGGCGTCGGGTGGAGCCGCCTGGCGCGCTGAAAGTGCACGGTTGACTGCGTTGCTTGAACGCGATCGCCTCGGTCCGACGCTCTGCTTTGCACTTCCAGAGCCGCAGCTGGCGCTACTGCTGGCGGCGGCAGAGGGGCAGGGAATCCACAGCAGCGTCCGCCAGGGCTACCTGCGGGTCGCTTTCCATTGCTGGCATGGTTCCGGTGACGTCGACCGCTGCGCGGCGTGGCTGTTGGGGGCGCTCGACTGATCCGGCACAGGCGCTCGCTCAGTGCGCATCGGGATATGGACTTTCGCCATCGGTAGCGCGATGCACGGCCTGCTGCAGCGCTTCGAGGTGAAACGGCTTGGCCACGAAGGGGACCCGGCGGTGCCTGGATGGAACAAGCTGGTCATAGACCGCTGACACGAACAGGTAGGGAATGCCGTGATCGGCCAATCGGTCGGCGACCGGGAACACCACGCCGTCCCGCAACTCAACGTCAAGTACTGCGGCGTCAAAGTGCTGGGTGTCGAGCAGCTCCAGTGCATCGAACACACTGTAGGCGTGCGTTACCCGGTTACGGCCATCGTACTGCAATGCCTGCTCCATCAATGCGGCAAGGTCGAACTGGTCCTCCACCAGCAGCAGGTTGCGGGTGTGAGGGGCGGATCGGGAATGCATGGGGAGCGTGCCTGTCCTGCGTTGAAAGCCGCAGTGTGCGCGAAGGTGCATCAATACGATGGATGCGTGGCGTCAGGCTGGCGCGAAGCCGGAACGACGGCGCGCAGTGCGGTGGGGCTACCGCACCGACTGCGGCACCCGCCTCAGCTTCCGGGTGTCGTAGCCCATTGCCGCAATGCGCTGCACGGCCTGCTGGTAGTCGCCCTCCGAAACCCGTGGCGTGCGTGCCATGTACCAGACGTAGTCGCGCTTGCTGCGGGCCACGATGACTTGGCGGTAGTCTTCGTCCAGCCAGGCGATGATGTACTCGGCCTGGATGGGCCAGATGAACTGCATGCCCCAGATCGCGCCATTTCCTTCCTTTTCCACGCGGCCGATCGGATGCATGGACTTCTGCGGTGCGTCAAAGCTGCCCTTGCGATAGGTGAACGTGGTCTGGATGCGCCCATCCGGTCGCAGTGCATAGCTCTCGACCGCGTCGAATGCCTCCCGCTCAGGGGGCGATGGAATATGGGCAATCACATACCAGTCGCCCATGAAGCGCGGTACGTTCACCGAGGGCGGTCGCGGCAATGGTCGGGTGTCATTGGCGCTGCAACCGGAACCGAACAGGCCGACAGCGAGCAGCGGAAGCAGGGAGAGGATTCGCATGTGGCACCTCAGCGGGGACGGAACAGGTAGTGGGCCACCAGCCACTGCTGGCCATTGTCGTAGCCGAACAGCTCGGCGCAGGCCATCCAGAACATCCGCCAGCGCTGCCACCAGATCTTCGCGGCGGCGTGGCCGTACGTGGCGACCAGCACTGGCATCACCTGCCCGCGCGCCGCATCCTGGTTGGCCAGCCAATGGTCGGCGGTGCGCTGGTAGTGGGTGCCATCCAGCAGCCAGCGCTGCTGCAGCTGAAGGTCGCGCTGGAAGTGCAGCAGCGTGTCCGCCGCGGGCATCAGGCCGCCGGTAAAGAAATGGCGGCCCATCCAGTTGTCGCCGCCGTCGGTCTCGAACGGGTACATCAGCGTGCGATGGGCGAAGATGTGCACGAACAGCGCACCATCCGGTTTCAGCCATCGCGCAATGCCTGCCAGCAACCGCTCGTAGTTGCGGACGTGCTCGAACATCTCCACCGAGACACAGCGGTCGAAGCGGGCCGTTGGCAGCTCAAGTTCGTTGACGTCGCGGGTCACTACCTCGACGTTGCCCAGGCCGCGCGCGTGGCACTGCGCAAGGATGTGCTGGCGCTGGCTGTGCGAATTGGAGACGGCGGTAATCCGGGCCTGCGGGAAGCGCTCGGCCATCCATAGCGTCAGCGAACCCCACCCGCAGCCAAGCTCAAGAATCTGCTGCCCGTCGGCCAGGCCTGCGCGTTGCCCGTACAGCGCGAGCATGGCTTCTTCCGCCTGGTCCAGCGATTCCCGGCCGGTGGGGTAGTAGCAGCTGCTGTACTTCAGCCGCTTGCCCAGGCAGGCCTGGAAGAATGCGGCCGGCACTTCATAATGCTGCCGGTTGGCCGCATCGGCATGCAGGGCCAGTGGACTGCATGCTAGTTCGGCGATGCGCTGGCGGAAGCGGGCCGATTGGCCCTCGATACCTCCCTGGACTTCCTCATGCAGCCGTTGCGCGCACAGGCGGCGGATGCCCGCGCGAAGCGCCGCATCCGGAACCAGGCCGCGTTCGGCCCAGGCGATCAGCCCGGTTTCGGTGTTCTCGCCCGTGTTCCGGTACGGAATGGCGTTCATGCGGAATGCTCCTTGGAAGGTCGGGGAAACCAGGGGAAGAACATGGGTGTGCTGCGCTGGTAGGCGCGGTAGTCGTCGCCGCGGCTGCGCAGGGCCTGCTTTTCGGTGAACGGGATGCCGCTGAGGTAGCGCAGGAACAAATACATCAGGACCGGGCCGAGCCAGGCCAGCCACCACAGCGGGGAGCCGATCGACAGCAACACGTAGGTGAACCAGTGCAGCCATTCGAAGAAGTAGTTGGGGTGCCGGGAGTATCGCCAGAAGCCGTCCCGGCAGGTGCGGCCCTTGTTCTCCGGATCGGCGCGGAACCGGGCCAGCTGCCGGTCGGCCAACGCCTCTCCGCCCACGCTCAGCAGCCAGACGAGCACGGCCACCAGCGCCCAGCGTGTCGCGCCAGTGGCTTGATTTGCGGCGACCGCGACGAAGGGCAGGGCAAACAACACCACCAGCAATGCCTGCGCCATGAAGAACCCGAAGATCTTTCCCTGGTGCCCCAGCCAGTGCGCACGGAGGTAGCGATAGCGGCCGTCCTCTTCTTCGTGCCGCACGCGTTGCCAGAGATGAAGCGCGAGGCGACCGCCCCACAGGCCGCCGAGCGCGGCCAGCGCCACCCGCGGTGTCACTGCGCCATCGCCCAGCAACGCCAGCAACAGCGCGGCCGCGCCAACGCCTTTGGCCCAGAGCACATCCACAACGCCGATGTTGTGGTGGCGGCGCTGCCAAGCCCAGCCCCAGCACATCACCAGCACCGCGTACAACAGCACCCAGAGCAGGTTGATCATGATGACGCTCCGACGAGAGGTGGCTGTGGCGTGCTGCGCGAGCCGCCACGCGCGACCCGGCACAACAGCGAAAGTGCGATGGCCCAACCTGTGCCCAGCAGCAGAACGCCATGCCACATCGGGCTGTTGAACTGCACTGCGCCGAATCCACGCGCGGCCGAAAGATAGGCCAGCGGCGCCAGCAGCAGTCCAAGCAGGGGCGGCAAGGCAGCATGGCGCTGCAGGACGCGCATCGATGTGGTCAGGGTCATTGCGAACGCAGCCCACAACGCCAGGATCCAGGGCGGCGGTGCCCATCCCAGCGGGGCGGCGGCATAGCGCACGGTACCGCTGGCGGCAGCGCTTGCATCGACCAGCCAGGCGCACGCCAACGCAAGGCCAAGCAACCGCAGGTCCAGCCGTGGTTGCGCCGAGGTCAGCAGCTGGCCGCCAATGTAGAGCGACGCGGCCAGCAACGCGGGCCATTGCCAGCCGCGCCCGGCGCCGGCCACCGCGCACAGCCAGACCAGCTGGTTGCCGAGGAGATTGGCCCAGAACCGGAGCATCTCAACGCCCTTCGTCCGCAACGGATGGCGGCCGATGGCCGGGGCGCGCGAGCAGCAGGTGCGAGACGCCGATCGAGCGCTCCAGGAAGCCACCTTCGCAGTACGCCAGGTAGAACTCCCAAAGACGGCAGAATCGCGAGTCGAAGCCCTGCGCCTGTACGGCAGGCAGCTGGGCCAGGAAGCGCTGGCGCCAGGCGCGCAGGGTCAGTGCGTAGGAATGGCCGAAATCCTGCTGGGCGATCAGCTGCAGGTCGCTGGCGCGGGTCTTGGCCGCCATTATGGCGTTGACGGAAGGGATGAAGCTGCCGGGGAACACGTAGCGCTTGATGTAGTCGACGCTGCGCCGGGCCTGCTCGTACCGATGGTCCTCGATGGTGATGGCCTGCAGCAGCGCAACGCCATCGGGCTTCAGCAGCCGCTGCAGGGTGGCCATGTAGGTGTCGAGGTACTGCGCGCCGATGGCTTCGATCATCTCGATCGACACAAGCTTGTCGAACTCGCCCTGCAGGTCGCGGTAGTCCTGCATCAGCAGGGTGACCCGATCCTGCAGGCCTGCCGCCTGCACGCGTTGTGCGGCCAGCGCGTGCTGCTCGGCGGATATGGTGGTAGTGGTGACGTGGCAGCCGTAGTGCTGCGCCGCGTGCAGAGCGAAACCGCCCCAGCCGGTGCCGATCTCCAGCAGGCGGTCGCCGGGCTCGAGCCGCAGCTGCTGGCAGATCCGGTCCAGTTTGCGTCGCGAGGCCGCCTCAAGTGACTCGGATTCGCTGGCGAACAGCGCCGACGAGTACATCAGGTCCGGCGACAGGAACAACGCGAAGAAGTCGTTGCCAAGGTCGTAGTGTGCTGCGATGTTGCGGCGGCTGCCCTCGCGGCTGTTCCGGCGCAGGCGATTCCAGCCCCGCAGCAGCCAGCCGCCAACACGGGCAGGGCCCCGCTCCATGCCGTCCAGCAGGTCGCGATTGCGCACCAGCAGCTGGATCAGGGCAACCAGATCATCGCAGTGCCACTCGCCCTGGATGTAGCTTTCGCCTGCACCGACGCTGCCCTGTGCCGCCACCTTGCGATAGAACGCCGGGTCTTCGATGGTGACGGTGACCTGCAGTTCGCCGCGGGCATCCCCCAGCCAGGCCTCGCCCAGCGCGTCGCGCACGCACAGGCGGCCGTAGCGCATCGGCGCCAACTGGGCCAGCAGGCGGCGGCGCAGGAAGGCATCCAAGGCGCCGGGGCGCGGCAGCGCGACCGAAGGAGTCATCGAGTTCATCGCGGTTTCTCGGCAAGGGTGGGGTGGTCGTGCACGGGGTTGCGCTTCAGCCACAGGCGCAGCGCCTGCCAGTGGATGGCGGCCACCACCTGGGTGGTCATCAGGGGATAGCAGGCCAGCACGCGGGCCAGCCCACGGCCATCCAGGGTATGTCGCTGCATCGTCTGGGTGGCGTCGAACTGGCGCACACCGTCGCGCCAGACCTGCATGTGCACGCGAAGGTCCTCATCGGGGCAGTTGAACCGCCAGTCGTAATGGCAATCCATCGGCATGAACGGCGAGACATGGAAGCACTTGTCGAACCGCCAGCGCAGCGAGGTGCCTTCGCGCGTGGCCGTCGCGACTGGCAGCACGTAGGCATGCCGTTCCTTCCAGGGTGTGTTGGTGATCTCGGCGACAATGCAGTCCAGCGTGCTGCCATCGGCCCGATAGCAGTAGTAGAAGCTGACCGGGTTGAACACGTGCCCGGCGAAACGAAGATGGGTAAGCAGGCGCACCGGACCGGCGGGCCGGTAGCCGAGCGTGGTTGCAGCGTGGTCGCGCACCGCATCGGCCAATGGCCGCGCGGGGTCGCCGAAGTAGTCGCTGCGGCGGAACTCGGCCAGGTTGCGGCGGTTGACCGACCACAGCCAGCGCCCGGCGAATACGGAGTCCAGCTCATCCAGATCCAGCAGCAGCTGCGCGATCGGGTAGCGGAACGCGTGCGGATGCGGGTGATGCCGGCGGTGCATCACCTGCCCGAAGTAGAGTGCACTGGCGCTCACGCCGCCACCTCACCGGGTGCCATGCGGTGCCTGTTTGGGGCGCACTCGCGCATTGCGTCCACCAGGCGACGGGCGCTGCGGATGCCGTCCTCATGGAAGCCCCAGCCCCAATAGGCGCCTGCGAACCAGGTGTGGCGGTGGCCCTGCAGCTCCGCCCAGCGCTGTTGTGCGCGTACAGCGGCGTGATCGTGGACCGGATGCGCATAGCGCAGGGTACGCAGCACCCTGGCCGGGTCGATCGCCTCGCTGCGGTTGAGCGTGACCACCAGCGGCGTGTTGCCGGGCAGGCCCTGCAGCAGGTTCATGCAATAGCTCACCGTGCAGGGCGCAGCGGGGTCTTCTGGTACGTGCGCGTTCCATGCTGCCCAGGCCTTGCGGTTGCGCGGCAGCAACGAGGCATCGGTATGCAGGACCGCTTCGTTGGATTGGTAGCGGATTGCGCCGAGGATGTCGCGCTCGATGGGGTCGGCGTCACGCAGCAGCGCCAGGGCTTGGTCGCTGTGGCAGGCCAGGATGACCTCATCAAAGCCTTCCACGCCGGCTGCGCTGTGCACGCGCGCGCCCCAGGGCATGCGCTCGACCGACTGCACCGGGCACTCCAGCCGCTCATGCACCCGCCAGCGGGCGCGCAGGGCGTCGACATAGCGCGCCGATCCGCCGCTCACCACCCGCCACGGCGCACGCCCCGTCATCTGCAGCATCTGGTGGTTGGCCATGAACTGGGCCAGATAGCGCGCCGGGAAGTCCATCACCGTGGCGGTCGGGGACGACCATAGCGCGGAGGCCATCGGCAGCAGGTGCTCGTCGATGAAGGCATCGCCGTAGCGCTGGCTGCGCAGGTACTGCTCCAGCGTTGGGCCCTCGTCTTCTTCCAGCAACAGGGGGGCATCGCGATAGAAGCGGCGCAGGTCGGCCAGCATGCCCCAGAACCGCGGCGACACGAGGTTGCGGCGCTGGCAGAACAGGCCATCCAGCGAGGTGGCGTTGTACTCCACGCCACTGCGCTCGCTGTGCATGGAGAAGCTCATCGTGGTCGGCTGCGAAGCCACACCCAGCTCGTCGAACAATGCGGTCAGCAGCGGATAGTGCAGGGGATTGAACACGATGAAGCCGGTGTCCACCGCTATGCGCATGCCATCCACCTGCACGTCGTGGGTGTGGGTATGGCCGCCTAGATAGTCGTTGGCCTCGAACAGCGTGACGTCGTGTTCGCCGTCCAGCCACCAGGCGCTGGCCAGACCTGCAATGCCCGAACCAATGATTGCGATGCGCATGTCAGTACCTCGCCTTGGCCAGCACCCACTCGGGAATGGGCTTGAGCCCTTTGACCAGCCCCAGCGCTGCCATCACGCGCAGCCCATACCAGGTCAGGTCCACTTCCCACCAGCGGAAGCCCTGGCGGACGGTGCCCGGGAAGAAGTGGTGATTGTTGTGCCAGCCTTCGCCGAAGGTGAGCAGCGCCAGCCAGAGGTTGTTGCGGCTGTCATCGCGGGTCTCGAAGCGGCGGCGGCCGAAGCGATGGGCCAGCGAATTGATGGTGACCGTGGCATGGAACAGCGCGATGGTGGAGATGAAGAAGCCCCACACCAGCAGCTGTGGGCCGGACGTGTGCAGGCCCGGTGCCCAGCGTTCCAACCCGGCGCCCATTGCGTACAGCGCTGCGGCCAGCAGAACCGGCACGGCCGTATCGAAGCGGTCCAGCCAGCGTAGTTCGGGGAAGCGCGCCAGGTCAGGCACGCGCGACAGATCGGTGGCAAAGGCCTCGCGGGTCAGGAACCAGCCCATATGGCTGCGCCAGAAGCCGCGTTCACGTGGGGAGTGCGGGTCCAGCGGCTGGTCGGCGTGACGGTGATGGTGGCGATGATGGGCGGCCCACCACAGCGGCCCGCGCTGCACGCTGGCGGCACCGATCACCGCGAAAACAAACTGCACCGCGCGCGATGCCTGGAACGTGCGGTGCGAGAAGTAGCGATGATAGAAGGCGGTAATGGCAAACATGCGCACGGCATAGAGCGCTGCGGCAACGAGCACTGCGGTCCACGAGATGCCTACCCAGATCACCGTCACGCAGGCCACGTGCATCAGACCGAACGGCACGGCGCGCAGCCAGTCGATACGCCCGGACGTACCCGTGGCGTTGTCTGCCGCGCTGCCGGTGTCGACCCAGCGCTGCAGTGTACGCAGCATGTGCCAGCGTCGACGCGGAAGGGGCACTGTTGAGGCCATGACGGATCTCGGTGGGTGTCGTGTCTACTGCCTACGCGCCACGATGCACAATGGATGCGTGCGGAAGCAGAGAATTTCGTGTTCACCCGGGCGTCACGCCGCACCCGGACACCAAGGGTTGCGCCCACGCCTGCAGCCATTCGCTCGCAGCGGTTGGGCGCGGTCCGTCAGGGAAGCGCACGGTCACCGGAGGGTAGCTGCCGCGCTCGTCCCGGAGGTTGCTCGTGCCCTGGAACTGCAGGAGGCGCCGGTCTGCGTCCGCGTAGACCAGGTGAAGGCGCGGCGCGATGCCGCCATACCAGCTGTCCAGCGTGACCTCGATCTGCTGTGCGGCGCGGCCCTGCCAGTTCAGCGCGGCGCTGCGACGGACCCGCACCGGGTAGTAGCGCTGCCTCGATGGCACCAGGAAGGGCAGCGATATGGATTGGCCGCGCATCAGCGGCGTCCAGTGCTCGCGTACTGCGGCGTCGAATCCGGCATCGATCACTGCATCCGCCGGCAGATCCAGCTGGCGGCGACGTGGTGGGGAGTCGGCCTCCTCCTTCCAGTCGATCGATACGCGGTTGCCCGCTACCGAGATTCCGGCGGTCTGCCCACTGCGCGCATCCTCCAGCGTGTAGCCGCGTGCCTGCGGGCGTGAGGCCGCTGGCAGGTGCTTGCGGGCAAACGGGCGTCCATCCGGGCACTGGTACAGTACCCAGCGCTCGGCGCCGTCCGTATCATCACGTTGCCAGTGCACTTCGCGATACGCGAGCGTACCGTTGCCGGTGTTGGCCACGCCCTCGCTGCGCAGCCAGGGCGCGGCCAGGGCCACATGGGGCAGGCACATCAGAAGCCAGGCGGTACGCATGATCGTGATCCACAGGGGGAGGCTGGTGGGCATACGCCGGAAGCGGGTAGATGGATGCGTGGGCAGGGCTGCATCCAACTGCCGCCGATGCACGTAAAGAGGACAAACCTTCACCTGCCCGCCGCGAACGCAGATGTACCCTGACGCCGCCAGCCCCGCATTCAACTTCGATACCGCACGCATCGTGTCCAGTTCCCAGCAGCCCAGCAGCGAGCCGAAGAGCTGGTCCGGTGAAATGGACGGGGTGGCGCGGCTGCGCGACCGCGATTGCTTCATGCGCATCTACGACCACTTCATGCCCCGGCTGTGCGTATACCTGCGCGGGCTGGGCGCGCCTGATGCAGTGGCCGAAGAGCTGGCGCAGGAATGCCTGCTGCGGCTGTGGCTGCGTGCCGCCGACTACGACCCGGCCCAGGGGGCGCTGAGCACCTGGCTGTATCGCATCGCTCGCAACCTGCACATCGACCGCGTGCGCCGCGAGCACAGCTGGATGCAGGTGCAGGCCGCCGTGGAGGAGGCGGCCGTGGCCGACGTGGTTGAGCGCAGCAGCGCCGAACAGTTCGCCGATCAGGCGCGGTTGCGCCAGCGCATCAACGAGCTGCCCGCCATACAGGCGCGACTGGTGAGGATGTCGTACTTCGAGGCCAAGAGCCACGGCGAGATCGCCCAGGCCTTGGGCATGCCGCTGGGAACGGTCAAGTCGCACCTGCGCCGCGCGTTCCTGCAGCTGCAGTCCAAAGTGGGAGGTGCGCTGTGAATCCGCACCATCATCTGCACGAATCCACGTTGATGAGTTACGCCGCAGGCGCATTGCCGGCGCCGCTGAGCGTTGTCGCCGGCGCGCACCTGGAGCAGTGCCCACACTGCCGCCAGCGCCTGCGCGATGCCGAGGCGATTGGCTCGGTGCTGCTTGAACAGACCCAGCCTGCGCCGGTCGACAACGACCCGCACCGGGCTGTACTGCGTGATGCAATGCTGGCTCGCCTGGCTGGCGAGGCGCCGACCGGCGATCCTTCGCCCGGGCGCATGCCCCGGCCGGAGCGCCCGCAGGCCAGTCCGGATCATTTGCCAGGATCGCTGCATCCGTACTTCGGTACCTCGCTCTCTGGCCTGCGCTGGCGCTGGATGGCACCCGGCGTGCATTGCATCCGGGCCGAGCAGATGCCTTCACTGATCATGCTGAAGATTGCCCCGGGCAAGTGCCTGCCCATGCACAGCCACGGTCGCAGTGAGCTGACCCAGATCCTGCGCGGTTCGTACAACGATGCGCTGGGACTGTTTGCGCCTGGCGACGTGGCCGACCTGGACGAGGGTGTGGAGCACCAGCCGGTCACCGCTCCAGGTGTTCCCTGCATCTGCGTGTCGGCGCTGGATGCGCCGCTGGTGTTCAGTGGCTGGCTGGCGCGCAGGATCCAGCGCTTCGTGAAGCTCTAGCACGGGCGGCGGCGATGACCACAGGCACATTGCGGGTTCTGTTGACTGGCGCCGCAGGGCTGGTGGGACAGGGAGTGGCCGAGGCCTGCCATCGCTCCCGCGACGTCGCACGGCTGAGCGCCCTGGTGCGACGCGCCGGCAGCCTCAGTGGCACCGGCAGCGAAGTGATCGTGCCGGACTTCCTGCGCATCGCCGAGGGGCAGGAAGATCTTGCAGGATTCGATGCCTGCTTCTACTGCGCAGGCGCGCCACCGGTGGGCACGGCGGAGGCCGAGTACCGCCGTGTCACGCTGGACACGACGTTGGCAGTCGCGCGCGCATGGGCCGCAGCGAACCCCCAAGGGTGCTTCCTGTATGTGTCCGGCGCCGGTGCCGACCCGCTCAGCCGGCTGATGCCATTGCGGATCAAGGGCGAAACCGAGCAGGCGCTGCAGGCGCTGCGGGTTCGTACAGTCATGCTGCGTCCGGGGGGAGTGCGTCCCGTGCACGGCACCGGCACTCGCCATGGACTGCTGAAACCCCTGTACTGGGGCGGTGCGCCGCTGATGAAACTGGCCGGCTTGATCGCCCCGTCGCTGGTCACCAGCAATCTGGCGCTGGGCCAGGCGATGATCGCACTGGCTACCCGGGAACATCCGCCGGCCGTGGTGGAGTGCGCGGACATCAACCGGATCGCCGCCGCGGAGGGCGATCCGCGTGCCTGATGTCAGCGCGCCGTCCGTTCCAGCGCGGTGCGCACTGCCTGCGCCAGGTCGCTGCGGGTGAACGGCTTGGGCAGAAGCGCGGCAACCCGGCCTTGGCTGCCGACCGCATCGTGGTCACGCGGATAGCCTGAGGTGAACAGGACCGCGACCTTTGGCCAGCGCTCACGGACTTCGCGGACCAGTTCCCAGCCGGACATGCCCGGCATGACCACGTCGGAGAACAGCAGGTCGATCGTGGTATCCGGTCGCTCCAGCAGCCGCAGCGCGGAAGGGCCATCGTGCGCCTCCAGGACCCGATAGCCCAGCAGGCGCAGGGCATCGACGGTATGCGCACGCACGTCGTCGTTGTCCTCGGCCACCAGGATGGTCTCCTCACGTGGCGCGTAGCCGGCCAGGCCGGTCGCCGGCGTGCTGGCCTCGCAGGGCAGGGCAAGCGCCGAACGCGGGAACATCATGGTGATGCTGGTGCCGCCACCCTCTACCGAATCGATCAGTACATGCCCACCGGACTGTTTGACGAAGCCATGCACCATCGACAGCCCCAGCCCGGTACCGCGGCCGACCTGCTTGGTCGTGAAGAACGGCTCGAACACTCGCGCCAGCGTCGCCGCGTCCATGCCGTGGCCGTTGTCGCGCACCCGCAGCATCACATACTCGCCCGGCGCCGCATCGGGGAACAGGGCGGCGTAGTCGTGGTCGAGGTGGCTGTTGTCGACTTCGATCACCAACCGCCCTCCATGCGGCATGGCATCGCGCGCGTTGACCGCCAGGTTGAGCACTGAAGCTTCCAGCTGGCTGACGTCGATGTCGACGCACCAGACATCATCGGCGGTGCGGATTTCCAGCTGCACCAGCTCGCCCAGCGCACGCTGCAGCATGTCATGCATGTCCAGCAGGCGGTCGTTGAGGTTGGCGGCCTGGCTGTGCAGCGGCTGGCGGCGGGCAAAGGCCAGCAGGCGCTGGGTCAGGCTGGCGGCGCGGCCCACGCCCTTCAGTGCGTTGTCCAAGGCCCGGCCGACCATCGCGCCGGGCTCGCCGGCACGCTCGCTGAGCAGCATGGCGTGTTCGACGTTGCCGGAGATTACCGTCAGGATATTGTTGAAATCATGGGCAATGCCGCCGGTGAGCTGGCCCACGGCCTCGATCTTCTGAGACTGCCGCAGCGCGTGCTCGGCCTGCAGGCGTGCGGTGGTCTCTACCGCCTCGGAGACCACGGCGGTCACCGTGCCTTCGGCATCCATCAGCGGGCGGAACGAGAAATCAAAGCTGCGCCGACCGGTTGGCAGTTCCAGATCCAGCGCGTGCAGCGCGCTCTGCCCCTTGGCGGCCTCGGCAACGGCCTGATCCACCAGGGTGCCGACATCATCGGTGGTGGCAAACCACGGTGATTGCCCAAAGCGCAGGCCCACCACATCAGGCTTGTCGGCCAGTACGGCGGCCAGCGAGGCGACATTGGCGTCCACCACCTGGCCGTCCAGGTCCAGCAGCACCTGATGCTGGAAGCTGGACTCGAAGATCGCCTGCAGCCGCCGCTTGCTGGCGCGCAGCTCGGCGGTGCGCGCCTGCACCTGCTGCTCCAGCAGGTGGTTGTTCTCCCGAAGCGCCAGCTCGGCCTGTTTCAGCCCGGAGACGTCGCTGCCCAGGCAGATGTAGCCGGCCACGGCGCCGTCGGCGCCGCGTTCCGGCACGCAGTCCATCTGCACGAACCGCGATTCGCCGCTGCGGTGGACCAGTTCCACCTGGAATCGGCTGCGCTCGCCCTGCAGTACCCGTTCGATGCTGGGCAGGGCATGTTCAAAGGCGGAATCGCCGCTGACGTCACGCGCCGTCCGGCCCAGCAGTCCGGCCAGGCTGACACCATGCCAGTCGAGGAACGCCTTGTTGGCGAACCGGTAGCGATGCTCCTTGTCGAGCTGCGCGATCAGCGCGGGCACGGCGTCGGTCACCTGCTGCAGCTGCGCCTGGCTGTCGTTCAGTGCGGCCTGCGCACAGATCAGTTGGGTGCGCTCATGCGCTTCCTGGCGGGCGCGGCGGATTGCATCCGGCAGGCGCTGCAGGCGCTGCTTGACCACGTAGTCGCGTGCACCGCGGGTCAGTGCCTGTACCGCCAGCTCCTCGGTCAGCGTGCCGGAGACGAAGATGAAGGGCGTCTGCGGGATCCGCTCGCGCGCCAACGCCAGCGCGGCATCACCGTCGAAGCCGGGCAGTACGTGGTCGGCGAGGATGACGTCGAACGCGCGGCGTTCGATGGCCTCGATGAATGCATGGCGCGTCCACAGGCGTTCGGCCTCGAAGTCGAGGCCGGCGCGCTGCAGTTGCGCAGTGATCAGCTCCGCGTCAAGCGCACTGTCCTCCAGCATGAGGATGCGCAGGCGTTCGCTGTGGCGTGATCCATCATGCATTGTGCTGCCCCGATCCGTTGGGGCGATGTGGCGGCGGCTGGTTGGTGATGCCCCAGAACATGCCCAAACCCTGGATCGCGTCGAAGAACTCCTTGAAGTCGACTGGCTTGACCACGAATGCGTTGACGCCCAGCTCGTAGCTGCGCACCAGGTCCTGCTCTTCGCGGGATGAGGTCAGCATCACTACCGGGGTGCTGCTCAGCTGCGGATCGCCTCGGACCTGCTCGAGCACCTCCAGGCCGTTCACCTTGGGCAGCTTCAGGTCCAGCAGCACCACCACCGGTCCGCCGTGGTGGGCGTCGGCGAACTTCCCTTCGCAGCGCAGGTAATCCAGCGCTTCGGCGCCGTCACGTACATGGATGACATCGTTCAGCAACTGGCAGCGCGCAAGCGCAGCCATCGTCAGTTCGGCATCCTTGGGGCTGTCCTCTACCAGGAGGATCGGCCGCAGGTCCCTCATGGGTGTTCTCCTGTGGAGCGGGGTAGGGTGAAGTGGATCGTGGCGCCCTTGGCGGGTTCGCCTTCGGCCCAGGTACGGCCGCCGTGGCGGCTGACGATTCGGCGCACATTGGCCAGGCCAATGCCGGTGCCTTCGAATTCCTCGACGTGGTGCAGGCGCTGGAACACGCCGAACAGCTTGTCGACGTAACGCATGTCGAAGCCACAACCGTTGTCACGGACGAAGAAGTGGTCCTCACCCTCAAGGCGATCATGGCCGATCTCGATCAGGGCCTTGTCGCGCTCGCGGGTGAACTTGACGGCGTTGCCCAACAGGTTCTGCCAGACCAGGCGCATCATCGTCGGGTCGGCCTGCACCTGCGGCAGCGGGGCCAGCGTCCACTGCACATCGCGGCCGGCGTAGTCCAGGGCCAGGCTCATGCGCACGTCTTCGGCCAGGGCTGCCATGTCCAACCGTACCCGGCCGAGCGTGGATCGCCCCATCTGCGAGAAGCTCAGCAGGTCGTCCACCAGCGTGCCGGCGGACTTGGCCGACTCCACGATCGTATCCAGGAAGCGGCGCTCGGTTTCGTTCAGGCGTTCGCCGGCCGAGCTGCCGAGCAGCTCGGAATACCCGACGATGTGCCGGAACGGGGCGCGCAGGTCGTGGCTGACCGAGTAGGAGAAGGCTTCCAGTTCCTTGTTGCTGCGGACCAGCTGTTCGTTCAGTTCGGCCATTTCCTCGGCCTTGCGCAGCACGATGTCGACGATGGCCGTCCGCATCTCGTGCGCAGCATCGCGATCGGCGTCATTCCACGGAAGGCTGCGCTGCTGCACGGTTTCCTTCCACGCTTCGAAGGAGCTGCGTGGTGACAGTGCCACGCCAGGCGCTGGGGTCTTGCGTGGATCGCCCCCCCAGCGCACGGTGCGCACCACTTCGGGACGGAACCACATCAGATAGCTGTCGTGCAGCTGCGAGATCGAGACTGCCAGCACGCCGCTGGCCACATCAACCAGGCGCGCGCCAGGCGGCCAGTCGGCCGCCAGGTGATCGGTGCAGTACGTTTCCTGTCCGTCGTGCTGGGCGGCCAGCCACTCGGCCAGCGCCAGCACGTCCGCCGCAGGCGGGCACTGGCCGATGCGCAGGCAATCGCCCTTGTGCACCAGGGCCGCCCCCGCAGCGCTGGTCAGCGACAGCAGGCTGGCCTCATCGTGGCGCAAAGCGGCCATGAAGTCTTCGTCACCGGCCATGCGGGCCAGCAGCTTCACCAGCACCGAACGGCGGGCCACGCGCTCTTCGACGGCGCGTGCGCGCTCCTTCAGGGCGATCTGCAGGGACAGGATCTGGCCCATGAACTCGCAGGCCGTACGCACGTGGTAGGGCAGTCGCCGCGGCTGCACCGTGTGGCACGACACCAGGCCCCACAGCTGGCCCTCATGCACCAGCGACACCGACATCGACGCACCGGTGCCCATGTTGCGCATGTACTGCAGGTGCACCGGCGAAACGCTGCGCAGCACGGCCAGGCTCAGGTCGGTGGGCGGCGCGTCGCGGTGTGCCTCGCTGCGCATCAGCGGAGCAGCGGTGTAGCTGCTGTCTGCGATCAGCCGCACCCGGTTGCGCCGGTACAGTTCGCGGGCCTGGGCCGGTATATCGGATTCGGGGAAGCGCAGGTCCAGATAGGACGGCAACAGCCCGTTGCCGTCCTCGGCGACCACGATGCCGTTCCAGCCGGCATCGAAGCGATAGACCAGAGTGCGATCGAAGCCGGTAAGCCGGCGCACGTGCGCGGCGGCCAGCTGGCACAGGTCTTCCACAGTGCCGGCCGACTCGATGCGCGCCATCAGCTCACGGATCGCCGGATACAGCTCTTCCAGCGAGCCAGGCTGGCCGGGAACCGGTGACTCCAGCTCGATCAGCAGATCGGTGGCGGAGCGATGCACCAGCAATTGATGCCGACCGTGCCCGTCCAGATGCACGGCGCCCGCATGGGTACTGCTGCCGACCGCAGCCTGCTGGAACAGGCCCTGGAACGGAGCCAGCACGCCGCCGAGTACCTCGCTGACGTGCTGCATCAACGGCTCGCCGAACCGCTGCAGCAGGCTGGGTTGGCTGATCGCACGTTCGCGCACCCGCAGTGACTGCGGCTCGACTACCAGAAGTACGCCGTACGGCTGGATCGCGCCGGGGGTATGGATAGGTTCGCTAGCACAACGGGACAGTGCTGTGTCATGCGTGGATTCAGCGGAAGGCATCAAAGGCGGCACTCATGATTCGTGGATGACCGGCGCGAGGGGCTGTGCTGCATCCGGTGCCCTTGGATGGTGAAGCAAAATCGTGCATTCGCCTACCAATATGTGCGCGTGAAGAGCGGTTGATTCAAAGCTGAATTCTTCATCTTTACCCCGCGTTGGCCACTTGCAGCTTTCGCGAAAGATACATCTGTACTGCACGTGCGCTCGACAGCGCATTGCCTAGTCTGGGCCAACCCTTCTGAGCGACCCCCTCCGTGAACCTCCAGATCCTGCCTTCTGCGCCGTATCGCATGCCTGCCGACAACTGCCGGTTTGAACTACTGGATGTGGACGCACTGCAGGATCCGGCCAGTGGACGGCTCCTGCACCTGTACTCGCTGGTCGCCCGTTGCCTGTCGTGCGAAACGGTATTCAAGGCCGAGGAAGGGCAGGGACTGGTCAGCCATTCTTCTGCTCGCGTGGTGCGATGCCCCACCGGCTGCGGCCAGCAGGCGTTCAAGCCGGCCCTGTTGCGGGCCTGGCCTGCGGAGCTCGCCGCGCAGGCATGATGACGCAGGAGCGTGGTCACAGCAGTCCCGGGTTGGCGCGGCAGACCGCGAAGTTGAGCACGGACGCGAACATGATCCAGGCAAGATAAGGCAGCAGCATCAGCGCTGCACCGCGATGGATGCGCGCAAATGCAGTGATCGTTGCAGACACCAGCACCATCAGTAGCAGGATGTCGGCGCAAGCCAAGCCGCGATGGCCATCATCGTATAGAGCAGGGTCCACACCGGGCCGAATACGCTGGCAGGCGGCGCCCATGCCGGCAGTGCGAGGGTGGCATAGAATCGGGCGGCGGATACCGATGCCCAGGCACCCAGGGCAGCGGCCGAGAACGTGACTGCGCCCCATCCCAGAAGACCCAGAACCTGTGAACTCCGCTTCATTCCGTGCAACTCCCAGCTACCTGTGCCCCCTGCATACGAACAGGCATGCCCATTGGATGCAGGGCTAGTCTGAAGTACCTGCGGCGCTGCCGCCTTGGGTGGAGGGCAGCAGCGATGGCCGCTGATCGAACCATTCACGCGCCTTGGCCAGATGCCACTGGCGCTGCTCGCCATCAAGTTCGATGCCGGCGCCCAGCGGCCCCCAACGCAGATAGAGATCGCCTCGCTTGCGCTGCTCCAGAAGATCCAGCCGCGCACGTACCGACAGGCGATCATTCTCGGCCCGCAGGCCGTCGATCAGCAGATGACCCGGGCGCCAGCGCAGCGTGGCCTGCGCATCGACCTGGCCAGCGTCGAGCAGAGAAAGCGTCCAGCGCGGGTAGTCGGTGCGCTTGGCGAACAAGGCCAGCAAGGGGCGTGCATCGCTCAGGGTAAGATCGGTGGTGGCGTCCACCTGGAACGGGGACTGCGCGTCGATGCGGCCCCGCTTGAACACAACACGGCCTTTCCACGCGCTGTTGGAATCGGTGCCCGCCACCTGCACATTGCGCAGCTCCACAGTGGTGCCGGACAGATCGAAATGGCGCTGGTTGAAGTCCGCGCGGCGAAGCGTTGCGTTCACGTCGACATCGCCGCCCATGTCCAGGCCCGCCACCGTGGCGCTGGCGTTGCGGCCCAGCAGCCGCGCGGTGCCATGGCCGACGCGGCCATCGGTGTCGAGCGTGGCGTCGCCGCTGATACTCCCGGTGCCGCGCAGCAGGCGCACCTGGCCAGGGCCGAGGTAGCGGTTGTAGGCGGCCAGGTCCGGGACGGTCGCTTCGCTGAAGCGCAGCCGCGCACGAACCCCCTTGCGCAGTTCCTGCAGGCGGCCATCGCCGGTGAGGTCCACGGCCAGGTCACGCCCGTCGAACAGGCGCACATCCTTCGCATCGCTTGGGCGAGCGGTGAAGCGGGGCAGCTGGATCGCCAGCTGTGCCACAGTGGGGGTGCCGGCCTTCAGCTCGCCGTGCGCACTGGCCGTGCCGGTCAGGCGCACGCCAGCAACCTCGGCCACGGCCGCAGCCGAAGGAATGTCCACGGTGCTGCCTTCGATCAGTTCGCCATTGCGCAGGCGCAGATCCGCTTTCAGGGTGCCGCCGCCATCCAGCTGCAGCCACGGCTTGCGCACGAACAGGGCAGGGATCCAGTTGAGCGAGGTGAAGGTCCATTCGCCGCGCACAGTGCCGGAGCTGCGCTCCAGCAGCTGGGAAGGGTGCTGGAAGGGAATCTCGCGCCCGGTGATGCGCAGGTCGGCATCGATGCCAGCGGCCGAATCCGGGCGTGGCGGCAGGCGTGCCTGCAGGTGCAGGTCGTTGGCCGCATTGAGCTGCAGGGCCAGCACACCGCGATTGGGCGCGCCATCGCCGAGGAAGAGTGGCACCTGCCAGAGCGCGCGGTCACCGGGTTGCAGTTGGCCGTCGATCAGGTGGACCGCCAGTTGCAGGCGTCCGGGCACCGGTGCGCTGGAGATCTTTGGCGTTGTGGCGTCCGTATCCATGCGTAGGCCCTGGCTGCGCGCATCCACCTCAAGTTGCGCATGCAGCAGCTTCAACTTGGCCAGGCCGGGCGCCTGGTCGCGATAGTGTCGCGGATAGCTGAAGCGCGCGGTCAGATCCATGTCGCCCAGCAGCTGCACGCCGTCATAGCTGGTGTCTGCCTTGATGAACGCGACCTCGGAATCGAACAGTTCGGACGGGCCGCCGCGCAGCTGCTTGAGGAACCCGACCGTGCCTCGGCCCTTGCCGATGATCAGCAGCTTGCCGAGCCGGGCACTGCGGATGCTGTCGCTGTGGATGGCGTCGAAGCGCAGGGTCCAGCCCTGGTCGCTGCGTGGTGGCGACGGAATGGCTTCTTCCACGCGGCTGATTTCAGCCGATACGTCCGTGGCCTGCAGGCGCGGAACCCGCACCTCGCGACTGAACAGGGGCAGGATCGCCAACCGTGCGCTGGCGCGCTCGGCATGCAGCACGTAGACGGTGTGGTTGACGTGCCCGCGCATGTGCACGTTCCAGGCGATCACGTGGCCCGGCAGCAGCGTGATGGCCGGACCGGTCGTCATCGCGAACTTGTGCGGTTTGCGGTTGGTGACCTGATCGAACAGTGGCGTATTGAGGAAGATGTTGCCGCCCAGCAGGTAAAGCACGTAGACGCCCAGCGCGACATGGCCGGCCACGCGCCATCGGCGGGACCGGTGTGGAATGCGCGCGCGAGTAGGGGGCATGTGCTGCTCTACGGACTGGGATGATCTCAACTATTGCGAAGCGGGTGGCGATGGCGCGTGAAGCATCCACGTCGTGCTGGCCGCGTTCTGGTAATGTCCGGCCTGGTCACCCCCCGGCATCCGCAGGAGCCAGATGGAAATCCGACCCGCCCACGCAGGCGAGCTCGACGTAATGTGGCGCATGTTCAAAGCCGCCATTGCGACGCAGGACGCGCTTCCGTTCGCCGGTTCTTTCGAGGTGGAAACGTTTCGCACGCATTGGTTCCAGGCGCAGACGCCGTATGTGGCTGTGCGGGAGGGGCGGGTTGTAGGGATGTACAAGATGGGCGCGAATTTCCCCGACCTGGGGTCCCATGTGGCCAGCGCGACCTATCTGGTGGATGCATGGGCACAAGGGCGTGGCGTAGGCCGTGCGATGGTTGAACACAGCCTGCAGCGGGCGAGGGCAGAAGGGTTCCTGGCCATGCAGTTCAACTACGTGGTCAGTACCAATGCATCAGCGGTTGAGCTGTACCGGAAGCTGGGTTTTGCGGTGGTCGGGACACTGCCAGAGGCGTTCCGGCATGGAAGGCTGGGCCTGGTGGATGTCTATGTGATGCACAGATTCCTCTAGGCTGACGTGTGGTGCCTGGCCGAGTCATTCCGGAAGACCAATGATGACGACAGCGACTGGCTTTGTCTCCCTCTATCCAACGCGGCACCGCACGCTCCTCGTATGGATCATCGTGCTCACCTTGCTGGCGTGGATCTGCACGGCTGTTGTCCTTGCGGTCGGCGGACGGCCTGATCCCGCCAGGCTCCGCGCTGTGGCTCCGCTGATCGACGGGCCCTGGAAATTCCATGTCGGTGACGATCTGCGCTGGGCCGCGGTCTCGGTCGAGGACGCGTCCTGGCAAACCCTCGATCTCAGCGCACCGGCCAGCAGCATCGATGGTGACGTGGGGTTGCCCAACTATGTCAGCGGGTGGATGGCGCACGGCCATCCCAGCTACCAGGGATATGCCTGGTACCGGCGTGTGCTTGCGATTCCAGAGGGAAATCGCAGGTGGGACATCCTGGGGCCGACCGCCGTGGAGGACGGCTACGAGCTGTACTGGAACGGAGAGCGATTGGGAGGTTCAGGCAGGCTAGGGGATGGGCCTCGCGTGGTGGGTACGCGGCCGATGATTTTTCCCCTTCCCGCCGATGCTGCAGGCACGCAGGGTGTTCTTGCCCTGAGGGTGTTCATGCAACCCGGCAGCGCCGCTGGCGCCGCAAGCGGTGGCGTGCATGTGGCGCCAACACTGGCCCCGCGGCCGGAAAGCCAGGCACTGTTCCGCGTCCAATGGTGGCGTACCGTCGCAGGTTATCTCGTGGAAGTGGTCGAGCCACTGGCCATGATCATGGTGATCGCGCTGGGTCTGTCGCTGCGGTCTCGCAGCAGCCATCGAGCGTTCATCGCCGTGGCGTGCATCGCGCTGCTGTTTTCCGCCGTCAAGCGGCTCGACAACGCCATCGTGTCCTGGACGGACCTGCTCAGTCTTCCCGTCTACACGTGGTTGAACAATGTGCTGTGGATGCCGCTGAGCCTTGCTGCCTGGGCGCTGGCCTGGAATCGCTGGGCGCTTCCAGCGTCGCGGGCGATCGATGCCTGCGCGCTCGTGCTTGCGGCACTGGGGGTTGCGGGAGGCATCATGGGGGCGGCTTCAATCACCCAGGTTTTCCGCTTGGGCACGCTCACGCTGCTTCTGATCGTCGCCATGCGGATCGCTCGGCAAGGGCCAATGCGCGGCGGGGCACTCACCGTGATGCTGGCGATCACCGTATCCCAGTACACGAGTGAACTCGGCGCGATGGGGGTTCCGACGATCTGGTTCCCGTTCGGCATCGGCGTGACGCTGACCCAGTACGTGTATGGAATCGCCATCCCGTTGCTGGCGGTGTTGATCGTGCGGAGTGCAATGACTGCGGAGCCAGTGAGCGGCGCTCGCCCTTGCTGAGATGAGACATATCGACGGGCGCTTGACTTCCAGGGGGGCACGACTGCATGTCGTCGGCGCGACGATGCGTCTCTGATACAGAATGTCGCGTCATGGTCGCAACGCGGGGCTCATTCTGGCTGCGACCATTGCTACGTACGGCAGGACATCCATGAACTGGGTCAATTCCAGCATTCAGTTGTCGAGGCACCCCGTGTTCAGGCGTGGCGCACCGAGCTTCTTCAGCCAGATGGTTCGCGGCGCGCTCGATCAGGAGATGAATGACGGTGTCGAGAGGCTTACCGGGCAACAACCCGCAACGCCGCCACCAAAGACGCTGGGGGAACTGACCGGGGCGCTATTGGTCAGTGCTGTAAACAAGGCGTACGGCTGCGCCGTTCCGAAGCCCGTCCGGAAGCAGGTGACCAGCGGCATCCACGGCCTCGTGCTCCGCAGCCATACCCAGGAGGAGTTTGACGGGATGTTGAAAGTGCACGGGATGACCCTGGGTGAGATCGGCATCATCAACAAGGATCCCACTGGATCGACCTACAATGACCCGCTAATACGAAAGATATGCGCCCATCTCCCGGTGGAGTGCAGGTCGTGCGGAACACTCGTGAATTCGCATCTCATCGAGCGGGGTCGCTGCAGGAATTGCCGTCTGGGGAATGTTTTGCCGGGCTGAAGGGTTCCAGGAGGCCAAACAACTCCAGGCGCTCAGTTCTCTTGAACATAATATACATTATGCGAAATGGTATCAGGCGCTTCGGTCAGCGCTGGTCCTCCTTCGTCGGCTCCGCGTGGCAATGGCTGGGCCTCTGGCTCGGCTCTTGCCTGCGACCTGGGACCCCGGCCAAGGATGAGATCGCGGCATGATTGAGTTCGACCCGCACCACCGTATCGACTTGACCGGCCCTTGGGCCGGTTTTTCTTTCCTCGGTGATCGCCTGATCACACCCGAAGGCCGCGAGCTGGAGCCGCAGGATCTGGCCTGGCTGTCGCTCACCGCCTGCCAAGCGCAGGAATGGCGCCGAATGATGGAAGCTGCACGCTCGGCGTCGTCGATCGACAGTTCCAGAAATGGGCGCAATCGGAACGCCGGCATTCGCCATCATCCTGCCACTGTCGTCAATCTGCGGGACGTTGTGAGCCAGCGCAAACGGCGTTCGGCGGTGGCGATGGCTGGCGCTGACGCCGACACGTCGCGTGCAGCTCTTCATGAACAAGGGCCTCAGCCTCGCCAACGCGTGTAAGGCGTATTCGTAGGGGCGCCGCCCCTACACCCCGGCTACAATGCGCGCAGGACGCCTTGGGGGCCGTATGGAACGCGAACGACACGAACCGACCTTTAGTGCCCCTGACCTGCATGACGTGCAGTTCCGGGGGAATCGAAGCCGACCAGCCCGCCAGCAAGAGTCTACGTCGCCCTGGCTCTACATCGGTGTAAGCGCCGCCCTATTGGTTGCAATCGCCATGGGGCTAATTGAGTGGAACGCGCGACGGCAGGCAGCCGCAATGACGCGGGAGTTGATGCGGCCAGCAACGCCCGAAGAACAAGCCCAGCTGGACCGACAGGCTGCGGAATGGGAAAGGAAGCTACAGGCCGAAGCAGCTGCCGAGTCTGCTCAAGTGCAGCGAGAGTTGTGGGCTACAGTTCAACGCGTTGCACCTCCGCCGCGCCCATTGGCTAGAGATGAGCGCTGCATCAATGGGCGCCGATTCCAGCGAATCGAAGGCGGCTGGCGTGATCGTCCTGCCGAGCCCTGCGCCCCGTGATGCGTCACAGAAATCACATCTTGTTCGGCTGTGTGGCTGATGTCATTCGACTGGCGCTTGGGAATGGCGCGACCTCAGGAAAGCTTCCTGAGAGCCGTTCTACATGGCTGATTGTCGCCCCCTGACTGGCAACACTGCCCTCGCCTCGTGTGTCCTGGCGCGAGGCTGATTCGGAGCGCTCTGGCGTGTCCTGTGGCCGCGGATGATCGTTCTTGCTCGCAGGGGCCTTAAATGGGTTGTAAGGCTCGCCCCAACGGGCAATTTCGCGGCAAACGTCATCCCTGACAGCCACGATAGGTTTAGTGCCCTGATCCGTGACGCAGCGGCAGCTGTTGTCCGTACTCATGCAGTACAGATGTGGGTCAGAGACCACTGGCCGCTCCATGTACGCGGGAGCCGACCACGGCACGTCCTGGACCATCGGTGTAATCGCGGCGATGTAGTCCGTTCCTGTCCGCATTGCAACGCGGCTCCCTGACGCATTCGCAGGCTCGCTGCCGCCGCTCCGGCTCGCCGTGGGCTCGCCGGGGGCGGCGGCACCGCCCTGCTCTTGTTCGGCGATATCCGCGTACGCGCTGCGGAACATGAAGTACCACACGCCGAACAACGCAGCTGCGCCGAGGCCGCCAATCAAAATGGCCTTCTTCACCACTGCCGGCATGCGGTACTTGATCGTGTGCGCACTGTTGGCAGAAACGTACATCTTTCCCGCCGTCTCAATGGGGAAGCGGAACGTCTCATAGTCGGCCTTGGATCGACCGCGCGGGCTGCGGGGATCCTCCATGATTTCGTCACTGCGGTAGAGCTTGGACGACAGCTTGCCGGACTCGCGCAGCAGGTGTTCATGACAACCAACAAGGTCCTTGATGTGGCTGTCCAGATACTTGGGGTGCTGAGTCAGCAGAACCATGCGCACACCCTCCTCGCCGCGCATGGTGTTCATTGCTTTGAGGTAATCCGGGGCGTATCCCGAGCGACGCTCGCCGAACCACTTTTGAGCTTCATCCACAAACAGAATCGCGCCGGGCGGCAACTCTTGCCATTTGCGCGGGTCCTCCCAGTCGATGACGCCCGGCACCGTCAAGCCTTTGAATCCAGCCTGATACACCTTCTCATCGTCCTTGATCGCATCGCTCATAAGCTGCACTGCGCGCAGCGTCTTGCCACTACCAAGGATGCCTGTCAGAAGAGACATTGCAGCGGTCTTGTAGATGCTCACGGGTTGTCTCTCCGACGCAGGAACAGCCGCTCAGTGCCCTTGAAGCCGTAAGCGCTCAGGATGATTGAGATAGCAACGTCAACGCCCAAGGCATGCAGCCACATTGCGATGTTGCCTGGCATTGCCTGCCACTTCGCGATAGCCCAATCCAACAACGGTTGCAAGATCATCACGTAGCTGCCGAGGCCGATCCCGAGGCCGAAGAAGGTCTTAGTGACCCAGCGTCCAGCCTTGCTGATGATTACCTTGGACAGCCATACGCCCAATCCCTCGGTAAAGAGACTCATCCGTTCCCCCTCATGATGCCAATGGCCGCAAGTGTCGCGAGAGCGATGATCAGCATTCGGAGAATGGGCAGAAAATCGAGAACCTGTTGAGGCATCTAAAATTTCACCCCTTCGACCTCAAAGCTGTAGCCAAGCTGGCCGCCCGCATAAGAGACCTTGCCTTCATCCAACGATGGATTCTTGCCGGAATCATCAATGAAGATGCTTCCCTTGCCATCATCGCCATCGCCCTGACCAGCGTGCTCCTCAACGCCTTTCGTGAGCTTCTCAACAGAGCAGCGTGCCCGCCACTGCTGAAGGAGCTGGGCGTAGGCTTCGGCCTTGCAGCTGGAGCCTGCACAGACCGGAACGTCATTGTCACCGCAGCCGTCGCCCTTGCTGATCTCCGAACCCTTTGTGTTGCACTGAATCTTCCACGTGAAGCGGAGATGGAGGCATTTCAGAGTGTCACCTGTGCACAGCGGCGGTGTGTCGCAGTTGCCGCTATCGCTGGCGGAGTCACCCTCCCCCTCCTTCCCACCGCCGCCACTTCCCTTGCCGGGCGTGCCGTTGCCGCTTGTATTTCCGGTGCCATCAGCGTTGTTGTCACCGGTTGAATTCTTGGCCTCACCCTTGCCGGTCTGACCGTAGTTGGTGACGTTGTATGTAGTGCATGTGTTGTTGATGCAGGCCGTCTGCTGATGGCCTTCCTTTCGCTGATACTCCTTGGTCGGATCATCCGACGTAGGAGGCATGACCGGCTTGCCCTTCTCGCCTTTGGTCTGAGCGTCTGGGCCATCCTTCTTCTCGCCGGTTTCGCCGGGCTTCCAGCAGAACGTCTTTCCTGTGGATGCTGTAGCGCACTGGTCACCGTCAGGCCGCGTGCAGGCCGTCTGTCCGTTACCGAGTGCAACGCACTCGCTCGGCTTAGGCTTCGCTTCCGACTCTTTGGTGGGTGGCTCCGGGCTGATGCCAGGCGTACCGCTTGGAGCCTCGCAAACATCGCCGCTGTAATACCTGTCTTTCAGGCCATAGACCTTAACGCCACCGGTTTCAGACGAAAACGGCGTGCCGACAAGCTTGCAGCCCCCTACGCATGTAGGGGGTGGACCGAAGGAGAGGCCGCTATCGCCGGGAGGGTATTTGGACCCACGACTTTCGCAACCTTCGTTGTATCCAAACCACCACTCTCCAGGACACGTGGCATGGCCTGCCGCAAACATGCAGACGAAGCGGTTACCTTCATCCTTGCAAGTAAAGCTCTCGTTTGGGTAGCCCTTTTTGGCTTCGCCAATCTGATGAAGACAGCTAACGTACGCCTCGCCCTTGTCCATCGCCGCATAGGCGTTGAGCGGAAAGAACAATGCGGATACGCCCAATGCTGCGCAGAGCACGGCCAGCCACGTCATGTATAGAGGTGCCCTCATCACACCCTCGCGCAGGCGGCAGTGAGGACCATCCACCAGAGCAACATCACCAAGCCTTCCATAGAGCCCCCTATTGAAAAAGGGGAGGTTGCCCTCCCCTTACTGGAACAGCACTGCCGGTATCACTTCTTGCCGATCAGGCCAGCAGCGCGAAGGCCCCATACGGCGGCAGCGAAGGCGATGATGATCACCAGCGCGTAGCCGGCGTAGGTGCCGATCTTGACGGTGATGCTGGACGGATCGAACGCCGCGTCCTGGGCCATCGCGAGGGACGGCAGCATGGACGCAGCACCAACCAATGCCACGCCACGGGCCTTGGTGGATGCTGCCAGAGCCTTGGCGCGCAGCACGATGCTTTCACGGTTCTTGCGGTTCATCGGATTTCTCTCTCTTCTGGTGGGAATAGCAGGCGTTTTGCGACGGCCACGATCATCACCGAGGTGAAGAAGGTGGCGCCGACCACGTTGGCCTGTTCAACAGTGGGCAGGTAATGCGTCACATCCGATTGCTCCAACCAGACCTCTTTAGAACAGGTGCCGGTTGCTTCTTCGTAGGTGACGCATGTGAGGACGCGGGCCATGCTCAGCGACCACCAAGAATCTTGGCCGCCAGACCGACGGCGAAGATTCCTGTAAACACGCCGATGCAAAACCCGATGAGGATCAACGTGTACGGGTTCTCAGTGGCAATGAGCATGCCCATCGCTTTAGGCCTTCGCCGAAGGAGGTGCGGCCTTGAACCCGATGGGAATCAGGTCTACGTAGCGCTTCAGCACCAGATCGCCATAGGGCGACAGTGCAAACGACTTGGGATCAATGTCGTACTCGCCAGCCGGGTACGGCGGACGCTGGCCAAGGCCGACGCGGAACGGCAGTTCAAAGCCGTTGCCCAGGTCGAGGCCGACCATCTGGGAGCGGATGATGGAGTTGGTCTTGGCGTTGTGCTGTTCATCGACAGCAGCCGACTTCACGCGGCAGATAGGCATAGTTCTTCTCTCACATAGCGATGGAGTGGTTCACCCTTGGCAATACCGCGAAAACGTCCGGGGTGACCATCACGGACGACGCGAGCCAGCAGGAAGTCGGTGAACGAATCACCGAATGCTCCGTGCAGGACATTGAGGAATGGGCCGCCTTGGCGGCTGAGCCAGTTGACAGCGGCTTCTGCTGAAACTTCGACGTGCTTGCGGATCGTGCGCAATCGAGTGCACACGCCCGTAATGAGGTTCTGCAACGCGCTGTACGACCCGCGCAGATAGGCGCCGGGGTTCAACAGCACGTCCAGTGGGATTTCCATGTGCTTGCCGTACAGGCGCACTTCCGCGCGCACCCAGCGCGAAGACGGCAGGCCCTCGGCCTTGCCCTTCTCGTATACGCACAGTTCCTTGTGGCCTTTTCCGCCGACATACAGCGTGCAGCCGGTGTTGTGGCCTTCATCGGAAATGAAGCGGTGACGCGGCGGGCAACCGCCTTCGGTGAAACCGCCCTGAGCAGCAACCTCGCGGAGCGCATGCACGTCCAGGCGTTCGCCTTCGTAGTCGTCGTGCGCGCAGTCAACGCGGGTAATCTTGGCGTCGAGCATGGAGCACTGCTTGTAGACGCGCGGCCAGTCACGAATCCACTTGCAACCCATGCCCGTGAGGCTCAGGCATACGGTGCTCTTCTTGCCGCCGATGCCGACGCGGCCGACCACCTCATTCTCCCGGTCGATCAACACCGCCGACTGCTCGTAGAAGTTCCAGTTCTTCTCACGAATCGCACCGGCAACCACCTCGCCACGGAAGCCGAAGATGCGGAACAGCAAGAGGTCGAGCTTCTTGCAGTTCACTTCCTCAAGGGCGGAGAGCGGGACCACAATGGTCAGGTAGTCGATGATTGCGTCTTGCTGACCCTTTTGGCCCGTGTTACTCCCCGGGCCAATCTCCGCCGCCGCCCGCTGCCCCTTTTCACCGGGCGAAAGCGGGGAAAAGCCCCCTGCCCCGCCCTCCACTGCCATCCTGAAGCGTGCGCGATCAACGGCCATTGGCGCGCCCCTTCCAGAGATTCCACAGGCGACGAAGCGCCAGCCATGCCTGCTCGATCACGATGGAGACGATGGCTCCACCGACAACGAGCGACACAAACACGGCGACTGCCGCAAGGCCCATATCAAACTCCGCCAGCTCGGCGAATGAGGGATACCTGCTCATGCGGCGCGCTCCTGCTCTTCGGCAAATCGGGCTGCGGCCAGCAGATCGCCGCGCTTGGTGGCGGCGATTTCTGCCTGATAGAGCGCTTCGCGATCCGGGGTCCAGCCGGTTGCGGCCAGTTCGGCGCGTGCCTGGGCTACGAAGGCGGCTTCGTGTGCAGCACGGCGGGATGACTCCCCTACCCGACCGGCGCACCACGAAACCAGTTTGACGAACCCAAGCGAGACGGCTGCGGCGGAACCCAGCAGCGCGGCGGTGACAAGTGCATCCATGTGCCCTACCCCTCCCCAAGCCCCTGCCCCAAGGGAACCCGCCAGCGGCCTTGGGGTGCCGGTGGCGGGGATGTTCAAGGTCAATGAACATCGGGTGCATGTATATTCCCCTTGAACACAGCCTGTCAAGGGGCATGAACATGCAGGACATCAATTCGCTGCTCGACGCGTGCAAGGTTGCGGCGGGGGTAAGTAGCGATAACCAACTCGCAGCGGCTCTTGGCGTAGGCCGCTCAGCGATCAGCAACTACAGGCATGCAAGGGCCCTGCCCGACCCTGTGGTGTGCGCAACGATTGCTGGCTTGAGCGGAATTCCGCTAGCGCGTGTCCTGGGGATCGTCGGCGAGGCACGGGCCATCAGCCGGGAGGAGAAGGCGGTATGGCGCAAGCTTGCGGCCACCGCTATGGCGCTCTGCCTTGCGGTAGGTTTTGCCCTACCCCACAAGGCTCAGGCAGCGGTCACGGGCTTCGATAACGCCCACGCTGTATACATTATGCGAAATGTTGAATGAGCGGTGCAGGCTCCGCCGCTGGGCTGCTTTCCTCGGTTCTGCTTGGCAATGGCTCCGGCTGTGGCTCGGCTCTTGCCTGCCTGTTCGTTCCAAGGACGAACAGGCAGCATGATCGCGCGCGAATGGCGGCTGATGATGGCGGATGCGGCTCCCCGGGCTGCTGCTGCCCGGAAGGCTTCAACTACGGCGAAATCTAGCGTCATCTACCTGGCCGAAGCCCTCAGAATTCGCCGGGAACGGCGGTTCGGCGTGGGCGAGCCCGGCTCCGGGGCCGATGTGTCCAACGTGGTCTACATGCGTCGTGGGCCGAAACCTCGCCGGCGCGTGTGTGGCGCCCTGTAGGGGCGCTGCCCCTACACCCCCAGTACAATGCAATCTGGACGTGATTGGGGGGGGGCGTATGGAGCGCGAACGGCCTGAGTACCTTCCGCCGATTGAGCGGAAACGTTGGAATTTTCCGTGGCTGATCACCGGATTTTTGACTCTGGTGAGTCTTGCAACCATCGGCGTACTTACGCTCGGTCGCACCAACAGTGCCTGGAGTGAGCGTTTTGAAGGTGTGCGACGATCCATCGAGGCCGTTGAGCAGCCGTCTGCTGTGAGGGCTGCTGAGCCGCCAACGGCTGTCAGACCGGCGTCAGCGGCTCCTCCTGAGCGTCAGCAGGTGCGGCCGACCCAGAAAGCGCAGGATCTGCGCTGTATCAATGGAATGTTCTTCCGTCGAATTGAAGGTGGCTGGGAGAACCTGCCGGGCTCTCGGTGTGGCGACATCCCTGACAGCGCTGTCCAGTGCTTCGCCGGAAAGCCCTATAGGCAGATGGCTGCAGATGGTGGCTGGGTTCTTTCGCCGCGAGATCGTTGCCCGTGATGCGTCACGTTAATAAGGGGCAGGTCATCGTTCGCGAGTTTGTCGAGGCCGATCGAGAGGCCCTTCGCAAGCTATTTGTCGCATCCCGCGATGCCGCTTTCTCATGGGCTGCCATTGGCGCCCACAAGCTTGAAGACTTTGATCTGAGCAATGCAGGTGAGCGGATCCTGGTGGCAGAGCACTCATGCACCGCCATTGGATTTGCGTCCGTATGGCAGGATGACAGCTTCCTGCACAACCTGTTCGTTCATCCGCGATACCAGCGGTGCGGCGTCGGGAACATGTTGCTTGCGGGCTGCGACAAGTATTTTTCCGCCGCGCCCACGCTGAAATGCCTTACAGCCAATGATCCTGCCAAGCGGTTCTACCAGTCACAAGGGTGGCGCGTGTGTAGTGAGGCCGATGGTCCGGATGGTCCGTATGTCCTTATGGCGAGGGCCAGGCCTGGCGATTCATTGAGGACGAACCCAGGATGACTGTTTCGTCGTCGCGGGCGCGCCAATGCGGAAGGTCGTCCCCCGTTCCTGCCCTGCCCCGAACCACTACGATTCTGGGCTTGCTGGCGGAGCGCTTCGGCTGAGTCAGTCAGTTCTGCACTGCTCAGTCATTCCGGTGAGTAGAGGCGGCCATCCCAGCCGTCAAGGTGCTTCGGCAGATCATCCACAATGTCCACCACACGCTGGCGTGAACCCCGCGCGCCGATTACCGCAACTTCAGAAAAGCTATCGCCCCCAGGATCAGCGCGAAAGCAATGCTGCCCCAGCAGCGGAAAGCGCCACGAGCGGAAGCCTGTTGCACTTCCTTGTCGTGGTTTGCGAACTGTCTGCGGTTTCCGCTCAGTTGAAGCTCCAGAAGTTCGATGCGCGAATAGGCCTTCGCGAGTGCGGTGCCGATGTCCATGGCCTTGACCCCGCGAACGTCGTCCAGCGCGTGGAGGTCAGACGTGGGCTGCACTTGGGATCGCCCATTTACCCCCGGGACAGTCCAGTCGATCTGGCTGCCGAACTGTTCATAGAAGCGGTTGCGTCGTGCCTGGTTCTGTTCGTGGGCATCGGCAGGAGCGAGCCAGAAGGAACGGATATGCCCCGGCGGTTGCCGCTGCAGCCAAAGCATGACCTGATTCTGGCACCAGGTGCCGATATGCAAACCTCTCAGCTCGTTGAGATACATGTTGCCATCGGTGATGCTGTAATGCGGACCCGTGCCATCAACACAGTCCAGCTTGCCGCCGAAGCTGCCGATGAAGTGCCACCCGTCATGCTGGTGCTGGGCATAGACCTTCAGCTTGATGGCGGGGTGATCCCCTTCGGTGTACTCCAGCCGGATCAGGGCCTGTCGGGGGCGTTGGTATTCATCGGCTTCGAGTTCGAGGACATACAGTGATGGATTGATCGGTGGGAATGTTGGCATTCGGATGCTCAGTTCGGTGAATAGACTCAGGCGTCGGAATTCTCTCCTGCGCCACTCGATTCTGCGGCCCGACGGCTGGCCGCATGACGCTCTTACCTTCGAGGTGGTGGCTGTCGGAGCGGACGTATACAACGGACGCGTCACGTCAGACCGAGCATCACCCCATTGGCGCCCCACCGCTACCCCACTATAGTGCCAACCCCACAAGGACGAGGCGGCACTCATGCCCTATATCGGAATCGGACTCCACGTACTGGCAGCCATCTACTTCGCGGTGCACGCCATCCGCTCGGGCCAGAGCCTCTATTGGCTCATCCTGCTCTTCTCGTTCCCGCTGCTCGGCAGCATCGTCTATTTCCTTGCGATCTACTTCCCGGAAGCCCGCAACTCGCGCGGTGCCCGTCAGGCCATCCGCTCCGCCAAGCAACTCATCGACCCGGGCCAGGACCTGCGCCACGCCCGCACGGAGCTGTCGCGAACGCCCACCGTGCAGAACCGCGTTCGCCTGGGCATGACGCTGTTGGATGCCGGCCAGGCGGAGGAAGCCAGAAGCCTGCTTGAGCAGGCAGCGAGCTCGCCGCTGGGTGACGATGCCTACATCCTGACCGGCCTTGCCCGTGCCCGCCTTGAGTCCGGGCGCGCCGCGCTAGCGGTGGAGACGCTGGAGGGCCTGTTCGCCCGCCATCCGGATGTTCGTCGCAAGCCGGAACAGACGCTGCTTTACGCGCAGGCACTGGCTGCCGCCCAAGCACCCGGAGCCCGCGCCGCATTCGAGCGCGCCGTCGAATGCGGAAACGATGCGGCCGCCCGCTGCCTGTATGCCGAATGGTTGATGGCACAGGCGCAGCCCGCGGACCGCGAGCAGGCCCGCACGCTGTTCGCCAGCATCATCGACGATGCCCAGCACTGGTCGCGCCACGCGCGCAGCCACAATGCCGCATGGCTGGAGCGGACCAAGGCTGCATTGAAGGGTTACTGACGCCTGTTCGCTCCTGGCGAAACTGTCGCATCCGCCTCCCTTATGACCCCGGCGGGCGGATGCTGACAGTCCGTGGGCATCCAGAGCCAACATCGCCGTTAGCCTTGCAGCGCAAAGATCCGGCCCCGCTGCGCCATATGCAACGATTCTGAAAATGTTGAATGTGGTGACGGCATCGGCCTTACTGCATTGGCATCGCGCACAACCGGGCGTATTTCTTTGCGTGCCACCGAAAACGGGTGGTCGAGGCCTCGAAATCCTCGGTTCTGCAATCGTAAAAAGCGCTTGCCAGTCGGCACCACCGCCGCGTGGTGCCGACTGGCAATCCGTCAGCCGGCTATGGCGGGCGGTGCGTGGAGGCCTTGTGCCTGCCGGTCTGATTGCACACCGGATTTCGAGCCACGCATCGTCCGCCACCTTTATCTATCGGTGGCGGCTTCTGCCTGCACGCAAGGAGCCCAGCCATGACCCAGCCCCACTCCCCTGCCCCGCACCCGATACACGACGCGCCCGCCAACGGCCCCGCGTTGGATCCGAACACGCTTATCGCCCTGCTGCACAGTATCGGCTCCGGTGCCGCTTCCGATGGCCAGCCTTGGCCTGAGCGCCATCAGATGCCGGGCCGGCGCATCGCCCTGGCGGACACCGATTGCTCGCTGGCCGGTCTTCGCGTGGTGCTGGAGATCCTGTTGGCCGCACAACGTGCCCGCGAGAACGGCGAACTGGAGCAGTACGTCGGTCCGCGCGTCATGGAGGGGCTGATCATGGCTGGGTTGGGACTCACGGCGCACGCCATCGATCGGGTGCGCCCGGAGGGTTGAGTGGCCTGCTGCCGCTGGGCGGCCACAGCGCTGTGCCTCACGGCAGTGCTCGGGGCACAGCTTTGGTGGTCGGCGCCGCCCGTGCCTGAGCAGCTCGCGTTCCAGAGCATCACCGACAATCGCTTTTCACAGCTGCGCCGCCAAACGATGCAGTTCGTGGGAGCTCGGCCTCGGCAGGGCTTCCAGTTCGTTGAACGGCATCGGGATGCCGAGTTCCAGGTGCATTGCCGAGGCGTACCGGTGCTGTGGCTGGAGCGGCGCTCGCAACATCTGCTGTTACGGGTCTCACTGGACGCGGAGCAACGGGCGCCCGCCGTTCTGCAGCTGCGGGCAATCCTCCAATGGCAATTGGAGCCATTGGACTATCTGGAACAAGTGTTGGCTGGTGTGCCGGAGCCTGTTCTGTTGGATCGGGTGCTGCAGATTCTCGCCGGCGAGGTCCCTGATGGGGCGCGATGTGGCCCGCGGTAGTCGAGCAAGGCTCGACTCTACCGGGGCGGGGGCTGCGGCGGCTCAGGTTCGTGGATGGAGCCTTCGAGCAAAGCGACGTAGGTGTCCAGGCGGGTGCGCATGCTGATCAGCATCCAGCCCAACAGGTACAGCAGCACCATGGCGAAGATCAGCAATGCACCGACCAGGCTGACGTCGAAAGCGCCCGCCCAGTCACCCCATTTCCATCCCCGGAACTGCAGATAGAGCGCAATCAACAGCGGGAACGGCCCAAGGCGCTGCAGCCCGCCGTACATCAGGCCCATGCGCTCGATCATATTGGTACGGAGCGTGCTGACGTAGCGCAAGCGTCGCTCGCGCTCGATGCGAGAGAAATGGCGGAGCTCGGTAACCACGGCCTGCCAGTGTGCGAAGTCGCCGTCCATCTCCTTGGCGTGCGACAACCGTGGCTGACTGAACTGGCGGAAGCCTCTGCGGGCGGCCAGAACACCTCCAAGAAGGAAGCCTCCGATCTCGATCGACAGGCACGCAACAACCACTTGCAACACCACATTGACGGGTAGCCACCGATCAGGCAGCTGGCCACAGAGAATGCCAACGATCGCGGCGGCCAAACCAACGCGAAACGCCCACGTCTCCACCCTGCCCGCCTTGGGATAGATGCTGTGCTCAACCAGCCCCTGCACCCGCTGGTAGAGCCAGTGGAACGTCAGTTCCTGCGAATCGGTCTTTGCCGGCGGATCGAATCCGCCCCCTGCGTGCATGTCCATTGCGTCCCCTGCCCCGCCGGCGCAGATGCCGGCCGCGCTCATCGTAGCTGAGGTTGGCTGCGGGCTGCGTACAGCTTTTGGGTGTGATCGCCGCTTCTGCTGGGCGCAGGGCATGAAGCGGCACGTACAGCGGCTTGCTGAAACCCGGAGCCCGTCTTCAACGCATGGGTACCGCCACTCAGGACGATCTATCAAGAAATTCGGACTAGTCATATCCCTGGCGCCTGATCGCGGGCGCAAAGTACGTCTCACCACCCACCCATGAGATGCCCTGCATGAACACCTTCGCCCGCACATTGGCTATCGCCGCGCTCGCCCTTTCGGTCCAGGCCGGCCTGTCCGCGCAGGCCGCTGAACCGGCCAAGCCGGCGGCGGTCACCGCCATCGCGCGCACCGCCAGCTACATCACCACCGCCGACGGCGTGCAGCTGTACTACAAGGACTGGGGTCCGAAGGACGGCCCCGTCGTGACCTTCAGCCACGGCTGGCCGTTGAACTCGGACAGCTGGGAATCGCAGATGATCTTCCTGGCCAATCATGGCTACCGCGTCATCGCGCATGACCGTCGTGGCCACGGTCGTTCCAGCCAGCCGTGGGACGGCAACGATATGGATCATTACGCCGATGACCTGGCCACGGTGATCAATACGCTGGACCTGCACGATGTCACCCTGGTGGGCTTCTCCACCGGTGGCGGCGAAGTGGCGCGCTACATCGGCCGGCATGGCACCGGGCGAGTGAAGAAGGCCGTGCTGATCAGCTCGGTGCCGCCCTTCATGCTGAAGACCGCCGACAACCCCAACGGCCTGCCGATCGAAGTGTTCGATGGCATCCGCAAGGCACAGATGGACAACCGCGCGCAGCTGTACAAGGACATTCCGTCGGGCCCGTTCTACGGTTTCAACCGCCCGGGCGCGAAGGTGTCGCAGGGGCTGATCGATGCGTGGTGGGCGCAGGGCATGCAGGGCGGCCACAAGAACACTTACGACTCGATCGCTGCGTTCTCGGCCACCGATTTCCGCGCGGACCTGAAGAAATTCGATGTGCCCACCCTGGTCATCCACGGTGACGACGACCAGATCGTGCCGATCGATATCTCGGGCCGCCAGTCGGCAAAGCTCATCAAGGGCGCCAGGCTGATTGTCTACCCGGGTGCGCCGCACGGCCTGACCGACACCCACAAGGACAAGGTCAACCAAGATCTGCTGACGTTCCTGCAGGAAAAGTGAGCGACAAGGGGCTCCGGCACTGCGCCGGAGCCCGTTTCATCCTGCAGAGTGTGGCCTCCATGCGGGCCTTTTCGTGCCGGACATCGGCAGCCGGGCATGGCTCGGCTCCGCACAGGTCCCGGCAAATCCACAGGCCCCCGCAAAGACGAACTCAGTCCGCCCCGCCCCGTGCGTTGCGCCGCAGGGACTGCGGGGGCTGGCCAAAGGCGCGCAGGAACGCTCTTCGCATGCGTTCGGTGTCAACGAAGCCCGTTTCGGCCGCGACTTCATCCATCGTGTAGCGGCTCTGCTCGATCAACACGCGAGCGGCCTCCACCCGCAGGCTCTCCACCGCCTTGGCGGGGGATCGCCCGGTTTCTTCGCGGAACGCGCGACTGAACTGACGGGTGCTGAGGTGTGCGGCCTGCGCCAGTTCTTCCACCGACAAGGTGGCGCGCAGGTTGCCACGCGCGAAGGTCAGCGCATTCTGGATGCGATCGGACCGGGCATCCAGCTCGAGCAGCACCGAATGCTGGGACTGCCCGCCTCCGCGCCGGTGGTAGATCACCAGCTTACGGGCCACCGCCCTGGACAACTCCGCACCGAAGTCGTTCTCGATCATGCCAAGCGCCAGGTCCAGCCCCGCGCTCATGCCGGCGGAAGTCCAGATCGGGCCATCGGTGATGAAGATGCGATCTTCCTCCACCTGCGCGGCGGGAAAGCGCTGCCTGAGCGCACGGGCGTGGAACCAGTGCGTGGTGGCGCGCCGCCCGTCCAGCAGCCCCGCTTCGCCAAGAATGAATGCCCCCGTGCACACCGACGCGGTCCGGCGCGTGCGCGTGGCCGCCTGGCGGATCAGTTCGATCAGCGTGCCGGTGGACGGGGCAGGCTCCAGCAGGCCGGCCACGATCAATGTATCCAGCGGCTGCTGCGCAAGCGGCGCCGTCTGCATGGCCATGCCAAGCGAGCTTGGCACCAACCCGCCTTGTTCGGAGAGCATGTGCAGATCGTAAAGGCGCGCGCCTTCGGTGGCATTTGCCAATTCGAAGGCGGACGCAGCCGCGATCGCCATGGTCTGGAATCCGGCTGGCAGGACAATTCCAACGCTGGGCATGGCGGTTTATCAGGGGTGGCCGTAAACGAGGTATATACGACATTTACGCCATGCGCAAGCCGGCCTAGAGTTCGCCCTGACCCCGGCGACGTCCGCCGGTTCGGACTGACCACTGTGAACAACCCTACCCATCAAGGCACCGCTCTCATCACCGGCGCATCGTCCGGCATCGGGGCGATCTATGCCGATCGCCTGGCCCACGCCGGATATGACCTGATCCTGGTGGCGCGACGCGGCGACCGCCTGCGCCAACTGGCCGAAGCACTTGCCCGCAGCACCGACCGCGCGGTGGACATTGTCGCGGCAGACCTGACCACCTACGACGGGCTTGCCGAAGTTGAGAAGGTCATTCGAGACCGAGCGGATATCCGACTGCTGGTCAACAATGCCGGCATCGGCGCCACGGCTCCCCTGCTGCAGTCGGACATCGGCGAGATGGAGCGCATGATTACGCTGAACGTGAACGCCGCGATGCGCCTGGCCTATGCCGCCGCCCCGGTGTTCGTGGCCCATGGCCAGGGCACGATCATCAACATCGCCTCCATCGTTGCATTGGCGCCAGAGCTGCTCAACGGTGTCTACGCGGGAAGCAAGGCGTTCGTGCTGGCGTTTTCGCAGTCGCTCCACCATGAACTGGCCGACAAGGGCGTGCGTGTCCAGGTTGTGCTGCCGGGTGCCACCGCAACGGACTTCTGGCAGCTCTCCGGCCTGCCGGTGGAGCACCTGCCACAGGGCATCGTGATGAGCGCCGAGGACATGGTGGATGCCTCCCTGGCCGGGCTGGCGCAGGGCGAGCTTGTGACCATTCCGGCGCTTCCGGACATCGCTGAGTGGGACGCCTTCGAGCACGCACGCAAGGCGATGGCGCCGGGGCTTTCGCGCGCTCAGCCGGCGCCGCGCTATCTGATCGGTGAACACTAGCGAGAGTCTGTCCCGCCACCTGCACAAAGGAGCGAACCGGGATCCTTGGACGAATGGCTGGGGTTGCGAAGTACATTCCGGGCACGGCTCGGCTCCACAAGGGGTATTCCGGTGGGAGGCTTTCGCAGGCGATACATGCTGCCTCCACTGTTCGCCGCCTCCCGTTCAATGCGCTCGGCCATCGGCAATCCCTGCGACCACCCCGCAGCCATGGCCAGCGCATCACGCACCGGGTCGGACGCCTTGGCGCGCTCATTGCGGATACGGCAGGTTTCCGGGTCTTTGGCGAAGAGCCCGCGCGCGAACATCCGGCCCTGCTCGGCCAGCTTCGTGGTCTTGGGTGCACGGAGGGTGGCGAAGCGCGACAGGGCTTCCACCAGACAATCTTCTGCACTCTCCAGGCATCGCGCCAGGTGCCAGGCATCCTCCAGCGCCTGGCAGGCTCCCTGCCCCGACGTCGGCAACGGCGCATGCGCTGCGTCACCAATGAGCAGCACGTTTGCGCGGCTCCACGTGTGCAGCGGCTCAAGGTCGTGCACGGCGATCCGCTGGACGGAGTGCGCCGGTGTCGCCTCGATGAAACGCGCGACAGGCTCGGGCCACCCTGCGAACAGATCCCTCACCTCATCGCGCATGTCTGCTGCGGGCGTTGTCGCGGGCATTGGCCGCGCCTGGGCGGCTGCCCAGTACACCAGGTCTGTTCGGATTGCGACGCAGCCAAAGCGATCGCCGGCACCCCAGTAATCCTGGATCCCAACCTCGCTCACCAGTGCCCTGCCCTGCGCGACCCCTATCCAGTTCACGAAGCCCTGGTAGATGGGCGTACCGTCCCCCGCGACGAATCGGCGGGCCACCGAGTCCATTCGCCCATCCGCACCCAGGATCAGGTCCGGACGGATGCCCTGTCCGTTGTCGAGCCGCGCCATGGCCTTGCCATTTGCATCCAACTCAATCGCTACCGCGCGATGCCCGAACAGCACCTGGATTCCCGCCCGCGTCACGTGGTCCAGCAGTACCGCCTGCAGGTCCCGGCGCAGGATCGCATGGGTCGGGTATCCCATGATCTGGTCCAGCAGCGTGATGTCCAGGCCTCCCAGCGGATTGCCCGCGGCGTCTTTGCGATGCACTGATGCCGGCCGGCCGCCGACTGCGCCGATGTCCTCCAGCAGCCCGAGTTCCTGCAGTACGAAGCCGGCGTTGGGCCAGAGTGTCACCCCAGCTCCCATGGTCGATGGTCTGGCCCGGCGCTCATAGACGCGGCAGTTGTGCCCCTGCCTGTGCAGGGCGAGGGCCGCGCTCAAGCCCGCGATGCCGCCACCCAGTATTCCGATGTCCATTCTGATGCAGCCCTTTCGATTCGCCCGGACGCGCCGCAGCGGGGCATCCGTGGGACGGGCGTGCAGTCTGGACTCTGCCGATCATGCCAACTAGCATGAAAAAACGAGAGATATTCATACCTCTGACGGGACAATGATGCGTAGCAGCTTCGACCTGAACACCGTCCGCGTCTTCGTGGCCGTGGTAGACGAGCAGAGCTTTTCCGGCGCGGCCCGCCTGCTGGCCCTGCCTGCTTCCAACGTCAGCCGCCACGTCGCTTCGCTGGAACGCAGGCTGGGGGTTCGGCTGCTGGAACGCAGCACCCGCCACCTGCGCATGACCGAAGCTGGCAGGTTGCTGTACGCGCGCTCCAAGCCCCTGCTCGACGCCCTGCTCTCAACCGAGGAGGAGCTGGGCGCGGTGCAGCGCGAACTGAAGGGGCTGCTGAGGATGAGCATGCCGAACGAAGCGCCCAGGCTGCTCGCTCCCATCCTCGCCGAGTTCTGCAGTCTCCATCCCCGCATTGAACTGGAGTGCGACACGCGGCAGAGCGGCCCTGAAGCGCTGCGGGATGACATGGATCTCGCCCTCTTCTTCCACCGCGGACCGCAGGACGACAGTGCCTTCATCACCCGCGAACTGGCGACATTGCCGAGCATCGTGGTGGCCGCGCCGGCATTGCTGGCCAGGGTTGGGATGCCGCGCCAGGTGCGCGAACTGAAGTCCTTGCCTTGCATCACCACCGCTTCTGCACTGAAGGGCCAACCCTGGCAGTTTGTCGACGCTGCGGGGAACATCGTGAAGGTGCCGGTGCGCAGCCGCTATCGGGTCAACAGCGGGGAGCTCGCGGTGGCGGGCGCGCGCCAGGGGCTGGGCTTCGCTATCGTTGCGGCTTACCCCTGCCGGGAAGACCTCGCCGCAGGCCGGCTGCAGAGGGTACAGCTGGACCTGAGCCCGGCGCCGCTACAGCTGCTCGGCGCCTACAGCCACCGGCACTCGGTTACCGCGCGGGTTCGGTCGTTGCTGGAATTCATCCAGGCCCGGCTGCAAGGCGTTGGAGATGGCCCTGGGTAATGCCAGAGCCTCGGTGCTGAGTGTGATCACGGATACTGATGAGGAATGTCCGTGCCATTAAGGTCGGCACAACTGGAATGCTGATAGTGCAAGCGCATTCCGTTCAGGACGACAGCTGGCTTTTGCATGGAGACGGGAGATGTCGATGGCACTTGGCAGGTCTTCAACCAGACTCGCGGCGCTCCTGTTCTGGATGATTGCGGCCAGCGCATCCGCGGTCCTATCGGCAAGCGCCAATGAGGCTCGATCTGTTGTGCTTGTCAGACTTTCGCCTGCACAGGACGCAGTCCTTGCAACCGGGCTGTTCAGAGGTGTGCTGAGGCCAATCAACGGCTGTGTCTACTTCGTGAATCCAGCGGGGACGGCATACCTTGCAGCATGGCCCCATGGTTACTCGCTGGCCATGAAGGCAGACATCCCCATTGGGGTGCAGGACGCGCGATCGGAGAGAATGGTGGAGTTTGGAGCCATGGCATCGTTCGGAGGAGGTCATGGAAGTGAACTGCTCCGCTCGAGCCTTGTCGCGACCATCCCACCGGCCTGCACCGGCCCGATCATGACGATTCATTTGTTGGATCAGGCGAAGGAACTGCCCTGATCCAGTCGTGCTGGAATGGATCAGGGGCAGAGACTGCAGCGACGGGTGGATGCCAGGCTTGAGGATGTACGAAGTGCATCAGCCGACCATGGCTCGGCTCTACAGAGAAGCCAGCTCCTTCGCCAGGAACGGCGCCGTCCTGCTGCCTTTGGCCCGCGCCACCTGCTGCGGCGTGCCCTTCGCCACGATGGTGCCACCGGCACCACCTGCACCCGGACCGACATCAATCACCCAGTCCGCCTGTGCGACAGAGCGCATGTCGTGCTCGATCATCACCACGGTGTTTCCCGCGTCCACCAGCCGCTGCAGCTGCACCAGCAACCTGTCCGCGTCAGATGCATGAAGGCCGGTGGTGGGTTCATCCAGCACGTACAGCGTGCGCCCGCGCTGGCTGCGCTGCAGCTCGGTCACCAGCTTGATGCGTTGCGCCTCGCCGCCTGATAGTTCCGTGGCCGGCTGGCCCAGCCGCAGGTAGCCCAGTCCGATCTCCTTCAGCAACCGCAGCGGGCGGGCAACGGCGTCTTCTTCGGTGAAGAACGCATGCGCCTGGTCCACCGTCATCTGCAGGACCTCGGCGATGTTGCGGCCGTTCCATTGCACCTTCAGCGTGGTCTCGTTGTAGCGGGCGCCACGGCAGGTGGGGCATGGCGCATAGACGCTGGGCATGAACAGCAGTTCGACACTGACGAACCCCTCGCCTTCGCAGGTTTCGCACCGACCCTTGGCCACGTTGAACGAGAAGCGGCCCGCATCGAAACGACGGCGGCGTGCGTCGGGTGTCGCGGCGAACAGCTTGCGCACGTGGTCGAACAGGCCGGTGTAGGTGGCCAGGTTGGAGCGTGGCGTGCGGCCGATGGGCTTCTGGTCGACCTGCACCACGCGTTGAATAGCGTCCACATCGCCGGCCAGCTGGCCCCGCGTGGCTTCGATCACGGTCGGCCCGTCCGCGGGCGTGCTCTCGGCGCTGTCATCTACGGTCTCGTGCCCCAGGTGCAGCAGCATCAGCTCGGGTAGCGCCTGTGCCATCAGGCTGGACTTGCCCGACCCGGAAATGCCGGTCACTGCCGTCAGCAGCCCCAGCGGCACTTGTGCATCCACGCCCTGCAGGTTGTGGCGATGGATGCCCTTCAGCTCCAGCCAGCTGGTGGCACTGCGCTGCCGGCTGGCGGGTGTGGGCACCTGGTCGAACAGATACAAGGCCGTGCGCGACTCCTGGATCCGGCGCAGGCCGTCGGGCTCGCCACTGTAAAGAATGCGCCCGCCGTGCTCCCCCGCCTGCGGTCCCACATCCACCAGCCACTGTGCGCGGCGCATCAGGTCCAGATCGTGCTCGACAACGAACACCGAGTTGCCGCCGTCGCGTAGCCGGTCCAGCGCGTCGTACAGCGCCTGGCTGTCAGCCGGATGCAGGCCGGCCGAGGGCTCGTCGAGCACGTACAGCACGCCGAACAGCAACGAGCTGAGCTGTGTGGCGAGCCGCAGGCGCTGCAGCTCGCCGGCCGATAGCGTGGGCGTGGCGCGATCCAGCGAGAGATAGCCCAGACCCAGCCCACGCAGCTGCCGTACCCGCGCCATGACCCCGCCCGCAAGCCGCTGTGCCGCCAAGCGCTTTTCTTCCGATAGGGCCGAGGTCAGTCGCACATCGGGGGCGCCCTCGTGGGCCGCCCGGCCACCTGCTGCCCGCCGGGCGCGATCGCGCGGTGTTGCATTTCTGCTGGTACGTGCGCCCTTGCTGTGTGCGCCGAAGTCGCCCTGCGCTATGGGCTCCAGCAGGTCTGCCAGCTGATCCAGCGGCAGCCGCATGAACTCGCCGATATCCACGCCGGCGAAGGTGACCGAAAGTGCCTCCGGCTTCAGGCGCTTTCCGTGGCAGGCCGGACACAGTCTGCCTTCCATGTAGCGGGACACCCGTTTGCGCATCAGCGCGCTCTGGGTGTTGGCGAAGGTGTGCAGTACGTAGCGGCGTGCGCCGGTGTACGTGCCCATGTAGCTGGGCTCCAGCTTGCGCTTGAGCGCGGCGCGGGTCTCGGCGGGCGTGAACCCGGCATAGACCGGCACGCTGGGCGTTTCCTCGGTGAACAGGATCCAGTCGCGGTCCTTCTTCGGCAGCTTCTTCCATGGCACGTCGATGTCGTAGCCAAGGGTGACCAGGATGTCGCGAAGATTCTGGCCATGCCATGCCGGCGGCCAGGACGCGATGGCGCGTTCGCGGATGCTCAGCGACGGGTCCGGAACCATCAGCGCTTCGGTCACCTCGTAGACGTGCCCCAGGCCATGGCAGGTACTGCAGGCACCCTGCGGCGTGTTGGGCGAAAAGTCCTCGGCGTACAGCATCGGCTGGTTGGCCGGGTAGGCGCCTGCGCGCGAGTACATCATGCGTACCAGACTGGACAGCGTCGTAACGCTACCCACCGATGAGCGCGCGTTGCTGGCGCCGCGCTGCTGCTGCAGGGCGACCGCCGGTGGCAGCCCGTCGATGGCATCGACGTCGGGCACGCCCGCCTGTTCGATCAAGCGGCGCGCATACGGCGCGACGGACTCGAAGTAGCGTCGCTGCGCCTCGGCGAAGACGGTACCGAAGGCCAACGAAGACTTGCCGGAACCGGACACCCCGGAGAACACCACCAGTGCATTGCGCGGGATGGAGACGTCTACATTCTTGAGGTTGTGCTCGCGCGCACCGCGCACCTCAATGCAACCGCTGGCTGCAGCAGCACATGACGACTCGCCAAAAGGGGTGTTGGACATCTTCGCGATCCTGCGGCCAATGAGGGGAATGCGCGCCCGCGCACGCAGGCGCTTATTGTCACTGCTACGGGGTGAACGGTGCGAGGGGATGCGTGCTTGCATGTAGCGTCGGAACGCCAGGTGGCCCACGCCAACCGCGCCACGCGGCCGATTGTTAACGCGCCTTGGCTGAAGGCTTGACGCCACGTTGTCGCACCCTTGATGCGGCAGCTCACGCTGCGGCTCCTATGCTGGGCCCGCCACCACCGCAGTGGCACCCGACCTGGAGATCTACATGCAACGCGATCAGAAAGACCTTCCCCACCCGGACGCGGAAGCGCAGCGCCCCGATCCTGTCAGCCCGCTGCAGGCAAAGCTGCACAACCACCGCAATCATGACGAAGCGCTGCAGGAAACCTTCCCCGCAAGCGATCCGATCTCCCCCTTCGTCGCCGCGCCAACGCCGGAAGAGCAGGCCAAGCGCCTGGGAGAGCGGGTCAGGCTGCCAGATCGTCGCACGGATGAGGAGGCCGCGGGAGGTGACGAGTGATCCGGCGCGGCTTCGCCCGGGTCGCGGCCGCGACGGCACGATTGTCCGGCAGCCTGGGCGCATTCGTTGCGGCGCTGGGGGTGATCATCACCTGGGCCGCCAGCGGACCGGCGTTCCACTTCAATGATACGTGGCAGCTGGTGGTGAACACGGGAACGACCATCGTTACGTTCCTGATGGTGTTCCTGATCCAGCATACGCAGAATGCCGATACGGCCGCGCTGCACATCAAGCTGGATGAACTGATCCGGGTCAGCAAGGACGCCAACCAGGAGTTGTTGAACCTGGAGTCGATGGAGCCGGCACACCTTGAAGAGATTCGCCAGCGTTACGAGGCGCTGGCGAAGACTGCTGCAGACATCAAGTCCAAGAAGGAGCGCTGCATGCCCTGCGATGCGGACGCGGCCGCCGAAGCATGAGATTCAGCACTCAGGCGGCTGCTTCGCCTGCAGCGGTTCTGGTGCGAGGCCCCGCCTGGCGGGGCCTTCCAGGAGCGCCCCGGTGGCGGAAAAGCGGCTGCCATGGCACGGGCAATCCCATGTGCGCTCATGGTCATTCCATTGGACAGCGCACTTGAGGTGCGGGCACAGCGCCGACATCGCGTGCAGCTGGCCGTGCTCATCGCGGTAGACGGCGGTCCGCTTTCCATCCACGTCCAGCAGTGCGCCGCAACCACGGGCCAGTTCACTGGGTGAGTGTGACGGCGCCGTGGCAAGGCGATCTCCCACCATGTGCCGCACCACCGTGGCGTTGGTGCGGGCCCAGCCAGCGGCCGAGCGCACCGGCGTGAAACGCATGGGGCTGAGCAGCTGCTCGATCTCGCTGGTCGTACCCATGATTCCCTCGGTGATCGCGCGCGCGGCCACGCCTGCCCAGGTCAAACCGTCCGGCCCATAGCCGGTAGCGACCCACACATTGTCGTGCGCGCTGCTGCCGATGTAGGGCAACTGGTCGGCTGCACGGAACTGCTGCGCCGACCAGCACAGCGGCTCGCCCTGCACGGTGAAATTGCGACGCGCGTCGGCGACCAGATGCTGTGCCGGATCCATCGCCGGCGTTTCGCCGGTGCGATGTGTCTGGCCGACCAGCACCAGCCAGTCGCGGCCATCAGTACCGCGCACCCCGCGCAGCGAGCGGTGCCGATCGGCGACCCAATGAATACCTGCCGCTGGCGGATTGGCAGCCGGCACCGCCACGCCGTACTCGCGGTACACCTCCATCTCGGCCTGCACCAGGTTGAATCCCGCTGGCGAATGGGTGGCGAGCACGAGGTGCCTGGCATGGATGCGGCCGCCAAGGGCGGTGGTGGCAACGCCTGCTGATGCCTCGATGCTGCTGATCTGGGTCCAGTCGTGGATGCGCACCCGGCCCACAAGGTGTCGCGCCAGCTCCCTGCAGAAGGCCGCCGGATCCAACTGCGCCTGATCGGGAACACGGAACGCGTGGCCCAATGCGAACGGTAGACCGGACTGCCGGTGTTCGCACTGTAGGCCAACGCGCTGATAGGCTTGGAGTTCACGCTCGAATCGCGTCGTGACCTCGCGCGTGCGCTCCTGCATGCCGTACTGCATGGCCACGCGTTCGAAGCCGCAACGCAGATCGTAGCGATGAACCAGCGTTTCGATGGCGCGCAGCGCCTGCTGCCGCCACTGCACGATACGACTGGCCGTGTCGCCGCCCCAGCGCGAGACCAGTTCTGCCAGCCGGGAGACGGGCGCGTAAAGATTGCCCGTGGACATCACCGTATTGCGCCCGCCGATGGGCCCCGCATCGACCACCAGCACATCCAGGCCGCTATCCGCCAGGCGGGACGCTGTCAGCAGGCCGGTCATGCCGGCGCCCACCACCAGCACGTCAGCGCGCGTCGTGCCGGCAAGGGGGCGGAAGCAATGCGACTTGGTGTCAGCTGACCATAAGCTGGCGCGCGGGAACGGTTCGGACATGAAAGGGATCCTTGCAGCTTCAGCTGGGAGGCCTCTCTGATACGCCTTTGCGGGTGAAATGGCGGTGGCGTGGCCGTGCAGAAAATGCCCACGCGCTGCCACGATCAACGCCATGATCAAGACCAGGTGAGCGTTGCGTGGGCAACACGCCTGTGCCGCCTCTGCGAACCGCAACTCTCTGCTTGCAGCGTGGTCGTTAACGTGCCTGGAAGGAGGATCAGGCAGTGAGCACGCACCTGGAAATCGATCTGATGATCGCGCAACTGGACGAACTGCTGCCGACCTGGGCAGCGTTCTACCCCGAGCAGCTGTTCGTCCGCATGCTTGCCGAGGCACTGGACTACATTGCTGCCAGTGCAGACCCGGAGGCCCGGCTGTATTGCGTGATGCGCACCGGGCACCTCAACGCGTGCAGCGGAGAGATTCCATGGGAGGCGCGCTATGGAGGCCGCTAGGCCGGTGGATCACGCCGCGACCGCGTAGGGTTCCACCAACCTGGCCAGGATATCCATCGCCGTCTCGGTTGGCGCATCGTCACCGCTGTGCTGGGCGAACCCTGACCAGTCTGCGCGGGCAAGAAGCTTCAACTGCTCGGGTTGGGTGGGCAGCCAGCGCATCGGCCAGAACGGGAGCCGCCGGTTGCCCACCCTGCCGCGCTGCAACTCGATAAGCCCGGTATGGCTGGAGCCGCCCACCACCCGCGAATACGCCACCCTCAAGCCGTCTTCGGGCCCCTCCATGTACTGCAGGAAGCGGCTGCCGTCGAACAGCAGGACGCCGGTGACGCCGGCACTGCGGTTGAAGCGGGCGGCATCATCGACCAGATCGTCGAGCTTTCCGCTGCCCAGGCCGAACGGATCACCAGCAACGGCTGGGCCCGCTTCGCTGACGTATGCGACTGCCCTGATCGGCATTGGCTGCTCCTGTAGCGAATCCCCCCAGATTCCGTGGCCCTAGGATAGGCCAGCTGCGTCCCGCAGTTGTTCCCATCATGTGCATTTTGTGAATCAGTTGGGTTCCAGCTGACAAGCGGCATGCAGGACGCCTGCCCCCCCCCATGCCATGGATCGTTTACGCTTGGGCCAGATGACTCGGGAGCGCCCCATGCCCAATACCGGCCTTTTCCATGTTCTGGAGCTGGACGCTGTTTCCGGCGTGCAGGGTATTGAGCGCGTCAGGTCCATTCGCGTGCGCTGCAACACCTGCGGCGGGATTACACAGTTGTCGGGGGACGCGTTGGGGGCGGTGCCCGGTGGAACGACGCTGGTGTGCGGCGCTTGTCCTTCGCGCCAGACGGTCAGCAACGCGCGGCTGGTCGAATGCGATCATGTCCTGCCCGGCAGCGCGCACGCATCCGACGCGTAGTCGCGGGCTACGGGTCTGCCTGCGCCCAGCGCGCCAGATTCTGTTTCACTTTCCCGATGCCGGCCCAGGGGTCTTTGCGCCGCCGCTTGAGCTTTGCTGGCACGTCCTTGATCGTGAACGCGTCTGCGCGCTTGAGTTTCGCCAGATCGCCCCAGGCGATCGGCAACGCGACCGGTGCGCCCGGCCGCGCCCGCAGCGAGTAGGACGCGACTGCCGTGGCACCGCGCCCGTTGCGCAGGTAGTCGACGAAGATCCGCTCGTTGCGGAGGCTTTTGGTGGCCGTTGCCAGGAATCGCTGGGGCTCGGATTGCGCCAGCGCATCGGCGAAGCCCTTCGCAAAGCGCTTGGTCAGGTCCCAGTCGCATCCCGGGTTGAGCGGCACCACCACGTGCAGGCCCTTGCCGCCGGAGACACGCAGGAACGATTCCAGCTCCAGCTGCGCCAGCAGTTTGCGGATGTCGGTTGCCGCCTTCTTGACCTCTGCAAAGGGTACGTCCGGGCCTGGATCCAGATCGAACACCACCCGGTCGGCCTTGTCGGGCGCTTCGGCGTGACTGCCCCAAGGGTGGAACTCCAACGCGTTGAACTGCACCAGTTCAAGCAGGCTGGCCGCGTCACGCACCACCAGGTAGTGGGCGTTGATGCCGCTTTCCTCCTTCAGCCTTACCGGATCGACCAGTTCCAGCCCGGCTGTGTGGTGTTTCTGGAAGAAGCAGGGCTTTGCGGTGCCACTGGGGCATCGGATGATCGACAGCGGACGATCAACCACCTCGGGCAGGAGGTGCTCCATTACTGCTGCGTAGTAGTCCCATACCTCCTGCTTGGTGTAGCCATCGCCAGGAAACAGGATCTTGCCGGGGGACGAAAGCGCGGGCGGTGTGCGGCCGGTAGCGGGTGACTTTTTCGTATCGCGCGCAGGAAGCGTGGATGCGGGCTGTCCACCAGAGGGCATGGCCGGCCCGGAGCGATCGGAATCTTCGAGATCGGCGATGTCCTTGTCCGCCCGTACCGCCTTCAGCGATGCCTGGCGCAACAGCTTCTGCCCGCCAATCCCGCGATAGAAGACCTCCACCACGAAACGCGGTGCGAACCAGGTCGCGGCGCGAAGGTCGGTGTCCTGGGTGGGCACGTGCGCCGTCGGCTTGCGGCCGCCGCCGCCTTCGATGCGCTTGCTGACTTCGCCGATCAGTTCGTCCGAGAACCCCGACCCGACGCGGCCGACGTAGAGCCAGCCATGTTTCGGGTCTGGCCTCGCCAGCAGCAGCGAGCCGAACCCGGTGCGGCTGCCCTTCGGCGCGGTGTATCCGACCACCGCGAACTCGTCGCTGGCCAGCTGTTTGGTCTTTCGCCAATCCTCACTGCGGCCGCTGTGGTAGCTGCGATCGGCGCGCTTGGAAATGATGCCTTCGAAGTGCTGCTCACTGGCCAGGCGATAGGCCTCGTCGCCATCCCCCTGCACATGCGAACTGAACGCCAATGGCCTGCCCTGCCCCTCCAGCACGGAGTGCAGCAGGGCTTTGCGTTCCAGCAAGGGCGCATCGGCGACGTCCACGCCATCAAGATGCAGCAGATCGAACAATGCATACGTCAGGACGCCCTGCCGCTCGCCGGAGAGCGTGGCCTGCAGCAGGTTGAAGTCTTCCTTGGTGCCGGCGCCGGCGATGAGCTCGCCGTCCAGTGCCGCCGAGGTCAGGCCCAGTGACGCGATCGCGTCACGTATTTCAGGCAGCTTGCCGGTCCATTCCAGTGCGTTCCGCGACCACAGCTGCACGTTGCCCTCAGCCACCGTAGCAAGGATGCGGTACCCATCCCATTTGATCTCATGCACCCACTGCGCGCCTTGGGGCGGCGCTTCGCCCAGCTTGGCCAACTGCGGCTCAAACGGCCCGGACGGCGCTGCCGCCTTTTTCGCTTTGCTGAGCGCCAGGGCCTTCTTCGCCCAGTTCTTTCGTCGGGTGCGTGTGGCGGGTACGACCATGAGTTTCTTCTTCGCGGTCTTTCCGGCCCCGGCCCGCTTCAGGTCCTCCGCGGGCGCTACAGCAACATCCGCCAGCAGATCGTCTGCCTCGATGTCGCTGGCAAATTCATCGTCATCCTTGAACAGCAGCCACTGCGGCTGGCGCGCAGGCTTGCCGGAACGGACCAGATGCCATCCACCCTTGAGCTTGGCGCCGAACAGCTCGAAGCGTAGATGGCCCTTGGCGAGCTGGGCTTCCGGGTCGCCCTGCGTGGCCCACACACCGTGGTCGAACTGGGCGACATGTCCGCCGCCATACAGGCCTTTGGGAATCTCGCCTTCAAATGCTGCGTAGTCGACGGGATGATCCTCCACCTCCACCGCCATGCGCTTGACCTTCGGGTCGTAGCTGGGGCCCTTGGGAACGGCCCAGCTCTTCAGGGCGTCACCCACCTGCAGGCGGAAGTCGTAGTGCCTGCGGCTGGCATGATGCAGCTGCACCACGAAAATGGCGCGTTGGCCTTTTGGCAGCGCCTTGCCCGGTTCGGGCTCCCTGGTCTGGTCAAAACGACGCTTGCGGCGGTACTCGACCAGTGACATGGGCAGCTCCGCGCTACTTTCCCAGGTGCTTGCGTACAGCAGCGGCGGTGGGCCCGACCTCGGCGACCGCGGCCCGAAGATCCTCGGCTGACACACCCAGCGTCGTGGTCCAGTACTGCAGTTCATAGTCTTCGTTGACGTTGATGCGATCCCGGTCCGGGCTGCCGGTGTTCTTCTTGTCATCGCTCATGGGAGTCTCCACGCGTGATCGGGCGTGAAGTGACCGTACCGGCCGGCCCATGGGCACCAGGCGATGCCACCGTGAAGCGATGGCGAAGGCCTGCCGGTATCGGAACTGCGGGCAGGCGGGCGACAGACGCCACCTCGTGAAGACAACGCGCAGGGCTCGCGTTGGCGTTCACATGCCGCCTTCACCTGGCCCCCGCCTGATCGCAACCGGGCGGGATCTACGCTGACCGCTCCACTCACAGCGGAGCCCAGCATGGCTATCAAGACAGCGGAAGACCTGTTCATCCACGAACTCTCGGATATCTACAGCGCGGAAAAGCAGCTGACCAAGGCCCTCCCCCGCCTGGCCCGTGCGGCCGAGAACCCCGACCTGGCCACAGCGTTTGAAACGCACCTGGAAGAAACCCAGGGCCAGATCGAGCGCATCGACCAGGTGGTGGAGGTTCTCGGCATCCGGCTGAAGCGCATCAAGTGCGCGGCGATGGAAGGTCTGGTAGAGGAAGGCAAGGAAGTGATCGACAGCATCGACAAGGGCCCTGTGCGCGATGCCGCCCTGATCGGTGGCGCACAGAAGGTCGAGCATTACGAGATTGCGTCCTACGGCACCATCGCCGCGCTGGCCAAGCAGCTGGGCTACAAGGATGCCCTGCCGCTGCTGCTGGAGACGCTTGAGGAAGAGAAGGCCACCGACGAGAAGCTCACCCTGCTGGCCAAGGGCGGCGGCAATGCCAAGGCGGCGCAAGCCGCCTGATCGACGCGCCCCGAAGCCGGCCGCCATGGACGGCGACCTCAGGGTTCGTACAGCACCTGGTCGTTCGGGCAGAAGAACGTGCGCCGCCGGGTGGCGCCCATGTACAGCTTGCTGATCGGGCCGCCGCATGCCGGGCAGATCCTGCGCGTGTGTACCTGCCAGTGCTTTTTCAACTCGAAACGGCGCTTCCACCGCAGGAAATCAAAGCTGTAGGCGCGGGCCTGCGTGATCAGCGCGGTGAGCTTGCGCGGTGGCAGGTCGCCCAGCCGCGTGGCGGGGTGCACGCCTATACGGAACAGCACCTCGTTCTTGATGATGTTGCCCACGCCGGCAAAGACCGTCTGGTCCAGAAGCGCATCACAGACCATGACGTCCGGCTTTGCCTTCAGCTTGCGCCGGGCCAGCTTCGGATCCCAGGCATCGTTCATCACGTCCGCGCGCCAATCGTAGACGTCGTCCAACGGCTCGTCGATCAGCCGCACTGAACACGTATAGAAGTTCAGCTCGCCATTGTCGAACCGCAGGGATACACGCGGCGGGGTTGGCTTCCGTTCGTCGATGCGCCAGCTGCCGAACATCATCAGATGGATGCGCAGTGTGTGGCGGCTGAATTCCAGCAGGAAGTGCTTGCCCCAACTGCGGACCGCCTTGACCCTTCGGCCCTGCAGCGGCGACAGGTCGATCCGGCTGTTCCCGGAGACGGCGCGGACCACGCGCCCCTTGAAGTGGCTCGCTGCTTCGCGCAGCAGGACGATCGAAGGGCCTTCAGGCATGTTCCTTCTCCTGCAGCAGCGCCTGCAGGCGCAGGGCGTTGCCGGTCGCGTGACCCAGTGCGGTGTTGTCCAGTACGAACCAGGCGGGTCGTTTCGCGTCGGCCTCGGCCAGCAGCTGCCGCGCAAGGTGGGCAAGGGTGGGTTCGTCGTAGGCACTGCGATAGATCTGTGGCTGGCCGTGCCAGCGCCAGTAGCTCCACGCGCGGTCACCGCCGGGCGTCGCTGCCGCCGGCACACGTGCCGGATCCGCGGCAACCCGTGCCACGCCATGCGCGCTCAGAAGCGCATCCACTTCCGGCGTGAACCAACTCGGGTGGCGCGGCTCGCACGCCACATCGGCCTGGGTGCGCGCGCGCAGGCCCCGCAGGAATGCTCTGGCCGTGGCCGTGTCGTACACCAGGCTCGGCGGCAACTGCAGCAGTAACGGCCCGAGCTTTCCCCCCAGCTCCAGCACGCCTTCAAGGAACCGCTCGAGCGGTTGCATTGCGTCGCGCAGCCGACGCTCATGGCTGATCTCTCGCGGCAGTTTCACCGCGAACCGGAAGCCCTCCGGCACGCTCGCCGCCCATCGCGCATAGGTCCTGCCCTGGTGCGGCCGATAGAAGGATGAGTTGATCTCCACCATCGGCAGGCGTGTGGCGTAGCGCTGCAGCGCGCTGTCGCCCGCGCCGAACGCTTCCTGATCCACGCGCGGCAGCGACCAGCCCGCACAGCCAACACGCAGTGGGGCGGATGCACGCGGGGCGGCCGCCACCGTCATCGTACCAACTGCCCGTGCGGTTCCAGGGTCTCTCCCGCACCTGCATCCGTCTGCGACTGCGAGACCGACAGCAGTCGATCCAGGGCACTGGTACCCGATTCCAGCGCCGACGCGCTGCGCACGAAGCCGGTCCAATCGGAGATGGCAATCTTTCCCAGCGCCAGCTCGTCTACCCGCACGCTGCGCATCCGCCAGTGGGGAAACTGCCGGCGCCCCACCCTGCCCCGGTTGAGTTCGACGATTCCGCCGTGGCTGCTCGCCGCCAGAATGCGCGTGTACGCAGCGTTGACTCCGTCCGCCGGGCCCTCCAGATACTGCAGGAACCGCGCGCCGTCGAACAGCAACATGCCGGTGACATCGACAGATGCGTTGAACAGCACCGCTTCGGCTACAAGCTGTTGCAGCCGCTCTTCGGTCAGGCTTCGGGACGCTTCACTCACATAGGCAATCGCACGAAAAGGCATGGCACCACCCGTTGTTGCAGACAGCTCTACCTTAGCGACACGGGTCGTATGTGCAGTGAGGCCGGCGTAGAGGCTGCGTCGAGTTGAGGCGCGGACCCGCCGCATGGACTTGACACGTGATCGAGCGCGGCAGGCGCGCCTGCGTGCGCACACGCGCGCGCACGACATTTCGTGGAGACCGGATGAGGAATCGTGGGCTTCCGGATGACGCCACGTTGGCGGTCATGCCACCGCCGTCTAGCGCCGGATCTGGAAGATGGTCCCTGCCGCCAGTCGGGCGGCTCAACCCAAGGAGACTTTCCATGGCCAACCAGAACCAGAACCAGGGCAACAGCAACCGCGGTTTCGCTTCGATGGACGAGGACAAGCAGCGCGAGATCGCCGCCAAGGGTGGACGTGCCGCGCACGAATCAGGCAACGCCCATGAGTTCAGCTCGGAAGAAGCACGCGAAGCCGGCCGCAAGGGCGGCGAAGCGGTGAGCCAGGATCGCCAGCATATGGCGGACATCGGCCGCGAAGGCGGCCAGAACAGCCGCGGGGGTGGCAACCAGGGCGGTAACCAGGGCGGCGGGCAGCAACAGCAGGAACGCGGCGGTGGCAACAACCGCGGTGGCCAGCAGCGCTGATCGCGGCTGAAGCCAGATGCGCCTCTTCGTGGGCGGACGTGATGTCCGCCCACTTTCGTACGCCTTGACGCTGATCAAGGGCTTCGCCACTGGGGCGCCGCAGATGGGCGCCCCAGCCCTTTCATGGCTCGCGTGGCGGCAGGTCCAGCGCGCCCGCGCCCGGGCCGGCCCCCAGCTCGGCCCCGGTGGTCGGTCGCGCTTCCGGGTCGGAGAGTGTACGCAGGGTCATGGCCTGCACCGCCGCTTGTTCGCGCGCGTCCAGGTCCACCGTGCCGCCGCCGTCGCCACCATCCACAGCGGTCTGTGCCTCGCGGTCGCTGACCCGCTCCCATAGCTCCCCGCTGTTCCAGCTGCCCTGCAGGTCGTCGGCGCCGTCGCCCTGCGACATGTCCATGTACAGATCGGTGAACGCAGGGTCCCCCGGCAGCTTGCCCGGCGGGAAGTTGGGCTGGATGCTGTGCAGTGCCTTCTCGAACGACTTCATGTGCGCGATCTCGCGCGTCATCAGGAAGCGCAGCGCATCCTTGATGCCAGGATCGTCGGTGACGTTGATCAGGCGCTCATACACCAGCTTGGCGCGCGCTTCTGCCGCGATGTTCGAGCGCAGATCGGCGGAAGGTTCCCCGATCGAGTCGATGTAGGCCGCTGTCCACGGCACCCCGCTGGAATTGACCAGCGCCGGCCCGCCACCGTACAGGATCTGCTCGGTATGGCTGGTGCTGTTCTGCCCCAGCAGCCGCATATCTTCGGCCTCGGCAAGCCCTTCGGACTGAATGGCCTTCGGCCCGCGGTTGAGCATGGCGATGATGGTGCCGATGATCTCCAGGTGGCTGATCTCTTCGGTGGCGATATCCATCAGCAGGTCCTTGCGGCCTGGATCGCATTCGCCGAGTCCCTGGGTGAAGTAGCGCATGGCGGCAGCAAGCTCGCCCTGCGGGCCGCCGAACTGTTCAAGCATGAGGCTGGCGAGCTGCGGGTTGGATTCGCGCACGCGCACGGTGTACATCAGCTTCTTGTGATGAAAGAACATGGGGTTTTCTCCAATGGCTGGCTGTGCTGGCTTGGGGGGTCAGCGCTTGGCTTGCGCGCCCGGCGTTTCGTCGCGATTGAGGAACGCACCGACCAGGCCGTCCTGGTGGTCCTCCAGCCAGCGCGCCATGGCGATCTCTTCCTGCAGGATCTGGCCACAGACTGCGGCGATGTCCGGCGCCGCGGCACGCTCGGCAGCAATCACCAGCGCCCGGTAGGTGGCGATCTCGGTGTTTTCGAAGCCGAACGAGAGCCCTACGCTCTTGACCACCTCGTCTTCCATCAGGCTTGTGCCAGCCGCATGGAGGGCCGCAGTCATGCTGGCGAACAGTCCCTTGGCGGTCGGCACGCTTCCTCCAAGCGCTTCAATGCACTGGCGCAGCGAGGCTGCCTGCCCCTGCGTCTCCTGGACGTGCTGGGCGATCCGTGCAGCGAGGTGGGGATAGTTCTGGATCCGCGAAGCCATGGCCTTCATCATGGTCTCCGCCTCCTGCTCCATGGCGTAGGCGTCCTGCAGCCACTTCAACAGGCGCTCGCTTCGGGCGTTGTTCTGGTCTGCCATTTCGATCTCCGGTGCGGGGCGACATGCCTCCGGAGACCATGGTGTTGCGCCGGCAATCACCGCCCTGTCGGCCGGTGTGAGCCGTCGAAGGTGGGCGCTGCACGCAGTGGTGATGCGGCGATAACATCCGCGGCCCTGTGTTTCACCCAGGTGCGCTCTCAGGTCGCCATTGCGCTGGATACGCCCACGCCCGCGGCAGGTCGCTGGCGCCTGGCATTCGAGGCGCACGCGCCGCCCGCCGCCATCACGGCCTGCATTACCCGATGCTGAGCACGATGCCCGCCACCATCCACGCCCACGACATAGACGAAGCGCCCATCGAACTTGGCCTGTGCGCCTTCCATGGCGTCGTCGGCCAGCAGTGCTCGCTTCAGCGACTTCATCCAGGCCCGTTCCGGCGCCCGGTCCAGCTCCACGACGATGGCGGCACCACCGCAGTCGAGCGGCATGCACTCGACACGCAGTACGCCTGGAGCGACAGAATCGGTTCCGGATAGCGGCATGACAGGTTCTCCGATGCGGGGGACGGCGGCAGTATCCACAGCGCGTGCCAAGACGCCGTCAACGAAATCCAGGGCGCCTTCCACACCCCCTCCACCCGGTTGGCGACGCGCCCGCGGGGGCTTCGCGCCGGGCTGACAATGCACACGCATGGCGTTGATGCAGCACAGCACAGACTGCAGTTCCCAGGACAACACAGGCGTGCACGCATGCAATCCGGAATGAGCCAGCGCAGATGCAACCTGCTGCTGGTGGAAGACCAGCTCGACCTGGCTGCGCTGATGGAACAGGCGCTGGAGGACGCAGGCGACCAGGTGACACATGCCTACAGCGTGTTCGATGCGCTGGGGCTGCTGGACAACCAGCGATTCGACGGCGCCGTGCTCGATGTCGAGCTTCGCGACGGCGTGGTCTTCCCGGTGGCTGATCGCCTGGCGGAACTCGGCATTCCGTTCCTGTTCGTATCCGCAGTCTATGACCAGTTGGTGCCGCAGCGTCACCGTCGCGCCGCCTTCGTGGCAAAACCGTTCCATGTCGGTCAGTTGCAGCAGACGGTTCAGCGCGTCCTGGGGGATTCCTGCGCGCAACCGCCCGCGCATTGATTGCCAAGGAGGCCGTCAACCCAGGTGCGGGGCCACCACCAGGCTCAGCTGGCGCAGCGCGCCGCCACGGGAGAGCCCATCCCAGTTGCTGCGCGCCACGCTGCGGATCTCGGAGGCATCGACCCACAGCAGCCGCATCGACCAGTAGGGAAAGAACCGGCCGGAAACCCTGCCCCGGCCCAGTTCGATCAGCTCGCAATGGCTGCGGGCACTGAGGATGCGGCTGTACACCACGTTGATGCTGTCTTCCGGTCCCTCGATGTACTGGAGGAAACGGAGCCCGTCGTAAAGAAGCACACCCGTAACGCCGGCTTCGAAGTTGAAGCGGGCGGCGGCCCTGGCGAGGTCATCCACATGGTCCATGGAAAGCCCCGATGTCGCCTCACTTGCGTAGGCGACTGCACGGAGGGGCACATTCGTTCCTTCTGACGCAGGAGATTTCCTGCTCGTCCATCATCGCTTCGCGGAGGTAGGCAGGGATGAGGGCCTTCGTGGCCTGCGCTGTCCCAACGCTCTCCTCAACCGCACGCTCCGATAACACGGGCGCTTGCGTGACGGTGTGGCTGACCCTCAGGTGACCAGGGCCGACGCTTCCGCGCCAGAGCGCTCGCCGCCCAGCGCCGCCAGATAAGCGGAGAATCCGCCTGTAGCGCGCCCCTGCAGACGCGCACTTGTCATCACCACGGGAGCGCCGGCCCATCGCACCACCGCACCGCAGCGTTGCAGCGCTCCGACAAGCGCCACGTCTTCACTGCAGTGCAGGGGAGCAAAGCCGCCAACGGCCCGATAGGAACAGGCAGAGACGCCGAGGTTGGCACCGTGGATGCGCCCATGATCGTCTCCCCACTGCTGTCGTGCCTGGAATGCCCTGCGCAGGCGCCGTTCACCCCGGCAGTTCGTCGCTATGTCCACCAGTCCGCAGAAGGCGTCATACCTGCCCTGAACCTGTGCGGCCAACCACTCGGGAGGTACCTCGCTATCAGCGTCCGTGCTTGCCAGCCACCTGGCGCCCCGCCCCAGCAGCTCAGCAGCGGCCGCGGCCCGGGCGACACCGACGCAGCGCGCATCCAGTTGTACGCAGCCGACCCGAAGTTGGCGGCAGATGGCGCCCGTCATGTCCGAACAAGCGTCCAGCGCAACCACCACCTCCACCGCTTCGCCGCCCAAGCCAGGATGCAGGGCCGCCACCCGGATGGATTGCAGGCACCGCGCGATACGGTCCGCCTCATTGTGGGCGGGTATCAGGACGCCTATCACCGCAAGCCCTCGTTCCGAGCCAATGACAAGGGGTCCCGTGTCCATCCCTGAAGCACGAAGTCCGCATCGCGGTAGTGGAAGGCTTCCTGCAGGCCTTCCCCCAGGCATCGATGCACCACCTCGGTCCGGCTCGCGCGTCCGGGGAACGAAGGCAGCCAATGGCAGGCGACCAGCAGGCCGTCATCGCGAAGTGCTTCATCGATGCCACGGCGCAGCTCGCGCAGTGCACCTGTCCCCAGGTAGTAGCCCATTTCGCCGCAGACGATCAGGTCGAAGCGTCCTGGCGGCCATTGCTCGGGATGGCTGGCGCAATGGACCTGCACGTGCGGCAGATGGGCCAGGTTGCGTCGCGCCTGGAACGCCGCACGTGGGCTGATGTCGGTTGCCAGCAGGCGTTCGCAACGTGCGGCCAGCGCCTCGGTCAGTACGCCGTTGGAACACCCCAGTTCCCAGCCGCGAGCGAACTGGCGCTGGCTGAGGCTTGCCAGCAGCAGCGCACGCTTGCGCTCTTCATACCACCGGCTGCGGTAGCCGAACGGGTCCTCCTGCTCATGCAGGTCATCGAAGTACGGTTGCGCGCTCATGCAAGGAATACCTCGTAGTTTCGGAAGAATCGGGCGAGTACATGTGCGGGCAGCACCGGCGGGCTGTTCAGGCCCGCCACGTCGCCGGTCTGCGTCCGGAAATGCGCGATCGCGTTTCGCTTTGCGGCCGCCACTGCTGAAATGTCGACCAGCTTTGGAACCTCCCACGCCATATGTGCGCAGGCAGGGTCAAGCCAGTGCCAGCCCCACACCGGGTACTCCAGCCGGCGGCAACCGATCGCCCGCGCGACGCGGCAGGCAGCGCGTCCTGCCGCTTCGTGATCGGGGTGACCATCAAACCGCCATGGCGCCAGGACCAGGTCGCGCGGTTGCAGATACTGCTGCAGCCAACCTTCCAGCCCCTGCTCATGCGCGCTGACCGCGCCGTCGGCGATACCCAGGTGGAAGATGGAGCGAACCGGAATGCCGAGTTCGCCCAATGCCGCGGCAAGCTCCGCTCGGCGCGCTGATCGCAGGCGTTCGGGCGTCCACCACGGCTCGCCCGGGTAGCATGCTTCGCCGTCGGTCACGGCAACGACACTGACGTCGATACCCTGCCCCACAGCGTGATGCAGCAGCCCGCCACAGCCGAGGATTTCGTCGTCCGGATGCGGCGCGACCACCACCATGCGGTCATGCCCGCTGCAGAGTGCGGTTGCCGATGTGGTCGGTTGCTGCCAGAGCCAATCGCAGTGCAGCCAGGCCTGCTCCTGGGTTCCTTGCCCCTGCAGGGGGGGCCTGGCTACAGCGCCCATGTTGCCTCCTGTGCTGCACGCTGCTCGCCCAGCCATTCCCAATCGCGGTCGGCGTGGCTCTGGCGAAGAAACACGGTCAGGTCCGCGCAGCGCCGGGCATGGGCGTCCTCCAGGCACATCGGGCCCGGGCCCAGCGCCCGACCCGCCAGGTCCAGCACACGCGTTGCCGCGCGCTCAACGACACAGCGCACGCGCACTACATCTTCGCGATGGGCCAGTTCGGGCGCGGCGTCGATGTGCGCCGCCAGTTCGCGAAGCAGCGCGGCTGCCGGGCCCAGGGCGAGGTCCACTTCACCCAGCAGCCGCGCGCGATTCCCCCCGGTGCAGGCCGGTCGCATGCGCTCGGCCAAAGCGGCCGCTGCACCAAACCAGACCGCCGCGATGCCTGCCCCGCCGTGCCAGAAGCCCGGGCGCTGCAGGTAGTCATCGCGCGTCCCCAGGATCACCATCGGTGCGCCGTCAAAGCGCACCGTGGTGGAAGGGATTGCGGCCATGCCCACGGCAGGCCATGGCTCGCCCGCAAGTGTGTGCCAGTGTTCCGCCGCTACCTGGCATAGCCACACGCCCTGCGGGTTGCGAACCGTTACCAGTGCCGCATCCACCCATGCGCTGCCGGAACACCAGGGTTTGTCACCGTACAACCCACCGCCGGCATCGATGCGAACGGTGTTGGCCGAACCCTCTGCAGCCCACACCGCCAGCAACGTGTCTTCAGCAGGGATGGGCGCCCTCAACTCGGCAGCAATCGCCTGGGCGTCATAGTGGGCCTCCAGTACCTTTGCCAGGCAAAGATCCTCTGCCCCCCAGGCCGCCAGCGCCTGCCAACGCTGCAGCGTCTGGCCACCACCGGGCAAAGGCAATGCCGGTTGCTGCACCAGCACCTGGCGTGCGCGATTGAACAGCGAAGAGGATGACGTCACATTCTGCATGGGTGGCAGACCTGCAATGGAGATACGCCATGAACGTAGGCGGCAGGCGGTCACATGCCTGTCTTGATGGCGTGGCGGGCACATGAATGCCCGGTGCCGCGATCCTCACGGACCCGTCTGCGTGCGTTCCTCTCCTGCACGCACGCACTGCCGCAGTTCCCAGAGCCATGGCAGCACCACCAGGCCCAGCGCCGGCAGCAGGGTGAGCCACCAGACGTCCGGTGCTGCAGGCTTCACTTCGAGCGACCACCGCGGGTGGACCTGCCAGCCCACCCAGCCCAGCAGGACCCACGGCGCGGCATCCAGCACGCTGTGCACATGTTGTTCCGCCGGGCTGATGCGTCGACGGCCGTCCGCGCTGACGGTATCGAGATAGCCGGCGACCGCGTGTGCGATGACCAGACCTGCCAGAAGCGCGACCAGCGACAACGTGTTCTCCAGCAGGAGCCAGGCAAGCACGCCGCTGCCGATCAGCAGCAGCTGCACCCCATGCAGCAGGCTTTCGCGCATCGCGGAAGTGTGCGGAAGATCGGTGCGCCGGTGAAAATGGAAATCCAGCGATCCGGAAGCCAGCCACAGGGCGTAGACACAGGCGATGACAATCGCGCTCATGGCGGCACGCTCAGGGTGTCAATACAATCTTGCGGCAGTCATCGTCCTTGGCATCAAACATTGCATAGCCTTGAGCTGCATCGGCCAGGCGCATCCGGTGCGAGATGATGTCACCCGGGTGCAGCTTTCCTTCCATGATTGCGTCGAGCAGTTCCGGCATCAGTCCCTGCACGTGGGTCTGCCCCATCTTGAACGTCAGCCCCTTGTCGAACGCATCACCCAGCAGAAAGCCATGGATGAAGCCAGCGTAGACACCCGGGATGCTGACCACGCCGCCGCGGCGTGCTGCCGCGATGCACTGCCGGATCGCCACGCCGCTGCTGCCCTCCAGCTTCACGGCAGTCAATGCTGACTCCAGCGCGCTGCCCTCGGCCTCGAAGCCTACCGCCTCGATGCAGGCGTCCACGCCCCGCCCACTGGTCTGGGCAAGGATGTAGTCCGCCGGGTCTTCGATCTGCTTGAAGTCGATGGGCGTCACACCGTAGGTACGGCGCGCGTAATCCAGACGGTAACGAAGATGGTCGACCATGAAGATGGTCTCTGCGCCCAGCAGGCGGCAGCAGGCCGCGCTCATCAGCCCCACCGGGCCCGCACCGAAGATGGCCACCGTCGAGCCCGCCTTCACCCCTGCGTTCAGCGCAGCCTGGTAGCCGGTGGGGAGAATGTCGGACAGGAACAGCACCTGCTCATCCGCAATGCCTTCCGGAATGCGCAGCGGGCCTACATTCGCCTTCGGTACGCGCACGAATTCGGCCTGGCCCCCGGCCACGCCGCCATACAGATGGCTGTAGCCGAACAATGCGGCCGGAGGCTGCATGCCCTTCTGATTCAGTGCGGCGCCCTTGCCGGTATTGGTGGTTTCGCAAGCGGCATACTCGGCCAGGCGGCAATGGAAGCACTCTCCACAGGCGATCACGAAAGGGATCACCACACGATCGCCCGGCTGCACCTGGGTCACGCCGCTGCCGACCTCTTCCACCACGCCCATGAACTCGTGGCCGAGCACATCGCCATCGTGCAGATCCGGAATCTTGCCGCGATACAGGTGCAGGTCCGATCCACAGATGGCGGTGGCGGTTACCCTCAGGATCAGATCATCCTCGGCCGCCAGTACCGGGTCCGGTACGGTCTCGACTCGCACATCCTTGCGGCCGTGATAGGTCAATGCCTGCATCATGCTTCTCCAGGAGCTCGGGACGCCAGCATCGCAAGGCCGCCATCCCGCTTCGGTGACATCCCGGTGTGCACGGCGTTCATTCTACGGGGTCATGGTGTTAACCCGGCGCGGTGCAGTCTTCGGTCTTTAGCCGCAGGAGCTGCCCATGAACGACAAGCTGCCCTTCAATCCGACGGCAGACGTGGACGATCAGTCGAAGGCGCACACGCCGGACAAGCGGCGCAACGATCGAGCCAAGTGGAAGGAGCACGACATGCCCGACGACGGCGATGGCCCCAAGGCCGTACCGGAAGACTACGAACGTCCTGATCCTGACCCGACAGGAAAGCGTTGAGTCCGCCTCACATTCTGGATGCGCCGGATTCACGGGTCATGGCCTGCTACCCGCGCAAGCTTCGCGCACGGCCTCTGGAACAGACTGAACGAGGTGTTGCATGTGGAAACGCAACGGTCTCTCGCTGGTGCTGCTTGTGCTCACGCTTGTGTTCATCGTTGGGCAGGCGGTTGCCGGGCATCACGTGCACAACCAGGAACTGGTCGAGCACGGACGCGCGCCGATCGATCTCTGGAACTACCTCGCGACGGGGCACTTCGTCAGCGCCACGTTCGAGAACTGGGAGAGCGAGTTCCTGCAGATGGGGATGTATGTGCTCCTGACGGTCAGCCTGCGCCAGCGCGGCTCGGCCGAATCGCGGCCGCTGGATCCTGCGCAGGAACAGAATCGCGTCGAGCCGGGGCCCACGCCGTGGCCGGTAAGGCGCGGTGGTCCATGGAAGACGCTCTACGGTCATTCGCTTGCGATCGCGTTCGGGCTGTTGTTCCTGTTCAGCTTTACGTTGCATGCGGTGGGAAGCTGGCGTGCCGAGGAGGCCGAACAGCAGTTGAAGGGATTGCCGCCGCCAGGCTTTGTGGAGCACCTCGCCAGCAGCACATTCTGGTTCGAATCCATGCAGAACTGGCAGAGCGAATTCCTGGCCGTGCTATCCCTGGTGGTGCTGACGATTTTCCTGCGCCAGAAAGACTCGCCGCAATCAAAGCCGGTTGAGGCCCCACACGCGCAGACAGGTGATTGAGCCATGCGAGATGATCCATCGACGGCCCTGCTGATCATCGACATGTTCAGCCGATTCGACTTCCCTGGCGCTCAAAAGCTGGCGCCGGCGGCAGAGCGGGCGGCCCGGCAGATCCGGCGCCTGAGGGATCACTTCGACGAACGCGGTTGGCCGATCATCTACGCCAATGACAATTTCTCGGATTGGAAGCGCGACTTCCGCCAGCAGGTGGAACAGTGCCGGCGCGACGGTGGCCCGGCGGGGCGAATCGCCGGCCTTCTCTCGCCTCTGCCAGGTCACTACTTCGTGCTCAAGCCCAAGCACTCGGCCTTTCTGGCAAGCCCTTTGCCGATTCTGCTGGCCAAACTGGGAGTGCGCCGCCTTTGGCTGTGTGGCATGACGGCCGATTCGTGTGTCCTGGCTACAGCGTTGGACGCCAACGCCAGGGAATTCCACGTGGTGTTGGCGTCGGAGGCCGTGGCGGGGATGCCAGCGCAGAAGCGGCGGGCACTGGCGCTGCTTGCTGGTTCAGGCGCAGCGCGGGTCGCGCGGGTCTCTTCGCTTGTCTCTGGCCAGGAGCGGGATGGCGTTGACGGCGACTCAGGCCCGGTCGGCTAAACCCTTTACACCTGAATGACCGGCGCAGTGTGCGCAGCAGAAGATCTGGCCGTTTCCTTCAACACCATGCCCGATAACAGCGCAATCGCAGTGTGCGCAGCGCGGTGCGAATGCGTGGATCGCGCATTCGAACGAATCGAACGTGCCGCTGCGCCCGCCCTGCTGCAGGGTGAAGCTCTTGTCGTAGTTGTTGCCGCAGACATCACAGGTGGCCATGGGGCACCTCGTGCTGTGGAAGGAACATGCAGTGTGGAGAGCGCGGGTGTCGGTGGCCGTGAATGCACCGTGTCGCGAGGGTGTAGGACGTTCGCGTCGTCACGCGTTGGGCGCGGCCTGCCCTATTCGCCTTTCCCGGGCTCGGCACTGCCACCCCGTGACGCGCCGCCACCACAGGGAAATGCGGTCCGCAGCGCTTCGGCAACCAGTGAAGACGCGCCCTGCTGCAACCGCTCGCGGGGCAACTGCCGGAGATGGGAAGACACATGGTCGACCAGCTCATGCGGAAGAATCCTGCCTTGGCCACACCACTGGCCGTGGCTGGCATCGGCAACGCCCTGGATATAGGCGCTGGCGCGAGCGCTGGACAGGTTCCGGCACTGCTCGCCGTCGCAGAACCCATCAGCGCCTTTGCCCTGCAGCAGGGTGATGAGTTCGGCTCCACTGACAAGCCAGGTGCGTGCCGGTTGTGTTGTTCCGGCGAGGGCGGATCCTGCCAGGGCGCAGAGGCCAAGTGCGAGGAGCCGACGCACGAGGCGGCGCGCCTGGGGTTCGTGATGTCCATTCATGTCGGGGTCCTTGGCGCGTTCCTGTGGGATGCACACAGCGTGGGTCAAAGTCGAGCAAGCTGGTTGTGGACAGATGGCTTGTAACAGACAGCGGCTGGCCCGCCAACACCCGGGCAGCATTCCCAGGCTTCGCCGCGATCGGGCGCCGAGCTATCGCGCTGCCGTCGACCCTCTGACCACGCACCGGCCCGTCATTACGAGTCGGCGTACCGGCAGCTCCGGCGTGCGCAGGCGCTCAAGCAGCAGCGACATCGCGGCCCTCCCCATCTCCTCAACCGGTTGCTCGATCACGGTGATGCCCGGCTCGACCAGCTCGGTCCAGCGTTCGTTGTCGAAGCCGGCCAGTGCCAGCGCCTCTGGAATCGCCAGCCCTGCGCCGCGGGCGGCTTTCAATGCTCCCATCAACAGCAGGCTGTTGCTGGTGACCAGTGCTTCAGGGCGGGATGGCGTAGCGAGCCACTGATCGACCGTCGCGATGGCGGCTTCGGCGGTGGGTTCAACCTCACGGTAGTCCGGCTGCAACCCATGCGTACGCATCGCAGCGAGATAACCGTCACGTCGCTCGGCCGCGGTGGTACTGGTGCTGCCGAACAATCCGCCAATGCGGCGATAGCCGCGCGCGACCAGATGCTCGACCAGGCCCGCCATCGCGGCCGGATTGTCGAGCACCACACTGTCGATCGACCCGCCGGGTGCGGCGCGGTCCACCAGCACCGTCGGATAGTCCAGTGTGAGCCGCTCCAGCCGGCCCACCGTGGTCCGGGTGGGCGCGAAGATCAGTCCGCTGATGCGCTCCTCGTGCATCAACTGCAGATACAGCGCCTCGCGCTCGGGGTCCTCGTCGGTGTTGCAGAGGGTGACGCGCAGGCCTTCACGATAGGCAACCTCCTCCACCGCTCGGATCAGCGCCGTGAAGAACGGGTTGCGGATGTCCGCCACGATCAGCCCGATGATGCCGGTGTGCCGGGCACGCAGGCGCCGTGCCTGCAGGTTGGGGTGATAGCCGGTCTGGCGGATCGCCGCCTCCACCCGGCCACGCACGGCCTCGCTGACCGGGCCGCCGCCGAGCACGCGCGACACCGTGGATTTGGAGACCCCCGCCACGCGCGCAACGTCGTTGATGCTGATGCTCATTGGAACCGTTCCCGGAAACTGTCGCTGTTCGAGGCCGAATGGCCATTCAGGACAATGCTAACGCCAAAGGACTATTGGCTTTTTGTGCAGTGCACATTGAAATGATCTGTGGGAACGTTCCCAATACGCCACAGCACCCCCTTCCCGGAGCCCACCTTGCAGCCCTTGACCTCCCCAGCCCCCGTCAGCCGGGAATTGATCCGCCTGGATGCACGGGCGCTCGACAAGGCCGACGCCATCGCCCAGGTGGCGCAGATGCTGGTCGCTGCCGGCTGCGTTGCGCCGGCTTACGAGGCCAGCATGGAGCGTCGCGAGGCGTTGGCGAACACCTTCCTCGGCCACGGCGTTGCGATCCCGCACGGGCTTGGCGAGGACCGCCACCTGGTGCGCCACGATGGCATTGCGGTGCTGCAGTTTCCGGAGGGCGTGGAGTGGAACCCGGGCCAGGTCACCCGCCTGGTGGTCGGCATCGCCGCCCAGTCCGATACCCACATCACCCTGCTGCGCCGGTTGACCCGGCTGATCCAGGATGACGCAACGCTGCAGCGCCTGTTCACCACAGCCGATGCGAGCCAGATCATCAGCGCGCTGACCGGCGATGTTGCGGCCACGGCCCCCACTGTGCCGGTGACTGACCTGGCCGAGCGTTTCGACTGGACCATCGCCTATCCCAACGGCCTGCACGCACGCCCGGCCACGCGCTGGGCTGAAACAGCGCGCGCCTTCGCGGCCCGCGCACAGGTACGTGCGGGCGATCAGGCTGCCGATGCCAAGAGCCTGGTGGCGCTGCTGCAGCTCGGGTTGCGCCATGGCGACGCGGTCAGCGTGTCTGCCGAGGGCGTCGATGCCCCTGCCTTGCTGGCCGCGCTGCGCAAGGTCATGGACGGGCTGGTGGCACAGGAAAAAGCCGATGCCGAGCGCGCGGCGCAGCGCAAGGCCGCGCCGGTTGCGGGCTGGAATCCGCCCGACGCACAGCCGGCGATCGTCGGCATCGGCGCCAGCCCCGGGCTGGCGATCGGCCTGGTGCATGTGCTGGCCAGCACGCATGCCGACGTCGCTGACCACCCCACCCCGCTCGGCGAAGGCGGCGCACGCCTGCAGGAGGCACTCAGCCGCACCCGCCAGCAGCTGGCTGCACTGCAGGACGACACCCAGCGCCGGCTCGGCGCCTCGGATGCGGCAATCTTCAAGGCGCAGGCTGCGCTGCTTGACGACACCGACCTGATTACCCGCACCTGCCAGCTGATGGTTGAAGGTCATGGCGTCGCGTGGTCGTGGCACCAGGCCATCGAGCAGATCGCCTCCGGCTTGGCGGCATTGGGCAACCCGGTGCTGGCCGGGCGCGCTGCCGACCTGCGCGATGTGGGTCGGCGCGTACTGGCGCAGCTTGACCCCTCTGCGGCCGGTGGCGGCCTGGCCGATCTGCCGGCGCAGCCGTGCATCCTGCTTGCCGCCGATCTGTCGCCGTCCGACACGGCCAACCTCGACACGGGTCGCGTGCTCGGCCTCGCTACGGCACAGGGCGGACCGACCTCGCACACCGCGATTCTCTCGCGCACGCTGGGCCTGCCGGCGCTGGTCGCCGCTGGCGCGGAGCTGCTGGCGATCAGCGCAGGGCGCGAGGCGATCATCGACGGCAGCAGCGGGCGGCTCTACCTGTCTCCGTCAGAGGCCGATCTCGCCTCGGCACGCGCATGGATCGCCGAACAGCAGCAGATCCGCGAGCGTGAAGCGGCGCAACGCGCGCAGCCGGCACAAACCCCGGACGGCCACCGCATCGACATCGGCGCCAACGTCAACCTGCCCGAGCAGGTGCCGCTGGCACTGGAGCAAGGCGCGGAAGGTGTCGGCCTGATGCGTACCGAATTCCTGTTCCTCGAACGAGGCAGCACGCCCAGCGAGGAGGAGCAGTACGCAACCTACATGGCGATGGCCAACGCGCTGGACGGCCGTCCGTTGATCGTGCGCGCGCTCGATATCGGTGGCGACAAGCAGGTCGCTCACCTGGAACTGCCGCGCGAGGAGAACCCGTTCCTCGGTGTGCGCGGCGCGCGCCTGCTGCTGCGCCGCCCCGATCTGCTGGAACCGCAACTGCGTGCGCTGTATCGCGCAGCGAAGGACGGTGCACGCCTGTCCATCATGTTCCCGATGATCACCTCGGTGAGCGAGCTGGTCGCACTGCGCGCCATCTGCGAACGGTTGCGCGCCGAGCTCGAGGCGCCCGAAGTGCCGATCGGGATCATGATTGAAGTTCCGTCCGCCGCCGCCCAGAGCGATGTGCTGGCCCGCCACGCTGACTTCTTCTCGATCGGCACCAACGACCTGACCCAGTACGTGCTGGCGATCGACCGCCAGAACCCGGAACTCGCGGCCGAGGCCGACAGCCTGCACCCGGCCGTGCTGCGCGCGATCCGCGCCACAGTGGAAGGCGCACGCACGCAGGGGCGCTGGGTTGGCGTCTGCGGTGGCCTGGCGGGCGATCCCTTCGGTGCAATGCTGCTGGCGGGCCTGGGCGTGGACGAACTTTCGATGACCCCGAACGACATCCCGGCCGTGAAGGCACGCCTGCGTGGCAACGCGCTGGCCGATCTGCAAGCGCTGGCCACTACCGCGCTGGACTGCGAAACCGCCGAGCAGGTGCGTGCCCTTGATGGAGCGCACGCATGAGCGCCCACGCCCTCACCGTTACCCTGAACCCGGCGATCGACCAGACCGTGCGGCTGGCACACCTGCATCCGGGACAGGTGCATCGTGCCCGCAACTCCCGCGACGACGCCGGCGGCAAGGGCATCAACGTGGCCGCCTGCCTGGCCGATTGGGGCGTGCCGACCACCGCGATGGGCGTGCTCGGCAATGGCAACGACGGCGTGTTCAGCGCGTTGTTCGCCGAGCGCGGCATCGCAGACGCTTGCCTGCGCATTCCGGGCCGCAGCCGCACCAACATCAAGCTGGTCGAAGAGGCCAGCGGCGAGACCACCGACATCAACCTGCCCGGCCTGTCACTGTGTGACGCCGATCTGGACGCGGTATCGCGCCGACTCGACGCCCTGCTCCAGCCGGAACAGCCAGTGGTGCTGTCCGGTAGCCTGCCGTCGGGGCTGCCAGCCGATGCATGGGCGAGACTGCAGGCGCAGGCGAGCGCCGCCGGTGCGCGCGTACTGCTGGACACCAGTGGCGACGCACTTGCCGCCGCGTTGAGCGGCGCAGAGGGCGCACTGCCCTACGCGATCAAGCCCAACCGCCACGAACTGGAGGCTTGGACCGGCACGCCGCTGCCGGATCGCAGTGCCCTGCGGGCCGCAGGCCACGCCTTGGTCGAGCGCGGAGTCGCACTGGTAGCGATCTCGATGGGCGCTGACGGCGCGCTGTTCATTGATCGCAGCGGCGCTCTGGTCGCGCGACCGGCGCGACTGGCACGGGGCAGCACGGTCGGTGCCGGCGATGCCATGGTCGCCGGCATTGCCGCCGCATTGCTGGAGCCCTTGCTGGATCTGACGGGTTGCGCCCGACTGGCGACGGCGTTCTCGATGAGCCGGCTGGAAAGTGGCGACGCGCGACGGCTGGATCCGGCACAGGTGCGCGCGTGGACCGGCGATGTACTGATCGAGCGGTTGGATTGAAACCCCTGCAGAGGGTGCTGCAGCTGGCCTCAGGCTACCACTGCCCCCTCCTGCAAGGACGAACCCGAAGAATTCCAGGAGCGCCCATGCAAGCTTCCACCGTAGTCATCGCCGCCGGCGAACGCAGCATCGAGGCGGTTCTTGCCGCCGAAGCGCTGCGCCGCGCCGCCCGCCAGCAAGGCGCTGAACTGGCGATCGAAATCCGCAGCGACCAGGGCGTGACCGGGGCACTGCCCGCCACGCAGGCCGCCGCCGCAACGCAGCTGCTGCTGGTGGGTGACGGCGAGGCGGATGCCGCCCGCTTCGGCAACGCCCAGGTCGTACGCGCCAGCCTCGGTGAAGTGCTGGACGACCCGCTTGCCGTACTGGCGCAGCTTGCCGCGACGTCGGCAACCGCGCCCACCGCGGACGCCGGCAAGCACATCGTCGCCGTTACCTCCTGCCCGACCGGCATCGCCCACACGTTCATGGCGGCCGAAGGCCTGCAGCAGGCGGCCAAGGCGCTGGGCCACGCGATCCGGGTGGAAACCCAGGGCTCGGTTGGTGCGCAGGACGCGTTGAGCGACGAGGAAATCGCGGCCGCTGACGTCGTCCTGATCGCCGCGGACCGCGAAGTCGACGTGTCGCGCTTCGCGGGCAAGCGCCTGTTCAAGAGTGGCACCAAGCCGGCGATCAACGATGGGCAGAACCTGATCCGCAAGGCGCTGGCCGAAGCCGGGGTGCAGGCAGGTATGGCGACTACGGGCCGCCCGACCGAAAAGACCAAGGCCACCGGACCCTACAAGCACCTGATGACCGGTGTGTCGTTCATGCTGCCGTTCGTCACTGCCGGTGGCCTGCTGATCGCACTGGCGTTCGCGCTGGGCGGCATCTATGCCTTCGACGATGCACACAAGGGCACGCTGGCCTGGTCGCTGTTCCAGATCGGCGCCAAGTCCGGCTTCATGCTGATGGTGCCGGCGCTGGCCGGCTACATCGCCTACTCCATCGCCGATCGCCCGGGCATCGCGCCGGGCATGATCGGGGGATTGGTGGCAGTGAACATGGATGCTGGCTTCATCGGCGGCATCCTGGCTGGTTTCATCGCTGGCTACGGCGTGCACTGGATCAACCGTGCGTTGCGCCTGCCGCGCAGCCTGGAAGGCCTCAAGCCGGTACTGATCCTGCCGGTGCTGGGCACGCTGCTGGTCGGCCTGTTGATGATGTACGTGATCGGCACGCCCGTTGCCGGGCTGCTGGCCTGGCTGACCGACTGGCTGCGCGGCATGCAGGGCGGCAGCGCGATCCTGCTTGGCCTGCTGCTGGGCGGAATGATGGCGGTGGACATGGGCGGGCCGGTCAACAAGGCGTCCTACGCGTTCTCTACTGCATTGATTTCCAGCCAGGTCTACACGCCGATGGCGGCGACGATGATCGGAGGCATGACGCCGCCGCTGGGTATCGCACTGGCGACATGGCTGTTCAGCAACCGCTTCACCGCCGAGGAGCGTGGCACGGCCGGTGCCGCCGGCGTGCTTGGCCTCAGCTTCGTGACCGAAGGCGCGATCCCCTACGCCGCGCGTGATCCGCTGCGCACCATTCCGGCGCTGATTCTTGGTTCTGCCGTGGCCGGTGCGATCTCGATGGCCGCTGGCGTCGAGCTGAAGGTGCCGCACGGTGGTGTGTTCGTGCTGCCGATCCCGAATGCGGTCACCCACCTTGGCATCTACCTGCTGGCGCTGGTGGCCGGCGTGGCCGTCACCGCGGTCGCGCTGCGCATCCTCAAGAAGCCGGTCACGGCTCCCACCCTGTAAAAGGAACCTCGCCCATGACCTCCCCTTCCCGCCGCCTGCTGCCGGTGACGATCCTGCTGGCGCTGCCGTCCGTGGCCGCAGCCACCGACGCGAGCGACGTCTTCATCCCAAAGCTGGCGTACACCGGCGAAGCGGCTGCCACGCTCGACGGCGGCAAGCGCAGCGGTACGGCGTATGCCGGCCAGCTGATGTTCGGCGCCGACGTGAATCTGGACGCTGCGTTTGGTTGGCGAGGCGCGACGATCAAGGCCTACGGCATCAACCGCCATGGCACCAGTCTTGCCAACAGCAGCACCGGCAACAGCACCTCGGTGCAGGAAATCTACGGGGGCCAGGGCACGCGCCTGGCCAACCTGACGCTGGAGCAGAAACTGCTGGACGACCGATTGGTGCTGGAAGCAGGGCGCAGCGTCGCCAACATCCATCATCTCGGTTCGGAGCTGTGCCAGTACTTCCAGGGAAACTCGGCATGCGGCAACCCGACCTACGTGTTCCGCACCAGCAATTTCACCTGGTGGCCGGTATCAAGCTGGATGGCCGATGCCACGGCGTGGGTAACGCCCGATGTCTACGTGCGCGTGGGCGCGTACCAGGTCGACCCGAGCCAGGCCGAAGATGGCCAGCACGGCCTGAAATGGAGCACGAACCAGGCCACCGGTTGGATCGTGCCCTACACGATCGGGTGGCGCAGCCCTGCTTCGGCACGACTGAAAGCCCGCTACGAACTGGGTGGCTGGCAGGACAACTCGACCTATCGCGATCCGCTGCGCGATGCCAACGGCATTCCCGCGCTGCTCAGCGGCCAGGAGTACGCGACACGCCACGGTCGCTCCGGTGCGTTCGCCCGCTTCGAGCAGCAACTCACTAGTGATGGTGCCGGCCGTGGCCTGACCCTCTTCGGTGCGGCACTCAAGGGCACCTCCGGCCAGTTGATCGAGGATCACTTCCTGCAGGCCGGCCTGGTGCAGAAAGGCACGCTCGCCGGCCGACCGCAGGACAGCATCGCCTTCGTCGTGACCCAGCAGAAGTACAGCAGCATCGCACTGGAGAACCTGCGCCTTGCCCGTGCCGCGGCGGGTGGCAGCGGTACCCCGCACGGGAGCCAGGTGATGATGGAGCTGAGCTATGGCATCCAGCTCACCCCGCAGCTCCGGATCGCACCGAACCTGCACTACATCGTGCATCCGGACCAGTTCAATGAGCCCGCACGCCAGCGCGACCTGCCGAATGCGTTGATCGCCGGCATGCGGGTTGATTGGAGCCTGTAGGAGATCCGTTTTCGTCCACGCGATTGCCGCGCAATGGCTCATGATGCCCACGCAGTCCATTTTGCCCTGTGGGCGGCAGCGAGCGGCTCTGGTCAATGACCGCACGTCTGTCCGGTAGCGTGGATTCGATCGACGCCGGCCTCAGCATCACGCTGGTGCATCCAGCCGCTCCCGCCAGCCGTATGTAGGATGCCCGCGCTGTGCGGGCATCCTACCGAGGAACGCACCGTGAACGCTCTTCAGCGCATCGCCGCCGCAGTCAGCTTCGCCGTACTCGTCTCAACCGCTTCCGCCAGCTTCGCCGCAGATACCGTGATGGTTGGCGGGGCCGAGATGTACCCGACCAGGACCATCGTTGAAAACGCTGTGAACTCCAGGGATCACACCACCCTGGTGGCAGCGGTCAAGGCCGCGGGCCTGGTCGATACGCTCAATGGCGCCGGTCCCTTTACCGTCTTCGCACCCACCAATGCCGCCTTCAACAAGCTTCCAGCAGGCACGGTCGATGCACTTGTCAAGCCTGAAAACAAGGCACAGCTCACCCGGATCCTCACCTACCACGTGGTCCCAGGACGCTTCAGTTCCGCCCAGCTCCTGGCCGATGCCAGGAAGCACGGTGGAAAAGCCACGCTGAAGACTGTGCAAGGCGAGCCGCTTACCGTCGCACTTCATGACGGCATGTTGTGGGTGATCGACGCCAAGGGCGGCAAAGCAGGTATCAGCATCGCCGACGTCAACCAATCCAACGGTGTCATCCACGTTGTCGATGCTGTGCTGATGCCGAAGTAGTGGCACGCCCTGCCACTCCGGCCAGCAGCATGAAGTAGCGGACGAGGATCCGGGCACAGGCCCGGGTCCTCCCTTCACTGAAGCGCCTGGGCCAGGTTGAGTACATCCGCCGGGAACGTCGCGTAGTCATCCAATGGAGCGCGATGGGTGTCGCGTCGGTGGATGAGGCGCACGGCAACCACCCGCTGTTGCGGAACGATGACCAGGTGCTGGCCCAGGTAGCCGTTTGCCGCGTAGGCAACGGTTGGGCCGCGCTGGATGTCGAACATGTCGGAGAGCTTCAGTCCACGACCGGTGATCTCGCTGCCATAGTGCTGCGGCCAGTCCGCCCCAAGTCGCTCGGCCATGTACGCAATCAGTGCGCTCTTACTGTCGAATGCCCTGCCCTCGGTGGCCAGCAAGGCCTGCTGAACCGGGTCGCTGACTTCATGCTGCGCCAGGAAGCCGGCGATCTGGCCTTTCAGCTCATAACGCTCCCATGCTGGAATGCGCCACCACAACAGACCAACATCCGGCGAGCGGGCACTTGCTTCCGTCAGCAGCGCCACCGACCGCTCACTCAGCACGCGCGTCCCCCCGGGGGTGACGCCGCCATCAAGCAGCAGCTGCCCGATGGTCGCCAGATCACGGGCGCTCAGCGACAATCCGGCCATGCCCAAGGGCGTGCCCGCACCGTCCTTCAACCACGTATACCGCACAATGCCCAGCGGCTTGAAAAGACGCGCCTCAAGGTAGGCATCCATCGGTTCCCCTGCCAGACGCTCGACAATACCGGGGAGCAGATTGGTAGCCTTGTTGTTGTAGGAGAACGTGGTGCCTGGATCGCTGCTCAGCTCTGCAGCCAGCGCAAGCTTGACCAGGTCCGGCGCAGCTTCCAGCTCTTCCCCCGCGTTGGCCACGTTCTGCAGGCCAGAGGTATGGTCCAGCAGCATGCGTACCGTGATGTCCCTCTTCCGCCCCTGCCTCCACTCCGCGAAGATGTTGCTTACCGGCTCGTCGATCGAGGCCAGTTTTCCCTCGTCCAGCAGAAGCACGATGGCCAGCGCCACCACCGACTTGGTGGCTGACATGAGGTGAATCGGCTCCTCGCCCGTCCCTGGTTGTGGCTCCAGCAGTGTTTTTCCATCCTTCCAGACAAGTACCGCGTCGGAATGCGCGGCACGGGCATTGTGTTCGATTGTCGCGACGGCTTCGGCCGTGGTGGCCAGTACAGGGACGGCCAGCATCAAGGCCGCGAAGCTGGACAGCCAGCGTGCAGTTTTCATGAGCATCTCCTACGGCGAACGCCTGTTACATTGACTACATGTGTAGTCACGGCCGAGTGCCTGAAGTCACGCCCGACCACATGCCGGCGGATGCAGCCATACGCCGAGCGCAACGCCGCCCGATTTTGTTTCGCACTGCAGCAAATGCCGCGTGCCGCGCGGCACTGCTGATCGCTCAACTGTCTGATTTCCCGAGCTTCTGGTCATCCATCGTTCATTCTGATTGACAGCGTTGTCAGGTGGCACTTACAAGAGCCCACATCCGGCGCGCAGCGCGGGAACGTCCAGACACCATCTATGGGGAGAGAGGGACCCTATGACCGGCCATTTCAGGAAGAGCACACTCGCACAGGCAGTACTTGCCACCATCGTCACCGCCACTGCGGCGCTGCCGGTCGCGGCCCAATCAGCCAAGGAAAGCAGCTCCACCGCCACCAGCGAGGCACGGGAGGCCTCGACGCTGGACGCCGTCATCGTCACTGTCGAACGCCGGGAACAGGACCTGCAGAAATATGCAGGTACCGCCCAGGCAATTTCCGCGGACGATACGCGTGCGCTGGGCATCAACAATGAGCTGCGCAACATACAAGCCCTGGTGCCAGGCATGAGCATGGCCAACCAGGAAGGCAACCTGGAGATCTTCATCCGAGGCGTGGGTTCTTCGAACAACACCGAACTGGGTGATCCGGGCGCCGCGCCCCACATCAACGGAGCCTACATTGCACGACCGCGCGGTCTGGGCGGCATGTTCTACGATGTCGAGCGGGTGGAAATCAACAAGGGCCCGCAGGGAACGCTGCGCGGTCGGAATGCGCTGGCCGGCACGCTGAATATCATCACCAAACGTCCTGATCTGGAAGCCTTCGGCGGGTACGTTCAGGCCGAGGCCGGCAATCGTGACCATCGCGGTGGCGAATTCGCACTGAATCTTCCGATAGGCGGTGGCGCGGCCTTCCGGGTGGCTGGCTACAAGGTGGAGAAAGACTCTCCGTTCAAGAATGCTGGGCGCGCGCAGGAACTGGAACCGGCTGGCGTGCAGGACGACCGGGGCGCACGCCTGTCGTTCCTCTACCAGCCAGATGACAAGCTGTCGATCTTTGCCATGGCCGACATCGGCAAGGAAGGCGGTACGGGCTATCCAGGCGCCAACGTCTACACCGCCGCCAAGGCCGGATACCTGCCGGACGATCTCGACCTGCGCAAGATCATCTACCGCGGCGCGCAGGGCAAGCTGGACAGCACCAACTGGGGCGCGCAGACCAGCATTTCCTACGACTTCGGCAAGGTGGCGGTGGAGTACAACGGCAGCTACCGCAACGTGGACTACCGCCAGACCAATGCGCAGAGCGAAGGCATCCTCTGGCCGGGCCGCAACATCGATCCAGTATCACCCAGCAACCCGGGCGGCATCGACTACGACAACTACTCCACGCAGTATTGGCTGACCGAGTCGGAGTCGCAGGTACATGAGCTGCGGTTCACATCCGACCAGGACGAACGGCTGCGCTGGACCACCGGCCTGTTCCACTTCAATGAGGACCAGCGGGTGGGCTACCTTTCGTTGGTGGACAAAGGGCGCTGGTATTCGGGTACTGAATTCACCATGCCCAAGGTAAATGGCAAGTCATCCGCCGTATTCGCCGATGGTACATTCGACGTCAACGATCGCCTGCGCCTGAAGGGCGGCCTGCGCTACTCCGAGGAGAAGAAGTCGCGTTACGGCATTGGCGGCAACTGGTCGCTGGGCCTGCCTGGCCAGGGCGGGGACTTTGCCACGCGCCTCGGCACGCCCGGCTTCGAGCCGGCTTTCATGAGCCGTCCGAACTTTGACGTCAGCAACATCACCTCGCAGGCGGAGATGGCCCGCTTCCTGCTGCAGGGTGTGCTGCGACATGGTCGCAACGACACCTTGCTGCAGCAGATCGGCGCGGTGCCCGATGGCGGCCCATTCGGTTGCGTGGATCGCCCCGACATCGGTGGCGATACCGTCGATTGCCCGTACCAGAGCTGGGCCCAGGTCAGCGCGATTCCGGCCCAGCAGTTCGGCAAGAGCAAGTTCAGCTTTACCGACTGGCGCGCGGGTTTCGAGTACGACGTGAGCGACGACAGCCTGCTGTACGGCCTGGTGTCGACCGGCCACAAGGCGGGTGGCTTCAACGACACGTTTGATCCGAAGGAGATTCCTGAGACCTTCAAGCCCGAATCGATCATTGCCTACGAAATCGGCAGCAAGAACACCTTCCAGATGCTGGGTCGCACCTCGACCTTCAACGTCAGCGGGTTCTATTACGACTACAGTGACCAGGTGTTCCAGGACCTGGCGGTGATCGCCACCAACCCGACCACCGGTGAAGCCACTGGCTATGCGCTGGTCAACCGCAACGTCGGCAAGTCCGCGGTGTACGGCCTGGAGGCGGAAAGCACCTTGCGCTTCCCGCACAACTTCATGGTCAACATCAACGCGCTCTGGATGGACAGCGAGATCAAGCGTGGCACCGTCGCCGATGTCCGCAGCCAGAACTACGACGCAGGTGGTGCCACTTCGTTGATCGACCTGTCCGGCAACGAACTGCCGCTGGCGTCGAAGCTTACCTTCAACGTGCGCCTGCAGCATACGACCGAGCTGCGCTTCGGCACCTTCGACTGGCAGTTGCTGGCCTCGTACCGCTCGGCCTTCTACCTCACCCAGTACAACAACCGGGACGTGGAGTTCATCCGACAGGATCCAGCCAGTGGTGAGCTGGTCCATGACCGCACCGAAAGCGCCGCTGCGGCCGGCTTCCCTGACCGCCAGAAGGGCGAGACCACCTTGAACGCGGGCATCGGCTTCACCTCACTGAGCGGCAACTGGCGCGTGGAGGCCTGGGGCAACAATCTGCTGGGCAACGACGTCTCGCAGAAGGCCTTGGTGGGTTCCGGCATCAACGTCCGCTTCCTGAACGACCCGCGCAGCTACGGCCTGCGCCTGCGTTACCAATTCTGATCTGTGCAGCCATCAGGGAGGGCCGGTTCTGCCGGCCCTCCGCTTCAATGTGCCCGTCCCCTGCGATGCGTGCCCGCGCGCATGCCGCCCTGTCTGCCATGACACGAGACTCATGAAACACACAACCCGCTGGTCGCAGTTCGGTGTACTCATCACCGTCTTCTTCTTCTGGGGCTTCGTTGCCGCCAGCAATGGAATCCTCATCCCGGTGTTCAAGAAGGCCTTCCATCTCAGCCAGGCCCAGAGCATGTACGTGGCGATGGCTTTCTACGTTGCCTACACCGCCGGTTCGCTGATCTACATCGCCATCTCCCGCGCCATCGGCAACGACCTGCTGCATCGGGTGGGCTATCGCAACGGCATCTGCCTTGGCCTGCTGGTGTCAGCGCTCGGTGCCCTGCTCTTCTATCCGGCGGCCAATACCGGCTCGTTTGCACTGATGCTGTCCGGCCTGTTCATCGTCGGCCTGGGCTTCTCGCTCCAGCAGATCGCGGCCAATACGCTGGCGGTGATCATGGGTGACCCGGCCACCGGATCGCAGCGCCTGACCATGGCCGGCGGCGTCAACAACCTGGGGGCAACAGTGGGCCCACTGCTGGTGAGCATTGCTATCTTCGGCAGTGTGTCAGCGGGTAACACAGAGGCGAGCATCGAGAGCGTAAAGATCCCATACCTGGTGCTGGGCGCCGCCTTCGTACTGGTGGCCGTGCTGCTGCGGTTCTCGAGCGTGCCCAATCATGTCGAGCTGTCCGCGACGGTCCCCGCAGGTGCAACCGGGGCAGATCACCAGACAGATCGCAGATCTGCGCTCGCTTACCCGCAGCTGGTCATGGGCATGATCGCGATCTTCCTTTACGTCGGCGTGGAGGTATCGACCATCGACAATCTTCCAGCCTACCTTGAGCAGCCCTTGAGCAAGGGCGGACTGGGGCTGGAAACCTCGGTGATCGCCCCGTTCGTGTCGTTGTACTGGGCCAGCCTGATGATCGGCCGCTGGGGTGGTGCCGCAGGCGCGTTCGATGTGCGCGCAGGCACCCGGAAGCTGTTGATGCTGGTGTTGCCGTTCGTCGCGTTCGCCATCTACCTTGCCGTCAACGCGATCTCTGGCCACAACTCCGCGCAGTTCCTGCACTACGCACCGGTGATCCTCCTGATGATCATCGCAACCCTGGCCAGCAGGGGCAATCCGTCGCGCATGCTGCTGTACTTCGCCGTGTGTGGCATTGCGGCGCAGCTGGTCGGCATGTTCACCACCGGCATGACCAGTGTCATCGCCTTCATCAGTGTCGGGCTGTTCTGCAGCACCATGTGGCCCTGCATCTTTACCCTGGCCATCTCCGGCCTGGGCTGCCACACCAATCAGGCAAGCAGTCTGCTGATCATGATGATCATGGGCGGCGGCATCGTCAGTTGGGCGCAGGGCGCACTCGCCGACAAGGTCGGCGTGCATTACAGCTTCATCATTGGCGTGCTGTGCTTCTGTTATCTGGCGTTCTACGCCTGGGCGGCCGGCCGTACACTTCGTCGCCAGGGTGTTGATCTGGAGCGATTGGCGACCGAAGCGGGCCACTGAGCCGCGCCCCTGCCTGCCAGCATGGCGTGCCGGCCGCGTCGGCACGCCATCGCACCTGCGTTCAATCGTGACGGGCCGGTCCCGTGGATCGCCGGACCTGCAGGGCATAAGCAATATCGACCACGCCACCGCTGCCGAGCTCGCGCACTTCCTTGATCAGCTCCATGGCCGCGCGCCGGCCCATCTCACGGGTGGGCTGGCAGACGGTGGTCAGTGCCGGATAGATCTGGCGGGCAATCGGCGTGTCATCGAAACCGCAGACCGAGATGTCGCCCGGCACCGAAAGGCCGTGCTCGAACACCGCGCAGATGACCCCGGCCGCCATATCGTCGTTGGCAGCGAAAATGGCGGTCGGCCGATTAGGTCGATCAAGCAGCGCGCTGGCACCGTTGTAGCCTGACTCGTATGAAAACTCGCCCTCCAGCACCAGGCTGGGGTCGTAGCGCAGCCCCGCCCTGCGCAGGCCTTCGCGATAGCCTGCTAGGCGCCACATGCTTGCGCCGTGCGCGGCGTGCCCCTTGATATGGGCGATGCGGGTATGGCCGAGCGAGGCCAGGTGTGCGATCAGCGCAACCACCGCGCCGATCTCGTCCACCACCACGCCTACGTTCCGATTCTGTTCCTTTGCCGAAATGCTGGAATAAGGGATGCCCAGATCGACCAGGCGCTCCAGCAGGGCGCTGTCGTCGGTCAGCGGTGGCGTCAACACCACGCCGTCGAGCTGCGACTGCATGATCAACGACTCGACCTTCTCCACGATATCGGCTGCGTCGTAGATCAGCGGCGCCAGCATCAGGTTGTAGTGCTGTTCCATACAGGCATCCAGTACCCCCATCTCGATCTCCATCAGATAGTTCGATGACGGATTATCAAAGAGCATCGCGATCAGGTAGGAACGCCGGCCGGCGAGGACACGGGCCGAGGGCAAGGGTCGGTAGCGCAGCTTCTCCACCGCCGCGTCCACACGGGCCCGGGTACTCTTGGAGACGTTCGGCTCGTTGTTGAGCACCCGCGATACGGTCTTCATCGAGACCCCGGCCGTTGCCGCGACATCCTCGATGCGCACGCGTCCCGGCCTGCCTGCCGCCACCTGCTCAGGTCCCGGCGCCCCCCGTCCTCTGCCCGTCATAGCCTCACCATCTTTACCGGAACCCTGCACCACGGGATGTGGATACAGATGCAACTTTATCCTCAAATCCGATGCCGCTGTGCAGCAAGCAATCGTCCCGGGGGCTGGGTATGCTCGGATTCGACTGACAACGCTGTCAGGTTGCTTTCTGGTCTGCACACCCCTTCAAGCCACCCATCCGAGATGATCGTTCCCATGAACTTCCGTCATTCCGATCGTGCGAAGTGCAACCCCGGTTTCCGTCCACATCGCCTGATGCTGACCGCTGTACTGGTCCTGGCGCTGGCGCCGGCGATGGGCGCGGCCCCTGCCCCGCAGCACGAAGCAGGCACGATCACAGCCGCCAACTGGCCGAAGGCGAAGTGGCCGTTGGCCAATGATCCGGCGATGGAGAAACGCATCGACGCACTGATCGCGTCGATGACGCTGGAGGAGAAGGTCGGCCAGATCGTGCAGGGCGATATCGCCAGCGTCACGCCTGATGACGTGCGCAAGTACAGACTGGGCTCAATCCTTGCTGGTGGCGCGTCCGACCCGGGCGGCCACTACAACGCCAAGCCCGCCGAGTGGCTGGCGCTGGCTGACGCGTTCTGGGAAGCCTCGATGGACACGCGCAATGGTGGCAAGGCCATCCCGATCATATGGGGCATCGACGCGATGCATGGCCAGAGCAATGTGGTTGGCGCCACGCTGTTTCCGCACAACATCGGCCTGGGCGCGGCGCGCAACCCGGAACTGCTGCGGGAGATCGCAAGGATCACCGCTGCCGAAACCCGTGTGACCGGCATGGAATGGACATTCGCGCCGACCGTGGCGGTTCCGCAGGATGACCGTTGGGGTCGTACCTATGAAGGGTACTCCGAGGACCCTGGGCTGGTGGCCAGCTATGCGGGGCCATTCGTCGAAGGCTTGCAGGGCAAGGCCGGCGCGGCCGACTTCCTTGATGACCACCACGTGATGACAACGGTGAAGCATTTCCTCGGTGACGGCGGAACCGACAACGGCAAGGACCAGGGCAACACCACCGTCAGCGAGGCCGCACTGCGCGACATCCACGCGGCCGGATACCTGCCGGCGATCAACGCTGGCGCGCAATCGGTGATGGCGTCGTTCAACAGCTTCCATGGCGAGAAGATGCATGGGCACAAGCCGCTGCTGACCGATGTACTGAAAGGCCGGATGGGCTTCGGTGGCTTCGTCGTCGGCGACTGGAACGGCCATGGCCAGATCAAGGGCTGCAGCAACACCGACTGCGCCAAGACCTATGCTGCCGGCCTGGACATGGCGATGGCACCGGACAGCTGGAAGGGCATGTATGAAAGCACGCTGGCCCACGTAAGGGGCGGCAGCCTGCCGGAGGCGCGGCTGGACGATGCGGTACGGCGCATCCTGCGCGTGAAGATGCGCCTGGGCCTGTTCGATAAGCCCAGGCCTTCCCAGCGCGCACTGGGCGGAAAGTTCGAGCTGCTCGGGGCGCCGGCACATCGCCAAGTGGCGCGCCAGGCCGTGCGCGAATCACTGGTACTGCTGAAGAACCAGAACCGGTTGCTGCCGCTGTCGCCCAAGCAACGGGTGCTGGTGGCAGGCGATGGTGCCAACGACATGAGCAGGCAGGCAGGCGGCTGGACGCTGAGCTGGCAGGGTGATGGCACGCGCCGCGAAGACTTCCCGAATGCAGAGACGATCTGGGAAGGACTGGCGTCACAGGTCAAGGCCGGCGGCGGACAAGCCGAGCTCTCCGTCGATGGTCGTTACCGCAATCGTCCCGATGTGGCCGTCGTGGTGTTCGGCGAAGATCCGTATGCAGAGTTCCAGGGGGATCTCCCCAACCTGATGTTCAAGAACGGCAAGTCCGGAGACCTGGAGTTGATGCGACGACTGAAGGCAGACGGCATTCCGGTCGTGGCGGTGTTCCTGAGCGGGCGCCCGCTGTGGCTGAACCGCGAAATCAACGCCGCCGATGCCTTCGTGGCTGCGTGGCTGCCGGGCTCGGAAGGTGGGGGCGTGGCCGATGTGCTGCTGCGCGGGGGCGATGGGCGCGTGCAACACGACTTCCGCGGAAGGCTGAGCTACTCCTGGCCACGCCGCGCCAACCAGTACGAGAACAACGTTGGGCAGAAGGACTACGACCCGCAGTTCGCCTTCGGATATGGCCTGACCTATGCCGACAAGGGAAATCTGCCTGCGCTTTCCGAGGACCCCGGAATTGATCCGGACGCCGCGGGTAGCGGCACCCTGTTCGAGCGTGGTGTGGCCGGCACCGGCCTGATGCTTCGCCTGACTGCGGCCAATGGCGAATCGACCGATGTCGTACATCCCAATGCAACGACTGCCGACCAGTCACTGGCGATGGTCGCGATCAACACCGATGTGCAGGAAGGCGCACGCCGGTTCAGCTTCCAGGCGCCGGCCACCGTGGCGTTGCAGGCCAACACTCCGCTGGACTGGTCGCGCGAGACCAACGGCGAGCTCTCCATGGTCGCTACGGTGCGCGTCGAACAGCTTCCGGCGGAATCTGCAGTGACACTCGGTGCCTCCTGCGGAGTGACGTGCGGCGCTGAAGTGGCTCTGGACCACGCGCTGTCTGGCTTGCCGCGGAATGAGTGGGTGAGGCTGGCAGTTCCCCTCAAGTGCCTGGCCAAGGCAGGGGCAGACGTGAGCCGATTGAGCGTCCCGTTTGCACTGCGTGCAGGGACAGGCACGACGCTTGCGATCACATCGGTCGTGCTGGGTACCGAGTTTGATCGCAAGCTGGCGTGCGCGACGGAGTAGGTGCCGTCGCATTGCCCCCGGCGCAGCCGCTACGGAACGCGCCGCGCCGGGGATCCGTTGCGGGCGTCCGTTCGGTATGACGCCGCGAATCTGGTAGTCGAGCTCTACAGCAACCTCCTCCTCGATCTGTTCGACTACCGCCCGGGGCAGCCCTTCCTTGCTTCCAAAGTGGTGCTGGAGCGTTCCCCGCGCACGTCCGATTTCGGAGGTGAACTGATCCATTGATGTCTTGGCGTAGCCAACGGTGCCCAATGCCATCCGCGCCGCAGCAGTCAATTTTGAACGAGTCTCCTCGATCATGTCGGCTCGAACTCGGCGGGCCATTGGGCGGCCTACATTTGGGGCCGGAGGATCGTATTGGGATACGCCACGTATGTCAGTGGAGTCCCGGAGGCTTCATTCCGCCCGGACGCGCCCCTGGAGCGACGCACCGCTTGCCTGCTTCGACCAGCTGCAGCGAGCCCAGGTAGCGGCAGTACTTGCCGATGAACAGGCCCGTGAATCCGCCCGAGGTCAACAGATAGGCCGCGCTGGCCCCCGCACTGGTGGCCACGGCGGGTGACACTGCGAATGCAACTTCGAAACCGTACTTCACCAGGAACGTTACAAGCAGCAGCGGCAATACGCTGTAGTCGGCGTTGCGCCAGAGCTTGCCAGTGGCGCGGTCCAGCGTGAGCTTCACATGGCCCAGCAGCAGCCATCCCAGCGCTGCTCCCCCACCGATGCCGGCCAGCCACTCGGCCCAAGCACTCCAGGTGATCCCGAAGCGATGACTGATGGACCAGGCGCCCCATGCGGTGAACAGGGCGGGCACCACCGCCAGCTTCTGCAACGACGTTTCACCGGGCTTCATGGCGGCAATGCCGCGCGTGACCAGGAAGGCAAGAAGCAGCCACACCCAGGCTGGAGTCTGCGGGACGATCTGCTGGAGCATGTTCACGAACGGTCCCCTTGTGACGAGTGGTAGCGAGGTGTCCTCGCCATGGCGCTCACTATTGGCAATCACGCGGCCCGCGGCCAGTGACAGCTGTCAGTCTTCGGGTGTTACGGGGCGGTAGTCGGGCGCACCCAGGACGCTCTCGATCCAGCCCACATAGCGCGATACCCGCACGTTGTGCACCACCTGGCCATAGAAGCCGGCTTCAAGGGCATGCTCGGGAACGGCGCTGATCCACGAGCCCAGCCCCACCAGCTGCCACGCGCCGTGTTCCCCGATAACCAGCGGGCCGCCACTGTCGCCGTTGCCCAATACGCCTTCCAGGGGGAGGCCCTGTGGCGGGGCATCGAACCGATACCAGAGGTAGCGATCATTGCCACCGGTAATGGCGTTGCATGCGCGCCGCAGCGATGTGCGATGCGGCCCGCCCGGCAGCAGTCCAACGCCCCATTGCCAGTGGCGCCCTTTCCGATCAAGGCGGCGACCTGCGTGACCTCGGCACTGCCGCGATAGAGCGACACGGGCTGCACATCGGTCACGGGGGCCGTGAGCCTGATCAGCGCAATGTCATCTGATCCGGCCAGGAACGCATGAATCTTCGCCGGGCTCCCTGTGGCCAGTGCTTCCTTGCCCAAGACTTCCGGCATTCGCCTGTAGCCCGGATGCACGATCACACGTTCCACGCCGTAGTCCTTGCCGTTGATGGCGATGGTCTGCCCCATTCCCTCCATCGGTGCGGCATGCGCTGCGGTCAGCACCCACTGCGGGGCGATCAGAACACCCTGCCCTTCACCCGGCATGTCGGCCAGGGCGGGAAATTCTGATCCCTCGATCCGGTAACGGGCATCGTCCACGTCGTGGCGGATGACCACAGCCCCGGCAGCGAGCGGCAGCGCGGCAAGCGCGAGGAACAGCCAGCGGATCATGGGGGCCTTCATCCTTGCGGTCGGTTGCTGCAGTGTGGAGGACGCGGAAAGCCCCGGATTCACTCGTCTTCCAGTGCCTTCAGCACACTACGAAGGCGCATGTCCGTGGGTGCCATCTGTGCAGCCTTGCGATAGCTGCGGATGGCTTCGTCACGCTGCCCATTGGCGCGGTAGGCTTCACCCAGGCTGTCATGCACATTCGCAGACTCCGGATGCGCGCGCGCATTCCATTGGAACACCGCCACCGACTCCGGTACGCGCTTCATTCTCAACAGCCGATAGCCCAGCGAGTTCAGTGCCTGCTCGGATGTATCGTACTGGCTGGCCTGCGCACCCAGCGTTTCATAGGTGCGGGTCAGGCCCGGAACACCCTGCGCAAGAGCCACCGGCACCAGCAGCGTGGCGAGATTCTTCCTGGCCAGCACGACGGGCTGCCCGTGCAGTACGTTCATCAGCTCCTTGCCCAGGGTCGCTGCGGTCTCTCCCTGCCAGTAGTTGTCCAGCACGAGCACGACCGATTGATCCTGTTCGGTGCGGAGCCAGTAGGTTTGATAGCCAGGGATGCTGCCGGTGTGCGATTCCACCTTGTAGGCGCCACCGGTGGGCGAGGTCCAGTCCTCTACGCCCCAACCGTAGCCATAGCTGGAGCGATGGTTGGTCCACATCGCCTGCCGTGACGCCTCGCTGAGCAACGAATCGCCCCGCAGGGCCTGGTCCAGCAGCAAGAGGTCATCGACGGTGGAGTACACACCGGCGGCAGAAAACGAGACACTCGGATCGATCGGCGCAGGGCGCGCCATGCTGAAATCCGGCAGGGTCTGGTAGCCCGTTGCCAGGCGCGGAACGAGCTCGCTGGCGCGATAGAGCCCGCTGTGCTTCATGCCGGCCTTGTCCAGGATCCGCTGGCGCAGATTTTCCTCATAGCTGGCGCCGGTTACCTTTTCGATGAGCAGCCCAAGCAGGAAATAGCCGTTGTTGTTGTAGCGCCATTCGGCACCCGGTGCGTTCTGCAGCGTGCCGGGGATCCACGCCCTGGCGAAATCGACAGGCGCGAACGAATGGCGGGCCTGCGTCTGCCACCAAGGGTCGTCATAGGTACGCGGTAGGTCGGCGATGCCGGAAGTGTGGTTCAGCAGTTGAGCCACAGTAACCGCAGCCGCCTCGGTGTCGGCATACAGCTCGGGCAGGTACTCGCCCAGCGCCCCGTCCAATCGCAGCTTCTGTTCCTGCACCAGCTGCATGACCAGGATGGCGGTGATCGGCTTGGTCAACGAACCGATGCGGAAAACGCCGTCCTCGGCATTCGGCACTTGCCACTCGCGATTGGCCAGCCCGTGGGCCCCGCGATACAGGACGCGCCCGTGCTGGGCGACAAGCACCACACCATTGAAGTCGCGGTTCGCGGCGTAGCTGTCCACCAGCTGCTTCACGTCGGCCGCGTTTGTGCCTGCGCTGGATGGCGCGGCGATGCCGGCCAGCAGTAGCAGGGAACATGTCGCCGCGAACGCAGCTCGCAGCAAGGGGCGACGTCCTCCCAGGAAAAACCGCAGGATGTTGCTGGGCATCTGCCTGTCTCAGGTATCGATGCCGCAGTGTAGCGGTGCCAGGCAGCCGGGAACGCTGCCGGCTGCCATGACTGAAGACCTATACGTCGTTGGCGGACTGTGCCCGAAGCCGGTACTGCTCCATCCAGTCCAGTGATGGTGCAATGCCACCGAACGGGAAGAAGTGCGGGCTGACCTGACCGTGGGCGACGCTCAGCCCACCCAGCAGGCGATCCACGAACACCTCCGGCCCCGCCGTTCCCAGCAGCCGGCCGATCGAGATGCCGTACCGCGCCAGCATCGATGCACTGGCACCCACGCCGCACATCGCGGCATAGCGGGCCAGTCGCGCAATGCTGGCCGGGCCCGGCACGCCCACCAGTACCGGAACCGTGATGCTACGGGCGCGCAGCGCATCCAGCCAGGCCAGCACGATATCGGCATCGAAGGCGAACTGGGTGATGATCAACGGCGCCATGCCCCGCGCCCCGATGGCGTGGTGCTTGCGTTCCAACACGTGCCACCGGTCCTCGGCGGCCATCGCCGGATGGCCTTCCGGGTGCCCGCCGATACCCACGACCTTGATGCCGGAGCGCTCCAGAAGCCCTGTCTCGATGATCGAAATGCTGTCAGCAAACGGCCCTGCAGGCGTGGCAAGGTCACCGGCGATCACCAGGCACTGCTCGACGCCGGCCTCGCTGGCGGCGCGTTCCAGGAACCGCGCAAGCCCCGCACGCGACCCGATGCGGCGGGCAGAGAGATGCGGCATCGGCGCGAATCCGAGCGCGCGCACCGTGCGCGCGGCCGCCAGCCGTGCGTCATCGTCCTCGCTCGCCAGGTAAGGGATCGAGATCGTCGTTCCTTGAGTGATGCGATCCGCTTCCGCGCGCAGTGCCGGCATGGCCTTCGCGCTCACTTCCAGAGAAAACGCGTTGATGAAGGCTTCCGCCCGCTGCGATCCAGGTGCGGGCATCAACGGGCTCCGCCTGCGTTGCCGGCGATCGGCGTACTGTTGCGGGCCAGCTCGACGAAGGCCTGCAGGTAGTCGATGCCAGTATCCGCATCGCGTGCGCCCAGGTAGATCTGCTTGGGAATGCCCTTCGCACCCAGGCGCACCGGCACCACGTCCATGCGTGCGGCGTACTCCTCCACCAGCCAGCGCGGCATGGCGGCCACACCGCGGCCGCTGGCCACCATCTGCATCATGATGTCGGTGGTTTCGATGGCCTTGTGGCGCCGCGGCGTGATGCCGGCCGGCAGCAGGAACTGGTTGTAGATGTCCAGGCGCTCGAACGGCACCGGGTAACTGATCAGCACTTCCTGGCCGAGCTGGCGTGGCTTTACGTAATCCACCTTGGCCAGGGCGTGGTTGCTGGCCACCACCAGCACCTGCTCGTAATCGAACACGGGCACGAACTTCAGGCCCGGTTTCAGCAGTGGATCGGGCGTGACCAGCAGGTCGATCTCGTAGCCGAACAGCGCGCCGATGCCACCGAACTGGAATTTCTGCTTTACGTCCACATCCACGTCCGGCCATGCGGCGAGGTACGGCGAGACGATCTTCAACAGCCACTGGTAGCAGGGATGGCATTCCATGCCGATGCGCAGTGCGCCGCGCTCGCCCTGTGCGAACTGGCCCAGTCGCTCTTCGGCCAGGTCCAGCTGTGGCAGCACCCGGTTGGCGACTGCCAGCAGGTATTGCCCGGCCTGGGTCAGGCGCAGGCTGCGGCCTTCGCGCAACCAGACATCGGTGCCGAGCTGCTGCTCAAGCTTCTTCATGCTGTGGCTCAGGGCCGACTGGGTCAGGTTGAGTACGCCGGCGGCGGCGGTCAGCGAACCCTGCTGCTCGACCTGCTGCACGATGCTGAGGTGGATCCGTTCCAGCATGACGATGAATCTCGCTCATGGATTGGTGAAGTAATACCATTTTACGTCATGGAAGGGCGTGACTAGGATCGGGTCATGCCTTCGGTTGCCTGCCAGCCCGGTGACCCCACCGGCCCGCAGGACTGCGCCCGCGCAGATCGGCCGAAGGCGCTCCCCTTTCCTGCTCAAAGCGAACCGATGACCCGCCCCCTCCGTATCGTCGCCGTCTCCGGCGGGCTGCAGCGCCCTTCAAGGGCTGCGACCCTGGCCGAGCACCTGCTGGACCTGATCGGCGAGGACGTTGCCTGCGCGCCGCAGCTGATCGAGTTGGGCGAGCTGGCACCGCAGCTGGCCGGCGCACTCTGGCGCTCGCAACTGCCCGAGGCCGTCGAGCGGCAGCTGGTCGCTGTCGAACAGGCCGACGTACTGGTGGTGGTCACGCCGGTCTACCGCGGCTCGTACACCGGCCTGTTCAAGCACTTCTTCGACTTCATCGAGCAGGACGCGCTGGTCGATACGCCGATCCTGCTGGCCGCGACCGGTGGCAGCGAACGCCATGCGCTGGTGATCGACCACCAGCTGCGGCCGCTCTTCAGCTTCTTCCAGGCTCGCACCCTGCCCCTTGGCGTCTACGCCACCGACCGCGATTTTGCCGAGGGCCGCGTCCATGACGAGGCGCTGATCCAACGCGCACGGCTGGCGGTGCAGCGGGCACTGCCCGTGCTTGCGCTGTCCCATCGCGCGGCGCCCGCCATCGCCGAGACCGCCGCAATTCCCTGAATACCGGATGCCAGCACCCTGCATTCGGATGTGACCCCGCTAACCGGAACGCCGCCCATGACGACCGACACCTTCACTTTCAGCATCACGCGCATCCCCTTCAACGAGGACTACCAGCCCGCTGACGGCACGCGCATCACCACCAACTTCGCCAACCTGGCCCGTGGCGCATCCCGGCAGGAGAACCTGCGCAATACGATCAGCATGATCAACAACCGCTTCAACGATCTGGCGCACTGGGACAACCCGAGTGCGGATCGCTACGTGGTCGAGCTGGACATCATCTCGGTGGAGATGCACATCGACGGCAGCGATGGCAGTGATCCGTTCCCGCTGATCGAGGTATTGCGGCCGACCATTGTCGACACGCAGACCGGTGCGCGTACCGAGGGCATCGTCGGCAACAACTTCTCATCCTATGTGCGTGACTACGATTTCAGCGTGGTGCTGCCGGCCAGCAACGAGGGCAAGGCCACCTTCGGCATTCCGGAAGGTTTTGGCGACCTGCATGGCAAGCTGTTCAAGCACTTCCTGGAGTCTGACGCCTACCGCGCCAATTTCAGCAAGGGACCGGTGATCTGCATCAGCGTTTCCAGCAGCAAGACCTACCACCGCACCGAGAACCACCACCCCATCCTGGGCGTGGAATACCGCCAGGGTGAGTTCTCGCCCACCGATCAGTACTTCGACAAGATGGGCCTGCAGGTGCGCTACTTCATGCCGCCGGGCAGCGTCGCGCCGCTGGCGTTCTACTTCCAGGGCGACCTGCTGGGGGATTACTCGAACCTGGAACTGATCGGCACCATCAGCACGATGGAGGCCTTCCAGAAGATCTATCGCCCGGAGATCTACAACGCCAACTCCGTGGCCGGCAAGGTCTACCAGCCCAGCCTGAAGCACCAGGACTACTCCTCCACCCGCATCGTCTACGACCGCGAAGAGCGCAGCCAGCTGGCGGTCAAGCAAGGCAGGTTCACCGAAGAGCACTTCATCAAGCCATACCGCGCCGTGCTTGAACAGTGGGCTGCCCGCTGAGCCAACGATTTCCCCTACGCCCCTACGCCCCCAGGACACAAGACGCAATGTCGACGAAGAAACTGCTCCCCACCTCCACCGCCGGAAGCCTGCCCAAGCCCTCCTGGCTGGCCGAGCCCGAAAAGCTCTGGTCGCCCTGGAAGCTGCAGGATGAAGGCCTCACTGAAGGCAAGCAGGATGCCCTGCGCCTGTCCCTGCAGGAACAGCAGCACGCCGGCATCGATATCGTCAGCGACGGTGAGCAGACCCGCCAGCATTTCGTTACCACCTTCATCGAGCACCTCGACGGCGTCGATTTCGAGAAGCGCGAAACCGTGCGCATCCGCAACCGCTACGACGCCAGCGTGCCGACCGTGGTCGGCGCCGTGAGCCGCCCCAAGCCGGTGTTCGTGGAGGATGCGAAGTTCCTGCGCCGGCAGACCACGCAACCGATCAAGTGGGCCCTACCCGGCCCGATGACCATGATCGACACCTTGTATGACGCGCATTACAAGAGCCGCGAGAAGCTGGCCTGGGAATTTGCGAAGATCCTCAACGAGGAGGCGAAGGAGCTGGAAGCCGCTGGCGTCGACATCATCCAGTTCGACGAGCCGGCCTTCAATGTGTTCTTCGACGAAGTGAACGACTGGGGCGTGGCCGCACTGGAGCGCGCGATCGAAGGACTGAAGTGCGAGACCGCCGTGCATATCTGCTACGGCTACGGCATCAAGGCCAACACCGACTGGAAGCAGACACTGGGCTCGGAGTGGCGCCAGTATGAAGAGTCGTTCCCGAAGCTGCAGACCTCCAACCTCGATATCATCTCGCTGGAATGCCATAACTCGCACGTGCCGATCGACCTGATCGAGCTGGTGCGCGGCAAGAAAGTGATGGTGGGCGCCATCGACGTGGCCTCCAGCACGGTGGAGGCGGCCGAGGAAGTGGCCAATACCCTGCGCAAGGCGCTGCAGTTCGTGGATGCCGACAAGCTCTACCCGAGCACCAACTGCGGCATGGCGCCGCTGGCCCGTGACGTGGCACGAGGCAAGCTGCGTGCGCTCAGCGAAGGGGCCAGGATCGTGCGCGAGGAACTCTCGGCGTAGCCGCTGGAAGAGATCTGCGTCCGGATCTCTGTGCGGGGCCGGACGCAGTGGCGCTGGACGCCTGCGCGGTGGTTGTGGTCCTATCCGGGCCGATTGCGTGCCTGCCCCTGCGCCAGCGTGCCCACAGCAGGTCTTCTCTGTGCCAACGCCTCCTTGATCCGGCCGATCTCCCCTGCCCCGGCCTCGGCCAGGCGCCGGGCCTGCTGGCGTTGCTGCCGCGTCAGCGCTGCGATCGGCGGGCGGGCTGTATCCACGAGTCGTGCCACCGCCTCGCGCAGCGGCATGCCCGGACAGAGTCGAGCGGCGCACCAGCGCTCCGCGTAGCGCTTGGCCTGCCGCGTATTCGCGGCGGACACGACCTTGGCCTGCGCCATGTTCCGTGCGGCCAGCAACAGGCGGACGCCACACTCGCCCTGCGGCACGATGTTGGCCACGCAGCGGCCGTTCCAGCACAGCTCCCAGCGCTCACCGCGCTGCACCCAGCCGGACGGCCGGGCGACGGTCATCAAACCAGGAGGGTTGAGGGGAGACGGCATGGCCGGAAGCATACGCGTGGCCGTCGCAAGGGCTGAGACTGCCGCCCTGCGGCGGTGGTGTCCTGGCGGTTGCGGTGGCCGGGCGCGTGCTTCACCACTCCGGGCCGAGCAGCTTTTCCACCTCGATTTCCAGTCGCTTCGCGGCCTCGGCCTCCGAGGCGACCTTGATGCACAGACCCGACTGCGCTGGGCCGGGGGTCAGCTGGTAGCGGTTGATGGTGCCGCCCCCGCTGCCATCCAGCTCCACCCGGGCCACCAGTGTTCGGCCGTTGGCATTGAAGGTCCAGTCCTGGTATTCGAACATCGAGGATTCCGCGTGCAACGCGTTGAGTGGCGTCCACTTTATGCGGGGCGGCCGTGAAGAACGCCCGAAGAAAGCGTTTGCGGAGCGTGGGCGCCAGCGGACGCGGCACGCTGCCGAGCATGGGTTCGGCGCTACCGCCCCCGGTGCAGGTCCACGGGGTATGATGCCGCCTCCTTCGAACTGCCGTGATTGCAGCGGGCGCGTTCCGTCCAGGCACGTGCCGGCGCCGCTGAGACACCCTGCCCGATGCTCGCGCCCTACTCTTCTTTCCTTGTCTGGACGGCTGTGGCCGTGGCGACCCTCGGCCTGCTGTTCCGGCCATTCCGCATTCCGGAGTACGTGTGGGCACTGGGGGCTGCTCTTCTGCTTCCACTGCTGGGAGCGGTGTCGTTCGGCACGACCTTGCACGCGGTGGCCGAAGGCCGCGATGTCTATCTGTTCCTGGTCGGCATGATGGTGCTGGCCGAGCTGGCCCGGCGCGAAGGCCTGTTCGACTGGCTGGCGTTGTACGCGGTCCGTCATGCGGGAGGCTCGGGACGACGCCTGTTCGACCTGGTGTTCCTGGTCGGCACGCTGGTGACTGTGTTCCTTTCCAACGATGCCACGGCGGTGGTGTTGACCCCGGCGGTCTACGCCGCCTGCAAGGCCGCCCGCGCCAACCCCCTGCCCTATCTGTTCGTCTGCGCCTTCATCGCCAATGCGGCCAGCTTCGTGCTGCCCATTTCCAACCCGGCCAACCTGGTGGTGTACGGCCAGCACATGCCATCCTTGATGCAGTGGCTGGCACAGTTCGCGTTGCCGTCACTGGCCGCGATCGGTGCCACCTACCTGGTGCTGCGCTGGGTGCATCGGCGCGAGATCGCGCAGCCGCTGGTGGCGGCGCCGGAGCATCGCCCGCTGACCGAAGGTGGCCGGCTGAGCGCGCTGGGCGTGTTGTTCACCGGCACCGTGCTGCTGGTGACGTCCGCACTGAATGGCCCGCTCGGCCTGGCTACGTTCTGCGCAGGCACGCTGAGCGTGGCGGTGGTGGCGATCCGCCAGCGGCGCAGCCCGCTGCCGCTGCTGCGCCACGTTTCCTGGGGCGTGCTGCCGCTGGTGGCCGGGCTGTTCGTGCTGGTGGAAGCGGTGGCGCAGACCGGTGTCATCCAGATCGCGGCCAGTGCGCTGCAGGCCGTTGCGCAGACGTCCCCGCACCAGGCCAGTTGGCTGGCCGGTGCTGCGGCCGCGTTGCTGAGCAACGTGGCCAACAATCTGCCGGTCGGCCTGGCCGCCGGGTCGCTGGGCCAGATGGCCGACCTGCCGGCGCAGACGCGCGCCGCGTTGCTGGTCGGCGTGGATCTGGGGCCCAACCTGTCGGTGACCGGCTCATTGGCCACGATGCTGTGGCTGGTGGCACTGCGCCGCGAGGGCGAGCATGTCAGCGCGCTCGACTTCCTGCGCGTGGGAGCACTGGTGATGCCGCCGGCGTTGATCGGAGCGCTGTTGCTGCTGTGATCGGCATGCAGGCTGGCACCCACTCAGCCTAAGGAAAGCAGGGAAAAGCCACTTGGCCTTGATAGTTGCCCTATGCTGCTGCGCACTTGTTTGGAGAACTCATGCTCCTCGAGTCATCAATGAGTGAGCTCATCCCGCTGACAAGCGCATTGATGTACTGATGCAGAAACTGGATCGTTTGCAGGCCCTCAGACCATCTGGACGCCGGAAACAACGCAGGGCCCCAGCTTGCCCAGTGTGAAATGCCGGAGGGGAGCGGTAGTGGGAGATGTAACGGGCTGACGCCGTTTCTCACAGCCCTTGCATCGTCGCAAGCTAGGGAGCAGAGTTCTCCTATCCAAAGGGGGATGAGCAATGGAACGCTCAGAATTCATTATCGACCGGACAGTGTATTCGGCCGACGTGACCACTCGCGTCGCACACCGCTACACCGCCCAGTTTGGCGTCGAGGTGCGGAGCCACGGCGCCGACATCGCCGTCGTGTTCTGGTCTCTGGACGGCTCCAAGCTGCCAGAGGACCTGTGGACCCGGGTCTCCCGGGACTTGCTGGATGAACGTCTGCGGGCGGCCGTACGGGCAGAGACCAGTGGGCTACAGCAGGAGCTGCTTCGAGCGGCGCTGAGCCAAGCACAGCCGGCGGCCTCCCATGTCGAGGTTTAGGACGGCCGCGTTGTTTGCCGGCCCTTCGGCCTACCAACTGCTGCCACTGCGTTTTAGGCGCCTCCCTTGGGACGAACACCGGGCATTTGTCTCGTCCATGGCAGGCGACTGGCTCCTGATGACGATGGAGGATGTGCAGCGGCTGGTGACCCACCAGTTGCCGACTGGGTCCCCGCTCTTTGCGGACCTGGAGGCACGGCACCTCGCGGTAGCCGGGACAGACCGAAGCAGCTTGGCGCCCCTGCTTAGTCAAATTCGCAGCCGAAAGTCCTACCTCGTCGGTGGACCGGCGCTCCACATCTTCGTGGTGTCCCTGCGTTGCCACCACACCTGCAGCTACTGCCAAGTGTCCCGGCAAGGGACGAGCGCCACTGCCTTTGACCTGGAAGATGCGCATGCCGAACAGGCGGTGGAGCGGCTGTTCGAATGGCCGAGTCAAGAGCTGACCATCGAGTTCCAAGGTGGCGAACCCCTGCTCAACTTCGATCAGGTGAAGGCCATCACCCGGCGGATCGTCGAACGCAATCGGTCCGCTGGGCGCACCCTGCGCTTTGTCCTGGCATCGACATTGCACGACCTGACGGATGCCCAATTGGCGTTCTTCGCCGAGCACCGTTTCAAGCTCTCCACCTCGCTGGACGGTCCCGAATGGCTCCACAATGCCAATCGACCTCGGCCTGGTCGGGACAGCTACCGGCGGACAGTCGAGGGCATCGAGCGCGGACGCCGATGGCTGGGAGACGATGGCGTCTCGGCACTGACCACCCTGACCCGCCAGAGCCTCCATGTGCCTGAGGCCATCATCGACGAATACCGGAAGCAGGGATTCCACAGCATCTCCCTGCGCCCTTTGAGCCCTTACGGGTTCGCTGCAAGGACGGCCCGGCGCACCGGCTATCCAACGGAAGACTTCCTTGCCTTCTACCAGCGTGCATTCGACCACTTGATTTCGGTGAATCTGGCCGGCTACGCCATGGAAGAATCGTACGCTTCCCTCATCCTCTCTCAACTCTTCACGTCTTTTGGGCACGGTTACGTCGATCTCCGATCGCCTGCGGGAGCCGGATTGGGCGCTGTCATCTACGATCACGATGGGCGAGTCTATCCGTCTGATGAGGCGCGGATGCTGGCGGCCATGGGGGACGATGCCTTCGCTCTGGGCCACGTCTCCGAATCAGTCAGCCGATGGCTGTCCTCGCCGGCCATGGGCCGCTTGCTGGACGCCGGCGTCGCGGAGGCCCTCCCTACGTGCGCCGACTGTGCGTTTGTGCCAATGTGCGGCGCCGATCCGATCGAGCACTATGCCCGCCAAGGAGATCCCATCGGCCACCGGCCCAGCAGCGACTTCTGTGGGCGGAACATGGGGCTCTTTGATTTGCTTCTGGAGCGTTACGAAAAAGCTGATCGGGACGTCCAAACTCTGATGCGCTCCTGGGCTGTACAGAAACCACCTGTGGAGGGCGGCGTCCATGCTGCCGCTTGAAGCCAAGGCCGAGTTGGCGCCTTCGGCGAAGGCCAGCCTGCTCAAGGTGGTGTCTCTGGCGGAGTTCGCTCAATCGGCGCTTCCCTTGGAACGCCTGGCGCTGGATCTGCGGGACGTCCCGGCGGAGCGCTTCAGCAGTGACCTGCTGACGCTGCCTTGGGGTGCCGTCTTGCCGTCAAGGGGGCTGCGTGCCCCTGATGAGGCTCCACTCGTCCACTTGGAAGGTCCGGTGGGTGTTTGCAAGCCAGGGGATGTGGTGGAGCTCAACCCCTTGCAGAGGAAGGTGGCGATTCGTTATCGGCGTGGAGACACAGGCAATGTCTTGTTCGCCACCGAGCGCTGCAACAGCTACTGTCTGATGTGCTCCCAGCCGCCGCGCCAGATTCAAGACGACTGGCGAGTGAAGCATCTCTTGGATCTGATTGACCTCATCGATTCCGAGGAGCCATCGCTTGCGATCAGCGGCGGGGAGCCTACTCTGCTGGGCGAAGGTTTGGTCGACGTGGTAGCCAAATGCGCAGAAGTCCTGCCCAATACTCACCTCCACATCCTGTCCAACGGTCGGCTGCGCGCCTCTGGCCTACATGGCAAGTTTGCAGGGATCCATCCCAGCCTGAGCTGGGGCATCCCGCTCTATGGCGACCACTACGCCCTGCACGACTATGTTGTCCAAAGCGAGGGCGCGTTCGCTGAGACCCTTCGCGGGCTCTATGCGCTAGAAGCAGCCCGGCAGCGGGTGGAGATCCGCGTCGTGTTGGTCAAGCCCACGGTCGAGCGTCTGGTCCAACTGGCCCGCTACATCTGGCGAAATCTACCCTTCGTCGAGCATGTCGCGCTGATGGGTATCGAGCCCATTGGATTTGCCAAAGCGCATCAGCGTGAGCTATGGGCCGACCCTGCGGACTATGGTGACATGCTGGCGGAGGCGGTGGGCCTGCTGGCCGAAGGCGGAATTCCGGTCTCGCTCTACAACTTGCCTCTGTGCGCGTTGGACCGTTCGCTTTGGCCCTACGCAGTACAGAGCATCTCGCCGTGGAAGAACGATTACCTGCCCGCCTGTGACGGCTGCTCGGTTCGGGAACGCTGCGGCGGCTTCTTCTCTTGGGTTACACCGGTGTGGACCAGCCGCTCCATCTCTCCAGTTCTGGAAACCTGATCATGTCCAACGCATTGATGATCGTCGGCGCCGCGACCCTGGGTGCCCTGGGCACAGAGCCACCCAAAGGCCAGTCAGACCTTTCCAGGCTTTCAGAGATCGATGGGAAATACGCGACCGTTCTGAGCACGTCACTGAACGCAGGCCGCCACAACCTTTATGCGGGCCACCGCAGCCACAGCTCCCATCGATCACACAGTTCCCACCGCTCACATTCCTCGGGGTCGGGAAGCTCGTATCGCTCCTATGTCCCGCCACCGGCCACCTACACTCCACCGCCGACCCGCTACATCGCGCCCACGGCACCGGCTGCGCCCGCAACCTCCCGCTCCACCGAGAGTGGCAGCAGCAATTTGCATTCCTATCCGAGCCAGAGTCTGCAGCCGGCCACCCGAGTAAACTCGCGGCCCACAAACAACCTGACCTTGGAGCCGGGCACCTACGAAAAGCCAGTTTCGGAAGGGAGGGACGCCGACGCGCTCAAGTTGCTGATCATGCGCGTCCAGGCGGCGCTGTACTCCAAGGGCTACGACCCAGGCGCCATCGATGGCGTCCTTACTCCAGAGACCCAGTCGGCCCTGCGCATGTTCCAATTGGCTCATGGCATCCGGGCCACGGGAACAATGACCACCCCAACGCTGGATGCACTGGGCGTGCGTATTTGATTGGTCAATTGCCACTCACTGGAGCCTTCTCCGCCCCCGGCATCACTCTACCGTTCAGGGCCACGGTAGCGAGGTCGGACCTCACAGTGCCGCAGCATCGCCGCGGCTCATCCGCCAGGGCAGCCAGGCGCAGGGCCTACCCACAGCCGTGATGCCCACCGGCCAGATCGACATCGACGATTCCCATGCCTGTCGACGCCACGTCATGCGTCGAGTGACTTGTGATCCACCAACTGATCGGCATACGCACGCAGCGTAGGCAGGCACTCGCCCATTTCAACATGGGCGCCGTAGACCATGTCCTGCTGAAACCGAGTAAATACCGCTGCGTATCCATCGTCTTTCGCAAGTGATTCCAGGGCGCTCAATGTCACGCCCAACGGATCTTCGGCATACCCTGGCACCTTCGCTCCACGGGATCGGCGATCACTCTCCATGATCGCGCCAAGCATCGGCGAAATGGCAGTCAGGTCGACGTTCGATGTGATCCGGTGAAGATCGTAGATGTGACGTATCAACGAAGGGTCGCGATCGACACGGCCACTTTGCTCATCCGCGATTCTGCGTGTCAGCGCCACGAACTTGTCAGCAGCCGTTTCAGCCACATCCACACAGGGAATCCCTTTCACCTCCGCGCCCTCCTTCTTCGCCACTGCGACAAAGGATGAAACATCCTTCAAGACGGGCGCCAGACTGAGCGGCCAAGACGAAATTTCCACCTTCACACCAGGGCGAAGGCTGGTAACGGCATCCGTAACAGGAGCGTAAGGAAGGCTATAGGCGAACGTCTTGCCCCCATCGTACGTTTGCAGATGGTCAGCGTTCTCCGGATCGAAATCGAATCCTGCATCCAATAGCGCCCGGGTCACTGCTTGCCGGAATCGCTTTCTGGCTCCCGGGCCCAACGACGTACTTTTATCCTCGGTCAGGATTCGCAGGTCAATGTCCTCAGACATCCGCTCTATAAGAAGGTGAGCTCGGCACAGCGAAGTTCCGCCTCCAAAGACAAGATAGGCCCCTTCGGCATGCACTTGTTGCAAGGCGCTGAGAGCACGAACAACGTGGAAGTCCTTCTCCACCAGGCCGGGATGAGGCAGCCCAAGCTCCCGAGCCACGTCAGCAAAGAGCTCGCGATTCGTATCAGCGCTCAATGATCAGCTCACTCTTGCCATATCGAAGTTTGCGAGAGAAGCGACCTTTGACCTTCAGGACAGGATTGACCGGCATCTGTGTTGATCGGCCCTCTGCAAACGCTATCTGGGCATCGGTCAGTTCAGCCCTGACGCCAAGCCGCTCCAGCGCTTGCATCGCCACGAACAAGAACCCACCAGGATTTGCCAGGACGGCCTTGTCACTCAGGCTGGACGGTCGCGCCTTTGCGTAGACCCCCTTGCCCAACCGCAGCAACATTCGCTCTTCCACCAAAGCGCGTAGCGCCCGAATGACCTGATCTTCGCCACTGATGTCGACGAAATCACGAGGCAAGAACACGTCGCGGTTGCTTTTCCGCACTCGAAGCGCGACGCGCTTTCGCAGAGTTGTTTTCCGGGCAGTCATGGCTTTCTCCAGTCGATCAGAGTCTACACAAAAACCCGACACTGATGAGCGCCCGGACCTGGCACGTTTATGATTGTGAAAACGGCGGAGATCCCTTCAGGACAATGCATCCGACCGCACTTAACAGTTCAATCATCTTGAGTTTAGCCCGCAAGGATGTCGTAAGGATTGCTTGGCGGCTGCATGAATCGCACATCACTGATCGCCTTGGACCAGAGCCGCCGCATTGGAGCTGCCGGGGCTCCGGCACGGGGAGGGTTCCGCGAACGAGGCGTCCAGCCAGGTGTGCGCAGACCCGGCAATACCCCTGCTCCCGGAGGGCGTTCCTCCCGGGAGCCCAGGGCCAGGTACAGACTCAGCGCTGGTAGCCCCTCAGGAACAACCAGGTGACCAGCGTGGCATCGGGCCCCTTCGGGTCGGTGAACGGCAGGCCCGACTGGCTGCCACTCCAGGCATGCCCCATCCCCTGCACCACATAGTGCTGCACCAGCGTCCTGCCACCGTAGGCATACGTGTCGACGGTATACGCGCGGCCGCCCGGAACCTGGCCGTGATAGGTGCTGGTCGGCACGTACTTCACCGAATCATTGTCCAGGCCGTCGTCGGCCAGGTCATTGGTCTGCAGGAACTGGCGCACGGCCTGCTGCCCGTTCACCGGATTGACGGTGAGATCGGCACTGCCGTGGAACACCAGCACTGGCAGCGGGCGCGGCGACGGTGAGCCCGAGCACTGCCAGGCCAGGCGACCGTTGCTGTCCGGCGAGTAGATGCTGCCGGCCAGCAAGGCGTAGGCACTTCCGGAAATCGTGGTCGCGCCCTTGAACATGCCACCGGAGTGGATGGCGCCTGCAGCGAACATATCCGAATAGCAGGCGAGCATGATCGAGGTCATCGCACCGCCTGCGGAAATGCCGGTGACGTAGACCCGATGCGGATCAACGCTGTAACCCGCCTTCACCTTATCCACGATGCCGGCCAGGATCGAGGGCTCGCCGCTGTCGCGGGCCTGGTTGATCGGCAGCTGCCAGTTCCAGCAACGGGCCGGATTGGAGGTGACGTTCTGCCTCGGGTAGACCACGATGAAGCCCTCGGTGTCGGCCACATCGTTGAAGCCCGATGCCTCGCCCATCAGGTTCGGCCCGGTCACGCAGCCATGCAGCACCAGCAGCAGGGGCAGCGGCTGGTTGCTGTCGTAGCCGGCCGGCACCCACACCTGGTATTCGCGGGCGCCGAACAGATTGCCATACAGGCCAATGTCCCAATGCCCGGCCGGGCCTGCGGCGAGGGCACTGCCCGCCATCGCCAGCCAACTGCACAGCACCAGCAGTACAACCTTGATCGAATCGATTCCGGATTTCATGGCCAGATCCTCATGGGTGAGTCGTGGATGAAGTGGTACCGGGGCGCTTCCGGCTGGGGGCGCGCCCAGTATCCGCATCCGGGCGCCGCTGCCGACTGGACCTAGGTCCACTCGTTGCCGGCCGATGACACCGCTAGCCTTGGCTGCAGGGGTGGCAATGTGCCATCCACACGCTCATGCCTGGGGGAGAACCGGATGAAACGGAACTGTTTGAGTCTCATGATCGGCGCGCTGCTGGTCTCGGGGCCGGTGCTGGCACAGGACGCGCCGGCGGCAGGTAGAGCCGCTTCACCAACCAATCTCGACAGCATCAAGGTGACCGCACGCAAGCGCGAGGAAACCCTGCAGGAAGTGCCGGTGGCGGTCACTGCCTTCACTTCGGAGGCGCTGGACAAGATGAATGTCCAGGACATCAGCGACCTGGATGCGCAGGTGCCGAACCTGACCATCTACGCGGCACGCGGCGCCAGCAGCACGGTCACCGCCTACATCCGCGGCATCGGCCAGTCCGATCCCACCTGGGGTGCCGACCCGGGCGTGGGCATCTATCTGGATGATGTCTACATCGCCCGTCCGCAGGGGGCCCTGCTGGATGTGTTCGATGTCTCGCGCATCGAAGTGCTGCGCGGCCCGCAGGGCACGCTGTACGGCAAGAACACCATCGGCGGTGCGATCAAGTACATTTCGCGCGGCCTGCCCACCCAGACCGAGGGCTTCGCCCAGATCACCGTGGGCAACTACAGCCAGCTGGACGCGAAGGCGGCCATCGGCGGCCCGATCGGTGGCGCCGACAGCGGCCTGCGTGCACGCGTGGCGGTGGCCAGCATGAACCACGACGGCTTCGGCGAGAACACCTTCAACGGCCAGCCGGTCAGCGACAAGCAGATCAACGCGGCGCGGCTGAACCTGGGGGCCTATGCCGGCGACGACTTCGACGTGCAGTTCGCGCTGGACTGGATCGACGACCAGTCCGGCATGCGCGGTTCGAAGATGCTGTCGCCCAACCCGTTCCTGCGTGCCTATCCGCCGATGGACAGCCGCTACGACATCCGCTCGGGCATGCGCAACCTCAACAGCGTGGAGACCAAGGGCGCCTCGGCCACGGTGAACTGGCGGCCGAATGAAGACATCGCTGTGAAGTACGTGGTGGCCAAGCGCGAATCGGACAGCGAGGCCAACATCGACTTCGACACCACACCGGTCAAGCTGGCCGACGTCGGGGGCACCTACAACGACAACCAGGTCAGCAACGAGGTGCAGCTGAACTACGACGCCGGAGGCCGCGTGCGCGGCGTGGTCGGCCTGTACCAGTTCAGTGGCGAGGCCGGTGGCCAGATCCAGAACAACTACTTCAGCGCGCAGTTCGCCGACAACCAGGGCAAGGTGCTGACCGACAGCATCGCACTGTATGCGGACTGGACCTTCGACCTGACCAGCAGGCTGAAACTCGATGTCGGCGCCCGCTACACCGACGAGGACAAGCGCGCGATCGTGCTTAATCGTCTCTACGCGGACCCGGGCTTCAGCCGTCCGGTTGCGGTGACCGCCGACTTCGACAAGAAGACCAACTTCAAGAACGTCTCGCCCAAGGTCTCGCTGGACTACCAGATCACCCCGGACATCATGGTCTACGGGTTGGCCACGCGTGGCTTCAAGTCCGGCGGCTACAACATCCGCGCCAACGCGGTGGCGGTGCCCCGCTCGGCCGAGCCGTTCGACGACGAGACCGTGGACAGCTACGAAGTCGGCAGCAAGATGGCCTTCTTGGACCAGCGCCTGTTCCTGAACCTTTCGGCGTTCTACAACAAGTACAAGGACATCCAGCTGTCGGTGTTCACCGGCCTGGATACCAATGGCGACGGCATCGATGACTCCTTCTTCGGTGATTTCACCAATGCCGGCGCCGGTACCGTCAAGGGCCTGGAAGTCGAATACCAGTACCTGCCCAGCCAGCACTGGCTTATCTCCGGCAATCTGGCGTGGCTGGATACCAAGTACGACGAGTACATGGATCGTGGCGTCAATGTGGCCAAGCAGATGAAGTTCACCAATGCGCCGGAGTTCTCCGGTGCGTTCAACGTGGAGTACCGCACTGACCTGGCCAACGGCAGCAACCTGTCCGCACGGGTGAGCTACAGCTACCAGAGCGAGGTCTGGCCAACCACCGACCTGAGCCCGGTGATCAAGCAGGACGGCTACGGCCTGGTCAATGCCGGGGTGATCTGGCGGCTGGATGATGCCTGGACCTTCTCGCTGCAGGGTACCAACCTGACTGACAAGGAATACCGCACCACCGGCTACAACATCCCTGCGGTCGGTACGCTGATTGGTTTCTATGGCCCGCCGCGCCAATACAGCCTCAGCGTCCGTTACGATTTCTAGAGCATCCGATTCGATTTCCAGGAAGCCCCTGCATGATGCAGTCTTACGTAGATCTGTACTGGAACAGTGACGATGGCCTGCGCCTGCACGCGCGTGACCATGCAGCGGGCGCCGGGCAGGCGCCCCGCGGCACCGTGGTCTGCATTCCGGGCTTGACCCGCAATGGTGCCGATTTCGACGCACTGGCCGAAACACTCACCGCCGAGGGCTGGCGCGTGATCGCGGTCGATCTGCGCGGTCGCGCCGGCTCGGAGCGCGCACATGACCCGTCCAGCTACAACCCGCGCACCTATGCCGACGACATGGTGGCCCTGCTGCGTTCGCAGAACATCGACAAGGCGGTGTTCGTGGGCACCTCGCTGGGTGTGCTGGTGACCATCACCCTCGCCGCCCGTGCGCCGGAACGCATCGCCGCCGCGGTGCTGAATGACGCCGGCCCCAAGGTGCCGCGCGAGGCGCTGGCACGGATCGGCAAGTACGCGGGAAAGCCGGTGCCGCCGATGGATCTGGAGCAGGCCACCGCCTACGTGGCGTCGATCGGCAAGGCGGCTTTCCCCCGCTTCACGGCCGACGATTGGCGGGCGATGGCAGTGCGCACCTTCCGCCCACGCGGCGATGGGCTGCTGGAGCTGGACTATGACCCGGCGGTGATCCGCACCACGCGTCCCTGGCTGCTGTGGTTGCTGCGGCCGGTGCTGTGGCGCGCGGTGCGCAGGTTGACCGCACGGGTGCCGGTACTGGTGGTGCGAGGTGCGCTGTCCGACATCCTGCCGGCCGATGTGGCCCGGCAGATGGCGGCGACGTCGGCGCGAGCCCGTCTGGTCGAAGTGCCGGATGTCGGCCACGCGCCGATGCTGTCCGAGCCCGAGGCGCGCGAGGCGATCCTGGCCCTTGTGGAGGACGTGCGGTGAGTGTGGACGCTACCGTGAATGAGCTGCCTGCTGCCCTGCAGGCCCTGCATGGGTGGGCGCTCAACGAACGGCTTGGCGCAAGCACCTGCATCACGCAAACGCGCATCGACGCCTTCGCCGACGCCACCGGCGACCACAACTGGATCCACGTCGATCCGGTGCGTGCACAGTCGCAGCTGCCCGGCGGGCAGACCATCGCGCACGGCTTCCTGCTGCTCTCGCTGACCGTGCAGGATGATGTCGCCGCCCTTGCCAGGTTCCCCGGCATCGCCCATGTGCTCAACTACGGCGTCAACAAGGTTCGCTTCGTGGCACCGGTGCCGAGCGGGTGCGAGGTGCGGGTACGCTCGCAGCTGGTGTCACTGGAACCGCGCCAGCCCGGTCAGTGGCTGCTGACCCAGCGCAGGGCCGTCGAGCGGGTTGCCGATGGCGAGCTGGCACTGGTTGCCGAGCAGTTGTCACTGGTCGTGCTCAGCCCCTAGCGCCGCTGCCCGGTTCTCTGCCTACACTGGAGCGATGTTGACGCCCTCCATCGTCCTCTTCGCCTGCATTGCATGGACCGCACTGCTGTTTGGCGTAGCCCTGTGGGGCGAGCGCCGGGGGCATCGGCTTTCCAGGGTGTGGCCGCTTGTATATGCGCTGTCGCTGGCTGTGCACTGCACCGCGTGGACCTACTATGGTGCGGCTTCACAGGGCCTGCAATGGGGCTTTCCGATCCCACCGACCCTGGCCGGGATGGCGCTGATCTTCGCCTTCGGCCTGCCCTTCCTGCTGCGCCTCGGGCGGCTGGCCAAGCAGCACAACAGTGCCACCATCGCCGACCTGGTGGTCGCACGGCTGCGTGCGGATCGGGGCCTGGGCTTCACCATCACCCTGGTCGCGCTGTTCGGCATCATCCCCTACATCGCGCTGCAGCTCAGGGCCGTCAGCCAGGGCCTTGGTGCCCTGCTGGGCGATCAGTTCGCCCCCACGGGCTGGCGGCTGGACATGTCGTTCTGGTTCGCGTTGACGATGGCCGCGTTCACCCTGCTGTTCGGTGCACGCAAGGCGTCGGCCACCGAGCCCAATCGCGGCATCGTGGTTGCGCTGGGGCTGGAATCGGTGCTGAAGCTGGTGGCGCTGCTGGCCATTGGCCTTTATGCGGCGCTGTCCGTGCACAAGGCCGGCACACCGCTGCTGGAAAGGATGGCACAGCTGCCGCCCCCGCCGATCATTCCCGACTACCTGACCATGGTCGCGCTGGGTGCGATATCGGCCTTCACCCTGCCCCACCAGTTCCATGTCGGCGTGGTCGAGCTTCGCCAGGCCTCGGACCTGAAGACGGCGCGCTGGATGTTTCCGGTCTATCTGCTGCTGATCGGCCTGCCGTCGGTGCCGATGGCGCTGTCCGGCGCGGCGCAGCTGCCCGCCTCGGTGTCACCGGATCTCTATGTGCTGGCGCTGCCCAAGGCCGACGGCCACCACCTGCTGGCGCTGCTGGCCTACCTGGGCAGCCTGAGTGCGGCTACCGGCATGATGATCCTGTCGGGCCTGACCCTGTCGATCATGCTGGGCAACCACGGCTTCGGCTCGCGGCTGCTGGACGGGATCGGTGGCCACGCCACCGCCGCGGACCTGCGGCCGCGCGTGCTGGCCTTCCGTCGTGCCGGCATCCTTGCGGTGTTCCTGATGGCCTGGCTGTACAGCCGTGCGATGAGCGGCACCGAGGCGCTCAGTGACTTCGGACTGATGTCGTTCACCGCGCTCTCGCAGCTGGCGCCGGCCGTGTTGCTGGCGGTGTATCGCCCGCGCACGCCGTCACCGGCCATCATTGCCGGCATCGTGCTGGGCTCGCTGGCCTGGCTGTGGCTGGTGCTGCTGTCGATGCTGATCCCCGCCACGCCGGCACCGGCCGACCCCGACGCACTGTACTGGCTGTCCCTGGTGTCGCTGCGCATGCAGCCGGGCCACATCGCCATCAGCATGGGCGCCAGCCTGGCGATCAACCTGGTGACGGTGCTGCTGGTGTCACGCGCAGTACGGCCCTCGCTGCCGCGCCGGCGTGATGCGGTGGCTGCCGCATCGCTGCGCAGGACCGCCGGCCGCTTCCTGGGCCAGGAACGGGCTCGCCAGCTGATGGACGGCGCCGCAGGGCAGATGCTGGACGACGAGCGGGTCACCGCCATTGAACGTGAATTGACGGCAGTGGTCGGTGCCGGCATGGCACGGTTGCTGGTGGAGGCGGCCCGCGAGGGCGGTGCCGCACCATTGGACGCCGTCACCCGCGCCGTTGGCGAAGCGACCCAGGTACTGCGCTTCAACCAGCGCCTGCTGGAAGCGGCACTGGAAAACATGAGCCAGGGCATCAGCGTGGTTGATGCGCAGCTGCAGCTGGTGGCCTGGAACAGCCGCTATGCCGCGTTGTTCAAGTTCCCGCCGGAGCTGCTGCAGGTCGGCCAGCCGGTGATCAACCTCACTGCGTGGGCGCTGGCAGAGCTGAAGATCGGGGACAGCCCCGGCGACTCGCGCGACAGCGCGCTGCAGCGCCGCCTGGCCCACATGCGGCGCGGTACACCGCACCTGTCCGAGCGGATCTTCCCCGACGACACCATCGTCGAGATCCGTGGCAACCCGATGCCGGGTGGCGGCTACGTGGCCACCTTCACCGATGTCACCGCCTTCCGCCGCGCCGAGGAAGCGCTCAGGCGCAGCAATGAAGCGCTCGAGCGCCGCGTGCAGGACCGTACCGCACGGCTGGAGCGCGCAGTGCACGAAGCCGAGCGCGCCAACGTGGCCAAGACCCGTTTCCTGACCGCGGTCGGCCACGACCTGATCCAGCCCCTGCATGCCGCGCAGCTGCTGACCGATGCAATGTCGCAGCATATTGAATCGGCGTTCCTGGAGAGCTTCCTGCGCCAGATCCGTGGCGCGCTGGATTCCACCGATGACCTGCTGTCCGGGCTGCTGGACATCTCCCGGTTGGAAGCCGGTGGGCTGGTGGCGGACCCGCGCCCGTTCGCGCTCTCGACCGTGCTCGATCCGCTGGCACAGGAATTTGCCGTACTGGCGGCGGCGCGTGGGTTGCAGTTCCGTTACCTGCGCACCCGGGCCTGGGTTCACAGTGATCCGCTGCTGCTGCGCCGGGTACTGCAGAACTTCCTGGCCAATGCCATCCGCTACACCCGCCACGGCGGCGTTCTGCTGGGGGTACGGCGCCAGGCACCATCGCTCTCCATCGGCGTGTACGACACCGGGCCTGGCATTTCCGCCGAGCAGCAGGCCGCCGTGTTCGAGGAATTCCACCGTGTCGATCGCAGCAACGGGCAAGGCCTGGGGCTTGGCCTGACCATTGCGCAGCGCATTGCCGGCCTGCTGCATGCGCCGCTGCACCTGCACAGCCGGGTGGATCGCGGCTCGGCATTCTCCATTCAAGTGGCACGGGTTGCGGCGCCCGCAGCGACACGAATCGAAGCCCCTGCCAGCGGCGGCAGCACGATCAAGGGGATCCGCGTGCTGGTGGTCGACAACGATGCGGACGCACTGCAGGCCATGCAGCAGTTGCTGCTGTCCTGGGGCTGTGATGTCACCGCGGCGCGCGATGCCGAGGGCATCGGCCCGGCGGCGCGCGATGCGGCACTGTGGCTGTTCGACTACCACCTCGATGACGGCGACACCGGCGTGGCACTGTTCACGCGGCTGGTTGCAGCGCACGGGCAGCGGCCCACGATGATCCTCAGTGCGGACACCAGCGGCGAGACCCGCGAGGCCGTGCGCGGCGCAGGGCTGGCGCTGTTGAACAAGCCCTTCAAGCCACTGGCGCTGCGCTGGGCGATCAACCATCTGCTGGCCACGTCCGCCGCCGCAGCGTCCTGAAGGATCAGGCGTCCGGTACGTTCTCGATCTGCCGGGAGGGATCGGCCAGCCCCATTTCATGCAGCACCCGGATGGCCTGCGCGCGATTGCGCACCCCGAGCCGCTCCATGATGCGGGTCATGTGTGCCTTGACCGTTCGCAGCTGCACCCCAAGCCGATCGGCAATCTGCTTGTTGAGCAGGCCTTCGGCCACCAGGTTCAGCACCCGGTACTGATGCGCCGACAGGCTGGCCAGCCGTGCGGCCAGATCGGCATCCTTGCTGAAGGGCACCACCCGCGCCACCGGCTCGCGCAGCAGCGCCGGGATCCAGCGCTCGCCGTCGAGCACCGACTGCAGGGCTGCCTGCAGTTCGTTCAGGCCCGAACTCTTGGGCAGGTAGGCGGCAGCGCCAAGGTCGATGGCACGACGGATCACCTGCGGTTCTTCATTGGCCGATACGATGACGATCGCCAACCCCGGCTGCAGCGCACGCAGGGTCGCCAGTCCGGCCAGCCCGTGGTTGCCCGGCATGTGCAGGTCCAGCAGCATCAGGTCGATCTGCTGGCGCTCAAGTACTTCCAGCACGCTGTCCAACGAGTCGGCCTCGCTGATCTGCAGATCGGCGACCGCCTCCTCGGCCGCACGGTGCAGCGCGGCGCGGAACAAAGGATGGTCATCGGCGATGAGCAGGCTCGGCATGTCCAGGCGAGAGTAGCAAATCACCCGCCATTGGGAAGGCGTACCTAGGTACGCTGGCGCTGCACGGGCAGGCGGCTAGTGTGGCGGCATGAAGGGCGGCCAACGCTTCGTCGCCCATGAGGACACCCCATGACATCCGGCGCCTCCGCCTACCCGCTGCTGATCAAGCAGTTGCTGCACACGCCCCTGGCAGTGAACCCGGACCAGGAAATCGTCTACGGCGATTCGGTCCGCTTCGACTACCGCACCCTGCAGGCGCGGATCGGCCAGCTGGCAGGCCTGCTGGCCTCGCTCGGGGTCAAGCATGGCGACACCGTGGCGGTGATGGACTGGGACAGCAACCGCTACCTGGAGGCCTACTTTGCCGTTCCGATGATCGGTGCGGTGCTGATGATGGTGAACGTCCGCCTGGCACCCGAGCAGATTGCCTACACGCTGAACCACAGCGGCGCGCGGGTGATCCTCGCCAATCGCGAGTTCCTGCCGATCCTGGAAGGGATCGACGAGCAGGTGCCGGACCTGCGCACGCGGGTGCTGCTGGATGATGCCGGCGGCGCGGTGCCGGAAGGCTTCGTGACCGAGTACGAGGCCGGCCTGCGCGCAGCGCCAGCGATCACCCGGTTTCCGGATTTCGACGAGAACACCCGCGCCACGGTGTTCTACACCACCGGTACCACCGGCCTGCCCAAGGGCGTGAGTTTCAGCCATCGGCAGCTGGTGCTGCATTCGCTGACGGGCATGGCCGCGCTTGGCAGCGCGGCCAGCCAGGGGCGCCTGCATCGTGGCGATGTCTACATGCCGATCACCCCCATGTTCCATGTGCACGCCTGGGGCCTGCCCTACGTGGCCACGCTGCTTGGCATCAAGCAGGTCTACCCGGGGCGCTACCAGCCGGCCCAGCTGCTGGCACTGATCGCCCGCGAAAAGGTGACGTTCTCGCACTGCGTGCCGACCATCCTGCACATGCTGCTGGAGCACCCGCTGGCGGCGGATACCGATCTGGGCCGCTGGAAGGTGATCATCGGTGGCGCCGCGCTGCCGCGCGCACTCGTGCAGCGGGCGTTGGCACGCGGTATCGACATCTTCGGGGGCTACGGCATGTCCGAGACCTGCCCGTTGCTTACCCTGGCCCAGATCGATCCGGATGCCGTGACCGATCCAGAGGACGTTCTTTCGCTGCGCACCAAGGCCGGCATTCCGGTGCCGCTGGTCGACCTGCGCATCGTCGACCCGGACATGGGCGACGTCGCCCACGATGGCATTGCCACCGGTGAGGTGGTGGTCCGCGCACCGTGGCTGACCGAGGGCTACCTGCACGATCCGGAGGCCTCCAAGGCGCTGTGGGCCGGTGGCTATCTGCATACCGGCGATATCGGCAACATCGACAGCGGCGGCTACCTGCGCGTGACCGATCGCATCAAGGATGTGATCAAGACCGGCGGCGAATGGATTTCCTCGTTGGCGCTGGAAGACATCATCGCCCTGCATCCGGCGGTCAGCGAGGTCGCCGTGATCGGCATTGCCGATGCGAAATGGGGCGAGCGGCCGCTGCCACTGGTGGTCCGGCAGGCCGGCCGTGACGTCACGGAAGCGGAGATCATCGAACTGATCGCCGCCCGCAGCCGCGCCGGGGACATCTCACGCTATGCAATTCCAGAGCGGGTCCGCTTCGTGGATTCGATCGAACGGACCAGCGTGGGCAAGATCAACAAGAAGAAGTTGCGTGGGCTGCATGATCCGGTGGCCGCGTCCGGTCGTGCGTGATCGTCACCTGTTCGCCGATGTCACCGTTCGCGCGGCCAGGTGCGAAGCAGTGCCCCGGGAGCGGTGATCTCCCGGGGTGCCGCTGTCCTGCCGCAGGCGCGGTTCCCGTCCTGATCGGGACCGCTCGCCCTCAGTCGATGCAGGGGCCCTTCGCCGCGATCGCCGTGTCGGATCCTTTCGCACCGATGCTGGCCGGGCCCTGGCATGCATCGAAACTGTATTTGATCAACTTCCATGCGCCACTCGTCCACCGGTATGTCCACGACTCGGAAGCGCCGCTCGGCAATGTGTTGGAGATCGAGATGACCTCGCCCTCCACCCCGCGTGCAGGCAGTGGGACGGGCGGGCCCGCCGCGGCGGCCGGCTTCAGGTTGCCTGCCGGCGGGTAGGTATGAGTGAGAGTCAGCTCACCGGTCTGCAATGCCGGTGCATAGGCCGGCGAGTTCCGTTTGATCCAATCGACGATATAGCCTGCCTCCAGCGAATCCGAGGCGTACCTGGCCTTCGCAACCACAATGGCGGACGTCGTACCCGCGATCGGTCCCGCACTGACACTTGCGGCGGGAATGCCAGCCAACGCGAGCACCCATGGCAGCGCCGCGCCCAACGGCGAGAACTTCATACCCATGCTCCATGTGTGCATGCAGCTTTCTCAACGGACCCTCGATGGCCCGGAAGCAGTGTAGGCATCGCGGGCATGCCGGGTATCGGCGCAGTCATGCCCATTGCTCATAGCCCTCAGGCTCCGGGCATGATCGGCCGTACTGAAGGCATGGATGATTGCGCCTTCCGCGCTACCAGGCCGGAGGCGCCTCGACACCGAACTTGAAAAGCAGGTCACGCTTGCGCTCCGGGTCGTGTTCGCTCAGGTCCGCAGCGCTCAACGCCCAACGCACGAAGGTCCTGCACATGCCGGCAGGGTCTGTCAGTGCGGATACATACCTGTCCCAGAGGACATTTCTCGGGTCGACACCGCGCTTGAGCCACTGCTCCACGTCCTCCACCGTGCCATGACGCAGTGAGGCGTCGATGGCCAGCAGGCCGATCGCACGACGCCCTTGCAGCGCAACTTCCCGGTTCCAGGCGGCATCCGCCACGGCCTGCAGGAACCGGTAGCGCTCGGCACTCACTGGCGGCAGGCCCTCGCCGCGATGGCCTTCGATGACGTCGGTCCGCACCAGGCAGAGCAGCTGCGCCGGCGTCAGCGTCGGGTCGTTGGCGGCCAGCGCCGCCTGCAGGCTGGACAGATCGTCCTGTTCGATGGCCGGTTGCAGGCGCGCCCGATGTGCATTCATCGTTTCGAGCGCCGCCTCTCTCGCAGTGAGCTCCTGGCGCGACATCGCCAACGGGTCGAACAGCGGCGAATCGAAGCCGGCGATGAAGCTGGCGGCACTGAACAGTGCGGCCAGCAGCGCCACGAAGACGAGGCCAAACCGTCGAAGCCCCGCCCACCAGGCGATCGCCGCGACCGCAGCAGCACCCAGGCATGCGGCCAATGCCAAGCATAGCAACAGGATGGGAAGCATCATCATCACGCCCATGCCCGCGTACAGCCCTCGTGGCCTGGCCAGTGGCAGCAGTGCACTGGCCAGGTAGACCAGCATGGCCACGCCAAGCAGCGCGCCCAGTGCCAGCAGCCAGCGGCGGAGTGCTCCGCTCTGCTTTGCCCGCGCGTCAGGATCCGGGGTGACAGTGCTCATACGGTCTTCTCCTTCAGGATGCATCCCGGTGCAGGGCCCACGTGCCTACCGTTGCGTCAGCCACGCTTCCAGTGCCGGCGTATCACGCATGTCGCCCGGGTAGCGATGATCAGGCACGTGCGGTTGGTTCGAACCGCGCACCCGCCCGCGGAACACCTTCATCGGCACCGAGATCCTCGCCAGCCCGCTGGGAAGTCGCTCCGGCCGCACATCCATGTACAGGCTGTCGGCCGAGGTCTCCACGCCCACCTGCAGCGCACCCAGCCGCTTCCACAGGTCCAGCGCATCCAGGCAGGCGGAGCCACAGGCTGCATCCGCCACAACCACTACCCGGCCGCTGTGCACTGGACCGGCAGGCACTGCCGGGGGCGCCGTCGCGACCGTGCCGTCCGTGGGCTGGCGCCACAGCGCCTCGCCACGAGCACGTGCCAGTGCCATCCCTTCCGTCACGGTATCCAGCATGCCAAGCAGCTCTGGCGATGCATCCGGCGCCTGCTTCAGCTTCTGCTGGAAGCTGCGCAGCTGGGCGATATTGGCCGCCGACGTCCGCCATTCGACCCCGCTGTGGTCGGGCAGCGCGTCCACGGCGGCACGGCCCCAGATCAATCGCGCCAGTTCGATGCTCCATTGCGAAGCACCGCCACTGTTGCCGCGCACGTCCAGCACGATCAGCGGCGCCTGCCGCAGCGCTTCGGCTCTCGGAGCAAGCTGCTCAAGCAGGGCGGTCAATTGCTTGAAGTTCTGCTGCGTCGGGTCGGCGTTGAAGCTGCTGGTGGTGATCCAGTAGCCCCCCTTGGGCAGCGTGTGCCAGCCATTGGCCGGGCGGAAGCTGCGCCGGGTATCTGCCAGGCGGTCCTTGCGTTCGGCCGCCGCCAGCGGCTGCCACTGCAGCGCATACGACGTCTCATGTCCATCCACCCGGAACAGGCAGGCGTGCAGCGTGGGCACGTAGGGATTGCCCTGCTCCAGCAGCACTTCACCGCCGCCATGGATGCGGCTGGCCTGCAGGTTCCAGCGCCCGCTGAAGTCACCAACGCGGCGCGCAGCCAGCGTTTGTGCATCGACACCATCACACGACAGCAATCGAGCGCCCAGCGGCGGACGCCCGGCGCCACCGTCGGTGGTCATGACCCGCTGGGCATCACCGTCGAAACCGGTCAGGAAGCCCGGCCATTGCGTCGGCAACTCAGGGGCGTCGGCAAGCGCATTGAGGCTCACATGCCCATCGTTGAAGGACGCCGCATAGCCCTTCATCGCCCACCAGTAACCCGCGAAGCTGTCGGTCGTTGCTGCCCGCGCGCGCGCCAGCGCCAGCGCAGCATCCAGTTGGGTGCCAAACCCGGGATTCTGCAGGTCAACGGCCCCGGGATGACTGCCGCGCATTGCGATGTCGGCCGCGTCCAGATCCTTCAACAGCGTGCCCGACCAGTCACTGGTCGCAGATTGTGCGCCGGGTACAGCAAGCACTGCACCGAGCAGCAGCATCGCTATGACCATGGATTCGCCCCTCCACTGGATCAGACTCCAGTGTCGCAGCTTTCCACGCGGGAATGCCGTGCCCGCCGCGACAGGCACGGCATGGCCTCAATGCAGCGGCACCTTCAGCATCGAAGGCGCGTTGGCCGGCGAGCTGAAGGACACCGCCCCACCCAGCTGGCTGATGCCCGCGTAGCGTAGGTCCACGGTATCGACCACCAGGGTCAGGCGGCTGCCGGCCGGAAGGTTCCAGCTGCTCGCCTCCAGCCGCAGATCGAGCGTCTTCGGCTGGCCCGGCGTGGCGCCGCGCAGCGTATACGGCTTGTGGCTGATCAGCTGGCCGTTGCCCAGCACATCCTCCGCATACAGGTAGGCATACAGCGTGGTATCCGCGCGGCTGGGCGTGACCGTCAGGCGCACTTCCGGTGCCCCGTCCAGGCGCTTGGCGCTCCACTGGATCGGCCCTTGCCAGACACCGGCAGCACCGCGCCCGACGAACGGCACGTACGCGCCTGGCGGCAGGTTGATCATCTGCAGCGCGCCCGACGCCATCGCCACACCGGAATTGGCTGCGGTCAGCAGGCCACTGCCGATCCGGTAGTTCCAACCGGTGGCGCCGCCGTTCTCGGCCAGGCCACCGGTGGGCAGCAGCAGGCCGGAGGGTGCGGTCAACCCGTAGCTCACCGCGCCCTTGCTGGTCGCCTGCCAATCCGGATAGCGACTCCAGCTGCCCTTCTGTGACTTCAGCTGCACGGCGGGCTGGCGGTCGACGCCATTGGCCACGGCCTTCAGATAGTGGTCGAACCAGTCGCCCACCTGGTCATAGACTTCGTTGGAGACGCCCAGCGCACCGAACGCCTCGTTGAGTGCGTGGTCACCGTGGCGCAGCTGCAGCTGCTTGGGGCCTTTCAGGCGGTTGAAGAAATCCACCAGCTGGCCGGGCGGGAACAGGCTGTCGTTGAAGGCGTTGGCCAGGAACACCGCCGGCTGGTTGGCGTTGATCTCGTCGATGCTGGCTGCGGGACTGCGTTGCGCTGCCACCGGCAGCAGCGAATCCACGGCGCCCTGGTAGTTGCCGACCAGCACATTGCGGTTGATCGTGGCCAGCTCCGAGCCGGCACGTCCGGTCACCAGTCCGGCCGCCACCAGCAGGGCGATGCCCTGTGCGCTCGGGGTGTCGTTGCTGTACAGCGAGGCCTGCAGGTCGGCCCAGCCGCTGAGTGCTGCCACGGCCTTGATGCGCGGATCGCGTGCCGCCGCCAGCAGGCTGGTGCCCGCGCCATAGGAAATGCCCGAAACGCCGATCCGGGCCGGGTCGGCGCGGGTGTTGTCCAGCGCCCAATCGATCAGGGCGCTGACATCTTCGACCGTGGCCGGGCCAGCGATGTCGATGCTGCCGCCGGACTCCCAGAAGCCACGCGAGCTGTAGCTGATCACCACATAGCCGCGCCGCGCCAGCGACTGCGCCACGCCCACGTATTCCACGCTGGGCACCGCCCAGCTGCTGGGCATCACCAGCAGCGGATAGCGTCCGCTGCCCGCGTCCTGCGGTTCGATGACGAAGGCCCCGAGAGGCGTTCCATCCCAGCTGGGAATGGTGCGGTGGGCGGTCTTGACCGTGGCGGCCCAGGCGGTCGGCGCCAGGCCGGCCAGCAGGATCAACAGCAGCACTGCCTTGCGCATCGTCGTCTCTCCCCGTCGGTGGTGGTGCAACGGGTTGGACCGTACCAGTGCGAATGGTGGGTGGCACCTTGCGACGCAGCATGCCGTTTGCTGCACGTTCGCAGCGGTTGATGGCTGAACAGGGGGCGGAGCCCGCCCCCTGCGCCCTCATCGCGTCACAGGTCCACGCCGAAGCCCATGCCTGCAGACTTCTCGCCATTGCTGAAGGCGCCGCCCAGTGAGAAGGAGGCGCGTTCGCCGATGCGCTTGCCGTAGCCGATCGACAACGCCTGCTCGCCCCCCTGGAAGCCGGCACCCACGGCAATACGACCACGCGGGCTCTGTGAGCCGGCAGCGTTGATGGCCATGTTCAACATCGCCGAACTCATCGCCCCCATGCGATCGATGCGCTGGTCCTGGTGGCGCAGGCGGCGCTCCATCTCCTGTTTCAACCCGTTGTTGTCAAGCGCGAACTGCGCCAGGCGCTGGTCGGTGTAGGCATTGGCCGTCGTCACTGCCTGCGCGGACTTCGTATCGGTATAGGAGTTGGCCGAGGAGAGCGTGGTTGCGCTGCTGGCATCGGTGTAGGCCTTCGAGGTCGTCACTGCCGCGGCGCTGCTCGCGTCGGTGTAGGCGTTGACGGAGTTGATGGTCGCTGTGGCCCGCGCATCGGCATAGCTGTTGGCCGAGGACAGCGTGTTGGCATTGGCGGTGTTCATCTGACTGAGGTTCACCGCATCGGTGCCCTGTGTGGCGGCGGCCACGTTGGTCAACTGGCGTTCGTTGCCGGCGCTGCCCACCGATACCGAACTGGCCCGGTCGGCGACGGAGCCATTGCCCAGTGCGACGCTGTCGTTCGCAGAGGCGATGGCACCATTGCCCACGGCGCTGCTGTTGTTGCCACTGGCTTCGGACAGGCTGCCCAGCGCGGTGCTGTTTTCGCCCGTGGCGTTGCTGCCAGCACCGGAGGCGGTGGAGAACGAGCCCGTCGCGGAGCTGCCGGAGCCGCTGGCACTGCTGAAGTCACCACTGGCAGTGGCGCTGTCGCCGATCGCCGCGCTGTTGGCGCCGGATGCCGAGGCGCCCACGCCCACGGCGGCGCTCTGGTCGCCAGAGGCGCTGCTGGCTGCACCGATCGCCGTGCTGCCGGTGCCGCTGGCACTGGCGCCGGTGCCGACGGCCGCCGACAGATCGCCGCTGGCATCGGCACCATTGCCACAGGCCAGCGAGGCAGCACCACCGGCGCTGGCGCCGCCGTTGGACACGCCGCCGAAGCCATTGTCCAGCTGGCAGGTATCACCGGCCCACGCCGGTGCGGTTGCCATGGCCAGTGCCACGGCAAGGATGTGCTTGTGCATCGTCTTCACGGTACCCCCGAGGTCCATCAGGAAGGGTTCCCGGCAGGCGCCGGGAACGTTGGGAAACAGGCCGCCCCTGCACAGGGCGGCCTGGATGCTGCAGGCGCCTTACGGCGTTACGGTCAAGGCGACACGGACAGCAGTCTTCGGCGTGCTCGGGTCGTTGCTGCCGACACAGACGAAGCCTGAATAGCTGCCCGGCGCGAGGCCCCCGGCATTGATCTGCACCTGCGTGCTCTGGCTGCCGCCTGCGGAGATGCGGCCCAGGGCGCGGGTCGGTGTGCCGATCCAGCCGGCACCGCAGGCGTTGCTTCCGCCCAACCCATAGGCCAACCCTGGGGCGCCGGTGGTGGCGGACCAGGCACCACTGCCATCCGGGTTGATGATCGCGCTGCGGTACACGCTGTCGCCGCTGGTGGCGTTGAACCAGAACCAGCTGGTGGCCAGAGGCGCACGCACCGAGACCACCAGCCAGTAGCGGCCTGCGGGCAGGTTGACGTTCTGGCCCGCCGCGGCCATGTCCAGGTTGATGGTGGCCAACGTGGCTGACGTTCTTACGCCGGGGCCGCTGACGGTGGAGGTATAGGTCCACAGTGCCACCTGCGGGCTCGATTCCGGATTGCCCTCCGGATTGCCGCCGACATCACGGAAGATCGACCAGTTGATGTTGGTCGATGTCGCCAGCGTGCCGCCGTTGACGAAGCCGTCAGCGACGATACGGGTGATGCCGGTGGCCTCGCCCAGGGTGAAGTCGTCTGCAGCGAGCTGTGCACGTGCACCCACAGACACGGCATCGGTGAAGCGTGTCGAGCGACGCCCGTTGGCGTTGTTTGCCGCCTGTGCGACCAGCGTGCGGGTACCCACTCCGGAATTGTCGATCTGCCACTCCAGCGGTGAGCCACCGGTATTGGCGATCTGCAGGTTCACCGCTCCACTGCCACCGGTCGGCAGGGTCAGCGTGTTCGACGGCGGCGTGGCGGCAATCTGCGGCGGCGGCACCGACACAGCGATCGGCAGGCGCAGCAGTGGCTGGCTGGTATCACCCCCCTGCGGCGCCAGGGTCAGCCTGGCAAAGCGCCAACTGCCATCGTTCGGTACCGAACCGGTGGTGACGATGATCCGCACCGATTTGCTCTCGCCCGGCGCCAAGGTGAACACCGATGGCGAGACAACCGCAGTCAGGCCCTGCACCTTCGCCGTCCAGGTCTGCCGGGTCGGCAGCACGTTGCGGAACACGCGGGTGAAGCTGCAGCTGTCGGGGCAACTGCGCTTGCCCAGGCTGGCGATGTTGAGCGACGACACTTCACCGCCATTGGCCGGGTTGGCGCCCAGGAAGTTGGCCTTGGTCTCGTTCAGCACCAGGCCTGCACGCAGCGCCTGGTCTACCTGGATGCGGCCCGCGCCCATCGCGAATGGGTCGGCCGGAGTGACGCCGTCTTCTTTCAGCACTTCCTGGCGCGCGGTCATCATCAATGCCGAGCGTGTCTCCTGCACCGTCCAGTCCGGACGCGCCTGGCGCAACAGTGCGGCGGCGCCTGCGTGATGCGGCGATGCCATCGAGGTGCCGTCCATCAGGCCAACGGCGTTCTCCGAGCCGGTCACCTCGTTGCCCGCGATTACCGCCAACACGCGCACGCCTGGGGCAGTTACGTCCGGCTTGACCAGATCGAAGATCCCGGCCGGGCCACGCGAACTGAAGTCACCCAGCACGTCGGGCGTGTTGCTGATCTTGCTGGCCGGATAGGCGATGCCAGCGGTTGCGTTGTTGCCTGCGCTGGCGGCGAAGGTCCGCAGTGCATTGGCGTCCGACTGATCGATGGCGAAGGCGGGAATGGTGGCCCCCGCCACGTTGGGCAGGATGGGTGCCGGCTGGTTGTTGCCGATCAGCACGGCGATCGCACCCGCAGCGGCGGCGTTGTTGACCTTGTCGCTGAAGTTGCACGAGCCACGACGGATTACCGCAATGGCGCCCTGGAAGGTGTTGGCCGCGAACGGCGCGCACCCGTCGTTGGCGCTGTCGATGCCTGCACTGACGCGCAACGGCGTGGTCGCCGGAATCGGCGTTGCGAACGGCACGCCGCCCGAACCTTCGGTCAGCAGGATGGCGGTGAGCGCCGGCGGCACGCTGCCGGGGCCGCTGACCGCAGCAAACAACACGATGTCGCCGCGGCCATGCGTGGCCGCCGCGGTGCTGCCGGTCCAGGGCTCCAGATGACCCATCGTGTTCGGGCCCGGGCCGGAGTTGCCGGCGGATGTCGCCACGTAGACGCCGGCATCGGACGCATTGAGGAAGGCCAGCGAGACAGCTTCTCCCCACGGCGCGGTACCGCCGGCAATGGAGTAGTTGATGACGTCGACAACGCCATCGGCGAGGGCCTGGTTGACCGCTGCCAGCGTTGAGGTGTTCGGGCAGAAGCCGCGCCCGGTGGACACTTCGGTGTAGCAGGCGTCGTAGGCGATGATGTTGGCGCGCGGCGCAACGCCGGAAATGTGGATCTGGTTGCCCCGGTAGGACGCGGTGTGCGGGTTGCCCGCTGCAGTGGACGCGGTATGGCTGCCGTGGCCGTTGGTGTCACCAAAGCCGGGCTCTTCGCGTACATCCGCAACGCCACACTGGTTGCCCGGCGCACCGCAGACAAAATCGTAGCCGCCGATCAGCTTGTTGTTGCAGCGGCCTTCGTCGATGCCACCCGGTGCGCAGGTGCCAAGATAGTTGCCCGCACCCAACGGATTGATGTGCTCGTAGCCATCCTCCGCACGGGCGGTGAAGGCCGGGCTGCCGAAGTTGATGCCCGAATCGATGACACCGATCACCACACCTTCGCCACGGAACGGCGTGGGGGTGCCGTTCCACAGCGCGGGTGCGCCGATCAGCCCCGGTCCGACATCGGTATCCTGCTCGTACTCCCGGTATTCCTCGACCAGCTCCACATCGGGAAGTGCGCGTACGCGCTCCGCTTCCTGCGGATTCATCTGCAGCACCGATGCGTTGATCGCATGCTGCATGCGCCGCTCGACCTTCACGCTGCGGCCCAGCGTGGCATTGATGCGGGCCTCGTGCTGTACCTGGCGATCCGCGAGGAAGCGCACATAGTCCTGTGAACGTGCCCCCCGCACCGCAATGCGCGGTGTCGGCGCATTGCCCGTGGCCGCCGCCGCGCGCGCGGCACTGGCGGACGGACGCATGCGTTCCGGTGCCGCGAGGCCCTGGATATCCCCCTTGTAGGTGGCCAGCGGCTCCTCGCGATAGACCACGATGTAACGGTTGGAAAGTTCGGCGAAGCCGCTTCCCGGACCGGTCGCTGCAGGCCCGGCCGGATTGCCGGCGCGTGCATCCACGGAGGGATTGCCCGTCTTCGACTGGGCGCCGGTACTGCGTATGCCCACGGCTGCGGCGGCCAATGCGGCCCCCGCCACCAGGGTCAGTGCAACCCATTTGCTTCGTTTGATCCATGCATTGCGCATCGAATACCCCTTTTCATTGAAAGCCCGAGATGCACGCCGGCGTCAGCGCCGGCGCTGTGATGTCTGGTGCTTCAATTGCGGGTGCGGCGCGTAGTCCCCGACGCCTTGCACCCCGCTGCGCCCCGGCAGCAGAATCGACACTACCTCAAAATTTGACGTGGCGCACAGTTTTTCGTGACAGCTGCAAGGCAGGGATCAGTACGCGAAAGTATGGATGCCTTCCTGCAGGGCGTAGCCATGGCCTGGGCAGCCGAAGCGGCACCGCGTTCGTTGTCCATCATTGAAGGGCAGCAGTATCCAGTGCTATGACTGTCTGTGCCCATCAATGCACGGATGCCATGGACACTCTCCGCTTCGTACTGATCGCCTGCGCTGCCTGTGCAGCAGGACCGGCATGGTCCGTTGAATCACCGATCGCCGATGCGGACGCGAGTCGAATCTTCAGGGAAGCGCGGGCACTGTGCCAGGCCGATGGCGGACAGTTGTGGGGCCAATCCCTGTGCGGGCCGATGATGCTGGTTGATCCAGGGAGCCGGCAGGTCATCGCCTCGCACGCAGACGCACAGGGTGCGCTGAAGGCGCGCGGCAACGTGTTCGCAGGCCAGCTTCCGGCCGATGCGATCGTCGCCAATACCGCCGTGGACTGGTCCGGCACACGCTGGACGCAGCTGCTCTGGCCATTGCCGCAGGACGCGTCCCGGCGCAGTACCCTGCTGGCTCACGAAATGTTCCATCGCCTGCAACCGGCGTTGCCCATCATCGCGCCGACCGAGGGCGGCAACGAACACCTCGACACGCTTGAAGGACGCTACTGGCTGCAGCTGGAATGGCGCGCACTGGCGGATGCGCTTGCGGCCACCGATGCAGTGGCGCAGCACACTGCGATGGTGGATGCGCTTGCATTCCGCGCCGAACGCCACCGCCAGTTCCCTGGGGCCGCGCAGGAGGAAGCGGCGCTGGAATTGAACGAGGGCCTGGCCGAATACACCGGCGTGGTCGTCGGCAACCCGTCGCCCGCGACACGCGTCCAGGCGGCGCTGCATGACCTCCGGGCGCACGTTGCTGATCGCAGCTTCGTCCGCTCTTTTGCCTACGCCACCGGCCCGGCCTATGGCCTGCTGCTGGACCAGGCGGCCCCCGGTTGGCGCAGCGATCTCGCCCACCACGCCCGGGACCTCGGCACGCGTCTGGCTGAAGCGACCCGTGCCCCTCCACAGACGGACGTGACCGCACTGCGGGCAGCTGCCGCGCGCTACGACGGGCCAGTACTGCGCGAAGCTGAAACGCTGCGCGAACAGCAGCGCCTGGCGCAGCTGGAACACAATCGTGCGCGCTTCGTGACAGGCCCGGTCGTTCGTCTGGACCTGCGCAGCATGCGCATCCAGTTCAACCCCAACACGATGCAGGCTTTGCCTGGCCGTGGCACGGTGTATCCAACGATGCGCCTGACCGACGTCTGGGGCAGCCTGGATGTCACAGACGGTGCGTTGATGCAGAGCGACTGGAAGGCGGTGTTCGTGCAGGCGCCCGCAAGTACTGAGCCGCCGCTGCAGGGGCCGGGATGGTCGCTGAACCTGAAGCCGGAGTGGTCGCTGGTGCCGGGAACACGCAATGGCGACTACGTGTTGAAGGCGAACCCCTGACGACACCTACAGGCGCCGCGATGCCCTAGCACGCCTGGGTTTCAGCCACGCCCTGCTCCATCTGACACATCTCCAGTGCTTGCGCGCTGTCACAGCTTGGTCTTTTCGTCGTTGACCGAAAGACGACAGCTTGTGACGCTTACGACACCGCACGGCCTCCACGGCCCTGTCATCGCGGTCACGTCCCACCGCAATCCGCAGCACCCGTCTCCGCAACGTCCTCCCATGACTTCGCCCCGGCCCGGTCGTGGCGGACGGCTGCGCCCTGAACTTCTGCTGGAGAACCGCAATGCGCCTCGCAAGCTTCTTCTTCGCGTTCGTCCTCAGTGCCGTCGCCGGCGCAGCCCAGGCCCAGGTCGTCACCCTCAACAAGGGCGGCTTCGTGCTCACCTACGACTGCAGCATCCACAGCGCCACCCGCTACGAATACACGCTCACCGCAGACACCGGCTCGGAAGCGCGCCCCTCCAGTTTCTACAAGGACCCGGACCTGCCCGCCGGCTGCCTGGGCCAGACCAGCACGGCCTCGTATGCCAGCATCAAATCCGGCTATGACCGCGGCCATCTGGTCACCTCCAACCACATGGATTACAGCGCAACCTACATCCGCCGCGCCAACTACATGACCAACATCGTTCCGCAGGTATCCAGCTTCAACCAGGGCATCTGGGTAAAGGCCGAGAACGTGGCCGAGTGCTACCGCGACATCGCGCCGGTGGATGTCTATGGCGGCGTGGTCTACGGCGATGCTTCCAACGACTACTTCCTGGCCAGCCACGGCATTCCGACGCCGGAATTCTTCTGGAAGACGATCATCACCCGCGACCCGAACACCGGCACCGCCAAGGCGATCAGCTGGATCATCCCGAACGAAGCGAACCTGGGCAGCCTGGACAACTATCTGGTGACCATCGCTGACCTGGAAGAGCTGCTGGGCGCCAGCTATGTGGCCATCAACGCGCCGGCCTCGCTGAAGGCCATGCTGCCGGCCACGACCTGGCCGCAGCCCGCGGGCTGTGATCTGAGCTGATCCGCCAGGACGCCCGACTCAGTGTGCTGGCGTTGCGAGCCGTCGCGACGCCAGCGTTCTGGCAACCCGGTACTGGGCAGCGCTGGCGGCCAGCATCGCCAGTGCCAACAGCGGCAGTCCGAACGGCCCAGGCACCTGCGCGATCATCAGCAGGACGCCAGACACGAGTATCACGATCAGCGAGGCCGTTCCGGTCAGCAGCGCTGCTGTGGCCAGCACGCGCCCCATTGCCGGAGCAGCGGAAGGCGTAATTCCGGCCACAACGCCCGCGGTTGAAGCCAGTGCCGCCAGCACCAACGTGAGCAGCAGAACGATCTGCAGCTCCAGCCAAAGGCCATCCCCCACCGTCGGGGAACCGGACTCCAATGCCATCAGGCGAAGCTGCACGAGAATTGCTGGCAGGCACGCGCCACCGAGCAACAGCATGCCGGCGCCCACCTGACTGGCGCTGACCACGCCGGTGTGCGGCCCCTGGATTGCGCGACCTCGTTGCAACAGGAGTGCAGGCAGCAGTGCGACCGCTGTCAGCAACAGCGTGTGCAGCAGTGAAGCGGCCACCACCCAGACCAGGGAATGTGCGTCCGGTGGGCCCATCTGCAGGTACATCCACACCGACAGATGATCCAGCACGATCAACATCAGGTAGAAGGACACGCCTGACGCGAGCGGATGCCGGATCCACAGTGCGCCTCCTCGCCCGAACAGAACGGTGGAAGCCAGCACGGCCGCCGCGGCGAAACAACACAGCCGGAACGCCAACGAAACCAGGGCATCGGCGAAGCCACTGGCCCCGATCTGCATGCCATGCCCGCGCGCCACGGCCATGCCTTCGATGAAGCCCGGCAGGAACAGGCTCAGCACGGACAGCTTCGCAGCCATTGCGAATACGACGGGATAGGCGCTGAAGAACAATCGCAGCTGGTTCAAGGCTCGCTCCTGTGCAACGGTATCGGTACGCAACCGTGGGCAGTCTAGCGCTCTGTCCGGCAGCGTGCCCTGCCTGCGTGGCTATGGGAAAATGGCAGGCGCCCGCCCCTTTCGCATGCCCCAGGAGCTGTAGATGTCCCGTTTTCCCTTCGATGCCGTGCTGTTCGACTGCGATGGTGTCCTGGTCGATTCCGAGCCGCTGGTGGCCCGCGTGCTCTCGGAAATGCTGACCGAGCGCGGCTGGCCGCTGACCCCGGCGCAGGCCGGCGAGGTGTTCCTGGGCCAGTCCGTGGCCCATCTGGCGGGGTTGATCGAGGAGCGCACCGGCAAGCCGTTCACTGAAGAATGGCTGGAAGCATTCCGCCAGCAACGCAACCGGGCGCTGGAGCGTGACCTGGTGGCCATCCAGGGGGCGCCCGAGGCCGTGCGCGCGATCAGCGACGCCACCGGCGGGCGGATCGCCTGCGCGTCCGGTGCCGACCTGCACAAGGTGAAGCTGCAGCTGAGCAAGGTCGGCATCCTTGATGCCTTCGGTGCCCATGTGTTCAGTGGCCAGGACATGCCACGCACCAAGCCGCATCCGGATGTTTATCTGGCCGCCGCCGCTGCGTTGGGCGTGGACCCGAAGCGCTGCGCGGTGATCGAGGATACCGTGACCGGTGCAACGGCTGGCGTGGCAGCCGGAGCCACCGTATTCGGCTTCAGTGAGGGCGGTCCGCACCACAGCGCGCCCGAAGCCCTGCGCGCTGCCGGTGCCAAGGTCATCTTCCAGCGCATGGAAGACCTGCCCGCCCTGCTTGCCGCCCACGCCATCGACGCCGTGGCCTGACGCGGCATCATCCCGCAGCGCCCAGCGAGGCGCTGCGGCGCTTGCCCGCGTAATGCAATGCAAACAGATACAGGCCGGTGAACAGCTGCAGGAACAGCGGTGGCAACGGCGAATACGTGAGCCACGCCGCAGGCTCGCCCTGCCCCATCCCACGGGCGACGAAGTTGGCGATCACCGCCAGGGTGAACACGATCGAGGTCCAGCGGTGCAGCGGCCGGGCCCAACGGCCGCTGCTCATTGACGGCGCCTCGCATCGGAGCGGGCTTCGATCATCTTCCAGCCGTTGCCCGAGGGGTCACGGAATCCGGCATCAATGGCGCCGAAGCGCTCGATCGGCTCCTGGGTGAACTCCACGCCCTGCGCCAGCCATTGCGAGTAGCGCGCCTGGCAGTCATCCACGGCCAGCACCAGCGGTGGCATCGCCCCCTTGGCCACCAGCTGCTGCAGCGCCTGCGCCGTGGCCGCATCATGGGTCGGTGGCCCCGGCACGAACAGGCCCAGCTGGAAGCTGTCCTGGCCGGGGCTGCGCACGGTCAGCCAGCGATAGCTGCCATTGCGTACGTCGGTGTGTACTTCGAAGCCAAGCTTGTCGACGTAGAACGCAAGCGCTTCATCCTGGTCGCGTACGTACAGGCCGACCGTGTTCACAGTGTTCGTCATGGGACCTCCCTCAGGTGGGGCCCACGTTAGCAACGGCCTGGCGGCGGCGCTTCTCCAAAACTGCGATATTGAGGTCGGGCCGCTGGGCGGCACGCGCATGGCACTCGGGCACTACGTGCTGTGGCCCCTGTGCTGCCCGTTCCCGCTCGCGCACGTTGCCGGGGCTGTCGCCGGTGATGTCTCGGAAGATACGGCCGAAGGTGCCGAGGCTGGCCCAGCCGGTCTGCGCCGCGATCTCGGTGACCGCCAGGTCGGTATCACGCAGCAGCGCCACGGCACGCTCGATGCGACGGCTGAGCAGGTAGCGGTGCGGCGGCAGCCCGAACGCCTGCTTGAACGAACGCGCGAAATGCGCCGGTGACACCGCACTGACCTCGGCCAGGCGCGCGACCGGCCACTCCTCGTGGCTGGCACGGTCCATCCGGTCCTTGGCACGCAGCAAGCGTCGCAGCAGTTCGGGGCTCTGGTTCATCCGGCTCGCGTGGTCACACGGGGGCGTTGACCGAAGGGTGGGCGGAGCGCCCCGCCGCGTCAACCGGCTCAACGCTGCGCCGGCAGCTCCAGCCGGTGCTTGCGGCACAGCCGGTACACCGTCACACGCGAGATCTGCATCTGCCGCGCGCACTCGGAGACGTTGTAGCCGGTCTGGCGCAGAGTCTGCAGCAGTACATCGCGCTCGGCCTGGCCGCGTGCATCGTGCAGCTTGGCGCTGGGCAGCGCCTGTACCGGCTCTCCCAGTTCCAGGTCACGCTCGCTGATCAGCTCGCCTTCGGCCATGATCGCCGCCCGCTGCACCCGGTTGAGCAGCTCACGAACATTGCCGGGCCAACCGAAGCGCCGCATCGCCTGCAGCGCCATTGGCGAGAAACCACGCGCGCGCACGCTGTGGCGCAGCCGGAAGCAGCGCAGGAAGTGTTCGCCCAGCAGCTGCACATCAGCACCGCGTTCGCGCAGTGGCGGCATCAGCAGGCGCAGCACGTTCAGACGGTAGTACAGATCGCTGCGGAACCGCCCCTGTACCACCGCCTGTTCCAGTTCCACGTGGGTGGCGGCCAGCACCCGCACATCCGCGCGCAACGACTGGCTGCTGCCGACGCGCTCGAAAGTGCCCTCCTGCAGTACGCGCAGCAGACTGGTCTGCGCCTCGGCCGGCAGGTCGCCGACTTCATCCAGGAACACCGTGCCGCCGTGTGCGGACTCGAACACGCCGATCTGGCGCTTGTCGGCGCCGGTGAACGAGCCGCGTTCGTGGCCGAACAGCTCCGACTGCACCAGGCTGGCCGGAATGGCCCCGCAGTTGACCGCGATGAACGGCTTGCCCGCGCGACCCGACAGCGCGTGCAGCGCATGCGCCGCCAACTCCTTGCCAGTACCGGTCTCGCCAGTGACCAGCACCGGCAGTTCCACCGGGGCGAACTTGTGCAGCACTGTGCGCACCGCATGCAGCGCAGGACTCTCGCCAATCAGCGCACGCGGCCCCTGCCCGCCACAGACCTCATCGATCGAGGGATCATCCGCATCGAACTGCTGGCGTATCGCGCAGACCATGTCCTGCAGGCCGAACGGCAGCGTGAATCGCGCACGGCAGCGCAGCAGCAGGGGCAACCACGCTGGCGGCGTGGCGCCGGCACCCGGCGGCAGTGCCGCCAGCCACGGCAGGTGCAGGTGCTGCTCGATCCACGGTTCAAGCAAGCGTAGATCCGTAGCATCCAGATGGCGCAGATCCAGCACCGCAAGCAATCGATCCCGCCCGCGCAGGCCGATCGCCATCGCAGGATCAGGTTGGATGGTGCGTACATGCCAGCCTGCGGCTGCCAGCGCACTGCGCTCGTTCGCCAGTGGCTGGCCAAACCAGAGTACGCAACGCGATGCAGAAGCTTCCGGAACCGCCGCCATGCTTCCCCCAGCATCCGGACACCGTCGGCGGACTGTCAGCCAATCACCGGCGTGCCGCCCTCCGCCGGGACCCCTACGGCCACCACGGCGGCCTTTGTTGGGCGGATGCTAGCGCCCCGCTAAACGGCGTTGCAATGAGCAGCGCGTCAAGAAATACGCACCTGAAGCTGCACCGTTGCACTCTGCGCCGGTCGCTGTAACAGGAATGCGACAGTCATCCCGCCGCCTTGCCCCGCAGCGCTTGGCGCTGCGGAATCCCAACATTTCTGCGACGCCGCTGTAACACATCGGGGCCACCCCATCGCGCGGTCGTTTGTCTCCCCGCTTGGCGCGCAGGACTTTCGACGTTGGCACGGTTGATGCGTGGATCCGCCGCACCCATCGCGGGAGATCGGCATGGACGGCACCACCCTGATTCGTGGCTTGGCTGCGTCGCTGGGATTCACCCTGCTGGCAATCGTCACGAGCGCCTCCGCCTCCGGCGCACGCCAGGGCGTGAAGCCGCAGCCGGGCGAAATCGTCCTGTTGCGAGATGTCTCCGCGCGACCGGCCTATCGCATGGCACCGCCGGGCATGGCGCTGATTGCCGATCCGAAGCCGCAGCGCGAAATCGCCGCTGCACTGGGAACGGGTGGCCCTGCCATCGGGATGGACGAACTCAGCGACGAGGACTACGCCGGAATGGGCGCGGGCCAGGCCAGGCCCATGGCCGCACCTGGCGGCACCACGGTCGAACGGGTCACCCAGCAGGCCCTGGGCAGCACCTTGGGACGCAGCAGCGACGGCATGGTCGGCAGCAGCCTCGGCGGCGCCATGAGTGGACCGCTGGGCGCCGTCGGCAACAGTACCCGCGGCATTGCCGATACGGTGCGTGGCGCGCTGGGTCAATTCCCGCTGCAGAGCACGGCCCCGGCAGGTGGCAAATGAGGCGCCTGTGCTGGCTGCTGCTGGGGCTCGGGCTGGGTGCCGCGCCCCTGCCAGCGGTGGCCGACGACTACAGCGGCATGCTCGCCTACCTGGACGTGGCCCGCATCGACGGACGCGCCCTGGCCGGATCGAGCGGGGCCATCGCCGTGAACCAGGCGGCCGGCGACCTGAACGTCCAGGCCAATCTGCGTGGCATCGCCCGGGGCGAACGCGCCGAGGTGGCGATCAGTACGCAACAAACGCAGCGGGGCAACCGGGTGCTGTCGGCACCGTTGGCTGCCTCCGCGCAGATCGGCGGTGGCGCGCTGGCAGGTGCCAACGGTATCGCTTCAATCAACCAGGCCAGCGGCATCGCCAACACGACGCTCAACGTCGTCAGCGCGACGCTGGCCCGACAGGGCATACGCGAAACCGACGACACGGCCCTGGCCGCAGAAGGTTCCGCGTTGGCAGGGGGGCGGGACGACGCCGGTCACGGCGTCGCGACGGGCACCCGCAGCGCCGGTGTAGCCAGCACCGCACTGCAGGGATTCGACGGGGTCCTGCAACTCAATCAGATCGCGGGCAGCGGCAACGACACGGCCAATGTGCTGGGCCTGGTCGTGCAGGACCGTCCGTGACAACCACCCACCGATGCACCACCCGATGAGAGAGAGGGCACCATGAAAGCGACCGTCAAACAGACCATGCTCGCCATGGCGATTGCCACTGCCTCGACCGCCGCTGCGGCCAATGGCTGGGACAACCAGAACGCCAACGCGAACATCAACCACACCCACACCGTCAGCGAAACCCGCAACGACACCCACAACCATACTGACAACGACGTGCGCAACCGCACCGTCAATGTCAATGTGCAGAAACACAGCAACATCCAGGCTGACGAACGCAAGGAAAAGAACAACCACGGCGTCGACGTGAACCTGGAGAAAGACCTGCGCCTCAGCACCGACGTCAATTTTTCCGGTGATCCGAACATCACCGGCGACATCGACCTCGACTCCGCGGCCATCGCGGTGATCGACAACCGCCAGTCGATCAGCAACAACGCCACCAGCAACAGCCTGGTCACCAACCGCGCTTCGATCGGTGACAGCGTCGGTGCCGGTGCCTCTGGCAATCTCGGCTTCAACGTAGTGTCCGGCGACAACAACGCCCAGGACAACGCAGCGTCGCTGTCCGCGGCCGACGCGTCCTTCAGCTTCGGCATGGCTGACGCCGAGGTGTTCGTCAACCAGGCTGGCTTCGGCAACGTCACCCAGAACTCGGGCGTCACCAATGCCGCCAGCCTCGGTGGCAATGCCTTCGGCGGCGCATCGGGCAACATCGGCGTGAACATCGCCTCGGGCAACAACAACGAGCAGAAGAATGCGCTCGCCGCCTCGGTCGCGACCACGGCGGTGGCGCAGTCGAGCATCAGCTCCAACCAGGTCTCCACCGGCAACACGGTCAGCAACGCAGGCTTTGTGAAGTCGTACACCGATACCGTGCAGGTCGGCATGCATGGCGGCATCAGTGGCCTGACCCTGGCCTATGGCGCGGGCACCTATCGCGGTACCGGCAACGCCTACCAGATGGCCAACTACTACCTGGATACCTGGAATGGCGAGCTGCCGCACCCGGGTGGCAACAGCACCGGCCACATCGATCTGGACAACGAAATCCAGAACGCCACGATGAACCCGAATCGTCCGGGGGTGGGTGGCCTGGGCTTCGATACGCGTGAAAGCGGCACCAGCCAGTTCGTCGAACTGGGCGTGGCGGACCTGTACGCCAGCCTCAGCGGCACGGTCAGCAGCACGCGCTGGGTGAACGTCGATGCCACCAACACCTCAGCATTGTCGGGCAGTGCCTTCTCGGGCGCTTCCGGCAATATCGGCGTGAACGTGGCGTCCGGCACCGGCAACCTGCAGGCCAACAGCCTGGCCCTGGCCGTCGCCCAGCCCAGCACCGGCGGCGGCGGTGGCAGCGGCGAGTAAGCGCAACACCCCGGCCGTCCGCCAATGGCCGGGTTCCCGGGAGCCCCTGTTCCTCCTCCCCCTTGGGACAGGGGCTCCCCCTTGCTGCCGGAGAACGCGATGATCGGCTACCGTCTCTCGATACGCCTGCTGGCCTGCCTGCTGTTGCTGGGCGGCGCGTCTGCGCGTGCGGGCGACGTCGGCTTCGCCGGCGTGCTGCCCAACGGGGCACTGCTGCAGCAGAAGGTGGAGAGCATGCAGGAGCGGCGCTACCGCAACGTGGTGCGCCAGCACACCGACTACAGCTGCGGCGCGGCTGCACTGGCGACGATCCTGCGCCATGCCTATCACCTGGATACCGATGAAGCGACGGTGATCGAGGGGATGATGGGGGTCTCCGATCCGGCGCTGGTGGCCGAGCGCGGCTTCTCGCTGCTCGACATCAAGCGCTACGTGGAATCGCTGGGCATGCGTGGACGCGGCTACCGCGTTGACGAGGCCCGCCTGCGCACCCTGCGGGTGCCGGGACTGGTGCTGATGGACGTGCGTGGCTTCCGCCATTTCGTGGTGCTCAAGCAGGTGCGCGACGGCGTGGTCGAGGTCGCAGACCCCATCCTCGGCAACCGCAGCCTGGCGCTGCCTGAGTTCCTTGTGGCCTGGCCATCGCGTGCCGTGTTCGTGGTGATCGGCAGTGACTTCGATCGCAACACCGTTCTGCTGCAACCCAGCGAGCGGCCCAGTGCGCGCGCGCTCTACGCGCGGCAGGGGCCGATCACCGATGCCGAGCTGGTCGACTTCGGCTTCAGCCACGCCGACCTGTTCTGAAGGAGGTGCGCCCATGTTCCGCCCATCGCTGCTGATAGCCCTGCTGCTGGCAAGTCCTGCCCTGCCCCTGCAGGCGGCAGAGCGCGGGCCCAGCCGTGGCCTGAAGGAAATTCCAGACCCCGAACTGAGCTTGATGCGCGGCCGCTACACCATGGGCGACAACAGCGTGGCGTGGTTCGGGGTGACGATGGTCTCGCAGTGGCAGGCCGGCAATGGAACCGCCCTGCAGGGCGCGTTGACCCTGGGCATGGACTTCCGCGGCGGCGGCTCGCCGAAGCTGAGTTTCCAGCCCAGCGTGCACGTCACCGCCGCTGACGCGCCCTTGCCCGGAACACACGGCCGCAACATCGACAGCAGTGGCCTGGCCAATGCCAGCGGGCTGGTGCAGAGCGTGCAGGTGGCCGGTGATGGCAACAGCGCCCGCAACGCCACCACGCTGACCGTGCGCGATGGCGGTGTGCCTTCACTGCCAGGCGGCGACGCGCGCTCGGTGGCCGCGCAGCAGCCCGGCGCGACAGCAACCGCTGTACTCGATGGCAACCAGCTGCGCCTGCAACTGCAGGTGGATGGCCAGGGCCTGGTGCAGCAGTGGATTCGCAATGGCAGCGTCGGCCAGGGCATCGCCCTGGCCGGTGACGGCCAGGTCGCCAGCAACCAGCTTCGGCTGGAACTGGTGCGCGACACCGCGGGCAGCAATCTGCCATTGAGCCAGAACGTGGCCCAGGCAATCGCGCTGAACCGCGGCATGGGGCCGGGCCGCTAGCGCGGCGCGGCATGGGGGGACGCGCTTCACAACGCAGGACACGGACATGCACACCTTTCTGAGGTTCACCCCGCTGGCGCTGGCGGCGCTGGCCGGCACCGCGTTCGCCGCGCCGCCGGCTGAGGACGACGGGGCCGACATCCAGGCGCTGGCCACCCAGCTTGAACAACTGAAATCGAACTACGCCCAGGAAGTACGGCGCCTGCGCGAACTGGACATGCAAGTGCAGGCGATGCAGGCGCGCCTGAGTGGCCGGGTTGGAGCAACTGGCCCTGCAACAACGGCAACGGCGGTCGAGCAAGGCGCGCCTGCGCAGACATCGCCGGGTAGCGAAGGCTACGCCAGCTCCGCGGCCGAGGCGCAGCAGGCCAAGCAGGAATCGCGGCGCAGCGTGGACGACGTGAAGCAGCAGCAATCGGCCCTGTTCTCACGCCGCTTCACCGTTGAGAACAGCCTCACCTACGCACGCTACGACCGCAAGCAGCTCACCCTCAACGGCTTCCTCGCGTTGGACGCCATCTTCCTCGGCAATATCGCCATCGAGAACGTGGAATCCGACTCGCTGACCTACAACCTCGCGGCCCGCTGGGGCGTCAGCCCGAACCTCACCCTGAACCTGGACGTGCCCTACCTGGCGCGGCGCACGGTGTACCAGAAGGGCGGCGCCGGTGGCGCAGCAGCCGCAATCGCGCAGGAACAGACCAACGGCAACGGCCTGGGCGACATCGGCCTGAGCGCGAACTATCGACTGTTCGGCGAGCGCGGGTGGCGCCCCGAAACCGTACTCACCGCGGGCGTGACCGCACCCACCGGGCGCGCGCCCTATGGCCTGGACTGGAAGGTGATCGAGCGCGACGACGATGACTACATCCGCTTCGCCGTACCGCGCGAGCAGCCCACCGGCAATGGTGTCTGGCAGGCCAACGTCGGCCTGTCGATGGTGAAGACCGCCGACCCGGCCATCCTGTTCGCCAACCTGGGCTACGTGCACTCCATCCCGCGCGGCTTCAAGGACATCGACAGCAATCCGGACACGGTCAATCCGGGCGACGTGAAGCTGGGCGGTTCGGTGTACTTCGGCGCGGGCGTGGCCTTTGCCTTCAACGAGCGGACCAGCCTGAGCCTGTCGTTCAGTGACCGCATCAGCGCCCGCGCCTCCACCCGCTTCCAGGGCGGCAAGTGGATGAAGGTGATCGGCAGCGATGCCAACGCGGCGTCACTGAACCTGGGCGTGACCTATGCGTTGAACCAGCACACCACGCTGGTGACCCTGCTGGGCATCGGGCTGACCCCGGATGCACCGGACTTCACGTTGGCGTTCAAGATTCCGTACATGTTGTAGCGGCAAGCCGGCCCCTAACGACACTTCAGCCGATTATCCACCTCCCCGCCTTGCCCGGGTCGTGCCTGGTAGGCGGGGTCGCCTGCTTCTGGCGACCCATTCAAAGGCGCGGCACGCGCGACCCCTTTGGTGCGGTCTCCCTGCACTCTTTCACGAACAGGCCGTGCGTCGTGACTCCAGTTCCTCCCGCGCCGGGCGCATCAAATCTCCTCTCAAGCCTTGCTTCCATTGCCTTGTTGAGGCGCAGAGGTGTGACCTTCTTGTCCAGATAGTTCCACAAGCCGTCGAGAGTGGTGATCGGTGATCCGAGCGTGCCTGAATTGAAACCGCCCAACACGGGGGCGTTCCACACATGGTCGAGGACCATAGTCCAACTCGGCGACTGCGCATCGGCCTGCATCAGTTCCTGCAGGTGCTCGACAAGCCCACTCCACGCCAACGATTCGGCTTCGCTCAGATCAATCTTGGCAGCACGCTGACCAACTTCGTAAATTAGCCCAGTCACGACGGTCCGCAAAGCACGACCCGTCGTCTCGCCGCTTCGCAGCTCTGCGACCAGCGGCATGATCAAACTCAGGGCAGCCACGGCCCATTTCAGTTGCTCTTCGACATTGCGATGCTCGGGCGATACACCGAAAAGGAAGCCCGGCACATGCACCGAGCGATACCAGTCGATGCCTGCTTCGTCGGTCTCGACTATGGAGGTCTCACCTCGATGGCAGTCCAGCTGCCCCAAGGCGTCGAGGTAACGCACAAATTCAGCCGCGGGTGCGAAGATCACCGGCTCCGGTGCGGCTCCCAGCGCTGCGGGAGCCGCCGGAATAGGAGGTGGCGGGGGAAGCGTCAACTGTATCGACTGCAGCTCGTCGACCGCGGAGAAACAAGTCAGAGTGCAGGAACGTTCACCAATGGGCTGCATGACAGCAGCAGCTCCGGGCCAGGCGATGGAAATGCCCGTGAATTTGTTGGCTTGCTTCAAACCATCCCGCAGCTTGTTGAAATCAGCCGTGCCGAAGGTGCCCTTCGACTCGAGTGTGGACCACTTGCCCAGATTACTGCCCAAGACAAAGTCAGGGTTCCTCGTGTTTGGTGCTGGCGTCAGCCCTTGGAGGGAAACCGCCGGGTTATGCAGAATCGAGTAGTGCCAGAAATGCTTGAGGACGTTCCCCATGCCGTTGAACGTGAACCATCGCTCCGCAGCTAGCCTTGCATAGAGCATTCCCAGTACGAACGCGCAGCTGGTCTTTTCTGAGGACTCAAGAAACCTTACAAACGAAGCTCTCTTAACAAGACCGGCACCCGGTACCGGCGCAACCACATCAAGCGTCGAACGCACCAGCTGAAGACGACGTGCCAAGTGCATCGCAAGCTTCTGCCATTCCCATGGCATCGCATTGATTCTTGCCTTGCCAAACGCATTCGTGCCGTAGCCACAATCCTCAGCCGCAGCAATTACCCAAGCGCTGTTTGGTGGCAGAAGAGGGTCGAGCGCCACGGTGTGGAACTGGGTACTGACGAACGTACTCCCCCCTAGTCCGAAGTTGATCGCTACCCCTGGGATCGGTACTCGAAAATCAACCTCACTGACCATGAACACTCTTCCCTGAACTGTGGTTGGACGCCACGATCTTGCCCGGCCCCAGCCCACCGCTGCAACCTGAACACGGACGCTCGCGCAGTGCCAGCCTGCGCCCCCCTTGCTCGTACTCCTGCTGCTATATTCAGCCAAGCTCGGCAGGCACGGTGCCTGCCCTCGAATCACAGGGAGTTGGACATGGGTCTGGTACAGGCGGTGAAGGGTGCGGTTGGCGGTGTGCTGGCCGACCAGTGGAAGGACTTCTACACCGTGCCGGCGGGCCTGCCGTCCACGGCCGCCCTCTTCGCGGCGGTGCCGCAGGGCACCAACGCCGGCCGCGGCTCCAACACCAGCGGCTCGTCCAACATCATCAGCAACGGCTCGAAGATCATCGTGCCGGAGGGCTACGGCCTGCTGCTGTTCCAGGACGGCGCGGTCACCGCGTTCGTCGCCGAACCGGGTGGCTACGAGTGGCGTTCGGACGATCTGAACTCGCAGTCGATCTTCGCCGGCGATGGCCTGGTCAGCACCTTCATCAAGCAGAGCTGGGAACGCTTCAAGTTCGGCGGCCAGCCGGGTTCGCAGCAGGCGGCCTATTTCGTCTCGCTGAAGGAACTGCCGGACAACCGCTTCGGCACGCAGTCGGAAATCTACTGGGACGACGGTTTCCTCAACACCCAGGTAGGCGCAGTCACCCGTGGCTCGTACACGCTGAAGATCGTCGACCCGATCCTGTTCGTGAAGAACTTCGTGCCGGCCAGCTACCTGCAGCCGGGCCAGGTGTTCGACTTCACCGATCTGGACAACGCCGCCGCCAGCCAGCTTTTCAATGAAGTGGTCGCTTCGCTGGCCCCGGCCTTCAGCCTGTATACCAACGACCCGGGCAAGGGCAACCGCATCACCAAGCTGCAGCAGGACTCGCTGGGCTTCGCGCAGAGCCTGTCGGCCGCCGTCGAGCAGGGTTACCAGTGGAAGTCCGACCGCGGCCTGGCCATCGTCAAGACCGCCATCGTCTCGATCGAGTACGACGCCAACACCCGCGAACTGCTGAAGACCGTGCAGCGCGCCGATGCGCTGTCGGGCGCGCGTGGCAATTCCAACCTGCAGGCCAGCGTGGCGCAGGGCATCCAGTCGGCCGGCGAGAACGGCGGCGCGGCGGGCCTGGTCGGTGTCGGCATGGCCTCGGGCATGTTCGGGGTCGGTGGCATGCAGCAGCCGGTCGCCCCGGCCGCGGATGACCCGGTCGCCAAGCTGAAAAAAGCCAAGGAAATGCTGGACCTGGGCCTGATCACCCAGGGCGACTATGACGCCCTGAAAGCCAAGGCACTGGGCCTGTAACGGCAGGACGCACAACCCACATGTCCGATCCCCGAAACGGCCCACCGCCGCTGCCCGGATCCGCGCCCGCGACGCCGCCGCCCTTGCCTGCGTCGTCGTTGGACGGGCCGGGTTCGCCGCAGGACGTCCCTCCCCTGCCCGGCAGCTTCCCGCTGGACACCTCGAAACTGCCACAGGCCATCCGCAATGAAGTGGAAGCGCCGGATCCTGTGGCTATCGACACTTCGGCCAGCGAGCTGAAGGACGGCCTCAACCGCTGCCCGAAGTGCGGCGCCACCGACATCCGGCCCAAGGCCGGCACCGATATCCTGGTCTGCCTGTACTGCCGTCACGAATGGCATGGCGCGCGGGTCGAGGAGGAATTCGGGCTTGGCGAGGCCATTGACCAGTTGCGTGGCACGGTCATCGCCTCCGGCGCACGCAACATCGATGCCGACACCTCGGCGTTGATGACGTTCAAGTGCACGGGCTGCGGCGCCGAAGTCACGGTCAATACCGAAAGCACGATGACGGCGCGCTGCCACTGGTGCCGCCACGTCTTCGGCGTCAACGAGCAGATCAGCAATGGTGCGGTGCCCGATGCGGTGCTGCCCTTCCACATCAAGAAGGACGATGCGGTCGCGCGCATCCGCCAGTTCGTCGACAAGCGCCGCATGTTCGCGCTGAAGGCGTTCAAGGACCAGTTCACCCCGGAGAACGTGGTGGGCGTGTTCCTGCCCTACATGATCGTCGACAGCAACGTCAGCGCGGCCGTGGCCGGCAAGGGCGAGATCCAGACCCGCCAGTACACGGTGGGCAGCGAAAAGAACAAGCGCACCGTGTATGACGCCGACGTCTACCAGATCGAGCGCCAGGTCGACTTCACGGTCGATGACCTGCCGCTGGAATCCTCCGCGGAACGCGGCAATCTGGATGTCCGTGCCAACACCAACAACATCATCAACACCATCCTGCCGTTCGATACCAAGAACGCGGTGAAGTGGAATGCCTCGTACCTGGCCGGCTTCACTTCGGAGAAGCGCAACCTGGACGTGGAGGCGCTGCGGCCACGATTGGAGGACCAGCTGCTGTCGATTGCCCGATCGCAGGTGGAGTCCTCGGTGCGCGGCTACAACCGCGGCGTGCGCTGGGAGCAGGAACAGCTGGAAGTGCATGGCACCCGCTGGGTGTCGATGTACCTGCCGGTCTGGCTCTACTCGTACCACCAGCCCGGCAAGAACGGCGGCATGCTGCACTACATCGCCGTGAACGGCCGCACCGGCGAAACCATGGGCAGCGTGCCCGTGCAGCAGTGGAAGATGCTGCTGGCGGCGCTGACGGCCGGCACGGTCATCGAAGCACTGGCAATTCTCATCCTGATGGCAACCTCATGAGCGACGATAGCGGCCTCTGGCTGTTGGCGGCAGGTCCGGCCGGCGCAACTGCGCTGTACTGGGCGCTGTACCGCTATTACCGCAACACCGACAAATCGCATTCCTTCGAACACGAAACCGAAGTGCAGGCGCAGCCGGTCACGGGCTCGAACCAGAAGGTTGGCCAGGTGCGTGGCACGGAGGCCACGCGCATCGAAGGCGACAACGTGTACCAGTACCGGATACGGGTTGCCAGGGTAAAGCCCGACCGGTAGGGCCAGGCCGTACCTGGCTGCGGCAATGCCGGCCAGCGGCCGGCACTACCCTCAGCCGGCCTGGCCCAGCCGCACCTTCAGCTGCTGGATCTCCTGCTCGCTGACCCCGATCGACTTCAGGTAGCCCTCCGCACCACCGTACTGGCTGTGCAGTGCCGCCAGGAACTGCTCCATGTTGTCCGGTGCGGTACCGGACATGCCAGCCATCTTGCGGGCGATCTGCGGGTTCTGCTTGATCAGCGCCAAGATCTGCGCGTTCATCGCGCTGTCCTTTGGCTGCCCTTCCAGGTAGTGCGCGGAGATCGCGTAGTTGTGCACGATCTCGGCCTTCGGCACGCCCGCCAGGTCCAGCAGCAGGCCAGCGATGATGCCGGTGCGGTCCTTGCCGGCCGTGCAATGGAACAGCACGGCACCGTCCTGCTGAGCGGCGATGCGCTGGAACACCTGCTTGAACTGCGGCTGGCTGTGGCCCAGCCACTGCACATAGGCTTCGCCGAGCGAATCGGGGAAGCTGGTCATCATTTTCTGCAGGTCCATCTTCTCCGTGCCCATCAGCGAGATGCGCTGGTAGTCGAAGCGATCATCGCGGGCCAGCAGGTCTGGTGACTGTGCTTCCTCATCGGCGGTGCGCAGGTCGATGTCCAGCTTCACGCCCGCCGCGGCCAGGGCATCACGGTCGGCATCGGTGAGGCGACCAAGGTCGGCGGTGCGCACGAACGCATCGGCCGGAATCGGGCCATGGCGGCCCTGCAGGCCTGCGAAGGTGCGTACGTTCCAGGCACCCTGCAACGGAATCACGCGCTGCGCGTCGGCAGCGACCGGCTTCACATTGGCGGAGGCCACGGCCTTCGTGGCAACGGCCTGCGGTGCATCGGCTGCAAGTGCACTTGCAGCCAGCGGCAGGCTCAGCATCAGGGCCAGGGCAAGGTCGGTGTGGCGGATCTTCATGGGGTTCTCCGTTCGAATCAGAAGTTGACGGCCACTTCCAGGCCAAAAGTGCGAGGGTCGTTGAAGATGCCGCTCTGGCCCAGCGGCGCGCTGTTGATCTTGTAGAACAGGTGCTGCTCGTCCAGCAGGTTGCGTGCCCACAGCGAGAACGACATCGTGGTGCCGGTGCTGTTGACCGGCACATCCACCAGCGCTACGCGCGCATTCACCACGAACGAGCTGTCGGTCAGCATCTGGTCGTACTCGCTGGTGTAGTAGCCGTCAGACCAGTTGCCATCCACATGGAATTTCAGCGCCGAGAAGTTGGCGAATGGCACCAGGTAGTCCAGCGACAGACTGCCTGCGTTCTTCGGCGCCAGCAGCGGCTGCACGGTCACCTGTACACCAGCGCCGAACGGGTCCGTCGCAGTCTGCGCATCGATCTTCGTGTAGGCGTAGTTGAGGCCGAGGGTGAGGTTGTCCACCGGCATCACATTGAACTCCACCTCCGCGCCGCGCGACTTGCCATCGCCCAGTGCATTGGTGGTGACCATGGTGGTGCGGGTTTCACCGCTGTTCGGGTCGAACGGCAGCGAGAAGTCCATCTGCTTGTGCGCGATGGTCGAATCGAACACGGCCAGGTTCAGGCGCGCACGGTTGTCCCAGAACTGCGATTTGAAGCCCACCTCATAGGCCGTCACTTCCTCTGGACCGAATGCCGAGTAATTGGTCGAACGCGAGTTGGCGCCACCGGCCTTGAAGCCGGTGCTGTACTTGGCATAGACCATCGCGTGTTCGCCGAGGTCATAGGCGATGTTGACCATCGGGTCGAAGCGGCTCCAACGGTCCTTGAACGCAAGGTTCGTTGCCGCGCCGTTGACGATGTACAGGCTGCCCTTCTTGTCGTCGCGGGTGTAGCGACCGCCGGCAGTCAGGTGCAGGCGCTGCAGTGATTCCGGTGTCCACGTGGCCTGGCCGAATACACCCAGGCTGTCGGTCCAGGCCTTGCTGGCACGGTCGATGCGTACCCGCGAGAGATCCAGCGGGTTGGTCGCCGGATTGACCGTGTAGCTGTTGCCACCCGGCCCCCACACCAGCATGTTCGGGGTCTGCGCATTGTCGCCGGCGGTCTCGTGGTAGTAGAACGCACCGCCGAGGAACTGCACCTGCGAGGTGTTTCCGATCAGCTGGAATTCCTGGCTGTACTGGTGCTGGTAGACCTGCGCCAGGCTGTAGCGCCCGAACGGCGTGCCAGCGCCACCGTAGGCCGAAATCGCATCGACCAGGCCCATGTCGAACTGGCCCTGGGTCAGTTCGCGGTAGGAACTGATCGACTTCAGCTCCAGGCTGTCATTCAGCGTCCATGACAGGTTCAACAGATGGCCACTGGTGCGCCCGATGTTGTCCTCCTGTGGTCCACCGAGGATCGCGCTGTCGCGGCGATCCAGGCTGGCACCGGCCTTCTGCAACGGACTGAGGTAGGCGCCCGGCACCAGCACCTGGGTGTGGTAAGGCGTGGTGGCGTCGTAGGAGCGATCGAACGCGTACAGCAGCGAGAAATCATCGCTCGGCTGCCACAGCGCACTCAGGCGTGCGCCGCGCTTGTCGTAGCTGTTGAAGTCGCGCTCGCCGCGCATCGGATTGTCGGTGGTACCTCCGCGCCTGGCCTGCACCGCGTCGATCTTGAAGCTGACGTCGCCCACCTTGGGCAGGTCCAGGTGCAGGGCACTGTTGTAGCCGCTGAAGTTGGACACGCCGGCGCTGACGCTGCCGCCGAATTCGCCGCTGGGTGCCTTGGTCACGATGCTCACCGCACCACCCTCGGTATTGCGGCCGAACAACGTGCCCTGCGGGCCCTTCAACACTTCGATGCGCTCCACGTCATAGAGCATACTGCCCAGGCCCTGTGCGCGGCCCATGAACACCCCGTCGACGTAGATACCGACGCCGGCATCGCGGGCCGGTTGGTTGGCGTCGCCGGAGGCGCCGATGCCACGGATGCCGATGTTCAATGCAGAACTGCGGGTGGCGAACGGCGTGACCCGCAGCGACGGGATGGAACCATCGGACAGGCTGCCCAGCGAGATCGCGCTGCGATCCTTCAGCGCTTCGGCATCGACCACCGACACCGAGATCGGGGTCTCCTGCAGATTGGTGGCGCGTTTCTGCGCGGTCACCATCACCTGGTCGAGGGCGACGACGGCGCGCGCGGCCTCGGCAGATGCCTCGGCATCGGCACTGGGACTGTCTTCGGCATGGGCCAATGCCGGCAGCGCGGCGGCAATGGCGAGGGTGAGCAGCGGGCGGTGCAGCAGGGCGTGGCGCATCGGACTCATTCGCGGAAGGAGAAGGCCGGCGCAGTCTGGGAGGTGGGAATTACAAATGAATGACCGTTCATTCACACCTTTTGTGACGTACTATCCCGCCTCTGGACGCTCCGACCTCACGCAATGACGCCGAAACCCGCCGTAGCCGTACCCGCTGACGCCCCTGCCGCCGCCCATGCCGAAGCCCAGCGCCGTCGCATCCTCGACGCCGCCCAGAAGTGCTTCATCACCCGCGGCTTCCATGCCGGCTCCATCGGCGATATCGCCGCTGAGGCCGAAATCAGCCAGGGGCTGATGTACCGCTATTTCGCCAACAAGCGCGCCCTGATCCTGGCCCTGATCGAGCGCCAGCTGCGCCACGACCAGGCCTCGATCAGCGAGATGCCGGCGGCCGCGGATCTGGTCGATGGCCTGCTCGCGTGCTACCAGCAATGGGCACGTGGCGAGGTGCTGCCGATCCATGGCAATGCCATTGCCAGCGTGGCGCTGTATGCGGAAATCAACGCCGAGGCACATCGCGACCCCGTGCTGGCCGAAGTGCTGCGCACCCAGGACAAGCAGACCAGCGCCGCGATCCACGCCTGGCTGAGCCAGCGTGACGCGGCTGCGGGCCGACGTATTGACGAGGAGAGCATCGCCGGGCGCACCCTGCTGCTGCGGTTGCTGGTGGAAGGCCTGGCGATGCGTGCGGTACGCGACCCGGACCTGCCGCCGGAACGGGTACGCGCCCTGCTGGCCGATGCCATTGGGCGGGTGATGGCCGATTGAGGCGCGTTGAGGCGTGCCCTCACACCGCCTCCCGCCCTACCGGTTCGATACTCGCGCGATCCAACCTGCCGAGGATGCTGCAATGGCCGCCTTGGTCCCCCGTATCTGCCTGCTCGCGCTGTGCTGCCTGGCCGTGACCGCCCTCGCCCAGGATGCCTCGTTGGGCTTCGGCCAGCAGAGCGCCCGCACCGACCAGACCACCCATTCGAGCAGCACCGAGATCCAGAACGGTGGCTCGATGACCACGCAGACCACCAGCAGCGGCAGCTCGCAATCCGAGTCGCGCAGCGAAAGCAAAGGCATCGACGTGGGCTTCGGCGTCCGCGACAACAACGACGACTGGCGCGATGACCGCCGGCGCGATGACCGCGATATCCGCGACAGCGACCTGTTCGGAAGCTGGACACTGGGCCAGGAGAACGGCAGCACCTGCACCATCGAGCTGAAGAACATCGAGTGGTTCGGCGGCTACAGTGCCTATGTGCCTGCCGGCTGCCCGGATGGCTTCTTTTCGGCCAACCGCTGGGTGCTGTCAGGCAACCAGCTGCAGCTGACCGACACCAGCAACACGGTGTTCGGGCGGTTCCGCGCGTCGGGAGGTGGGCGTTGGACGGGGTACCGTGAATCGGATGGGGCGCGTTTGTATCTCAATCCCAAGGGGCGCTGATCGCACCGTGCACGCAGTGGGCACGCGCTGATCGGGAAGATCAGGCGTCCGCCTCGCCCCGCCGCCGAAATGTCCTCTCCCACCGGTTCCCGCCTGGTCATCTATGCCGCACTCGCCGGCAACCTCGCCATTGCCATCGCAAAGTTCGTCGCTGCCGGCATCTCCGGCAGCTCGGCCATGCTTAGTGAGGGCGTGCACTCGCTGGTCGACACATTGAATGAACTGCTGTTGCTGTATGGACTGCGTCGTGCCGGCAAGGCCCCGGACCCGGTCCATCCTTTCGGCTATGGCCGCGAGCTGTACTTCTGGAGCTTCATCGTTGCCCTGCTGGTGTTCGCCGCCGGTGCCGGCGTCTCGGCCTACGAGGGCATCCAGCACATCCGCCGGCCGGAGCCCGCCAGCAACCACGCGCTGAGCTACAGCGTACTGGGCATTTCCATTCTGTTCGAGGGTGCTTCCTGGTGGGTGGCGCTGCGGGAGTTCCGGCGTACCAAGGGCAGACTCGGCTACTTCGAAGCCTTCCGCCGCAGCAAGGACCCGTCCACCTTCACCGTATTGCTGGAGGACAGTGCCGCCCTTCTGGGCCTCGGCTTCGCGTTGATCGGCCTGCTGGCCGCGCAGGTGCTGGACATGCCGGTGCTTGATGGAGTCGCGTCACTGTGCATCGCCGGCGTGCTGGCCGCGACCGCCTTCCTTCTGGCACGTGAAACCAAGGGCCTGCTGGTTGGAGAGCCTGCCCACCCCGCGGTGGCCGAGCGGATCATGGCGGTGGCCGAAACCGATCTGGACCTGCGTCGCGCGAACGGCGTGACCACCATGCAGATGGGACCGGAACAGGTCGTGGCCATGCTCAGCGCCGAGTTCGAGGACGATCGGCAGACCCCGCAGATCGAAGCCTGCATCACCCGCATCGAAACGGCGGTGAAGCGGGAATACCCGGAGCTGGTAGCACTGTTCATCAAGCCGCAGACGCCCGAGGTCTATGCCGCACGCCGCGCGGCACTGGCCGCTCCGCCTGCGCCGGAATGACGTGGCGTCTGCGCACGTTTCACCTCGCCAGTGCCACAGTGCCAAGGTCTCTCGCCCGAACCTGCCACTCTCGTGCCGGACTGGTTGCACGTTTCCCTGCAGAGCCTCCCGCGCGGCTTCTACCGGCGCCCGCCAACCGAGGTCGCCCCGGAGCTGCTCAACAAGCTGCTGGTGCGCAACGATGGTCGCGTCGGCCGCATCGTCGAGGTTGAAGCCTATGCCGGCAGCGACGATCCGGCCGCGCACTCTTATCGCGGGCCAACGCCGCGCACGGTCAGCATGTTCGGTGAGGCGGGCCACCTCTATGTCTACTTCACGTACGGTATGCACTGGTGCAGCAACGTTGTCTGCGGAGAGATCGGCGAAGGCGTCGCCGTACTGCTTCGCGCCATCGAACCTCTCGACGGGCTGGACCAGATGCGGTCGCGGCGTCCCGCCGCACGCCGCGATCATGATCTGGCCAGCGGTCCCGGCAAGCTCTCACAGGCCTTCGGGCTGGACCGTAGTTTCGACGGCGCCGATCTGGTGACAGGCAGCCACGGCATCGTGATCGCCAGCGATGGCGTGCCGCCTCCGGCAGATCCGGTGGTCGGGCCCCGCATCGGCATCACCCGCGCGGTGGACTTCCCCTGGCGCTGGCACGTTCGCGACCACCATCACGTTTCAGTGCGCCCCTCGCGTGGGCCCCGCAAATCCTGACCGCGATGCGTCACGTCGGCATCACCCCGCCATGGCGATACATAACGCGGTACTCACTAGCGTAGTGCCCGACAGCCGCCGAAGCCGCCCTCGCCACCCTGCCCTGAAACGCGCCATGGACGAAGCCGAACGACTGCTTGAACTCGACCGCCTGCATCTGCTCGACACCCCGCCTGAGCCCGTCTTTGATGCGATCGTCGCCGCCGCCCGCGCCGCCACCGGCATGACCATGGGGCTGATCTCGGTGGTGGCCGACGAGCGGCAATGGTTCAAGGCCAACATCGGGCTGGAAGGCGTCAGCGAAACCGCACGCGAGATTTCGTTCTGCACGCATGCCATCCAGCAGGACGCGCTGTTCGAGATTCCGGACGCGCGCCAGGACCCGCGCTTCGCCAGCAATCCGCTGGTTACCGGTGGCCCGCGCATCCGCCACTACGCCGGCATCTCGCTCGGCTCGGCGCACGGCGCGCGCATCGGGACGCTGTGCCTGCTCGACCCGATGCCGGGCGTGCTGTCTCCTTCTCAGCGCGAATTGATGGTGCACCTGGCGCGGGTCACCACCCAGGTACTGGAGCAGCGCAGCACGCTGATGGCCCAGGTCGGCCAGGCCAAGGCCCTGCATCGCGAATTGAAGCGCAGCGAAGACTTCCTGGAACGTACCAACCGCGCGGCGCGGGTCGGTGGCTGGGAGATGGATCTGGTCAGCAACGAGGTCCGCTGGACCCGCGAGACCAAGCAGATCCACGGTGTGCGCAGCAACTTCGAACCCACGCTGGAGACGGCGCTGTCGTTCTACCGCGAGGACAGCCGCAGCATCATCCGCACGGCGGTGCAACGCTGCATCGACGAAGGAACTTCGTGGGAGATCCAGTTGCCGATGACCACCGCGGATGGGCGTGCGATCTGGACCCGGGTGGTGGGTGGACGGCAGCTGGTCGATGGCCGGCCACGGCTGGTCGGTGCCATCCAGGACATCACCGAGGAGCGCGCCGCGCAGGATGCCCTGGAGGCCAGCGAAACCCGCTACCGGCGGCTGTTCCACTACAGCCTTGGGCTGATCTGCACGCACACGCTGGACGGCGTGCTGACCTCGGTGAACCCGGCCGCCGTACAGTCGCTGGGTTTCGACGAGAGCCACATGATCGGGCGCAGCCTGTGCGACCTGATGCCCCCGGAGAAGCGGGCCGCGTTCAAGGCCTATCTCGACCGCATCGCGATCAATCACACCGATGCCGGGGTCATCGAGCTGATCGCGGCCGACGGCACCCGGCACTTCTGGGCCTATCACAACGTGCTCGACAGCGAGGCCCATCCCCCCTATGTGCTGGGCCATGCGCAGGACGTGACGGCGCTGCGGATGCAGGAACAGCAACTGCGCGAGATGTCCTTCAAGGACCCGCTCACCCAGAGCTACAACCGTCGCTTCCTGCCACGCCTGGACGAACTGGTCGACCAGCCCTGGGCCTGCCTGATGTTCGATCTGGATCACTTCAAGCAGATCAACGACACCCAGGGCCATGCGCGGGGTGACACGGTGCTGGTCGAGTTTGCGGCCTTCCTGCGTGCCCCGTTGGGCGCGGCGGAGAACGTGGTGCGCATGGGCGGCGACGAATTCATGGTGGTGCTGACCGCGCCGCAACCGGGGCGGCTGGCCGCGCTGGAACAGTGGTATGTGCAGGAAGCCGGGCAGTCACCGACGCCGTTCTCGCTCGGCTCGACCCACCACACGCCGGGTGAATCGGTGGCCGACACCCTGCAACGCGCCGACAGCCGCCTGTATCGCGAGCGCGCGCGTGTGCGCCAGCATTCGCGGCCGGGGCCCTGAGACCTTCGCCGGTGGTGTACCGGTGCCCCGGCCCTGGCGCTATGCTCGGCAGCGGCCACCGTCGGCCTGGGGAGAACATGCATGATCCGCAGCGTCTGCCTGGCTCTGCTGCTGTTGCTGCCAGCGTCCCTCGCGTGGCCTGCGCCCGCCTTGGCACCGGTTGAAGCACGGGTGCCGTTCGCACCGCCCCCCTTTACCGGCAGCGACGGCCTGCGCCACCTGGCCTACGAACTGCATATCACCAACTACTACGGCGATACCGGTGTACTGCTGCCGCAATCGCTGCAGGTATTCGGCGACGATGGCGAAACCCCGCTGCTGAGCCTGGATGGCGCGGCCCTGCGTCGCTGGGTACGGCCGTCGCCTTCAGACGAAGGCGCGGTATCCATTGCACCGGGCAAGCGCCTGGTGGTGTTCCTCTGGCTGTCACTGCCCACCGGCGATCGCGTGCCACGCTCCCTCCGGCACCGCATGCTGCTGGGCACCGAACAGCACGGCAGCGTGGAACTGGATGGCGCCCACGTTACGGTCAACGCGGCGCCGGTGAGCACGCTCGGTCCGCCCCTGCAAGGCGGTCGATGGCTGGCCCATGAAGGGCCCGGCGCGGCGCAGTCGCACCACTGGGGCAGCCTGGTGGCGGTGAATGGTGATCTGACCATTCCACAGCGCTTCGCGCTGGACCTGGTCGGCGTCGACGATCGTGGGCGTGCCGTGCGTGCAACGACCCGGGATCTGCAGCACACCCACCATTCGGACTGGGTGGGATATGCCGCGCCCGTGCTGGCCGTAGCCGACGGTATCGTGCGCGCGGTCCGTGATGGGCAACCCGAACATGCGCCGCTGACGCCGCAACCGGAACCGGTCTCACTCACGGCGGATGGCTTGTTCGGCAACCATGTTGTCCTGGAACTCTCGCCGGGCGTCTTTGCCAGCTACGCGCATCTGCGCACCGGCAGCATCAAGGTCAAGCCCGGGCAGCGGGTCCAGCGCGGACAGGCACTGGCCCAGCTCGGCCAGTCCGGCAATTCCGCCGCCCCGCATCTGCACTTCCAGCTGTCCAACAAGGCAACGTTCGAAGGCGCCGAGGGCATTCCCTACGTCTTCCAGGCCTTCGACGATTTCGGGCCTGAAAGCGAGGCGCAGCTGTTCGGCCAAGGGGAGGCCTGGAAGCCCGGCATGGCCGTGCCACGTGAGAATCAGCTGCCGCTGAACGACATCGTCATTGCCTTCCCTCCACGCTGACACACTCACTCCACCGCCGAGGCTGCTCCTGTAGAGCCGGAGAGCAGCCGAGCGCAGGCTCGGCTCTACAAGTGCTGGCACCGGGCCTGCGCCTACTCCGCTGCCAGCGCCTGGATCGGATCCAGCTGCGCCGCGCTGCGTGCCGGGAAATAGCCAAAGCCCAGCCCGATGGCCGAAGAGCACGCCAGCGCGGCGAGCACCGGCCCCGCCGTGAACAGGAACGGCACACCCAGCGACAACAGGCTGGACAGCGCCCCCACCCCGAACGCGAACAGCACCCCCAGCACGCCACCGAACAGGCAGATCAGCACCGCCTCGATCAGGAACTGGCGCAGGATGTCGCCCTGCCGCGCCCCCACCGCCAGGCGCACGCCGATCTCGCGCACGCGCTCCTTCACCGAGACCAGCATGATGTTCATCACCCCCACCCCGCCGACCACCAGCGCCACGGCGGCAATGGCGGAGACCAGCGCGGCCATGGTCTGGCCGGACTTCATCACCGCCTTGCGGATCTGGTCGGCGTTGTAGATGAAGAAGTCACGACGGCCATGCAACCGCTCCAGCTCGGCCCCCAGCGAGGCTTCGGCGGCGTTGGTGGGCACGTTGTCGCGCACACGCACCGTGATGCTCTCCAGGCGTTGGCTGCCCAGCAGCCGCGAAGCCGCCGAGGTGTACGGCACGTAGACCGTGGGGGTTGCACCGCCAGCGAATGCGCTGGCCCCCACCACGCCGATCACCTCCACCGGCATGCCGCCCAACAGCACCGTAGTGCCGATAGGGTTGCCGCTGAACAGCGCTTTGGCCGCCTTCTGGTCGACCACGCCCACTGCACGGTGCGCGTCCACTTCGGCGTCGGTGAAGAAACGGCCAGCCTTCAGGCGCAGGCCGCGCACGCGTGGCAGGTCCGCCCCAACCCCCAGCACCTGCGTATTGGCACGCCGGGCGCCCTGCAGCGCCGCCACCGATCCGGTCAGGTTCGGGCTCACGCTGTCCACGTAACTCAAGGCCGCAAGATGGTCCGCATCGTCCACGACCAGCGTTTCAATCTCGGCCGAGCGCGGGTCGCCGAAATCCGCACCCGGGAAGATCTCCAGCGTACTGGCACCCAGTTCGTTGATCTGTGACTCGACCTGCGCCTGTGCGCCCTTGCCCAACGCAACCACGGTCACCACCGCAGCCACGCCGATGATGATGCCCAGCATGGTCAGCAAGGTGCGCAGGCGATGGGCCAGCATCGAACGTACCGCCATCCGTGCAGCTTCCCTGGTCGCATCCAGGCGCGCGCGGCGCTCGGCGCCCGGTTCCGTGCTGCGCTCGGGCCCGACGGCTTTGCGTGCAACCGCGGGATCACCCGTACCACGATCGGATACGACCCGGCCGTCTGCGATCTCGATCACGCGTGAAGCGTGCGCGGCAATCGCCGCATCATGGGTCACCAGGATCACGGTATGGCCCTTAGCATGCAGGCGCTTCAGCTCGGCCATCACCTGCCTGCCGCTGGCATGATCCAGCGCGCCGGTCGGCTCGTCGGCCAGCACGATCGCGCCGCCGTTCATCAGCGAACGCGCAATGGAAACGCGCTGCTGCTGGCCGCCGGACAGCTGGCTGGGCCGGTTCGCAGTCCGCTCGCCCAAGCCAAGCGTTTCCAGCAGCAGGCGGGCACGCGTGGTGCGCGCATCGGCCTCCACCCCGGCATAGACGGCGGGCAAGGCCACGTTCTCGGTGGCACTCAGGTTCTCCATCAGGTTGTAGCGCTGGAAGATGAAACCGAAATGCTCGCGGCGCAGGCGTGCCAGCGCGTCCGGCGCCATCTGCTCGGTGGCCTCGCCGTTCACCCGATAGCTACCCTCGGTCGGCCGGTCCAGGCAGCCAAGGATGTTCATCAGCGTGGACTTGCCCGAGCCCGAGGGGCCGATGATGGCGATGAACTCGCCGGCATCGATGCGCAGCGATACGTCCTTCAACACCACCACCTCACCGGCGGCGGAGCGATAGGCGCGCGATACGCGATGCAGTTCCAGCAGTGCGTCGGCCATGCTCACATCCCCAGCAGGCTGGTGGGTTCGGCATCGCCACCGCTGGGCGCCTGGCCGACCACCACGTTCTCGCCCTCGCGCAGGCCGGTCAGGATCTGCACGGCGGTGGCGGTGCGCAGGCCGGTCGTCACCGCACGATCGTGGACGCGGCCCTTGGCATCGACCACCCGCACAGTACCGTGGTTGCCGTCCCTGTCATCCGACTCGATCAGCGCCGTCAATGGCACCTGCAGCGCGTTGGCGACCCGCGCCAGCTGCAGGGTCACTTTCACCGTCATCGAGGGCTTCAGCTTCAGGCCGGGATTGGCCACGTCGAACAGGCCGGCGTAGTACACCGCCTTCGGCGTCTGCGCAGAGCCACCCGCATTGCCCGTGGCAACATCGGCAATCGATGACGGCGCCGGTTCCAGCTGCTGCAGGTGGGATTCATAGCGGCGGCCGCTCGGCCCCAGTGTTGAGAACCACAGCGGTTGTCCCGGTGCCACCAGCTCGACGTCGGCCTCGGCGATCTCGGCGCGCACGGTCATCGTATCCATCTGCGCCAGCATCACGATGGTCGGCGTGGTCTGCATCGAGTTCAACGTCTGCCCGGCCTTGGTGACGATGGCCACGATGTAACCGTCGCTGGGCGAAACAATGCGGGTATAGCCCAGGTTGATCCGTGCGGTTTCGACCTGGGTCACGGCCTGGTCGATCTGCGCCTGCAGCGCGGCCACCTCTGAACGTGCCGCATCGCGAGCCACGCGTGCGGCTTCGAAACCTTCCTGTGACACCATGCGCGCCGCCACCAGCTGCGACTGCCGCTGGTAAGCGCGATTGGCCTGCGCATAGCGGGCCTGGCTGGCGGCATGCTGGGCACGCAGCGTGTTGGTGGCCGCCTCGGCACTGCGCAGCGCGATGCGCTGCGGCTGCGAATCGACCTCGGCGATCAGGTCACCGGCCTGTACGCGCTGGCCCAGTACCACATGCAGGCGCTTGACCTGGCCGGACACCTGCGCACCCACCGCCACCAGCTCCTTGGGATGGACCCGGCCGACCGCCTGTACGGTCTTCTCCAGATCCGCCACCCTTGCCGGCGCGGTGATCAGCGCGGCATCATCGCCGCCGGCAAGCGTCCACCCTCCGGCACCCGCGGCCAGCATGGCCAGGGCGCCGGCAATGATCCAGGTCCTGCGGTTGCTCATCGAAACGTCCGGCTGCATGCAGTCGCCCAGTGCGACCACCGAAGCCGCAGTCTGGAAGCCGCAGATGGACGTTTCTTGGAGCCACTGTGGAGATTGCATGGAGGCGCGGCAGCCGTTCAGGCACCAGCCCCGCGCCTGAATGCTGCGGCCTGCGTCCACGCAATCTCGACACAATCTCGACCGAGTCTCCATCAACGGTCGCTAGCCTCGTCGGCCTCGCCGACTGCCAGCCTACCGTGTCCCTTTCGCATCCAGACCTGCCACCCATCGATTTGCGCCGTGCCTACCTGGCGTGGTGTGCGCCTTCGCCGTGGTTGATCGCCGTCGTGTTGGCATCGACCACCAGCTGGATGCTGGCCGCGCCGGCTCCGTTACCCCCGCTGCTGGCAGGCTTCGGGGCGGCCGCCCTGGTGGGGTTCTGCAGCGATGGGCCCGGTGGCACCGGCCGTTCCGGCGCTCTCGCGTCACTGGCGCTGATTGGTCTGGCGGTCTGGGCGGCAACGCACCCGGTCGCCGACGTCCCCCTGCATCTGCTGCTGGCCCTTGCCACTCTCGTGGTCGTCGCCCTGCTGGCACGGCGCCTGCGTGCCACGCTGGACATGGCCTCGCGGCTGCAGGCGCGGGTAGATACCACCCCCATGGCATCGCGCTGGAGCAAGCTGCCGGTGGCGGTGTCCACCCTGGTGCAGCAGCAGCTGCGCGGCGCAGGTGCAGTGGAACCCAGCCTGCAGCGCACGCTGGTGCTGGCCACCCTGGCATGGGCTGCCAACGAAGAGGCGCAGGACATGCAGCGCCGACGATGACCCTGCCCCTGATCCCACCCTTGCCCACCCTTGCCCCAAATCCGCAGCACGCGATGAAACACGATCTCCGTACCCGACAGGCACCCTTGGTGCTGATTGCCGAAGATGAGGGCGAGATCGCCGACATCCTCAGTGCTTACCTGGCCCGTTCCGGCCTGCGCAGCGCCCGCGCCGCCGACGGCGAGGCGGCACTCGCCAGCCACCGCCAACTGCGCCCGGACCTGGTGCTGCTGGATGTGCAGATGCCAAAACTGGATGGCTGGCAGGTGCTGAGCGAACTGCGGCGGATCGGCAACACCCCGGTCATCATGCTCACCGCGCTCGACCAGGACGTGGACAAGCTGACCGGCCTGCGCGTGGGCGCCGACGACTACGTGGCCAAGCCGTTCAATCCGGCCGAGATCGTCGCCCGCATCCAGGCCGTGCTGCGCCGCAGTGCCCGCGCCGATGTCAAAGAACCCAACGGATTGATCCGGCAGGGGCCGTTCGAGATCGACCTGCGCAGCCACGAGGTGACCGTGCGCCATGGCGAGCAGGTGCACGAACTGAACTTCACCCTCACCGAGTTCCGGCTGCTGGTGCACATGGCACGTGCGCCACGGCAGGTGCATGCGCGGGCCGATCTCCTGCATGCCTGCCTGCCCGAGGGCGACGCGCAGGAACGCACCGTCGACAGCCATGTCAGCAAGCTGCGGCGCAAGCTGGAGGATGCCGGCGTGATCGGCATTCCCGCCACCATCCGCGGCGTCGGCTACCGCTTCCTGGACTGAATGATGAACCCCAAGGGCAAGAGCATCGGACGCCAGATCACGCTGTCCATCACGGTGGCCTCGCTGTGTTCGACAGTGCTGTCGATCAGCGGCTTCTACCTGTTCTATTACCTGATGGAGGTGTTCTACCCGCGCTGGTACGACGAGCCGGAAACGATCATGCCGTCCGGGCTGGAATGGCTGTGGATCGGATTGACCGCTACCGTGGTCGTCATCTTCGCCACGCTGGTCGCCTCGCGCCTGACCCGGCGCATCATCACGCCGTTGAATTCGGTGGCCGAAAGCCTGCGCCGGGTTGCCAGTGGCGACCTGGAAGCGCGTGCACGCGGTGGTGACACCACGATGGCCGAAGCGGCCACGCTGGTCAGCGATTTCAACTCCATGGCAGAGCGGCTGAGCCGGATGTCCGAGAACCGGGTGTTCTGGAACGCCGCGATCGCACATGAACTGCGTACGCCGATGACCATCCTGCGCGGCCGCCTGCAGGGCATTGCCGAAGGCGTGTTCGAGCCGGGCCCGGAGCAGTTCAACAGCATGCTCACGCAGTTGGAAGGCCTGACCCGCATCATCGAGGACCTGCGCGTGGTCAGCCTGGCCGAGAGTGGCCACCTGGATCTGCGCTTGCAGCGCAGCGATGTCAGTGTGCAGGTGGCCGCGGTGGTGGAAGCCATGTCCGAAGCACTGAACGAAAGCGGGTTCTCGGTAACTCTGGACGCACGGCCGTCGCTGGCGGATTGCGATCCGGCACGCATCCGCCAGGCGGTGCTGGCGCTGCTGGAGAACGCACGCCGCCATGCCATTCCCTGCCCGTTGCGGGTGCGGGTGACGCTGGCGCAGGGACATTGCACGGTGGCCGTGGAGGATGGCGGCCCCGGCGTGCCGGTCGAATTGCGCGACGGCATCTTCGAGGCCTTCCAGCGCACCGATGTCTCGCGTTCGCGGGAAAGTGGTGGTTCCGGGTTGGGCCTGGCCGTCGTGCGTGCAATTGCCGTGGCCCATCACGGAACCGCGCAGTGCCGGGCCACCGAACGTGGCGGCAGTTCGTTCGAGATCCGTTGGCCGGTGCATGCGCGCCGTTGAGGCGGTAGACACTGCCCTGGTAGCGGCCCACCTTGGTGGGCATTCGCATCGCTGAACGGCGCCGGTTCCTCCACGCAATCTCCATCGTCCCTCCATACCCGCTCCAAAGGGCCGCCGATACTGGGCGTGACCAGGGAGGCGGCAGGTATCCGGCCCCCTGCCCTGTCTCCACCTCGCCCAGGCACCCCCATGAAACACCCGCACGATCCGGTGGCCGCCGCCGGCAGCATCGGCCAACAGAACGCGGCCGCCACCCTCAAGGCCATCCTGCGCACCTACCCCTGGCAGCTCACCGGCACCTTTTCGCTGGTGGCGCTGGAAAATGCGCTGCTGCTGGCGTATCCGCTGTTTGCCGGCTTCGCGGTGGACGCGATCATCCGCGGCAACATCGGCCATGCCATCTCCTACGCCGGCGTGGTGCTGCTGTTCTGGCTGGTCGGCGCCGCCCGCCGTGCGGTCGATACCCGCACCTTCACCCGCATCTATGCCGACCTGGCGGTGAATGTGGTGCAGGCGCAGCGCAGGCTGGGCCAGGCCACCTCCACCTCGGCCGCGCGCGTTGTGCTGGCCCGTGAGTTCGTCGACTTCTTCGAAAAGCACGTGCCGATCATCGCCACCGCGCTGGTATCGATGTTCGGTGCGGCAGCGATGCTGCTGGCGATCGAGCCGCTGGTGGGCGCTGCAAGCCTGGTCGCGTTGTTGGGCGCGCTGTTGCTGCTGCCGTCGTTCGCACGCCGCAACGAGCAGCTGCATGGACGCCTGAACAACCGGCTGGAACATGAGATCCGCCTGGTCGACCGGGTCAGTCCCTCGGTGCTGCGTCGCCACTACACCACGCTGTCGCGGCTGCGCATCCTGCTCTCCGATCGCGAAGCCGGTGCCTTCGTGGTCGTTGGCGCGGCGGCGGCGGTGCTGTTCGCGCTCACCATTGGCCGTCTCGCCACCACCGACGGGGTTACCCCGGGCCATGTGTACGCGGTGATGACCTATCTGTGGACGTTCGTCGGCAGCCTGGATGATGCACCGTCGATGGTGGATCAGCTGGCGCGGTTGAAGGACATCGGCCGCCGCGTCAGCCCCGGCATGGATGATACGGAGCACAAGGATGCCGCGTGACCGGTAGATGCCCACCTTGGTGGGCAAGGATGTATCGCGGCGCCAACCTGGAATTGGGCTTACCCGGAGGCTGCCGTGCGCCCGCACATCGCCAACGCACCGATGATCAACGCTTCCATGCTGCGGTCGAACTCGGCCTCCTGCGCCTTCCGATCCAGCGGACGTCGCGTAGGATCCACCACCGCATGCCGCGAATACACGGTGTCGGCCAACGCCACGGCGTGATAGGCCACGGTGGACAACAGCCACGCCGCCTGCTCCAGCGGCAGGGCATGCACGCGGCTGAATTCGGCATGGTGGCGCTGGATGCGCGCCAGCATCTCCGGTGTCTTCGCGCCGTGGCTGACCAGGAACGGCGCCAGGCCCGGATTCCCGTCCACCAGCGTCCGCAGTGAACGCTGGAACGCACGCAGATCCTCCTCGACGCTGCGCCGGCCGGCGGCATCCAGCGGCGGTGCCTGCCAACGCTCGAAGATGGCCTCGGCCACCAGCTCGCGCAGTGCCGCCAGATTCGCCACATGCTTGTACAGCGCGATGTGGCTGACCCCCAGCGCCGCCGCCACGCCCACGAAACTCAGCCCCGGCAGCGTCATGGCAATGCCTGCGTCGGCGATGCGCTCGCGGGTGATGCTGGGCGGCCGCCCACGGCCAGCGGTCTTTTTCGGTGCAGCCATGCGGTAACGGTTCCTGCGCAGTGCGCGGGCAAGGGCTGTCATGGTGGTCCGCAGCGACGCCGTGGTCAACGCGTCGCTGCGGTCCGTGGACAGGCCCCGGTTGCGGCACGATCAATTTAGTTTACTATTATGTAACTAATTCGCATTTGCAGTGTCCAGGATCGTTGTCGATGTCCGCGTCCCCCACTTCAATCACCCCGGCCGGGCCGCTTCGCGGCGCCGACCATGATCGCGGCCTGCAGGCGCTGCAGGTCCAGGTGGTCGCGGTTGCTCAGCCGTGCGCCAGCCTGCTGCGCCTCGTGGTCCAGCTGCCGGACCATGCAGAACTCGCGCCCTGGCAGCGTGCCAACACCGCCGTGCGCATCCAGCTTGGCGCCACGTTCGGCGATGTGTCACGGATCTACACCGTGCGCAGTCTCGATACCGAAACCCGCCAGTTCACCCTGGACATAGTGCTGCACGAGGCGCCGGGGCCGATGCTGGCCTGGGTACGTGCATTGCGCCCCGGTGATGCCTTCGATCTGAGCGGACCGCGCCCCCATCTGCAGGTACCGCAGCGCGAAGGCAGCTGCGCCCTGCTGTTCGCCGACCCGAGCGCCATCCCTGCCCTGTTCGCCCTGCTGCGGCAGTGGCCCACCGGCCTGCATGCGCAGGCCTGGATCGCCTCGGATGATGCTTTCCCGGTAGACGAACTGCCCGCCATTGAAGGTATCCGCGTGCACCGCCTCGCCACCGGTGACGCGCCGTTGCTGCAGCAGGCGCGCCAACTGCGGCCGGCGCCCGGCAGCACGGTCTGGGCGGCCGGCGAGCGCGAGGAAATGCGTGCCCTGCGCCGCCACTTCATCGAAACGGTCGGCCTGCAACGCAGCGACGTTGCCGTGGCCGGCTACTGGAAACGTGGCGAGACCACCACCGAGACCGACCAGCGTCGCCGCCGCAATTACGAGCGCGTGCTGGCGCGCGGCGGTGGCCTGCAGGACCTCGACGACCTCGACGACGATATCTGATCCACCCCGCAGCATCCACGCCCCGCGCTTCGTTCCACCCAGCCACAGATCGCCCACGCACCTCGCGTGCAGCACTGCCACAGCGGCAGCGCCGTGCCCTCTGCCAGCCATTCCACAGCCCGCGTCGTCCTGCCCCTGCAGGTCACCGACGGCGCCGTGCTGGCCGATCGCACGACCCACCACACGAGAACCTCCATGTCCCTCCCCCTGCGAACCCTGCCCCTCCCACGCCGCTCGGCGCTGTCCCTGGCCGCCCGTGCAGCGTTGCTGCCCACCTTGTTGATCGCAATCGCCGCGCACGCCAACGATGCACCCGACGGCGCCCGCCAGTTGCCCACCGTGAACGTGCGCGCCGACAAGACCGCAGCCACCGATGCCTATGCGGGGGGCCAGGTCACGCGCGGCAGCCGCGTCGGCCTGCTCGGCGAGCTCGACTTCATGGACACGCCGTTCAACACCACCCGCTACACCGCCGGATTCATCGACAACATCCAGGCGCCGGACCTGGTGCGGGTCATCGCACTGACCGACCCCAGCGTCTACAACAGTGGCTCCAGCGGTGGCATCACCGACTACTTCAACATCCGCGGTTTCGGTGTCGCCTCGTCGGATATCGGCTTTGGTGGCCTGTACGGGCTGATCCCCTACTACCGCGTCACTCCCGAACTGGCCGAGAGCATCGAAGTGCTGAAGGGCCCGTCCGCGCTGCTCAACGGCATGCCGCCCGGTGGCTCGGTGGGCGGTGCGGTGAACGTGGTACCCAAGCGTGCAGGCGACACGCCGCTGACCCGCTTCACCGCCAGCTATGGCAGTGACGCGCAGTGGGGCGGTCACCTGGATGTCGGCCGCCGCTTCGGCGCGGACAAGCAGTTCGGCGTACGCCTCAATGCCGTGCACCGCGACGGCGGCACCGCCACCGACCACCAGCAGCACAAGGCGCAGCTTGCATCGCTCGGCCTGGACTGGCGGGGTGAGCGCTCGCAGGTGTCACTGGACCTGTTCAGCAGCCGCGACCATGTGGATGGCCTCAACCGTGGCGTCTCGCTGGCGCCCGGCCTGGCCGTGCCCCGCCCGCCGAAAGCCAGCACCCTGTTCGCACCGGACTGGACCTTCAGCACCGTCAAGGACTCGGCCGCCGCGCTGCGCTGGTCGTTCGACATCAATGACCACCTGCAGGCGCATGCCAGCTACGGCCACGGCCACACCGATTTCGACTCCATCGCCAGCGCCACCACGCTGATCACCAACGCAGCCGGCGACTTCCGCAACAACTTCGCCCACCAGCGCTTCATCTACAGCAAGGACACCGCCGAAGCCGGATTGTCGGCGCGTTTCCGCACCGGCGCGGTCGATCACGCGCTGGCCATCAGTGCAGCCTGGTACCAGCACGACCAGAAGTTCGGCTTCAAGCGCAACCTGCTGGCCCGCGACTGGGTGACCAACCTGTACGCCCCACAGTGGGGCCCGGCCATCGACCGCAGCTTCAGCGATGCGTCGCTGCCGAAGACCGCGGAAGTGCGCACCACCAGCTTCGGCATCGCCGATACGCTGTCCTTCATCGATGATCGTGTGCAGCTGACCCTGGGCATCCGTCACCAGACCGTGCTCAGCGATACCTTCGACGGCAGCACCGGCAAGCGCACCGCACGCTACGACGCCAGCGCCAACACCCCGGCCGGTGCACTGCTGTTCAAGGCCAGCGACCGACTGTCACTGTATGCCAACTACATCGAAGGCCTGAGCCAGGGCAGCACCGCCCCGGTCAGCGCAGCGAATGCGGGCGACGTGTTCCCGCCGTTCAAGACCCGCCAGCGTGAGGCCGGTGCCAAGTTCGACTTCGGCCGCTTGGCCAGCGTATTGAGCGTGTACGAGATCGAAAAGCCCAGCGCCTATACCGACCCGGCCACCAATGTGTTCTCGTTCGGCGGCCAGCAGCGCAACCGGGGCGTGGAATGGACCGTGTTCGGCCAGGCCACCGAACAGCTGCGCGTGCTCGGTGGCATCGGCTGGCTGCAGCCGAAACTGACCCGTACCCAGGGCGGTATCAACGAAGGCCGGCTGGCGACGGCCACACCGCAGTGGCAGGGCAAGCTGGGCGTCGAATGGGACGTGCCCGCCCTGGCAGGCCTCACCCTCACCGGCAACGCGGTCAGTATGTCCAAGGGCTATATCAACGCCGACAACAGCCAATGGGTGGCCGGCCGCACCGTGTTCGACCTCGGTGCCCGCTATGCACTGCAGGCCGCCGGTCACCCGTTGGTGCTGCGCGCCACCATGCAGAACCTGACCAACAAGGCGTACTGGGCAGGCAGCCTCGGTTCCGGGCTGGGCACGCCGCGTACCGCCGTGCTGTCGGCCACCGTCGATTTCTGATCCTCGTTTCAAGGGCACCACGCCGTGGCGCGTGGTGCCCTGGAGAAGTGCCTTGACCGTTTCCCGTACCGCTTCCGTGCTGGCGTGGCTGCCCCTGGTCTCACGCATCATTGCCGCGTTGTTCGGCGGCTACGTGCTGGCCGCACTGTGCAGCATCGCCGCACTGGCGCTGCCCATCGATGGCCGCCAAGCCGTGTTCACCGGCATGCTGGCCAGCTTCCTGCTGTACGCCGGCGCCGTGGTCTGGGTGTTCGCGGTGCGCTCGGCATGGCGCGCGTGGCTGGGCCTGCTCCTCGTCGCGTTGCCCTTGTGGTTGATCGCACAGACGGTCGGCAACGGAGGCGCTGCATGAGCAAGGTCGATCGCACCCCCAAGCCACGCGGCATCCGCCAGACCATGTCCGACCTGCATATCTGGGTCGGCCTGCTCGCAGGCTGGATCCTGTACGCGATGTTCCTCACCGGCACCGCCAGCTACTTCCGCGACGAGCTCTCGCGCTACACCCGCCCGGAAATCGCCACGCCCTCCACGTTGCCGGATGCGGCGATGGTCGCGCAGCGCACGGTCTCCAGCATCATTGCCGAGACACCGGCAGCCAGCCAGATCAACCTGAGCCTGCCAAGTACGCGCATGCCCTGGGTGTCGGCGATGTGGGCCAGCCCGGGTGGACGAGGCCGGCATGGTTTCGACTCGGGCCTGTTCGACGCCAGCACCGGTGCGCCGCTGCAGGCACGCGACACCGGCGGCGGCGACTTCTTCTATGCGTTCCACTTCAACCTGCACTACATGCCGGCCCTGTGGGGCCGCTGGATCGTCGGCCTATGCGCGATGTTCATGCTGGTGGCCATCGTCAGCGGCGTGATCACCCACAAGAAGATCTTCGCCGACTTCTTCACCTTCCGCTGGGGCAAGGGCCAGCGCTCGTGGCTGGATGGTCACGCGGCGGTATCGGTGCTCGGCCTGCCGTTTCATTTCATGATCACCTGGAGCGGCCTGGTGATGCTGGCGGTGCTGTACATGCCGTGGGGCCTGGCCAAACTGCCGGACAAGCGCCAGCAGGCCGAGGTGGTCAGCGAGATGCGCCTGTTCCTGCCACCGCAGAAGCCCGCGGGGCACGCCGCTCCACTTGCTGACATCGGCGCGCTGGTGCGGCAGGCCGAGCAGCGTTGGGGAGCCGGCGCTGTGGGCAGCGTGCAGGTGCAGAATCCCGGCGACGAGAACGCACGCGTGGCGGTGGTGCGTGCGCAGTCCAGCCGTGTTTCGACCACGCCGAACTATCTACTGTTCGACGGCAGCGGTGGGCAGCTGCTGCAGGTCAAGGAACACTCGGGCGTCGCCGCTGATACCCAGGGCGTGCTGTATGGCCTGCACCTGGGCCGCTTCGCCGATGCCGCCCTGCGCTGGCTGTACTTCATCGTCAGCCTGGCCGGTACCGCCATGGTAGGCACCGGGCTGGTGCTGTGGACGGTGAAGCGCCGTACCCAGCTGCCCGACCCGCAACGGCCTTACTTCGGCTTCCGGCTGGTCGAGCGGCTCAACATCGCTACGGTTGCTGGCCTGTCGGTGGCGATGGCGGCGTATCTGTGGGCGAACCGGCTGCTGCCGACTGCCATGGATGGGCGCGCGGCGTGGGAGATGCATGTGTTCTTCCTGGCCTGGGCGGCCATGTTCGTGCACGCCACGCTGCGCACACCCAAGCGTGCGTGGATCGAACAGTTCCTGCTGGCGGCGTTGCTGCTGGTGCTGCTGCCGGTGCTGACGGCGACGACGACGGCACATCCGTTGTGGCGCACCTTGGCCGCAGGTGATTGGGCCTTTGCCGGTACCGACCTGACCCTGCTGGCATTGGCCGCCCTGCATGCAATGCTGGCGTGGCGCACCTGGAAGCACGCACCGAAGGTGAAACGCGCACGACCGTCTGCCGCGTCACGCACTGCGGCACCGGAGGCCAGCGCATGATCCACGTCATTCTGTTCATGCTGTCACTGGTCGCGTTCGGTTGCCTGGCGCTGGCGATGGAGCGCCACCAGCGCGATGTGTTGCATCGTGTGTTGAGCGCGCAGGCAACCCAGCAGCTGCGCGCGATTGGCTGGGCACTGCTGGTGTTCAGTACCGTGTTTGCCATGCGCGGCTTGGGCGTGGGTTCTGGCCTGGCCGCGCTGTCCGGTCACACCAGCGTCGCCGCGGGTGTGGTGGTGCTGGCAATGGTGACGCATGGGCGGCTGAATCGGTAGCTGCCCACCTTGGTGGGCACCGGTGGAAGCCAGCGCCAACCAAGGTTGGCGGCTAGCGGGCGCGATGAACGTTGCGTCGATTTGCTGGCCCGCGCGAAAAACAGCCGAGCATGGCTCGGCTCTACAGAAAAGCCGCCATGCGCTGCAGCTCGTCGTCCAGCGCGCCACGAAACATCTTGTCGCGGGCCAGCGACTTGCCGGCATAACCCACGTTCGACACCAACTCACCTTCGCGCATGCTCAGGTTGGTCCAGCCCACCACCTGGTCGTGCCACAGTACCGGCAGTGCGTAGTAGCCGTACTGGCGCTTCGGTGCAGGCGTGTAGGCCTCGAACTTGTACACCCAATCCCACAGCAGCTCGAAGCGACGGCGGTCCCACACCACCGGGTCGAACGGCGCGAGCAGGCGCACCTGTTCGTCCGGTGAATGGCGGCGCGAACGCGGATTCTCGTCCGCCGGCCAGTACCAGGTAGTGCCGTCCAGCGTGCAGCTGGCCAGGTGCTGCTTGGCCAACGCCAATGCCTTGCGGGTCTGCTCGGCCAGATGTGGGGCGCCATAGCCCAGCAGGCGCACCAGATAGGTCAGGCTGGCCGAAGGCAGCGGTGCGTACTTGCGCACCACCAGATCGATCAGGGCGGCGGCACGTTCGATCTGCGCCTGTTCGCTGGCATCCGGCTCGGCATGATCGGCCACCGCGTAGATGCGCGTACCGCTATCACGCCGTTGCACGCGCAGCAGGCCGCGGTAGTGCATGCCGTCAAGCAGATGGGTACTGGCATTGCTGGTGCCGCCCCAGTAGTTGATCACCCGCCCATGCGCGAACGCCTGGTCGACCTCGCGTGGGTGCACGCTGCCGCGCTCGCGCACGAAGGCCAACACGTCGGCCGCACGGCGATGGGTCTCGGCGTCCCACTCGCGTTTGGAGACACGCGGGTGCATCAGTGCCAGATGCTCGCGCGGCAGGAAGCCGTAGTTCACCAGGCAATCTTCTTCCACCGGCAGGCGCGCATAACGCCGCTCCAGGTCACCGGCGCGGTAGTCCTTCACCCGGTGCCGCAGGGTCAGGTCCTGTGCGCGTGCCGGTGCCCGGATCGGGTCGGCCTGCACGAAGCCCAGCCGTCGTATCGCCGTCAGCAGCGTGGTCGGCTTGAACAGGGTGCGCGCCACCGCGTAGCGGCGAAGGTCATCAAGGGTGGGTGTGGCAGGCATGGCCGCATTGTAGATCCACGCCATGCCTAGGTGGGGCCGTGGCAAACCGTGCAACGGCATCCACGCATGGCGTGGATCTACCGAAGCCGCGATACCTCCAGCGAACCGATCACCAGCGCCCGCATGCCCTGCTTGAACTCGGTGATCACCTGCCCCTCCTCGTCATCCGCAATCGCGTAGATGGTGTCGGCGCCGGCGATGCAGTAGAACGCGATCGTGGCCAGCAGCCAGCGCGCCTTGTCCACCGGCAGGCCGAACACCTCGGCCACGTGCGCCTGGTGCGAGGCGATCTTCTCCAGCATCGGCGCGGTCGCCACCGTGCGCCGCAGCAGGTACGGCGGCAGCCCGGGATGCGCCTTCACCACCTCGCACAGTGACTCCACGAACCCCATCAGGTAGGCCTCCAGCCCACCCGGTGCGTCAATCGACGCGCGCGGAATCTGCCAGCGCTGGAACACCGCCTCCGCCACCAGGCGCTTCAACGCCTCCAGGTTGGCCACGCGCTTGTACAGCGCCGCCTGGGTCACCGCCAGTTCGGCGGCCACGTTGGCCATGGTCAAGTTGGGCAGGCCCAGGCGGATGCCGATGTCGGCCAGGCGCTCCGGGGTGATGGTGGGCGGACGGCCACGGGTCGGTGCCGTTGGATCGGGGTGGGGGCTCTTACGGTGCGTGTTCATACCCTGCTGAGGGTGCCAGCAAAGGGACCCTCTTGTCCGCTTCGATTGATTTAGTTTAATTTACTCAACTAATTCGGAATGCGTCCACCACGCTGCCCGTAGTCGAGCCCATGGCTCACTTCCCGCCAGGTCCCCACCCAGCCAACAACCCTGCGCTGCGCCCTCTCCCCGTGCTTGCCGTCGGCAGCGCGTCAGGCGCGCTCGCGCCTGCGATTCACAGGACTCTGGCATGACCGTTTACAACTTCATTTCTGCACAGCATCGTGCTGCCGCCGCATCCTCCGGCCTGATGCATCCGCCGGGCATGCCCCTGCGCTACCGGGCGTCCGCCTTGGCGTTGGGGCTGCTGGCCTCGTTTACCGCGCTGGCCGACACCGCACCATCCACCCTGCCCTCGGTGCAGGTGCAGGAACAGCGCCGGGTCACTGCAGACTATGCGGGCGGGCAAGTGGCCGCCGGCGGCCGCGTCGGCCTGCTCGGCGACAAGGACTTCATGGACACGCCGTTCAGCACGGTGAGCTACACCGAGGCGTTCATCCGCGATCGCCAGGCCAAGGACCTGACCGACGTCATCGCCGCCACCGACCCTACGGTGTTCAGCAACGGCGTCACCGGTTCCTGGAGCGAGAACTACGCGATCCGTGGCTTCGCCTCCAACACCAGCGACACCACCTTCAATGGCCTCAGCGGCATGGCGCCGTACTACCGCACCTCGCCGGAAATGCTCGAACGCATCGAGGTGCTGAAGGGCCCGTCTGCGCTGCTCAACGGCATGCCGCCGGGTGGTTCGGTCGGCGGCAGCGTCAACCTGGTGCCCAAGCGCGCGGGCGAGCAGCCATTGCTGCGGGTCAGCGCCAACTTCGCCTCCGATGCGCAGTTCGGCACCCATGTGGATATGGGTCGCCGCCTGGGCGCCGACAAGCAGTTCGGCATCCGCTTCAACAGTGCCTACCGTGATGGCGATGGCGCGGTCGGCAAGCAGAGCAAGAAGGTGCAGCTCGGCGCACTGGCACTGGACTGGCACGGCGAACGTGCGCGGCTGTCGGCGGATCTGTACAGCGCCGATGACCGTGTTGACGGCCCGGCACGTGGCGTCGGCCTGGCACCGGGCGTGGCCATTCCACGTCCGCCACGAGGCGATACGCTGATCAACCCGGACTGGGCCTACGTGGACAGCCAGGACAAGGGCGCGATGCTACGCGGCGAACTGGATATCAACGATAGCCTGATGGCCTACCTCGCCTACGGCACCAGCAAGACCGACTACCGCTACAACGGTTCGATCAGCGCGCAGATCCTCAATCCGGCCGGCGACTTCACCACGGTAATCGGCCAGCTCGCCTTCGACATCAAGAAACAGTCCGGAGATGCCGGCCTGCGCGGTTCGTTCCACACCGGCAGCGTCGGCCACCAATGGGCCGCCAACGTAACCCACTACCAGCACACCCAGAACGACTACGGCCGCCGCAGTGTGCCGGGCTGGGACTGGACCACCAACCTGTACGACCCGGTGTGGGGCCCGGCCGCGCCGTTCGTGGCACCGCACATCTCGCATACCGAGCTGAAGCTGGATAGTCTCGGTTTCGCCGACACCCTTTCCTTCGCCGATGACCGCGTGCAGCTGACGCTGGGCGTGCGCCGCCAGCAAGTGGTCAGCGAGACCTTCAACGTGTCCACGGGTGCACGCACCTCTCGCTATGACGAGAGCGCCACCACGCCGGCAGCGGCCCTGCTGGTGAAAGCCACCGACACGGTCTCCCTCTACACCAACTACATCGAAGGCCTCAGCCAGGGCGCCACCGCGCCGATGACCGCCGCCAATGCCGGCGATGTGTTCGCACCGTTCCGCACCAAGCAGAAGGAGCTGGGCCTGAAGCTGGACCTGGGCAGCTTCGCGCACACCTTCAGCGTGTACGAGATCAAGCGACCGAGCAGCTATACCGACCCGGTCACGAATATCTTCTCGTTTGGTGGCGAACAACGTAACCGCGGCGTGGAATGGGGCTTCTTCGGTGCGCCGCTGGATGGCGTGCGTCTGCTGGGTGGCGTGGCCTACGTGCAGCCGAAGCAGACCCGCACGGCCGGCGGCGTGAATGAAGGCCGCATCGCCACGGCGGTTGCGCAGCGGCAGGCCAAGCTGGGGGTGGAATGGGATGTGCCGACCTTGCAGGGCCTGACCTTGACCGGCAATGCCACGGCGATGTCGAAGCAGTTCATCAGTGCCGACAATCGCCTGTCGGTGCCGGGGCGTACGTTGTTCGATGTCGGCGCGCGCTACAGTACGACGCTGGCCGGGCGACCACTTGCGTTGCGGGCCAGCGTCAACAACGTGACCAACAAGTCGTATTGGGGCATGCCGTTGCTGTCGAGCCTGGCGCTGGGTGCACCGAGGACGGTGCTGGTGTCGGCGACGATGGATTTCTGAGCCCACCGGCGTTTCTGCAAACAGCCTCCACGTTTGGCTTGGGCATCCTGTAGCCGAGCCCATGCTCGGCCCATTTCATTCCATGACGTGGGGCGAGCCCGCGCTTGCTCTCGAACGTGTCCGATATCAACGCCTTCACACCGCCTACATCATTCGGGCGTCGTCAGCTTCGACGACGCTTCAACGCTAGGAGAGAAACGATGCAGACCCTGTCTGAGAGCCAGGCTCAGTCCATTCGAGGCGGTGGTGCCGGTCTTGTCATTATCGGCGCCGGCCTATCGATCTACGGTGCGATCGCGCTGATCAAGTGGGAATGGCGCCCGTGGAAGTGGTGCTGAGCCACTGAGCGATGCGTGAACCCGCGAGGCGGCCCTCCGCCTCGCTCTGCTGTGGGTAGCTGTTGATGATCGAGAAACTGGGCCAGGTTCTTCCACGCACCGGAATATCCTGCATCGCACTGTCGTGGGCCTTGGCGGTGGTCGCCGCACTCGTGCTTGTGGTGCTGTTGAAGGGGCGCTATGCGCGCACCGAAGAAGTGCGTGGGTATATCGCACTGGGCAACATCACCCGGGTAAATGTCGAACGTGCCGGCGTATTGCAAGCGCTGCGGGTTGCACCTGGGGAGAAAGTCGAAGCAGGCCAGCCCCTGGCCAGCGTCACCATTCCAGAACTTGACGCTGTATCCGAACACGGTCTCAGCACCGGCACACTCGGCCTGCAGAGCCTGCAGGAGGTGCATTCCAGCGTGCAGCACGAAACCACGCAGGCGCAAGCCCTTCACAAGCTCCGCCTGCGTAGCATCGACGAACAGACCCAGCAGGTGGACGAAGAGCTGCGCGCGTTGAGTGCCGCACTGGAAGCCACTAGGGCCCGACAGCGCTTGGCCGACAGTGCGCGGCAGCGCTACCAGGCATTGGCGGAGCAACGCTTTGTCACCCAGCTCGAACTCGAAGACGCCCAGGCCCGGCAGCAGCAGCTACGCGCCGAGCACGCCAACATGCAGGCCTCCATACTTGCCGCTCGTCAGCGCCGCACCCAACTGCTGCACGAACGCAAACGTGCCGAAGAAGAACTGAGCACGCGCCTCAACAGCCTGTTGCTTCGCAGCAACGACCTTAAGGAGCGCATCTATGCCCAGGACCGCGAGCGCGGCTACACGGTATTTGCACCGGTCGCCGGCACTGTCGACATGGTGTCGTCGGCCGTCGGAGACAACCTGGTTCCCGGGGCTCCGCTGGCACTGATCCGGACCGATGTCGACCGGCGCCAACCAATGGCGCGGCTGAGTCTTCCTCAGCGAACGGCCGGGCTCGTCCAGGTCGGGGACACCGTCCACGTGCGCATCGATGCATTCCCGTATGAGCGCCATGGACTGGTGCCAGGAAGAGTCCTGCGCCTGACCTCGGGCACGCTCTCGATTCCAGGCCTTCCTGATCAGAAGGACTCCCCAGCGTTTCTCGCCGACGTGGCGCTGGACATGTCGCCGACAAGCGTGCGTATCCGTCCGGAATGGTTGAAGGACGGCATGGATCTACAAGGATCGGTGCGCCTGCAGGAGGTGAACCTGCTTGAGTGGCTGTTTCTTCCCGTCCTCAGGGGATGGACCCGCAACACTGGCGACGTCCTGCTGACCAACGAGCACCCGTGATGCGCAAGTACTTCACATCCTTTCTCCGCTCCCTCCTCGGCCGACGCCAGATAACCCCGGTACTGCAGGGCGAGGTGGCTGAATGCGGCCTTGCCTGCCTGGCCATGGTCGCCCAACACCATGGCAAGCAGGTTGGCCTGCAGCACCTGCGTCAGCGATACCGCGTCTCCCGCGATGGCCTGTCGCTGTTCCAGGCAATGCGTATCGGTGAGGAGCTCGGCTTTGCCGGGCGGCCTCTCCAACTTTCGTTGCAGGACATCGGCGAACTGCGCCTGCCCGCCATCCTGTTCTGGGACCAGCACCACTTCGTCGTGGTCGAGGCGGTCAGCCAACGCGGCCTTTCCATCATTGATCCGGCCGTTGGACGCCGCCAATTCCGCTGGGCCGAAGCCATACCGCTGTTCAGCGGTGCCGCGCTGGAGCTGATCCCAACCGCATCCTTCACGCAGGAAGGGCATACGGATATGCCCTCCCCGCTCTCGGTGCGCAGCGTACTGGCCAGCAATCCCCGCCTGTTGAATCACCTGGCAACGCTTGCCGTGCTGGCGATGCTTGCGCAATTGGTGGCCATCGCATCTCCCAAGCTGTTCTCGCTGGTGATCGACGAAGTGGTGGTCAAGGATGATCAGGAGCTGCTTTATCTTCTGCTATATGTGTTCGGCCTGATCTTTGCCATCAGCGTCGCTGCCTCCTGGCTGCGCACGCTGATCAACGAGCGCCTGCGGGCATCGATCAATACCGACCTGTCGGTCGGCCTGATGTCGCGCCTGCTGCGCCTGCCAACACGCTATTTCGAGCGGCGGCGTCCGGTCGACGTGCTGCGCCGGCTGGAAGCCACAGACCTGGCGCATACTGCCTACACACAGGGTTGGGTAGATATCGCGATTGACGCTGTGTTCGCGATCGTCTTCCTGGTACTGATCGCACTGATCAACGTCAAACTGGCGGGCGCGGCGGTAGGCCTGAGCCTGCTGTTCTTTGCCATTCGCGCCATCAGCCTCCCGGCCATGGCCAAGGCGCAACGGCGATCCATCGACGCGGAAACAGCGCGCAACCACACGCTGTTGCGTGCGGTCACCGCGATGGAAGCAGTGAAGCTGCGGGGCCAGCAAGGCGTGCGGCTGGCCGACTGGGCCAACCAGCAGGCCGAAGTGCAGCGTACACGGGCGCGTGTAGACCGCATCCAGGCGATGACCGGCACGGCGCACGAAGCCATTTCGCATGCCAATACGCTGGTGATCAGTGCGCTGGGCGCCCTGGCTGTGCTGCGTGGCGACAATACCATCGGTGACCTGTTCTCGTTCGTCCTGTACAAGGACATGTTCATGGGTTGCACCCAGCGCATGATGGAAGGCTATGCCGGCCTACACCTGGCGCAGGTGGAGCTGGCACGGACCACTGACATCACTGACGAGACCCCCGAACTGCCTTGCGACGCCGGCTACCGCTCCAGCGCAGCGGACGGCGACGAATCAGTGCGCAGTCTCACGATCTGTGGCGCCACGCATCGCTATGGCAGCTTCGACAACCCGACCTTCCGTGACCTCCATCTTGACGTGCCCATGGGCAGCAAGACCGTTGTTACCGGCCCTTCCGGCTGTGGCAAGAGCACCCTGCTGAAGGTGGCCGCCGGCTTTCACGCATTGGACGAGGGCGCTGTCCAGGTCAATGGCGTTCCATTGCAGCGCTTCGGCCTGGACCAGTACCGCCGGCGCATCGCACTGGTCGGCGATCATGATGAAGTAATGCCGGCAAGCCTGATGGACAACATCTACGCCGACTGCCCCGTGCGCGACGAACACCGTCTGCAGCGGGCACTGGAGCAGGCAAACCTGTATCAGGCAGCCCTGGCCCTGCCGGCTGGCTACAACACACAGCTGGGGTTTGCTGGGGTTGAGCTGTCCAGTGGCCAGCGCCAGCGCCTGCTGATCGCTCGCGCTCTGTATATGCAGCCAGACCTCCTGATCCTGGATGAGCCGACCGCGCACCTGGATCGCGATGCGCGCGACGCTGTCATCCACACGCTTCGGTCGTTGCCGATCACTTGCCTGATCGCCAGCCATGATGCCGAACTGGTCGCCGCCTGCGATCAGCGCTATCGCATGCAGGATGGCAAACTTCTATCGATGGCTGCGCCGCATGGCGAAGCCGTGCCCGTATGAGCCAGGCTTGGATTGCCCGCAAGGCAGTGGGCCAGGTCAGCGGCCAGCTGCTGCGCCACCTGCTGGTGATGGCCGCCGCGCCCTTGCCCGGTCGATTGGATGCGCCAATCATGCGCGCTGCGATGTGTTCGCAGGTAGTAGGGGGGCCGTTGCGCCAATCACGGTATGCGGCCGCGTTCTGTCATCTCCAGGCCCTGGGTCTGGACCGCGCCGACGCCATCGAGCAGGCGGCGCTGCACGTAGCCATCGAACTGCTGCGCGATGTCCGCTTCCGTCGTTACGAAATCCAGCATCTGGCGCAATGGCGCCGACGCATCCACGCCATGGAGTGGAACGACCCAGAGGGGTGGTGGTCGAGCATGGCAGACTGCGGCGGCCTCATCGCCCTGCTGCACACCGGTGAGTACCGCCTGGCAGTGGCGAGGGTAATCGAGGCCCATCCCCGGCCCACTCACGTGCTGGTACCCGCGTTATGCCAGAAGGGAGATACCATGTACCGGGCTTTGAAGAGCCTGGAAGCGTTTGGGCACCGTGTGGATGTTGTGCACCCAAGTGCACCGCACTTGGCCACGACCCTGTTCCGCCACTTGCGCAGGGGCGGCACCGCGGTGGTCTTTGTCGACCTTCCTGCCGCCATCGGACCACAGCGCTTCGGCGACCCGGTGCGCTGCCAGTTTCTGGGGCGCGATGCCCTCCTGGCATTGGCGCCGCTGCAACTGGCCAACAAGGCAGGTTGCCCGGTGCTCTTGGCAGCCAGCTGGATCGGGCGCCGCGGCAGCGGGCATCTGGAACTGCTGCACTACAGCCAGAGCCCGACTGCACCCGATGGCATACAGGCACTACTGAAGACGGCAAGCGACTTCATCTCGCAGGACCCAGCCAATTGGTTCCTGCTGGATCGACTGGACAGCCACCTGCATGCGCGGCAAGAGCCCCGGGCACTGGCTTGACGGCATTGCAGTGCCGAGGCCATCCAAGCGTGGCGTGCATCTTCTGAAAGCACTATCGGATTCGTACAAATCCGATAGTGATCGGCTCTACCGGACTTCACCATCGGCATGGCCTCCCTCAAGCGCTGGTGCCATGCCCCTTTCAGCCCTCCTCGCGTTCCCCCCCTCACTGCGATACGTGCTGCTCGCAACACTGCTGCTCGTACCCCATCTGGCCGGGGCCGCCTCGGTCTGCGTCATGCGTTCGGGGGAGCGAATGCTGCTGGTTCAGGATGCTACCTCGCGCTGGCAGCTGCCCGGCGGAACATCAGAACAGGGTGAACTGCCGTGGCACACCGCCACCCGCGAAACGCTGGAAGAAACAGGGCTTGCCGTCGCCACCGCCCACCTGCTGGAAGACAAGGCGGGCGTGCATGTCTTCGCCTGCCGTGCTCTCAAACCCGTCCAGGTGCAGGGCAATGCGGTGAACCTGCTGGGTGCGCCGCACCTCGGGCGGGAGATCATCCAGGCGCGCTGGGTCAGCCGTGACGGAGCCCGCCAGCTGCGCACGCGCTTCCCGCAGCAGCTGGAGCGCGCGTATCAGCGCTTGCACGCAGTAGCCGAGAGCGAAGTACGTCCCGTCACGCGCTTCGGGCCCGCCTCTGCCTTCCGCCAGGCTGAGGTGGACCGCGTGCAGCGCACCCAGCAGTGGCCGGTGCGGGGGCTGGCGGTGTTTGGCAACGTCCTGGGCGAATTCTGGTTCTACCTGCTGGCAATGCCGATCCTCTCGGTGGCCTTCGGCGCGCAGGCAACCCGCCTGATGCTGATGGCCTTGATGGCGGTGACGCTTGCAGTGCAGGCCATCAAGGTGGTCTTTCCCGTGCCGCGCCCCTTCAGCTTCGATGCCGCGCTCAGCCTTGCCGGTGCCGCCGGCCCCTCCATGCCCAGTGGGCATACCACCAGCGCCACCTGCTTCTTTGTGCTGGCCGCGCTGTGGTTGTTGGCCCGCCAACGCATCACCGGCAGGCTCATGCGAGCAGGAATAGTGGGCATCGCCCTGTTGGCCGGTGTGGTCGCCGGCATGGCACGGGTCTGGCTGGGGGTTCACTACTGGAGCGACGTTGCCGCAGGACTGCTGTTGGGCAGCGCGGTCGCGGCGGTGATCCATGCCCTGAGTGTGTGGTTGGCACACCGCGAACACCCGGCGGTTCACGAGAGGATCTGCTGGGCATCCATCGCCACGGTCAGCCTGGTCGTGGGTGTGGCCTGGCAAGCGGTTCCGCTGCTGTTGCCGTTCTGCGTGGCACTTGCCTGCGCGGTGGTGCCGCGCGCAGCCTTCGATCGATCGTCGATCGGCTCGGCGGCGTTGCTGCTGGCCGGTCTGCTGGTGCTGGGTGGCCTGTGCCTGCCAATGGCCCAGCGCGCCGAACCGTTCGTGCTTGCAGCCAGCCTGCAGGCGCTGGTCTACATGGGGTTGGGTGCCTGGGTGGCCTGGGGTGCCAGCGCGGTTTCTGCATGGCTGCCTTTGCAGCCCGGTCACCAGAGCCCCCACTAGCGCCAGGCCACGCCTGGCTGGCATTTCCTCATGCTCCTAGGGCTGGAGGCCGGCGGCGCAGTCACGTTGGAGAGGCCAGGGGTGGCCGCAATGGCTGCGCCGGCGCGCTTGCGGAGCTGGGTGATCCACGGCGTGGCGTGCAAGCCGGCCAAGTGAGGTATGCCGTCGAGGGGCGCAATGCCCTCGGCGCAGCCATTGAATGGCCGCGGCGCAACGACGCCAACGGCATCCAGGCATGGATCTACGCAGGCTGCAGGCGATAGATGGCGTGGTTGGTCAACGCCAGCGCCGCGAGCTTCAGCCCTTCCATCACGCGGTCGCCCACGTAGTGTTCCGGGCCACCGTTCTGACGCGCACGCTCGGCGGCCAGCAGGATTTCGTTGACGATGCGCAGACCTGCCAACGCGCCATCGCCGTCGGCCAGCGCCAGGCAGCGGCCCGGCAGCTGGTGGCGCTCAGGCCAGGGTTGCCCATCGGCGGCTACACCTCGACCGATCTGATGCAACAGCGCGATCAGGTTGTTAGGGTCCGGTTTTGCGCTCACTTCCTCGCCTTCATCGGCGTTGGCCGGGGCGTACTGGGGGCGCAGAGGGGGAACATCGGATGCGTTCATGGCGGTCTCCGTGCAAGGCATGAGGGACCACCGCCCTTAACAAAGGCGGCGGGCAGTACGTGTGTGGAAACCGGTGACTAAGTGCTATTGGCCGGCGGGCGTGCTTGCGCACACCCCACGTACCGCCCGCCATGAAGCGCGAACGGATTGCCAGCCGGCACCGCGCGAGGCGGCGCCGGCTGGCAAGCGTAGACAGCACATAGTCAACGGGTTTCCACGCCCGGCCGCCCATTTTTCGGCGGCAACTCATCATGTACTCAACCCGCTGGCAGACGCAAAGCCAGCGCGAAGCCCGCAAGGAGACATTTCTGTAGCGGGTGGCATTGTCGCACACCGGTGATGCTCAAATCAGCTGTATATCAGCCCTCTTTCAGGCAAACGGCCACGTGCGGGTCACCTTCCACCGCGCCCAACCTGCAGCGCCAGACCGGGGGGATCAGGGTGTCGGGCAGGTTCATTGGCGACAGCGCACTCCTGCTCTATCCTCCTCCCGGTGCCCCTGTCCACACATGCGTTCATGAACAAGGCTCTCCTCGCCGTGATTACCCGATGGCAGACCGGCCCCGTGCTGCTGGTTGGCGCAGGGCTGATGGCGTGGAGCGCTGCAGCCCACGCCGGTTGCGTTGCCGGGCCACAGAAATGGATGCCCTCGGCGCCCGGCTATTACGATTCGTACGAAGAAGGCGAAATCGTTGTTGGCTGGGCTCGCGCCACAGTCAATTACTATGTGGATTGTGATCCTGGTGCATCAGCCGACATCACAATTGGAACGGCCACGGGTCTTGCCGGGCGGCACGACAATCGCTTCACCTTCCGGACGGAACATGACGGAATCGGGATACAGATGGAGTACCGCTACATCCGGTCCGATGGCACGCGTTCCGGCTGGATGGAGCCGGGAACCGCAAGCTCCAGGGTCACCGCCTACACCGCAGACATCCCAGGCAACCCTACCTCATCCATTCCCATCGAACTCGATTATCGGTTTGTTGCGCTGCGCCATTTCTCAGGGGAGTCCATCCGGATGGGTGACATGGAACCCTTGCGCGCCGTGGACGGAAGTTATGGCCTTTCGCTTAATCAGCTTTCGGTCGAAGGAGTCCGGAGAAGCCCCCGCGTGGAGGCCAGCTGCTCGTTCAGCGCCAGGCCTCCGGCGACCCTTCGCCTGCCGGAGACACAGATGTCTGCCTTGCGCGAGGCGGGGGACATGGGTCCCGCGGCCGAGTTCTCCTTCAGTTGGAGCTGCAGGGCCGGCAACCAGGGGCACAGCGGCAGGGGCGACTTCCGTTTCAAATCCACGGCCGCAGTTGCCGGCACGCCCGGGCAGCTTTCCACATCAGGCACGGCCGAAGGTGTGAACATGCTGGTCACACTGGAGAGGAAGGACGGTAGCCAGGAGCCCATCCTGTTCGACACATGGTACGCAAACCGGCTGAGCCCGGGCACCGGCGGATTGCCCGTGAACGGCAGCCAGGCCATGCAGGTGCGTTTCATCCGCACCGCGAAACCCCTGGTTCCGGGCACCGCAAGCAGCACGCTGACAATTGAAGCAATTCCCTACTAGATGACGACCATAACCCTCATGCGGACACTCTCAGCCCTGTTGCTGGCGGCAATGCCGGTGGTGGCATCGGCCGACCTGCGGGTCGACGCGACCCGTGTGGTGCATCAGGACAACAGCCCGACGGCCACCAGTATCCGGGTCCACAATACCGGAACCCAGGCCTCGCTGGTGCAGGTGTGGCTGGATACCGCTGACAGCGACACACCGTTGGAGCGGCTACAAACGCCGCTTATCGCCACGCCCCCAATCTTCCGGCTCGAGGCGGGAGCGAACCGCGATATCCAGCTCCGCACCGCCAACACAGCCGGCTTGCCCAAGGACCGCGAATCACTGTTGTGGCTGAACATCATGGACATCCCGGCGCGCACCGCCGCCGCTCCCCCGGGCCCACTTCAATTCGCCATGCGCTGGCGCTTGAAAGTATTCCATCGCCCGTCTGGGCTGCCGGGGGCACCTGACGCCGCACCCACGGCACTGCAATGGAGTGTGCAGACTGACAGCCAAGGGCAGACCCGGCTGCAGGCATCCAACGCCAGCCCTTACTTCGTCAGCCTCGCCCAACTCTTCCTGGACGGACAGCCGGTTCCGCTCGACGCAAGCGCCGCGCAGGTTCCACCGCGGGGACGCTGGACCCAGACGCTTTCCAGCCCACCAGCGCGTCGCCGCGAAGGTGTGCCGGTGAAGTTCCTGTGGATCGATGCCAAGGGTATCGAGCACTCGGCTGAAGGCGACGCGACCTGGGTAGAGTGACACACACCCGGTGCCCCCTCATTCCGGCGCGCCGCTCCGAACCTGCCCGGCCCAATCATGGACGCGGCCCTCACCGTCAATCCAGGTGAGCTGCAGCGATGGATGCGAATCATGCGGGGACCCGTCTTTGGCCAGCACTTGACGCCACTCACCGTAAGGTGGGACAGCCGCGTCAACCGCGCTCACCGGAACGACCCGCCCGCTCAGCGCCACCGTTCGCAGGCTCACGAAGTACGGTGATGGGTTGAGGGCGCGGAGCACCCACGCACCCGTTTCCGAACGTTGGATGTCCCATTGCATGGCATCGACAGCCTCCTCTGGCTTGCCTGGCAGGCCGGCAGGCCGATGGAAGACTTTCAGCCGCACATGCACCGCCTGCTCGACAGCCGTGCGGCTCCCCCCCGCGTTGCGTGCAGGGACATCAAGAATATTCAGCCAGAACAAGGATTCACGGTCCGCCGGCAGTTGCCCAGGCGCAGCTACACGCACCTGTATGTTCCGGCGTTCAGCCGGGTTCAAGCGGAACATCGGCGTTGTTGTTGTCAACGGCACACGAAGCTGCTCCGGCTTCGCATCCGCTTCGCCGCTGTCGATCCAGCTCTGCACCAGCACCGGCGCATCACCACTGTTGCTGATACGGATGGTGCCCGCCTTCACATCGCCATCCAACACGACACGCGTGCCATGCACCTTCAGGTCCGCTGCAGCCGGGAATGACAGCACGAGCAGCAGCACGCAATTGATGAGATTCACCGGGCGCATCGTCCTGCCTCCGCCTAGAAGAACGACAAGCGCACCGTCATGGTGCTGCTGGCACTGCCGGGCTTGAGCTCGTCCTTGTTCCTGCGGAAACGGACCTGCATGTCCTGGCTGCCAACATCCGGCAAAGGATAGCCACGGCCATAGTGGTGGGAGGCCCACCAGTGCGTCCCCAGTGGAACAGGCATCTGCTTCCCGGTCCTGTCTTTCATGGTGACCAGCATATCGACGCCGCTGGCATCGCCGTCCACACTCAACAGGCCATTCGACGTACCCAGTGCTTTGCTCGACATGAACTGGAAATCGGCGCCACCTGGGCGGTCATCCCCCCCCACGCATCGCCAGGCAAAAGAGAAGTTCACGGCTGGCCCGAGATCGCCCTCCGACTTCAGATTGCCGACGCTGGTACTCGCCAGCGCAAGTGTGCTGGGCGGGCTCCGCGTGTACCCGCAGGAAGCATACACGTAGGGCTTAATGGTGAAGCCCGTTACCAGCGCATCGGCAAGGTCCTGCCCATAGGTGTGATCCTGCAGCTCGAACGGCGGATCCAGGTCGGCGACGCTGATGCTCGCGTTGCTATCGATGTCACGCAGCGCGATGAAGTCAGCCACGACATCGATGGGGAGCCCCGACAGCTCCGAGTAACGGTCATAGGATGATTTCGCGTGAAACCTTCGACGCGTATCGCTTACGTAGATCCAGTCTGACCACCTATCCCCGCTGAATCCGGACGCTTCAAGATAGCGGTAGCGCAGCTGAACACCAATAGAACTATCTGAAGTGCGGAAGGTCGGGTGTCCACCGATTTCTCCGATGTACGTCAAGGTCGTGCCAATACTGAGATCGGCACCGCTTGACCGGTCGCAGTCTTTGAAGACCATAGGATTCGCGCCCCCTCCGTTGACCTGCTCGCCCGCGCTGAAGCCTTCATGCGGCACGGATGCACGCGTGCCGATGAAATGACCGCTGTTCGCAGTGCAGGCAGCCGAGGCGCCGGCGGCGGCCAGGCACAGCGTTGCGGCCGCCGCAGCCCTGAGAGCGCCACGTTGAATGTTGGGATGGATGTTCGTCGTGATGTTCATTGCATGTCTCCGCTGTTAGTGGGCCGCGCCATCTGCAGTGCTGGTCATGGCCCGGGTGGAGCGAAGGCACTGGGAGATGTAGAGCGCGCCTTCGGTGGCCATCGACAGGTCGTAGTCGATGGCGCAATGGCTCATCACGTCATCGCCCCGCTGGACCCGCAGCGTGCCTTTTTCGTTGATGCCGCGCACCCACAAGCGACTGCCCTGTCCGACCACGCCCACCACCCGGTCGGCTTCGTCGTAGACATCCAGGCCAAATGCCAATGGCTGCCCGTCATGATCCAGCGCCTCGATCAGTGCACTGCGCCCACTCGAGGTTGGAATGACCGCCTTGATCACGGCGCCAGCGGTCGGCACGGCAGACGCCGAGCCCGCCTTCAGTTCAACGTCCAATGACAGGCCGGTCGGGTCGACCGGGATGTCGTTCATCCGGTAAGCGCTCAGGAACGGCACGACGGCATAGCCGCGCCGGTCGGTCTTGACACCGCGCTGGTTGCCCACGCCCGCGCCGACGGCATCGGGCACATGCACCAGGCCCACCGTATCGCCCATGCGCTGGGACAGCGTCAGCCCACCTGCGTGCAGGAGCACGCCACCGGATGCCGACAGGCCCAGTTGCTGGCTGTTCTCACTGCGGTTCCACGACGCTGACAGGCTCGCCATCGGCGCCACGTAGCCGACATTCATCCCCACGTCCCGGCCACCCGACGACTGGCTCATCGACACGTTGTAGTTGCCTTGCCTGCTCTCCCCAAAGTTGCCACTCAAACCCGCACGATAGTTGCCGCCGTTCTGGCCGCTGTTCGCGCTGGCGCTCAGGCGCGGCGCGGCGGGCGCCCGGCCCAACGGCATGCTCACGCTCAGATACGCACCGGTGGTCTGTTTCTGGGCGCCGCCCAGAAGGGATGATTCCAGCGTCCGCCGGGCGCTCACGCTGTACGAGGCACGACCCAGCCGGCCGTTGTAGCCCAATGAGAAATTCGTGGTGCGGCGGTTCTCGCTCCAGTAGTCTGCGGTACTGCCGTTGAGAAACAACGAGCCCTTTGGCAATTGCTGGTTCAAGGTGAGGTCCAGGCGGCTGCGCTGGCGGGACGGTCCGGCACCTGCACGCCCTGTCTCCAGGTCACTGCGCAAGCGTGCCGCGTCAGAGAGGTTCAGGTAACCCTCGGTCGAGTAACGATACGCAGCCAACGTGAAGCTGGTGGCGGTATTGAAGCTACGGCTGTAGGCCAGGCGGTAGGATTGGCCCTGCATGCGACCGCCAAATCCCTCAACGGCCACCGGCAGGCGGGTGTCGGAGAACGTTACGTCGCCGGAGAAGGCGCCGATGCGCGTGTTCAAGGCACCGCCCAGAATGATCGCGTTGTAGCCTTCTGACGCCGTCGCACCGCCAAAGGCCGTGAATGCGCTGCCCACGCCACGGCGCAACGTTGCTTCGACAAACGTCGGTGCACTGGCCAGTTCTGCGTGACGCAGTTCGCCCACGGTCAGGCTTGCGCGCTGCTGGCCCTGGCGCAGCAACTGCGGCACTGCGGCGAACGGGACCACAAACGACTCCACCCGGCCATCGGCTTCACTCACCTCCACTTCAAAGTCACCAGACCCCGAGCGCTGGGTCAGGTCGTCAATCTCGAACGGCCCCGGTGCCACCGTGGTTTCGTAGATCACTACACCGCGCTGGCGGATGGTAACGCGTGCATTGGTCTGCGCCACGCCACGCACCACCGGTGCGTAGCTGTTGAGTGCGTCAGGCAGCATTCGCGGATCGGTGCTCAGATTGGCGCCGAGATAATTGACAGAGTCGAACAGGTCGCCGCGGGTGGACGACTCACCGACCGTCAACTGCGCATTCCATGCACGGACTTCACGCTGCGCATAGGTGCGGCCGGCATTGTAGGCGTAGTCGCCGTTGCCATCCTGTGACAGGTAGCCATTGTGGCGGATGCGCCACGCGCCCAGGTTCAGTCCGGCATCAAGCGTCGCACTGGTGCGATTGCTATGCCGCCCCGCATACACGGAACGGGCATGGTTGATGCTGTAGTTCAGCAGCATCGCATTGATGCCGTGATCCCAGCGGTCCGACGCCACCCAACCGGTACGATTGGCGCTCAGGTAGATCTGCGGGACGCTGATGGACAGCACTTGTTCGGCCGCATCCAGCTCCGCACTGGCACCGGGAAGGAAGCGCTCGATGGATTCACAGCTCAGGGCATCGGGCAGCGGCAGCATTTCACCTGCTTCGCGCTTGCCACGTTGGGTTTCCACCTTTCCGGCGTCGAGCCCGATCAGCTCAAACAGTTCCGGGCCGAGGCAGATTCGCGATTCGCCATCGATCAGCCGGACTTCCACGTCCTGGCGGCCCACGATTGCACCGTTGACCGTCACGTCTGCGGAATAGATCCCTGGCGCGGGACCCGCCTGCAGGTAGCGGCTGATATCCAGGTTAGCGCCGCCACCCTGCAGGAACTCTGCATTGAATTCCAGCGCGGGCGCGGGCGCAGCAGCGACTGCCATCGGCCACAACGCAGCCAGCACGGACGCGGTAAGTCGATGGTGGCGCAACGCTTTGATTTGCACGGATCGGCTCACGAGGAACTCCAGAAAAAAGACAGCAGCGGGCTGCAGGCCCAATGGCAGGCCCTGGTAGCGGCATCAAGGATCGAGCGACTCCCGATGGAGTCAGTGCGTCGTCAATGGAGCCTTCACTTGGTGAAGCGCGCCATGATCGTTGGTATAGGAAAACGTAATGTGCGTGCCCAGTGCGTTGTACTGCGTCTGGGTCAGACGGTAGGACGTCGTGGTGAACGGTGGCGCCACGTCTGCGGCAACCTTCGAGCCCGCCGTGATATCAGCAACAGCAACGTGATAAGCGGTCGGGTTGTCCGCCTGCAGCGCCCAGCCCCGATCATCCCTGACCACGCTCCACTTCAACTTCTTCGGCGCCTGCTGTGCACCCTCGCGGGACAGACCCTTGGGCCGGTAAAAGAGCTTCAGCTGCGTGCGGACAATCAGACGGATCTCCGGCGCACTGCCGGCCGAAGCAGATGCCTTGTTCGCCGGGACATCCAGAACATTGAAGTAGTACAGGCTTTCACGATCCTGCGGCATCGGCTCGCCGCTGTGCACCAGGCGCAGTACCTGGCTTCGCCCGCCGTCGATGCGGAAGATGGGGGGGCGGATCAGGAACGGCACCTTGGCGGCGCCTGCGTCGCTCACCTTGCCCTCGCCGTTGTCAATCCATGCCTGGACCAACGACGGGATCTCACCATTGTTCTCAAGCCGGAGGCTGACTTCACGCTTCTCTGCGGGAAACACCACGCGCGTTCCGGAGATGACAACGCCAGCTTCCGCACTGAAGACGGCAAACGACATGCCCGCCGCCAACGCCGCCATCATGAGGTTTCTATCAAGACGCAACATGTGGAGTGCTCCAGGAAAAAGGCGAAGGCCCAGCAGTGCATGAACCTTCGCCGTGTGGTTACTCAGTACTTGACGCTGACATGCAGGGCAGACTTGAAGGTACCCTCACCCGGCGTACCGCCAGCCGTGGGTTCATAGCTCGCGACGAGCGGCCAGGAGGCGATGCCGGTGGCGTCGATGGTTTTGGTCAGGGTGGCGGTCTTCAGATTCAGGGGGCCACTGGTATCACGGATGGCCATGCGGACATCCGCCGCACCACCTGCGGCCGGCAATTCGGTGTTCTCGAGATAGCCGTCTGCATCGAGATTCACATCTTCAAAGGAGAGCGTGACAGTGCCTGCAGCACACGTCTCCCCAACAGTGCCCATCGTCAACTCGAAGGCCTGCTGGCGGGCAGCTGCGGCGCTCGAAATCGCCTTCGGCGAGATGGTCGGCATGGTCAAGGTGTCACTGACGCCAGTGCCGACGCCGATCTTACAGGTCAGTGCCGTGATTTGGCCCTCGAAGTTGATGACCGCATCTGCGGCGGACGCAGTGGAAGCGGCGCCCAGCGACAGCGCGGCGGACAGGGCAATTGCAAGCTTGTTCATGTTGTTGAGTTCCTGTGTGGGATTACGGGTTTATGCGTTCAAGCCGCGCGTTGATGGGCTTGAGCGAAGGGCATTCCCTTCGAGAGGAAATGCTACGGATGTCCCTGACGCGCAGGCATAGGACAACGACTAAAAATTGCCCCGATTGCACTCAGAGACGCCAGTTCAGAAGGCGTATCGCGCTCCCAGGGTGATTTCACTGGAGGCCAGATCCAGGCGCAGCTTCTCGTCCTGCAGGCCGCGCGCGTTGCTGAAGGCATTCCAGCCGCTTTCGGTGCGGCCCAGGTCCACGTAGCGATAGCCCAGGTCGACCTTCAGGTTGGCGCCCGCCAGCACCGAGATGCCCGCGCCCATCGACCACGCCAGGCCAGTACGCGTCATGCTGTCGTAGCGGCGGTTGGCGTTGCCCTGCCAGCCGCTCGACTTCAGCTGCGCCAGGCCGGCACCCGCACTGGCATAGAGCGACCAGGCTTCATTCAGTGCGACGTCGCGGTAGGCATTGAGCATCAGCCGCTGCGATCGCACATCGTGATGGTTGTAGCTGGTGGGGAATACGCTGGAGCCACTGGTGTAGGTGTCGTGCCGATGCGGCACGAACTCGCCCTCGGTACGCCAGCCATTGCCGTAGGCATAGCCCACGCCAAAGCCGGCGGTCACGAAGCGCTGCCGGTCATCGCCGGCAACGAAGCGGCCGATGCCCGGGCGGGCACTGGCATCCATGTTACGGGCGTGATGGTCGGCATCGATGAGGCGAAGGGCGGCGTAGTGGCCGGGTGCAGATCCAGCGGACGCGATCGCAGGTAAACATGCCATGGCGCACAGCGCCAGGATGGAAGTTCTCATAGGGATTCCCATTTAGATGAGCGCCGCATGCAGGGGCGGTGGAAGCCCCTGCACGCGCTTCAACGCTGCATCAGCGACGTGGCTGGTACACCCAGCGCCGCTGCTGTGAGTCGTAGCGATAGGTTCGCGGCACATCAGTCAGCACCGCGTTCTCGACGCGGTAGGCGCCTGAGTTGGATGGATCGGTAAACTGAATGATGTCGCCCTCGATGCCCTCAACCGGCAACAGCATCCGCGGCGGCGTTGTCACGTCCGTCGCAGGGTTGCCGGTCACGATATCGGTCCAGCGCTGCGCAGGCATCGGCAACTGCGAAGTCGTCGGCTGGAAATGCGCGCGGCCACGGCGGGCGTGCCACCGGCCATCACTGCCATCAAAGACGAAGGCACAGCTCTTCGCCTTCTCGCAGATGCTGTCCGCACCCGCCAGCTCCGGGCCGGTGATTGTGAAATCGCCACCCGTATAGTTCACCACACCAAGCACTGCACCGCGGGGCGCCCACGCAGGAAGCTGCAGTGTGGACACACCCCCTGCCACGTGCAAGTCGACAAATGCGCGGTCAATCATGGGCGACCGAACGTGCCCATCCCCTTGAACAAGCACCCTGGCCTCGCTGTCGCCTGCGCCGGTAGCAATCCAGCGCCCCATGACACCCGAGTGACGAATATCAAAGAAGCTCAGCGGCTCAACGGGGATGTAGACCAGATCTGCCACGCTCGTACCCGAGGCGTCCAGTCGCGGGCTACCCCATGCGGTGGAACTGAGGAGTACGGCGTCTCCGGGGCGAGGATTGGCAGGCAGCTTGACTTCGTCGATGAAGTCGCCAGCCGACACTTCGAAGAGCGTTCTGTCGTACCCCGACGGCATCACGCCGCTGTCGCCGTTCTTGCTCGGAGTCAGGTGGATTTCTGCAGACAAGGCGCCAAACGGCGCCAGGCATGCCAAGGTGGCAGCACACAGAAGCTTACGCGGATTCATCGATCTCTCTCTCTCGGTTGATGTTGAGGGATGCCGCAGCGCTCCGCTCCATCCGGAGGGGTATTGCGCTGCGGCCCGACAACAGTCACCGATCACATCGATGCAATCTGTCTGACAGGTACGAAATTCACGCGCCCATCACGCGGTCGCGTCAGGCCCTGCGTGCGGCCCTGCCCAGATGCAGGGCGTCGTCGTGCCCGCATCCACAGGAAGCCGCCATCGCCCCCTGCCAGTCGCTTCGCAGTTGCCGGCGTTGCACCGGCGATGCATAGAGGTAGAGGTTCAACAACTCCAGGAAGCGCTTCTGTCCGGCGGGCGTGAGCGCGGCGAAGTTGGTCATCAGCGTGGCAATGCGTGCATCGAGCAGGCGCGACACGGCAGCTCCGGAACAAGTGGAAGGGGTCTGCTCCACCGTAGCGTTCCACTGCGCTGAATCCATCGGACGACGCCGGGTTTTCAGCGCCTCACGCATCGTCTGCGCCATCGTGCTGCGGGCGTGCCACCTGCGATGCAGATACCAGCCCTTCATCCAGCGCGTAGCGGAAGATGTCCGCCGTGCGTTTCAGCCCCAGCTTGCGCATGGCCGAGTGCTTCTGCGTGCTGATGGTCTGCCGGCTGCGTTGCAGCTGCTCGGCAATCTCTTTCTGGTTGAGGCCTTCGGCAATCAGGCGCAGCACCTCGGCCTCGCGCTTGGTGAGCGCAACGCCTTCTGTATCCACGCGCCCCGCCATCTGCCTCTGTATATCCGGCGAAAGATAAGGCTGCCCGTTATGCGCCGCCCGGATGGCGGCGGGCAGTTCCTGGAACGGATCGACCTTGGCCACGATACAGCCCACGCCAGCGCGATGAATGCTGGTGAGCATCTGCACACCACCGATGCCAGTGAGTACCACCAACGGCACCTTCGGGAAGCGGCGGCGCAGGAAGCCGATCAGTGCCACGCCGTCACCGTACTGGCCACCGGGCATCGAGAAATCGGTGACTGCCACGTCCACGCGGTGCTTGCTCAGCGCCTGTACCAATGCCGTAGAATCTCCGGCGCCTTCGACAATCTCGATGTCCGGCTCGGCACCCAGCGCTTCCCGCGCGCCGGCCAGGATGACAGGATGGTCATCGGCGATGACGATACGGATGCTCATGCTGCTTTCTCCTTGAAACGGTTCGTGACACTGACGCAGCTCGCCGCCCTTGCCTTCCTACGATTGACTGGACGCCTTACCCCATGAACCAGCTGGCCATACGCGTTGCCCTTGCCGATGACCACCCTGTGATCCGGCTGGGGGTGCGCAGTGCGCTGGAAGAGGCCCCTGCCCTGCATTGCATCGGCGCCGTGGCCGATTCCACCGAGCTGGTGGATCTGCTGCAGCGCGAGGCCTGCGATGTGCTGGTGACCGACTACGCGATGCCCGGTGGCGCGCATGGCGACGGCCTGGAATTGCTGGATTACCTGTCCGCGCACTTTCCTCAGTTGCGCGTAGTGGTGATGACCGGCCTGGACCAGCCCAGCCTGCTCAACCAGCTGGACGCACGCGCTGTGCCGGGCATCATCAGCAAGGGCGATGACCTGCAGCACGTGCAGGCGGCCGTGATGGCCGTCTACGCCAACCGCCGTTACGTATCGCCCAGCGTGGCAGCGCTGCTGCAGAGCCGGGAGCAGCGCCGGGTGACCGCACTTTCGCCGCGCGAAGAAGAAGTGATCGCGCTTTTCATTTCGGGGCTGACCGTGGCCGAGATCGCGGCGCAACTGGGTCGCAAGAAGCAGACGGTGAGCACCCAGAAGATCAATGCGATGCGCAAGCTCGGCATCGAGCGCGATGCCGAGCTGCACAGGCATGCAGTCGATCTGGGCTTGAAGAAAGCCAACGACTGAGCGGGGCCGCACGCCGCTCACGGCGCGGGCTCCAGCCCGGCGCGGTAGGCGTCCAGGCAGGCCCGCAATGCGGCCTGCAACCCATCCAGCGCTTCATCACTGGGCGGCCGCCCATCGCGAAGGGCCTGTTCGATATCGCCACACTGCTCGGCCAAGGCCGTTTCACCCAGCATCTGCAGAGCACCCTTGAAGGCGTGCACGCGATCCAGCAGGCCTTGCCCGTCAGCCGCGGCGCGGGCCGCGGCCATCACCTGCAGGTCCTTGTCGCCGGTTTCCACGAAGAGACGCCGAATGGCTACCGAGACCGTGCGTGGCGGCTGCGCTGGCGCAGTTGCGGGCGCGGTGGCAGGTAGCCTTCCGCTACGTGCCAATCCTGCTTCCAGTCGCTCCAGATTCAACGGCTTCAACAGCAGGTCATCAATGCCGGCTGCCAGGCAACGCTCGCGCTCGCTGGCCAACGCGGTGGCGGTGATGGCCAGGATCGGCAACGACTGCCCGCGCTGGCGCAGTTCACGGGCCAGTGCATAGCCATCCATCACCGGCATGTTGATGTCGGTCAGCACTGCCCGGTAGATATCGTCCTGCCACATCGCCAACGCGGCCTGGCCGTCTTCGGCAGCGTCCACGCTGAAGCCCAGCTCTTCCAACTGCTGCTGGATCAGCTCGCGGTTCACGGCATTGTCTTCCACCAGCAGCACCCGGCCACGCCCGGGTACCGGCGTGTCGCGCTGCGGCCTCGCGGCAGCGTTGGGTACCGATGCGCTTCCCAACGCCGCCAGCAATGCGTCACTGGCATAGCAGGTCACCTCGGTGCGCCCGCCACGCTCTTCCGGGATCAAAGGGCCCTGCGCGTGGGCAAACACAGTGCGCCTGTGCGCGGCGGCAAGCGCCTGCTCCTCCCTCTCTTCCCAGGGCTGGTGGTCGCCCACCACCAGCAGCACCTCGCCACCCGCGTCCGGCCGCGGGCGGTCCAGCAGCTCTGTTTCGGCACCCCAATGGCGCAGCAGGCGGTCAAACTCGCTGCGCCATTCCGGTGAGGACGAAAGGAGCGTAATGTACCGCCCACGCAGCGGCAGCACTGCGGCCTCTTTGGCGGGCTGCAGGCGCACCGGCAGCTCCAGCGCGAAGCTGCTGCCTACGCCTGCGGTGCTTTGCACGGTCACATCCCCGCCCATGGCCTGTGCAAGCTGCTGGCACAGCGCCAGGCCCAGGCCACTGCCGCCATAGCGGCGCGAAACGCTGGCATCGGCCTGCTGGAACGGCTGGAACAGCTGTGCTGCCTGTTCCGGGCTCATGCCGATGCCCGAATCGATGACCTGCACGCGCAGGGTGCCCCGGGTGCCGGCGCCCGCCCGGAGCTCTGCGCGCAGCATGATGCGCCCGGAGGCGGTGAACTTCACCGCATTGCTGACGAGGTTGTTGAGGATCTGGCGGATACGATGCGCGTCGGCAATGCAGTCCTGGTCGTCGGGCGCTTCCACGGCAAAGTACAGGCGCACGCCCTTGCGCAGCGCGTCAGGTGCGTACAGCATCGCCACGCCTTCAATCAACGGCCGCAGTGCGAAGGGTACAGGCTCGACATCCAGCTGACCGGCCTCGATCTTGGAGAAATCCAGCACATCGCTGATGATGCGCATCAGCGCATCGGCGGAGAAGCGGATACGCTCCAGTCGAGCGCGCTGATCGGGCTGCAGTGGCGATCGCTCCAGCAGTTCCAGGTGGCCGAGGACGCCGTTCAGGGGGGTGCGGATCTCGTGGCTCATGGTTGCCACGAACGCCGACTTGGCGCGCGTTGCAGCTTCGGCGGCCTGGCGCGCCGACTCCGAATCCTCGCGCGCACGTCGCAGATTGTCTTCCAGCTCGACCTGCGCGGTTACGTCCCGCATTGCGCAGACCCACACCGGCTGATCGTGGTACGTGGCCGGTGCCAGGCTGATCTGCAGCTGGGTATCCGCCTGATCGCTGGACGACCATTGCAGCTCCATGACCTCCTCGCCAGCAGAGCCCCGCCCCAGCTCTGCCAGCCGCACATACAACGGCACGACGGTGTCGCCGTTGTCGGCGCCGACCGGGGCGTCACCCACCCACTGGCGCGCGGCGTCGTTCTGCAGCAACGGCGTTCCATTCTCCCGGGCCAGCAGTGCAAGGCCGATTGGCGCGGTGCTGATGATCGTCCGGCTCAGGGCCTCGCTTTCGTACACGCGCGAGGCGTCGGCCAGCGCCGGGGTGAACACCCGCCGGTCGATGCGACGCAGCAGCCACCAGAGCAGGCCGATGATCAGCGCGGCACTGAGCCAGCGCGCAAGCAGGTACACACCCTGTGCCTGCCAGATGTCACCCCAGTCGTAGACGTGGCTGAGCGTCCAGTCCACGCCCGGCAGGCTGCAGCTGAGAATGAAGCGGCCTTGGGCATACTTCCGGGAAGGCTTGGCCCCTACGCCGGTACCCACGGCCTCGAGCAGCTGCGCCTGCTCACCCTCGGTCAGCCCGCCACTGCTGAGAACCTTTTGCCGACTGCCATCGACCACCAGGTAGCGCCCCTCTTCACGTGCTTCCAGACGGTTCCTGATGGTGTCGATGGACTCGAACACCACGCGGCGGAAGTATGGGCTGGTGCCCTCAGCCATGGTCACCACGCCCACCAACGACGGCTGCCCCGTAAGCGGATTGACGGCGTAGCGCGACAGCAGCCGGCCTTCACGAGAGGCGGCACGGATCGGTCCCGGCCGTGGCAGCAGCTTGCGCACTTCCGGCTCGTCACGCAGCAGGCGGGCGAACGCCTGCTGTCGGGTGGCCACCCCCAGCGTCTGCAGCAGCTGTGCCTCATCGCGGACGTTGGAAACCGCCAGCAGGCGTCCCTGTGGCTCGTAGGCGAACATGGCTACCGGCCCCGGTGCGTCCTGCGCGGTGATCGAATCGGCCGTGTAGGCCGAGTAGATCTCAATCATGCCCAGGTAGGCCTTCAGCTGGTCGGGCGGCAATGGGTTGTCACGCGCCCCAAGTACCAGCCAGGGCACTGCCGTGCGGCCCTCTGCGCGGACCACGACTTCTTCGCCGCTGGCGTGGAAGCGCTCGGCCCAGGGGTGGCCGGCCAACTGAAGCACCGGCTGCTGGTCGCGCCATAGAACATCATTGCCATTGATCGAAGTGGCGTAAGCACGGTCGCGCTGATAGAGGAAGTAATCCAGCGCTGCACGGGCCTCGAGGAAGGACTGCCGCTCGCGGGCATGGAACTCCTCCACATCGGCAATGGAGCTGATGAGCGTCGTCAGCAGCACCAGCATGGTGATCAGTGCCCCGCCCCCCCAAAGCAGGCGACGGCGCAGGCGGCGCAGATCGTCCAGGCGGGCCGCAGCGCCGCTGCCGGTTCCCTGCGCTGCGTCGGTGCCTGCCATGACGGAGATCCTGAGGTGGGTACCCATGCAATTTATCCGATTACGTCATTAGCTGGCACAATCAGCTCTTCCGAGGCCAGCGCCTGCAGTACCGCCTGCAGCAGACCATCGCTGGTGTAACAGGACACGACCACGCCCCCCTCCCGGGCCTGGGGCCGCAACGGGCCGTCCCGGAGTACGCCCACCCAGCCGCCACCCTCGCGTTGTGCCCAGCAAAGGGCCTCGTCTGTAGGCTCGAACATCACCAGCGCTGCAACCGGTGCCGCCTGGGCCAGCTCGCACGCAGTGGCATACGCGTGTACCTGTGCGCCCCCCGCCCGCAGGCGCCGCTTGAGTTCGACACGCCACGGGCCGGGTGCCGCCAGCAGGCCCACGCTGCGTCCCGCCAGCGGCAGTGACTGCGGTATGGAGACCGATGCCTGCAGATTCACTTCGAAAAGGAATCGGCTGCCCACCCCAGGCGTGCTCTGCACCCAGATGCGCCCCCTCATCCGCTCGCACAGTTGCTGGCACAGGGCCAGGCCAAGCCCTGACCCACCGAACCGTGAAGGAATGCTGGCATCGGCCTGTACGAACGGCTGGAACAGGCGTGTGCAAGCGTCAGCACTGAGGCCAATGCCCGAATCAGTCACTTCAAAGCGCAGGATGGCGGAGTTCTCGTCACGGACGCAGGCCACGCGCAGCTGCACCCGCCCAGAGGACGTGAACTTCAGCGCATTGCTGGCGAGGTTGCGCAGGACGCGCTCGATGGCGGCCATCGGTGCCACCGCAGCACCCGGGACATCAGGCTCGACCACACAATCCAGCTGGAGGCCCTTTGCCTGGGCCACCGGCGCGTACAGCACCGCGACCCGTTCCAGCAGAGCGGCCGGACAGAATCGCTCGGGAGTCAGCGACCATTGCCCGGATTCGATCCGCGACAGGTCCAGCACATCGCTGATCACGTCCATCAGTGAGTCCGCCGACTGCCGCAGCCGTTGCACGCGCTCCAGCGCCTCGCAGGGCAATGGTCCGCGTGCCAGCAGCTCCAGGTGCCCAATGATGCCGTGCAGCGGCGTCCGGATCTCATGGCTCATGGCGGCCAGGAAATCGGATTTTGCGTGGCTGCATGCTTCCGCCTGCCGGGTGCGCGCCTGCTCAGCGCGCACGGCCTGCATGTCGGCACTGATGTCTTCGACCATCAGCAGCACGCCCCCAGGCCAGGCATCACCTCCGCAATGGATACGCGTACGGTGGATCAGCGCCTGCTTCTGATCATGAGACAGAGGCAATTCGCCACTGACCTGTGTGGCGCCCTGGGCAAGGTCCGCCTGCATCGCCGCCTCGCGCAGCTGTGGCAGCAGCCGCGCGCCGGCTGCCCGATCCATGCGCTGCAGCGGGCCATTCCAGTCCTGCACGTTGCCCGTGTCCGCATCCAGCAGCGCCACGCCCACCGGCACGTGTTCCAGCAGCAGGCGCAGGCGCCTGTCCCGCGCATAGATGGCCTTCACCTGGCACAGCGCCGGCGTATACATGCGGCGGTGCAGCCACAACAGCACCAGCCACAACGCGGCCAGCGCGGCCAGCAGAGACAGCCCGCCAGTCAACAGCATCGGCGCAATGCCGCGCAGAATGTCCGGCCAACGATAAGTCTCGACCAGCGTCCACGGAGTTCCTTCTACCGCCAGTGCCAGAGTGAAGCGACCGTTGTGGAAGCGCGCGCGCGTTGCGTTTCCGAGCAGCACCCAGTCACTTTCGACCACTGGTTGTGACTGCCCGTCATCATTGGAGGCCAGAACGAGCATGCCATGCCGATCAAGCAGGAACAGGTGCCCCTGGCTGTTTCGGCGCAGCAGCGCCTGCAATCTGGCCACGGGCTCGTAGGCCACGAACGTGGCGATGGGGGCGTCTCCAGCGTCGGCCTGGAACACCGAGACCAGCGAAGGCTCGGCCGTGAGTGGGTGCCGGCCGAATGTCCGCTGCGTCCGTTCGCTGCGTTCAACGCTCTCCAGAAGAGGCACCTGGTCGTGAACAGACGCCGGTGCCAGCAACTGTGCCGGCGCACGCAGATGCTCGAACACCTCGCTGCGTGAGCTGACCGCCAGGGCGGCGATCAGGCTGCGCTCGGTCAGCCCCTTGTCCAGCGAAAGATACTGGCCACTGGGGTCGAAGAAGTACGACGCACTGGCAGGTTCGCCATCGTCCGCCGTGGCGGTCAATCGCTGGATCAGTGATACCGCGGCGCTCAGCTGCAGGTAGCGTTGCAGCTCCTGCGGTCGCCACGCCGTTGTTTCAAGCCCAAGTGCCATCTGCGGCCGGCTCCGGTCATCGGCCACGACCATAAGCCGCTGGCCGCCCTCCAGATACGCCTCGCGAAGGGCTGCAGCACCGGACCGCGACAACGGGATGTCGTGGCTCCAGGCGTACTCGGCCATGTTGGCCAGCCGCACGTAGCTGGCATCCTGCCGCGCCAACTGGATCTGCAGCGCATTGTGGGCGCGGCGGAACTCGGCGATCCGGCGCGCCTCGTAGCCATTGACCTGCACCACGATGAGGGTGATCAGGATGCTGACCGACAACAGGCTCAGCACCACGCCACAGGCCAGCATCAGTCGCCGTGGATAGCGGTGCAGCGCCTGCAGTTCATCCACGTCGGCCACGCTGGCACTCGCCAGCCCAGGCAGGCGACGCAGTGAATCCGCGATGGACGGGGCAACGGCAGGCATGGCATTGGCGGCGCAAGGCGCTGCTGAACTGAGGGGTAGACAGCATGCGGCGGGCCCGCAACCGCGGATGTAGGACGATGTCCAAAAATGGCTTGAGACGTGACGCATTCGCCCGCTGAGCATGGGGCACCGCGCAATTCGTACTTGTCCGGTTTCGTCACCGCTCCTGCCGCACCACGCTCTTCACTTCGAGGAGCAGGACGAGGCAATGATGGTCGGCCAGATGCGAGAAAGCCTATGGGTGCTGCGCCTGATCGCCGGGCACGCCATTCAGCGCATGGCATTGAATCTCAGCGGCGCAGCGTCATCACTACTGTCGCCTGTCGCGCACCGGCGCGTGACCGAATGGGCGTTCAGCCTGGTAGCGCCGTCACTGCAGCCTTGCCGGTATCATCGCGCGCTGCGGGCACTGCAAGCACGTGGAATGAAGGCTGTCGCCGCCCGGAAGGCAGCGGCGCACTACCTGGCCCGGGACTGGCTGCGTCAGGTTTGGCTGAGGACATACCGCCAGCAATCACTGGCCGCGCTGCGCCATCACATGCGTGCAATTCAGTGGCATGACCCGCGAGGTCTCTGGGCGGCCTCGGCGGGCCGCCAGCGCGTCATCTGCTTCCTGCCCAGCGGCGACCTGGAGCTGGCCATTGCCGCGGTGCTGGACAGGCCGGGTGCGCCGACCCATTACTTTCTGAATTCACCTCATGCCGAGCATTCGGCAGAGCACGCCGTGCTGCGCAACCTGCAACGCCACGGGCGACTGCTGGAAGTTGGAGGGGCGAAGCACCGTGGGCAGGCATGGCGAAGCCTGCGACGGGGCGCAACGGTAATCTGCATACTCGACCCGGCCGACCTTGCACCATCCATATCGGAGCACGAGGCAGGGCCCGTTCGGTTTGCAAAGCTGGCAAAAGTACCGATGCTGTTGCTCAGCCATCGCTACGACAGCTCCGATGCCGGCACATTGCACGTGCTGGGTGAGTTTGGCGGGAAGTCGGCAACCCTCAGCGCACAGTGCCTGCGTGAAAGCATCCATTCCTTCATCACTGCGGCACCTCTCGATTGGCACCATCTGGATAGATGAGGAAGAACGGCCGCAGCAGTTCATTGCTGCGGCCGGGCTGGTCAGGCGACAGCCAGTGAGACATTCACGTTGTTGCGGGTGGCGTGCGAGTACGGGCACACCACATGGGCCTTGCGCACGAGGTCTTCGGCCTGTTCGCCGGGCACGCCCGGAAGCGAGATGGTCAGCGCCACATCGATGGCGAAGCCGGTGCTGACCTGGCCGATGCCCACACGACCGGTAACCGAAGCTTCGTCCGGGATCGAGATCCCTTCCTGGCCCGCCACATACTTCACTGCCCCCAGGAAGCAACCGGCATAGCCCGCCGCGAACATCTGTTCCGGGTTCGTGCCTTTGCCGCCGGTCCCCCCCAGCTCGGCAGGCGTGGAGAGGATGACGTCCAGCGCCCTGTCGGACGAGGTCGCGCGCCCTTCGCGGCCACCTACAGCGGTCGCCTGGGCCGAGTACAGGATCGATTCAATGCTCATGGATTGCTCCGGTCGTTTAATGGGTGCGTAGCGACCATGCCGCTACCAGAGCATCGTCGGCGGCCGCACCCTCACGTTCCATCGGACGGGGACGATAGCGAGGCAGCCGACGCCCGTGCGCGCTCAGCCGCTTACTACCGTGTATGCCGCAAGAAACGCCAGATCCCCCACGTAGTACCCGCAAAAACGCCCATCGGCAGCGCGGCAGTTGCCCCGGCATCCTCGTCGCCAGCAGTACTACCGGAATGGCCAGCAGCGCCCAGCCGCTGTGGTTGGCCCAGCACACCGCTGCAAGCCCAACGAGCAACAGCCACCACGCCCGATGCCGGAACGCGATCCAGGCCAGCAGCACGGAGCCAACGCCGGCCCACTGGTGGTCCACGAACATCGGCAGCACGCCGGCAGCCAGCAACAGCCGCACCGGCCGATTGCTCGCAAGCGCATGCACGGCCCCCCGCCAAAGTGAAGGTAAGCAGGATGTTGAGCGGCAGCCAGGAACCAAACGCGAGCGCGTGCAATGGCTGCGCGATCAGCCCCCATAGCAAGCGCGCAAGAGCCGGCGTATCGATCTGCTCAGGTCGGCGCCCGGCTGGGCCAGGTTGCAGGCCATCACCAGCGCGAACAGCGGGAACGCGATACGTCCCAGGTCGGCGACCACCGGCACGTAGCCGCCGAAGACCGCCTTGGTTACAGGGTCGCCGGTCATGGCCAGCAGCGCGATCCACTTCAGCAGCTCGCGCGCGCCGCTGCTGGGCGTGGGTTTGGGCGTGGACGTCCCGGTCGTGGCGCTTGCATCGCGAAAGCTCATGCGCATCGGCCAGCGCATTTCCAGCGCCGGGAAGGTACATGCCACTGCAGGCAGCGGGCGGCGGCGCTATGCTGGCCGCCCCTGCTTGTGAGACGCCCGCCATGCGCACCCTGTACCCCGCCATCGAGCCCTACCGCGAGTTCACCCTGAAGGTGAGCGATCTGCACACCCTGCACATCGAAGAGTGCGGCACGCCCGAGGGCATTCCGGTGGTGTACCTGCACGGCGGCCCCGGCGCCGGCATCTCGCCCACCCATCGCCGCTTCTTCGATCCGGCACGCTACCGCATCGTGCTGATCGACCAGCGCGGCAGCGGCCGTTCCACGCCGTTCGGCGAGTTGTGCGACAACACCACGCAGGACCTGGTGGCCGATATCGAGAAGGTGCGTGAGCATCTGGGCATCGAACGCTGGCTGGTCTATGGCGGATCCTGGGGTTCGACCCTGTCATTGGCCTATGCGCAGGCGCATCCCGGGCGCGCCACCGGCCTGATCGTGCGTGGCGTGTTCCTCGGCCGCGAAATGGAGAACCGCTGGTTCGCCGAGGCCGACGGTGGTGCGCGCTGGATCTTCCCCGAACGCTGGGACCGCTACGAGGCCTACATTCCGGAAGCGGAACGCGGCGACATGATCGCGGCCTACTGGAAGCGCATGGACGGCACCGATGAGGCCACCCGCATCGCCGCCGCGCAGGCCTGGCTGGGCTGGGAGGACAATGCCGCCACCCTGCAGCACGACGTCGATGCCGAATCCACCGATGATCCGCTGGATACCTTGGCCAAGGCCCGCATCGAGGCGCACTACTTCCGCAACGGCATCTTCCTGGAACCGGGCCAGCTGCTGCGCGACATCGACCGCATCCGCCACCTGCCTGCGGTGATCGTGCAGGGCCGCTACGATATCATCTGCCCACCACGCAGCGCCTGGGACCTGGCCAAGGCATGGCCGGAAGCGCGCCTGGAGATGGTGGCCTCCGGCCACAGCGCGAACGAACCGGCCACGGTGGATGCGCTGGTGCGGGCGACGGATGCCTTTGCCGACCGGTTCTGAACGCCTGGGGTAGTGCCGGCCGCTGGCCGGCACGCCCGTAACACACTCCCGCGTGCGACTACGGGTTGGCGTCAAACACCACGGTCATGTTGCCTTCCCAATGCGAGCCTGGCGCCTTCAGCATCTCTGTTACGGCGTCCCGTCCTGCGGTGAACCGCAAGGTCGACCGCCGCTGCATCAGATAGCCATCCGGTGTGAAGCGCGGCGCCTGTGCGTCGTCGGGCGACAGCGGTGTGTCCTGCGCCGGGCGCCCATCCCGCAGATTGCGCATGCCGGGCAGGGTGACGTCCACATCCACCGGTACAACCTCCCCAAGTGCGTGGTTGCGAATGCCGCAGCGATTGCCTGCGTCGTGCTCACAGCGCAGCTTCATGCTGAAGTCCATCGAGCTGGTCAGATGGAATGGCAGCTCCTGATAGAGGCGTGTCGGGGCACGGCCCTGATCGGTCCACTGCGCCCAACCTGCCTCCGGCGCCAAGTGCACCTGGGGATTGTCGCTTGGGAAACGCACCTGGAACTGGTGGGATACCGTGAAGCGGAACTTCAACGTGATCGGCTCGGTGGTGACATCATCGCCAAAGTCGATGTCGCTGCCCGCGTCTCCTGCAGTGTAGGTCAACGCGCCTTCATAAATACCATCGCTAAGGGACAGGGGCGAAGGTGCAGTTATGAGAAGACCCAAGCCGAACCAAGACATCGCATAATCGGCCGGCTGTGGAAGCGCTGTATCCCCCTGCGAGTTGCACGGCACCGGCGTCTCTGGATTGCGGACGATCCATCCAAACCTTACAAATGATCCGGTGCCGGCCGTATGAACGTAGCTGCACCCTCCACGTACTGATCGTGTGAATACGGGATTGGCTCCACCTCCGGGCGTCACATGACCGCTGACGGTGGCTATCGTGATTCGCACTTCAGCTTCAGTACCCGTGACGGTGTTACGTAGCATGACGGTCCGGGGAGCGGGCAATCCAAGATAAAAGCGCTTACGAACATCACCATTGTGCTCGTAGGTTTTACTCCACTGCAGTGGAACATCGACGGAGTAGGCGCCATCATCCGCACAGAACTCCGGCCGCCACGAGCAGTAGCTGCCGCGCTGCGTTGTATTCCGGAAGACCATCCGGCCCGGGTCCAGGGCTGACGGGGCAAACTCTGCCGTGACCAGCACTTCTGCCGCAGGCGCCTGCGTTGCTGACCCCATCCCAAGCGCGACCAGCGCCGCGCCTCGCAGCGCCGCCATCAGCGAGCGGATTCTCATTTCGCATGCTCCTCGGTTCTCGCGATCGACGGCGGGCATCCCGTCGCCCCCACCATCAACACATCCCCTTCCCTGGGGTAGCGCCCCTCCTCCATCGTCAGCGTGCAGCTGACCAGGTTGGGGTAACGCAACTCCACCACCGGGGCACGGGCGCTCAGTTCCAGGGTAAAGAAGCCATCCTCCTGGCTGACGCTGCGGCCGGCGTGGTTGATCACCTGCACGCCGCGCACACCGTTGCCGTCTGCATCCAGTACCTGGCCCATGACGGTGAAGGTGCGCAGCACGTCCAGCGTGGCATGCATCACGCCCCCCTTGTTGAGGTGATAGCTGACGACCGAGGGCTGCAGCGTTGCCGACGGCGCATGCCGCCCCTGGAAGTCGAACTGCACGTGGCCTGCGCGATACGCGGCCACCGGAACGAAGTTGCGGCCCGGGCGCAGCGCAACGCCGCCGCCGTGGCTGTCGTCCGCACGCAGGGCAAGATCGGGATAATCGCTGCGGACATCGACAATCAGCCCGGTGTCGGCGCTTCTGCCGCGCCCCTGCCCCAGCACGGCGGCGCGCCCACCGCCAATGACCACGGTGCTGTCGAGGTTGGCGGTGCCGCTGATGCGGCCCGACGCCGCGCCGCGATAGATCTGCACGTCACCTTCCACAAACGTGCTCTGCAGCGAGGCACCCGCGCCCGCGCCCAGCCCGCCCCGTTCGGCGGTGACCGTGCCATTCACGCTCTGCAGTACGGCGCTGTCCACACGCTGGGTGGCGGTAGCGGTCACATAGGTATCGCGGCGACCGGCATCGCCGGTGCGGCTGCCGAGGCTGCCGCTGTAGCTGCGTCGATCACTGCCCAGCGAGACACTCACCGTCAGGTCGATCCCGCGTTGCCGCCGGTAGCCCGTGTAGCGGGCGCCGGGTCGGTCATAGGCGGAAACGCGCCAGTTGACATCATGCTTGCCGAACACCGTCTCCCGGCGCCCGTACGAGACATCGATGCCGGTCCCGCGGGTGAACCCCGAACTGCGGGCCACGCGCAGGCTGGCAGTGTCGCGGTGCCCGAAACGATGCGTGATCGAGACGGCCGTCGTGTCCTGCCAGCCGCCGCGGGTCTCCCAGCGTGGTGCGCTGCCGGCATCCGCCACGACGCGCTCGCGCTGTTCCACCCAACCGCGCGCATGGTTGGCCACCACCGAGCCGGCACGATAGCGGTACAGGCCCTGCAGGTCCACGCCGCGCCCGGCGTCGCTGGAGGTATAGACATTGGTGTAAGTGCTGAAGCGGTCACTGGCCTGCCAGTCCATCGACACACCCGCCGCGTGCCGCGCACCGATCCGCTGCACGGTGGCCCCGGCCACCGCACGGGAATGCAACAGGTAATTGACCACGGCACCGGCCGCGGCGCCGCCCTCGCGTGCGCTTCCAGCGCTGGCCAGCAACCCGCGCTGCTGCCCTGCGAACGCGCTGTAGCGCCAGCGGCGGCTGGGATCCTGCCAGCGGCTGGGCTTGTGGATGGAGGCGCTTTCGCGGGACGCTTCGCGGCCGTCCTGGACCACCCGCAGTTCCACATCGTAGATGCCGCCGGGTAGTCGACGCGTATCGATTTCCTGGATGCCGGGCTTGACGGCCTGCGTGGACAGCAGGTTCCCGTCGCGATAGATCTCCACCACGCCCTCGCCGCTGGCGGTGACATAGACGGGATAGACACTCGGGCTTCGCGTATCGGCCAGCAGTACGTCCGAGGAACCGAACATCAGGCCCAGCGCCGTATCGTTCTGCGTACCCGGCGCGCGGGGCTGGCGCACAATGCCCTCGAAGGTGGGCAGGAAGTAGCCGGCGCGAACGAAATGATCGCCCAGTTCGCGCTGGGCATACAGGGCACTGAGGTAGTGCTCGCTGCTGCCGGGCTGGGCGTAGTACTGGTAGCTGCCAACCGTGCTCCAGTGGCCGGCACTGCCGCGCAGTTCAGCGCTGTAGCGCACGGTGGCCTGCTGTTCCTGGCCGCCATGGACGGCAAGGCTGTTGCGCACGATCAGCCCCCGGCTGCCCGCGTCGGGCAAGGCGATGTGGCGCCCCTCCTTCTGCGCGCCGGCAGGCGTCAGTACGCTCAGCAGCGAGTTGGAAAGACTGTAGTGCAGGGCCGCCAGGCCCCGGCACTGATGCCTGCATACGCCCAGCGCCATCGGTTCAGCGAGTTGCTCGCCCCAACGGGCACGCTCGGTCTGTGCCAGCCGGCTTTCGTGGGTGTCGCCAAAGCCGATCACCTGCACCCGGTTGTCTTCGTGCAGCAGAACCTCGGCGTCACCCAGATACTGGCCGTCCAGCTCCACGCGCACGGTGAGCGGGTTGCCAAACAGGTGCTCGCGGAATTCGGCCGGCATGCGTTCGCGCTGCTGCAGCAGGCTGGGCAGCTCGCCCGGCGCGAGGCCGGCCGCCTGCGTTGACGTGGCAAGGACCACGGCACCGATCGCGGTCGCGAGCTGGGCCAGGCGGAATCGACGTTGGTTGGAGGACGAGAGCATGGGCGCTGTTCCGGCGTCCCCGCCGCGTCATTGGATGCGACGGGGCGCCTGAAAGGACTCAGGGAGTGATGTCGCTTTCGAAGATCATGTGGAACTGGCCACCGTAGCTGCCCTGCTTGTAGCCACCCGACGGCGCGGTCGGCGCGATGGCGAAGGCCAGCGACTTGCCCGCAGCGGCCTGGGACGCGTTGGCAACAGTGATCTTGGCCGCGGCCGTTGCCGGAACCTCCACGTTGTCCAGCTTCACCACCAGGTCCACGACGTCTGCGGCCGACGCCATCTGTGCCGGCGACGTCAGGTAGGCGGTGATGGCAGCCGGCGACTTGATGTTGATGACGCGCCCGGTCAGTTCGCCCAGCGTTTCGCGCGCGGTGTCCCACGGCAGGTTCTGCGGCAAGCCTTCCCAGCCGTCAGGCGTGGACACCTGCAGGCCAGCGGTGTTCGGGACGTCGGCGGTCACGTTGACGGTGATCGACTTGGATTCGGTGGCTGCCAGGCTGACAGCCGGTGCGATGAGGGCTGCAGCGGCTGCAGCCAGGGCGTACTTCTTCAGGGACATGGAAATGCTCCGGGATCGGTGGATGGATACGATGGGATACGACGCCAGGACGAAGACACGGCCTCCCCACCGGGCGCCTGGCGAACCCGGTGGGGACGTTGCAGAAAGGGGAGATGGGCGGACGATCAGCGGCGCGAGTCGATGCTGCGGCGGTCGTCGCCCTCCCTCAGGTCGTAGCGGGCGAACCGGCTGTCGTCGGCCTGCAGCGCATAGGTTCGCCCGGGCCGGACATGGACGATGATGCCGGGCGTGCAGGCATCCGGACTGCTTCGCTCGCAGTACCGCAGGTTGTCCAGCACCACCGTGGCGTTGCCACCGTTGTGCACGTGACCGTCCTGCACACGGGTGTCATAGCGCGTGTTCCGCGGTGCCACGAACAGGATGGTGCCGTAGCCGGTGAACACGCGAACTGCCGAGGTCAGCCCGGTGATCTCCTGCACCTGCGCATCACTGAGCGAAAACTCCTCGGCGCTCGGCACCACCGGGATGAAACGCAACCGGTAGTAGCGTTCTTCATCGCGGGCGCCGCGGTAAACGAGGCGCGTGGCCTGCTGTCCATTGCCTGCGATGATCAGGCGGCTGGGGCTGGCGATGACGCCTTGGGCACCCGGCCTATTGCGGACCAGCGCGGCGGTATCCACCGGCGTTTCGCTGGCCTTGCCCTCGGCATCGAAGTGCATCTGGGTGACCTCAACACGCACGTAGGCAGTGGCGTCACCGGTGTTGCGGATGCGCTTGAGCAGGTTGCTGTGCGTGGGGTGCAGGTAGTCGAACAGTACGCCGACGTTGATCTGTGGGGTCTTGGCGTGGGCACTGCCTGCGAGCAGTGCCAACAGGATCGAACAGAGGACGCGCGACATGGCGGACTCGCTGGGAGAGGCGAGCCGCAATTTTCACAGCGGCCTTACACTCCAGCCATGCAACAAGTTGCAAAGATCGGATCTGTCCTACAGGTTTGAATCCATTCCTACGCTGGCGGTGAACGGCGCCCCACCCGCCCGCAGGATCACCTGCATTCTTCGCACGCTTCTTACAAGCGGGTACCGATGATCCGGACATGGGTGCCACCCTGGCGAACCCAACTCTTTACAGGAGCACGCCATGACCGGTTTCCGCCACCTTCCCGCTGCCCTCGTCGTTGTCGCCGGCCTGCTGTTGGGCGCCTGCTCCAAGCCGCAGGAAGCCAGCAAGGCCACCGCCGCCGAGGACGTGACCGAAGTGAAGCTGATTCCGTCCTATGAGTCGCTGGACAAGGACAATGACGGCATCGTCACCCTGGCTGAAGTGGATGCCGTGGCACCCGATTGGGCCGAACGCCTGCATGCCTGCGATACCGATCGCAACAAGACGCTGAGCCGTGGCGAGTACGACGTGTGCAAGCAGACCAGCGCTTCGCATTGATCCATCACTGAACCCTCGATTGGCGCTACGGGTACGCGGCTATACCAAGGTATAGCCGGGCTAACCCACGAGCCTCTAGGCCTGCCCCATTCAGGGGCGGACAATAGCGCCACTGGCCAGGGCAACCCTGGCCGGCACCCTCCCCTCATGGAGACGCAGATGGACCCCGACCCTGCCGGGCGCGACGCGCCCCGGATGACCGCTTGTTGCCTGTTCCTGGCGCCTGCCCGCCGGTCCCTGCCTGCCTGAGTGACGGGGGATCGCCAGGTGCCGCCTGCCTGGAGATCGCCCCCATGTCCTACAAGATGCTCTACATCACCCTGCGCCGCCTGATCGGCGAGCGCGATGTCGCCGCCCTGCGCAGCCAGCTGCTGCAGCACGGCCCGGTCATGTTCGCCCGTTCGCTGTCGCTCGGTTCCCCACGCGTAGTGGCCGACGCGCTGTCGCTGCTGCCGATCAGCGAGCGCATCACCGTGCTGCGCCACCTGCCCTATCCCTTGCGCGATGCGATGAAGCCGCTGTGCATCGGCGGAAGCCAGCGGCTGCACATGCAGCCGTGGTCGCCGGCGGTATTGGCGATGCGCCACGCCTGATCTGTTTCATCCGTTCCGTTCGTGTTCCGGCCCCGGCCGGCTCTGACATTCGAGGAGAGTCCCATGAGCCTGCTCAACGCCTGGTTCAACGCCTTCCTGCGCAGCCGTCGCGCAGGCAACCTGTTCCGCCGCCGCGCGATGCCCGAAGCCGGCTTCGGCCCAGGCAGCGCAGAGGCCGCGCCGTTCGCGCTCACCACCGGCCTGATCACCCTCGCCCAGCAGGAGGAAGCCGAGCTGCTGGCGACGCTGGAATCGCATGCCGATGGCCTCAGCCCGCATGAGGCCGAGGAGCGGCTGGCCACCCTCGGCCCCAACGAGGTGGATCACGAAAAGCCGCTGCCGTGGTGGCGGCACCTGTGGCAGTGCTACCGCAACCCGTTCAACCTGCTGCTGACCGTACTGGCGGCGGTGTCCTGGCTGACCGAGGACATCAAGGCCACCGTGGTGATCGGTGCGATGGTGCTGCTGTCAACGCTGATCCGCTTCGTGCAGGAAGGCCGCTCCAACCGTGCGGCCGAGCGGCTGAAGGCACTGGTCGGCAATACCGCGCGCGCGCTGCGCCGCAATCCCGGCACCGAGGCTGCGGATGTGGCCGACCAGTACTTCGGCGCGCACCTGCACAGCCGGCGCCCGGCGCGCCTGCTGGACCTGCCGATCCGTGAGCTGGTGCCCGGCGACCACATCGTGCTGTCGGCCGGCGACATGATTCCGGCCGATTGCCGCGTACTGACCGCCAAGGACCTGTTCGTCGCCCAGGCCGCGATGACCGGCGAATCGCTGCCGGTAGAAAAGTTCGCGCACCCGGGCGATGGCCTGGCCGGCCTGCTGGAACAGCACAACCTGCTGTTCATGGGCACCAATGTGGTGTCCGGCACGGCCACCGCCGTGGTGCTGGCCACCGGCAACCGCACCTACTTCGGTACGTTGGCCCAGCGCAGCACCGCCACCGACCGTGCGCCGACCGCATTCCAGGCCGGCGTCAACAGCGTCAGCTGGCTGCTGATCCGCTTCGCGCTGGTGATGGTGCCGTTCGTGCTGCTGATCAACGGCTGGACCAAGGGCGACTGGACCGAGGCGTTCCTGTTCGCGCTGTCGGTGGCGGTCGGCCTGACCCCGGAAATGCTGCCGATGATCGTCACCTCCACCCTGGCCAAGGGCGCGGTGCTGCTGTCGCGGCGCAAGGTGATCGTCAAGCGCCTGGATGCGATCCAGAACTTCGGCGCGATGGAAGTGCTGTGCACCGACAAGACCGGCACGCTCACCCAGGACAAGATCGCGCTGGAACGTCACACCGATGTGTTCGGCCACGATTCGGAAGACGTGCTGAAGTTCGCCTACCTCAACAGCCACTTCCAGACCGGCCTGATCAACCTGCTGGACCGCGCGGTGCTCGAACATGTGGAGCTGCAGAGCTCGTTGCGGCTGTCGCAGGATTACCGCAAGGTGGACGAGATTCCGTTCGACTTCGAGCGCCGCCGCATGTCGGTGGTGGTGTCCGAGCGCGAGGACCACCACGAGCTGATCTGCAAGGGCGCAGTGGAAGAGATGCTGGCGGTGTGCAGCACCGTGCGCGAGGACGGCCAGGACATGCCGCTGGACGAGCGCCGCCTGGCGCGGGTGCGGCAGACCACCGAGGAGCTGAACGAACAGGGCCTGCGCGTAGTCGCGGTGGCGATGAAGGAGACCGCAGCCAGCCAGACCGCCTATTCGCAGGCGGACGAGTGTGGCCTGACCCTGGTCGGCTACGTAGCCTTCCTGGACCCGCCGAAGGAATCGGCTGCGCAGGCGCTGCAGGCGCTGGCCGCGCATGGCGTGGAGGTGAAGGTCTTCACCGGCGACAACGAACTGGTGACCGCCCGCGTCTGCGCACAGGTGGGGCTGGACGCGGACACCATCCTGACCGGCCCGCAGATCGAGCGCATGGATGACGGCGCGTTGTCGCGGGCACTGCACCACCACCGCGTGTTTGCCCGCCTGACCCCGCTGCACAAGGAACGTCTGGTACGCGAGCTGCGCGCACAGGGCAAGGTGGTCGGCTTCCTCGGCGACGGCATCAACGATGCGCCGGCGCTGCGCGCGGCCGACATCGGAATCAGCGTGGACAGTGCGGTGGACATCGCCAAGGAGGCGGCCGACATCATCCTGCTGGAAAAAAACCTGATGGTGCTGGAGGAAGGCGTCATCCAGGGCCGGCGCACCTTCAACAACATGCTGAAGTACATCCGCATGACCGCCAGTTCCAACTTCGGCAACGTGTTCTCGGTGCTGGTGGCCTCGGCTTTCCTGCCGTTCCTGCCGATGTTGCCGCTGCAGCTGCTGGTGCAGAACCTGCTGTACGACATCTCGCAGATCGCCATTCCGTTCGACAACGTGGACGAGGAACTGGTGCGCAGGCCGCTGAAGTGGAACCCGGCGGACATCGGCCGCTTCATGGTGTTCTTCGGGCCGATCAGCTCGATCTTCGACCTGACCTGCTTCGCCCTGATGTGGTACGTGTTCGATGCACGCACGCCGGCCGACCAGGGCCTGTTCCAGTCCGGCTGGTTTGTGGTCGGCCTGCTGACCCAGACCCTGATCGTGCACATGATCCGTACGCCGAAGGTGCCGTTCCTGCAGAGCATCGCCGCGTCGCCACTGCTGCTGATGACCGGCCTGATCATGACCATCGGCGTGGCCCTGCCGATGAGCCCGCTGGCCGGCTACTTCAAGCTGCAGGCGCTGCCGGCTGGCTACTGGCCGTTCCTGGTGGCGATCCTGTTCGGTTATGCGGTGCTGACCACCGCGCTGAAGCGGTTCTACATCCGTCGTTACGGCTGGCAGTAAGCGTCCGCCGCCTTGTCCAGGGAGAATCACAATGGACATCAATCCGAACCTGCCGGCGTTCAACGCCGGCGCAACCCTGAGCTCGCTGATCAGCCTGTCGGTGGCGTTCGTGCTGGGCACGATCATCGGCCTCGAACGGCAGCTGCGCCAGCGAACCGCCGGCCTGCGCACCAACACGCTGGTGGCGGTGGGTGCGGCGGTGTTCGTCGACCTGGCCGTGCGCTTCCATGACCTGTACGGCGGCCCGCCGTCGCCGCTGCATGTGGTGGCCTATGTGATCTCCGGGGTCGGCTTCCTCGGCGCCGGGGCGATCATGAAGGACGGCGCGCAGGTGTCCGGCCTGAACACCGCCGCCACCCTGTGGGGCTCGGCGGCGGTGGGGGCGTGCGCAGGCATCAAGCTGCTGCCGGAAGCGGTGCTGGCGGCCGTGTTCGTGCTGGCCGCCAACACGCTGCTGCGGCCGGTGGTGAACCGCATCCAGCGGCAACCGCTGCCGGAAGCGTTCAGTGAGGCCATCTATGCGATCAACGTGGTCTGCCAGCGCGAACAGCAGGCCGAGGTACTGGACCAGCTGTTGCTGCTGCTGGAACAGGCGCAGTACCCGGTACGCGCGGTTGACCAGCGCCCGTTCGGCGAGCGCGATGTGGAGATCGAAGCGGTGCTGTATGCCACCACCGTCGATGCCGGCGAACTGGATGCCGTGCTGGCGACGCTGGCGGCAACACCCGGCGTCCTGCAGGGGTTCTGGAACGCCAGCCTGGAAGAGTAGTGGGGGGCGCGGGGGGGCCCCCCCCCCCCCTTCCCCCCCGCCCCCCCCTTCCCGCGGCCCCCCCGCGCCCCCCACTACCGGGCATCACCTTGGTGGGTGCCCGCGTCCCCCCAATGGCGGCTTTGCTATCCTTCCCCCCCACGCCAGGGAGCCGTTCCGATGCCATCGCTGTCGCCCCGTCGCCCGCTGGTGCTGCTGGCCCTGATCGTCGTGATGGCGGCGATCTTCCTGATCGACACCGTCACCGATTACGCCGTCGCCGCCGCCTGCTTCTACGCAGCGGTCATCCTCGCGGCGTCGCGCGTGCTGAGCGCGCGCGGGCTGATCACCTTGGCCATTGCCTGCATCGCGCTGACCGGGTTGAGCTTCTTCCTGACCCGCTTCGGCACCTACCGCATCGGCCTGGTCAACTCGGTCATCGGCATGCTGGTGATCGGCATCACCACCTACCTCGCCCTGAACATGGAAGCGGCCAAGGCCGCTGTGCAGGAAGCGCAGGGCCGCCTGCTGCGGGTGGCGCGCGCGTCGACCGTGGGCGAGCTGACCACCTCCATCGCGCACGAAGTGAACCAGCCGCTGGCCGCCATCGCCAGCAGCGCCGAAGCCTGCCAGCGCTGGTTGGCGCAGGACCCGCCGAACGTGGACAAGGCGCGGCAGACCGTGGCCCGCATCCTGGCCGATGCACATCGTGCCGGTGACGTGATTGCCCGCATCCGCGGCCTGACACAGGGGGCCGCGCCGGAGCGGCGCGCCTTCGACCTGAACCAGGCCGTGGAAGAGATGCTGGCGCTGTCGCGCAGTGAACTGGACCAGCACGGCGTGGCCGTGGCCCTGCTGCTCGATGCCGATCTGCCACTGGTGCAGGCCGACCGCGTGCAGGTGCAGCAGGTGATCGGCAACCTGATCCTCAATGCGGTGGACGCGATGGACTCAGTCCCCGCCGCCGACCGGCGACTGTCCCTGCTGACGCGGCGTGACGGCCAGCGGGTCAGTCTCAGCGTGCGCGACCGCGGCGTGGGCCTGCCCGCCGATCATCCCGAGCGCGTATTCGATGCATTCTGGACCACCAAATCACATGGGCTCGGCCTGGGCCTCAGCCTGAGCCGTTCGATGATCGAGGCCAACGACGGCCAGATCCGCGCCGAACGACCGGCAGGCGGCGGTGCCTGCTTCGTGTTCGACCTGCCCATCGCCACGGACGTTCAACATGCGTAAGCCCGCTGCCCCAGCCATCGATCCAGCACCCATCGTCTACGTGATCGACGACGATCCGTCGGTGCGCGCCGCGCTGGAAGACCTGCTGGCCTCGATGGGCCTGCAGGTGCGGGCCTTCGCCTCCACCCAGGCGTTTCTCGAACACGAGCTGGAAGATGCGCCGGCCTGCCTGGTGCTGGACGTACGCATGCCGGGCCAGAGCGGGCTGGAGTTCCATCGCACGATGGGCAGCCACGGCCTGCAGCTGCCGGTGGTGTTCATTACCGGCCACGGTGACATCGCGATGGGGGTCAATGCGATCAAGGACGGTGCGATCGAATTCCTGACCAAGCCCTTCCGCGACCAGGAACTGCTGGATGCGATCCACAAGGGCATCGAGCTCGACCGCCAGCGCCGCCGCGACGGCGAGGCGCTCGATGCCCTGCAACAGCGCTGGAACACCCTCAGTGCCGGTGAGCGCGAGGTGGTCGATGGCGTGGTGCGTGGCCGCCTCAACAAGCAGATCGCCGCTGACCTCGGGGTCAGCGAGATCACGGTGAAGGTGCGCCGCGCACAGGTGATGCGCAAGATGGGCGCACGTACCCTGGTCGACCTGGTGCGGATGTACGACCGATTGCAGTCAGGCGTCGGCTGATTGCGGAGCCAGCCGGGTCTACTCCGGTTCCGGCAACGCATAGAGGAACCGGTAGTCGTGGCGACCTTCACTGATGGTGATCTCCAGCGTGCCACTCAGGCCGAGCAACCCTTCACTGCCCGAGTCAGGCACCACCACCACGCTCAGCTCCGGCCTGCCACGGGTCATCAGGCCATTGTGCTGCAGCGTGAAAGCGCCCTGGCGTCCGGCCAGCGTGCCACTCACCCGCTCCATGGCCACGTAGCCGGCCGAGCCCTGTACCGGGCTGCGGAACGCCAGCATCTGACCGACACTGCTGCCCCGCAGGTCACCATGGAAGACCTTGTCGATCGACATCACCCCGATGGGGCCGTCATTGCCACCGATCGGCAGCAGGTTCACTTCAAAGGTTCCGTGTGCTTCGCCCTGCATCCTGCCCTCCCTCGTCGATGGGTTTGAGCGCCGCTACTTCTTCGTCGCCAGCACGATCACCCCGGCCACCACCAGGCCGATGCCGCTCCATTCGCGCACGCTGGGACGCTCACCCAGCAGCAGATAGGCCAGCACGATCACCAGCACCACGCTGAACTTGTCGACCACGGCGACCTTGGCCAGCTCGCCACTCTGCAGCGCCCGGAAATAGAACAGCCAGGAGGCGCCGGTCGCCAGCGCCGACAGCACCAGGAACAGCTGGGAACGACCCGGCAACAGCAGCGGATTGGACCACTTGCCGGTGACCACCACCAGCGGCAGGATCACCGCCGCCACCACCAGGGTGCGGATGGCCATTGCAAGATCCGAATCGACACCCTTCACGCCCACCTTTGCAAACAGCGCGGTCACCGCGGCGAAGCAGGCCGACAACCCGGCCCAGACCAGCCATTGCGGAACGTTCTGCATCTTGCACTGCTCCAGGCTCCAGGCATCTTGCCGCCAACGCTACTCCCTTTGCAGGCGCACGCAAGCCACGCCGTGGCCCTCCCCCCCGGATCAGCTGTGTTGCCGACGCTGCTTCAACCGCGTGTCCATCAACCCCACCGCCAGCAGCACCGCACTGGTCAGCCAGCCGGCGGCGAGCAGATGGGTCTGCGCCAACACCACGCCCAGCGCGACCAGCGCCACGGCACCGAACAGGTGCGACCCGGGTGCGCGTCCGTAGACCACCCGCTTGTACAGGGCGCTGCCCAGCAGGTAGATCAACGGGCCCGCCACCATCACCGTGGCATACACCCGGGTGACGAACGCGCCCGGGTGATCCATGACCAGATCGTTGCCGACCGCCGTGGCGATGATGCCGGCGATCAGCAGGGCATGCACGTAGTGGAAGTTGGCGCCCATCCGCCCGGGGTCGTCGGCGTGGGTGATGGCCTCGGTGGCATCGTGGCTGGAGATGCCGAAGTACAGCCACCACATGGCGATCGTGCCAGCGAAGGTGGCCAGTACCGCTGACACCACCTCCCCGCTCCAGTGCCCAACGTCACTGAGCACGCCGCCGGTGGCCAGCAGCGTCTCGCCCAGCGCGACGATGACGAACAGCTGGCAGCGTTCGGCCAGGTGCCCGCCTTCGATGGTCCAGTCGCGGGTGTGCGAACGTCCCAACCCAGGGAAGGCGAAGCCGAACATCGGCGAGATGTACTCGCAGGCCACGGCTGCCGCCCACAGCGCCAACCGCAGCTGTCCCTCGGCGGCGGCGCCGGCCAGCCAGAAGCAGGCCGAGACGCTGACCCAGGCCAGCATGCGGCGGAAGTTCGGTGCCAACGGATGATTGCGCCCGACCTCGAACAGCACGAACGCGGTTCGCCCGACCTGCATGGTGGCGTAGGCACCGGCGAATACCCAGGCGCGACCAGCGAAGGCCTCTGGAATGGACGAGGACATCAGCAGCGCCAGCAGCATGGTGACGAACAGCAGGCCGCGGATGCGCGGCGCCTGCGGATCGAACCAGTTGCTGACCCAGCAGGCGTACTGCCAGCCCAGCCAGACCGCGAACCACAACACCAGCGCCTGCAGCACGCCGGCCAGGTCCAAGTGGTGCAGCAGATGGTGGCTGAGCTGGGTAACCGCGAACACGTAGACCAGATCGAAGAACAGCTCTTCGTAGGTCACGCGGGCATGGTGGCCATCGCGCTGGCGCAACGCCGGCAGGTGCATCGAACAACTCCTTGGCGGAAGGCCCCAATCTGGCCGCCAGCTATTCTGCGCGCCAGCTGATGAGGCTGATTTCACCTTCCAGATTCCACGAACAATCGCCCCGCGCATGCTCCGGGCTGTCCGGTAGTCCCGCCTGCCATCAAGGGCGCCGCGCTCCGGCCGATACCGTCCAATACACATGGCGGAGCACACGCATGTTTCGAAAGGCAGGTGCCTTGGTGCTGGTAGCGCTGGGGCTTGCAGGAAGCATCAGCCAGCTTCTTGATGGTGGCTACGCTCTTGCCGCAGTGACGCTGGTGGTTGCGCTGGCCGCTGCCATCGCAATGCTGCTGGCAGAGAACCTCAAGGTGGACGCCGCGGCTGCGACGGTCTGCACTCTGATTTCGGCGCTTGCGATCTTCCACGACCATCGCGCTTTCGATATCAAGTTGCAGCAGGCCAACGCAGAAGCATTCAGCCACCTGGCGAATCCCCAGATCACACACGGGTGCAGAAGCCCGGATGCGGCGGCGCTCCACAATGCGGCAATCCAGGCCTGCGGCCTCCAGCGCCACCGTGACGCTGCCGCGGCGAGCAGGGACCTGAATGAGGCGGTCCATCTTGGGCCAACCAGCAGCACGATCGTCAGTGGAGCCAGGGCGCTGCAGGGGCCGACAGAGGCGCCGGCAACCTGCGCCCAGCTCGTGCAGCGACTGCATCAGGAATGCCCCGAGGCAACGGCCGGCATCAAGCCATCAGATCTTCAGCTGTTGCTGCAGGACGCCAAGCGCTGACGCGCACGACGCAACTTATGGGAGCCATGAAATCTATGCGCAACGTGCTGGAGGAGGCCCATGCTAGTTTCTGGGCCTCCTTCAAACGGACCTGAACCATGCGCCGCTCCCTGCCCGCCCTCGCCCTCGCCGTCGCATTCCCGATCGCCCACGCAACGGCGGCCGAGGCCCCCCTGCCCCAGCTGCGTGCCTACACCGTAGACACCTCCTGGCTGCAGCCGATGGCGCCGCTGCAGATTGCCGACCACACCTGGCAGATCGGCACCGAGAACCTGACCGCGCTGCTGGTACAGACCGCCGAGGGCGCGGTGCTGCTGGACGGCGGCATGCCGCAGATGGCCGACCATCTGCTGGCCAACATGAAGGCCCGCGGCGTTGCGCCGCAGGACCTGCGACTGATCCTGCTCAGCCATGCGCATGCCGATCATGCCGGGCCGGTGGCCGAGCTGAAGCGCCGCACCGGTGCACAGGTTGTCGCGAATGCCGAGTCGGCAGTGCTGCTGGCACGCGGCGGCAGTGACGACCTGCACTTCGGTGACGGCATTACCTTCCCGCCGGTCAACGCAGACCGCATCATCATGGATGGCGAAGTGGTGAAGGCGGGGGGCATCGACTTCACCGCACACTTCATGCCGGGGCACACGCCGGGCAGCACCGCCTGGACCTGGACCGATACCCGCGATGGCAAGCCGGTGCGCATCGCCTACGCCGACAGCCTGAGTGCACCGGGCTACCAGCTGCGCGGCAATGCCCGCTATCCGCGCCTGGTCGAGGACTACCGGCACAGCTTTGCGACCGTGCGCGGCCTGCCGTGCGACCTGTTGCTGACCCCGCATCCGGGTGCCAGCAACTGGAACTATGCCGTCGGCGGCAAGGCCAGCGCCGACGCGCTGAGCTGCAAGGCGTACGCGGATGCGGCCGAGAAGACCTTCGATGCGCAGTTGGCCAAGGAAACGGCCGCAGCACGCTGATCCTGTACAGCCGAGCCCATGCTCGACTTGTCGGCCAAACACAGCCGAGCGTAGGCTCGGCGCTACACAGGACGCGTCGAAGAGTGCCGGTCAGGACGACCGGCACCCGCCGCCCATCAGCCACCCTGTCCGTGCTGGGCGAACGGCTCGGTGCTGCCGTCGGTGCGCACCAGCTCGACGGTATACGGCTGCACGTAGCCGTCCGGCATTTCCATGCCTGGCGAGCCGGCCGGCATGCCAGGCAGCACCAACCCACGTGCCGTGGGACGCTTGGCCAGCAGGCGCTTGATGTCCTCGGCCGGGATGTGCCCCTCGACCACGTAGCCACCGATCTCGGCGGTATGGCAGGACGCCTTGCCGACCGGCACACCCAAGCGGACCTTGATCGGGTTCATGTCGTCGGTATTGCGCACATCCACCTGGAAGCCGGCCGCCTTCAGGTGGTCGACCCAGATGCCGCAGCAGCCACAGCTGGCGGTCTTGTGCACGATCGCCACCGGCAAGGCCGGATCGACCTTGGCCGGGCTGGCCTGGATCGGTGCGGACGGTGTCGCGCTGGCGACCGGTGCGGCAGACGATTCTTCGGCGGCACGAGCGCAGGCGGCCGTGGCCAGTACGGTGCCCAGCAGCAGGCCGAGGGAGAGAGTACGGTTCATCGAGTGATTCCTTTGCAGAGGCGGGCAACGCGGCCCGCCGCCCGCGCATCGAAGGCGCAGGCAGAGTCGAGAAAAGTCGAGCAACTACGGCAGGCGCTTGAGGCCTGCAGGGAATCAACCGATGGGCGGTCGCAACGGGTCGGTCACTGGCGGCGGCGCGCGTTGCTGGGCGCTGGCCGCCAGAGGTGCCTCTCGCCAGGGGGACGCCGGGGTTCCGCTCAGGGTGGCCAGCATGCCGGGACAGGCCGGCGGGCATTCGCAGTCATCACTCTGGCAGACCGTAGATGCTGCCTCGTCACAGCACCCGGCCATGCCAGCGGAATGCGGCGCGGCGCAGTGATCCGCATCGGCCGCCATGGCGTTCGACGATGAGGCAAGTGCCAGCGCCGGTGCGTTCAGCACCAGGGCAACGAGCAGCATCCATCGCAGCAGCAGGCCAGGCAGGTTCACCCGCCGATGATAGCCGATGCGCGCGTCACGCAATCACCGCCGTCATTGCGTGCATCCGCACCGGGATCGACTTGGCTGCAGGCGTTCCGCTGATGCGGTCGTAGTAGTCCAGCGGCAGCAATGGGTTCAGCTCAGGGTAGTACCCGGCCAGCGCGCCGCGCGGCATGGGATAGTCCAGCACGGTCAGGCCCTCGATGCGCCGCTGCACGCCATCGCCGCTGATCGTCTCCAGGCTGACCAGCGCTTCCTTCTCCAGCCCGCGCGCCAGCCGGTCCTCGATGTTCATGAACAGCACCATGCGATCGTTGTACACGCCGCGATAGCGGTCGTTGTAGCTGTAGATAGTGGTGTTGTACTGGTCGTGCGAGCGCACGGTTGCCAACCGCAACATGTCCGGATCGTGCACCGGATCGTCCACGTCCAGGCCGGGCATCACCAGGATGTTGGCCTTGCCATTCGGCGTGGGCCAGACGCGGCGGCGCGGCGGAATGTCCAGATGGAAACCATGTGGCTGCTGGATGCGCTCGTTGAAGCCGGTGTAGATCTCCGGGTACACGGCAGCGATCAGATCGCGGATGGGCGCATAGTCGTGCATGCAGCGCGCCCAGTCGACCTTGCTGTCTGGCAGTGCGGCCATCGCCATGCGGCAGACGATCTCGACCTCGGGCCGCACCTCGGTGCTGACCGGTTCGAGCACGCCGCGCGAGGCGGTCACGTTCGACATCGCGTCTTCGATGGTGACGAACTGTTCGCCGGCCGGCGTAACGATGCGCTCCGAGCGCGCCACCACCGGCAGGATCAGCGCGTCGCGGCCGTGAACCAGATGGCCGCGGTTGAGCTTGGTGGCGATGCCGACCGTCAGCTCCAGCCCACGCATGGCCTGGTACGCACGCGGCGTGTCGGGCACCGCATGGATGAAGTTGCCACCCAGGCCGATGAACACCTTGGCGCTGCCCTCCAGCATCGCCTCGATCGACTCGACCACGTGGTGGCCGTGCCCGCGCGGTGGATCAAAGCCGAATACCTGCTGCACGCGGTCCAGATAGGCCGGCTTGGGCTTCTCGTCGATGCCGACGGTGCGGTCGCCCTGCACATTGGAATGACCGCGGATCGGCCCGATGCCAGCGCCGGGCTTGCCGAAGTTGCCGCGCAGCATCAGCAGGTTGGCCACCTGCTGCAGCAGGGTCGAACCGTACTGATGCTGGGTGAGGCCCATGCCGTAGCAGATGACAGTGGCGCTGGAGCGGATGTAGATCTCCGCGCAACGGCGGATCTGCGCCTGCGAAATGCCGGACACCTGCACGATCTGGTCCCAGTCCTGCGCCAGTACGTCTTCGCGCAGCGCCTCCAGGCCCACCGTGTGTTCGGCCAGGAAGTCGTGGTCGAGCACACGCTCGCCCTGCGCCTCGCGTTCGAACATCACCTTCATCATGCCCTTGATCAGCGCCAGGTCGCCGCCGATGCGTATGTGCACGAATTCGCTGGTGATTTCGGTCGAACCGAACGTGGCCATCTGCACCACATCCTGCGGTTCGGCAAAGCGGATCAGCGCACGCTCGGGCATCGGGTTGACCGCCACGATCGGAATGCCGCGTTTGCGCGCCTCCACCAGGTTGCTCATCATCCGCGGCGAATTGGTGCCGGTGTTCTGGCCAATCACGAAGATCGCCTCGGCGTGCTCGAAATCCTGCAGTACGATGGTGCCCTTGCCCACGCCGATGGCCGGCGGCAGGCCACGACTGGTCGGCTCGTGGCACATGTTCGAGCAGTCCGGGAAATTGTTGGTGCCGAACTCGCGCACGAAGATCGAATACAGGAACGCGGCTTCGTTGGGCGTGCGCCCGGAGGTGTAGAACTCGGCCTGGTGCGGGCTGTCCAGCGCCTGCAGGTGGCGGCCGATCAGCGCGAAGGCATCGTCCCAGCTGCACGGCACGTAGTGGTCGGTGGCTGCGTCGTAGCGCATCGGCTCGGTCAGCCGGCCCTGCATCTCCAGCCAGTAGTCGGTCTGCGCCATCAGTTCGGTCACGGTATACCGGGCGAACAGTTCGCGGCCGGCGCGGAACTGGGTGGCTTCCCAGGCCAGTGCCTTCGCGCCGTTCTCGCAGAACTCCAGCTTCTTGCGTTCGTCAGCGTCAGGGAACGCACAGCTGGGGCACTTGAAGCCACCGGGCTGGTTCATCGCCAGCAGCGCCTTCGAGCCCTTGCCGATCACACTCTGCTGCAACAGCACCTTGGCGGTGGCGCCGGCGGCACCCCAGCCACCGGCGGGCTGGTTGTAGGGTTTGTAGCGCGGTGGCTTCTGCTCGGACATGTTCGGGAACCTGGCGGGAGGAACGCAACAACGAACGGCACAGTGCGGGGCGGCAGGCCATTCGGCTGCACCTCAAGCCGCACAGTCAAGCATGGCCCCGGCCACTGCACCAGAGGCTGCACACTGTTTTCAGCGCAGCCTGCCATGACAACGGTTACACCCGCGTCAGCGCGCGGCCACTGCGCTATTCTCGAAGCCGTGGGTGGTCCCCCACCTGCGTACTTTCCCTGCCCGGACGCGTTGAATGCCTGATTCGACCCCACCGCCCCCACCACCCGCCGGCACGGCCCAGCGCCCTCTGCAACGGTGGCGCGGCGGAGAGCGCCGCGAGCAGGTCGACGTCGTAGCTGAGGAAGTACCGGTCGCGTTGCGCTACAACGGCGCTGCCTTCGCGGTGATGATGGCCACGCCCTGCGACCTGGAAGACTTCGCGCTGGGGTTCTCGCTCAGCGAAGGCCTGGTCACCGCGCCTTCGCAGCTGCTGTCCGTCGAGGTGAGGCCGCAGCTGGAAGGCATCGAGCTGCACATGACCGTGAGCGAGGCAGCACCGGCTGCCAACCTGGACCCGGCAGATGAGCGACTGCTGCCCGGTCGTGGCGGCTGTGGCCTGTGCGGTACCCGCCAGCTGGAAGAGGTGCTGCGGCCGCTGCCGCAGATCCGCGACCAACGCACCTACTCGTCGGCCGCATTGCAGCGGGCGCTGGCCACGCTGGCGCAGCACCAGCCGATGAACGCGGTCAGCGGGTCCGTCCACGCCGCCGCCTGGGCCGATGCCAGCGGCCGCATCGGTTGGGTGCGCGAGGACGTCGGCCGCCACAATGCGCTGGACAAGCTGATCGGCGCCCTGCACCACAACGAGCACACCATCGACGGTGGCCTGCTGGTGATTTCCAGCCGGGCCAGCTATGAGATGGTCAGCAAGGCGGTGCGTGCCGGTGCCAGCGTGCTGGCAGCGGTATCGGCACCCACCGCGCTGGCGATCGACCTGGCGCGCGGCGCCGCCCTGTGCCTGGTCGGGTTCGCGCGGGAGAGCGGGTTCAATGTGTATACCCATCCCGAACGGCTGCAGGCGGACGACAGGTAGAGCCGACCACCCCGTCTGCTCCATTTCGACCGGCCCGGGCGGCCCACTGCCACCCGGGCCGAACCGCATCTCAGCGCAGCGCCACCTTCGGGAAGTCCACCGGCACGTCGAACGCCACGTTGACGTAGTTGGTGAACAGGTTGAGTGCCACATGCGCGAGGATCTCGACGATCTGCTCGTCGTCGAAACCGGCCGCGCGCAGCGCCTGTACATCGCCGTCGGCGACCTGCGCACGCTGCTCGACCACCTTCAGCGCGAAGTCCAGTACGGCGGCGGTAGCCGGATCGCTGGATTGGCCGATCTGCGCGGCAGCCATCTGCTCGCTGCTGGCACCCGCCTTGCGGCCCAGTGCAGTGTGCGCGGCCAGGCAGTACTCGCAGGCATTGCGGTTGGCGATGGCCACGGCGATCTGCTCGCCCAGCAGCGGCGACAGGCGACCGCCGCCGAGTGCGCCGAACGAACCCCACATGCTCTGCAGCGCGGCCGGCGAATTGGCCACGGCGCGGAACATGGCCGGGGTGGCGCCGAAGGCGGCGTGGACCTGGCCAAGCAGGGTCTGGCGGTCTGCGGTGGTGTTGGCGGCGTCGATCAGGGGGACACGGGACATGGTGGATCTCCTTGGAAAAGCGTCCGGGATTGGACGACCCGCTCATCCTAGGTAGACTCGCCGGACGCATCAGGCGCAATTCGCCACACATGTTGTCCATACGTCCATGAGCATGCCTGCCGCCCCTGCGCCAGATCGACTCTCCTCCCTGCTGGAACGCTTCCGGGTGCAGGCCGCGCTGTTCCACAGCGGGCCGCTGTGCGGGCGCCATGTGTTCGCGCCGCAGCCCGGTCGTGCCTTCCTGCACATCCTGCGCCAGGGTGAAATGGAGGTCCGTCATCCCGGGGGCGATATCGCGCTGCCCCGGTTGAAGATCGACACACCCAGCCTGCTGCTGTATCCGCAGCCGCTGCACCATGTGTTCTTCAATGCACCGCTGGATGGCCCGGACTTCACCTGCGCCACGCTGGACTTCGATGGCGGCGCGCGCAATCCGATCGTGCAGTCGCTGCCACCGGTGATGGTGGTGCCGCTGGCGGCGATCGGCGAACTGGATGACACCCTGCACCTGCTGTTCGCCGAGGCCGATCGCCAGCGCTGCGGGTCACGGCTGCTGACCAACCGCCTGTTCGAGGTGGCGCTGATCCAGATCCTGCGCTGGGTGGTCGATCACCCGGATGCGGCCGGCGTCAGCCATGGGTTGATGCGGGGGCTGTCCGATGCGCGGCTGGCCCGTACGCTGGTGGCGATGCACCAGGCGCCGCAGGACGAATGGACGCTGCCGCGCATGGCCGCGACTGCCGGCATGTCGCGCAGCGCGTTCGCGGCCGTGTTCAAGGAGGTGATGCAGGCAACGCCGGCCGCTTATCTGCTGGACTGGCGGCTGAGCCTCGCCTGCGCGCAGCTGCGGGCCGGCGTGACGGTCAAGCAGGTGGCGATCGAGGTGGGGTTTGCCGATACCGCGTCGCTGTCGAAGGCGTTCCGCAAGCGGTTGGGGGCCTCGCCGCGGGCGTGGTTGGCCGCGAACGCCGCGCAGGCTGGGTAATAAATGGGTGAGGGGTAGAATCGGCCGTTGGCCGACTGACGCAGAACGCGCGGGGTTTCGTTGCCTGAGCGAAAAGCAGTCGACCGACAGTCGGCTCTATCGAAGCGGCATTTTCGTGGCCTGACCGAAGGGCAGCCGACCAGCGGTCGGTTCTACCACGGGCGGTGTCTCCGCGTCGGCCGGCCGCTCAACTGGACGTTCCGTCATTCTTCGCCAACAACCCGGCGATGCGTTCGGCAACCTGGGCGCGCACGCTTTCATCCAGCTGCCCTTCGTACATCGCCTCGTAGATCCACAGGCCATCGGCGGCCAACCGTGCCACGAAGTTGTCGAGTGAGGCCGGGTCGTTCTGCCCGGCCGACGGCGGCAACGGCGCCCAACGCCGTACCGCCGGGCCCCACGGACGCTCATCGGCGTCCGGGTCCGCCGATTCGAGCATGAACATCAGTTCGGCACGGGTTGCACTCTGCGCCGAGACACGCACGAAGGTCTGGTAACGCTCCAGTGCCGTCGCTTCATCCGCGCGCTTGCCCAGCAGCGTTTCCATCGACGTCTCCCAGGCCTGCACCAGGTGCTCGTCGATGCCGCGCAGCAGCGCCTCGCGCGACGGGAAGTGGTACAGCAGGCCGCCGCGGGTCAGCTTGGCCTCGGCCGCCACCGACTCGAAGGTCACCGCTCGCACGCCATCACGATTGATCACGTTGACGGCGGCGTCGAGGATGCGGTCGCGCTTGCTGGTTCTCATCGCTTCATTTTACGCGATCGGCCGCACCCTCGCGGCTGCCGACCCGGCCGCGCAGCAGGCGCGCGATGATCGTCGCGCCCATCGCCAGCACCGCCGTGATCACCAGCAGCACGATCTGGTAGCCACGGTCATACGCGGCCGCAGCCAGTGCGAACCACTCGCCCTGCCCACTCTCGCGTGCCACGTGCAGCGCCTGGGTGAAGCCTTCGCGGGCAAGTGCGGGCATGTCCACCGAGACTGGCAAGAAGGCGCTGTACATCGCTGCGCTCAGGCTGCCCAGCATCGCCACCGCCAGCAGGCCACCGAACTCATAGGACACTTCTTCCACCGACGAGGCCATGCCTGCGCGGTGTGCCGGCACATTGTTGAGGATGGCGGTGGATGCCACCGAGATGGCCGAACCCATGCCGAAGCCGGTGATGGCCATACCAGCCACCACCCAGCCAAGGCCGTGCGGGAAGCCGAACGCCACCACGCCGACGCCCAGCGCACCTGCGGCCAGGCCACCACAGATCAGCGGGCGCAGGCCCACCCGGTGCAGGATGCTGCCGCCCAGCAGCGCGCTGGGCAGGCTGCCCAGTGCCGCCACCGAGACCAGCAGGCCCGCCTGCAGCGGCGTGAAGCCTGCAACCAGCTGGAAGCGCTGGGTGGTGACCAGCTGCAGGCCAGCCATCGCGAACAGGGTGAACACCGCCGACAGCGTGCCGGCCAGGAACGCAGGATTGCGGAAGATCGCAAAGTCCAGCAGCGGGTACGGCAGCTGCTGCTGGCGGCGCGCGAACGCCGCACCGCTGATGACGGCCAGCAGCAGCGCGCCCGCGCCCAGCGCATACGACGGCGGCGTAGCGATCAGCGACTTGATCGCCAGCACCAGGCCGGACAGTGCCGCCAATGCCAGCACCGAGGACACAAGGTCCCATGGCCGCGAGGTGTCGCGCTGGCCTTCCGGCGCCAACAGCAGCGTGGCCACGAACGCGACCACCACCACCGGCACGTTGATCAGGAACACCGAGCCCCACCAGAAGTGCTGCAGCAGCCAGCCGCCAATGATCGGGCCGAGCGCCGCACCGACGATGGCCACCGAACCCCAGATCGCGATGGCGATGTTGCGTTCGCGTTCTTCGTGGAAGCTCAGGCCGATCAGCGCCAGCGTGGCCGGCATCATCGCCGCGGCACCGATCGCCAGGAAGGCACGTGCGGCAATCAGCTGCGCTGCGGTGTCGGCGAACGCCGCTGCCAGCGAGGCGACGCCGAACACCACCAGGCCGATCAGGAACATGCGGCGATGGCCGATGCGGTCGCCCAGCGTGCCCGCACCCAGCAGCAGGCCGGCCATCACCAGCGGATAGGCGTTGATGATCCACAGCGCCTGTCCGGCACTGGCCGAGAGTTCCTCGGTCAGGGTGGGCAGTGCGGTGTAGAGCACGGAGTTGTCGAGCGTGACCAGCAGCAGGCCGGCGGCTACGGTGAACAACAGTGCCCAGCGACGGGCACGCGACAGGGCCGGAGCACCGGCCAAGGGCTGGGACAAAGCCATGGGAGAACCTGATGGGGGTGGAGTACGGCCATAACTATACAGGATGTCCTGTATAGTTATGGCTTTGGAAGCCAGCCGATTCAGCTTTTGTAGAGGACAGCCTGCTCGACGGAACGGCCAGCCAGGCATGGCCTGGCTCTACTGGTGAACGCTTACCGGCAGTCCTCCGGCAGCGCGGCGATCGCCGATACCACCGCGCTCTGCATGCCCTGCCCCACGGCGGCGTCCAGCTCGCCACCAATGTCACCATGCTGGCGCCGCAGCTCGTCCTCGCACAGCCCGCGCACGCGCGCACGGGCATTCGCGCGCAGGCTGCTGCACCGCCAGTCGGTGCCACCCAGCGGCAGCACCGAGTACACCACGCTGTTGCAGGCGTTGCCGGCGCGCTGCCGCAGCGACAGCCCACCGAAATCCCGCGGTTCGCTGCTGCGTTGCGGGTCGAAGTAGCTGTCCGGGAACGTGCGCGCGTACTGTTCGATGTCCACGGCCATGCGGCGTCCACCGGCCAACGGCATCTGCAGCGTCTGCCCGCACGGCGTCGCGTCAGCGCGATGCTGGATGTACTGGTAGATGGGCCGGTCCAGCGATGGATCCTGCTGGGTCACCGCGCTGACTGCCGCCAGCACCGGCAGCGATGCACGATTGGCCATGCGCGCCAGCACTCCCGCCTGCGCCGGCTGGCAGCGGTCACGCAATGTTGCCGCGAGCAGGAACAGCACGTCGTTGCGGAATGTGTGGTCGTCACCGAGGCGCTGTTCGATGCGCTGGCTGGCATCGGACGCCGGTGCTGGAAACGCAACCGCCGGCGGCGCGGTGGGTGCGCGCTGCCGCTGCCACCACACCAGCAGCACCACCGCGCCCACGATCAGCCCGGCAGCCATGATCCATCGCCTGCGCATCAGTTGCGGATCGCCGTCAGCGTGGCTGCCGCGGCATCGTAGGACGCGCTGGCGATGTCCGCGTCGAAACGCTTCACCCGCAGGCGGCCGGCAAGCCGGTACGGATCCCACAGATCGCCCAGCGCGATCGGTGTCGCCAGGGTCACGTGGATGATCTGGTTGGGCGGCGGTGGTGGCACATGGATGCAGGCACCGTAGAACGGCACGAACAGCAGTTCATCGACCAGGCCGGCATCGTTGGTACCGAGCGGTACCACGTACCCATCCAGATCCACCGTGCGACCGTCGACGGCGTCGACCACGCGCGAAGAGCCGAACTGCTTGGCGCGGTCGGGGCTGGAATGGTCGATTTCCTGCCCCGGTGGCGTGCCCGAACCAGTGTCGTCAATCAGGCCACCCACGCCGTCCATGCCATTGCGTGACAGGCCGATCTGCGGCGGCGGCCGCTGGTAGGTCACTTCGTCGGGCCGCAAGGTGTCCCAACGGTCGATAGGGGCTTCGGCCCTGGCGGAAGGCACCGGCTTGTCCTGCGGCGTGACCACTACGGCGTCGCCGCCCGGCGCCGCACAGCCCGCCAACCACAGGCATCCCAACGCCAGTAACAGGTGACTAGGGTTCATACGGCCTCAGCTGTGCGTCACGCATGGTGTAGGCCGAACCGGCCAGATCGTCGTCCAACCGCTCGGCGCGCAGGGTGCCGGCCAGGAAGAACGGCGTGTACATGTCCGGCATCTCGATCGGGCGCGGCAGCACCACGTGCACGATCTGGTTCGGTGGCGGTGGTGGCACGTGGATGCAGGCGCCGTAGTACGGCACGAACAGGAACTCGGTCAACCGCCCGTCCTGCGCGTTGGCCAGCGGCACCACATAGCCCGGCAGGCGCACCGGCCGCTGCAGCACCGTGTCCACGGTGCGGAAGGTACCGAACTGCGGCATGCGCCGATTACCGTTGTGTTCGACCTCCGGGCCCTCGCCCCGCTCCAGCGCGGCCAGCTCGTCCCTGGGCATCATCTGCAGCCAGTCCAGCTCCTGCTCCGCAGCGTCTGCAGGGTCATCGCGGTCAACAACCGGCGCGGGTGGCAAGGCCTGCACGCCGGTATCCACCGGCCGCTCGCAGGCGGCCAGTGCCAGCACCATCGACAGCGACAGCGACAGCGACAGCGACAGCATCCAGCGCATGCTCAGACTCCCGGCGACAGGCCATCGGCCAGCGTGCGCCGGTAGGCCAGCAATGCCGGCACCAGCCCGGCCACCGCGCTGATCGCCAGCACGCCTGCCACCCAGGCCAGCTCGCGGCCGTCCGGCCAGACATGGGTGATCGACAGGCCAAAATTGGCCAGGGCCCAGCCGCGCCCAGCCATGCTGGCGGCTACCAGCAGCGCCAACGCCAGCACGCACGCTACTGCACTGGTCGCCACCGCCTCCACCACCAGCAGGCCGGCGATGTAGCCCGGGCGTGCCCCGGTGGCACGCAGGATGGCCATCTCGCGCCGCCGCTCCTGCAGGGTCGAGACCAGCAGCGCCACCAGCGAAACCATGCCCAGCAGCACCACCATCGCACTGATCAGCTGCAGCGCCCGCTCGGCGGTGCCCAGTGACTGCCACAGCTGCTGCAGGGTCACGCCGGGCAGGATCGCCAGCATCGCCTCGTCCGGATACTCGTTGATCCTGCGCTGGACCGAGAACGTGGCGATGCGCGAATTCAGGCCGAGCATGAAGGCGGTGATGCTGGTCGGGGTCAGATCCAGATGACGCGCCTGCTCGGCGCTGACGCGCTGGCTGCGCAGCTGCACGCCCGAACGCCAGTCGACATGGATCGCCTCGATCGCCGGCAGCGAGACCAGCAGCGACGAATCCACCGGCGTGCCGGTGCGTTGCAGGATGCCCGTAACACGGAACGGCTTGTCGGCATGCGTGGCCAGGGTGACCGCGCCGGTGCCGTGTGCCAGCACGATCTGGTCACCGAGGCCGACCTTCTGCGCCTGTGCCACCTCGGCACCGATCACCACGTCATACAGGTCATCGAACGGCCTTCCGCTCGCAAACGCAAGCGCGTGCCCGGCGCCATAGCGGTAGTGCTCGAAATAGCCATCGCTGGTACCGACCACGCGGTAGCCGCGCCAGGAATCGCCCAGCGAAAGTGGCACCGCCCACTTTACCTGCGGCGACGCGGACAGCTCTTGGTAGGACTGCCAGGACACGTTGTTGGTCGGGTCGCCGATATGGAACACCGAGTACAGCAGCAGGTTCACCGGCCCCGAACGCGCACCGACAATCAGGTCGGTGCCCGACACCGTGCTGGCGAAGCCTTCGTGCGCCTGCGTGCGCACGCGTTCGACACCCAGCAGCAGCACCACGCTGAGGGTGATGACCAGCACGGTCAGGCCCACGCTCAACGCACGGCTGCGCAGGCTGGCCCAGGCAAGCTCAAGCATGGCCGGCACCTGCCTGGTTGATCTCGGACAGTGAAATGGTGCGATCGAACAAGGGCTGCAGGCTGTCGTCATGGCTGACCACCAGCGCCGTGGTGCCGGCCGCCTGGCACTGCGCGGACATCAGCTTCAGGAACGCGGTTGCCGCTTCACGGTCAAGCGCCGAGGTCGGCTCATCGGCCAGCAGCAACGCCGGGCGGCCGATCAGGGCGCGTGCCGCCGCCACGCGTTGCTGCTGGCCAACACTGAGCGTGCCTGCGCGCCGCTGCATCAGCGCCGGATCCAGCTGCAGGGCCTGCAGCAGGCGGGCGATCTCGGCATCCAACGGGCCGCTGATGCGCGCGCTGCGCAGGCGCGAGAAGCGCAGGCCCAGTGCGATGTTGTCGCGCACGCTGAGGAACGGCAGCAGATTGAACTGCTGGAAAATCACGCCCAGGTGGTCGGCGCGGAAGCGGTCCCGCGCGGCACCGCGCATCGCCTGCAGCGCGTGGCCGGCCACCTCGACACGGCCCTTGCCGGGCAGCAGCACTCCCGCCAGCAGGCCCAGCAGGGTACTTTTGCCGCCACCGCTGATTCCGCGCAGCAACACGCTGCTGCCCTGCTCGACCCATAACCGCGGGATGTCCAGCACCCGCTGCGTGCCGTAGCCGAACTGCACGTCTTCCAGCGAGATAACCGGTGCTGCGCTCACGGTGCCAGCACCACGCGCAGGTTGTCGGGCGTCAGCACGCTGCGGTTCTGGCCGTGCGCGGTGGCGCTGTTGACGATCACTTCATGCAGGCCCGGGAACAGCACGGGCAAGCGCACCACGATGGCCCGCAACTCGGCCGGCTTGGCGCACTGGTACCGCAGCGTTGCGCTGAACCCCGCGTGCCGGTGCTCACCTGATGGCGGTGCTGCAGCCGTCGCATCGAATCCCTCGGCCTTGGCATCGTTGCCTGAAAGGCGGCAGCCCGCGGCGGTGGGCAAGGTGACCCAGCTGCCGCCCTTCAGCACTGTCGTAGCCCGTGCCAGCGCGGCCTGCTCGGCTGCATTGGCCGGCGGTCGCTCGTAATCGAGGATGCCGATGCCGGGGGCCTGAAGGGCGAATTCCAGCGTTTGCTGGTCAAGCGCAACATCGACGGTGGCCTGGCCGTGCACGTGCGGTGCGTGCTGGCGGATGTCATGGGCCTGCGCGGCGCTGGCAGCCAGCAGCACGAAAAGAGCAGCAGAACGCTTCATGGGGGAGGCTCCAATTGTTACTATGTAACATTATGGACCACATTCCCACGACGCCCGCAAGGGCCCTGGCCCAGCCGCCAACTTCGGCACGCTGGCACCCCCGCTTCGATCTTGCCGGGGCCTGGCTGTCCCTGGCCTGCGCCGCCCATTGCATCGCCCTGCCCCTGCTGCTGGCCTTCGTGCCGGCCGCGATGATGGCGCTGCACTCGTTCCAGCATCCCGGCCATGGCGCGATGACATTGCTGTTGATGATGTCGCGCTGGGAATGGCTGTTCGCGCTGCTGGCCTCGTCGCTGGCCTTGGCGAGTACCTCGGCCGGGGTGCACCGGCACGGGCGCTGGCGGCCTGCAAGATTGGCCTGCGTTGGCGCCATCTTGCTGCTGTCAGCCTCTCTGTATCTGCCGCTGAAGGAATCGCTGCTCTGGCATGGTGTGGCCACCGCGTGCGGCGGCGTGTTGCTGGCGGCGGCGCACATCGGCAATCGGCGGGCGTTGCGCACCCGGTAGCGCCGGGCGCTGGCCGGCAACCGCGAGGATCAGGCAGCCGGCCAGCGGCCGGCTCTACCACTCCCTATTCGTCGAACGGACGCTGGCCCAGCGTCTGCGTCACGTGGTCGACGAAACAGGTGATGCGTGCCGCCAGCGCGGTGTTGCGGTAGTACACCGCGTTGATCGGCTGCCGCACTTCCTGCGTCTGCTTGGCAAGCAGTTGCACCAGGCGGCCCTCACGCCGGTCCTGGCGGGTCAGGAAATCGGAGAGGCAGGCGATGCCCAGCCCGGCCACCGCCATCTGCCGCAGTGTCTCGCCACTGGATGAAGCGATCGCCGGCTCGATCACGAAAGGCCCGCCATCGGCATCCTGCAGCGGCCATTCGTTCAACGAACTGGGCTGGGTGAAGCCCAGCAGGTCGTGCTCGCGCAGCTGCTCCACGCGCGTGGGCGTGCCGTGACGGCGCAGGTATTCGGGGCTGGCCACCACCCGGATGCGGCTGTGGCCGATCGGCCGCGCATGCAGGGTCGAATCGCGCAGCACGCCAATGCGGAATGCTACGTCGGTGCGCTTCTCGATCAGGTCGGTGATGCCTTCATTGGAATTCAGCTCCAGCTCCACCTGCGGGTAGCGCTCACGGAACCCCTCAAGCAGCGGCACGATCACGTGCAGCATGAACGGCGTGGCGGCGTCCACGCGCAGGCGCCCGACCGGCTGCAGCCGCCGCGCGGCCATCTGTTCCTCGGCCTCGTCCACCGTGGCCAGGATAGTGCGCGCGTACTCCAGGAACGCCGCGCCTTCCTCGGTCAGTTCCAGCCGCCGCGTGGTCCGTCGCAGCAGCGTGGTCTGCAGCTTGTCCTCCAGCCGCGCCAGGGTGCGGCTGGTGGCAGAGATGGTCAGTTCCAGCGCCTCGGCCGCCGCCGTGATCGAACCGCTGTCGACCACGGCCACGAAGGCCTTCAGCTCATCCAGGGTGGTTTTCATTTTTTACCTCGGCGCAAAAGCGTTTCCCGTATACACGGCTTAATCAACAAATGTAAAGCGCCCACACTTCGCCCTGTCCCGAGCCCACCGGCTCTCAACGAAGTCCCTGGAGTCCATCATGAGCGTTCCTTCCTTTGGCGTCGGCACCTTCCGCCTGACCGGCCAGACCGTCATCGACTCGGTGCGCAACGCCCTCGACGTTGGCTACCGTGCGGTCGATACCGCGCAGATCTACGGCAACGAAGCCGAAGTCGGCCAGGCCATCGCCGAATCCGGCGTTCCGCGCGACGAGCTGTTCCTGACCACCAAGATCTGGGTGGACAACTACGCCGCCGACAAGCTGATCCCAAGCCTGCGCGAAAGCCTGGCCAAGCTGCGCACCGACTACGTCGACCTGTTGCTGATCCACTGGCCGGCGCCGGGCAATGGCGTTGAACTGCGCGAGTACATGACCGCGCTGGCCGAAGCCAAGACGCTGGGCCTGACCCGCCAGATCGGTGTGTCCAACTTCAACATCGAGCTGACCCGGCAGGCCATCGAGGTGGTCGGTGCCGGCCAGATCGCCACCAACCAGATCGAACTGAGCCCCTACCTGCAGAGCCCGGCACTGACCGCCTTCCTGCAGGACCAGGGCATCACCGTGACCTCCTACATGACCCTGGCCTACGGCAAGGTGCTGAAGGATCCGGTGCTGGCCGCCATCGCCGACAAGCACCAGGCCACCGTGGCCCAGGTCGCGCTGGCGTGGGCGCTGCAGCAGGGTTACTCGGTCATCCCGTCCTCGACCAAGCGCGAGAATCTGGCCAGCAACCTGCTCGCCCAGGACCTGCACCTGGATGCCGATGACATGGCCGCGATCGCTGCACTTGACCGCAACGGCCGCGAAGTCGATCCGCCGGGCCTGGCCCCGGCGTGGGACTGAGGAGCCTGGCCATGGGCAGTGCGTTGGCACGGCTGCAGGCCGGTGGTTTCAGCATCGGCATCGAGGCACCGCTGGACAATGACTGGACGCCGCTGGGCGAACAGGCACGACGCGCCGCGCGACGCCTGCCCGGCGAACCGGACCTGCAGCGCCATGCAGAACTGGCACGGTTGGCCGACCGCCTCGGCTTCCGTGCGCTGTGGGTACGCGACGTGCCGGTGTACGACCCGGCCTTCGGCGATGCGGCGCAGGTGTTCGAGGTATTCAGTTACCTCGGCTACCTGGCCGGCATCACCAATGACATCCTGCTGGGCACCGGTGCGGTGGTGCTGCCGATCCGTGAGCCGTTGCTGACCCTGAAGTCAGCGCGCAGCGTGCAGCGGCTGAGCGGCGACCGCCTGTTGCTGGGCGTGGCCAGTGGCGACCGCCCGGTGGAGTACCCGCTGTTCGGTCGCGACTTCGACAGCCGTGGCAGCCGTTTCCGCGAGCAGATCGCATTGCTGCGCGAAGGCGCCGCCGCGCACCTGCCGCAGGGCCTGGACGTGCTGCCCGCCGATGGCCCGGCCCTGCCGTTGTTCGTGGCCGGCCTGGCCCAACAGCAACCAGCATGGATCGGCCAGCACATGGACGGTTGTCTGGCCTACCCGGGCACGCCGCAGGACCATGCGCAACGTGTGGAGGCGTGGCGCGCCGTGGCCGGCAACAAGCCGTATGCCAGCTTCATCCACCTGGACCTGGTGGACGATGCCGATGCCCCTCTGCAGCGCTGGCGCTTCGGCCTGCGCGGCGGCCGCAACGCACTGCTGGCCGAGCTGCACGCCATGCAGTTGGCCGGTGTCGACCACATCGGCCTGCAGTTCCGCCGCAACGAACGGCCGTTGGCCGAAACCTTCCACGAAATCGCCGAGTACGTGCTGCCGCACTTCCCGGCCCATGCCGGCGCCGCCGCGACGGCCTGACAGTTACCGGAGCTTTGCCATGAAGATGAAGACCCTGGCCGCGCTTGCGCTGGCCACCCTGCCGCTGTCCTTCCAGGCCACCGCCGAGGAGTGGTATCCCTCTGCCTACGGCGCCAACGACGAGATCGGCGCGGCCAACCTGCTCACCGCTGACGTGGTCAAGCACGCGGTCTCGCTGGTCAGGACCGGCAAGACCTATCCGCTGGCGGTGCCGGTGGACAAGAACCTGCCCGCGTTCCGTCACCGCAGCTTCCGCCTGTACAACGTGCAGGTCGGCCAGCAGGCCGGCAAGTCGCTGGGCCCCAACAAGTTCACCTTCAACGATGAACTGGTGAACGCCTGGACCGGCGTTGGCACCCAGCTCAACGGCATCGGCCATATCGGCATCGACAATGTTTACTACAACGGCAACAAGGCCGCCGACTTCGTCACCGTGGACGGCGTGCGCAAGCTCGGCGTCGAGAAGGTACCGCCGATGGTCACCCGCGGCGTCGTGCTGGACATGACCGCGTACTACGGCAAGGCGATCGTGCCCGGCGGCACCGAGTTCACCGTGGCAGACATCCAGGCCGTGCTGAAGAAGCAGGGCCTGAGCCTGCGCAAGGGCGACGTGGTGCTGTTCAACACCGGTTGGCTGGAACTGATCGGCAAGGACAACACGCAGTTCCTCGAAGTGGAGCCGGGTATCGGCATGGAGGCCGCGAAGTGGCTGGCCGACCAGGGCATCGTCGCCTTCGGTGGCGACACCTGGGCCTCGGAGGTCTACCCGAACCCGAACGGTGCCGAGGAGTTCCCGATCAACCAGTACATGCTGGCCAAGCGCGGCATCTACAACCTGGAGCTGATCGACAGCCGTGCCCTGGTGCGCGACAAGGCCTGGGAATTCCTGTTCGTGCTCGGCCAGCCGCTCTACGTCGGCTCGACCCAGGTCAACATCAACCCGGTGGCGATCCGATGACCACTGCCCCCGCCTTGCCGTTGTTCGCCGGCCGCCGCTTCCGCGTCAGCTATGACGGCCTGGCCGCCGACAATGTCTACAGCGCCGATGGCCGCCACGTGCAGTACGCCATCGTCTCCGGCGCCTACGCCGGTGCGCAGGGCGACGCCGCCTGCGAGTGGCAACAGATCAGCGAAGGGGTCTATGCCATTTCGTGGCAGGAAGCCGATGGCGCTACGGTCTTGCATGTCGATGACTTCGTCGGCGGGCGTTCGCTGGCCTGGTTCACCGCCACCGATGGCAGTTTCCATCGCATGCAGGGGCCGTTGGCAGCGCTGTGATGCCAGCCAGCGGCCGGCACCACCTGTGAGCGCAGGGAACATTACAGATCGGTAATGTACGGGTCAGGGCGGCGAAAGGCGCCGCCCTCCACCCTGTGGGCCACGTCTTCCACAGGTGTCCCGCGCATGACCCGTTCCCTGCTCCGCTCCGCTTCCCTTGCTCTTCTCCTGTCCGGCCTCGCGGTTGCGCCGCTGGCGCTGGCCCATCCCAGCCTGGTGCGTTCGACGCCGGCCGCCGACGCCACCATTGCCCCGGCGACCGAGATCACGCTGCAGTTCAGCGAGAAGGTGATGCCGCGTGCCACCCGCATCGAACTGAGCATGGACCATGGCCGCATGAAGATGGCCATGCCCACCGCCGCACAGGACATTTCCGAAGATGGCCACACGCTGCGCGCGCGTTTCGCCAACCCGCTGCCCGCAGGCAGCTACGCACTGCAGTGGCGCGCGGTCGGCCAGGACAGCCACCCGATCACTGGTACGTACCGTTTCACGGTGAAGTAAGGCTGCCGTCATGGCCGAGCTCTCGCCGTATGCGCTGCGGCTGGCGCTGTACCTGGTGCTGATGCTGCTGTTCGGGCGGATGCTGTTCGTCCGTCCGCAGCTGCCGCGCGGCGTCTCGCTGGCGCTCGCCCTGATCGCGTTGGCCGTGGTGGTCATCGATGCCATCACCCGGTTGTCCGGTGTGCTCGGCATCGCGCCGGTCGACATCGACCCTGCAACGGTCCACTGGTTCCTCACCGGCACGCCGGTGGGTGAAGCCGGCCTGCTGCGCACCGTGGCGGTGCTGGCGATGCTGCCCCTGCTGGCATTCGCCACGCCGCTACGGGGCCTTCGCCGCGTGGCGCTGCTCGCGCTGTCCGCCACCGCCCTGGCCAGCCTGTCCTGGAACGGCCATGCCGCCGCCGGGGATGGCTTCGGTGGCACGTTGCGGCTGGTGGCCGGCATCGTGCACCTGCTGGCCGCCGGCGCCTGGGTCGGCGCGATCGCCGCCATCCTGCAGCTGGCGCTGCGTCCGCAGGGCCTGCGCCTGCGCGAACGCACCCGCGAGCTGTGGCAGGCCGCCCACAGCTTCGCCCTGCCCGGCACGATCATCGTCGCCCTGCTGGCGATGACCGGCACCTATACCTATGTCGATCTCGGCGGTTCCATACAGACCCTGACCGGCACCGCACATGGGCGCTGGCTGCTGCTCAAGCTGGCACTGGTGGGTGGCATGCTGGGCCTGGCCGCGCTGCATCGCTGGCGGCTGGTGCCGGCGCTGGCGGTCTCCATCCGTGGCGGCTGGCAACCCAGGCCGCTGCGCTCGCTCCGCCAAAGCCTGGCCTGCGAATCGCTGCTGGCGCTGCTGGTGCTGGCCTGCGTCGCGGTGCTTGGCACGCTGGACCCACTGGCATGACCAATCCGTTCCGGTACGGGCCCAAGCTGCGATGATGGGCGCATCATGAAACTGCTGATCGTCGAAGACGAACCCAAGACCGGCAACTACCTGCGCCAGGGGCTGATCGAGGCCGGCTACGTGGTCGATCTCGCCTGCAGCGGCGTCGACGGGCTGCACCTGGCCGGCAGCGGCGAGTACCAGTTGGTCATCCTGGACGTGATGCTGCCCGGCCTGGATGGCTGGAACGTGCTGTCGCGGCTGCGCGAGGCCGGCTGGCAGGTGCCGGTGCTGTTCCTGACCGCGCGCAGCAGCATCGCCGACCGCGTGCAGGGTCTTGAGCTGGGCGCCGACGACTACCTGGCCAAGCCATTCGCCTTCGCCGAGCTGCTGGCGCGCGTGCGCACCCTGCTGCGTCGCGGCCAGGCCGTGCCGCAGGCCGAACGCATCGTCATTGCCGACCTGGTGGTGGATACCCTGCGCCGCCGGGTGGAACGCGGCGGCCAGCGCATCTCCCTCAGCCAGAAGGAGTACACCCTGCTGGAGCTGCTGGCGCGCCGCCGTGGCGAAGTGTTGCCGCGGTCGCTGATCGCTTCGCAGGTGTGGGACATGAACTTCGACAGCGACACCAACGTGATCGACGTGGCGGTCCGCCGCCTGCGCGCGAAGATCGACGATGACTTCGATGCCAAGCTGATCGTCACCGTGCGCGGCATGGGCTATGTGCTGGAGGCGCCGGACGACGGTGCGGTGCACAGCGGATGAGCCTGCGCCGTTCCATCGCGGTACGGCTGACGCTGCTGTTCGCCATCGTGGCCACGCTGGTGCTGGCCGCGTTGGGCGTGGCGATCTATGTCAGTGCCCGCCACGACCTGGTCGCCCAGGACTTCGTCGAACTGGAGAACAAGGTCGCGTTGATCCGTGACCTCGCCGATAACGGACCTGCGTCCGCACGCGGGAAGCGCTTGGCAGAGGCGCTGGGCCATCATCCGGATATCGCCTTCCACGTTGTTGATGGGCGTGGCGCGGTGCTGTTCTCGACCGCACCGGCACTGCTGCGCGAGCATGCACGCGGCCAGCCGATCGACGCCGCGCCACGGCGGCACGACTGGATCCTCGCCGATGGCCGCTGCATGCATGCCCTGCACCTGCGCCAGACCCTGGCCGACGGCAGCCCGCTGGTCACCCTGCTGGCCATCGATGACGACCGCCATGCCGATTTCCTGCAGCGCTTCCGCCACCTGCTGGCGATCGCGATCATCGGCGCCGCCGTGGCCAGCAGCCTGCTCGGCGGTTATGTGGTGCGGCGTACGCTGCGACCGCTGCGCACGCTGGCCGATGAGGCCAGGCAGATCACCGCCGGTCGCCTGCAGCGCCGCCTGAGCGCGCGCAGTGCACCGGCCGAACTGGAGCAGTTGGCGCAGACCCTCAACGGCATGCTGGCACGGCTGCAGCAGGACTTCGCGCGGCTGACCGAGTTCTGTGGTGATCTCGCCCACGAGTTGCGCACCCCGATCACCAACATGCTGACCCAGGTGCAGGTGGTGCTGGCGCACCCGCGCAGCAACGAGGCCTACCGCGAGACGTTGGCGTCGTGTGCCGAGGAACTGCAGCAGCTGGCGCAGACCGTGGGCGACCTGCTGTACCTGGCGCAGGCCGAGGCGCCGGGCGCGCTGCCCTCACGCGAGCTGGTGGCGCTGGATGGGGTGGTGGATTCGCTGCTCGAGTTCTACGACCTGCTGGCCGAGGACCGGCAGTTGACCCTGCGCCGCGACGGTGTGGCGAGCGTGGAAGGCAACCGCCTGATGCTGCACCGTGCGATCGCCAACCTGCTGTCCAACGCGTTGAAGCACGCAGCCATGGGCAGCGAAGTACGGGTGCGGCTGCTCGAGGCTGATGGCGTGTGCAGGGTCAGCGTGCACAACCTTGGCACGCCGATTGCCGCCGAAGCGCTGCCGCGCCTGTTCGATCGTTTCTACCGCGGCGAGCGCGGTCGCCACGAAGGTGCCGGGCTGGGCCTGGCGATCACCCGCGCGATTGCACAGGCGCATGGCGGCAGCGTGAGTGTTGTATCGGATGGCACCGGCACCGTGTTCGAGCTGGTGCTGCCGGGCGCGCCACGTCGGTAGTGCCGGCCGCTGGCCGGCACCCGGGTGCATCAAGCGCACTGCTGTTGCCGGCCAGCGGCCGGCACTATCCCCTCCGGTCGGACAGCTTCGGGTGCTGCTTCGGTCGTGCCGGTCGCTGGCCGGCAACCCCGGTCTGGTCGAACACCCTGGCCACCCAGTCGATGAACACCCGCAACCGTGGCGACGGCGTGCGGTTGCGCGGGTAGACCAGGCTCAGTGGACTCGGCGTCGGCGGCGTCTCGGGCAACAGCTCAACCAGCTGTCCGCGCGCAATGTACGGGTCCATCCGGTAGCGCGGCGCCTGGATGATGCCCAGGCCCGCCAACGCGGCCCCAAGGAATGCATCCGCGCCGGAAACACGCACCCGCGCCGGCAGCGGCACGTAGCGCACCTGTCCCGCCTGCTGGAACTCCAGCGGGATCAGCTGGCCGGTGGCGCTGGAGCGATAGCCGACCATCTGATGGCCTTGCTCCAGCGAGTCAATGGTATCGGGCAGGCCGTGCGCCTGCACATAACCCGGCGCGGCCACCGTGACCTCGCGCAGCAACGTCAACCGGCGCGCTGCCAGATCGCTGTCGGCCAGCGTCCCCACCCGCAACGCCGCATCCACGCCTTCGCGCAGCAGGTCGACATAGCGGTCGCCTTCACTGACGTCCAGCTCGATCTCCGGGTAGCGCTGCAGGAATTCCGGCAGGTGCGGAAACAGCAGGTGCCGGCCCAGCGTGCCATGTACTTCAATGCGCAGCGGCCCGCGTGGCGGGGCATCACGGAACGCAGCCTCGGCATCGTCCATGTCGGCGATCAGGCGCAGGCAACGGCCATAGAAGGCCTCGCCCTCCAGCGTCGGCACCACCAGCCGGGTGGTCCGGTGCAACAGGCGCACGCCCAGCCGATTCTCCAGTGCCTTGATCGCGTCGGTCACCGTGGCCCGCGGCAGGCCCAGGTCCTCGGAGGCGCGGGTGAAGCTGCGGCGCTCGACGATACGGACGAAGGCGCGCATGGCCGTGAAGCGATCCATTGTTCGGCTGTCCGGATGATGTTGACGGATTATGCAGGATTATCCGAAAGGACAATCTCGCGAAGATGGCCCTGCGCCACTTCGGCGCGCCCCAGTGGAAGCCACCATGCCCCTCTCCCCCGCCCGCTCTGTCGCCCTGGTCACCGGCGGTTCCCGTGGCATCGGCGCGGCCATCTCCCGCCGCCTGGCCGCCGATGGCCACGCGGTCGCGATCAACTATGCCGGCCGCCGCGACGACGCCGAAGCATTGGCGATCGAACTCAATGCAGCCGGTGCGCAGGCCATCGCGCTGCAGGCCGATGTGGCCGACCCGCAGGCGGTGCGCCAGCTGTTCGACGCCATCGAGGCGCGCTTCGGCGGTATAGACGTAGTGGTGAACAGTGCCGGCGTGTTGCAGCTGGCGCCGCTGGCCGACAGCGACGATGCCCTGTTCGAGCGGGTGATCGGGATCAACCTGAAAGGCGCCTTCAACGTGCTGCGCGAGAGCGCGCGACGGGTGCGCGACGGTGGCCGCCTGATCACCCTGTCCACCAGCGTGGTCGGCATCAGACTGGAGAACTACAGCGTGTATGCCGCCAGCAAGGCGGCGGTGGAGACGATGGGCGCGATCCTCAGCAAGGAGCTGCGCGGGCGCAACATCACCGTGAATGCAGTGGCGCCCGGCCCGACCGCCACCGACCTGTTCCTGGACGGCAAGTCGCCCGAGCTGATCGAGCGGTTGTCGAAGTTGAATCCCCTGGAGCGGCTGGGTACGCCGGACGACATCGCCGGCGCGGTGGCCTTCCTGGCCGGTGCCGATGGCGGGTGGATCAACGGCCAGGTGCTGCGCGCCAACGGCGGGATGGTGTAGATCGCACAGATGGCATCCACGCGTGGCGCGATGCCCGTGTAGAGCCGAGCCCATGCTCGGCTGCTCTTCGCGCAAAGGCCAGAAGCAGCCGAGCATGGGCTCGGCTCTACAGTCAAGTCAGGCGATGCGCGCCTCGCGGCGGCGATGCACCCAGTAGTAAAGCGTCGGCAGTACCAGCAGGGTCAGCAGCATCGCCGACAGCAGGCCACCGATCACCACCACCGCCAGCGGCTTCTGGGTCTCGGCACCGATCGCATGCGAGGTCGCCATCGGCAGCAGGCCGAACATCGCCAGCAGTGCCGTCATCAGCACCGTGCGCAGGCGCTGGAGCGAGCCCTGCACCACCGACTGCAGCAGGTCCATGCCCTGCTCGCGCAGCTGGGCGAAGCGGCTGAGCATCACCACGCCGTTCAGCACCGCCTGCCCGAACAATGCAATGAAGCCGATTGCCGCCGACACCGACAGCGGAATGCCGGTCAGCCACAGGGCCAGGATGCCGCCGATCATCGCCAGTGGCACGTTGGCCAGGATCAGCGCGGCGCTGCTGATGTCCTTGAAGGCATCGAACAGCAACACGAAGATGATCAGCACCGACAGCGGAATCACCCAGCCCAGCCGCTTCATCGCACGCTGCTGGTTCTCGAACTCGCCAGACCACTCCAGCCGGTAGCCTTCCGGCAGCTGCACGCTGGCATCCACGCGCTTGCGCATGTCGGCCACCACGCTGCCCATGTCGCGCCCGGCGATGAAGATGCTCACCGCCTTCACGCGCTGTGCGTTCTCACGCGAGATGTTGATCGCGCCGCTGGCCATGTGGAAATCGGCGACGTCGGACAGCGTCACGGTGTGGCCATCGCCGATGCCGACCGGGACCGTGCGCAGCCGTTGCAGGTCACGGTCGGCATCGTCCAGGCGCAACGTGATCGGGAACCTGCGGTCACCCTCCCACAGCTCGCCGACCTGGCGCCCGCCCAGTGCGGTCTCGATCACTTCGTCGATGTCGCGCACATTGAGACCGTAGCGTGCAGCACGGTCGCGGTCGATCTCGATCTGCAACTGCGGCAATGAGCCGTCGCGGTCGATGAAGGCACTCTCTACGCCCTCCACGCCACGCACTTGGCCCAGGATCGCCTGCGCCTGCTGGTTCAACACGTCCAGATCCGAGCCACTGACCTTGATCACCACCTGGCCCTTGATCTGCGAGATGCTCTCCAGGATGTTGTCGCGCACCGGCTGCGAGATCGAGAACTCCGGCCCCGGAATGCGCTGCTCCAGCGTGCGCTGCAGGTCGCTGACCAGCTGCCGCTTGTCCACCCCCTTCGGCCATTCCTTCTCCGGCTTCAACGCCACCAGCGCCTCGATCTGGTTGGCGCCCTTGGCATCGGAGCCATCTTCCGGCCGCCCCAGCTTGGCCACCACCGTCGATACCTGCGGGAAGGTGCCGACCAGCTCACGGATGCGCCGCGACTGCTGCTGCGCCTCGGCCAGGCTGGTGCTGGGGTCAAGCGTGGCGGTCAGCCAGATCGAGCCCTCGTCCAGCTCGGGCAGGAACTCCGAGCCCAGGCGGGTACCCAGTGCCAGCGTGCCGACCAGCAGCGCGACCGCGGTCAGCACCACCGCACGCGGGCGGGCCAGTGCGCGCTCCAGGATTGGCCGGTACCAGCCGGTCAGGCGGTCCATCAGCGGATTGCCATCGCGCATGCGGTCCCGTCGCAGCCACCAGTAGCAGAACAGTGGCACCACGGTCAGCGCCAGGATCAACGCGCCGATCAACGCCGAGGTCACCGAGTACGCCATCGGTGCGAACATGCGGCCTTCCTGGCGCTGCAGGGTGAAGATCGGGATGTGCGCGGCGATGATGATCAGCATCGAGAAGAACGTCGGCCGGCCCACTTCCGATGCGGCCGACAGGATGGTCGAGAACCGCGTCTTCCGATCAGCCGTAGGTGGCAGCTTCGACAATCGCGAGACAATGTGCTCGGTCACGATCACCGCGCCGTCGATGATGATGCCGAAGTCCATCGCACCCAACGACAGCAGGTTGGCCGGCACGCCCCACAGGTGCAGGCCGAGGAAGGTCGACAGCAGCGCAAGCGGCATCATCGCCGCCACGATCAGTGCGGCGCGGGCGTTGTACAGGAACAGCCACAGCACCAGGAACACCAGCACCGCGCCTTCAAGCAGGTTGCTGAAGACGGTTTTCAGCGTGGTCGAGACCAGCCACGAGCGGTCGTAGAACGGCTCGATGCTGACCCCGTGCGGCAGCTGGTTGGCCTCGATCTCGGCGATGCGCGCATGCAGGGCGTCGAGCACGTCGGACGGATTCTCGCCCTTGCGCATCAGCACCATGCCGAACACCGCATCGTCATTGCCGTCCTGGCCGACCAGGCCCTGCCGGGGCAGGCCGGTGTCGGCGATGCCGGCCAGGTCACGCACCAGGATTGGCGTGCCCCCGCGCTGCGCAACCACCACATTGCCGATGTCGGCGGGCGAACGCATCATACCGACGCCGCGGATCAGGAACTGCTGCTGCCCGCGTTCCACGTAGCCGCCGCCTGCATTGGAGCTGCCCTTCTCCAGCGCTTCGGCGAATTCACCGAGGCTGATGCCGCGGTCACGCAGCTTGTCCAGGTCCGGCTTGACCTGGAAGGTGCGCGCGAAACCGCCGAAGCTGATCACATCGGCCACGCCCGGCACGGTGCGCAGGCTGCGCTCCATGGTCCATTCCTGCACGGTGCGCAGCTGGGTCGGCGTCATGTGCGGGCCCTTGAGTACGTAGCGGTAGATCTCGCCCACCGCCGAACTCATCGCCTCCAGCTCCGGGGTCACGCCCTCCGGCAGCTCCACGCCCTGCAGGCGCTCAAGCACCTGCTGCCGCGCGAAATAGTCGTCGGCCTTGTCGTCGAAGGTCAGGATGATCATCGACAGGCCGAACTGCGTATGCGAGAACACTCGCACCGAATGCGGAATGCCGGACAAGGCCACTTCCAGCGGCATCGTCACTTCGCGTTCCACCTCTTCGGCAGCCCGGCCCGGGTGCAGCGATACCACTGTCACCTGGGTGTCGGACACATCCGGGAAGGCTTCCACCGGCAACACGCGGAACGCGGCAATGCCAGCGCCAATGAACAGCAGCAGTGCCAGCATCACCATCAGCGGCTGGCGCAGGCAATAGGCAATCAGGCGATCGATCATGGGGCGGCGTGCCCCGCGCCGGTGCTGGCGGCCGCTGGCGCGCTGTCGACCAGCTGCTGCAGCAGCAGGCCCCCTTCGACCACCACCCTGCTGCCAGCCGCCAGACCGTCACGGACCCACAGTCGGCCGTCACCCAGCTCCTCGGCGTGCACGGCGTGGCGCACGAAGCGGCCCTTGCCCTCCTCCACGAACACCACCTGCTTGCCGTCGATCAGCAGTACTGCCGCATCGGGCAGCGAGACACCGCCCTCGGCCGCCAACGCCACCTGGGCGCGCACGTACTGCCCGGCCTTGAAGCCGCGTGCGCGGTTGTCCAGCTCGGCGCGTGCCTGCACCACGCGGCGATCGCTGTCGACGAAATCGTCCACATGCTGCAGGGTCGCCCGCAGCGGCTGGCCATCTGCGCCCGACACGCTGACGGGCATGCCGGCCTTCAGCCGTCCTGCCATGCTTTCGGGAATGTCCAGCAGCAACCACAAGCGGTCCGGATCGCCGATCACCGCCAATGGTTGTTCACTGTCGGGGCTGACCGACATGCCCGGGCTCATCCGTCGCTCCACCAGCACGCCATCGATCGGCGCGCGCAGCGGCAGGCGCTGGTCGACGCGCTGGCCATTGCCGTAGGCCCTGGCGAACGCGGTCGCGCGTGCATGATCAGCCTGGCTGCCAGCGAAGGTCGCCTCGGCTTCATCCAGCTCACGGCCCGAGGCCACGCCCGCAGCATGCAGTTCACGGGTACGGTCCAGCTCCTTGCGCGCCTGCTGCAGTTCGGCACGGCCACGCACGCCCTCCGCCTGGGCCTGGCCGAACTCGGGCGAGGTGATCCAGGCAATCACTTGGCCGGCCTTCACTTTCTGGCCCGGCTGCGCCTCGATGCGCGCCACCTGCCCCGGCAACGGCGTGCGCAGTGCACTGGAACGGGTCTCGTCCCAGACCACCCGGCCCGGCAGCTGCAGGCTGGCGCTGGCGCCGGCGGTCACCGCCTCGCTGCGCAGCACGTCCAGCTGGCGGCTGTCGGCGGGAAACTGGATCTGGCCCGCGCTGACCTGGGGCGCATCCTCGGTATAGGACGCTGGCTCGCGGCCACAGCCGCTCAGCAGGGCCAGCGCCAGCAACGCCGGCAGCACGGCATGTCGCGCCCGTGGGCGATGGGCGACGGTGGACTTCATCGGGATTCTCCTTCGGCAACGGATGTGGCGGCTTCCCAGCGCGCCAGGGCAATGGCATGGTCGGTGCGCGCCTCGATCAGCGCGGCCTCGAAGTCGCGCCAGCTGCGGCGCGCGTCCAGCAGATCGGTCAGGTTGGCGGCACCGCGGCGGTAAGCCAGTTCGATGCCCTGCACTGCCTTGCGTGCAGCGTCGGACTGGAGTCCTTCGTAGTCGCTGCGGCGCTGCGCGGCAGCCTGTGCGCTGGCCTGCAGCTGGTCCAGCTCGGCGCGTGCTTCGCGCTGAAGCACCTGCAGCTCCAGCGCGGCGCTGTCACGGTCGGCCTCGGCACGCTGGATCGCGCCGCGTGCACGCGACGGTCCCCCCATCGGAATGGTCAACGACACACCCCAGGTGACGCCGCTGATATCGGTCGGCTCACGCTCGGCCTCCACACCCAGCTGGATATCGCGATGGCGCTCACTGCGCGCCAGTGCCACACCGGCGTCGGCCGCGGCCAGGCGCGAACGTGCCGCGCGCAGATCGGCACGCTGCCGCGGGTCGAACGCACGCGTATCGACCCTGCCCGCGGGGTCTGGCCACGGATCATCGGCGCTGAGGTCCAGGCTGTCGTCGCGGCCGAGCAGCAGGCCCAGCGCATGCCGCGCGTCGCGCAGATCCAGCGCTGCTTCGCGCGCCGCGTCGGCTACGGCGAGATCATCCACCGCCAGCCGCGCGCGATCCACCGGTGCCATCGCACCTGTCGCGACCTGCTTGTCGGCCGCCGCCATCTGCTCGGCCGAACTCTGCCGGTTGGCGTCGGCAATCTGCGCCCGCTCCTGCGCGCCCTTCAAGCCGAAATAGGCTTCATGCAGCGCCACCTGCTGGCGCCGCCGGGTATCGAGCATGTCCAGGCCGGCCACCTCCAGCAGCGCGTCCGCTTGGCGGACGCGCAATGCGCGCTTGCCACCGCGTTCCCAGGTCCAGCCCAGGCCCACGGTGCTGTCCACCCGCTTGTCCTGCCAGCGCCCAGGGCCGATGCCGTGCTTGGGGCTGATCTTGCTGGTGCCGAGCGACAGCTCGGTGGCCGGGCGCAGCGCCGCCGTCTGCGCGTCACCCTGCACCCCGCGCAGCTCCAGTGCCGCGGCGCGCAGGTCCGGGTTGTGCGCTTCCATTGCACGCTGCGCTTCTGCCAGGGACAGCGCCGAAGCCGCAGGCGCGCACAAAAAGGCGGCCAGCACGACCGCAAGACGAGGGGAGAAATTCATGCACGTCACGGTAAGGTGACGGACTTGCGCCAAACTTGCCCCAACCTTGCACGAAGCTTGCAATGCGAATCCTGCTGATCGAAGACGACGCCGCACTGGCCGATGGACTGATCCGTGCCCTGCAGGGCGCCGGTCATCTGTGCGACCACCTCTCGCGCGGACTGCACGCGCCGGCCGCGCTGGCCAGTACCCCATATGACGTCATGGTGCTCGACCTTTCGTTGCCGGACATGGATGGCCTCGACCTGCTCTCACGCCTGCGTAACGACGGCGCTACCCTGCCGGTGCTGATCCTCACTGCGCGCGATGGCGTGGAGGACCGCATCCTCGGTCTCGACCGCGGTGGCGATGATTACCTGGCCAAGCCATTCGCACTGGGTGAGCTGGAAGCGCGCCTGCGTGCGCTGTCACGCCGCCGCAGCGATGCGCCGGCACAGAAGCGACTCGGCCGACTGTGCTTCGACAGCATCCGCAATGAAGTGCAGGTGGAAGGCCAGCGCATCGAGCTGACCGCACGCGAGCTGTCTCTGGTCGAGGCACTGATGCAGCATCCCGGCCGCACGGTTACCAAGCAGCGTTTGTTCGACGCGTTGTACAGCTGGGACCACGAGGCCAACCTGTCGGTGATCGAGGTGCATGTCAGCCGCCTGCGCCGCAAGCTGGAACAGGCGCGTGCCGGCGTCGGCATCCGCATGCTGCGTGGCCTTGGCTACCGGTTGGAGGCCGTGGGTGACTGAGCGCGTGCACAGCCTGCGCGGCCTGCTGCTGCGACGCCTGTGGCTGCCGCTGCTGGTGCTGCTGCTGTGCAGCGCAGTAGGTTCGTTCGCGCTCGCGCGCTTCTACGCCGGCCAGGTCTACGACCGCTGGCTGCTGGACTCGGCGATGTCGTTGTCCGAGCTGGTGACAGTGCAGGATGGCCGCGCCTCGATCGAGATCACCCCGGCCGTATCGCGCATGTTCACCTGGGACACCGCTGACGAAGTGCATGGCGAGGTGGTCGACGCTGCAGGCGGGCGCCTGTATGGCGACCTGCCCGAAGCATTGCCGCGCCCGGCGAGCGCTGCCGCGGATGACGACGCGGTCTACTACGATGCCCGCCTGCGTGGGCAGCCGGTGCGCATGGTCGAAGTGGTGGTCAGCGCCGGACCGGGCCATGACATCCGGTTGCGCGTGGCCGAGACGCTGCGCAAGCGTCACCGGCTGGAACGCAAGCTGCTGCTGACCAGCGTCCCGTTCCAGGCCGCGATCCTGGCACTGGCGGCGTGGCTGGCCTGGTCCGGCACCGGCGCCGCCGCACGCCACGCCAACCTGGTCGCACGGAAGCTGGCCAGCCCGCGGCCGGATCCATTGGCACCGCTGGACCCGGCGCAGGAAGCTCCCCGCGAACTATGGCCGGCGGTGGAGGCCTACAACGCCTTGCTGCAGCGGCTGGACGCGATGCAGGCGGCGCAACGCCGCTTCGTCAGCAACGCCGCACATCAGCTGCGCACACCGTTGGCGGCGATGCAGGTGGAGCTGGAGAGTTCATTGCGCCAGCACGACCCGCAGGCCCAGCAGCTGGCGCTGTCCGGCACGCTGGCCGGGCTGGCGCGGCTGCAGCACCTGGTCAACCAGCTGCTGATGCTCAGCCGTTCCGAAGACCCGCAGGGCAGCGCGCTGCCGCTGCAGCCGGTGGATCTGGCCGTGCTGGCACGTGGCGTGGTGGAGCGCTACGCCGACCGTGCGTTGGCAGCGGGCGTGGACCTGGGTTACGACGGGCCTGACGACGGCGTGCAGGTACAGGGCGACCCGCAGCTGCTGCGTGAGGCGCTGGGCAACCTGCTGGACAACGCACTGCGCTACGGTGCCGTGCGCGGTGTGATCACCCTTGGTGTTCGGCAGCAGGCCAACGGCGTGCAGGTATGGGTGGACGACGACGGCCCCGGTATCGCCGACGCCGAACGCACGCGTGTCACGGAACGCTTCTACCGGGCCAGCAGCGAGGGCGATGGCTGCGGGCTGGGTCTGGCGATCGTGGCCGAGATCGCGCAGCGGCATGGTGCGACCCTGATGATTGATACCGCCCCGATTGGTGGCGCGCGGGTGGGGTTGTGGTTTCGCTGACCTTTGTCGAATTGCCCTTGTAGAGCCGAGCCCATGCTCGGCTGCTCCTGACACGATGCCTGAGCCGAGCATGGGCTCGGCTCTACAGGTTCAAGGTCAGCCGTGAAGCGTGCCGACCAAGGTCGGCACCTACCGAGTGCGCGTCATCGGCTCATCGAATACGGCGCCTGCGCGCCCTGCCCCGGCCAGTCCCTGTTCGGCTCGGCCTGCATGGTGAAACGCAGCTCGCCACCGGCCAGGATCTCGTCATGGCGCAGGAAGGTGCGCTGCAGCGGCTTGCCGTTGAGGCTCACGTTGCCGACGTAGGTGTGCCTGTCATCCAGCCCATCGGCCACTATGGTGAACGCCTTGCCGTTCGGCAGGCGCATCGCGGTCTTCGGCAGGAACGGGCGGCCGAGGATGTACTCGCCCGAGCCCGGGGCCACCGGATAGAAGCCCAAGGCGGTGAACACGTACCACGCCGACATCTGGCCGACATCATCGTTGCCGGCCAGGCCATCGGGGCGGTCGGCGTACTGGGTGTCCATGATCTGCTTCAGGCGCGCCTGGGTGCGCCACGGCTGGCCGGCATACGAATACAGGTAGGCCACGTGGTGGCTGGGCTCGTTGCCATGCGCATACCAGCCGATCAGGCCGGTGATGTCTTCCATGTGCTCGAAGATGGATGGATCGACCTTGGCGTTGAACACTTCGTCCAGACGCGCCAGCAGTTTGTCGCTGCCCCCATGTGCGGCGGCCAGGCCGGCGACGTCCTGCGGCACGTACCAGGAGTACTGCCAGGCATTGCCCTCGGTGTAGTCGGTGCCGTAGCCACTGGCGCTGGGGTCGAATGGCGTGCGGAAGCTGCCATCGCGCTTGCGTGCGCGCATGAAGCCGGTGTCCTTGTCGAAGGCGTTGCGCCAGTTGCCGGCGCGCTTGTCGAAGGTGGCCGCAACATCGGTCTTGCCCATCGCCTGTGCCATGCGAGCAATGGTCCAGTCATCGAACGCGTATTCCAGCGTCTTGCTGGCCGCTTCACCTTCCTCGTCGATCGGCACATAGCCCAGCTCGCGGTACTGCGCGATGCCGTCGTAGGGACCGTAATTGGCGGTCTCGACCATCGCCTTCAATGCCTTGTCGGCGTCGAAGCCACGGATGCCCTTCACGTAGGCGTCGGCGATCACCGGCACCGCGTGGTAGCCGATCATGCACCAGTCTTCCAGGCCATGGAACGACCACACCGGCAACATGCCGTAGGGGCTGTGCTCATGGTGGGCCAGCATCGAGTTGACGAAGTCGCTGTTGCGCTTCTCCGGCTGCACCAGCGTCAGCAATGGGTGCAGCGCACGGTAGGTGTCCCACAGCGAGAACGTCGAATAGTTCGTGAAACCATCGGCTTTGTGCACCGCGTTGTCCGAACCGCGGTACTGGCCATCGGCATCCATGAACAACGTCGGCCCCAGCATCGTGTGGTACAGCGCGGTATAGGCGCTGCGTCGCGCATGTTCCGGCGCATCGATATCGAGCACCGACAGCGCCTGCGTCCATTCCTGCCTTGCCTGCGCACGCACGCGGTCGAAATCGAAGCCGGCCACTTCCGCGTCGAGGTTGGCGATGGCACCAGCTTCACTGACCGGCGAGATCGCCACCTTGACCACCAGCGGCGCGTCCAGCTTGCCGAACGCGAAGGTACCGACCAGCTGCCGCCCTTCGATCTGCGCACGCTGCGCGGGATCCTTCTCACCCGGCGGCGGGAAGCCCTTGTAGACGATGTCCTGCTCGGTGTTGTGCAGCTCATGCCCGGCCAGCGGGCGCGAGAAACGCATCGCGAAGTACAGCTGGCGGCCCGGCGCCCAGCCACGGGTCTCGCGGAAGCCGGTCACGGTACCGTCGGCGCGCACCCGCACCCGCGACCACAGTACCTTGCCCGGGTAGTCGTACATGCTGGTACGCATGTCCAGCAGCACCTTGGCATCGGTGCCCTTGGGGAACGCGTAGCGATGCACGCCCACGCGGGTGCTGGTGGTCAGCTCGGCGCGCACCTTGTAGTCGTCAAGGGTGACTGCGTAGTAGCCCGGCTCGGCCTTTTCGTCAGCGTGGCGGAACCGCGAGGCATAGCCGCTGCGCGGCTTTTCCGGATCACCGCGCTCCAGGCCGGGATTACCGGTGAACGGCATCACCAGGATGTCGCCGAGGTCCGAATGACCGGTGCCGGAAAAATGCGTGTGCGAGAAGCCGACGATGCTGCTGTCGTCGTAGCGGTAGCCGGCTGCCCAGCCATAGGCCTTTTCGCGTGGCTGGATGCGTGTGTCCGGGCTGAGCTGGACCATGCCGAATGGCACCGTAGCGCCCGGGTAGGTGTGGCCTTCGCCACCGGTACCAATGAACGGGTCGACCGAAGCGTATGCCTTGTCGGCGGCCGTTTTGGCGGGAGCGGCCGACGCCAGGCCGGAAGCGAGCATCGCCGTGGCGGCGACAGCGATCAGGAGACGACGGTCCAGCGTGGGCATCGGCGTTTGGATCGATTCAGGTGGTTGCCGGATGCTAGCACCGGGCATCCCGTGCCGCATGTTGCAGTGCGGCCATCGGCCTTGCACCCGCTGCATGCCCTCGAGCGGCTCACGCCCGCAGGAATTGCGACCGGCCATGGCTCATCTCTACGGCTGTACCGGCACTTGCCGTGTACCCCGCCCCCTCCTACCCTGCGTCCACACCCGGGAGAGGACGCATGCTCATCCGCACTGCACGATGGATCGTGATGGCAAGCCTGCTGGGTATCGCAACCCTCAGCCATGCCGCGCCGTCCACGCCCCCCGCTCCATCGCGTCCTGCCCAGGACGACTACACCATCCTGCGCCTGCTGGTCACCGACGACCAGGGCCACCTGCTGCTGGAACACAACCGCAGCGGCTGGATGACACCCGCTGTACGCGCCAACCGCAAACAGAGCATCCAGCAGGCGCTGCAACAGCTCTCATCGGATCTCGGCCTGCAGGTGTCGCCGTTCACGCTGGCGGCCATCTACAGCTATCGCTTCAACGAGGACCCACCCGACCCGAACCACGACGCGGTGTCGTTCCGGCAACACTATCGCGCCGAGCTGCGCGGCGGGCAGCCTCCGGCGAGAACCGCTGGGAAAGACTACCGATGGGTGGACCGCGACGAGGCTGCGACGCTGATCGGCATGGAAGCACTGCGGATGGAAACCCTGCAGGTGCTCGACCACCCCGGAACGCTGTGGGGCGGTGCATTCGAGCTCTCATTCAAGGGCGATGAGGCAACGGGTACGCGGCTGATCGAACCGTTCTACCCGTTGCGGTGAGGTCAGCAACGAAGGGATAGCGCTCGCTGCGTCTTGTGCGGCGCCGAACCGCCGCGCTCCGCGCGACAGCCGAGCGTGGGCTCGGCGCTACGGCAGATCGATCGGCCTCTCTACGCCGCCAGCGCCTTCTGGATATCCGCCAACGGTGCGTTGGTCAGGTCCTTGGCGATATCGCCGAGCAGGCGTGCCTGGACCTCTTTGTGCAGCAACGGACGGATGCGGCCCAGCGTGGTCGGATCGGCCACCAGAACCAGATGCGCATAGCGGTTCTTCAACGCATCCTCGTTGAGCTGCTCGGCCACCTGCTTGGCGAACGTCGCCTCGTTGAGTTGGGATACCGACATGTCCTTCGGTACGGCACCGGCCGGGCCCTGCCCGGACACCCCCTGCTCGCTGATGTCCTGCAGGCGCAGTTCACCCTCCTGCTTCAGTGCAAGCTGGTTCGCGCTACCTACGTTGGTGAACACCCGCGCCGAACCACCGTCGGCTACCACGATCAGCGTTCCTTCGGGAATCGTCCGCGCCATTGCATCCTCCATCAATCCAAAAAGTTGGCTTGCGCGCCACCTTATGCACGCCGATGTCACCAGAGCGCGTACAGGATGTGATTCCGTCATCGCAATCTGAAATCCGCCCTAAATTTGCCCGAAGGCCTGCCGCTATGGCCTCCATCATCGCGAGGAACCTCTGTGTACGCTGGCTCACTGTTCCACGTCTACTTCTCCACCAGCCTGGCCATTGCCGGCTGCGCCGGTTGCATCCACCAGTTCCTGCAGGGCCAACCGTTCTTCGCCCTGGCCATCATGCTCTCGGTGCTCACGATGATCGGCGCCGCATTGGTCACGCGGAAACTGGCACTGCCGGGCGCCTTGGCGATGGCCTGCACGGTGTTCGGTTTGATGACGAAGTCGGCCTGAGCCTTCTGAACAGGCGAGGTGGAACGCAGCGTGCAGATCAGCCTGCTTCGCTGCATGCTCACGCCGATGCCGTTATGATGAACGGATGATCGACACGACCCACTACGTGACGGGCGCACCTGTTACGTGGGAAGCACTGCCGACCGGCGCTTCGCTTGCCACGAATGCTCCCGCCCTGCATTTCCACCGCCTCGCGCTGGATCCCGGCGGATGATGCCCGCAGGCCCACGGCCTGCCTTCCCAACACGCTGATGTGACACGCGGCTGCCAACCGCGCGGCCGTTGTGATCCCGTTGCCGCGTTTCCGCCCCTGCGGCGGTGCTTTGCCGTGCGCGTGGTACTGCGCGCGCACATTCCCCGGCCCCCACGCCGCACTTCGATGCGCCTGCGCCCTGTGCGCGCGCATCGCCGTTTCCGTTTTCCGGGACACCCCAACACCCATTCCCCATTCCATACCTACAAGGGAGCCCCATGCAGGACACGCCCGATTCCCATGCCCACTTCGGCTGGTTCAAGCGCCGCCGCCACCTGAAAGTCGATGAGATCACCGTGGTCGACAAGCCGATGCTCAAGCGCGCCGTCGGTGCCGCCGCCCTCGGCAATGCCATGGAGTGGTTCGACTTCGGTGTCTACGGCTACCTGGCCGTCACCATCGGCCAGGTGTTCTTCCCGTCCAGCAATCCCACCGCACAGGTGATCGCAGCCTTCGCCACCTTCACCGTGGCATTCCTGGTGCGTCCACTCGGCGGCCTGGTGTTCGGCCCGCTCGGCGACCGCTATGGGCGCCAGAAAGTGCTGGCGTTCACCATGATCCTGATGGCACTGGGCACGTTTGCCATCGGCCTGATTCCCGCCTACGAGCGCATCGGCATCTGGGCGCCGGTGCTGTTGCTGCTCGCACGCGTGGTGCAGGGCTTTTCCACCGGCGGTGAATATGGCGGCGCGGCGACCTTCATCGCCGAATACTCCACCGACCGCAACCGCGGCCTGATGGGCAGCTGGCTGGAATTCGGCACACTGGGCGGCTACATCGCCGGCGCCGGTACCGTCACCGCGCTGCACATGCTGTTGAGCAGCGAGCAGATGCTGGACTGGGGCTGGCGCATTCCATTCCTGGTGGCCGGTCCGCTCGGCCTGCTCGGCCTGTACATGCGCATGAAGCTGGAGGAAACCCCGGCGTTCCGCGCCTTCGCCGAGGAGGCCGAGAAGCGCGAACATGATCGACCCGGGCTGGGCGCGCTGTTCCAGGTGCATGGCCGCCAGCTGCTGGTGTGCATGGGCCTGGTGCTGGTCTTCAACGTCACCGACTACATGCTGCTGACCTACATGCCCAGCTACCTCAGCGTCACCATGAACTATGCCGAGAGCAAGGGCCTGCTGCTGATCATCATCGTAATGCTGGTGATGATGCCGTTGAACATCGTCGGCGGGTTGTTCAGTGACAGGCTGGGCCGCCGCCCGATGATCATCGGCGCGTGCGTCGCGCTGCTAGTGCTGGCGGTGCCGTGCCTGCTGCTGGTCGGCAGCGGCCACGACGGGCTGATCTTCCTCGGCCTGATGCTGCTGGGCCTGGCGCTGGTGTGCTTCACCAGCTCGATGCCATCCACGCTGCCGGCGCTGTTCTATACCCCGGTGCGCTACAGCGCGTTGTCGATCGCGTTCAACGTGTCGGTGTCGTTGTTTGGTGGCACCACGCCGCTGGTGACCGCATGGCTGGTGGAACGTACCGGTGACCCGCTGGTGCCGGCCTACTACCTGATGGGCGCAGCGGTGATCGGCCTGGTCACCATGCTGTTCGTGAAGGAAACCGCCGGCCTGCCGCTGCGCGGCTCACCGCCGGCGGTGGGCAGCGAAAAGGAAGCGGCGGCGTTGCTGAGAAGCGATGCACCGGTGACGGTGGACCCGGCGCTGCCGCCGTTGCCGGAGGCTGCAGAACCTGAGCAGGTAAAGCCGGCCTGAGGCGCGGCGGCGGCGTTGTAGAGCCAAGCCCGCGCCCGGCTGCCTTTCGGGGGATCAGCCGAGCCTGGGCTCGGCTCTACAACGTACGCGCCCTCAATCGCGCGCAGCGTTCAACTCCATCGCGCGCATGACGATGGGCTTGGCCCAGTCCGGTGTATGCAACAGCTCGGCCACCGAGACCGGGTACTGGAGTTCGCCCTGCGCCAGCGCCAGCACTGGCAGCGGCTCGGCACAGCCCCCGGCATCGGCCGGGGCGCTGTTGTCGTAGACATGCAGCTCGGCCACGTGGGGCAGCAGTTCCAGCAGGTTCTCGCGCGCCGAATCGAAGCGGGCGTGGATCTTCTCCAGCGGAATGTCATGGCCACCCGCGGCCACCCGCGCCGCAACACGGGCGATATGCAGCTCCACCGTAGCCAGGCCACAGAACCAGATCGCGACGTGATGGTGTTCGCAGGCCTCGCGCAGCAGGCGCGGTATGGTGTTGCCGCCCAGCGTGGTCTCGAAGGCGAAGTCGGTGCCATCGGCCATGGCCTGGCGCAGGCGACGGGTGCCCTCCTGCCAGGCCTCGGCATTGGCGTCGGGCAGCGGCCAGCCGGCCTCCACCAGGCGGCGGGTGAACGAATCCGGGTTGAACCAGCCCAGCCCTTCGGCTTCCAACCAGGTACCCAGCAGCGAACTCTTGCCGGCGCCATTGACGCCGGCCAGCACCAGGATCCGCGCCATCGGTCAGAGCGGACGGCCGAGGGTGACCTTGCGGCCGCGGCGGATCGGCTGGCCCAGCACCTTGCCCAGCCCCTCCCCACGCTGCAGCCCGGCCAGTGCCTGGTCGAACTCGCTGCGCAGGCGCAGCAGTTCCTCGCTGCGCTCGCCGGCATCACCGCCAGCCGCCTTGGCCAGCAGCTCCTGGTAGGTACGGATGTCCACGATCACCGCTTCAGGGTGATTGTGGTTGGTGATGACCAGCGCCTGCTTTTCGCGCACGGTACGCATCAGGCTGGGCCAGCCGCGGGTTTTCACCGACGAGGCCGGGGCCTTTTCAAGGCCAGGGAGATCCAGCGGCAGGGTCATGGCACGGCTCCGGACAGGGGTGAACTGGGGCCACTATACCCAATTTGGCCAAATTGGGGATAAATGCCCGGTCAGCGGCCAGGGCCGGCCTGCGGCGCATCGGTCTGCAGCAGGCTGTCGCGTTCACGCATCGGGAAGCGGATCCAGGCATCCACGCCCTGCGGGGCGAAGCGCAGTTCCCCGCTGCCGGCCAGTTCATAAGGCACGCGCTGCTCGATCAGGGCACGGCCCAGGCCCCGTTGGCGCGGCAGTTCCCAGTCGTCCACCGCAGCGTGGCGCTCACACCAGTGCAGGCCCAGCCAGGGCTCCCCATCCTGTACCTGCAGGTGCCAGGACACCTCGATGCGGCCGTCATCATGGGTCAGCGCACCATGCCGCAGCGCGTTGCTGGCCAGTTCGTGGATCGCCAGCGACAGCACCTCGGCCGCCTTCGGCGGCAGCAGCAGATCCTCGCCCCGCAGGTGATAGGCTGTCGTCTCCGGCGTCTGCGCGGCGATCTCCTCTTCCAGCATGCCGCGCAGGCACACCCCCGCATTGGCGCCACGGGTCAGCAGGCTCTGCGTGCGCGCCAACGACATCAGCCGCCCGCACAGGCGCTCGGCATACTCGTCAACGCTGCTGACCGACGCGCGGGTCCGCCAGGCAATGGCGTGGATGGTCGACATGATGTTGCGCACCCGATGCTGCAGTTCGGCCAGCAGCACCGACTGGCGCTCGGTGGCGCGCTTGAGATCGTCGATGTCCACGGCAACGGCGAACACGCCGCTGACCTCGCCATCGGCATCGCGCAACGGCGCCGCAGCGACGCGCGTCCAGCGCGCGCGCCCATCATCATGCAGGTACTGGAACTCCAGCCCGGGCACTACCGTCTCGCCGCGCATCGCGCGGGCCATAGCGAAGTCGTCCGGCCCGATGGGGCTGCCGTCGGCATGCCAGCCGCGCCATCGGTGCTGGTTGGCTTCATCGGTCGAAGGTACCTTGCCGCTGGGCAGGTAACCCCGCATCTGGTCGTTGGACAACACCATGCGGCCTTCCAGGTCGACGATGCACAGGCCCACCGGCAGCATCTTGAAAGCGAGCTCCAGGCGACGTTCGCTCTCACGCCGGCGCAGTTCCTCACGCTCGCGCGCCGCCTGCGCCACATGCGCGGCGGTGGTCTCGAACATGGTCACCAACACACCGTTGATGCGCCCTTCCTCGCCACGGATCGGGCTGTAGGTGATGGTGAACCAGATGTCTTCCAGCCGGCCATGCCGGGCCAGCGGATACAGCTTGTCCTCGAAGGTGAGCGTCTCGCCCTGCCAGACGCGGGTATACAGCGGACCGTTGATGTGCCAGACCTCGGGCCAGCATTCGCGGGTCGGCTGGCCAAGGCCACCGGGATGCTTGTCGGCCAGGATCTCGGCATAGCCGTCGTTGTAGAGCTGCACCAGCTGCTCGCCCCACAGCACGATCATCGGGAAGCCGTGGGCCAGCATCAGGTCCACGGTGGCGCGCAGGTGTGGCGGCCACTGGTCCAGCGCCCCCAGCGGCGTGGACGACCAGTCGTGGCGGGCGATGCGTGCAGCCATGCCATCGTGGCGGGCATGCAGGCGCAGTGCGGGCGGCATCGCCCCGCGCGGTTCAGCGACCTGGAGACCTTCGATACGGCGCACCATGCAGGGCGGTCAGGCAACGCCCGCAGGGGCCTGCGGCGCCGCCACCAGCCCGGCCAGCTGCTGGACCAGGGCGTCGATGTGATAGGGCTTGGTGCAGCGCGGGGCGGCGGCGAAACGGGTGGGAAGATTGTCGTCGTAACCGGAGGTCAGCAGGAACGGGGTCCCTGCCTCGGCCAAGCGGTCAGCCAACGGATAGACCTGTTCGCCGCCCAGATTGATGTCCAGCAGGGCCACATCGATGGGATGGGTATCGACCAGCTGCCCCAGCGCCTGCAGGTCACCGGCAGGCCCCACCACCTGTGCGCCTTTCAGCTCCAGATAGTCGACCAGGAACATCGCGATGGCGAATTCATCCTCCGCCACCAGCACGCGCAGCCCTTTCAGGCCCTCTGCCTTGTTGCCCGCTTCCAGCACGACCGCCGCTCCTCGATACACGCGGCCCACCTCTGCCGCAACGCCCGCAGGATGCGCGAACCGGGCTACAAGAGCGCGTGATGATGGATGAAGATCGCGGCCACGGCAGGTTCACCGCTGCGTTGCAGCGGCGCGTTCAGAACGCGCGCTCCCACTTCAGGCTGAGCAGGCTGCGGTCATGGCTGTACAGCCAGCCGACGTTGCTGTCGATGCGGGCGTAGCGCAGGCTCAGGCTGGGCACCAGCCCGGCCACGGCCAGGCGCTCGCTGCGGACGATGGCGATCAGGTTCTGTTCGTCGTCCTGCCGGCGCGCCTCCAGCAACGGACTCCAGGCGTCGTAGTCGCGACGGCGCAGCGACACGAATACGGTGGCGGTGGTGCCACTCCATTGCCGCGCCGCGCCCAGCCGCAGGCCGCGCTGGCGGTAGCCGTTGGCCAGGTCCAGCGCGAACACATCATCGTAGCCGCGCCGATCGCGGGCCTCGCCTCCTTCCGACTGCAGGCGACCGGCCACGTCCAGCGTCTCGGTCACCCGCACCCCTTCCCCCTCACCCGCCTCCGCTGCGGCCCGCAGGCTCCAGGTGCCGTCCATGCTGCGCTGTGCGCGCACGCCGCTGCCGCGCAACAGCTGCTGCAGGGCCTGCATCTGGCTGTACTCGCCTTTCACTGCACTGGAGCGGCGGCCTTCCACCAGGTCGCTGCGGAACACCACCTGCACATCGGCCTGGCGGCCAAAGGCACGTACGGCATCAGCCAGCGGCTGCTCCGGAATGGCGTACTGGCGCAGCGGCGCGACGACCGCCGGTTGCGCCTGCACGGCCGGCACCCAGGCCAGCGGCAGCAATGCGGTGGAGATGGCCAGGGCCAGGACGGTGGCGCGGCGATGACAGGCGGATGCCGTGGACGGCATGGACAGGAACTCCTCAAGCGTGGCGGGACCACGGGCACATCCGGTGCCGGTGGTGTGTCTGGCTTGAGGAAATACGGTGATTCGCTCTGGCTATACCTCTATAGACAGCGGGGCACTGCAGTTGCCCACGGTTTTTTCATGTTTTTTTCATGCGCCCCGTTCATCCGGGTGCTGCGCGGGCCTCACCACAGCACCAGCGCGCCGCCGGGCAAGCGCTGCACGCGCAGTCCTGCCTGCGCGGCCAACGCGTCGATGGCGGTCTCCGGTTGCTGCAGGTGGAACAGGCCACTGACCCGCACGCTCGCGCCCTGCCCGCCCAGTACCCAGACCGGGGCACGACGGTAGCGCGCCAGATCGGCGATGGCCTGCGCGGCCGGCTGATCGTCGATCACTACCTCGCCACGCCGCCACGGCGCCATGGTCTCGGCATCTTCCAGCTGCATTGGCTGCAGCCAGCGACCGTCACGGAACATACGTGCCTGCCCGGCATGCAGGCGCTGCACGCTGCCATCGCCTGGGCGCACGTCGACCACACCCTCGCTGACCCGGGTGGTGACCGTGGTATCCAGCATCGACACACTGAAGGCGGTACCGATGTCACGGACCAGGCCGCCCGCCGCCTCGACCTGGAACGGGCGCGCCTCGTGCGCCACCTGGAACCAGGCCTGGCCGCGCAGCAGGCGCAGGTGGCGCTGCTGGCCGTCGAACTCAATCGCCAGTGCGGTGCCAGCGTCAAGTACGGCGGTGCTGCCGTCGTCCAGCTGCACCACGCGCGGCGCATCACCGCTGCGCAGGTCACTGCGCGCCAGCAACAGCGCCTGCGGTGCGGCCGCGACCATCAGAACCACGGCGGCGGCGCTGGCCAACAGCCATGGCAGGCGACGGCGCGGTGCGACCGGACGCAATCCCTGGCGGTCGGCGGTCAGTTCAGGCAGCGCCGCCAGCACGTCGGGCCCGGCGGCATCCAGTTCCCGCCAGAAGGCCTGCTGCTGGCGCCAGGCCAGCGCATGGCGCGGATCGGCCTGCAACCAGCGCTGCAGGGTTCGTTGCTGGCGTTCCGGCAGCGGGCCTGCACTGCACCGTATCACCCAGCGCAACGCCTGCCTGGCCTGACGCGGCGAGGGTTCGGACGTGGTCATGGTTGTGGCCTGCCGCACCGCGAACGGGTGCGCTTTCCTGTTGTGACAACGGCGGGCGCGATCTGCCCACGGCAATCGCGGCTCATCGGCGTGTTCCCTGCTGGTGCTGCTGGATCAGCAATGCCGCGCGCAGTACGTATTTGCCCACCACGCTCTTGGAAATGCCGAGGCGCGCGGCGATCTCGCGCTCGCTCAGGCCCAGGTAACGGTTGAGCACGAAGCACTCGCGTACCTGCGCCGGCAAGGCAAGGATGGTCTGGGTGATCTCGCGCAGCTGCGCCTGGTCCAGCGCCTGGGCCTCGCCATCATGGCGTGCATCGACCATGTCGACGGCGTACTCGGCCATCGCGCGCCGCTCGCGGGCGTCGGCCTGGCTGCGGTTGAGCGCATGGTGATAGGCCATCCGGTACAGATAGCCGCGCGGCTCAAGGATGGGTGGGTCGCCGGGCACGCTGCTGGCCTTCAGGTACAGGTTCTGCAGGGTGTCCTCGGTACTGGCCGGGTCGAGATAGCGCGCGATGAAGCGAGACAACGCACGGCGCTCGCGGATCAGCAGCTCGACCAGCGCCAGGGCATTGGGAGACATAGGTGCCAAGGCCGGACCGGGGAATGATGGGCGTGATGGCGACGGTCCGGACGTGGATTGTGGGCTGCACGGCCGCAGGCGGCAAGCGAAGGCCCGTCGCGCGGCACCAGGATCATCCACGCATGGCGTGGATCTACCAGGCGGTGGCGGATCCAGTAGATCCACGCCATGCGTGGATGCGGAGCCTACGGTTCATCCAACGCCTCGAAACGCTCGGCGAGGTAATCGATCAACGCGCGTACCGCCGGCAGCAGCCCACGCCGCGACGGAAACACCGCGTGTACGATGCCGTGTTTCGGCACCCACTCGGGGAGCACCGGCAGCAGCGTGCCGCTGGCCAGTTCGTCGCTGATCATCATCCGCGGCAGCATCAGCAGGCCCACCCCAGCCACCGCGGCGGTGCGCAGCGCGATCATGTCATCGCTGACCAGCCGCGGGCGATGGTGCACGCTGGCCAGCACATCGTCCGGCCCGGTGTATTCCCAGGCATGCTGCTGGCTGGGCGATGCCAGGTCGACAGTCGGCATCATCGCCAGGTCGGCCGGCACCTGCGGCGTGCCCAGCCGCTTCAGCAGCGCCGGACTGGCACTGGTACACCAGACCCGGCGCGCCAGCACGCGTACCACCAGATCACTGTCCTCCAGTGGCGGCGGCCGCACGCGGATCGCCACGTCCACACCCTCACCCACCACGTCGACGCGGCGGTTGGTGGCGTCCAGCTGCACCGTCACCTGCGGGTGCAGGGCCAGGAAGTCGGCCAGCATCGGGCCGATGCGCGCGTGCAGGATCGCGATCGGGCAAGCCAGGCGGATGGTGCCGCGCGGCTCGGCGCGCGACATCGCAATCGCTTCTTCGGCTGCTTCGGCCTCGACCAGCATCGCCTTGCAGTGGCGGTAGTAGTCCTGGCCGACCTCGGTGACCGAGAAACGCCGCGTCGAGCGCTGGATCAGGCGCACGCCCAACCGTTCTTCCAGCAGCGCGATACGCCGGCTCAGTTTCGACTTCGGCATGGCCAGTGCCCGGCCCGCCTGCGAGAAGCCGCCGTGCTCGACCACCATGGCGAAGTAGAACAGGTCGTTGAGGTCGCAACGGCGGATATCAGCGATGAACACGGGGCGATCTCCTGTGGCGCAAGGCGCGCGCCCATTGTTCACCAGACAGGACTATGACGGCAAATATTGGCGTCTACCGACCCAATTGTCGCAGCGATATCGTCTCCTGCAACGAAGAACAGCGGCCGGCAGCCCCGGCCAGGAGATCGCCATGAAGCGTGTCACCGGTACCTACAGCGCCCCCCGCCCGCACTGGGTGGGCGATGGATTCCCCGCCCGCTCGATGTTTTCCTACAACACCCACGGCCAGCACCTCAGCCCGTTCCTGCTGCTGGACTACGCCGGCCCTTATACCTTCGCCCCCAGCGATACCCCGCGCGGGGTCGGCCAGCATCCGCATCGCGGTTTCGAGACCGTCACCATCGTTTATGAGGGCGAGGTCGCCCACCGCGATTCGACCGGGGCCGGCGGCACCATCGGCCCGGGTGACGTGCAGTGGATGACCGCTGCCTCCGGCATCCTCCACGAGGAGTTCCACACACCGGAGTTCAGCAAGCGGGGCGGCACGCTGGACATGGTCCAGCTGTGGGTCAACCTGCCGGCGCAGGACAAGATGGGTGCACCGGGCTACCAGACCCTGCTCGACGCACAGATCCCCTCGGTTGAACTGCCTGAAGGCGCCGGCCGGGTGCGTGTCATCGCCGGCCGCTTCGACGGTCATGCCGGCCCGGCCCGCACCCACACGCCGATGGATGTCTGGGACATCCGCCTGCGGCAGGGCCACCACGCCGAACTTCCGGTGGCCGATGGCCGCACGCTGGCGCTGGTGGTGCTGAAGGGCACGGTGCGGATCAACGGCGGCCAGCCGGTCGGCGAGGCACAGCTGGTCACCTTCGACCGCAGCGGCGAGGACGTGTTCGTCGACGCCGACAGCGACGCCACCGTGCTGCTGCTCAGCGGGGAACCGATCGACGAGCCGGTGGTGGGCTATGGCCCGTTCGTGATGAACAGCCAGGCCGAGATCGCGCAGGCGGTCAAGGACTTCAACAGCGGCCGCTTCGGCCAGATCGCGCACTGATCGTTTCAATGTGGCGGGCATTGGCCCGCCGCACCTTCCGGGCCATCGCCCACCTTCTCCAGGAGACTGACCATGAGTACCCCCGCCAACTTCAACGGTGCCCGCCCGGTGATCGATCCGGACAACGCCGCGATGCTGCTGATCGACCATCAGAGCGGCCTGTTCCAGACCATCGGTGACATGCCGTTCTCCAGCGTGCGCGCCCACGCCACCGCACTGGCCAGGATGGCCACGCTGGCAAAGATGCCGGTGATCACCACCGCCTCTGTTCCGCAGGGCCCGAACGGCCCGCTGATCCCGGAGATCCACGACGCCGCCCCGCATGCCCAGTACGTGGCACGCAAGGGTGAGATCAACGCCTGGGACAACCCGGAATTCGTTGCCGCAGTGAAGGCCACCGGCCGCAAGCAGCTGATCATTGCCGGCACCATCACCAGCGTGTGCATGGCCTTCCCGTCAATCGCCGCCGTTGCCGATGGCTACCAGGTGTTCGCAGTCATCGACGCGTCCGGCACCTACTCGAAGATGGCCGAAGAGATCACCCTGGCCCGCGTGGTGCAGGCAGGCGTGGTGCCGATGGACACCGCCGCGGTGGCCTCGGAGATCCAGCGCACCTGGAACCGCGACGATGCCCAGCAGTGGGCCGAGGTCTACACGAAGATCTTCCCGAACTACCAGCTGCTGATCGAAAGCTACCTGAAGGCGCAGGACGTGCAGAAGAACCACGAACAGCTGGATTCGCAGCGCAGCTGATGCCATGCGGGGCGGTGCGCCACAGTGCCGCCGCCCTGCTTTGCCCTTCCTTCTTCCAGCCTGCACCGGAGGCGATCATGCGTTGGCCAGTTTCCCCTGCAGCGGGCATCGCGGCGCGTTCGATGGGCGCGCTTGCCGCCCTGTTCGCCGCTGCGGCCGGCGCGGAAGAGATCGTGCCGTCACCACCCGCCATCGATCCGTGGCGCTACAGCGAAGACTACCGTTACCTGCAGGATCCGGCCTTCCGTTCCGGCGCCTGGTGGGAGAAGGGAAAATGGCTGCCGTTCGGTGCATCCGGCAGCTTGACCGTTGGCGCCGAGCTGCGTGCGCGCTACGAGCACTACACCAGTAATGAGTTCGGGCACGCACCTGTCAAGCGCGACGGCAGTGCGCTCTATCGTGCGCTGCCGTATGCCGATCTGAAGCTCAACGAGCATGCGAGGGTATTCACCCAGCTCAACCTGACCCATGCCCGTCGCGACGACAGCACCATCGGCCCGGTGGACGATACCGGCGCCGAGGTCCTGCAGGGCTTCGTCGATCTTTCGCTGCCCTCGCGCGACGCAGGTGCGACCTTGCGCGTGGGCCGGCAGGTACTGGCCTACGGCAGCGAGCGCCTGGTTTCGGTGCGCTATGGACCCAATGTCCTGCGCGCATTCGATGGTGGCCTGCTCGCGTGGCGGACGTCGCACTCCCGTACCGAAGCCTTCCTGCTGCGCCCGGTACGCAATGCCATGGGTTCCTTCAATGACCGTGGTGATCCGCAGCGGCGCGTGTGGGGCGTGTACACCATCTTCCAGGACCCCGGAAACCACCGCGATACCGGCCTGGATCTCTACTACCTGGGCCTGTCCAGCGATCACGCCCGCTACGATCAGGGAGAAGGTGCCGAAACCCGCAATACGCTTGGCAGCCGTTGGTCGGGTCGTCGCAACGGATGGAGCTGGGACCTGGAGGGATTCTTCCAGTACGGCAGTTTCGCCGGCGCGCCGGTACGTGCGTGGTCGGTCGCCAGCGATGTGCGCCATCGCTTCGATGCGTGGCCGCTGTCGCCACGGCTCGGCCTGAAGGCCAACATCATCAGCGGCGACCGTGACCCCGACGATCGCGCGTTGCAGACCTTCAACGTGATGTTCCCGAAGGGCAAGTACTTCGGCGAAAGCGGCCAGGTCGGCCCGAGCAACCTGATCAACCTGCACCCCTCGCTGGAGTTGGATCTGGGCGGTGGCTGGTCATTGGCCAGTGCAGTCGTCTTCTACTGGCGGCAGAGCGTGCGCGACGGCGTGTATGGCGTTGCCGGAAACCTGCTGCGGCCGGCAGGCAACAGCCGCGCCCGGTACATCGGCACGCAGGCGGATCTGGTGCTGGGGCGCGAGATCTCCCGCCAGCTCAGCGTCGAAGCGGCCTATTCGATCTTCAGGCCGGGGCGCTTCATCCGGGACACCGGGCGCGCCGACACCGTCCATTTCATCGGCCTTGAGGCGCTCTGGCGCTACTGAGGCCGCGACGCCCCAACAACCCGCCGATGGCGGATACACATCACCGGGGAAGCACTGGATGCCTCCGCCACCCCAACGCCCCGCGGCGATTACCCCCCCTCCCCCCAGAGCGAGACACTTCCATGCGCGTACTGCTCCTCCTCTTCATGCTTGTGCTGCCAACCGTGGCGGCAGCGGCCGAGCCGGCCGACCTGGTGCTGCGCAATGGCCTGCTGTTGACCCAGGACAGCAATACGCCACGTGCCAGCGCGCTTGCCATCCGCGGCGAGCGAATCCTGGCGGTCGGCAGTGACCGCGCCATGCAACGTCATATCGGCCCCAGCACCCGGGTCATCGACCTGCAACGGCGCACCGTCGTTCCGGGCCTGATCGACACGCACATCCACGCAATCCGTGGCGGCCAGACGTTCACCTTCGAAACCTACTGGTTCGACGCTCCCACGCTGTCCGAGGCGCTGCAGCGGCTGCAGCGCGATGCCCAGCGCAAGCCTGACCGGCAATGGGCCGCCGTGGTCGGTGCGTGGCATCCCGAACAGTTCGCGGAGGGCCGGGCCCCGACCCGCGCCGAGCTCGATGCCGCCCTGCCAGACAGGCCGGTCTACGTGCAGCATCTGTACGACTACGCCCTGCTCAACCGTGCCGGCATCGCAGCGCTGGATCTGCAGGGCGAGCAGCCCCGCCTGCCCCCGGGCATCATCGTCGAGCGCGACAATGACGGACAGGCCACCGGCCACCTGTCCGGTGGTATCGGTCCATTCAATGCACTGTTCGCGCAGATCAGTGCCAGCACCGATCATGAAAAGAGCCTGCGGACCTTCTTCGCTGCCCTCAACGCGCAGGGCGTGACCGGATTCATCGATCCGTCCGCGGGCCCACCATCGTCCTACGAACCCCTGTTCAAGCTACGCGACCAGGGCGGGCTGACGCTGCGCGCCGGCTACCGCATTCCGGCCGGCATCCACGGTGATGAAGCCGAGTGGTTCCGCAATGTGATGGCGTTCCGTCCGAACCGGCACGACGATGGCGACATCGCCTTCCTCGGCCTGGGTGAGAACCTGGTCACCGCCATGAACGACGGCGTCCTGATGGGGCCTGGCTTCGATCCGCCGGCCGAGGCCCGGCAGGAGCTGATCGAGGTCGCCCGGCTGGCCGCGGAGCGGCGCATCCCGCTGGAGATCCACGCATACACCGATGATGCCGCCGATGCCATCCTGGACGCTTTCGAGGTGGTGGCGCGCGATCATGACCTGCGGCCGCTGCGCTGGGCGATCGCGCACCTGAACACCGGGTCACAGCAGACGTTGCAGCGCATGGCCCGGCTCGGGCTGGCCTACAGCGTACAGATGGGACCGTACTTCGAAACCACCGCGATCCATGCCGCCAACACGGCACAGGTTGCGGCGTCCAGCGCCCCGGTGCGGGCCGCGATGGCGCTCGGCATTCCGGTGGCGGGTGGCACCGACTCCACCCGCATCGGCGTGGCAGGCGTCTGGCAGGCCATCCAGTACCACGTTGACGGCCAGCCACTGGCAGGCGTGCGCCGCAGCGAGGACAACCTCATCACCCGCGATGCGGCACTGCGCCTGTTCACCCGCAATGCGGCCTGGCTGTCGTTTGCCGAAGACGAGCGCGGCTCTCTCACCGCGGGAAAGCTGGCTGATCTTGCTGTGCTCGACCAACCCTACCTGACCATGCCGGCCCGTCGCATCCACTCGCTGCGCTCGCTGCTCACCCTGGTCGGCGGCCGCATCGTGCACGACAGCGGCGCCCTGGACGCCGAATAGCCGCATCGCCTGCCCTGCCATCCTGCCCCTGCCCGCCCCCGGGCATTCCCCCGCGGCCTCGCGCCGCTCCTGCAATGGAGACCCACCATGTCCAGTGAACCGATCCGCGACCCGGTCAGCGATCATCTGCTGACCCCGCAGAATTCCGCCTTCATCATCATCGACTACCAGCCGGTGCAGGTGAACTCCATCGCCTCGATGGACCGCCAGCTGCTGGTCAACAACATCGTCGGCACCGCCAAAGCCGCCGTCGCCTATGGTTTGCCGATCGTGCATTCGACGGTGAACGTCAAGACCGGCCTGAACAAGCCGCCGATTCCACAGCTGCGCAAGGTCCTGGGTGACTACCCCACCTACGACCGCACCACCATCAACTCCTGGGAGGACGTCGAGTTCCGCAAGGCGGTGGAAGCCACCGGCCGCCGCAAGCTGATCATGACCGCGCTGTGGACCGAGGCGTGCCTGACTTTCCCGGCCCTGGATGCGTTGAAGGAAGGCTATGAGGTGTATGTGGTGGTCGACGCCGTCGGCGGCACCTCGCTGGCCGCGCACGATGCGGCGCTGCGCCGCATCGAACAGGCTGGTGGCCAGCTGATCAGCGTGCCGCAGCTGTTCTGCGAGCTGCAGCGCGACTGGGCCCGTTCGGAAACGGTGCCGGCCTTCATGAACCTCTTCATTGAAACCGGTGGTACGGCAGGCATCCAGTTCTCGTACGATCGTACCGAGTGATTGGGTGGCGGCGCCGGTCCCGGCTGGCGCCGCCTTTTGGAGCAGTCGAGCATGGCTCGACGCCACAGACAGATGGAGAACATGATGGCCTACGCACGCATTGTTTCAACCGCCGACAACTACCTGCACCACATCAGCAATGGCACATTCGCCGTGGATGCGGACGAGCCCGCCTCGCTGGGCGGCCAGGGCAAGGGTTTCGCGCCGTTCGATCTGTACCTGGCCTCGCTGGCGGCCTGCACCGCCATCACCCTGCGCATGTACGCGCAGCGCAAGGGTTGGGAGCTGGGCGAGTTCCATGCCGAGCTGCGCTCGGAACGCGACGCGGATGGACGCTTCCACGTGCATCGCGTGCTGCATGCCAGCGCCGAGCTGAGCGATGCGCAGTGGCAGCGGTTGCTGGAGGTAGTGGAGAAGACCCCGGTGACCCTGGTGATGCGCGAAGGTGCGCGCATCACCAGTGAGCGCGGGGGCGCCGCGTAACCCCATCCACGCATGGCGTGGATCTACAGACGACGCTCGCCGGGCATGGCCCGGCGCTACCGGAGCGGCGCGGGGCCATCGGGTAGCGCCGGGCCATGCCCGGCGGCCACTCAGCGCCGCGAATGCAGCACGGTGCGCTGGCGCATCGCGTTGAATTCCTGCTCCACCTGCTGGATGTCCTCGGCCTGGAACCCGGCCGCATCCAGCAGCTGGTCGGCGGCAGCCGCTGCCAGCGGATCATCGTCACGCTGGCGCCAGCAGCGCGCCGGCAGGAAGTAGCCTACTTCACTGCGCCCGCGCATGATCACCACCGGCCGGCCGGCATACAGCAGGAACTCCGCCAGATGCTGGCGCAGGCCCTCCACGGAAACATAGGCCGGTCCAACACCCAGCATCTGGCTGGACGGTTCGGGACTCTCGAACAGCTTGCGACGGCTCATCCACTCCTCCTTTTGAACAACGCGTGGTCTCCTTTCCTTAGACGGGCGCATCGCTGCGCCCCCGCCACGCACGACGTGATCCGCATCACGCCGCCACTCAGAAGCCGGTATTGAACTCCAGCTGGAACACGTCGATCGACAGCGGTGCGCCAGACACTTCCTTGGCCGCCATCCACTTGCCGCTGATCCAGCTGCGTGCATCCAGCGCGTAGGCGCCGCCCACGTAGTAGCCGCGGGCGTTGGTGCCGCCCAGGTGGAAGTTGGGATCGTTGTAGGCGTCGGGCAGCGCATCGGCCTCGATGTGCTTGTAGCCCAGCAGCGCCTGCCACTGGCCCTTCTCCTTCAGGTCAGTGGCGCCGAAGGTGGCCTGCACCATCCAGGCAGTGTCGCCACTGCGGAAGGTATCGATGCTGGCGGTGCCACCGGCACCGTAGTTGTTGACGATGCCGTTGTTGGCGCGGCTGAACATGCCCTGCTTGTCGTAGGCCAGGTTGCGGATATAGTCGCCATCCAGGCGCAGGCCGATGTCCTGGGCCAGCTGGGTATCCCAGCGCAGGTTCAGCGTGGCCAGGCGGAATGCCGAGGCCAGGCCGACATACTGCGGGGTCGGCGTGTTGGCCGGGTCCAGCGGATTGCGCGCGATGTCGCGGATCAGCATCAGCGTGTTGCCCTTCTGCATGAACGCCGGGCGCGACCAGTCGGTGTCGCAGCCCACCGCGCCCGCATACAGCGCGCACGGCGAGGACAGGCGTCCGCTGATGTTCTTGAAGTCGTAGTAGCCCAATGCAGCGCGCAACGCATTCTCGTCATTGAAGCGCCAGTTCACACCTGCCTGCGCACCGGACAGCCACTTGTTCTCATTCGGGGTCTTGACCCGGCTCTGGCTGGGCGAGCTGTCGGAGGTGTACTCCAGCGGCACCACCGCGAGGTTGCCGAACAGCTCGAGGTCGCCATCGTCGAAGTCATACTTCAGGTTGGCGGCCAGGCCATCGAAGTTCAGGTCGTTGGAGAACAGCGTGTCGCTGGTCCAGAACGGATTGCCGAAGCGGCCGCCACGCACCGTCACCCAGTCCGCCGGGCTGTAGGCCAGCCACGCCTGGTCCAACCACACGTCCTTCTTGCTCAGGCCGCCACCCAGCTGCTCGGTGGTCGACACCGGGCCATTGCTGCTGCCGCTGGCCAGGCGCACGCCGGCCGTGGTGTGCTGGCCGATGGTTGCCTCGATGCCCAAGCGGGCACGGATGCGCCACAGGTTACGGCGGTCCTGGCGGGTGTTCAGCAGCGGCGGCAGCTGCAGATTGGTATTGGTGTTGGTGTCGAAGCCGTTGCCGGAGTTGATCGACGACCAGTTGCTCACGATGTCGCTGTTGCGCTCGGAGTAGAAGCGCGACTCGCTGCGCACACGCATGTCACCGGTGACCTTGATGCGCTTGGTCCACTCGGCCACTTCGTTGGGTGCCGCCCAGCCTTCCGATTTCGCCTGCGCCATCACGTCCTGGCGCACTTCGTCACGGATGCCGTCGCGCACGCTCTGCGGTACGTACGGCACGCGCACGTCACCGGCCTCCAGGGCCACGCCACCGCTCGCCGCGGTGCTGCCCGTGGCTGCAGTGCGCTGTGCGGCCGCCGCTTCGGCTTCGGCCTGTACCAGCAGTGCCTGGCCGTCTTCGGGTTTCAGTGCACCGCTGGCGATCAGGCCCTTGATCAGCTTGACCATGGTGGTTTCGGCCGCCATCGCACCGGCCGGGGCGGCCAGGCTGAGCAGCACGGCGCAGCACAGCAGCGCCCGTCGGGCCGGCCGCGGGCGGCGGGAGTCGGTTCGTGCGCGGTCGTGGTCGTTCATCACGGTTCTCATCCAAAGAAGGGAAATCACGGAAGTCGGGAATCAGGCACCGGGCCGGCGGCCCTGGATCAGCACGCGGGCGGGGAAGTCGAGCGAGGGCGGCGGTGCCTGGTCAACCTTGCCGATGCGACGCAGAGCATCGAGCACGGCCGCGTCGGCCTCTTCGTTGCCACTGCCGCGCACCAGTTCGACCTTTTCCAGGCGGCCGTCGTTGGCCAGCCACACATTCACCTGCAGCTGGAACGCCAGGCGCTTGACCTTGTCGTCGCGCGAGATCGCCTGCTGCATCAGGTAGCCCAGGTAGCGGCCGTAGGTAGCGTTGCCGGCGCCACCACGGCCAACGCCGGACGAACCGCCACCACTGCCGGACTGGATACCGAAGTTGTCACCACCGGCCTGCGCGTCGGCATTCATCGTCACCGGATCGCTGTTATCCGGCGTCGGCGTCGGCTCTTCGGCCGGCGTCGGCTGATCCAGCGGCTCCGGTTCGGAAATGGTCTCTTCCGGCGGCGTATCCGGCTCCGGTGGCTTTTCCGGCGGCGGCGGAGGCGGTGGAGGGGGTGGTGGCAGCGCCAGCATCGGTGGCTGCACCACCGGCCGGCGGGTGCTGGCGGTGTCCTTGAACAGCATCCACCACACCGCGATGCCGAGCACCAGCAACGCGGCCAGCACCAGTGCAACGGTCACCAGTAACTGGCGACCGCGCATGCCGGGCTCCGGCCGAGGGGGTTGATGGGCCGTCATGCCTCAGCCCTGCGCCTTGCCGGTGACCAGGCCGACCTGGGCCAGCTCCAGCCGCCGCAGCAGGTCCAGCACCTCGACCACGCGGGCGTACTGCACCTGCGCATCACCGCGCACGATCACCGGGAAATCCGGCGTGGTCGCGCGTTCGGTACGCAGCCGATCTTCCAGCTCGGCCATCGTCACCGGGTAGGCATCCAGGAACACCTGGCCACTGGGGTCGATGGTGATCGCCTTGGTCTTCGGCTTTTCCAGGGCCACGCTGTTGCTGGCCTTCGGCAGATTGACCTCGATGCCGGGGATGGAGGCGTTGCTGGTCAGGATGAAGATCACCAGCACCACCAGCAGCACGTCGACGAAGGGCGTTACGTTGATGCCCTTCTCGCGCTTCTTGATGCCGAACTTCGCCTTCTGGCCCATGGCGCGCCCCTCAGCCCTGGACCGCGGCCGGGCCGCGCCCGTCCTGCTCTTCGGCCAGGCGCGCGGCGAACTCGTCGATGAACACCGCCATATCGGCGCCGATCGCTTCGGCACGCGCACCCAGGTAGTTGTAGCCGAACAGTGCCGGGATGGCGACGCCGAGGCCGGCAGCGGTACACAGCAGCGCCGCGGCCATGCCGGGCGCCACCGAGTTGATGTCGACCGCGCCGGCCATCGCCGCCACCACGAACACCAGCATGATGCCGATCACGGTGCCGAACAGGCCCACGTAGGGCGCGCCCTCAATGGTGGTCGACAGCCAGTTCATGCGCCGCGCCATCGCTTCCTGCTCGCGCACCATCACCGCATCCATCGACGCACGGATCGCCGCGATGGTGGCACCACTGAGGTAACCGCTGTTGCCATCACGCTGGTGGCGCTGCTGCATTTCATCGATGGCCACCTGGTAGATGCGCCACAGCGAGCCATCGTGCATCGCGGTCGGCGCCTTGCCCTGGCGGTCCATGTCGGACAGGGTGCGCAACGGTACGCCGGACAGCTTGCCGAAGCTCTCGGTGAACACCGCATTGGCCTTGCTGGTACGGCCGAAGTGGCGCCCCTTGGCGATCATGATCGCCCACGACAGCAGCATCATCAGGCCGAGGATGGCGACCACCACCCAGGCATCGAACGGCATCGCCTTGAGGATGAAGGCGAAGTGGCTCTGGCCGGTCGACTGCTCGTCGGCGCCATAGCTGATCAGGCGCGAGTCGGCGCCCTGTGCAGTGGCATCGGCCAGCAACAGCGCTGCCGGACGCGCCACCCGCGAGATGCGCAGCTCATCCAGCGCGCCCTCGAAGTTGGCCAGTGGCTGCGCCGCGCCTGGGGCATCGGCGCCCACCACCGGGGCGGAGACCAGCGCCGGCAATTCGCCGCTCAGCTGTGCGACCACGCGGCCATTGAGGTACAGCTGCAGAGCGCCCTTCTCCGCCGTCAGCGCCACGTGCGCCCACTGCCCTTCCGGAATTGGCTGCGCCGGCGTGCTGCGCTGGCCATTGAGCTGCACGAACGGCACCCGGTTCTCGATGCCCAGCACCAGCTCGGACGCGCCGTCGCGACGGGCGTAGATCGCCTGCGCGGCGTTGTTGCTGCCCGGCTTGATCCAGGCCGAGATTGTCAGCGGCGCGCCCGCTTCCTGGGCCAGCGACGCACTGGCCGGCAGCGGCAGCGAACCGGCACCCAACTGCACGCCACGGCCGATCACCGAGCCTTCCGACGGCGGCACCACGGCACCTGCATTGTTGCCATAGGCGGTGGTGTCGCGCGCCGGTGCATTGGCTTCGGCGAAGTGGTAGACCAGCGTGTAGTCCGGGTCGAACACCTGCTGGCCATTGCCGCTGGCCGGCGCCTTCTCATTGCCGTAGTACATCCAGATCGTCTGCGGTGCCGCAGCGCTGACTGCCGGTACGTCCACCCAGACCAGGGCCAGGCCCAGCTTGGGATCGAACTGTTCGATCTGGTGGGCCAGCACGGTGCGGCCATCAGCCGAGACAAAGCGCAGGTCGTTGCCCGCGTCCTGGGTACCGTCGAACCCGAAGTTGCCGGTATGCAGGCGCAGCAGCAGCGGCGTGCGGCCCGGGTCACCGGCCAGGCCCGCGCCCTGCGGGCCGGCGTCGACGGTGATCGGCTTGCGGTACTTCCATTCGGCCTGCCACCAATTGGCATCGGCCGCAGCAGCCGGCAACGCAACCAGCGCGGCCAGCAGCAGCAACACTCGGGAAAGCAAACGGTCCATGCGAAGGGTCTCCGGAGAACGCATGTTCAAGGGAAGGGTCAGTAACTGGTGCTGATGTTGAAATGCAGGCGCGGATCGTCCTTGCGCGTGACCGGGCCATCGGCATAGGGCCAGGCGTAGTCCAGGCGCAGCTGCAGGTGCTCGCCCAGGCGCAGCTGCGCGCCCAGGCCGACCGAGGCCAGGTTGTACTTGTCACGCTGTTCGGGCAGTGGCTGGCGCAGGCGCAGGTAGGCGGCGTCGGCAAAGCTGTAGACGCGCAGATCCGTGCCGCTCCACAGCGACCACGCCGGGGTGCGCCATTCCAGGCTGGCCAGGCCGCCGTAGTCGCCGATCGCCTCGGCCGACAGATAGCCGCGCACGGTGTACATGCCACCGGCGGCGAACTGCTCGGCCGACACCAGCGGTGCGTCGGTCACCTGCAGCGAGCCGCGCGCGTACCACTGCCAGTCGTTGCCGAAGGTGTGGGTGTTGGCCACATCGGCCTTGAACGCGATGAAACTGGGGTCCGCCCAGTAGCGCTTCTGCCCGAATCCGATGGCATCGCTGCCATAGCCGAACAGGCGGCGGGTGCCGGCCACCAGCTGGGTATTGATGCTCAACTGATCCTGCTCGCCCTGGCGCACACCGACAAACGCCAGGGTGATCGGCGCGTACTTCAGCGGCGTCTTCAGGCTTTCCTTGCCCATCTGCGTGTCTTCCTCGGTGTCCTTGAAGTCCACGCCGAGGCTGAGCTGGCGCCACCACTGGCTGCTGCCGGCCAGTCGATAATTGAGCTTGAGACCGATCGAATGGCCGTTGCCGATCACATTGGTTCCGGTGCCGGTACCGACCTGTCCGCCCGCGTTCAGCACGCGGCTGTCGGACTTGTAGCCGGACGCTTCCAGGCTCCACGGCGTGCCTTCGAACGGCATCGTGTACGAGGCCGAGAACACCTTGGCCTGCTTTGCATCTTCCGGCGCCAGGTACACGCCGATGTTGGCGCTGTGCCCCCGCTTCCACAGGTTGTCGTAGGCCAGCGACGCACTCAGGCGCAGCTTCTCGGTGTCGGCGCTGTGGTCGTTGTTGAGTGACGCGCTGGCACGCCATGGCGACTTCTCCTCGACCTGCAGGTCCACATCCATCGTGCCCGGCACCTGGCCCTCTCGCACCAGCGGCATCACCTGGCGGCGTCCGCCTTCATTCAGCGCGGTCAGTTCCTTCTGCGCCTGGTCGAAGTCAGGCACCTTGCCCTCGGCAAGTGCCGGCACGCGTTCGCGGATGCGCTCGGGCGATTCGTGCTTCGTGCCTACGACCCGCAGCTGGCCAATCGGTGTCTGCTGTACCTTCAGCAGCACCACGCCACCGCTGACCTGCTGCTCGGGCAGCTCGACGTAGACCGACTGGTAGCCTGCCTGCTGGTACAGCGCATTGACCGCATCGCGCGCCTTCTCGACATCGGCCAAGGTCTTGCCCGGGCCGAGGAACGGCTCCACCGCACGTTCGATCTGGCGCGGATCGAGCACGGTGTTGCCGCGCACGATGTATTCATTGATGTTCACGCTGGGCGCAGGCGCCGCGTCCTGCGCGAACAATGGCAGCGGCATCGCGGCCAGGGCCAGCACCAGCGGATGCAGGCGCAGCGGAAGGCGGACGGCTCGGCACGGAACAGGAGTCATCGAAGGCATCGCGTCGTATCGAAGGGAATGGCCAGGGAGCGGCGCGTGGGTCTACCAACAGGACGTGTACGTCGCGTCAAAACCGCCAACAGTTTTGTGACAGCACTGTCATCTTTTGACGGCGCCGCAACGCACGCAGGCGGACCCTGACTTCGCCACACGTCTTCATTGCAGAGCGTGGATTGCTGCGGGAGATTCGAGATGCGTGAATCATTGATGGTGGAACTGCGCGCTGCCTTCGCCCTTGCCTTTCTGCTGGTGTTGGCCCCGGTTCGAGCCGACGAGGCGAAGAAGCAGGAAGATGCCGCTCCCTGCATCGAAGTACAGGTCAACGGCGAGCGCATACCGGCCTGGGACTGCCTGCAGCGCAAGCTGGCGCCGGCATCGAAAGCGGCGAAGTCACCGGAGCTGCCTGAAGCCGAACGCCTGATGCGGCAGCCCGGCAACCAGCTGATGCAGTACAACCTGGAGGGCACGCGACAGCGCATGGGTGATGCCTTCGGGCGAACGGTAGTGCCACAGCGCCCGGCGCGCTGAACCTGCGCAGCTGTAGAGCCGAGCCCACGCTCGGCTGCGCCTACCTGCGTTGCGGACGGCACGCGAAAAGCAGCCGAGCGTGGGCTCGGCTCTACAGGGAGCTGGCGGGCACGATGCCATCGGTCGGCACCGCCGGCAGCGCGGGCACCGGCAGGCTGCGCGATTGCCCGGCCTGGTTCAGTTCCACCGCGTTGGCGCTGATGCTGGCCAGCACCGTACAGGGCCCGAGCCGCTGGCCGGGCGCGTACGCCTCCGGCGGGCGTCCATCCACCGACAGCAGGGCAAGTGGCGCGTGGTCACCCGCCATCACGCCCAGCACCACCACCTCGGTCTGCACCGCGCCGGGAGACAGCAGCCGCACCAGTGGCAGGCTGGCCACTGCATCGAACATCGGCCGTACCGGCGCCTCGGCATGCGCTTCGCTCGCGGCCGCTGCTGGCGCCACCGCAGACAGGGTGACGCTCCAATAGGCCACCACGGCCAGCAGCAGCGTCGCCGCCAGCAGGGTCAACATCCGATTCCGATCCCAGCGCCTGCCGTCCATGTTCCACATCATCGCCACGTTCGTGTCCGCCTACGCTAGCAGGTGCGGCTGACGCTTTTGTTTCATCATGCGGGCCTACGCTGGCACGCATCGGCAAGGGACAGGAGGCAATGTCGATGCGACGCATCCCGCGTGGTTTCACCCTGCTGGAACTGATGGTGGTGCTGGTGATCATCGGCATCTGCACGGCAGGCATCGGCCTGGGCCTGGGCAGTCTGCTCGATCCCGCGCGCCAGCTGCGGCAGGAAGGCGAACGACTGGCGCAGCGCCTGCAGGTGGCGCGCGACGAGGCCCGCATCGATGGCCGCCCCCTGCGCTGGCAGGCCGACGCCGCCGGCTATCGTTTCAGCCGCCTCGAAGGCAGCCGCTGGGTCACCGTTGAACGCGATGATCTGCTGCGTCCACAGAAGTGGCAGGCTGCAGGCATCGCGGTGGAGCCCACCAACGCCATCGAGCTGAGCCCGGAGTGGATCGGTACCGCCTGGGAGCTTGGACTGTCGCTGGACGGCCGCGCACTGCGTCTTCGTGATGATGGCAGCGGACAATTGCAGGTCGTGCAGTGAAGCAGACAGCGCGCGGATTCACCCTGATCGAGGTGTTGATCGCGCTGGCGATCGTATCGATTGCACTGGCTGCGGTGATGCGCTCGGTGGCAGTGGCGACCGACGATCAGTCACGGCTGCGCGACCGTCGCCTGGCGCTGTTGTGCGCGCAGGACCGCTGGCAGGAGCTGCGCCTCGCCGGGCAGCCACCGCAGGATGCGCGGCAGCGCTGTGTGCAGGGACGCGGCAGCTTCCTGGTCCTGCAGCATCTGGGCACTGGCAGCGACTGGCAGCCGCAACTGGAATTGACCGTGGTGGCCGAAGATGCACCGCGGCAGTCGCTGGCCCGGATGCAGCTGCCGTGGACTGCGGCGCAATGAGGCGCGCCGTGCGTGGCTTCACCCTGATCGAGGTGATGATCGCGATCACCATCATGGGCGTGCTGGCGCTGATCTGCTGGCGTGCGCTGGACAGCGTGGCCAACAGCGATCAGCGCCTGCGCCAGGCCGATGCCGAGACCACGACGGCGCTGCGCGTGCTGCAGCAGTTCCAGCGCGATATTGAAATGCGTGCCGACGATGCGCTGATGAATGGCGCGGTGCGCCCGGCAGATCGTCCGCAGCGACTGCTGCCCCCGTCGCTGGTGAGCGAGCGGCACCCGGATGGCAGCTTCGCGCTGGAGATCACCCGCAGTGTCGGCAGTGATGGGCGGCACTGGCAGCGGGTGCGCTGGTGGCGGCAGGGCAGCACGCTGTGGCGGGCCAGTGGTGCGGCTACGGACCGGTATCCCCTGCCCGCACCAGATCCGTCGAAGGGCCTTGCGGTGGCGCGCGATGTGCAGCGGTTCGAGGTGCGGGCGTGGCAGCCTGGAACGGGATGGGCCGTGTTGCCGAGCGAGGGCGAGGCATTGCCGGCCACCGGACTTGAACTGCGGTTGGGCCTGCGCGATGGGCGTGGGCCGTTGAGTTACCGGCGGGTGCTGGAGCTTTAGGATTGGTTCGTGGCACCGCATCCACGCATGGCGTGGATCTACTGCCGACCAAGGTCGGCATCTACCGTGACACATGCGCGCGCCCCTCCTGCCGCCGGGTGCTCTCCTGCACCCGGCAGCGCTGTGTCGGTGGTCCTCACCGCTGATGGCCTCTCCCTGCCCTCCGTGCCGTCCTGGCTGGGGCCGCCACCGCTCCCTGGCGGCTGGCCCGATGCTGTCTGTTCTTCCGGCCCGTTCGCGTCCATGCCTGGCGTGGATCTACTGCCGACCGAGATCGGCAGCGGTGTGTGCCGACCAAGGTCGGCACCTACCGGGATCGCGCGATGCCTACCGGCGCTGCGTGCCCTCGTCGCGGCTTGCCTGCGGGAACTGGAACGCGCTGTTGGCGTCGTAGCCGCTGTTGGCAGTAGTGCCGCGTGCCGGCGGCGCAATGCTGCTGGTGCCACTGCCGAAACCGAGGATCTGCACGCTGATCACCGACGGCTGGTTGCGTCGTGCATCGTCCTGGCTCTTGCGCATCACATCCTGTGCCGCCTGGCTTGCGCTGTTCGCTGCCGCACTGGCCGAAGCCAGCGCATTGACGTTCACCGTGGCCAGCACCGGCAGGCCCTTGCTCTCGCCCTGCACCTGGATGTTGGCCGCGTTGAGCACCTGCAGCGCGGCAAGGTTGATGTTGCCCGACACGCGGATGCCAGCCTCGCCCGCATCGATGGTGCCCAGCGGCGCGATCAGGTCGACGTCGCCCGGCGGCACTTCGGCAATCGGGTTCAAGGTGGCGATGCCCGCGCCGCTGGCCGGCACCTGCGGAGACAGCACCACATTGCCCCAGCCGTCATAGACGCGACGCGGTGGCGTATACAGCAGCGTAGTCTGCGAACCGCGTCCGGCATTGATGTCACCCTGCTCCGACCAGGCGAGGATGTCACCGCCGAACGTCGTCATCACCCGCGACAGGCCCAGCAGCACGCTGTCCTGGCTGAACAGCCGGATATCACCTTGCCCCTGGGTCACCAGTCCGGCACTGGCCGGCGGCACCACGCCCTGCACACCGATCACGATCTGCCCACCCGGCGCCATCAGCTCGATGTTGCCGCCCGCCTCAGTGCGCACGCCGGAGCCGCCGTACATCACGATATCGCCGGCGCGCTGGATCGTTGCCCCGGTCGCATCCTTGTCCGGCATCAGCGTGGCGATAGCCTCGCGACCGCGCAGGTAGGAACCCGACCGCGGGCCTTCGGCATCGGTGTACTCGCGTCCAGCTTCACGCAGTTCGGCGTAGTAGACCTGGCGCAGGAAGATATGCTGTTGTTCCTTCGGCAACCGGTCGAACGTCGCCAGGGCCTCGGCGCCGCCGACGGCCAGACCGAAGCGCTGTTGCAGCCACTGCCTCAACTCCTCGTCGTAGATCTTCACCACCTTGCCCGGCTGCGAAGCCAACGACTGCGAGGAATCGGCGAGGTTGGCCAGATCCAGGTAGCGCGTGCGCAGTGCATCGAAATCAACGCCCTGGTTGCCCGCTGTCAAGGCGATGCTTGCGCCCGGGCGCATATCGCCCTGCACGATGCCACCCAGGCTGACGATGCTGCCGGCCTCTTCCTGGCGCAGCTGGCGACCCGCGCTGACCTCCACGTTGCCGGGGCCGGCCACCGTCAGGTTGCTGCGGATGATGTCCCGGCCCGCCTCAATCCCGCTGATATCTGTACCGCTGGTGTTGAGCGCGGTGACATCCGCGTTGATTACATCGCGGCCGGCGCGCAGCCGTACCGCCGAACCCGCCTCATACCAGTCGAACACGGTACGCCCGTCATTCTGATCATTGCGCACGAGCTGCCGCCTGCCGCCGCTGCCCAGCCCGATGATATCGCCGGCTACGGCATAGAACCGGCTGGTCGCGGTCGGGGTGGCCGGCAACAGCGCACCGAGTGCTGTATTGGGACCGAACGCGAAATACGGCAGCACGGTGTCAGGGCTGGCGCTGTTCCCATCGACGGATACATTGCTGCGCACGGTTCCCGCGTTTCCGGGACCCTGTGCGATGAAGCCGGGATCGAACGGGCCGGGGACGCGGACATCACTGCTGGAGCGCACGATCTGAGTGGCCCGGTTGGCGGCCAGGATCGACCCTCCCGCCACTACTTCCAGCCGACCGGTCGCCGAGGGCGCCAGCAGGATCACGTCCTGGGCGTCTGGCACACTGCCGCTGCGCAGATTGGCGAGATTGATGTTGCCGGAGGCTGCAATGGCCGAGAACCGGGAGGGATACAACCAGTAGTTGAGATAGACGTCGCCATTGCTGGCGTTGGTCGAGATCACTTCCCTGGCCTGGTTGCTGCCGCTCACATGTTGCGTGCCTACCAGACCCGGCGACAGATTCCCACCTGCGGAGAACAGGTCCAGCGCGGTGCGCGGCGTCCACAGCGAGAACCAGCTTGTACCAGACGCGCGGCTGCCGTCATCCAGAACGATATGGTTGAAATTGGCCACGGGAACCCGGCCGGGATCGGCAGCACTACCCAGCACCACATCGCCGCGTGCCTGCAACTGCGCGGTTGAATCGCCAAGCACCAGTACCGGTCCGGCCATCGCAACCGGGCTGTCCGCCACCAGCGGATCCTTCAGGCCCAGCTGCCCATAGCTGGCCTGGATCGCACTGAGGCCACCGATGCGCGCAGCGTCGATGCGGGTATTGCCACGAACGTTGGTCACCACGCCATTGACGTCCAGGTCCTGCTGAACCGATGTGCCGCCGCGATCGCTGGCACGCAGGCCCGGGTTCAGGGCACCACCACTGCGAAGGCCCAGGTCCCCGCCGCCGGTGACATGCAACTGGCCATCGACCACGCGCCCAGTCGACCCGACCGCGACCGAAAGCGCGCTCGAATGAGGCGAGACCTCGTAGCCCAGCGCGTTGCCCATGCTGTCCAGCATGCCCATATGACGGCCTGCGTCCATGCTCAGATTGCCGCCACCCAGCGTTCCGAACCCGGTGAAGCCAACCAGGCGGGGGGTTGCATCCAGTTCGGGCCGTACCGTGCTGTAGGTTCCGAAGTTGATCCACCAGCTGGTCGGCGTCTGTACTACCCCACTGGTGGTACCCGATCCCTGCCGCCACAACCAGTTGCCCACCGCTGCGCTTGAGTGGCCAGCCTGGTCGCGCTGGACCGTGCCTGCTTCCGCGCGGAAGCTCCATGTATCGCCGATGATGTCGCGCCCCGCCTCAATGCGCAGATTGCCACCATGGTCCGGATACCACGCCTGGTAGCCGGCCAGGGCCGCGTCATAGGCCCCGGAGGCCTGGATCGAACCGAGCAGCGCGTTGTTTTCCGGCTTCGGCGCACGCGGCGCGTTGAAGCTCGAATCGTTGCCATCCCCCAGGTGGGTTGGCGTACCCGCAGTGTAGACACCGAAGCCGGACTTCATGCGCACGTCCTGCGCCGCCAGCAGCGCCAGGTCTCCCTTGCCGGTACGCAACACGCTCCAGGCCGGCGAGCCCAGGCGCTTGCCGTAGGTGGTGATTTCGGTAAGCGTACCGCCCCCGTAGCAGTAGCCGGTGCCTGCACAGACCTCTTCCTCCGACAGGCCAATCGCGGCGCCAAGTTCCGATGCGGGCCTGCCGACCCAGGACTCATCCCCCCGCCACATCAGTGAACCCTCCTTGTCTACCAGGCGCGGCGCGGGGCCGCAGAATGGTCCCAGTTCGCAAACGTCACCTTCGGCGACGCCCAGCATTTCAGCCGCCTCCCGGGGCGACTTGCCGACCAGGCTGTCGTCTCCCCACCAGAACAGCGACCCCTCCAGGTTGACGACACGATCGCCTTTCCATTCCGACGTGGTGGTCACCGTACCGATGGTGCTGTAGTGGCTGTCAGCGAGCACGATGCTGCCGTTACTGCCCCAACGGCGCGCGCGCGGATCGGCAGACGCCGTATCTGCACCGGCCACCGCAGTCAGGTCCCATGACGTGGTGCCTTCGGGCAGCATTGCGGCCAATGCCCAATTGCGCCCCTGCCGGCCGCTGGCGTCGGCCACCCGGAGCTTCACCGGAGCGTCGCCGGCCAGTTCCACCTTGGTCATTGAGGGGATGATGGCGCCGGCATGCAGATCCAGTCCACCGGAGAGCCGCATCACCATCGGCAACGCCACTCCAGCAGGCCATACCTGGGCGGCCACCGGTGCCGGACTGCGCAGGCGGAAGCCGGCGCCCAGCCGTGCGCCTGCCTGCAGGGTGAGCGCCTGGGCCAGCACAGTGCCTGCTGCCAGTACCTGGCCGCCATCGGTGGTCACCGCCGCCCCCAGCACAGTCCCGGCAGGCAGCGTGAGCTCCGCCGACAGCGTCATGGCCACCGGCAGCACCGTTCCGGACGGCAAGGTCAGCGCCTGGAACGGCAGGGCGTAATTCAGTGTCACACCCGCGCGGAACTCAGTGCCGATCTGGAGCTTGACGCCCTCGCCAGGCACGATCAGATCGCCACCAAATGCGGTGTTCGGCGAGCCCGCGCTCCGCCCTTCCAGCAGCACCCAGCCATCTTCATCCGGGTTGGCAGGTGGCGGCGCGAAACCGTCGTTGATGCTGCCGTAGACGTTGATATCGCCTTCGGCGCGCAGCACCAGCGCTGCCGATTCACCGAAGCCACGGCGCGCTGGATCGGCCCGGTTCGACTGCGGCCCGTAGCGGTAGCCGGACAGATCGATATCCCCGGCCACGACCAGATCGCCACGCGGGTTGTCACTGCTGGTCCGCGCCACAATCTGCACGCCGGGGCGCAGGCGGTAGCTGCCCAGTGCGGCAGTGCGCTGCTGCAATCCCGCATTGGCCAGTGCGGCATTCATCCACTGGCTGTTGTCCGGGTCCACAACCGTGTCCAGCCAATGCTGGTTGATTACCTGCGGACGATGGCCATGCACGTCCGGAGCGCTTGCCAACGGCGCCGAATCATAGCTGCGGAAGGCGTTGACCTGGAGATCGGCGGCACCGGCGATGCGGAGTCCGCTGGCCACGTCAATCGCAGCGTCGCTGCTGCCCACGCGTGGCACGTTGAGCTTGACGCTGCCGCGTGCGCGGCCATCGTTCTGGCCAGGGCTGCTACCCGTGGCCACCGAGGTGCCAGCGCGCAGGTCCATCGATGAAGTCGCGCCCAGCTGCAGGCTGCCACTGGCCGAGGTCAGTTCGATCATCGCCCGGTTCGGACTGTCGATGATCTTGCCGTAACTATCGACGCGCAAGGCGCTGCCATGCGCGTCCAATGTGCCGTCGATACGCAACACATCGCGTGCGGACAGGCGGATGCTGCCGACCTGTTCGCCACTGGCATCAATGCGGCCATTGACGAGCAGGCTGCCGCCATCGACGCTGATATCAACGTTGCGTGCCTTCACTTCATCGCCGATCACCAGGTCGCCTTCGCTCAACTGGAAGGTCCGGCCACCGGTAATGCCACCGGCGGTAAGCCGTGTATTCAATCCGGAGAAGTCCTGCAGCTGCCGTGCGCGCACCACCAGTTCGCCACCGTCGAAGGGCACTTCAGTGCCACCGGCGTCGTAGCGGCCACTGGCTCCGCCAAGCAACGTACCTGCCAGATCTACACGGCCGCCCTGCGGGCCCAGCGCAGCGACCGTCAAGCGGCCGCCGCGGTTGTTGCGGGCGGAAAGATCGATGCGCGACGCCGCGTCGGCAGCGATGTCACCTTCGCGGCTCGACAGCGCCACGTCACCGCCCCAGCTGTACTTGTCTACGTCGAACAGGCTGACCTTGCGGCCGGCCATATCCAGCACCGCATTGCTGCCAAGCGCGACGCCCTGGCGGGCATTGGCTTCGAACCGGCCGGATGCCAGTGCCACCCGGCTGTCGATCACAACGCGTTCGGCCATGATGGACAACTCCGCACCCAACGCATCGCTGCCCGCAGTTGCCGCAGCACCGCGCACCTGCACCGTACCGCCATTGCGGATTGCCAGCTGCGCGCCCGCGCTGCCGGTCAGCAGCGGGGTAACGATATCCAGCGCGCCGCCACTGAATTGCCAGCCGCTGCCTGCCACGTAGTCGCCCTGCCGCTGGAAGACGTCCAGGCTGCCCTTGCCCGAGAACAACATGCGATCCGACGCTGCCAGCGTGACGCCGGCGAAGCCGAGCACCTGGCGATCCGCCGCCACCGACGAACTGGGCCGGGTGAAGGGCGCACGCCCCAGCTCCAGCACCCGTGCATTGATTTCCAGCTGCCCTTGGCCAAGCCGGCCCACCATCGCCTCGCCGGCCGGTTGGGTCTGCTCACCGCCGGCCAATGTGGTGCCGGCCAGCGTACCGTCCCAGACCAGCGTATCGGCAAAGATGCGTGCCCGATCGGTAGCGGTGCCGTAACCGTGAATGGCTGGTGCGCCCAGCACCAGGCTGCGCAGGCTGCTGCGTCCGGTGGCGCCCTCACGTGTGTCCAGGTCCACGCTGCCGAAGACGTTGATGGCATCGCGCGCGGTCAAGCTGAGGGCCTCCAGCGCCGGCGCGCCGGTAGCGGTGTTTCCGCGCAGCAGTCGCTGCAGCACCTCCTGGTTCATGGTCATGCCGACCGGCAGGCCACCAGCTGCCTTAGCTGCCGCAATGGCTTCGGCGCTGCCGAGATTGAGTGCCGACATGCCCAGCCCGAGCTGGCGCGTGCCATAGCTCACCGCGTCGCCAATATTCAGGGCGCCATCTGTGACCACATTGATGCTGCCTGCCGACAGCAGCCGGGTCTGCCCGCTACAGTTCGGCGCACATCCGCCGATGTCGATCGCCACCGGACCGGCGGCACTGCCGCCCTGCGCACTGAGCGCCGTCAAGCGCTGATTGGACACGGCAAGCAGACCGCCCGACACCAGATAGGGCGCCGTTGGCTGCGCCAGGCGCGACGGATCTGCACCAGTCAATGTGTCGATTGAAGCGCCCTGCTCGACCAGGATCCCCTTGCCTCCGAACGCGGCCGACAGCAGCACTTCCTGCGCGGTCAGGTTGACGCCGCTGCGCACCACGATGTGCTGCGCGCTGCCCTCCAGCGAATAGGTCGTCGCGTCACGCCGAAGCACGCCGCCGATCAGCATCGTGCCCGGGCGGAACGCATTGAGCGCCGTATCCAAGAGGGTGGCGCCCCTCGCGGTGTCGGCGCTGCCGCCCTCGGAGGCGATCTCCAGCAGCCTCCCATTGGAGGCAAGCAGATTGACCGAAAGCATGCCGCCACGTCCGTCATCGCTGCCGGCGTTGAAGCGTGACATGCCCTGGAAGATCGTGGCCGGCACGCTCGAACGCCCGGCGCCATCGCCCAGCACCAGGTTGAGGTTGCCAGCGTCCGTAGGCCGCCAGCGCAGCGCTTCGCCACGCCGTTCAGCCACGCCCTGTACGAACGCGCTGTAATCGGTCTCGTTGTAGCTGGCATGGCGGCGCACCACGTCTGCCGGCGTCAGCACCAGATCGGTGAGCAGCGGTGACACACCACCGCCGAGGCTCTGTGCCTGGTGTCCGCTGACGCGCCAGGAGCCCGTGCCGGTCGCCACTGCCTGCCTGCTGCCGACGGCGCTTTCGGTGCCGACTTCGACGCGGAATGCGCCCTTCTGCAGTGCGTAGCTGGACGGCAGCAGCGTGTAGGTTCCCTCCGGAAGGCCAGGAACCCCGGCAGGTATGACGATCTGCTGGCCGATGCGCGGATCGGCGCTGCCCTCCGCGATCGCCTGCGGCGCCTGCGTACCCGAGCGTCCCGGCATGATGGCGTAGACCGCATTGTCACTGCCGCTGAAGCGGTAGCGCGGGTTCGCATCCGCCAGCGCGTGCCGCAGGATATCTACCGAGCCGCCGCGCCCGGCAACGAATGCCGCGCCGGACAGCTCGCCTCCGCCGGACACGTCCAGCATGCTGCCGGCCGCGCCATCGAAGGCGTTGGCGACGATGTCGATACCGATCGGGATGTTGGTCGAGCCGGGGCCCAGGACATCGAAGTCGGCACCGTTGCGGCGCCAGCCCACGCCATCCACGGTACCGCCAAACGGCAGCTGCAGGCCGGCACCGCTCACCGACGTCACGCTACCTGCAAGCAGCGCGACGCGGCCGGCCACATCGGCGTTGAACTCCCGGCCACCAAGCTGAACACGGCCCCACGGCGCCTGCACATTGCCGCCCTGCACCACCGTCGCCGCCACAAGCTCCAGGCTTCCGAACGCAGAGTCCGGTGTCGGTTGCGCGCCGCCTGCAATGCCATGAATGCGCAGCACGGCGTCGGGGTTCCGCCAGAACGGCCCACGCGAAGGACCGATGTCGGACACGCCGGCCACAATGCGTCCCTTGGCCCGGGCCGCCGGATACAGGCGTGCCGCGCTGATATCGATCGAGCCCGGGCTTGCAAGCGTGGATTCCAGTGAACTACTTGCGACCGGCGCCAGCATGCGGATGTCACCGCTGCTGCGCAGCGCAACCTGGTCAAACCCCGCCAGCCAGGTGACGTCGCGCAGGTCGATCAGATCGGCACCCACCTCCAGGCGATGCTGCCGGCCGCTGTCGAATGCTGCCTCCAGCGGGCGCAACGTGCCTTCCCCGGCCGGCTGCCACCAGCGCCCCTGCGCAAGGCGGACATACGGCGCAGCCAGTTGCAGGCCGCCGCCCTCGCCGTTGCCCGGGACGAGGCCGAGGTAACGCTCGTTCAAGCCCTGGATGCGCAGGCTCTGGTCCATGCGCAGATTGACATCTCCCTGGGCACGGATATCGCCGAACAGGGCCAGATGATCGAAACCACCGGCCTCGACCTGCTCCACCGACAATGCCGCATGGCCGTACTCAAGGCGTGCAGGCAGGTCCGCCTCCTGCGCGGCGTGCTGGGTCAGCGCGATAACCCGCGGCGCCAGCACGTCCTTGCCTTCTGCCGTTCTGCTGTAGGTGCCGCCACCAAAGGCAACGCCGAGGGTGCCACCGCGCGCGCCGTCGCCGCCCGCTGCTGCGTCCAGGTCGCCCTGCAGGTACAACGCATTGCCGGCGCGCAGCACGATGCTGCCGCCGTCGCTGTCCACCCGGGTGCGCCCGCTGCCATCAATGTCCAGCAGCGCCGAAGCACCGGACGCGTCCAGCCGCGCACCGCGCTCCACCACCACGAAGGTATCGGGTGGCAAGTGGCGTACGTTGTCCTGGTCTTCCCAGTCCAACGCCCCCCCGATCTCGATCGTTCCGCCCTTGCGCACCTGTCCGCGCAATGTCCTGCGCGCGTCGGGCAGGGAAACGCTATCGCCGCTCACATCAAGCAGGGCGCCCTCGGCAATCGTCCAGCGACGTTCGCGGCGTTGATCGCCGCGCACACCGGTCGGGTCGAATGCCTCGTCCAGGCGGATGCGGCCGCCGGCCGCCTTCAGACTACCGGCCACGTTCAGGTTGCCGGCGCTGAACAGTTCGATCGACTGGCCGGCATCGACCTCGATCCTTGCGCCCTTGCCAACGCGCAGATCGGCCGTGGACAGCAGATGCCCTGCGCGCAGTGCCAGGCTCGCGCCGCCGCGCTGCGATACACGCCCGCTGGCCGGATCCGCCTCATACAGCGACGGCGTCCAGGCCTGAACGCCCTGCTCGCGGGCCAGTGCCTGCTGTGCGCCCTCGGCCAGGCGCAGCGCCGGTCGTTCCACCTTTAGCTGAGTACCGTCTTCAACTGTCAAACCGTTGTGCCCGGCGATGTCATAGCGGGCGAAGCCACTCCTGAAAAGCGCTGCCTGCAATCGCAACGACGCCGCCGAGGCATCCGTGCCAAGCGCGCCGATAGACACCGCACCGCCTGTTGCCAACGTGAAATTGCCGCTTCCATTGCCGAGCGCGCTGAAGCGTGCGCCATCGCCGATACGGATCCGCCCGCTGCCGTCGGTGGCAACCTCGGTGCTGGCCGCGAGCAGGCTGACACTGCCGCCCTTGCCTACGCGCCCTTTGCCACTGGCATCGATCGCACCGCCGGCATCGACAAGAATCGCTGCCCCTTCTCCCACACGGATGTCGTGACTGCTGTTGAGGCGCATCTGTCCACCGTCGATCCACGCCTGCGCGGGGTCGCCATCCGGCGCAGCAAGCGCGTTGCTCCAACTGCCGCCGAGATCGATCCGTGCGCCCGCCGCAACATCCACCGCGCCGCGTCCGGACCTCAGCAGGGCCGTGGGCCCGCCGAGCGCCGGAAGCAGGTTGCCGGCCTCCACCTGCCCACCGGCAATCTGCACCGTTCCACCGAAGCTGACGCGGCTTGCAGTGAGCCCAAGCCGACCGCCCTCCTGCAACCTGAGCGTGCCATCCAGGTCGATACGGCCCGCAGAAGCGATGTCCACCTGCCCCCAGCGCTGGGCACTCAGGACCTCACTGTCCAACCACACGGTATTGCGCTGTGTGTCCCCGATCGGCGCCTGCAACGTCCATGACCGCGTGTCGGCCTGGAACGCTCCGATGCGGATCTGCGAATCGAACACTGCACTTCGGCCGTTGTTGTCGAAACGCCCGAGCCAGAGCTGGGCGTTGCGGGCCGCCGCCGTCTGTGCCTGCGCGTACCCGTCCTGCCCCTGATCGGGGCGGCGCGTCTGCTGCTGGCCCTGAAAGGCCACAGTATCCACCTGGCCCTGCAGGACAGCCGTGGGCGCCGAGATCAGCAGGCGGCCAGCATCGCGTCCCACGGTATAGCCATTGTCGAAACGCTGGGTGGGTGCCACCAGCGGATTGCGGAACGATTCGGTCACTCCCCACCGTTCCTGCTTCACTTCATAGCCCTGGTACAGACCGTCGTACAGCATCTCGGCCGGTGCAGCATCAAGCCGGTACAACTGCCCGTCGCGGCCACGCAGCCAGCTCTGCTGCACCACGCCAGACTGCACATCCAGGCTGCCACCGGCCAGATTGATGCGCGAACCGGCGTGGCTGACGACTTCCTTGCCTGCCAGCTGGACGGTTCCACCCTGCGCTGCCCATTCGCTGATCGAATGCCCCTGATTGTCCAGGTAGCCCCCGACTTCCAGCAGGCCGCCGCCGGCATACCAGCGCGTACCTTCATAGCCGCCGGTACCGGCGGCGACTTCGGTCAACTGGCGGCGGTCGATCCACACCTCGCTGCTGATCAGCTTGCCGCTGTCACGGTTGTCCGGCGAATCGCGCAACTCATTGCCCTGCACCTTCACCTTGACGTTGTTGCTTTCCATTGCCACCTGCACGCCCACCGCACCGGAGACATCCACACGCGCGCCATCATCCAGATAGCTGCGCCGGCTGGCGTCGGCGATCACTTGGCCACCAGTGGCCACTGCCAGTGCGCCAGCCTGGAAGTTCACATCGCCGCCGGAGACGACTTCGATGCGCGATTGCTCGCGGCGGTCCTGCAGGCGCGAAAGATTGTCGAAGGTTCCGCTGTTGCTGGAACCGCGCAGCTTGTCCTGCTCGGTGGATTCCTTGATGAGGGCATCGCGCTGGCTGTCCAGCGCCGTGCTCTTGCCATCGTCTTCCAGCAGTACTGCAGTCGTCGAGCCGGAGGCCAGGGTCACGTTGCCCACCGCATCGGACGCCGAGTTCAACAAGTGCACCGTACCGCGCTGATTCAGCGTGGTGGTGGCAACGGCCACTCCGGCCTGCTCGACGGTGCGGCCGGCCAGCGTGATGTCGCCTTCTCGCGCCTGGATCAGACCACCGTTGCGAACGCCGCCCGCCGTACTGTCAGCGATGAAGCGCGGGGCAATCTCATTGCCTCGGGTGGTGGACGCGGTGTTCTGGGCGGTGCCCATGCCGCGGCGGATCACGAAACTGTCACCGGCGGCGAGCTGGGCCTGGCCTTTTCGAGTCTCGATCTGTCCGGCGTTCTCCACACTGTGGCCGGCCAGCAGTACATAGCCACCGCCGCGGGTGGCCGTGGTCGGTTCGTGCGTGGCGATGCGCGCACCGCGCTCGACCATGACCTTGCCCACGGCGTCGGTCAGCGCCGAGGTGTTCGCGTCGGCACTGTACAGGCCGTGCTCACGGAACTGCGCGTCGCTGATGCGTGCGGCCGCTGCCACCAGATTGCGGACATTGACCTGGCTGTTGTTGCCGAATACCACACCGTTGCGGTTGGCCACGAACACCGTGCCATTGGCCTTCAGCTGGCCAAGGATCTGGCTAGGCCTTGCGGCGGGATCATTGACCCGGTTCAACACGGCCCAGTCGGGGTTCTGCAGGAAATTCAGTGTGGTGTTGCCACCAATGTTGAAGGTTTCCCAGTTCAGGATCGCTTGGTCGGCTGTCTGCTCGATGTTGACCAGCACCCGCCCATCGCCGGCCTGCGACTGGATCGCCTCGCGGGCGTTGATCCAGCCACGGGTCAGCGGATTCTCGTCGACCTTCAGGCCATCCTTGCCCAGGCCATCGGCGATCACGAAGCCCGCCTCGCGGCGCGCCTGCCGTGCCTGTTCCTGCAGGCGCTGCTGCAGGGCGATGGCCTGCGCTGCCGTACCCAGGTTGTCGATCGACTGCTGCAGCTTCTGCCGTGCCGCATCCTGCTGCTGCGCGGGTAGCTGGAACTGGATCGGCACGCCATTGGGCATGCGCCCGCTCTGTGCCGCCGCGCCCTGCGCTGCACCGCGCTCTGCGAACCAGCCGGGGCTGAACGCCTGCTGGGCTTGGCTGGCCGGAGCCACCACGCTGCCCAGGGCCACCGCGACGGCCCAGGCCATCGGGTGGCTGCGCCACAGGGCAGCAGGGAAACGGGCGGTGGGCGAATGCGGGTGCGACATCGGGGACCTCGTCAACCTGATGGGCCGCGTCGTCGGCGGCGGGTGTACGGATGGGCCTGCACGAGGCACGCCCTGCACCTCATAGACGGTGGTGGCGGCGTGAAGGCGACAGGCGCGTCACTGTCATGTAGCGGACATACGCAGAAGGCGCCGGCATTGCTGCCGGCGCCTTGTGCGTTTCCTGCATCTACCAAAGCAATCGCAGTTACAGCGGACGGCCGATGCCCGAGCAGGTGCTCGGATTGTTCACCGCACCCGCGTTGCTGGCGGTGGCAAAGCGGGTACGGACCGCATCACGCCACGCCTTGGTCAGCGGGATGAACTTGTGTGCGCGGATCGCGTCGTCGTTCGGACCCTTCTCGACGCCGTTGGCGTCCACGACACTGCCGTAGTGACGGGCCAGGAAGGCACGCACGTTGGCGCCCACAGTGCCATTCTTGTAGCACTGGCCGAACACGAAGTTGGTGTAGCCCGCGATCGGATAGCCCGCGTTCGGGTTGCCGAACACCGGCACCCAGTTGGCGGGATTCTCTGCAGCGGTACCGGTCGGCGGCGCAGCGGTTTCCAGCGTGGCCTGCACGCTCACTTCATCCGGCGAGAAGCCCTTGACCTTGGCGACCTTGGTCGCATCGGTCAGGCTCGGGATGACGTCCGGGCCGACGTAGCCGACGCGCCCGTCAACGGCGTAGACTGCGTTGTACAGCGCGGTACCGCCGGTGGCCGGGGCAGCGACGAAATTCGACGGCACGGTGGTGAACAGGTTGGCGAAGGTCGACTGCACCGAGAACGCCGGCACGCCGTTGGTCAGCTTCAGGTTGGTGCCCGACACGTCAGCCGGCTGGCAGGCGCTGGTCAGGAAGCGGGACAGCAGTTCGCTGGTGCCGCTGCTCTCGCCACGGTAGACAACCTGGATGGCACCGGTACGGCCGAGGCCCGCCAGCTGGCTCCAGTTGGTGATCTTGCCGGAGAAGATGCCGCAGATCTGGGTCACCGACAGGTCAACGGCCGAACCGGCCTTGTTGAACGGAATCGTGACCGAGGTGGCCACCGACGGGATCTGCACCAGGGCGCCGTAGCGGTTGGCATCGCCGGACACGTTGTAGGTGCTGTTGTAGGTGCTCAGCTCGGTGCTGCTCAGCACCGAGTCACTGCCGGCGAAGTGCACGGTACCGATGGTGGAGAACAGCGCCGAATTGTTTTCCAGGAAGGCCTTCTTGCCGGTGCCCGAGCCGGTCACGGCGTAGCTGAAGTTGGCCGGCAGGATGCTGTCAGCCGAACCCTTGTAGAGGTCGGCCGGCAGCGAGGCGCCGCCACCGGTAACGGCGGTCTGCGCCGAAGCGGCACCGGCAGTGGCGAGCAGCGCGGTGGCAACCAGCGCGGCCAGGGTCTTGTACTTGTTCATGATCTTCTCCTGAAGGGTTTACTGCGAAGGGAAACACCAAGGGAGGAACGGTCACTACACGCCTGCTGCCGCCGAGGGCCTCCCAGCCCACTCTGCGGCGACGTGTCCATGCTGGTCCGCGCCGATGACAGGCCGCTTAAGAAACCTGTGGAAGATCGAAAAAAGGTGTGGAGGATTGTTTGGAGAAATCCAGGCATCAGTAGATCCACGCCATGCGTGGATGCACCGCATATGACGCGCGTCGCGCAATCCGTCCACGCATGGCATGGATCTACTGCACCAGCTGGTTCATTTCCATGATCGGCATCAGCACGGCCAGCACGATCGTCAGCACCACGCCACCCATCACCAGGATCATGGTCGGTTCCAGCAGCGCGGTCAGCGCCATCGCGCGACGCTCGATCTCGCGCGAGATCGTCTGTGCAGCGCGGTCCAGCAGTGGCGCCAGCGAGCCGGTCTTCTCACCGCTGGCCACCAGGTGCACCAGGATCGGTGGATACACCTTCTGCACCTTCAGCGCAGCACCCAGCGCCGCACCTTCGCGCACGCGCGCAGACACGTCATCGGCACAGCGCGCCAGCAGCGCATTGCCAAGCGTCTGCCGCGCCGCCTCCAAGGCACGCAGCAGTGGCACACCGGCATCCAGCAGGATCGCCAGCGTCGAGGCAAAGCGCGCACTGTTCACGCCCAGCACGAAACGCCCGACCATCGGCAACCGCAGCAGCATCGCGTCCCATCGCAGGCGCAGCCCGGGCCTGCGCAGGGCCAACCGCCATGCCACCACCAACGCAGCGATGCCGAGCCCTGCCCACACGCCCCAGCTGCGCACGAACGCGCTGGCGGCCAGCATCACCTGGGTCAGCATCGGCAGCGTCTGCCGCGCCTGCACGAACGCGGTCACCACCTGCGGCACCACGTAGCTGAGCAGGAAGATCACGATCGCCACCGACACCAGGCTGATCGCCGCTGGGTAGATGAAGGCGGTCAGTACTTTGGCCTGCAGCGCGTTGCGTTCTTCGATGTAGTCGGCAAGGCGCTCCATCACCCGTGCCAGGTCGCCGGAGTCTTCACCTGCGCCCACCAGCGCCCGATAGATCGGCGGAAAATCGCGCGGCCGCGCAGCCAGCGCAACGGTCAGGCGCTGGCCGGCACGCACGTCGGCGCGTACGGCGGTGAGTGCCTGGGCCACGTGCGGGCGCTCGGCCTGTTCAATCACCGCACTAAATGCAGCTTCCAACGGCAGGCTGGCGGCCAGCAGGCTGGCCAGCTGACGCGTGGCCCAGGCCAGCTCGCTGGCAGACAGCCGCCGGGCGCCCCAGCCACTGCCCGCACCGCGCGCCGCGCTGACCTGCACGGGCGTCAGCCCGCGACCGCGCAGCAGCTGGCGTGCGCCGCGCGGGCTGTCGGCGTCCAGCTGGCCTTTCTCGATGCGACCCTGCGCGTTGGCGGCCTGATAATCGAACAGTGCCATCGTCGCCTCAATCGTCTCCGGTGACGCGCAGGATCTCTTCCAGCGTGGTCACACCGCTGTCGATCCAGCGCTGGCCGTCCTGCCGCAGGGTCCGCATGCCCGCACGCCTTGCCGCCTCGCGCAGCGCAGGCTCACCCTGCCCTTCATGGATCAACGCGCGCACGCGGTCGTCGACCACGAACAGCTCATGGATGCCGGTACGGCCCCGATAGCCACTGTTGGCACAGGCCGCACAGCCCACCGCGCGCCACACGGTTCTGCCGTCGCCGTCCACCTCGGCACGCCGGCACTGCATGCACAGCCGCCGCACCAGCCGCTGCGCCAGTACGCCGCGCAACGACGAGGCCAGCAGGAACGGCTCCACGCCCATGTCGGCCAGGCGGGTCACCGCCGAGATCGCATCATTGGTATGCAGCGAGGCGAGCACGCCGTGGCCGGTCAGCGACGACTGCACCGCAATCTGCGCGGTCTCCAGGTCGCGGATCTCACCGATCATGATGGTGTCCGGGTCCTGGCGCAGGATCGCGCGCAGCGCTGTGCCGAAGCTCATTCCGATACGCGCGTTGACCTGGATCTGGCCGATGCCGGCGAAGTCATACTCCACCGGGTCCTCCACGGTGAGGATGTTGCTGGTGCTGCTGTCGAGCTGGCCCAGCGCGGCGTACAGCGAGGTGGTCTTGCCGCTGCCGGTCGGGCCGGTGACCAGCACGATGCCATGCGGCTGCCGGATCAGGCCGGTGAACGTGGCCAGCGTATCGTCGGCCATGCCAAGGCGCTGCAGCTGCAGCCGTCCGGCATCCTTCTCCAGCAGGCGCAGCACGGCACGCTCGCCATGCCCGGTCGGCACGGTGGAGACACGGATGTCCAACGGCCGCCCGCCCACGCGGATGGCGATGCGCCCGTCCTGTGGCAGGCGTTTCTCGGCGATATCCAGGTGCGCCATGATCTTGATGCGTGATACCAGCGCCGCGTGCAGGGCCCGCCGCGGCTGCACCATGTCGCGCAGGGTGCCGTCCACGCGGTAGCGCACGACCGAATGGGTCTCGAACGGCTCGATGTGCAGATCGCTGGCGCCATCGCGCGCGGCCTGTGCCAGCAGCGCATTGATCATGCGGATCACCGGTGCATCGTCCTGCGCATCCAACAGATCGGTGACCTCCGGCATGTCCTGCATCAACCGATCCAGATCGACTTCGCTTTCGGCGGCACCGACCACGGCGGCGGCGTCGCCGCCGTCACGATACTGTTCACCCAGGCGCTGCTGCCAGGTCGCTGTATCCAGCGCCTGGAACGGCAGCGGGCCATGCCGTCGGCGCAGTTCGGCCACGGCCCACGCCGCGGTGTCGGCGGTGCCCAGCAGCACCGGCTCGCCGCCAACTTCGGACAGCATCACGCCGTGGCTGCGCACCCAGGCGTACGGCAGTGACGCGGCGGTGCTCACGGCCCGATCACCAGTTCCGGCGTGTAGCCCAGCCCGCGCAGCTGCTGCAGCGCCGGGTCCAGCGTCGCCGGGTCGCGCGGCAATCGCACGCGCAGGCGTTGCCCGCTCTCGCCGGGCGTCGCTTCGGCATAGGCCTGCAGGCCCAGTGCACGCACCTGCGCCACGCCCTGGCTGGCACGCGCCGGGTCCAGCCCCTGCGCGAACTGCACCAGCTGCGCATCGCCGTCACCGGACGGGTACAGCGCCGCCAGGCTGCTGTTCTGCAGCGACTGGCCCTGGCCATCGCGTGCATTGCCCTGGCCGAGTACAGACAGGTCCTGCGGTGGCAGCTGCGGTGCCGACAGCGCCGGCAAGGCCCAGCTCTGTACCGGCTGCGCGCCGGCCTGCGCGTTGCGCATGTAGTCGTAGCGGTCGCGGGTCAGGCGCTGGCCGGCGGCCGGGTCACGCACCACGTGCGGGCGCAGGAACACCATCAGGTTGGTCTTGGCGCGCTTGCGCGTATCGCTGCGGAACAAGGCACCCAGCACCGGGATCTTTCCCAGCCCCGGCACCGCATCACGGCCATGGCTGACGCTGTCTTCCAGCAGGCCACCCAGCACCATGATCTGGCCATCGTCCAGCAGCACGCTGGTATCCAGGGCGCGCTTGTTGGTGATGATGCCGGCCGTGCTGTTCGCGCTCTGCGCGTCGATGCTGCTTACTTCCTGGTAGATGTCCAGCTTCACCGTGCCACCCTCGGAGATCTGCGGGCGCACCCGCAGCTTCAGGCCCACGTCCTCGCGCACGATGGTCTGGAACGGGTTGTTGCTGCCGCCACCACCGTCGGTCACGTAGCGGCCGCTGACGAACGGCACGGTCTGCCCGACCATGATGCTGGCCGCTTCATTGTCCAGCGTCATCAGGTTCGGCGTGGACAGGATGTTGGCACCGCCCTTGCTCTGCAGCGCGTTGGCCAGCGCCTTCATGTTGAGGATCTGGCCGACACCGGGCAGGTTGATGGTGCCGTCGATCACCCCGATCTTCAGGCCATCCTTGGGCAACACGTCCAGGGTTGTACGTGCGGTGGTGTTCAGCCCGCTGCCACCGGTGGTGCCGCCGAAGTGGGTGCCGCCGAAGGTGCGGCCATTGCCCAGCATCCACTGCACGCCCAGTTCGGCCGCATCGGTCTGGTTGACCTCCACGATCAGGCTTTCCACCAGCACCTGTGCACGGCGCTGGTCGAGCTGGTCGATCACCCGCCGCAGGTTGCGGTACACCGGTTCCGGCGCCGAGATCAGCAGCGTGTTGGTGGCCACGTCCGCCTGCACCGAAATGCCGTTCTGGCTGAAGCCGGTGCCGCCGGCGTCGATCGGGTCGCGCCGGTTCGGGTCCAGCCGCTGCGATTCCAGTGCGTTGCCGCCGGGCTTGGCCTGCTGCGGCTGTGACGACTGCGCGGGTGTGGAGCGGTTGGCGTCGCCAGGCAGCGGCGTGATGCCTTCGTTGCTGCCCATCGCCGGTGCATCGCTCTGGCCGGCCACCACACCGCGCAGCACGCCGGCCAGCTGGTTGGCCTGGGCATTGCGCAGGTAGACCACGTGCAGGTTGCCGGACTCGTCCTGGGCACGATCCAGCTTCTCCACCAGCTGCCGCGCCAGGCGCGTGCGACCGGGGCTGCTGGAGCGCAGCAGCACGCTGTTGCTGCGCGGGTCGGCCATCACCACCACCTTCTGGGTCGGCTCGGCGCCCTGCGCATCCAGCAGCGGCGCGACCATCGCCGCCACGTCCACCGCAATGCCCTGCTGCAGCTTCACCACGTCGGTGTCCATGCCAGCCGGTGTGTCGACGCTGGCGATCACCCGCGCGATGCGCTCCAGGTTGTCGGCATAGTCGGTGATCACCAGGGTGTTGTTGCCCGGATTGGCGGTGATCGGGTTGTCCGGGCTGATCATCGGCCGCAGCACTGCCACCAGCGCGGCCGCGTTCTCGTAGCGCAGCGCGAAGGTGCGCGTGGCCACTTCGCCACCGGCACCCCCGGCCCCCACCCGCCCACCGAGCACCTTGGCATCGGTCTGTGGCACCACCCGGCTGACGCCACCGTTCTCGACCACGGCAAAGCCGCGCATGCGCAGCGCGCCCAGCAGCAACTGGTAGGCCTGGGTACGGCTGACCGGACCATCGGAAACCACGGTCATCTTGCCGGTCACCCGTGGGTCGACCAGGAACTGGCGGCCGGTGAACCTTGCTGCCATACGCAGCACGCCGCCGATATCGGTATCCACCAGGTTCAACTGCACCGGCTCATCGGGGGCGTCCTGCGCCTGTGCCGGCGCAACAACGTGAGCGGCACCCACGATCAGGGCCAGTACAGTGCTGCAGGCAAGGCTGCGCATCGCCCTCATGAATGGCCACCCGCAGTGAGTGCCATCACGATGTTTCCGGATATCCGTGCCGCCGGCATGTTCGCATCCCCTGTGCGTGTCAGTTGCAGCTGCTGCAGTTCGATGGCCGGATCGGCCAGCACGGGCAGCAGCCAGTTCCACAGTGCGTCAGCAGGTACGGCCTGCACCTGCAGGTGCCAACGCCCGTCGCGTGCTTCGACACGCAGTCCATCGGCGAGGCCGGCGGACTTGATTCCATTACGCAGCGCGGCCAGCGTCGGGCGCTGCCCCTGCACCTGCTGCTGGCGTTCGCGTGCACGCAGCAGCGGCGCCAGTGCGCGCGCCTGCGCCTGCAGCCGCGGCAGCTCAGCCTGCCAGTGCGCACGCTGTTTCAGCAGCGGCTCCAGCCAGAATGACCACAGCCCCGCTGCCAGCAGCGCCAGCACCATCATCCGCAGCATCCATCGGTCGCGCGGCGGCAGGTGCTGCCAGCGTCGCTGCAGACCGGTCACACCCTCGCCCAGGCGCACGGCTCTGGCGGTCACTGTCCGCCCCCGCTCACGCGCAGGCGTCCACCGGCCTCGCGCGCCAGCTGCAGGCCCTGCGCCTGCGCCGCCTGCTGCCACCGCTCCAGCCGCTGTGCGTCATCGGCTGCTGCCTGCATATCGGCGTCCAGCTCCAGTTCCAGCTGGCCGGGTTGATAGCGCAGGCCGCGCACCTGGCCGCCCAACTCTGGAATCGCCTGCAGCGTCGTTGCGACCTGCCGCTGCACCGGTGGCAACGGCGGCGCCGGCAACGGCACGGCCAGCGCGCGCCGCGCCTGCAGCACCGGGTCCACCACATCGGTGATCTCCGGAAAGTGCGAGCTGAACTGCCGCGCCATGTCCTGCTGCAACGCCTCGCCCTCGCTGCGCCAGCGCGAGACCTGCAGCTGCAGCCCAAGCGCAGCCAGCAACACCGCCGCCAATGCGAGGCCGATCGCCACGCGTGGTGCCTGCCTGCTGCGACCCGGCAGTGGCAACGACCACGCTGGCACAGGTCCGCACGCCTGCCGTTCATGCGCGACCACGGTGGCCGGCAGGTTCTCCGGCCACGCCGACGGCACGCTGTCGATCCACTGCACGGCCTGCACCCCGGATTGCTGAAGACGCGCCGCGAGCGACTGCAGCACCGCTGCTGTGTCGCGCCCACCGCACCACTGCACAAAACCACGATCGCGCCCGCAGCGCACCAGCAGATGCTCACCGGCAGCCTGCAGCGTTGCCTGGCCGTTCTGCCACGGCAGCAGCAGCGGGGTCGGATACAGTGCCTGCAGCTGCAGTGCACATGAAGCCAGCAGCTGTTGCGCCTGCAGGACTGCCTGCTGGCCAAGCCACGCCACAGGAACCGTGCCGTCCGCCGCCTGCATACCGTGTGCCAACGCGACCTCCTGCAGGTCATCCAGCAGCATCGCCTCTACTTCGCCCTGCAATGCGGCCTGCAGCCTGCGGCCCGACAGCGGCGGCAGCTGCAGTTCCAGCAGGATCAGGTCCTGCGGATCGAGACAGGCCAGCACCTCGGCCTGCGGATGACGTTGCCCGAGCACGGCCAAGCCCTCGCGGCCATGGGTCAGCACCCCACCCTTGTGCATCTGCGCCCACTCGACCGTACTGTCGGCGCGCAGGTGTTCCAGCGCCGGCAGGCGCACCCTCAGCTGCACGCTCATGCTCCAATCCTCGTCCACACACGCTGCACGCGCACACTGTCATCGCGGTACTCGCGCCAGATCAGGGCCCGGAAGTCGACAGCATTGCCATCGGCCTGTACCTGGCCGACGGCAAGGAACCACTCGCTATGAATGCCAAGCGGCACCACGGCCATCTGCGCGTTGCTCAGTTGCAGTCGATTGGCGATGTCGCCGCGATTGAGCAGCCAATGGCCCGCGTCGCGCTCACCGAGCAGCGCTTGCAGCCGTGCCGGCTCGACCGCAGGCGTCACCGCCTGCAGAACGCGCAGGTCGCTGGTGTTGGCGTTGACCAGGGTCTGCGCCGGCAACACCACGGTGCGCCGCGCCAGCGCCTGCAACGCCACGGGATCGGCACCCGGCAGCGCCTGTTCGATCAGTGATTCGCGCGGCAGCGGCGCCTGCGCCTGCATGTCGCCATCGCGCAGGCGCGCCTGGATGTGGTCCGCGGCGGATGCGCAGGCGTCCTGGCCCAGACCCTGCCCAGCACACAACGCGATGAACGCGCGCCGCGCATCGGGGTCCGGCCTGCCATGCGCCAGCAGGTTGCGCAGGTTGAACATCGACTGCGCATCGACCAGCTGCAGCTGCACCGGCAACGGCGCCTGCAGCTCCAATGGGCGCGCCCAGCGTCCGCTGCGCACCGTGGTCAGCTGTTCACGCACGTCCTCACGCAGCTGCTGCGCCGCCCGCTCCAGCGTCGCGTCCACCGCCATGCGCACCTGTGCACGCAGCTGGTCGCCGCGCAGCGCACGCAGCTGCGCCGACTGCCGGGTCAGCAGTGCAGTGGCGATCACCGCCACCAATGCCACCACCAGCATGGCCACAATCACCGCCATGCCACGCTGGCGGGCGAACGAAACCGATCGCATCCGGGCTGCCATCGGCGCGCCTCACAGTTGCCAGGAGCCGATGTCCGCGTTCCCGGCGTCGCCGCCAGGCTTGCTGTCTGCCCCCAGCGAGAACACGTCGATGTCCCCGTGCGTGCCGGGAACCTGATACTGGTACGGGTGCCCCCACGGATCGTTGGGCAGCCGATCCAGATACGGCGTGACCGGCATCGCGCCGCTCCCCTGCGGTGGCTTCACCAGCGCCTGCAGTCCCTGTTCGGCACTCGGATAGCGCCCGTTGTCGAGCTTGAACAGTTTCAACGCCTGCATCAATGCGGCGATGTCCTGGCGCGCCGCCACCACGCGCGCCTGATCGGGCCGGTCCATCAGGCGCGGCACGATCAACGCGGCGAGGATGCCGATGATCACCACCACCACCATGATCTCGATCAGGCTGAAACCCTGCTGCCGAGCCCTGCGATGCGCTACCTGCCTTGCCATTGTTCCGCCCTCGTCATCCTGGAAGAGACCGCTGCACCATGGTCAGCGGTGCATGTGTCAGTACGATAAACATCCGCCCGCAATCCGCTGCGCTTCTGCCTGCGTGGTGGCAGCCCGTGCAGCGGGCACGCCAGCCGCTTCGAGCAGAGGCCGCGGAACGCCGGCCAGCGTGTCGTCGATGCAGTCACGAAGCGAGGGATGCGCGCAGCCCTGCAGCAGGCGCACGCACTGCAACGGTGACCATGCGGTGCCGTGGTCGAATCCGATGAACTGCCGGTAGGCCTGGTGGTAGCGAAGGTCGTCATGCACGCGCTGGGCATTGCACAGGCCGCGCAGCACCACCAGCAGCGCAGCCCGTTGCAGCATGCGTGCATCACCTGCTTCAAGCGGCAGCACGTTCATGAAGGCTTCCGGCCACGGCCGCAGCTTCAGGTCAAGCGACCGGCGCAGGGCCTGCAGCGGATGCGCATTGCAGTCCAGTGCCGCCCAGCGCGCCGCATCGGCCCAGGCATCACTGGACAGCACCCAGACCCACGAGTGCCCATAGCGCTGCACATTCACGGGTGTGTGCCGTGCCTGTTCCAGTGACTGGCTCAGGTGGCGATCCAGCTCCAGCATGCTGATCCTGCGACTTTCTGCCATCGGCGCCGCCCGTGCTCCACGACGCGCGGTGCGTCGTACTCTGGAGAAGACGTCAACACGGCAGCTGAAGCGACACTGCAGATGCAGCTCTGTGCAGTGGTTTGCGCTTCATCGGTCGCGTCACCGCAACGTCATGCGCCTGCAGGCTTCGCGGTCCAGGCACGGCGCATCGCCACCGCAACGTCGTGCAAGCACTGCCACATCGCTGCGCGCAGCAAATCCCGCCAGTGCATCGGTCATGTCCGTGTCATCGCAGCATGACGCCATTGCGACGCGCAGCGCTGGCAGCTGCCAGCCGTCCATCACGCCGTGGCCGCCCGCCACGAACCAGTGCCACAGCCGATGGTGCCGCACCTGCTCGTGCAGCTGCGCGAGGTCGTCGATGCCATGCATGCCCATCAGCAACAGGGCGCGTGCAAGGGCGGCCGGCGGCAGCGCACCGGTCTCGGTCAGCGGCAACGCCTGCCGTTGCAGGCGCAGCAGCATCGCCAGGGGATGCGACTGCGGATCGAACTCCAGCAGTACCGCCTGTTGCTGCCACTGCGCATCGGATACCACGCACACCCACGGCGAACCATAGCGATGCACCATCAACGGCCGGCGCTGCGTGGTTTCCAGCAACGCCGACAGATTGCGACGCAGATCCAGCACACCGATGGTCTCGTTGCGCATCCTTGGCCTCTCCTTGCTTGCAACAGCCCTGCGCGGCGCGCATGGCCAGCGTCTTCATCTAACCAAGGACGGCAATGCCACCCGGAAAGCGACGCAGATCCAGCGACATCGTCAGCCGCAGCTGCTCAAGCGCCGCATCCGGATCATCGATGCGGAAGCGACCGCTGACCGGTGCGCGCGCCAACGCCGATTCGCCCAGCAGCACCTTGCCTCGGCGGTAGCGGTTGAGCTCGTCCACCACCTCGCGCAGCGGGGCGCGGCGAAACACCAGCATGCCTTCGGTCCAGGCGCTCACGTCCGAGGCCACCGCCTCGGCGACCACGCCGCTGAGGCGCTCGTCGTACTGGGTCTGCTGGCCGGCCTGCAGCTGCAACCGTCCCTGCGGATGCTCGATGCGGGCACTGCCGTGCAGGCAGGTGACCCGTACCTGGCCGTGGGTGTTGCGCACGTCCAAGTGCACCGCACCTTCATCGGCAATCACGCAGCCCGGGCCGGCAAATACTGCCAGCCGCAGCGCGGAGCGGGTCTCGATCGCGACCTGGCCCTGCACCAGCTCGAAGCCTTCGCCCTGCGTATCCGCACGGCGGCGCAGGCTGCTCTGGGTATCCAGTTCCATCTTCAGCTGCGGCAAGGGCGAGATCTGCAACCGCTCGCCGGTACCGGTGTGGAAATCGGCGGCCAGGGCACTCACCGACGGCCATAACCCCAGCGGCGGGCGGAGGGCCGCCACCACCACCAGACTGGCCGGCGCGGCAATCGCCGCGCCCAGGAAGGCGCGCCGGCTCCAGCGCTGGGCCGGCGTCGGCGCGACCGGTTGGCGTGCGGCGACGGGCAGCTGCTCGCCAGCCAGCCGCACCTGCTCCCATTGCCGGCGCGCACGGCCAAATGCTTCGCGATGACGGGGGTCGGCCTCGCACCATGCGCGGAACCTGCGCCCGTCCGCAGCGGTGGCTTCACCCGAGGTCAGCTGCACCACCCACGCGTGGGCCTGACGCTCGACGGCATCCAGCGGGCGTTGCGGGCGATCGTCAGGATCCATGGGGGCTCATGCCGGACCCGCACGCTGCGGGGTTCTGCTCGGCGTCAAAGTGTAGACGGATGCCGTCGCTCAGAACCGCACCCGACGCCCCTGCCCGCTGCGTTCGGCCAGATAGTCCTGGGCGGCCTTCAGCTCACGCTGCACCAGCCGCAGCGACACGCCCAGGTGATCGGCCACGTCGCGCTGCTGCAGGCCATCGACGCGGATCGCCAGCAGGATGCGGCGGCGGCGCTCGGGCATGCGTTGCAGCAGGCCGACCATGTCTTCCAGCGCGAAATCCAGCTCGGCCGCCTGCGCCGGACCCGGCCCCGGGTCGGCCATGTCCATCAGCGTGTCCACTTCCTCCAGGCTCAGCAGGCGATGGTCGGCACGTTGGCGGTCGATCACGGTGTTCATTGCCATGCGCAGCAGGTAGGCCGCTGGGTTCTGCACGGCATCCAGGCGGTCACGGCGCGCACTCAGGCGCATCCAGGTGTCCTGCAGCGCATCGCCGGCCAGCTCCTCCGAACCCAGCTTGCGCACCAACCTGCGCTTCAGCTCGTCATAGGCGCCCAGAAGGTGGTCCATCAGGTCAACTGCCCCAGCCGTACCGTTGCTCATGTTCGAATCCTTGAAATCATGGAAGGGGCGTACGCCGGCCACAGTCGTGGTCGGTGCCGGAAGGACGGATCTGCAGCGTCACCGGCTGCGGCAGCACGGCGGCATCGGCCCCCAGCGCCAGGCCCTGCAACGCCTGCAGCAGGCGTGCATCGCGGCGATCACTGCCACTGCCGGACACCAGCTCGGGCTCGCTCACCCGGCCCGCGCCGTCGATGCGGAAGCGCAGCGTTGCGGCGTAGCGGCCGGGCGCGATCGCGGGGTCGTCACAGAACGCTGCACGCAGGCGCTGCTGCAGGCCGCCATAGCGACGGCGGCGTTCCGCTTCAGGGAGAGCATCGCCGGTACCCGCTTCTGCTGCGGAGGCCACGCCCCGGCGCAGCACCACGCGCTGCTCACCCATCACCTCGGCCTCAATCCCGGTGTCCTGCAGCAGCGACTGCAACGCCGGAAGCGGCGCCAGGCTCCCGCGCAGCGCATGGCTGCTGCGACCCGCGGCAAGCTCGCCCGGGTACATCACCGACCACCCACTGATGACGCTGAAGCGCTCGACCGCCTGTTCCAGCGGCTGCGCGGGGATGTCGTAGGCATGGACACCCTCCTGGCCCACCGCGGCAAAGGCCAGCAGCAGCCATCCGGCGATGCCCAGCCTCCACGTTCTGATCGCATGGTGTCCATTCAGCCCCCTGACGTAGAACACATGACCCTCGGCAGCGACAGCAGCTGCAAGCGGGTCAAACCGTACCGGGAGCACATGTCATTGCGATGACGGCCGCCCACGGCCAACCGTCGGGCCAGGCTCCATGAAGCCAGCGGGGCCGGAGCCCGTCGCACAACAACGGGATCCGGCCCCATACCGACCCAAACGTGTCGACCAAGGTCGACACCCACCAAGAGCAGCTCATGCCGTTCCGGCACATCGCAGAAATCTGTCGAAGGCGGGGTGGGTCCGGTTGCATTGGCTGTTGCTGCTGAGGTTGCCGGCCAGCGGCCGGCACTACCGCGGGTGCCGGGTGCAACCCGGCCGGAAACCCTAATCCCTCAAAGCGGCAGCTGGGTCGTCTGCTTGATCCGCTGCATCGGGATCTCGGTCTTGGTGTTCTGCACCCCGGCAATCCGGTTCAGGTGCTGCATCTGGAACTGCCGGTAGGCATCGAGGTCGGCCACCGCTACCCGCAGCAGGAAATCACAGTCGCCAGCCATCAGATGGCATTCAAGCACTTCCGGAAAAGACTTGATGCTGTTGATGAAGTGATTGGTGGTGTCCTCATCCTGCCCGCGCAGCCACACCCGAACGAACACGGTGAAACCACGGCCGACCTTGGCCTCGTTCAGCAGCGCCACGTAGCGGTCGATGTAACCGCCCTCCTCCAGCAACCGCACCCGCCGCAGGCAGGCCGAGGGAGACAGTCCGACCAGGCGTGCCAGCTCCAGGTTCTGCAGGCGACCGTCACGCTGCAGGGCGTCGAGGATGCGCCGATCAAGGTTGTCGAGCTGGTACTGCATGAAATTCCACTCCAGGCGCCAATCACCGCATAGACTGCCAATCTTCCCGAATCCAATGGCATCAACGCAACCCGATTTCGTGATTGTACCGTTAGCATGGTCCACCCCCACCCTTGCTGCCGATTCATGGACGCCCGTACCACCCTGCCCCTGCCCGACACCTGCGATACCGCGCCGCGCGCCGAATTCCTGCGCGGCCTGCGCGCCGCCGTGCCAGTGATGATCGGCTTCATCCCCTTCGCCCTGGTGCTCGGTGCGCAGGCGGCCCAGAAGGGCCTGAGCGCACTGGAAGTACCGCTGATGACCGGCCTCAACTTCGCTGGCGGCTCGGAGTTCGCCGCCGTCGAACTGTGGACCTCGCCGCCACACATCGCACTGATCGTGGCGATCACCGCGCTGGTCAACAGCCGCCACCTGCTGATGGGCGCCAGCCTGGCCCCGCTGCTGCAGCACCTGCCGCGCCGTCGCGTGCTGCCGGCCCTGTTCTTCATGTGCGACGAAAGCTGGGCAATGGGCGTGGCCGATGCGCGCCGTCGTGCACTCGGCTTCAGCCTGGCCTACTACCTGGGCGCTTCGACAGGCCTGTACACGGTGTGGGTGGCCTGCACCGCGCTGGGCGCGATCGTCGGGCCGATGCTGGGCGACATCCACGCCTATGGATTCGACATGGCCTTCCCCGCCGTGTTCCTGGTGCTGCTGCGCGGCATGTGGCAGGGCATGAAGGCGGCGCGGCCGTGGCTGGTCAGCCTGGTCGTAGCCGCGGCCACCTACCTGCTGATCCCGGGCGCGTGGTACGTGGCCAGCGGCGCGCTGGCCGGCCTGGCCGCTGCCTGGCTGCTGGCGGAGGACGCGGCATGATCTTCAATGGCCTGATCCACTGGACCTCGGTGCTGACCATCGTGCTGATGGCCGCCGCCACCTACCTGACCCGCATCGTTGGTTTCCTGGCGCTGCGCAACCGCACGTTGAGCAAGCGTGCGGTGACGGTGATGGAAGCGGCGCCGGGCTGCGTGCTGATCTCGGTGATCGCCCCGGATTTTGTTGCCGACAAGCCCGCCGACCTGGCCGCGCTGGCGATCACCCTGCTGGCCGCCACGCGCCTGTCGATGCTGCCGACCGTGCTGATCGGCGTGGTCTCGGCCGGCGTGCTGCGCTATCTGATGGGCTGACACCTTGCCCTTTCTGTAGAGCCGAGCCCACGCTCGGGCCTACAGAAAACCTCCCTGCGACACCCCGTCGCAGGCCATCGCGCCACCCACTTGACCAATGTCAAACCGCCCGCCGCCGCGCGGGCGTATCTCTATGCAGGACCCGAACACGCCGGCATCACCGGCATCCAAAAGGACCCTGCGATGAGCTACACCCCCGACAACGCCCAACTGCTGAACGCCATGCAGAACGTCATGGTGATCTCCACCACCGACCTGCAGGGCAACATCACCTACGCCAACGACCTGTTCTGCACGCTCACCGGCTTCGCCCGCGAAGAGCTGATCGGCCAGCCGCACAGCATCGTGCGCCACCCGGATGTGCCCAAGGCGGTCTACAAGGACATGTGGGACACCATCAAGGCCGGCAAGACCTGGACCGGCATCGTGCCCAACCTCGGCAAGGGCGGTGTGCTCTATGTGGTCGATACCACCGTGCAGCCGCTGTTCGACGCCGACGGCAACATCACCTCGTACATCAGCATCCGTCGCGTGGTGAACGACCTGATGCAGAACTACGACCTGGTCGAGTTCAGCAAGGAAAAGTTCGACGACTTCTACGAGGCCGCGTGAACGCCCTCCCGGCCAGTACGCCCTTCAGCCGCCTGCTGGTGGGCTTTGCGTCCGAGTCGGGCAATGCCCGCGCCCTGGCCCAGCGCCTGGGCGCGGACCTGCAGCCACACGGGCCGCAGGTGCTTCCGTTCAACGACATCGACGTGGCCAGCCTCGGCCACGGCGATGTGCTGCTGGCGATCTCCAGTTCGTTCGGTGACGGCGAACCACCTGCCAATGGCGAACAGTTCTTCGAGACGCTGCGCCAGACCCCGACGCTGAGTGGCCTGCGCTACGCAGTGTTCGGCCTCGGCGACACCGGCTACCCCAGCTTCTGCGGCTTCACCAAGGCGCTGGATGCCGCGCTGAGCGAGCGCCAGGCGCAGCCACTGCTGCACCGTGTGGACGCCGATCTGGGCTACGAGCAGTTCTTCCAGCAATGGCAGCCGGTGCTCGGCCAGGTACTGGGCGGCGACCTGAGCGCTGGCCAGGACCTGCACCTGCAGGTCACCGCCTATGGCGAAGACAATGCCTTTGCCGCCCCCATTCTCGAGCGCCGCCGCTTGAACAGCAGCGACCCGGCCGCCTGGCACCTGCAGCTGGACATTGCCGGCAGCGGCATGGCCTACCGCGCGGGTGACACCCTGCACGTGGTGCCGGAGAACGACCCTGCCCTGCTGCAGGCATTGGCCAGCTGGTACGGCGACAGCGGCGCCGTGGCCGCCCTGCATGACCGCGAGCTGCGCCTGCCAAGCAAGGGTGTGCTGCGCGACCTGGCCAGACTGGGCGGTAGCGAGGCACTGAAAGGCCTGTTGAAGGTCAGCCAGAAGCGCGAACTGGACGCCTACCTGCACGGACTGGACCTGCTGGACCTGCTGCAGGACCACGCCACTCCAGACAGCGTGCCGCTGGCCCGATTGCGCGAACTGCTGTCACCGCGGCTGCCGCGCGCCTATTCGATCGCCTCGCACCCGCACAACGACCAATTGAGCCTGTGCGCGCGCGAAGTGCGCTACACCCTGCGCGGCCGCGAGCGCTTCGGCACGGCCACCGGCAGCCTGCTGCATGGCGGCGACCATGCCCGTGTGTACTGTCGCTCCAACCCTGGCTTCCACCTGCCCGATACCGGCGAGGCACCGCTGCTGCTGGTCGGCACCGGCACCGGCATCGCACCACTGATGGGCCTGATGCAGGAGCTGCAGGCCAACGCCTGCGAGCGCGAGGTGCACCTGGTGTTTGGCGAGAAGCACCGCGAGCACGACTACCTGTATCGCGACCAGTTGCAGGACTGGCACGGGCGTGGCGTGCTGGCCGGCCTGCATACCGCGTTCTCGCGCGACGGTGCCGGGAAGGTCTATGTGCAGCATGTGCTGCAGCAGCGTGCCCGCGAGGTACGCGACGTGCTGGACCGCGGCGGGCATCTGTACCTGTGCGGCAACAAGCGCCACCTGGAAGGCGCCGTGCGCGAGGCCATCGATGCCATCGGTGGTGAAGGACACTGGGACACACTGCGGGGCGAAGGCCGCACGCACTGCGAATTGTATTGATCCTTTGATCCTGTAGAGCCGAGCCCATGCTCGGCTGCTGTTGGCGGTGTCGCGCAGAGCAGCCGAGCATGGGCTCGGCTCTACAGGTGCAGGTCAACCGCCGACGATACGGCCGTCCACCACGCGCGCCACCTGCTGGCCGAACATCGCCACGTCCTGCGGGTCGTGGCTGATCAACAGCAACGGGATGCCGGTCCGGTCCAGCACGGTCTCCAGCTCCTGGCGCAGATGCTGGCGCAGATCATGATCCAACGCGGAGAACGGCTCATCCAGCAACAATGCCTGCGGCTGCGTCACCAGCGCGCGCGCCAGGGCGGTACGCTGGCGCTGGCCACCGGAGACCTGCGAAGGCAGCAGATCACCCACGTGGTCGATGCGGAACGCCTGCAGCCACTGTTCCACCGCATCGATGCGGCGGCTGCGCGATGGATTGAACCAGCCGCGCTCCAGCCCGAACGCCACGTTCTGGCGCACGCTCAGGTGCGGAAACAATGCGTAGTCCTGGAACACGTAGCCCAGCCGACGCCGTTGCGGCGCAAGATCAACGCCGGCTGCCGCATCGAACAGCGTCTGGCCCTGCAGCCGAACATGCCCCCGGCCTGGACGAAGCAGCCCGGCCACCGCCTTCAAGGTCAGGCTCTTGCCCGCACCGGAAGGTCCGCACAGCACCACCTGCCGCTGCGTGCACTGCAGCGTGACGTCCAACACGAAATCCTGGCCCGACGCCCGCAGGCCACGCTGCACCTGCAGGTCAAGCCACATCACGCAGCTCCCGGCGACGCCCGCCCACCAGCCGCGCAGCCAGCAACAGGATCACGATGCACACCACCGAGGTCAGGATCACCAACGCGTTGGCCCTGCCGTCCTGGCCAGCCTGCACCGCCTCGTAGATGGCGATCGACAGCGTCTGCGTGCGCCCAGGAATGCTGCCTGCCACCATCAGCGTCGCGCCGAACTCGCCCATCGCGCGCGCAAACGCCAGCAACAGGCCCGCCAGGATGCCGCGCCAGGCCAGCGGCAGCGTGATGCGGAAGAACACCGCCGCTTCAGACACGCCAAGCGTGCGTGCGGCCTGCTCCAGCTGCCCGTCCACGTCCTCGAACGCCGCGCGCGCCGGCTTGAACACCAGCGGCAACGAGGCGACCGCTGCAGCAATCACCGCCGCCTGCCAGGTGAACACCAGGTTGATGCCGAACCACGATTGCAGCCACGCACCAATCGGGCCGTTGCGACCGATCAGTACCAGCAGGTAGTAGCCCAGCACCGTCGGTGGCAGCACCATCGGCAGGGTCAGCAGCGAATCCAGAAGCTCACGCCCCGGGAAGCGCCGCCGCGCCAACAACGCACCCAGTGCCACGCCCAGCACCAGGTTGATCGCGGTGGCCCAACCGGCCACCTTCAGCGACAGCCCCAGCGCGCTCCAGTCCAGATCCATGCCTCAGGGCTTGCCGAACCCGTGCCTGGCCAGGATCGCCTGGCCCTGTGCCGAACGCACGAACGCGGTGAAGCGCTTGGCTTCGGCCGGCTGCGCGCTGGCCTTGGTCACGGCCAGCGGATAGGCAATGCGCCCCGCCACCGGCACCGCGAAGGCACGGCGTACCCGGTCGGGCATCGCCTGTGCATCGGTGGCATAGACGAAGCCGGCATCCACTTCCCCGCGCGCCACGTAGTCCAGCGACTGGCGCACATTCTGCGTGGTGATGGCCTTGCCCTGCACCGACGGCCACAGGCCCGCCGCTTCCAGCGCGCCCTTGGCATAGCGCCCGACCGGCACGCTGTCCGGGTTGCCCAGTGCGATGCGCTGCACACCGGCACCGGCCAAGTCCTTCAAGGTACGCGGCGCGGCCTTCGCCTGCGGCGGCACCACCACCCACAACGCGTTCACCGCGAACACCTCGCGGGTGCCCGCCGCCAGCAGATCCTGCTGCTGGGCCTGGTCCATCGTGGTTTCATCGGCCGACGCGAACACATCCACCGGCGCACCACGGCTGATCTGCTGCAGCAGCACACCGGAGGCGGCGAAGTTGAAATCGACCCTGGTGCCCGGGTGCGCCTTTTCGTAGGCCGCGCCCAGTTCGCGGAAGCTCTCGGTCAGGCTCGATGCCGCCGACACCGTCAGGTCGGCCGCCCAGGCCGGCATCGCAGCCAGAATTCCCAGCAACAACAGTCCCGCTCGCTTCATGGTCGGCCCCTTGGCTGTCTCGTCAGTCCGGATCGGGTTCCCTGGCCACGGCCAACGCCGCCAGCCGTTCGGGTTGCAACAACAGCATCTCACGTTGATTGACCGCAATCACACCCTCGTCGCTCAACCGGCGCAGCACCCGGCTCACCGTTTCCGGGGCCATCCGCAGGTAGTTGGCGATCTCGGTGCGGGCCATGCTCAGGTTGAAGCGGGTGGCCGAGAATCCGCGCCGGGCATAGCGCCCGGAAAGATCGAGCAGGAACGCCGCCATGCGCTCCTCGGTGCGATGGTTGGCGGCCAGCGTGGCAACCTTGCCAATCTCGGCACTGAGCAGGCTGAACAACCGCGCCTGCAGCCCCGGCATGCGGGTGGCCAGCAGGCTCAATCGCGGGAACGAGATCCGGCACAGGTAGACAGTGTCCAGGGCCACGGCATTGCAGGGGAAGCGCGCACCGTGGATGGCATTGAGGCCGATCACCTCCCCAGGCAGGCTGAACCCCAGCACCTGTTCGTTGCCCTGGCTGTCATCGACGAAGGTCTTGACCATGCCGGCACGCACCGCAGCGATCGAGTCGAACGGATCGCCGGCGCGGAACAGGTAGTCGCCGGCCTGGAACGGGCCGACGTGGTCGACCAGTACGTGCAGCTCGCCCAGCGCGGTCTTGTCGTAGCCCTGCGACATGCAGGCATCGGAGAACGCGCAGGTGCTGCAGAAATGCAGCGCGTCACCGTCATCGGCCGCCGCCGGATTGGGCGTGGCGGGCCGGGACGGAGCAGGAGCAGATGGATTCAGGGGCATTGCCGCGACGCAGGAACGAAGGCCCCCATCATACGTCAGCGCGCCACCCAGCCCTGCGCATCATGCGCCTACTCCGGCGCAGGTTCAGCACGTCGCTGCGGGCCACGCTGCCGCATGCTGTCGCGCACGTCCACGTCGAACTGTAGCTGCAGCATGCTGTCGTCATCCAGGGCGATACCGAAGCTCAGCCCATCCCGGCAGGGCAGCCTGCCCGCCAGCGACTCAACGGCTTGGCGAGGCAGTACCAACCGGCAGAATGTCCCGCCATCGAGCAGCACCGCCTGATCGCCGGCATGCAGCGACAGCGCTACGCCCCAGCCACCGCTGCCGCCGAAGCGGGTCAGGTTCTCGACTGACTCGCCGGCCAGCAAGCGTGCCAGATCTTCCTCATCCACGCGCAGGCGCATCGATTGCTGTTGCAGCTGGACCTTCATGCTGTGATGGATTCCCACTCTGATGGCGTATTGCAGTTGAGCAGCAACGCCTGATCCTCGGGTGCCAATGGCAACCGGGTCACGCCCAGGCGTTCCTGCAGGGCGCGCAGTGAACGTCGCGCCATCGGATCATCAATCAAGTCCCGCAGCACGCGGCGGCAATGATCATCGATCTGCAACCGCATCGGCAACGGTTCATCGTCGAATACCGTGCAGGCGCGCCCTTGATCGGCCTGCAGACGTAGCAACAGCGCGGGCGTCATCCGTGGCGTATCGACCGGCACCACCCAGGCAGGGCCATCCGTCATCTGCATCGCCACACTGTAGAGGCCGCCCAGTGGGCCGCAACGTGCCACGCGGTCCGGCACGCCGCCAAACGCCGGATAGTCACCGCTTACCCAGACCCGCCTGGCGCCGGCCTGCAGCAGCACGCTGCGCATGTGTTCCAGCAGCGTGTGCCCCTGCCACGGCAGCAGGGCCTTGTCGCGCCCCATCCGGCTGGACAGGCCACCGGCCAGCACGATGCCGTCGATGGTCATCGCAGTAGAGCCACGACATGCGTGGCCGTACCCACGTCAATGCGGGTGATCGTGCGCATGGTCATGGGCATCGGCCGGTTCGCTGTCCGCATGGCACAGGCTGCACCCCTCGCTCCACTGGCTGTCGCCGTCCTCGTAGTGCTCCTGCTTCCAGATCGGGCACTGGTGCTTCACCGCCTCGATCAGCTGTCGGCAGGCGCGGAACGCCTCGTCGCGGTGCGGGCTGCCGGCAGCCACCACCACCGCCACATCGCCAATGCCCAACCGGCCCTTGGCGTGGGCCACATACAATTTCAGCTTCGGACCAAACGTCGCCTCGACCTCGGCGGCCAGCCGCTTGAACTCGTTCAACACCAGTGGCTCGAACAGGTCGTAGCTGATCCCGGTCACCCGCCGGCCCACATTGACGTCGCGCACCTTGCCGATGAACACGTCAATGCCACCGAAGCCGGGATCGGAGACCGCGGCGATGCCCTCGGCCGGATCGATCGCCGCCTGCGCGCGGTCCACCACCTTGGCGATGATCGTTTCGTTCATGGCTCAGCCCCCGCTCACCGGTGGCAGGATCGCCACCCGGCCATCGTCGGGCAGCGCCTCGTGGTCGCGCAGCACGCGTTGCTGGTCGGCGAACGCCGAGTAGTCCAGCAGGCGCGCACGGAATCCCGGCCAGCGCACCGGCAGCAGCTCGCGCAGCGCCTGGCGCAGGTCGGCCACGGTGCCACCGGCCACCTCCACGGCAATCTCGCGGCTGGCGTCCAGGTCGGAAAACGCACCGAACAACTGCAGTGTCACCTGTTTCATCATGACTCCTGGCCCATCAGCTGCACCGGTTCATGGTGCCCCCAGCCCTGCACGCGCACCGGCGTGCCGGCAGGGGCGAGACCGCCCTCGCCTTCCAGCACCACCCAGGCATTGGCCTGCAGCATGGACATCAAACGGAACGACTCCTGACCAGCGAGCACGCGCGCACTCAGGCGACCCTGCGCGTCCACTTCCACCCGCGCCCGCGCGTGGAAGCGCAGGCCCGGCGGCGTGCGCACGTCGGCCTGCAGCGGCAACGTCAGCACCGGCTCTGGTGCCAGCCCCAGCAGGCGCCGCAGCACCGGCTCGACGAAGAAGCGCTGGCCCACGGCGGCCGACACCGGGTTGCCGGGCAGGCCGAAATACAGCGCGCCATTGGGCAACACCGCAAACAGCAATGGCTTGCCCGGGCGGATCGCCACCTTGTGGAACACGATGCGCGCACCCCGGCCGCGCAGCGCATCGGGAACGAAATCGTAGCGCCCGGCCGACACTGCGCCCGTGCTGATCAGCACCTGCGCGCCCGCGGCCAGCGCTGCATCCAGCACCGCATTGAACGCGGCCACGTCATCGCCCACCGTGCCCTGCCAGACCACCTCGGCGCCGGCCGCCTGCAGGCGACCCACCAGATACGGCCGGTTGCTGTCACGGATCTGCCCGGATTCCAGCGTCTGCGCCGCCTCGGTCACCAGCTCCTTGCCGGTGGCGATCACCGCCGCCTTCGGCCGTGCCACCACCGCCACCTGGCCCACGCCGATGGCATGCAGCAGGGTGCGCGCATTGATATCCAGCACCTGCCCGGCCTGCAGCACGCGTTCGCCGTCACTCACGTCCTGGCCGCGCAGGCGCACGTTCTGGCCCGGCTTCACCGTGCCCTTCAAGGCGATGCGGGTCGGGCGTCCCTCCTCGCTGGCGAGGACGTCCACGTTCTCGACCGGTACCACCGTATCCAGCCCGGCCGGCATGCGCGCGCCGGTCATGATTTCCCAGGCACCCTCGCCGCCTTCGGCGCCGGCATCACCGGCCGCCTGCCAACCCTGTACCGCGAATTCGGTACCGGCCTCGAACGTCGCGCCGTTGGCGCGCAGCGCGAAACCGTCCATCGCCGAATTGTCGAACGGCGGCAGCGACTGCTCACTGATGATGTCACTGGCCAGAGTGCGGCCGCCGGCCTCATGCAGCGGCAGGCGCTCGGCCGGCAGCAGCGTGGCCGCATCCAGCAGGTGCTGCAGGGCTTCGCTGTAGGCAATCATCAGTGGCCATCCCCCTCGACCATCGCCAGGGCGTGGCCCAGCACCGGCGCCAGGATGTCCAGGCACTGCGTGGCCGCCTTCGGGCTGCCCGGCAGCGCGAACACCAGCATGTTGTCCAGCTGCACCACCTCGGCGCGGCTCAGCCAGGCCATCGGCGTGTGCTGCGCGCTCAGCGCCCGCACCATCTGCGCCAGGCCATGCACCGGCCGCGCGTTCAACGAACGCAGCGCCTCCGGGGTCAGGTCGCGCGGGCCCAGCCCAGTGCCGCCGGTGCACAGGCACAGGCGCACGCCCTCGGCGGCCAAGGCCTGCAGGCGGCCGGCCAATGGCTCGATGCCATCCGGCAAGACCTCGGCGGCTACCACTTCGCCACCCAGCTTTTCCACGCCAGACACCAGGGTCGGGCCGGACACATCTTCATAGGTGCCTTCACTGGCACGATCGCTCAGCGTGATCACCGCGCAGGCCGCGCCCTCCAGGCCCTTCGGCGCACGCGGCTTGAACCGCTCACGCTCGGCCTCGTCCAAGCCATCCGGGTGCAGCCAGACGCCGCGCTTGCCGCCTTCCTTGAACAGCAGGCGGATACCTTCGATGCGCAGCGCCGGCTCCACCGGCTTGCTCAGGTCATACAACGTCAGCAGCGCCGCATTGACGCCGGCCAGTGCCTCCATCTCCACGCCGGTGCGCGCCTCGCTGGCGCACTCGCACCACACGCGGATCGCCTGCCGTTCCGGCACCGGCGCGCAGAACACCTGCACCAGCTCCAGCGGCAGCGGATGGCACAGCGGCATCAGCATCGAGGCCATCTTGGCCCCCTGCAGGCCGGCAATCTCGGCCATCACCAGCGCATCGCCCTTGGGCAGGCGGCGCTCGACGATCAGCGGATACGCCACCGGACCGGCATGCAGCTCGCCCACCGCCACCGCACGGCGGCGGCTGATGCGCTTGTTGCGGACATCAGCCATGTGGAAGGCCGCATTCAATTCCCCACTCATCGTGTTGCTCATCCTCCGATCGAGGCCAGGTGCGGGGTCAGCCCGGTGTGGCCCTGGTGCAGTCCGTGCCCGGCCGCTTTCAGGCCAAGCTGGGTAGTGATGCGTGCCAGCAGCGCGTCGTGGTCATCGTCGCGCTGCAGCAGCGGGCGCAGCGGCACCCCGAAATCGCCGAACAGGCACAGCCGCAGGTCACCCTTGGCGGTCACCCGCAAACGGTTGCAGCCCTTGCAGAAGTCACGCGAATACGGGGCGATGATGCCGATGCTGCCGCGATGGCCAGGGTGGCCGAACTCACGCGCCGGGCCGGCATCGGCGGCACGCGGCCGCTCGTGCCAACCGGCAGCCAGCAGCTGCTCGATCACCCGATCGGCGCGCAGGTGGTGGCGCTGGAAATAGGCTTCGTTGTCGCCGGTGCGCATCAGCTCGATGAAGCGCACGCTGAAGGGGCGGTCGCGCAGGTAGTCCATCCACTGCGGCAGCTCGTCGTCGTTCAGGCCGCGCAGCAGCACCGCATTGAGCTTGATTGCCGAAAGGCCCAGCGCCTGCGCCAGGGCCAGGCCCTGCTGGATCTCCGGCAGGCGGTCATGGCCGGTGATGGCGTGGAAGCGCTCGCGTTGCAGGCTGTCCATGCTCACGTTCAGCGCAGTCAGGCCTGCCCGGTGCCAACCCGGCAGGCGCCGCGGCAGCAACGTGCCATTGGTGGTGATGGCCACCTTGCGGATGCCCGGCACCGCCGCCACAGTGGCGATGATCTCGTCCAGGTCCTTGCGCAGGCTGGGCTCGCCACCGGTCAGGCGGATCTTGCTCATGCCCAGCGCGGCGAACGCACGCACCAGGCGCGCGATTTCATCCACCTGCAGGAAGCGCGGGCGGCCATCGGCCTGGTAACCGTCGGGCAGGCAGTAGCTGCAACGGAAGTTGCAGGCTTCGGTAAGCGACAAGCGCAGGTATGGAAAGCTGCGTCCGAAGCTGTCGGTGAGTTGGCTCATGGCTGTTCCACCTCCTGGTACCACCCTGCAGCCTTCCCCCTGAACGGGTTGTCGACCCCAGCCCGCAGAGTGCGCTGGGGCGGTGAAAGCGTCAACCCGGTCAGTGCGCTGCCTGAACCGGGGCACTGTGTCGCGATAGGCCCAACTGCCTCCCCCTTCCCGTCGCTGCAACCACGACACCTGTCGCAGATTGCCCGGTAGGGGTGGACCACCGCGCCAGCCCGCACGGCCAGTACTTAACAGCGTGGGAGAATGCCGAAAGCGTCTCCAATCGAGCGATGTTTGCAACTCTTCTGATTGGCATTGCATAACGCCAAAGGCTCAGATGGCGTGCCACCGGAAAAGGGTGGCCGGGCTTCGAACACCCGAGTTGATGTTGATGTATGCGCTTGCCAACCGGCGTCACCTTGCGTGGCGCCGGTTGGCAAACCGTCTGCCGGCTATGGCGGGCGGTGCGTGGGGGCCTCCGGGCCCGCCGGACTGACATCAACCCGGTGTTCGAACCACGTACCGTCCGCCACTTTCATTGGTGGCGGCTACCGACTGCCCTGCACGGAGCCTTGCCATGAACGAACCCGACGTCCCTCACCTGCGCACCCACCACGGCGCGGCCAGCAATGGCGACACATCGACGGCCGCCTCGCCCGCGAACCCCAATACCTTCATTGCCAATCTGAACCGGATCGGCACCGGTGCGGCCGCCGACGGCCAGCCCTGGCCGGAACGCTACCTGCTGCCCGGCCGCCGTCTCGCCCTGGCCGACGCCGACTGCGCCCTGGCCGGGCTGCGCGTGATGCACGAACTGCTGCTGGCGGCCGAGCGTACACGGCAGAACGGCGAGCCCGAGGAATACGTGGGCGACCGGGTGATGGAAGGATTGAAGCTGGCGTGCCTGGCGTTGGATGCGCAGGCAGTCGCGCGGTTGCAGGTCGACCGGCGACCCTAGCGCGGCATCCGAGGGCGATGGGGCCCCGCACCACACTGCCCCGTCGCCTGCTGCGCGCCATTGCAATGCGCAGATGAATCGGCCTGCCGTTCACGGACATGCCGCTCGCACCCGTATTCATTCACGTTGCCCACCCTATATTCCGAGCACAGCGCCGCACGCTGCGGCCACGACGGAGGGTGCTTCATGAAAACCACGCATCTGCTTGCCATCGCCCTGGCCACCGCCACCGCTCTGGCGGCGACCCCAGCCTTCGCCGATCCGCCGCACCACGCCCGTGGCAACGGCCCACCGCCGCATGCAGGCGGCCCCCACAACCGTGATGCGCCACCGCCGGGCTGGCAGAAGAAGGCCTGGCGACGTGGTGAGCGCCTGCCCTGGGCCGAAGTGGACCGCCGCTATTGGGTGGACGACTACGCGCGCTATCACCTGCGCGAGCCGGGCCGCGACCGGCGTTGGGTGCGGCAGTCCGATAACGAGTACCTGCTGGTGGAGATCGCCACCGGGTTGATCATTGACGCGTTGCATCGTTGAATACGGAGCGCGCCGGGGCCCTGTAGTCGTGGCCCCGGCGGCGCTTCCACCCTACCAAGGCCGTCATGGACGATGCGAACCACCGGAATCCAGAGCGCGTTTCTCGCTGCGTGTCTCGCCGCAGGCCTGCCGGCCCAGGCAAGCCAGCCCCCATCCTCGGCTGATGTGAAGGCCATCGAACAGGTGGTCGAAGCCTTCCGTACCTCGCTGATCAACAAGGACAAGCCGACCTACATGGGCCTGTTCTTTTCGGACAAGCCCGAAGATATCGGTTGGCAGTATGTTTCCGAAGATGTGCGCCTGCAGGACATCCGCAAGGCCAAGCCCGATGCGATCAAGGCACGGCGGATTCCCGCCAACAACTTCATCGCGCTGATCGACGGGGCGGTGGCCTCACCGAAACCGAAGGAGGAGACGTTCTCCAACACGAAGATCGAGACGGACGGCGATGTGGCCTCGGTGTCGTTCGACTACAGCTTCCACGACGATGGGGTGAAGACCAACTGGGGGAAGGAAATGTGGCAGCTGATCCGGACCGAGCAGGGCTGGAAGATCTTCTCGGTGATCTACTCGATCCGCGATTCACGCAGCCCGGCCGAATGAGCGATCTGTCAGACTGATGCGAACCGTTTTTTCAAGCCAGCCAGACCCCATGACACGGATTGCCGACCTCAGCGCCGACCAGCTCGCGCACCATGCCCTCAACATCTTCATTGCCCAGGGCCGTCACGTGGAAGGTGCCCGGGTGATCTACCACGCGCTGCGGCTGGACCCGGACCATCCCGGCGCGTTGCGATGCCTGAGTGATTTCCTGGCCCACGAGGGCACCGAACCGTTCGCAGCGGCCACGCTGGAGCACGCTCTGTCCGGCGCCGTTCCGCTGACAGACGACGCGCGCCGGATGCTGGATGACCTGCGCTTCCTCGACATCTGGTCCTGGGGATTCTCGCGGCACGTCTCCGGCGAAGCCAACCTCAGCGGCGACGCCTTCCGGCAGCGCGAGGACTTCGTCTTCGATGGGCCGGCCTATGCGGCCTTCCTCAACACGGTCACCGAGCCTGCCGGATCACTGCAGGGCGCCTACCAGGCGGCCGTCCGCATCTGCGGGCTGATGTCCGGCCTGCTGCGCCATGCGGAGAAGGACAATCCGGCGTTCGACGATGTGCTGCGATCCTCCACCTTCGTTGAAACCGAGGCGTACCCGGCATGGCTGGACTCGCCGACGGATGAGCTGGACACCCTCGACCAGGCCATCCAGGCGCAGCGCCAGGGCAGTTGAGCACGCCCCACCCGTTTCCGTAGCCCGGACCGGATTCGTCACCGACCGGGCGCGCGCAAGGACGCACACCATGACCCGCCTGCTGATCATCGAAGACAACCCTGAACTGGTTGCCAATCTGTACGCCTTCTTCGAGCCGCTGGGCTACGTGCTGGACGATGCCCGCGACGGTGCCAGCGGCCTGCGCCGGGCCACGCAGAATGATTACGACGCCATCCTGCTGGACCTGATGCTGCCGCGTCTGGATGGCATGGCCCTGTGCAGGAAGCTGCGCCAGGAGTTCCAGAATCCGGTTCCGATCCTGATGCTGACCGCGCGCGACCCGGTCGAAGACCGCGTTCAGGGCCTGGAAATGGGTGCGGACGACTACCTGGTCAAGCCGTTCTCGCTGAAGGAGCTGGATGCACGGATCAGGGCCCTGGTGCGAAGGGCCGAGGGCCGCCAGGTCCAGAGCGTGCTCGCCTGGAAGGACCTGCAGGTGGATACCCGATCACCGCAGGCCTGGCGGCAGGGCCGATGCATCGCGCTGACGCCCACTTCGCACAAGCTGCTGATGTGCCTGGTGCGGGCGGCGCCCGCCGTGGTCCGCAAGCAGGAGATGGAATACCTGGTCTGGGGCGACGAGCCACCGGACAGCGGAGCATTGCGGACCCACATCCACGAACTCCGCCTGCAGGTAGACCGCAGCTTCGACAGCGCGCTGATCACCACGGTGCACAGCGTCGGCTGGCGCATGCAGGCGTGACCCCGGCCGGCCTCTACCGCCGCCTGACCCTTCGCACCCGCATCACGATTTCGTTCGTGCTGCTGATGGCCGGAGCAATGGGCTTCATCGTGCTGGCCGAACAGGTCGACTACGACCAGGTCCGTGCCGTGGTCGTTGCACGCACACAGGCCAGCGAAGTACGCCGCCTGCAGGACGAACTGGCTCGTGGCCAACGCCCCGCCCTGCCGTCTGGCAGCGCACTGTACGATGCCCGCAACGTGCCTGTGGTGCTGCGCCAGTATGGCCTGGGTTACCACGGCGAACAGGCGCCCAACGAGTGGCACCTGCGCGTGTTCGATAGTGGCGGCCAACGTTACTACCTGCTGCAGGACGCGGCACCCTATGGCTACCTGGAACACCTGATCAATGCCTTTGCGGCGCTGGTCATTTCGATCTGCGTGCTCGGCGCCTTCCTGATCGGCCGCAGGGTGGCGTCGCACGTCATCGCGCCCATCACGCAGCTGGCGGATGCCGTGCAGAGCGGGCAGAAGCCCTTTCCCTGCCAGGACGCACGCGACGAGATCGGTGTTCTGGCCCGAGCTTTTGCACGGCATAGCGATGAGCTGGAGCGCTTCCTGCACCGCGAGCAGTGCTTCAGTGGCGATGCCAGCCATGAGCTGCGCACGCCGCTGGCCATCATCGGCGGTGCTGCGGAGACGCTCGCCTGCCAGCTTCCGGCCGACAGCCACCTTGTTCCCAGCGCTGAGCGCATCCTGCGCACCACGCAGGAGATGCAGCGCCAGCTGTCCTGCCTGCTGCTGCTCTCACGCGCCCCAGACGCTGTGCCGCGCAACAAGGTGGCCCTGCGTCCATTGATCGAATCCTGCATGGAACGCTGCCAGCCGTGGCTTTCGGACAAGCCAGTGAGCATTACGTTCGATGCCCGGAATGACGCCGTACTGGATACCCATGCGGATCTAGCGCACAGCGTCATCTGGAACCTGCTGCGCAACGCCTGCCAGTACACCGAACGGGGCGACGTGCGGGTCACTCTCCGCGACACCGCACTCATCGTCGCCGACACCGGGCCCGGCCTGCCCTCCAGTATCGACCCAGAGCAATTCCAGCGCTTCCTGCCTTGCAGCCCGCACAGTGGCGAGGGACTCGGGCTGTCCATCGTGCAACGCATCGTCGAGCATCTGGGCTGGAGGATGACGGTGCACTCCTCGCAGCAGGGCTGCCGGTTCACATTGGAATGGTCCCTCTGACGGTTTCCTGACGCACGCGTGCACATGCTGGGGATTGCTCACTTCACGGCGGAAACCGCATGCAGCACCCCAAGGACAGCGGCAAGTACCCGCACGGGAAGACCGGCCTGAGCCGCATCTTCCACACCCTCATCCATTCGCGCGATGGATTCGTCGCCACCTTCCGCGGCGAGGCAGCCTTTCGCCAGCTGCTGCTTCTGCACGCGCTGTTGATCATTGCAGCGTTCGTACTGGACATCAGCGCGGTCGAGCGCGCGATAGTGCTTGCGGTCTGCTTCATCAGCCTGCTGGTGGAACTGCTCAACTCGGCGATCGAAGCGGTGGTTGATCGCATCTCCCTGGAACAGCATCCACTGTCAAAGAACGCCAAGGATATGGGCAGCGCCGCACAGACCACTGCGTTGTTGATGGTGGGTGCGGTATGGGGCGTGATCCTGCTGGGTTAGCCCGGCAAGGCTGACAACTTCCTGATAGGGCCGTTTCGATACTGCGCGCACTCCTGTTCCGCGGAACCTGCTCGTGCGCCAATGCCTCCGTCTTCCACGGCCCCATCCGATCGTTCTGGTCTGGGCTGCCGCACTGTTCTTCACCACGATCGGGAACATCGCCCTCTGGAAGTCGCTGTGGGGACTGATCGACCTCAGCAGCCTGCGCAGTGCGTTGTTCCTGGCCAGCCTGCCGCTGGTGCTGTTCTGCCTGTTCAACCTGATGCTGACGCCGCTGCTGGCGCTGCCGTTCGTGCGCAGGCCGCTGCTGGTGCTGCTCCTTGTCATCAGCGCCGCTTGCAGCTACTTCATGCTTCACTACAACGTGCTGATCGACCGCAGCATGGTGCAGAACGTGTTCGAGACCAACCAAGCCGAGCTGAACGCCTATCTGTCGCTGCCACTGCTGTTGACCCTGCTGGCGCTGGGCGTGCTGCCCGCGACCGGGCTGGTCCTGATGCGCACCGCCAGCGAGGCGGGCTCGATACGTTCGCTGCTGGTGTGGCCAGTCAACGTCCTGGTATCCATGATGGTGTTGCTGGCGATCGGCTTTGCGTTCTACAAGGACTACTCCTCGCTGCTGCGCAACAACCGCCATATCCGCGACCAGGTGCTGCCGTTGAACGTGGTGCGGCATACCCACGGTTACCTGAAGAGCCTCTACAGTACCCGCCAGCAGCCGTTGCGCGTGATCGGCGCCGACGCACGACGCACATCGGGCCCGCGCCCGAAGCTGGTGATCCTGGTCGTCGGCGAGACCGCGCGCGCGCGGAATTTCCAGCTCAACGGCTATCCCCGCGCCACCAATCCACGCCTTTCGCGCACCGACGGCATCATCAGCTTCAGCAATGTCTCTTCCTGTGGCACCGCAACGGCCATCTCGGTGCCATGCATGTTCTCGCAGATGACCCGCGAGCAGTACGACGACGTACGCGCGGCAACCGAACAGAACGTGCTCGACATCCTGCAGCGCACCGGCGTTGGCGTGCTCTGGCGCAACAACAACAATGGCGGCTGCAAGGGCGTGTGCGAACGCGTGCCGACCGAAGACATGCCTGCGCTGAAGGTGGCCGGCCCGTGCGTCAACGCCGACGGCACCTGCCATGACGACGTGCTGCTGCATCAGCTCGGCGCACGCATCGACGCACTGAACGGTGACGCCCTGATCGTGCTGCACCAGCTGGGCAGCCACGGCCCGACCTACTTCGAGCGCTATCCGGCCGCGTCGCGGGCCTTCAGCCCTACCTGCGACAGCAACCAGATCCAGCATTGCAGCAACGAGGCGCTGGTCAACACCTATGACAACACCCTGGTCCATACCGACCGCATGCTGGGCCAGACCATCGAGCTGCTGCAGGGCTATTCAAGCCAGCGCGACGTGGCCCTGATCTATGTCTCCGACCACGGTGAGTCACTGGGTGAACGCGGCATGTACCTGCATGGCACGCCCTACTTCATCGCCCCGCGCGAGCAGACCCAGGTGCCGATGGTGATGTGGTTCTCACCGGACTTCGGCCGCAACGCAGGCCTTGATGGGGCATGCCTGCGCGACAACGCCCTGCACAGGGCATACAGCCACGACAACGTTTTCCACTCGCTGCTGGGCCTGTTTGGCGTCAGCAGCGCGGTGTACCAACGCGATCTGGATGTCTTCGCCGGTTGCCGGACGGCGGCCACGCCATCGGTGGTCGCGTTACCGGTCAGAAAACGGCGGCGGCTGATGCCGGTCGCTGCCCGGAACGTAGCGCGTTACTGCGCCGCCAGGGCGAAATCCAGGCCCGCGCACACTGCCGCCACCTGGGCGTCGTTGCATTCCTGCGGGTTGGTGCGCGGGCTGTCCGGGTAGACCTCGGTGGTGGTGGCAAAGCGCGCGTCGGTGAAGCCGGCGCAGGCGCCGATCGAGCGCGACTCGCCCCAGACCACGCCCAGCGACTGCAGCGGCAGGCCGACCAGGTTGCCTTCGGCATCGGCCGGGGCGATATGGGTGATGGGCGCCACCGCGGCGATCAGGGCCTTCTGGAACTCGGCCTGCGGATCTTCGCTGTTGCCGATCACGTAGAAGCCATCCGGAATGGTGTCGCGCTCGAACGGCTTGCCGTCGCGGGCGCAGCGCGCCGGATCGAACTCGTGCAGGTCGCTGTCGGTGGTCTCGTGCAGGTCCAGGTGCACCAGCAGGTTCGGCCTGCGCTCGGCTACCCAGGCCATCAGGGCGGCGGCTTCCTCGATCTGGCCGCCGTCACGGAAGCTGCGGTTGGGATCGATCGCATCCGGGTTCCAGCGCTGGATACGCTCGTAGCCCCATGGGCTGACGCATGGCGCCACGATCAGGTTCAGCCGGCCCAGGTAGCGCTCGGCCTGCTGTTCCAGGAACTGCAGGGCGCCATGCACGCCGCTGGTCTCGTAGCCATGCACGCCACCGGTGATCAGTGCGGTCGGCAGCGCCGGGTTCCAGTCGTGGTTGACCACGGCGAACAGCGGGTAATGGTCCGGCGCATAGTCCAGCTGGCCGTACTGGATCACATCGAAGCTGTCGTCCAGGCGCTCGAGCGCTGCCACAACGTCATCGTGGTAGCTGCGCTGGCGCTGCTGGCGGGCCCGCCACTGTGCGCGTTCCGCGTCGCCCCAGGGCTGTCCGGGGGTGCCGATCGGGTAGAACTGCGCAACGGTCATTGGGAACTCCAGGGGTCGAACGGATGGGTGCAGCCGGACATTCTAAGCCTTGTCGCGCCTACGGGTGCCCCTTCCCCCGCCCCGCCTTCATCCAGCCGGGGTCATCTGGTTGTAAAATCAACGGTTTTTGGCCCCTCACCCCTTGATGGCGAACGCAGCGCAGCCGGTCCTGGGTGGACCGGAGTTCCTCCGCCTGCTCGCCCGTCTCAGCGACGGCGCGATGCCGGCCAGCAGCCCCGCCCTGACCGATCGCCTCGGCCAGTGGGTGGACTGGAGCCGTGCCGTGGCCCTGTCCGGGGCGCTGGGCGGACGCCTGCCCGAGCCCGGCGAAGCTGCCGAACGGGTCGAAGATGTGCTGGCCGACTGCGCCCAGGCCCATGCGAGCCTGCTGGCCTCGATCGGCGAGGACGCCGAAGCCGAACGCCTGCTGGACCTGGCCGAAGCCGCCGCTGCGCCCAACTTTGCCTCGCTGCGCCAGCGCTACCGGGTGCTGCAGCAGGCCATCCAGACCGCCACCGGGCGCCTGCGCGGCCGCCTGCGCGACCAGCTGGTGCAGGTTTCGCCGGAGCTGGCACGCTTGGCCGAGGTCGATGCGGTGATGGAACAGACCCTTACCCCGCGCGAGCACAGCCTGCTGGCCACCGCCCCGGCGGTGCTCGGCGCCCGTTTTGAACGCGTGCACGGCCAACCCGGCTGGCGCGCGGCTTTCCGCCATGACATGCGTACCCTGCTGCTTGCCGAGCTGCAGCTGCGCTTCCACCCGATCGAAGGGCTGCAAGACGCCCTGCGCTCCCACTGACCGGAACACCATGTCCAGAACTGCTTTCCATGTCGTTGTATTCCTTGTCGGCCTGCTGGCCGTGTGCTGGATCGGCATTGGCTACGTTTCGGTGCATCCGCTGGGTGCAGCGGTGGCGGCGATCATCGCGGCCTGCTACGTCGCCGGCGGCGTGGAGCTGTACCGCTATCGCCAGGCCAGCAACGGCCTGCGTGCAGCGCTGAGCGACCTGTCCAGCGCCAAGGAAAGCCTTGCCCCCTGGCTGGAGCGCGTACCGGTGGGCCTGCGCAACGCCGTGCGCCTGCGCGTGGAAGGCGAGCGCACCGCCCTGCCCGCGCCGGTGCTGACCCCATACCTGGTCGGCCTGCTGGTGCTGCTGGGCATGCTCGGCACCCTGCTGGGCATGATGGACACGCTGCGCGGCACCGGCCTGGCCCTGCAGAGTGCGACCGACATGGCCGCCATCCGCGGCTCACTGGCCTCGCCGGTGCAGGGCCTGGCGGTGGCATTCGGCACCTCGATCGCCGGCGTGGCCAGCTCGGCCATGCTTGGCCTGCTGGCAGCGCTGCTGCGCCGAGATCGCCTGGAGGCCGTGCAGCAGCTGGACCGGGCGATCGCCGGTGACCTGCATCCGTACTCGCAGGCCTGGCAGCGTGCCGAATCGCTGCGCCTGCTGCAGGCGCAGTCGGCCGCCCTGCCGGCGCTGGTCGACCGCCTGCAGGCGATGGCGCAGACGTTTGAACAGCACAGCACGGCCGCCAACGAGCGCCTGCTGGCCGGCCAGGCCGAATTCCTGACCCAGAGCCAGGCGCTGCAGGAGCGCCTGGCGGCCTCGCTGCAGCAGTCGCTGCGCGAAGGGGCTGAAGCCAGCGCCGCCGCCATCGGTGGCGCGCTGCAGCCGATGGCCGAGACCACCCTGGCTGGCCTGGCCCATCACGGCGAAGCACTGCACGCCCGTGTCGAGCAGGCCGTGCAACAGCAGCTGGCGGGCCTGAGCGACGGCTTCGAACGCAGCCGCGTTGCGACCGAGGCCAGCTGGGCCAAGGTGGTGAGTGAACAGACCCAGGCACAGCAGGCACTGGTGGGCGATCTGCGCCAGCACCTGCAGGCCTTCAGCGACGGCCAGGGCGCGCACGCCGAGGCGCTGGTCGCGCGTATCGGCGAGCGCCTGCAGGCCGATGCACAGGACAATGCGGAGGCCTTGCGTGCTGCCGCCGAACAGCAGCAGGCCCTGAACAGCGCGCTGGTCGAGCGCCAGCAGCAGGCGTTGATCGCCGCCAGCGAGCATCTGGACGCGCGTGCGCAGGCGCTGCTGCAGGCACTGGAGCAGCGCCACAGCGCCAGCCAGTCGCTGCTGCAGGACCACGAACAACAACGCTCGCAGGATTGGCAGGCCGCGCAGGCCGCCGCAGCGACCGCGCACGCCGAACTGCAGGCCAGCCTGGACAGCCGCGAGCAGCAGCGCCAGGCGCGCTGGGACGCGGTCAGCGCCGAGCTGCAACAGGCCCACGCCACCCTGCAGGCACAGCTACAGGCCGGCGACGAACAGCGCCTGCAGCGCTGGAGCGATGTCTTGCAGCACGTGTCCACCGACCTGGCCGAGCGCCTTCAGGCCAATGGCGAACGCTTGGCTGCGCAGCAGCAGCAGGTCTGCGAGACGCTGGCGGCGACCGCGCAGCAGATCGGCGAGAACGGTCGCGCCCAGGCCAGCGCCACGCTGGCCGAAGTGTCCACCCTGCTGCAGACCGCCGCCGCCGCGCCCAAGGCCGCTGCCGACGTCATCAACGAGCTGCGCAGCACCCTGTCCGAGAGCCTGGTGCGTGACAACGCGATGCTGGAAGAACGCGGACGCCTGCTGGCCACCGTGCAGACCCTGCTGGATGCGATCAACCACGCCTCGCACGAACAGCGCACCGCTGTGGACGCACTGGTCGGTGGCTCGGCCGAGCTGCTGGAACGCGTCGGCAACCGCTTCACCGACCATATCGCCGCCGAGACCGGCAAGCTGGATGGCATTGCCGCAGCGCTCCACGGCAGCGCGGACGACGTCGGACAGCTGGCCAGCAGCTTCGGCGAAGCGGTCGCGCAGTTCGGCAGCGCCTCCACCGAGCTGTCCGGCCGCCTGGAGCAGATTGGCGGTGCGCTGGATGCCTCACTGGCCCGTAGCGACGAGCAGCTGGCCTACTACGTATCGCAGGCGCGCGAGGTGGTCGACCTCAGCCTGCTGTCGCAGAAGCAGGTGATGGAAGAACTGCAGCAGCTGGCCGCGCGCCGCGGCAAGGCCGGTAGCGCATGAGCGACGAGCTGGAGGTCGATGGCGGTTCGCACGCCCCGATCTGGGCCGCCTTCGGCGACCTGATGTCGGTGCTGCTGGGCGCGTTCGTGCTGATACTGGTCGGTGTGGTCGCGGTGCAGCTGGAGCTGTCGCAGCGGCTGGACCAGGAAGTGAAGCAGCGCCAGGCCGAAGCCAAGCGCCTGCAGACGCTGGAACAGGCGCTGGCCGGCCCGCTGGCCGCCGGTCGCGTGACCCTGGTCGATGGACGCATCGGCATCAGCGGCAGCGTGCTGTTCGCGCTGAACTCCGACCAGCTGCAGCCGGAAGGCCAGGAGCTGCTACGCAGCCTGGCCGCGCCGCTGGCCGCCTACCTGGGCAGCCGCGAAGAAATCCTGATGGTCAGCGGCTTCACCGATGACGCGCCGGTACGCGAAGGCAACCGGCGTTTCGCCGACAACTGGGAGCTGTCCGCGCAGCGCTCGCTGACCGTGACCCGCACCCTGATCGCCGATGGCGTACCGGCTGACGCCGTGTTCGCCGCCGCGTTCGGCAGCGAGCAGCCGGTTAGTTCCAATGCCAATGAGGAAGGCCGCGCACGCAACCGCCGCGTGGAAATCGCGCCGATTCCCAAGCCCAAGGCCCCGGATGCCAAGTAAGCCGCCAGCGCTCGAAGGCCTGCGCGCGCTGGTGCGCGACCTCGATGCGGGGTCGCGCTCGCTGCCGCATTACCCGCAGGTGCCGATGCTGCAGCAGGTGCAGCGCGAGTGGTCGGAGCTGCGCAGTGAACTGCAGGTGCGCCGCTCACTGCGCACCGAGGCCCCGGCCGACGGCGGCCCGCTGAACTCGGCGGTGCTGGTGCAGCGCATGCTGGACACGATGCAGGCCACCAGTCCCGGCTACCTGCGCCACTTCATCGATTACGTGGACACCCTGTCCTGGTTGCAGGCGCTGCAGGATGGCGCCGCCAGCAGTGCGGATGCCGCAAAGCCGAAGCGCACGCGCAAGCCGCGCCAGACGCCGAAGGAGTAGTGCCGTCGCGTGCCATTGTAGAGCCGAGCCATGCTCGGCTCCGGCCAAAAACAGCCGAGCATGGGCTCGGCTCTACAGGTCAGTCCCTCACAACAACTGAACATGTCACCAGACAGTCATCTGTCTAGCGCACCATTTTCACGTTGACCCACGGCGCCTGCAGCGTCCGCAGTCACCTCGGTTGTCTCCCCTTTCAAACTCCATGAGCTCCGCGCCCACGCGGCGGCTCGTGCCTGCCTGAGTGTCCGTAACATGACGAAGACTTTGTTGGCCGCTGCGCTGTCGATCGCGCTTGCTCCCGCGGCCTGGGCGCAGGATGCTGCCCCGACCTCCACTGGCACGTCCGCCACCGACCTCGACGCGGTTTCGGTGATCGGCAGCGGCGAAGCGCGCCAGGTGCAGCGCATCACCCGCGAGAACCTCGACATCCTGCCGCCGGGTACCAGCCTGCAGAAGACCCTGAACCTGCTGCCGGGCGTCAACGCGCAGTCGGCCGATGCGCTGGGCACCAACGAACAGTCGATGACCCTCAGCCTGCGCGGCTTCAACTCCACTCGCCTCGGCTACACGCTGGACGGCGTGCCGCTGGGCGATGGCGCGTACAACAACTACAACGGCCTGACCATCAACCGCGCGCTGATCAGCGAGAACATGGCCGGCGCGGAACTGGCGGTGGGCATCGGCAGCCTCGGCACGCCGTCCACCAGCAACCTCGGCGGCACCATCTCCTATACCTCCGATCGCCCGGCCCAGGAACTCGGCGGCCGCGTGGTGCAGACCTTCGGCAGCGACGCCAACCGCCGCACCTTCGTGCGCGTGGACAGCGGCGAGTACAACGGCTTCTCCGGCTACGTTTCCGGCATGAACGCGGTCTCCGACCTCTGGAACGACCAGACCGCCTATAACAAATCCACCACCAAGCAGTTCAACGCCAAGGGTGTCTGGAACTTCGGCCGCGGCCAGATCACCGGTTTCGTCGATACGTCGCGCACCACCCAGGCCGACTACTTCTACCTGTCCAAGGACGAGATGTCGCGCGGCCTCGGCTGGGACTGGGGCGGCTACGCGCCGGACTGGAACAAGGCCGTGGCCAAGGCCTACTGCAACACCGCCAGCTTCAACGCGAAGAAGTGCGACAGCAGCGGCCCGGACAAGGATGCCGACGGTGCGTTCACCGCCGGGCAGATCCTGCGCGATGACAACCTGTACTACCTGGCCGGCGACCTCTTCCTGGCCGATGGTTTCAGCCTGCGGGCGCTGGCCTACCACCATGACGACCGCGGCGAAGGCCACAACTGGAACAGCGGCGCGTGGTCGAACAAGGGCACCGCGCAGGAAATCCCGATCATCTTCCGCAACACGATCTATACCATCGACCGCGATGGCGGCACGCTGTCGTTTGATTGGGAACTGGGCGCGCATCGCATCGAGGGTGGTGTCTGGTACGAACGCAACACCAGCAGCGCCGAGCGCTACCAGACCGCCGTGGACGGCCCGCGCGACCTGAGTGGCATGAACACCCTGCCCTCCGACGTTGGCGTGTTCGCCCAGCGCACGCGCTGGAAGACCCATCAGTTCTTCCTGAAGGACACCTGGCGCCTGCTGGATGATCGCCTGACCCTGGAGTTCGGTGCCAAGAGCCCGCACGCCACCTCCGATGCACAGGCGCTGCCGGGCGATGCGAAGACGCCGATCTCACCGACCTCCAACAACCAGTTCGCCACCGGCTCGCTGAAGGCCAGCAAGAGCTTCCTGCCCAGCGTGGGCGCCAACTTCCGCCTGGCCGAGCACCACGAAGTGTTCGCCAGCTACGCCGAGAACATTGCCATGTTCCAGGGCGGCTTCAAGCTGGGCCCGCAGGCGGTGAGCCAGGCCACCTGGAACGCACAGGGCGACCTGAAGCCGGAAGAATCCAGCTCGCTTGAGGCCGGCTACCGTTTCGTCACCGATACCCTGCAGGCCTCCATCGCGGCCTACAGCGTGCGCTTCGACAATCGCCTGCTGCAGTACAACCCCTGTGACTCGCGCCAGCCGGTCGGCCCGACCTGCGGCAACCGCTTCTACAACGTCGGCGGCGTCGACAGCCGCGGCGCCGAGCTGACCGTGCTGTGGACCCCGAACGAGCACTTCAGCTGGTACACATCGGCCTCGCTGAACCGCTCGACCTATGCCTCCAACTACGTGCAGGCGGGCGTCGAGCAGCAGATCAAGGGCAAGATCCAGACCGATACGCCCAAGCAGCTGCTGGCCACCGAAATCACCTGGCGCGACAACGGCTGGTTCGCCAGCCTGCGCGGCAAGTACACCGGCGAGCGTTTCTACACTTACACCAACGACCAGGGCTTCGGTGGCTTCACCGTGTTCGATCTGGCCGGTGGCTATGACTTCGGCCAGGTCGGCTTCGCCAAGGGCGTGCGCCTGTCATTCAACGTGACCAACCTGACCAACAAGCGCTACGCGAGCAACCTGGATTCGAGCGTGTTCGCACCGAGCGATCCGGCGGGCAAGCTGTACGTGTTCCATGCGTCGGCACCGCGCCAGGTGTTCGGTACCATCGACCTTCGCTTCTGATCGACGGCCCGGAGTCCACCGATGCTTGCTAGTGCCCTGTTGCTGGCCACCCTCGCGGCCAGCGGATACTCCACCCCGCATGAGGCCAGCGGCACACCGCCGCGCACGCTGGAACTGGGTGGCCGCACCTACGTGGACAAGGGGCTGGTCGCGGCCGGGCGGCTGCCGGCCGGCACGGTGGATTTCCTGGGCGACACGCTGGGCTCGTTCTCGTCGCTGGCGGTGCAGCCCGGCACCTGGAAACGTACCGCCAACGGCTACGAGGGCGTGTTGTGGACCCTGCCCGACCGCGGTCGCAACGATCCCGAAGCCGGCCTGTTCTACGACTACGCCGGCCGCGTGGAGCGCATGCAGCTGCGCATCGACGTTACCCCGGGCAAGCCCGGCGCGCTGGGTACGCTGACGATGGTGCCGGACAAGGGCGTGGTACTGAAGGACTTCAACGGCCAGTCGTTCACCGGCGCCGATCCCGGCGACCATACGATCACCCAGCGCGAGGTGGTGCTGCCCTCGCCGGCCAGCGGCGCCGGTGCGGGCAAGGTCTCGCTGGACGCGGAATCGCTGCAGTTCACCGCCGATGGCCACTTCTACATCGGCGATGAGTACACCGCCAACGTCTACTACTTCGATGCACAGGGCCAGCTGCAGGGTGTGATCGTGGCACCGCCTGCCACCCGTCCCCAGCGCGATGGCAAGCCAGCGTTCGGTTCGCTGGCGCCACCGCAGACCGGCCGACGCAACAACCAGGGCGTGGAAGGCATGGGCCTCTCGCCCGACCGCAGCCGCCTGTTCGTGGCCCTGCAGAGTGCGACGCTGCAGGACAGCGCGCAGGGCAACGCAGCCGGCCGCATCAACACCCGCGTGCTGGTCTACGACGTGACAACCTCGCCAACGCCACAGCAGCCGATCGGCCATTACGTGATGGCCCTGCCTGCCTACGCGCACGACGGCAAGGGCAAGCTGGACCGCACCGCCGCGCAGAGCGAGCTGCGTGCGTTGGACAACCACCGCTTCCTGCTGCTGGCCCGCGACGGCAACGGACTGGGCAAGGACGGCGATGACCCGATCGTCTACAAGTCGGTGCTGCTGGTGGATGTGGCCGGTGCCACCAACCTCGCCGAAACTGCTTATGAGACCGGCACCGCCTCGGTGCTGGCCGACCCGACCGGTACTGCACTGAAGCCGGAGATCATGCCCGCCCGCAGCGACGAAGTGCTGAACCTGCTCGACCGCCCGCAGCTCGCGCGTGCCGGGCTGGACCTGGACACGAAGCGCGGCCCGCATGCCGGCCTGCTGTCGGAGAAATGGGAGGCCATGGACGTGCTGCCGGCGCTGGACCCGCAGCACCCGAACGACGTACTGCTGCTGATCGGCAACGACAACGACTTCATCGCCCGCCATTGCCGCATGCAGGGCCAGGCCTGCGACAGCCCGTACGACAACGACAACCGCGTACTGGTGTACCGCCTGACGCTGCCTTGAATCGTCGCCGGGCTTGGCCCGCCGCTACCGGATCAACCCGCTGTTTGTTGTAGAGCCGAGCCCATGCTCGGCTGCTTTTCCTTCAGGCATCCGTATCTCTGAAGGAACAGCCGAGCATGGGCTCGGCTCCACAGAAGCTCAGCCGCGCAGGGTGGCGCCGCCATCCACGTACAGGTCACTCATCGCCACATGCCCGGCCTGCTCGGAGAGCAGGAACATCACCGAATGGGCGATGTCTTCCGGGGTGGCCAGCTTGCGCAGTGGAATGCCGGCCTTGTACGTGTCCAGGCTGCCGGCGATGACCCGCTCGGCGCCGTGCGCGTCCTGCCACATGCCGGTCTGCATCGGGGTCAGCGTGGAGCCGGGTGCAATGATGTTGCAGCGGATGCCCAGCGGCGCCAGTTCCAGCCCGAGGCAGCGCGTGAACATGGTCGCTGCCGCCTTCGATGCGGCATAGGCCGCCATGCCATGCCGTGGTACGCCGGCGGCATTGGAACTGACGGTAACGATCGCGCCCTGCCGGCGCGGTGACATCACCCGCGCCAGCGCACGCCCGAGGTGGAACACGCCATCGGCGTTGACCGCGAACACCCGACGCCAATCGGCATCGCTGGTCCCGGCCACCTCGCCCACGTGCAGTACCCCGGCCACGCTGGCGGCCAGCGTGATCGGCCCAAGGCTGGACTCGACACGATCCACCAGCGCATCCACCGCGCCACTGTCGGTCACGTCCAGGGCGAAGCTGTGTACCCGCGCATCGCCCACGCATGGCGCGTCCCGATCGGTGGCCACCACCGTGCAACCGGCCTCGGCCAGCTGCCGTACCAGTGCCTCACCGATGCCACCGGCCGCGCCGGTCACCAGCGCTACACGCCCTTCAAAGCCGGTCAACTGCATGTTGCGATCTCCTGTTGCTCGTCCCAGTGGCGCAGCCGCGCCGACAACCAGGGCGCCAGCTGCGCCACCGCATCGCGGCCGGTCAGTTCGGCGTGCAGGAACGGCAGCTCCAGCGCCTGCACCTTGCGCGCGTGGGTCCGCCACAACGCCGACTGCAGCTGTGGCCGCGCCTGATGGTCCCGCCCCGCACGCACGTGCACCAGCGTGCCGTCGAACGGTTGGTGGATGTGTTCGCGGATCAGTCGATTGGTGCCGGTCACGGCGCGCACCACGCCATCGAGCACCACATCGGGCAGGCTGCCGAGCGCGCTGCCGCCGCGACGCAGGAACGCGAGAATGCGTTCACGGCTGTCCAGCTCCGGATGCGCCTCCGGGTCATGCCCGGCAATCGCCAGCAACGCACGCAATGCGGCGATGGCATCGGGTTCCGGTTCGGCCCGCCAGCACTCGCTGGGATAGGCGTCCAACAGGACCAGCTCGCCGACCTCACGCCCGATCTCATGCAGGCGAACGGCCATCGCCTGCGCGAGGATGCCCCCCACCGACCATCCGAGCAGGTGCACCGGCCCCTGTGGCTGCAGTGCGACCACCCGCTGCACGTAGTCGTTGGCCATCGCCTCGATGCTGCTCGGCAGCGGCTGCCGCGCGTGCAGTGCCGGCGACTGCAGGCCATACACCGGGCGTGCCGGCTGCAGTGCCCGGGCCAGGGTGCGGTAGTTCCAGGCGATGCCACCGGCCGGGTGCAGCACGAACAACGGCGTGGGCCCGGCGGCGTCGGTCGCGGCCAGCGCGATCACGGGCCCCAGTGCGTGATCGGCCAGCGCGGGCGGCTCGGCAATACGAACCGCCAGTGCTGCCACCGTCGGCTGGGCAAACAGGGCGCCAAGGCCAAGGTCGCAGCGCCAGCGCTGTTCGATCGCCAACAACAGGTGCACGGCGGACAGCGAGTCACCGCCAAGGCTGAAGAAGTCCGCATCCACCGCCACCGGCGTGGTGCGGCCCAGCGCCTGGGCAAACAACCCGGCCAGCTCCCGTTCCAGCGGCGTACGCGGCGCCAGCCCGGCGACCTCGTGCTGCGGTGGTGCGGGCAGCGCGTTGCGATCCAACTTGCCGTTGGTGGTCACCGGCCACTGATCCACGCCAACGAACGCGGACGGCACCATGTAATCCGGCACGCGGGTTGCCAGGTGGCTGCGCAGCACGCTGGCGTCGGCCAGTACCGAGGGCACATAGGCCACCAGCCGGGCATCGCCGGGTGCGTCATGGCGCAGCAGCACTTCCACCCGCTCCATGCCGGGCAGCTCGCGCAGCGCCGCCTCGATCTCGCCCAGTTCGATGCGCAGGCCACGCAGCTTTACCTGATGGTCGCTGCGGCCGAGGTACTCGACCGCGCCATCGCCGCGCCAACGGGCCACGTCGCCGGTGCGGTAGATGCGTTCGCCCGCCAGGAACGGATCGGCCAGGAAGCGCTCGGCGGTCAGGTCATCGCGGCCCAGGTAGCCACGCGCCAGCTGCACGCCCCCCAGGTACAGGTCACCGGCCACGCCCGCCGGCACCGGCTGCATCCGCGCATCCAGCACGTACAGGCGCGTGTTCCAGACCGGAAAGCCGATCGGCACCGGGCGCGATCGGTCCTGTGCCGAGGCCGGCCAGTAGCTCACGTCTACTGCCGCTTCGGTCGGGCCATACAGGTTGTGCAGCTCGGCGTGCACGCGCGCATGGAAGCGGTCGCGCAGCGCAGCGTCCAGCGCCTCGCCGCTGGTGAACACGCGACGCAGCTGCAGCCCCTCAGAGGCCGGTGCGGCAAGGAAGGCATCGAGCATCGACGGTACGAAGTGCGCCGTGGTAATGCCCTGCGACCGGATCAGCCTTGCCAGCTCGGTCGGATCGCGGTGCGCATCCGGTCCGGCGACCACCAGCGTGGCCCCGCACAGCAGCGGCAGGAAGAACTCCCAGACAGAGACGTCGAAGGTGGCCGGGGTCTTCTGCAGCACGCGGTCGTCTGCCTTGAATCCATAGTGCTCACGCATCCACAGCAGGCGGTTGACGATGGCGCGGTGTTCGACAACCACGCCCTTGGGCTCGCCAGTCGAGCCGGAGGTATAGATCACATAGGCCGCATCGCCGGGTGCCGGATCGGCCCACGGTGCGGTGAAGCTCAGCGCGTTCCATTGTTCCGGCGCAAGCACTGGCACGCCTGCCAGTCGCGGCTGCACCTCCGCTTCTGCCAGCACGCAGGCCGGCTGCGCCGAAGCCAGGATCCGGGCCAGGCGCTCGTCGGGATGGGCCAGGTCCAGCGGCAGGTAGGCGGCGCCTGCGCGCAGCACCGCGACCAGCGCGATCACCAGCTCCAGCGAGCGTGGCAACGCCACCGCCACCACGCTGCCCGGGCCGACATCCATCGCCCGCAGCTGTGCCGCCAGCGCGAAACTGCGCGCCTCCAGCGTTGCGTAGTCCAGCGTGGCAACGCCGAAGACCAGCGCGGGCGCGTGCGGATCACGGTCCATGCCCTGCTGCAGCAGTTCAACCAGCGTGGTCGGTGGCAGCGCATGCGCGGTGGCATTGAAACCGTGCACCACCGCCTGCGCCTCCTCGGCAGTGGCCAGTGGTACGGCCGCGATGTCTTCAGCCTGCAGTGCCGCCGACACGAAATGCAGCAGCCGCGCCGCGTGCGCCTGCACATCCTTGCCACTGTACAGCGCGGGGTTGGCCTCGATCTCCAGATCAAGCAGGCGCTGGCCATCACCACGGAAGCCCAGCGTCAGGTCATCCACCGGCCCGGTGCACAGCACCTCCAGTGTCCCCTGCACGCCAGCCAGGTCCACTGGCTTGTAGAACGGCTGCACATTCACCATGGGACCGTGCAGGCGCTGCTGCGCGCCCACCAGGCCCAGGTCCCGGCGCAGTTGCTCGCCGCGGTAACGGCCGTGCTTGCGACCCTGGCTGAGCCGCCGGCCCAGGCTGCGGGTAAAGGTTTCGACGCTGCCCTCGCCGGCCGCCACACGCAGCGGCAACACATTCATCACCATCGCCGGTACCCGCGCCGACGCGTTGCCGAGCCGGCCCATGTAGGGCACGCCCAGCACCACTTCATCGGCCGCGCTCATCCGCCGCAGGTACTCGGCCGACAACGCGGCCAGCACGTCCGGCCAGGGCTGCAACCAACGTACCGATGCCTGCAGCAACTGCTCACGGAATGCTGCATCGAGCGGCTGCACCCAGCGCAACGCGTCGTCACTGGCGGCGAGCGTACCGGCCAGGCCCGCGCCCGCCGGTGCGCCCTGCATGTGCTCGCGCCACCACTGCCCGGCCTGCGTGCGGCGCGGGTCGGCACGATAGGCAGCATCGTCGGCCAGCACGCCCGCCAGCCCCGGCAGTGGCTCACCCATACGACCGGCATACAACGCGCACACGCGATCAGTGAACAGCGCCATGCCGTATCCGTCGGCCGCCAGGTGATGCACGCGCAGGTACCAGACCCATCGCTGCTCGCCCAGCTCAAACAGCACCTGCTGGCTGATCCGGTCGCGGGTGGGATCGACCGGGCTCAGCCGGTCGGCCTGCATCAGGCTGCGTGCCGCAGCGGCAGCATCCGCCTCGGCGGAAACCTCTCGCACCGAAAGCAGCGGCACGTGTGCCGGGTCATGCCACTGCAGCGGCTGGCCATCGGCCCCTTCGGCAAAGCGCAGCGCGAAGGCCTGGGCTTCGACCGCAGCCTGGTCTGCCGCTGCAACGAACGCGGCCACGTCCAGCGGGCCGTCGATCCACACCGCGTGCGCGGTATTGAATGACGGATTGTCCGGCGCCAGCCGCTGTGCAAACCACAGTCCGGCCTGGGCCTCGGTCAGCGCCACCGGCGTGGCCAGCGCGGCAGTGTTCATGCGTCCTGCGCGGCCTGCAGTGCCTGCACCACGCCCCACCACTGGCGCAGCGTGGTGTGCTCGGCCAGCTGCGAGAACTCCAGCGGCAAGCCGGTGTTGCCCCAGGCCAGGACCAGGCCGAGCATGCGCATCGAGTCCAGGTCCAGGTCGATCAGGTTGTCGTCGTCACCGATCTCGGCTGGCGCGCACTCCAGCACGCGCGCCACGTCGGCACGCATCCGCTCCAGGTCCAGCGCCTCACCCGTGGCAGTCATCACAGCACCTCCAGCAGCTGGTCGGTGGTCATCGGCACGCCGCTGGTGCGCGCAATCCAGTGCAGCGCCTGATCGTGATCCGCACGCGAGAAGTCCGCCACCGCATCGGCGGCGATGAAGGCCTCGATATCACGCTGGAAGGCCTCGACCACGGTGGCGGTGCAGCCGATATGGGCGTATACGCCGGTGACCAGCAGCTGGTCACGGCCGCGCACCCGCATCAGCGTTTCCAGGTTGCTGCGCTGGAAGGCGCTGTAGCGGTGCTTCACCAGTACATGCTCGCCCGGCTGCGGTGCCAGCGCTTCGATGATCGGCTCGTGGTCGGCACTGCGGCGCATGCCAGGCCCCCACAGGTCAGCCTGCAGGCCGCGATCACGGCGGTCCTGGTCGCCATGCTGGGCGGTGTAGAACACCGGAATACCGTGCCCGCGGCAATGCGCCAGCAGGCGCGCGATGTTGTCCACCGCCGGCCGCAGCGGCTCGCTGCCGGCGTCGAACGCGGCCAGGAAATAGCGCTGCATGTCGTGCACCAGCAGGGCGACACGGTCGCGCTGCGGGCGCCACGGGCCGCGTGCCTGCGGCAGTTCGGCAGCGGTCGGCAAAGGATAGTTGTTGATGCGGGGCAGCGCCATCAGCGCGTTCCTCCTGTCTGTTGCAGATGACGCGCACGCAGCTGCGCGCGCAGTTCGCGGCGGCTGATCTTGCCAACCGCAGTGGTATCGAAGCTGTCGACGAACACGACCTGGTCGGGCACCTTGAACGCAGCCAGGCCGCGGCCGCGCATCCAGGCCTTCAGTGCCGGGGCCTTGAACGGTTCGCCCTGCGGGATCACGAAGGCGCAGCTGCGTTCGCCCAGATACTCATCCGGAATGGAGACAACGGCCGCATCGAACACGCCCGGATGCGCCAGCAGGTGGTCCTCGATCTCCTCGGCGGAGATCTTCTCTCCGGCGCGGTTGATGTGGTCACCCGCACGGCCCTGCACCACAAGGTAGCCACCGGGCAGTTGCTGCACGCGGTCGCCGGTACGGTAGAAACCATCGTCGGTGAACGCGCGTGCATTGGCCACCGCATCGTTGTGGTAGCCGCGGATGGTGTAAGGGCCGCGCGTCAGCAGATGCCCCACCTCGCCTTCGGCCACCGGCTGGTCGTGGTCATCGACCACGCGCACTTCGTCGTCAGGGCTGATCGGCCGGCCCTGGCAGGCCACGATCAGTTCTTCCGGATCGTCAAGGCGGGTGTAGTTCACCAGCCCTTCGGCCATGCCGAATACCTGCTGCAAGGTGCAGCCGAGGCCGTCGATCACCCGTCGTGCAGCTTCCGGCACCAGCTTGGCACCGCCCACCTGCAGTACCTGCAGGCTGGACAGGTCATGCTTGCTGGTGGCGGCCGCCTGCGCCCACAGCAGCGCCAGCGGCGGCACCAGTCCACAGCAGGTCACCTTCTCGCGGGCGATCAGCGGGAAGGCCGCATCCGGGCCGGGGCCCGGGCTGAGCACCACGCGGGCACCGGCATACAGCGCGCCGAAGAAACCAGGCGAACTCATCGGGAAGTTGTGTGCGGCCGGTAGCGCGACCAGATAGACGCTGTCGCGGTCGATGCCGCAGAGGTCATTGCTGGCACGGAACGAATAGATGTAGTCGTCGTGGGTGCGCGGGATCAGCTTTGACAGCCCGGTGCTGCCGCCGGAGATCTGCAGGAACGCCACCGACTGCGGGTCCGGATCGTTCGGCAGCTGGCTGCGATCACCCTGTAGCGTTTCCAGTGCGATGAACTCCGCCGCATCGCCGTCGATCACCACGTGGCGAACCGCCGGCACTTCGGCCTGCAGCGCCCGCGCCAACCCACGATGATCGAAGCCATCGTGCAGGCTGGTAGTGATGTAGGCACTGGCCTCGGCCTTGTTGGCGAAGTGGACCAGCTCGGTGATGCGGTGCGCCGGCAGTGCATACACCGGCACCAGGCCGGCGCGGAACAGGCCGCAGACCGTGGTGATGAAGCCTGCCGTGTTGCCCAGCTGCACCAGCACCCGTTCACCCGGCCGCAGACCGAGCGCCAGCAGGCCGGCACCGATCCGCCCGGCCTCGTGCCACAGCTGCGCGTAGCTCAGGCGTACGTCGCCGGCGACCACCGCGATGTCGTCGGCATAGCGTTCCGCGCGTTCGCGCAGGAACGCCGGGAAGGTCTCGCCACGCCAATGACCGGCTTCGCGATAGCGCGCAGCCAGCGCGTCGGGCCACACCTGCTGCAGGGGCAGACGGGAAGAAAGGTGGGACGTGTTCATGCGGCAGGCTCGATCGCGGGCGCGGACGTGTGGACGCCCAGCGCATTCAACAGGGCAGCGAACTTCGCTGCGGTTTCGGCAACCTCTGCCTCGGGTTGCGAGTCGGCGACGATGCCGGCACCGGCATACAGGCGCAGCTGCGTGCCCTGCAGGCGCGCACAGCGGATCGCCACATACCAGTCGCCGTCGCCCTGCGCATCCAACCAGCCCACCGCCCCGGCATAGAAGCCACGCGGCACCGGCTCCAGCTCGCGGATGCGCTGCAGCGCCGCCAGCATCGGGGTGCCACACACGGCCGGCGTGGGGTGCAGCTGCGCCAGCAGTTCGGCGGCCGATGTCTGCGGGTCCTTCAGCGTGGCGTGGATGCGGGTGCCGAGGTGCCACATGCTGGCGGTGGCATGCAGCGCCGGTCGTGGCTGTGCATCGATACGGATGCAGTACGGGGCCAGGCCATCAACGATCGCCTCGACCACGTGGCGGTGCTCGTCATGGTCCTTGGTCGAGGCCAGCAGCGCCTGAGCGGCACGCTCGTCCTCGGCCGCGTCGGCGCTGCGTCGCGCGGAACCGGCCAGCGGGTGCGAGAGCAGTTCCACGCCACGCTTGCGCAGCAGCAGCTCCGGTGTCGCGCCCACCAGCCAGGCCGGGGCCTGGCCGGGTTCCACCGGCAGTGGCACCGCATAGGTCGCCACCGACGGATCCGCGCCCAGGCGTGCCAGCAGCACCTCCGGAGACACGGCATGCCGGGTGCGCGCGCGCAGGCTGCGTGCCAGCACCACCTTGTGCAGGTTCTGCGCGGGTTCCCGCAGCACCTTCACCGCAGCAGCGACCGCGGCGGCATAGTCGCGCGGTGCCGGCTCGGCCTGCAGCTCGCCATCCAGCGCCGGTGCGGCAAGCGGCTGCAATGGCAATGCCGGCAACAGGCGTTCCGGCTGGTAGAGCGCGTCGTCTGCCCGCGGTTCGAACGGCACCGCGCCAACCAGCAGGCCCGGGCCGCCACGCTGCTGGGCAAAAAACTCCGAGACGCGTTCTGCCAATGTCGCCAGTGCACCGGTCGGCAGCGCGGCGCGGCAGCCGCGTGCGTGTACGTGCTGGCCGGCATGCTGCAGCAGGAACAGCAACGCGTCGTCGGTGCTGTCCAGCGGTGCTGGCGCAGCCTCCGGCCACGCGCCCTGCATCAGGGAATCGTTCATGGGGTCTCCTTCATCCGATGCGCTGCGGCCAGCGCGCACAGCAACAGCAGCAGCGCGCCCACCATCAGGTAAGGCAGGCTGGGCCCGCCGCGATACGACAACGTGCCGAGCATCGGCCCAGCCACCATGCCCAGGCCCTGCGCGGCAGCGACCGTGCCAGCGGCAGCCCCCTGCTCGTGCGCTGCCACCGCATCGGCAGCCAGCGCCTGGAACGACGGGAATACGAAGCCCATGCCGAACGCCGCAAGCGCGTAGGCGGCAGGCAGTTGCCAGGCGTGCTGCACGCCCGCCACCGAGGCGAATCCGATGCCGGAAATCAGGGCGCCCAGAACGATCCAGCGCCGCGGATCGACCTCCAGCTTCATCACCAGCGCCTGCGCCAGGATCAGGCCAACGCCAACGGCGGTGAGTGCAATGCCGGCCATGCGCGCGCCCGCGGCCGCATCCAGACCCAGGCGATCAATCGCGAAGAAGCCGACCGTCACCTGGGCGATGGTCACCGACACCATGGCGATGAATGCCGCCAGTTGCGGCAGGCGCAGGCGCGGATCGAGGCGGCTCATTGGCGCGCGGCGCTGTGCGGAAGCGCCCATCACTGGCGGTGTAGCCGGCAGTCGCCAGGCCAGCAGCGCCAACGCCAGCAGTGGCAACAGTGCGGCCACATACAGTGCCAGCGAGAGATTCGTATAGGCCAGCCAGCCAGCGGCTGCCGGGCCCAGCACCATGCCCAGTGCGTTGGCGCTGCCCAGGCGGGCGAGGAATTTCGCGCGCCGCCCGGTCGGCGCCTTGTCGGCGATCAGCGCGGCGGCGGTGGGTGGCACCGCGGCATAGAACAGGCCGATCAGGCCACGCGCACCGACCAGCACCAGGACCGACACCAGCACCGGCGGCACCGCCTGCAGGGCAACGTCGATGAACACCGCCAGCGCGATGTAGACCCCGGTGTAGGCACTCATCGCCAGCAGCAGTACACGCTTGCGGCCGATGCGGTCACTGAGCTGGCCCCACGGGCGCGCCGCCAGCATCCACAGCACGCCGGCGGCGGTGACTGACAGCCCGGCGTGCCACTCGGACAGGCCGAGCATACGGACCACCGGGCCGATCACGGCGACGAAGGACATCATCGCCATGGTGCCGATCAGGGCAGCCAACACCAGCGCCGGCAAGCCGGGAACGACGGGACGTGCGTGCATGGAACACCAGCCGTAACAGGAAAGGATGGCCGGACACGCCTGCGCGCCCGACCCGGCATCCGTTCCGCTCAGGAACGCATGCCGCCCTCAAATGATAACGGCTCGTATTTGCATTTGATACCCATTCGCTTGAATGGGCATGCAACAGTGGGTTCAGCGCATTGCACGCAGGCCCAGCAGGCCGCGGCGTTTGAACCACCACTCGAGCGGCAGCGTCACCAGCGGCGGGATCGCCGCCAGCAGGGCCAGCGCACTGGCCCACCACGGCCAGCGCAGGCGCACCGCCGCAAACAGGCTGACTGCCACATAGACCAGGAAGGCCACGCCGTGCAGCGGCCCGAACAGCTTCACCAGTGCCACGTTGGCCATTGGGCCGTACTTCATCCACATGCCGATGAGCAGGCCTGCCCAGGTCACGGCCTCGATGAAAGCGACCGCGGCGAACAGGCGTCCGGTCGGGTGCATGGGGGAACGTTGGGTCACGTAGGGCTCCGGCATCGGGGTATCAAATGCGAATGATACGCAGATGCGGACGTCCAGGTCACCGGCGGGCAGCGCCGGACCATCCCCGGCGAGCGCAGCGGTGGCGACGATAGGGCGCGTCCACCAAGGTGGACGCCTACCGGAGCGTGTGCGGCAGAACCTGCTCGCCGATCTCGCGCAGCACTGCGTCCATCGGCCGACCGTTGTCGACCAGGTTGAACATCACATGCGCCACGCCCTGCGCATGCACGCGCAGCAGATAATCACGCAGGCCATCGCGGCCGACCTTCAGGCCCAGCGGCAACGGCTCGGGCGGCGCCTGCGGGTCGGCCTGCAGGTCCAGCAGCATCGACTGCACGAACGGCTTGGCAGGCCCAGCGCCTTGGGCCTGCGCCTGTTGCCACAGGCCGATGCGTCCTTCCTGCGCAGCCTCCTCGCGGTGATAGGTGGCCCAGCCCTCGGCCTCGCGCGCAATCCACTGCAGGCTCTGCCGTGCGGTGCCCACCACCAGCATCGGAATGCGGGTTGCCGGCGCCGGCAGCACATCGAAGCCACCGGTGGCCTGCACTACCGCAGCCCTTTCCTCGGCCTCGGGTGACAACGCCGCGCGCAACAACGTCCAGCGTTCGCGGAACGTCGCCGCCCTGCCCTGCAGATCCTCGCCGAATGCCGCAAACTCCTCCGGCCGATCGCCCGAACCCAGGCCCAGCACGAACCGCCCTCCACTGATCCGGTCCAGGCTCAAGGCCGACTTTGCCACCTGCAGCGGCTGCCGCAATGGCAACACGATGGCCGCGCTACCGATCACGATGCGCTCGGTCGCTGCGGCCAGCATGCCCAGCCACAGGAACGGGTCATCCAGCGCGCTCGCTGTCGCGCCCGGACCCTGCGGCACCATCAGTGGTACATCACGCGTCCACAACGCGGCAAAGCCCAGGTCATCGGCCAGCCGTGCAATGCGCCTGGCGTCATGCGGATCGGCCAGCCCATGTGCGGCCACAGGCGTCATCAGGCCCAGGCTCAGGCCCTGTTGCGGAAACAAGGCAGCGTAAGCAGGATTGAAATCACTCATGCCGCCAGCTTAGCGTGCAGGCCTGCGGCAGCGATGACGCGCCGCCCACCATTGGAAGAACACTGCATGCCGACGATCCGCCCCGCCCGTGTCGATGACCTGCCCGCGATCAGCGCGGTATGCCTGGCCGCGTTCAACGAAGCGGTGGCACCCACGCTCGGCGCTGACGGCATTGCCACCTTCGGCAGTGTGGCTGCAGCTGATGCGTTCGGCGCGCGCCTGCAGGGCGACAACCACATCTTGGTGGCCGAGCAGCAGGACCGCATCGTCGGCGTGGTGGAACTGAAGGAAGGCCGCCACCTGGCGATGCTGTTCGTCGATCCCGCCTGCCAGGGCCAAGGCATCGGCCATGCACTGTTCGAGGCGGTGCTGTCGCAGGTACGCGAGCCGGTATTGACCGTACGCGCATCGCTCAATGCTGTGCCGACCTACCTGCGCTATGGCTTCGTGCTGGATGGCGACGTCGGCGAGTTCAATGGACTGGTGTACCAGCAGATGGTACGGGCGGCGGCCTGACGGCATCCGCCGCGCATGACGCACGCTGCGCAGCGTGCGTCATGCCCTGCAGCACGCCCGTCATAAGCAAACTGAATCAGCACCGGCCCCGACCGTTCCTACAATGGCCTGTCACCCTGCCCTTCGAGATGCTGCCGATGCGCGTCGCGCTTTCCGTGTTGCTGCTGGCTTCGGCGCTGTGCGCCTGCACCCCGGCCCCGGTTTCCACCGCCAACTCCGCCGAGGCACCTGCGCCAGCGTCCGCCATCGCCTGGCGCCAGGGCGACGTCGACGATGCGTTCGCCGAAGCCGCCGACAGCGGCAAGCCGGTGCTGCTGTACTGGGGCGCAGTCTGGTGCCCTCCGTGCAACCAGCTCAAGGCCGGCCTGTTCAAGGACCCCGCCTTCATCGCGCTGACCCGCAAGTTCGTTCCGGTCTACCTGGATGGCGACGAGGAAGGCGCTCAGGCCTGGGGCGAGCGCTTCGGCGTACGCGGCTACCCGACGCTGATCGTGCTCGACCCACAGCGCAACGAACTGACCCGCGTCGCCGGCGGCAACGACGCCGCCGAACTGACCCGTGCGCTGACGGTGGCCGCGGGTCGCCGCAGTGCGATCGCCGCCACCCTGTCCACCGCCCTGGCGACGCCGGACAAGCTGGCTGCCGAAGACTGGCAGGTGCTGGGCGACTATGGCTGGGAGGTCGATGCCAACCGCCTGGCCGGCGAACGCAACAGCCAGGACGTGCTGCGCCAGCTGTCCAAGGCCGCACCGGATGCCGCCCTGCAGCGCCGCTTCGCCCTGCTGGCCCTGGCGACTGCTGAAACGCCCACGGCCTCGCCCACCGAAGTGCGCGAGCTGCTGCAGGCGGTGCTGGCACAGCCTGCGGAAGTGCGTCGCAACCGCGAACTGCTGGGCTACGCCGGAACCAAGCTGGTGAAGCAGGCCAGTGCCGGCCCGGCCACCAGCAACACGCTGGGACAGCAGCTGCTGGTCGCACTGGAGCGCGCAGATGCCGAGCGCGGTGATCGCGCGGACGACGCGTTGTCGCGTGCGCTGACCGAAGTATCGCTGGCCCGCCAGCAGCAGCCGAAGGGCGCACTGCCCGTGGCCCTGGTTGAGCGGGTCAAGCAGCGCGTGGCCGCTGCCGATGCCGCCGCCACCGATGCGCATGCGCGCCAGGCCACAATCAGCAGCGCGGTCTATGCCCTGCGTGAGGTCGGCGACGACGCGGGTGCCGAGGCGCTGTTGCTGGCCGAGCTGAAGCGCAGCGAACAGCCCTACTACTACATGCCCGAGCTGGCCGAACTGGCCGAGCAGCGCGGCGACACCGCCGGTGCGCTGGAGTGGCTGAAGCGTGCCTACGACGGTGCCCAGGGCCCGGCCACCCGCGTGCAATGGGGCGTGCTGTACGTGGAGGGCCTGCTGAAGCTGGCGCCGGACGATGCACCACGCATCGAGCAGGCCACCACCTCGCTGATCGCCGAACTGGAAGCGCAGCCGTCGGGCTACCACCAGCGCACCCGCCAGCGCTTCGAGCGGCTGGCCGGGCAGTTGAAGACGTGGAGCGGCAAGCACCAGGGCGCAGAGACGCTGGCGCGGCTGCAGCAGCGGATGCAGCAGGCGTGCGGCGAGCAGGCGGATGGTGCATGCAAGGACTGGTTGGGTTGATGAAAGCGCTGGCGGCTGGTTCGCCGGCCGGCGCTTTTGTTGATATCGGTTGTGGCGGGGGGTGGGGCTGGCCGGGACACGCCGTAAACCCATCCTTGGGGGCTCGATGGCGCCATCCATGGCGCCAACGGTCCC
>NZ_JAUTXR010000194.1 GCF_030658505.1 Stenotrophomonas raiganjensis (SeqCode) | reverse complement strand
ATCGTCGCCTCGGGCCTGTACCTGCTGCATCGCGAGCGGGTGAACCGGCAGGAACCGCCGAAGCCGCTGGACCATCCCTGATCGTGGGGGAGTGGCGGGGGGCGGGCGGGGCCCCCCGGGCCGGGGGGGGGGCGCGCCCGGCCCCCGGCACTCCCCCACGATCAGGGATGGTCCAGCGGCTTCGGCGGTTCCTGCCGGTTCACCCGCTCGCGATGCAGCAGGTACAGGCCCGAGGCGACGATGATCGCCGCGCCCACCCAGGTATAGCCGTCCGGCAGCTGGCCCCAGAAGGCCAGATCCCAGCCGATCACCCAGACCAGGCCGCTGTACTCCAGCGGCGCGATCATCGAGGCCTCGCCCAGCTGGAAGGCCTTGGTCAGGGCGATCTGGCCCAATGCCCCGGCCAGCCCCATGCCCGCGATCAGCGGCGCATGCGCCCACTGCAGCGGCACCCAGCCCGGAAGGGCCAGCAGGCCGGCACCGATCGCCATGATCACCAGGAACCAGACCACCATCGACTGCGAGGTATCGGTGCGGGTCAGCAGGCTGACCGTGATCGCCGCAATGGCGTAGGCGGTGGCCGCAGCCAGCACCATCAACCCCGGCACTGAAATGAAGCCGTCCACGCCTGGCCGCAGCACCACCAGCACGCCGACCAGGCCGATGCCGATGGCGACCCAGCGCCGAGGCCCGACCCGCTCGCCCAGCAGTGGCACCGACAGTGCGGCGATCAGCAGCGGGGCCACGAAATAGATGGTGTAGGCGGTGGACAACGGCAGGTCGCGCAGGGCGAACACGAAGCAGCCGATCATCGCCATGCCCAGCGCGCCACGCAGCAGGTGCAGCCCCCAGCGCGTTGGCACCAGTGATCGCGGGCCGGCACTGACCAGCACCCACACCAGCACGAACGGCAACGAGGCCGCACCACGCAGGAAAGTCACTTCCAGGGTGGGATAGCTGGCCGACAGCTGCTTCATGCCAGCGTCCATCAGCGAGAAACAGGCGACCGCAGCGACCATCCAGGCCACCGCACGCGAAGGGGAGCGTTGCACGTTCATGGCCCATTATCGCCCGGTCGTCGCCTTCTGTAGAGCCGAGCCCACGCTCGGCTGCGTTGTGAAGAGCAGCCGAGCGTGGGCTCGGCTCTACAGAGGGCGGGCAAGCGGGCCCTCGCGATAGAATGGCCGCCACTGAATCCAGCGGAGCATCGCCCATGCCTTCCTTCGACGTCGTGTCCGAAGTCGACACCCACGAACTGACCAACGCCATCGACCAGGCCAACCGCGAACTGGCCACGCGCTTCGATTTCAAGGGCGTGGATGCCAAGTTCGAACGCGATGGCGATGTGATCAACCAGTTCGCGCCGACCGAATTCCAGCTCAAGCAGATGAATGACATCCTGCGTGCACGCCTGGCCGCGCGCGGCATCGACGTGCTCAGCCTGGAGTTCGGTGACATCGAGACCAACCTGGCCCAGGCCCGGCAGAAGATCACCGTCAAGCAGGGCATCGAGCAGAAGATCGCCAAGAAGATCGCCGCTGCGCTGAAGGAAGCCAAGCTCAAGGTTGAAAGCCAGATCAATGGCGACAAGCTGCGCGTGCAGGGCAAGAAGCGCGACGACCTGCAGGACGCCATCGCCGTGCTCAAGGCGGGCAAGTTCGAGCTGCCGCTGCAGTTCAACAACTTCCGCGATTGATGGCGCTGCCGGGCATGGCCCGGCACTGCGGCCGGCGGGCAGGACGGCGCGTTGCCAGCGACGCGCCTACAATGGCGGCCCCGCCAGCCGACGTGCCCGCCATGACCGATGCCCTCCTGCCCACCGACGACCCGATCGCCGCCACCCGCCTGTGGCTGGAGCGCATCGTCATCGGCCTGAACCTGTGCCCGTTCGCCAAGGCGGTGTACGTGAAGGACCAGGTCCGCTTCGTGCTGAGCGATGCAACCACGCCGGAAGCGTTGGTCGAACAGCTGGCCGAGGAGCTGGTCCTGCTGCGTGATACGCCGGCCGAGCAGATCGACACCACGCTGATCGTGCATCCGCAGGTGCTGGCCGACTTCCTCGACTACAACGATTTCCTCGACAACGCCGACGCGGCGATCGAGGCACTGGACCTGCAGGGCATCCTGCAGGTGGCCAGCTTCCACCCGGACTACCAGTTCGATGGCGTGGCCGCGGACGACGCCAGCAACTACACCAACCGCGCGCCCTTCCCCACCCTGCACCTGCTGCGCGAGGACAGCGTGGCGCGCGCGGTGGACGCGTTCCCTGATCCGGACGTGATCGTCGAGCGCAACATCCAGACGCTGGACCGCATCGGCGTGGACGGCTGGCATCGCCGGCTGCGTGGCGAAGACCTGACGTGAGCACGGTGCCGCCGATTGCCGCATGGCCGGCCGCGCCGCTGTCGGGCAAGGTGGTACTGGTCACCGGCGGCGCCAACGGCATTGGTCGCGGCATCGCCCAGGCCGTGCTCGGTGCCGGTGGCCGCGTGCTGATCGGCGACCTGGATGAGGAGGCCGGCGAGGCGTGCCTGGCGGAATGGCAGCGCGGCGATGACGCCGCATTCCAGCGCCTGGACATCACCGACGATGCCAGCGTGCGCGACTTCATCGCTGTCGCCCTGCAGCAGTTCGGCCGCATCGACGGGCTGGTCAACAACGCGGGGATCGCCGGCCCGCACGGCACGCGGCTGCAGGACATGGACTGGGACGAGTGGCAGCGCCGCCTGTCGTCGCTGCACGGCGCCTTCCTGTGCAGCAAGCACGCACTGCCCGCGCTGTCGGCCAGCGCAGCCGGCGCGATCATCAACATCGCCTCGACCCGCGCCTGGCAATCCGAAGCGCACAGCGAGGCGTATGCGGCCGCCAAGGGCGGGCTGCTGGCCTTCACCCATGCACTGGCGATCAGCAGCGGCCCGGCGGTGCGAGTGAACAGCATCAGTCCCGGCTGGATCGGCACCACCGCCTGGCAGGCCCCTTCGCGGCGCCACGCGCCGGAGTACTCGGCCACCGACCATGCACAGCATCCGGTCGGCCGGGTCGGCCGCCCCGAAGACATTGGCGCGCTGGCGGTGTACCTGCTTTCATCACTGTCCGGTTTCACCACCGGCCAGGACTTCATCGTAGACGGTGGCATGACCCGGAAGATGATCTACGCCGAATAGAGCACCGCTCTTCGGTGGGTGCGGACCTTGGTCCGCACCATTGCCCAGAAAGTGCCAACCAAGGTTGGCACCCACTACAGCGGTTTACGCCATGCCCGAGTGCCGCAGCAGCGCGTCGATCTGCGGTGCGCGGCCGCGGAAGGCCTTGAAGTTCTCCGCCGCGGGGCGGCTGCCACCCCGCGACAGGATCTCATCGCGGAAGCGTGCACCGGTTTCCGCCAGCGCCTGCGGCGCTTCCTCGAACGCGGCGTAGGCATCGGCGCTCAGCACCTCGGCCCACTTGTAGCTGTAGTAGCCCGCCGCGTAGCCACCGGCGAAGATATGGCTGAACTGGTGCGGGAAGCGGTTCCAGGCCGGCGGGTGGTTCACCGCTACTTCCGCGCGCACGCGATCGAGCAGCCCCAGCACGCTGTCCTGCGCCGGTTCGAACTGGCTGTGCAGCAGCATGTCGAACAGGCCGAACTCCAGCTGGCGAACCGTGGCCATGCCACTGTGGAAGTTGCGCGCGGCCAGCATGCGCTCGTACAGCGCGCGCGGCAGCGGCTCGCCCGTTTCTACATGGGCGGTCATGCCCTGCAGGTGGTCCCATTCCCAGCAGAAGTTCTCCATGAACTGGCTGGGCAGCTCCACCGCGTCCCATTCCACGCCGTTGATGCCGGCCACACCCAGCTCGCCGATGCGGGTCAGCAGCTGGTGCAGGCCGTGGCCCATTTCATGGAACAGCGTGGTCACTTCGTTGTGGCTGAAGGTGGCCGGCTTGCCGTTGGCACCACGGCCGAAGTTGCACACCAGGTAGACCAGCGGCGTCTGCACGCTGCCATCGGCGCGCGCGCGGCGGTTGCGGCAATCGTCCATCCACGCGCCACCACGCTTGCCTTCGCGTGCGTACAGGTCCAGGTAGAACTGGCCGACCAGCACGCCCTGCGCATCGATCAGGCGGAAGAAGCGCACGTCTTCGTGCCACACCGGCGCGCTGTCCTCCTGCACGCGCAGGCCGTACAGCTGCTCGATCACCGAGAACAGGCCACCCAGTACCTTGGGTTCGGTGAAGTACTGCTTCACTTCCTGCTCGGAATAGCTGTAGCGCGCCTGTTTCAGGCGGTCGGCGGCAAACGCCAGGTCCCAGGCCTGCAGGGTATCGATGCCGAGCTGTTCGCGCGCGAACTGCTCCAGCTCGGCGCGATCCCTGGCCGCGAATGGCTTGGCACGTGCCGCCAGGTCGCGCAGGAAACCGAGCACTTCGGCGGGGTCCTGCGCCATCTTGGTCGCCACCGAATAGTCGCCATACGAACCGAAGCCGAGCAGCGCGGCCAGTTCCGCGCGCAGGGCGAGGATGCGGTCGATGTTGCCGCTGTTGTCCAGCGCATCGTCGCCGAACTCGGACGCACGCTGTGCGCTGGCACGGTACAGGATCTCGCGCAGGTCGCGGTCTTCGGCCCAGGTCTGCACCGGCAGGTAGCACGGCATCTGCAGGGTCAGTTTCCAGCCGGTCTTGCCGTCCTTCCCTGCCGCAGCATGCGCAGCGGCCTTCACATCATCCGGCAGCCCCTTCAGGCGCGCGTCGTCCTCGATGATCAGCGACCACGCATCGGTGGCATCCAGCACGTTCTGCGAGAACTTCGCCGACAGCGCCGACAGCTCCTCCTTGATCGCCGCAAAGCGCTGCTGCGCCTCGGGCGCAAGCTCGGCGCCCCCCAGTCGGAAGTCGCGCAGGGTGTTGTCCAGCACCTTGCGCTGGGCCTCGTCAAAGCCCGTGGCCTCCGGGCTGGCGGCCAGTGCCTGGTACTGGCGATACAGGGCCAGGTTCTGGCCGAGCGCGCTGGCAAAACGGGTCACCCGCGGCAGGTTGCTGTTGTAGGCCTCACGCAGTGCCGGCGTGTTGACCACGCCCTGCAGGTGGCCGACCAGGCCCCAGGCGCGCCACAGGCGCTCGGTCGCGTCATCCAGCGGGGCGACGAAGGTCTCCCAGCGCACCGGCTGCACCTGCTCGGCCACGCTGACCGCGGCTTCGGCCTCGGCCAGCAGCACATCCAGCGCCGGCGCCACATGCTCGGGGCGGATCGCCTCGAAGCGCGGCAGGCCGGAAAAATCGAGCAGGGGGTTGGCAACAGTCACGGCGGATCTCCAGGATACGGGCCCGGCAGGCGGGCAGCCCGGTAGATATGGCGCTGGCAACGGTCGCAGACAAGGGGCCGGGGATTACGGCGCCTGCGCCCGCACCAGGCAGATCCACGCCATGCATGGATCAGCGCTGGCGGACGCTGGCATTCACGTCGGCCTTACGGCTCCGGTTCGAAGCTCTCGCTGCGGGGGAGTCCGCAGCGGCACGTACCGAACGAGGCCCTACATGGAAGGTCTGGCTGCAGTTGCATCCGCCCCACCGTCACGGTCGCTGGCGTTGTCTGCCAGCCCCGCCGAACTGACCTGGATCGCCGCGCTGTGCGATGCCGGCGACGACGCCCCGCGTCACCTGCAACAGCTGCAGGCGGTGCTGCAGCAGGGCGGCACCTTCAACGACGCCCAGGACTGGTACCCCTTCGAGGTGGTCGAACGCGGTGCCAGCCAGCTTCGGCTGGGCCATGAGCGCGAGTTCGTGATCTGCGTGCTGCTGTGGCTGCAGGCGTTGGCCCAGGGCCGCGCCAGCACTCTGGACCCCAGCCTGCATCTGGATGACCGCGCGATGGACATCGAGGCCCTGCCCGATGCCCTGCGTGATGCAGTCCTGGATGCGTTCACTGCGGCAGGGTATTGAGACGCCCTCGTGACCGCCGGGCATGATCGGTAGCGCCGGGCCATGCCCGGCGGCAACGTTGGCCGTCCTACAACGCTTCCAGGCTGCACCATGGCAACGCCGGCAGCCCCTGCCCGGCCACCGCCGCCGCCAGTTGCGCATCGGCGCCATCGACATCGATGCCCTGGCGCACGTACCACGCCGGGTCGTAATAGCTCTGCGCATAGCGCTCGCCGCTGTCGCACAGGATGCTGACGATGCTGCCCTGGTGCCCTGCCTCGCGCATCCACTGCGCCGCCTGCAGCACACCGATGAAGTTGGTGCCGGTCGAGCCGCCGACACGACGGCCGAGCTGGCGGCTGACATGGCGCATCGCGGCCAGGCTCAGCGCGTCGGGCACCTTGACCATCGCATCGACGCTGGTCGGGATGAAACTCGGCTCCACCCGCGGCCGGCCGATGCCTTCCACGCGCGAACCGCCACTGCAGGTCAGGTCGCGCCAGTCCTGTTCACCGGCCACGGCGGCCCGGTAGCCGTCGAAGAACACCGACACTTCCGGGTCCGCGCACAGGATGCGGGTGTCGTGGCGGCGATAGCTGACATAGCGGCCCAGGGTGGCGGCGGTACCGCCGGTGCCGGGGCTGCACACGATCCACTCCGGGACCGGGCTGGGCTCTTCGGCCATCTGCTTGAAGATGGACTCGGCGATGTTGTTGTTGGCACGCCAGTCGGTGGCGCGCTCGGCATAGGTGAACTGGTCCATGAAGTGGCCGCCGGTTTCCCGTGCCAGCTTCTCCGAATCACAGTTGAGGTCGCAGGCGCGCTCGACCAGATGGCAGCGCCCCCCGTGGAACTCGATCGCGGCGATCTTCTCCGGCGAGGTCGTCGCCGGGATCACTGCAATGAACGGCAGGCCCAGCAGGCGCGCGAAATAGGCTTCGGAGACGGCGGTCGAGCCACTGGAGGCCTCGATCACCGGCCGCCCTTCACGCAGCCAGCCATTGGCCAGCGCATACAGGAACAGCGAGCGCGCCAGCCGGTGCTTGAGGCTGCCGGTGGGATGGCTCGACTCGTCCTTCAGGTACAGGTCGATGCCCTCGAACCCGGGCAACGCCAGCGGGATCAGGTGGGTATCGGCGGAGCGGTTGAAATCGGCTTCGATCTTGCGGATGGCGGCGGCCACCCATTCACGCTGCGACATGGCGGGCAATGCTCAGAACGGAACGGTGCGATCCGGCCATTGTACGTCGCGGTGCCGTCAGGTGACGGCCGGTAGAATGGACCCATCCGGCCGGCAACGGCCCTGTCTGAAGGACCTCCCCCATGACCATTCCCGCCCTGCGCGATATCCCCGGCGTCGCCGCCCAGGCCCCGGCCGAAACCACCGGCTTCGTGTTCAACCACACCATGTTGCGGGTGAAGGACATCACCGCCTCGCTGGACTTCTACACCCGCGTGCTCGGCTACCAGCTGATCGACAAGCGCGACTTCCCGGAGGCCCAGTTCAGCCTGTACTTCCTGGCCTACGTGCCGGCCGGCGCGGTGGTGCCGGAAGACGACAGCCAGCGCCGCCTGTGGATGGCCGGCCTGCCGGGCGTGCTGGAACTGACCCACAACCACGGCACCGAAACCCAGGACGGCGCGGTCTATCACGACGGCAACAGCGACCCGCGCGGCTTCGGCCACATCTGTGTATCGGTGCCGGACATCGAGGCCGCCTGCCAGCGCTTCGAAGATCTCGGCGTGACCTTCCAGAAACGCCTCACCGACGGCCGCATGAAGAACCTGGCCTTCATCAAGGACCCGGACGGCTACTGGGTCGAGATCATCGCCAACGCCTGACCCGGAAAGGGGCACAATTCCGGTAGCGCCAGGCCATGCCCGGCGCTACCGACTCCGTCCCCTTTTTTGCGAGGTTCGTATGGAAACGATGGAACTTCACCGTGGCCGCCTGATCGACCACATCCAGCTGGTAGTGCGCGACCTGGCGGCCAGCCGCCGCTTCTACGAGGCGGTGTTCGACACCATCGGCGTGCCGCTGGGCGGCGAAGGGCCGGACTTCTTCTGGGCCGACGAGCTGTTCATTTCCAGTGCCAGCAGCGAGGCCGCCGCCGGCCAGCTGACCGGGCGACACCATCTGGCTTTCCAGGCGCGCGACAGCGACACCGTCGATGCCTTCCACAGCGCCGCGATTGCCGCCGGCGGCACCGACAACGGCGCGCCGGGCGAGCGTCCCTACCATCCGGGCTACTACGGGGCGTTCGTGCTGGACCCGGATGGCAACAACATCGAGGTGGTCTACCACGGCCCGGCGAACTACAGCGCGGATTCGGTGAAAGTCACGTTCTAGGCCCTGGGTGCGATCGTAGCTGCCCGGTGCCGACGCGGTGTCCGCTTGGATGCGCGCGGCGCCCTCAGATCCCCAAGGCGCGCATATGCACACGGCCGGCCACCAGCTCCATCGAACTGGTGACGGCCAAGGGTGCCCACGCGGCCTGTTCGGCTCCCGCATAGATGCCGTGTTCGGACAGCAACGTGTGCACCACACTCATCGGATTGGCGACGCTCAGTGGTGAAGCAGCGCGCCGAAGGACCTCCTGCTCCCCAGGCCTTCTGACAGTGACGGCCGCGTCATCCAGTAGATTCCGCAGCGTCCGCCAGTCATAAAGCGCGATGCCATCGTCGGTCACCTGCAGGTCAAGATGCGCGATGTTGTGGACCAGCAGGAAACTGCTGTTGGCGGCGGTCACGCCCGACAACCCGCGTGACGCCCACAGGGGCTCCAGCCGGCCATCTTCCAGGCAGGCCTTGGCCCCTCGCAACTGCCGCAGGCCATCGCTGAGATCCTTCTGCAGCGCCGCGACCACGCTGTCCAGATACCCCACCTCGCCCCTGGCGGCGTGCTTGGCCTGAATGAAGTAGTGATGCTGCAACAGCGAGTCGTGAAGGATGTACTCCACATCCAGATCGGCTGGCGGATCCTTCAGCACATGGTGCTTCTGGATTCCCTCGTGCACGGAATAGCGCTGCGGCTGGATCAGCTGGCGTTCCAGGCGGCTTCGGATATAGCTCCGTTCGAATCCATCACCGCCGATCAGCCTACGCAGCAGCTCGGTCTCACCGGCCGACTGCGCGAACTGCACCAGCACACAGCGCAGCGCCTTGTCCCAGCCACCGGCCAGCATGTAGCCCGTCGGCCCCGGCACCACCATCCAATCGGTTCTCAATCCCTTTGACTGCCACGCAAGGATGGTCTGCAGGACATCATCCAGGTCCGCTTCGCGCAGCTGTGCTCGTCCAATGAAAATCTCTCCTGCTCCATGGCGGGAAAGCATGAAAACGACCAGACGAGCAGCGTCATGGGCAAAGGCCATGCTTCTGTGCGAGGTGGCATCCGATTCCAGAAACGCCCAGGTAACGGTCAGTGCCCGGTCCAGTACCGCATGGGCCAGCAGCTCATCCAGTTGCGTGGAACGCCCCGCGGCCTGAGCGGAACACTCGGCAATGCGGAACATCAACGCCATCGCGCTGTTGCTGTCCAGCCACCGCGCGAACCAGGCCTGCTTCAGCAGACCCAGGCTGTGGACATCGCCGGGTTCAAGCAGCAGCGATCCGTCACTCTGCCGGGAGGCGCACGCCAATCCGGAAAGCACCAGCGCAAGCGCCTCGCTCAGCAGCATGACCTGCAGGGTCTGGCATACAACGTCGTCCTGCGATGGATCGCCCGCTCCGCACTGGGCGAGCTCCAGCAGGTCGGAGAGGCGCTCCAGCTGGATCTGCGCCGATGCCTGCGCACATTGCGGGAATGGCTCGGCGCCGCCCTGCCCGTGCCGCACGCTGGTCGCTACGCGATCTACACAGGCACCGGCAGGCAGGATGATGGAGAGCCGATCCTGCAACTTCGCATGCAGTGCCGGCAACAGCGGCAATACAGCAGCCCGCTGCGCGTCGTACCAGCGCGCAAGCTCACACAGGGCGTCGTAGTCCGGGCGTGTCTCAAGCAACCGGCGCAGATGCTTTTCAATGCTGTCCACCGCGCGGAACTCCAGCGGCCGCTTCAGCAGGCTATGCAGCGGGCCCAGTAATTCCCTTCTCGCATTCTGGAACATTCCATTTCCTCTCGCTGTCTGCAACGTGCACGTTCACGCCTGATCAGACTAGCCGAATCAAAGCGCGCACAGGAAAACGGCCAGGTGCATCCGCACCCGGCCGTTGTTCTGCTACCAGCGAGGCTTCTGTTGCAGCGTCAATGCGCCGCCATGTAGATGTCCTGCAGCACGGCCTTTTCCAGCTCCAGCTCGCCCAGCAGGTTCTTCACGATATCGCCCAGGCTGAGGATGCCGACCAGGCGGGTGCCTTCAGTGACCATCAGATGGCGGCGCCGCGAGTACGTCATCAACGACATGGCCTGTTTCAGCGTGGCTTCCGGCGCAATGCCCTCCAGGCCGGTGGACGGCAGGCTGGAGATCACCCGGCGACCGGCCTGCGGGCCGTCGTCGGCCAGGGTACGCACGATGTCCTTCTCGGAAATGATGCCGACCGGGGCATCGTCCTTCATCACCACCAGCGCAGCGATCCTGTTCGCGCTCATCTTGTGGGCGGCGGCACCGATGGTGTCTTCGGCGTCGATGGTGATGACAGCTTCTTTCTTGGATTGCAGGAGTTCGCGGACGTTCATTCTTGTTTCCTGGTGCAGGTCACTGAAGTCAAAAAGTGTGCTCTTCCGATACGCCCCCTCCCCGGGAACAGACCTTTCAGCGCACGTCTGGCGCACCCGGCTGCCGCATGGAACGGATCGGCAGACGACGTGCTGCAACGCGAACGAGGGGGTTCAACCGCTCAACCCGGACCTCGGTCAAATCGATTCTACGACTGCGACCATCGGTCACTACCGGCATCGATAGGACAGTTCGTCGTGGGAACCAACTGACGATCCAGAGAATGGCACCGCGGCTGAAACCGCCGCTGAATGCCACGGGTCATGGCGCCTAAAGTTCCAGCGACAATGACCAGGGGGCCTGCGCCTGGCTCAGTGCCTTGCCGACTCTGGCGGCACGGTAGCCGCCGGCAACGTCCGGGCAGCGCGCTGGTGCGCGCCTCCGTCCACATACGGGCGCGACTGCAGGATCAGCACCTCATCGCCCACCACGGCCCACTCGATGTCCTGGTCCCTCCCACCCAGCGCCTGCTTGGTGGTGGTACCGATCCGTGCCAGCCGCGCGATCAGCGCATCCGTCAGCACGTGTCGTGAGCCGGTGATCGGTACCTCGCGCACGCCGCCACCGGCACGCGCCACCAGCTGGGTGTCTTCGGCCGACCGGCTCAGTACCTGTACTGCCTTCGACCAGGAGGAGTACATCACCTGCTCGGCCTGGCGCTTGCCCTCGACCACGCGGATGCCCAAGCCACGCTTGGCTGAAATGTACGTGACATGGCGGCGGGCCGCATCAAACGGATCGCGGGTGATCATCACACCGGAACTGTCCGACGGTGCGGCCACCTGCACCAGCACCGCCATCGCCACCGCGTCCTGCGGCAGGCCGGCCGCCGCGCGCGCCTCGTAGGCTTCGAAGTTGTAGACCGATGCCCAGACCGCCTGCACCGCCTTGGCCACCGCTTCGGCACGGGTCACGTTGGGGACCGTGGAGTACAGCCCTGCCCCGCTGAAGCCCGGCAGATCCTCTGAGTTGGATGAGCTGCGCACGAACACCGCCGCCCCCTTCAACTGCCCTTGCCATTGCCGTTCCAGTTCGCGCTGGAAGCCCGCATCGGGAACTGCGCCTTCAATGTATGCACGCAGCGTCGCCAGTGCTTCGCGGCGGACCGCCGGATCGTTGCTGAAACCCGGACGCTGCTGCAGTGAGCGCAGGCGCTGCGGAACCTGCAGGCGCTGCTGCATCGCTGCATAGTGAGCGAACGGAATGCAGAAGCCGTCCGGCACCCGTGCGGCCGGCGGCAGTACCGCGCGCAGCGTACCCAGGTTGGCGGCCTTCACGCCGCACTGGGCACTGTCACGTGCACGCAGGGTCGCCAGCGGCTTCAAGGCAACCACGCCCAGATCGGGGCGAGGCAGGTGACGCCGCACGGGACGCGCCGTCCCTGCCGTGGAGGGGGTGCGCGCCGGGCGCGCCAGCGGCGACACCCGGTAGCCGCTTGCGTTGACCTCCAACGCGACCCACCGCCCTTCGTACTGCCGCAGCGCAGCCTGCGCATCGCGTACGTAGGCATTGGGGATGCCCCATCCCTTGGCCAGCAGGTTGACGTGCGACAGCAGCGTCGATGGCCGCTGCGTGACCAGGCCTGCCACCGGCGACAATGCGATCGGCACCTCGTCCAACACCAGGATGTCGCGCGGCGATACGTCGCGCAGCTGCGCTTCCGAACGCACGATGCGCAACCGCCCTTCCGCGTACCCGGTGTTGAGCGGCAGGAAACGCTGCTCGCGCAGCAGTTCCTCCTGGCTGACGTAGGCCAGCTTCATCTGCCGCGCCAGTTGCTCGTGCGCGGTGGAGTTGGTCTTGAAACGGATCGGGTCTGCGAAGGACGCCAGCAGCACGTCCTGCGCCTGCCGCAACAGCGGCGCGGTCAGGCGGTCACCTTCCCAGAACTCGTAGGTGTAGCCAGGCAGGTCCTGCTGCCAGGCCACGGTACCGAACAGGAAGCGGCGCTGCGGATCGCGGTACTGCGCATTCAGCGTGGCCTTGTCCATCGACCGCACCAGCCGCCGCTGGCGCACGAACTGTTCGTGCAGGGAATGCCGGCGTGTATTGATGTAGTAGACGCGGCCGCTGTCATGCCGATCGATCACGAAGATCAGGTGCGGCATTTCCAGCGCGGTGCCGGCGTTGTAGACGCGTGCCAGCTGCATGAACTGCTGGCGGTTGTCGATGCGCGGCAGGAAATCAGGCCCTTCGGCGGGCGGCACCTGTGCCGCACCGCCCTCCGGGCGATGCTCATAGGCCGAAGGTTTGCGAGCGGTCTGAGCCAGCACGGGGGTGCTGCAGGCCAGCAGCAGCGCCAGCCAGGCAAGACCAGCGAAGACAGCACGGGGCCACGGAGTGAGCATGCGGGATCGATCCTTGATGCCGGTGCGGGAACGTCAGGAAATGCTGCTTTGCGTTGGCGTGCGCCTGTCGGCAGGTGCACGCCAACGCAACAGGTGTTACTCCACCGTCACGCTCTTGGCCAGGTTGCGCGGCTTGTCCACGTCGGTGCCGCGCGCCAGCGCGGTGTGGTACGCCAGCAGCTGCACCGGAATGGTGTGCACGATCGGGCTGAGCACGCCCGCGTGGCGCGGCGTGCGGATCACGTGCACGCCTTCGGACTCGTTGAAGTTGCTGTCCTGGTCGGCGAACACGAACAGCTCGCCGCCACGCGCGCGCACTTCCTGCATGTTCGATTTCACCTTCTCCAGCAGGCTGTCGTTGGGGGCGATCACCACCACCGGCATGTCCTCGTCCACCAGCGCCAGCGGGCCATGCTTCAGCTCACCGGCCGGATAGGCCTCGGCGTGGATGTAGGAGATCTCCTTGAGCTTGAGCGAACCTTCCAGCGCGATCGGGTAATGCAGGCCACGACCGAGGAACAGCGCACTGCTCTTGCGCGCGAAACGCTCGGCCCAGGCGGCAATCTGCGGTTCCATGTTCAACGCATGCTGCACGCTGCCCGGCAGGAAGCGCAGCTGCTCCAGGTAGTCCGCTTCCTGCGCCGCGTCGATGCGGCCCTTCAGCTTGCCCAGCACCACGGTCAACTGGAACAGCGCGGCCAGCTGGGTGGTGAACGCCTTGGTCGAGGCCACGCCGATCTCGGCGCCGGCGCGGGTGTAGCAGACCAGTTCGCTGGCGCGCGGGATCGCACTTTCCGGCACGTTGCAGATCGACAGCGTGTGCTTGTGGCCCAGCGACTTGGCGTACTTCAGCGCTTCCATCGTATCCAGCGTTTCGCCGGACTGGGAAATGGTGACGATCAGGTGCTTCGGATTCGCGTAGGCGGCGCGGTAGCGGTACTCGCTGGCGATCTCCACGCTGCACGGCAGGCCGGCGATGGCCTCGACCCAGTAGCGTGCAGTAAGGCCGGCGTAGTAGCTGGTACCGCAGGCGATGATCTGCACGCCCTCGATGCCCGACAACACGGCTTCGGCATTCTTGCCGAACAGCTCGGCCGGGAAACCACCGGCATCGATCGCCGCCTCGATGGTGTCGCCCAGCGCGCGCGGCTGCTCGTGGATTTCCTTCTGCATGAAGTGGCGGTACGGGCCCAGCTCCAGCGATGCCAGCGACACATCGGACAGATGCACGTCACGCTCGACCGGCTGGTCATGCTCATCGAAGATGCGCACGCCGTCGCGACGGATCTCGGCGGTGTCGCCCTCTTCCAGGAAGATCACCTTGCGGGTGGCCGAAATCACCGCCGAGACGTCGGAGGCAACGAAGTTCTCGCCCTCGCCCAGGCCCACCAGCAGCGGGCAGCCCATGCGCGCGCAGACGAAGCGCTCCGGCTCGGCGCGGCTGACTACGGCCAGCGCATAGGCACCGGTCAGTTCCTTCACCGTGTGCTGCAGTGCCACCAGCAGATCGTCGCCATCCTTCAGATGATGATGGATCAGGTGCGCAATGACTTCGGTGTCGGTCTGCGACTCGAAGGTGTAGCCCATCGCGCGCAGCTTCTCGCGCTGTTCCTCGTGGTTCTCGATGATGCCGTTGTGCACCAGCGCCACGCCGTGGCTGATATGCGGATGGGCGTTGGCTTCGGTGACACCCCCGTGGGTGGCCCAGCGGGTGTGGCCGATGCCCAGCACCGCGTTGAAACCTTCAGCCTCGGCCGCCGTGGCCATTTCCGACACGCGGCCGGTACGACGCACCCGGCGGACTTCCGGACGCTCGCTCTGGTCGATCACGGCGATGCCCGAGGAATCGTAGCCACGGTACTCAAGGCGCTTCAGACCCTCGATCAGTACCGGTACTACGTCGCGATCGGCGATCGCACCCACGATTCCACACATGTCACGCGTTTCCTTGAAGACGATGGCCACATTCTAGCCCGCGCGTCCGGCTTCCCCCTCCTGTCCGCTTAATGAAAGTGTCCGGAAAGGTGTCCGCGGACACCCGGACACTTCAGCACTCCAGCCAACCTATTGACCTGAAAGGAAATAAAGTTGGCACGCTACATGCTTGGTACTTACCACCACCGCCAGGCACGCACCCGATGATCCGCGACACTTCCGCACAGGACCAGATCGTTTCCTCCGCCCCGGCCGGCTCCAACCGGGCCAGTTGGCAGCGCTATCGCTGGCCTGCGCTGGGTGCCATCGCGCTGATCGCTGGCATCGGCTGGGCGGTGCATGCCTGGTCCAATGCCAGCCGCTCGTTCGACAGCAGCCGCGTGCGCATCGCCGAAGTGAAGCGTGGCGACCTGGTCCGTGACATCGCCGCCGACGGCCGCGTGATCGCCGCCAACAGCCCGATCCTGTATGCCATCTCGGCCGGTACCGTGGACCTGAAGGTGGTCGCCGGCGACGTGGTCAAGCAGGGCCAGGAGCTGGCGATCATCGACAGCCCGGAACTGCGCAGCAAGCTGGCCCAGGAGCAGGCCACCCTGGCCGGCCTGGAAGCCGAGGCCAGCCGCGCCGCGCTGGATGCCACCCTGGCCCGTGCCAAGTCGCGCAAGGAAACCGACCAGGCCACGATCGAACGGCAGGCGGCCGACCGTGACCTGCAGCGCTACCAGCGCGGCTACGACGGCGGTGCGGTGCCGCAGATCGACCTGGCCAAGGCCAAGGACTCGCTGAAGAAGGCCGACATCACCCTGGCCAATGCCACCACCGATGCGCGCCTGCAGAGCCAGGGCGCTGACCTGGATGCCCGCAACAAGCGCCTGCTGGCCGATCGCCAGAAGGCCGTGGTGGCTGAAGTGCAGCGCCAGGTCGACGCACTGACCCTGCGTGCACCGTTCGATGGCCAGGTCGGCCAGGTGCAGGCGGTGCAGTCCACCAATCTGGCGGCCAATGCGCCGGTGCTGGGCGTGGTCGACCTGTCCAAGTTCGAGGTCGAGATCAAGGTGCCGGAGAGCTTCGCCCGCGACCTGGCGATCGGCATGCCGGCACAGCTGACCGGCGGCAACGGCAAGCCGTTCCCGGGCGAGATCAGCGCGGTGTCGCCGGAGGTGGTCAACGGCGAGGTCAACGCCCGCGTGCGCTTTGCCAGCGCGCAGCCGGAAGGCCTGCGCCAGAGCCAGCGGATGTCGGTGCGCGTGCTGCTCGATACCCGCAAGGATGTGATGAAGGTCGAGCGTGGCCCGTTCGTCGAGCAGGGCAACGGCATCGCCTATGTGATGGATGGCCGCACTGCGGTGCGTCGTCCGGTGGAACTGGGCGTCAGCAGCCTGGGCGAAGTGGAAATCAAGTCGGGCGTGCAGCCGGGCGACCGCATCGTGGTCTCCGGCAGCGACCTGTTCAAGGACGCCGAACGCGTCTCCGTCAACTGATACCTGATACCTGATACCTGAATCCTGGAGAGAGGACACCCCATGTACATGCTCGAAATGCGTTCGGTCGCCAAGGTCTTCCGCACCGAACAGGTGGAAACCCACGCACTGCGCTCGCTGGAACTGCAGGTCAAGGAAGGCGAGTTCGTCGCCGTCACCGGCCCGTCCGGTTCCGGCAAGACCACCTTCCTCAACATCGCCGGCCTGCTGGAAACCTTCACCAGCGGCACCTACATGCTCGACGGCCAGGACGTGAGCACGCTGGGCGATGATGCGCGCAGCCGCCTGCGCAACCAGAAGATCGGCTTCATCTTCCAGGGCTTCAACCTGATCCCCGACCTCAACCTGTTCGACAACGTCGACGTGCCGCTGCGCTATCGGAAGATGAGCGCCACCGAACGCCGTGAGCGCATCGAGAAGGCGCTGACCCAGGTCGGCCTCGGCTCGCGCATGAAGCACTACCCGAATGAATTGTCCGGCGGCCAGCAGCAGCGCGCGGCGATCGCACGCGCCCTGGCCGGCAGCCCGCGCCTGCTGCTGGCCGACGAACCGACCGGCAACCTGGACACGCAGATGGCCCGCGGCGTGATGGAACTGCTGGAGGAGATCAACGCCGCGGGCACCACCATCGTGATGGTCACCCACGACCCGGAACTGGCCGCGCGCGCGCAGCGCAACGTGCACATCGTCGACGGCCAGGTCACCGACCTGGTGCGTGAGCCGGTGCTGGCCACGCCGCGCCATATCGCCGCCGTCAACGAGTGAGGGCCGGCCATGTTCGCCTACTACGCCCGATTGGCGGCGCGCAGCTTCCGCCGCAACAAGGTGCTGACCGCGCTGATGGTGGTTGCCATCGCGCTGGGCATCGGCGCCTCGATGACCACCCTGACCGTGTTCCACGTGCTGTCGGGCGACCCGATTCCCGGCAAGAGCAACCGCCTGTTCTATGTGCAGCTCGATCCCGGTGGCCGTGGTGGCTATGTGCCGGGCGAAGAACCGGAGACCCAGCTGACCCGGTTCGACGGTGAAGCGCTGCTGCGCGAAGCCAAGGGCGAGCGCCAGGCGCTGATGAGCGGCGGCGGCGGCACCATCGAGCCGACCAGTGCCACGCTCAAGCCGTTCACCATCGACACCCGCTGGACCTCGGCCGACTTCTTCCCGATGTTCGAAGTGCCGATGCAGTATGGTCGCCCGTGGACCCGGGAGGATGACGATGCCCGTGCCCGCGTGGTGGTCATCTCCAAGGCACTCAACGACAAACTGTTCCAGGGTGCCAACAGCGTGGGGCGTGACATTCGCATGGAAGGCCAGTCCTACCGCATCGTCGGCGTGATGCAGGAATGGAGCCCCGAGCCGCATTTCTACGACCTGACCACGGGCAGCTACGGCAAGGATGAAGACCTGCTGCTGCCGATCTCCACCTCGTTCGATCTGAAGCTGGGCAACAGCGGCAACATGAACTGCTTTGGCGAGAACCCGGACGACAACAGCCATTCGCTCAATGCACCCTGTGCCTGGTTGCAGTACTGGGTGGAGATGGATCCGGCCAAGGCCGGCGACTACCGCCGCTACCTGGAGAACTACTCCAGCCAGCAGCGCGAAGCCGGTCGCTTCCAGCGCCCCCCGAACGTGCGGCTGCGCAACGTGATGGAGTGGCTGGACTTCAACGGCGCAGTACCCAGCGACGTCCGCCTGCAGTTGTGGCTGGCGCTGGGCTTCCTGGGTGTCTGCCTGGTCAACACGGTCGGTCTGCTGCTAGCCAAGTTCCTGCGCCGCAGCGGTGAGATCGGCGTGCGCCGCGCACTGGGCGCCAGTCGTGGGCAGATCTTCCTGCAATGCCTGGTGGAAGCCGGTGCGGTCGGCGTGGTCGGTGGCGTGCTCGGCATCGGCCTGGCCCTGCTCGGCCTGTATGCCGTACGCCAGCAACCGGTCGACTACGCAAAGCTGGCCCACCTTGACGGCAGCATGCTGCTGCTCGCCCTGGGCCTGACCCTGTTCGCCAGTCTTGCCGCGGGTTTCCTGCCCGCATGGCGCGCGATGCAGGTCACCCCGGCCATCCAGCTCAAGTCGCAGTAAGCACGAGAACGAGGACTCCCATGGATATCCGCCCCATCCTCAGCACCCTGCGCCGGCATAAGACTGCCGCCGCGCTGATCGTGCTGGAAGTCGCCCTGACCTGCGCCATCGTCTGCAATGCGCTGTTCCTGGTCAGCCAGCGCATCGACAAGATCAGCATGCCCAGCGGCATCGCCGAGAACGAACTGGTGATGCTGCGCGTCAGCGGCATCGGCGAGCAGACCAACGCCACCGCCCGCACCCGCGAAGACTTGGCCTCGCTGCGTGCCATCCCCGGCGTCAGCAGCGCCACCATCATCAACCAGGTTCCCTTCCGCAACGGCTCTTCCAGCAGCAGCATCTCGCGCGTGCTCGACCAGGAGCGCCCGACCACGAACGCCTCGATGTACACACTGTCCGAAGGTGGCCTGGGCACCATGGGCATCAACCTGATCGCCGGGCGTGATTTCCTGCCCAGCGAGTACAAGGACATCAAGGAAGCCACCAAGGCCGGTGCCAAGGAGCAGGCGATTCCGGTGATCCTTACCCAGAGTACCGCCGCCAAGATGGAACCCAACGGCAGCGCGCTGAACAAGACCTACTACATGGGCAAGCAGCCGCTGAACGTGGTCGGCATCGTCGACACGCTCAGCACGCCCAATGGATGGAGCGACAACTGGACCAACTCGATGCTGCTGCCGTTGCGGCGTACCTTTGATGATGGCGGCACCTATGTGCTGCGTACCGATCCGGCACGCCGCGAGGAAGTACTCAACGCCGCCGCCGCTGCACTCGAGCGCAACGATCCCAACCGGCTGATGCGCGACAAGCTGACCTATGAAGACCAGCGCAAGGACTTCTTCAAGAACGACCGTGCGATGGTTGGCCTGTTGATCACGGTGAGCGTCTCGTTGCTGGTGGTCACTGCCCTGGGCATCATCGGCCTGGCCAGCTTCTGGGTGCAGCAGCGCAGCAAGCAGATCGGCATCCGCCGTGCGCTCGGTGCAACGCGCGGGCAGATCCTGCGCTACTTCCAGACCGAGAACTTCCTGCTGGCTACGCTGGGCATCGTACTAGGGATGCTCGCGGCCTATGCGATCAATCTCGCATTGATGAACATGTACGAGCTGCCACGCATGCCCTTGTTCTACCTGCCGCTGGGTGCGCTGCTGCTGTGGGTACTGGGCCAGATCGCAGTGTTCGGGCCGGCCCGGCGTGCGGCAGCGGTCCCCCCCGCGGTCGCCACGCGGGGCGCGTGAGATGCGTGCCGGCTGGGTGCTGTTGATGGCACTCCTGCCACTGCCGGTGCTGGCCGGCGGTGGCAGCTCGCAGACGCTGGAATGGCGCCAGAATGATGCCCGCCTGGCGCTGCGCTCGACCGAAGGCCAGGTGCGCGTGGAGGCCGCCCGACCAGAAGCCCGCTTCGGCGTGCGCAGCGGCGACCGCATCCTGCGGGTGGACGATACGGCCGTGCGGCGGGTCGAGCATCTTGCCGATGCCCTGCGGCATTCCAGTGCTTCGACTGCGTACCTGTTGCTGCGCCGCGACAGGCGCGAGTTCACGGTCCCGGTGGACGCCGCCGCCTGGCGGTTGGCGCTGGTGGCTCCGCCACCGCCACCGCCACCACCGCGGCGCTGAAACCCGCCTGCCCCCGCAGCCACGGCTTTGGCTATGCTTGATGGGTGGCGCCGGGCTCTCCCGGCGTATGGACACGAACGGCTCCATCGGCGCCGCCCATCCCTTTCTGCAGAACTGCTTGATGCCTTCGATCCTGATCATCGACGACAACGCCAGCGTGGGCACCGCGCTGGACGTGCTGTTCTCCCTGCACGACATCGACACCCTGCAGGCGCAGAGCCCGGCCGAGGGGTTGGCACTGCTCGAATCGCAGCCGGTCGACCTGGTCATCCAGGACATGAATTTCAGCGAGGACACCACTTCCGGCGAGGAAGGCGAAGACCTGTTCGCACAGATCCGTGCGCGCCACCCGGACCTGCCGGTGATCCTGCTGACGGCCTGGACCCACCTCAGCAGCGCGGTGGACCTGGTCAAGGCCGGCGCCGCCGACTACCTGGCCAAGCCCTGGGACGACCGCAAGCTGCTGACCACGGTCAACAACCTGCTGGAGTTGTCCGAGGCACGCCGCGAACTGGACCGCCGCCGCAGCCGCGAGCTGCGCCAGCGCAACGCGCTGGAAGAGAAGTACGAGCTGTGCGGGGCGGTATTCGCCGATCCGGCCAGCGAGCGTGTCATCGCGCTGGCCTGCCAGGTCGCGCGCTCCGAGCTGCCGGTGCTGATCACCGGCCCCAATGGTGCAGGCAAGGAGAAGATCGCACAGATCATCCAGGCCAATTCACTGGTGGCCAAGGGCGCGTTCATCACCGTCAACTGCGGTGCATTGCCCTCGGAACTGATCGAGGCCGAACTGTTCGGTGCCGAAGCGGGTGCCTACACCGGCGCCAACAAGGCACGCGAAGGCAAGTTCGAAGCCGCCGATGGTGGCACCCTCTTCCTGGACGAGATCGGCAACCTGTCGCTGGGCGGGCAGATGAAACTGCTGCGCGTGCTGGAAACCGGTCGCTTCGAGCGTCTTGGCTCCAACCGCGAACGCCAGGTCAAGGTCCGCGTGGTCAGTGCCACCAATGCCGACCTGCCGGCGATGATCCGCGACGGCAGCTTCCGCGAAGACCTGTATTACCGCCTCAATACGGTTGAACTGGTGCTGCCGCCGCTGGCCGAGCGCCCGGGCGACATCGTGCCGCTGGCCGAACGCTTCCTGACCGCTGGCAAGCCACTTTCCAGTGCTGCCAACACGGCCCTGCAACGGCATCCGTGGCCGGGCAACGTGCGCGAACTGCGCAATGTGATCCAGCGCGCCGAACTGCTGGCGACCGGCAACCGCATCGAGGTGGCCGATCTCAACCTGCCGCGTGCTGCGCCGGTGCCGCGACCGGCACCGAGTGCCGGCAACGATCCTGACCGCGCGCGCATCGAGGACGTGCTGGCACGCAACCATGGCGTGATCGCCCAGGCTGCCGCCGAGCTGGGCCTGAGCCGCCAGGCGCTGTACCGGCGCATGGACCGCCACGGTATTCCGCGCGAATGAAGCGTCGTTCGTTCACCTTCCGCCTGTTCCTGCGCCTGCTGCCGGTGCTGGCGCTGGCTGCGGCGTTGCCGTGGCTGCTGGCGTACTGGATGAACCACGGCTGGGTGGTGACGGTGGTGTCGGCGCTGGTCCTGCTGTCACTGATGTGGTGGACGCTGCGCCGCGCCACCGCGCCGGTGCGCTCACTGATGCGTGCCCTGTCGGGCACCACCAGCAGCTACCGGGACGGCGAATACAACTTCGGCGTGCACTGGCCCGGCAACGACGAGCTGGGCGACCTGGTGCAGGCACACCGCGAACTGGGTGACGTGCTGCGTGCACAGCGGCAGGGCCTGGTGCAGCGCGAACTGCTGCTGGACACCATGGTGCAGAACACACCGGTGGCGATGCTGCTGATTGCAGCCGGTGGCGATGGCATCGCCCGCGTTGTGTTCTCCAACCTGGCCGCGCGCAAGCTGCTGCACGGCGGCTGGAAGCTGGAAGGCCAGCGCCTGGAGGAGGTGCTGGAACAGGTGCCGGTAGAGCTGCGCGATGCCATCGCCCGCGGTGGCGACAGCCTGTTCGCGGTGCATGCGGAAGGCGAAGACGGCGATGAGGATGACGAACAGGTCTATCACCTCTCGCGCCGCGCTTTCCAGCTCAACGGCCGCCCCCACGACCTGCTGCTGGTACGCCTGCTCACCGCCGAACTGCGCCGCCAGGAAGTGCAGACGTGGAAGAAGGTGATCCGGGTGATCAGCCACGAGCTCAACAACTCGCTGGCGCCGATCGCCTCGCTGGCCCATTCCGGCGGCGTGCTGGTACAGCGCGAGCGCTTCGATCGGCTGCCGGAGATCTTCACCACCATCGAAGACCGCGCACGCCACCTGGAGGGTTTCATCCGTGGCTATGCGCGCTTCGCCAAGCTGCCACAGCCGCAACTGCAGACCGTGCACTGGGCACCGTTCCTGTCCAGCCTGCGCCAGCAGATTCCGTTCAGCATGGAACGCGAGCCGGACGACGAGCTGAGCAGCCGCATCGACATCGCACAGTTCGGGCAGGCCCTGTTGAACCTGCTGAAGAACGCGCATGAAGCCTGTGCCGAAGCCGATCCGCCCAATGATGACGTGCAGGTGCAGCTGACGCGGTTGCCGCAGTGGCTGCGCCTGGATGTGCTGGACCGTGGCAAGGGCATGAACGAGCAGGTGCTGCAGAACGCGCTGATGCCGTTCTATTCGACCAAGCGCAACGGTACCGGGTTGGGACTGGCACTGACCCGCGAGATCGTGGAGGCGCACGGTGGGCGGGTGTCACTGCAGAATCGTGGGGATGGCGGGTTGTGCGTGTCGATCCTGTTGCCGGTGGCTTGAGCGGGCCGGGTAGATCCATGCCACGCGTGGATGCGCCGACCAGGGCCGGCACCTACCAGACCTGCCGCATCGCCACCCGCAGGTGCATCGGAAACCCGAGCGCGGCCTCCTCGGCCATGACGGCGCGCAGGCCATCGTTCCACTCGGCCGCAGGCACTGCGTCGAAGCCTTCGCTGGCATAGAACGCCGCATTCCAGGGCACGTCGGACAACGTGGTCAGAACAGCCGAGCGATAGCCTGCCGCCCGGGCCTGTGCCAATGCATGGCGCAACAGCGCGCGACCGTGGCCCCGACGCGCGTACGCAGGGTCCACATCCATCTGCAGCACGTGGAACTCACCTTCCAGTTCACCCGCCAGCAGATAGCCGGCGATGCTGCCCTCGGCAGCATCGACCACCCACAGCTGCCCGCGCTCGAGGCCCTCCTGCAACGTCGGCAGATCCAGGCCATGGCCAGCGAACACCGGTTGGGCCTCATGGCCCTTCAGCAGCTCGCCGGCGCGCCGTTCGATCCCCGGCAGCAGGCCCAGCTCAGCAGCGTGCGGAACCCGTGGCTCAGGGTTTCTTGACGGGGCGCTTCCAGCCATCGATGGTTTCCTGTCGTGCACGTGCCAGTGTCAGCTTGCCATCCGGTGCCGTGCGGGTGATGACCGAACCGGCAGCGATGGTCGCACCCTCGCCGATAGTGATCGGCGCCACCAGCGAGCTGTTGGAGCCGATGAAGGCGTTGTCGCCGATGGTGGTGGTCGACTTGTTCACGCCGTCGTAGTTGCAGGTGATGGTGCCGGCACCGATGTTCACCTTGCTACCGATCACCGCATCCCCCAGGTAGGTAAGGTGGTTGGCCTTGCTGCCGACGCCGAGGGTGACCTTCTTGGTCTCGACGAAGTTGCCGACGTGCACGCCATCGGCCAGCACGGTACCCGGCCGCAGGCGCGCGAACGGGCCGACCAGCGCGGCACCTTCGGTGACCACGCCTTCCAGGTCACAATGCGCACGCACTTCCGTGCCCGGACCAAGATGGACGTCCTTCAACCGGTTGAATGGTCCGATGGTCACGCCATCGCCCAGCACGATATTGCCTTCGAGAACGACATCGACATCGATCAACACGTCGCTGCCGACGGTGACGGTGCCTCGGATATCGAGACGTGCCGGATCACGCACGCGTGCGCCCTGCGCGCACAGTGCACGCACCGCACGACGCTGCCAGGCCCGTTCCAACTGCGACAGCTGCCACGGATCATTGGCCCCCTCCGCTTCCTGCGCGTCGGCCACCAGCGCCATTTCGGCCGGGGTGTACTCATGTGCGGCAAACGCGAACACATCGGTGAGGTAGTACTCGCCCTGGGCATTGCTGTTGGAGAGCTGTGACAGCCAGCGGCGCAGCGCAGTCGACTCGGCAGCGATGATGCCGGTATTGATGGTGCGCACCCGCAGCTGGTCGTCGCTGGCGTCCTTCTGCTCGACGATCGCACCCACCTTGCCTTCGGCATCGCGCAGCACGCGGCCATAGCCGGTCGGGTCCTCGACCTCGGCCACCAGTACCGCCAACCGTCCCGGCTGGGCAAGCAGGTGGCGCAGGGTCTGCGCGCGGATCAGTGGCACATCGCCGTACAGCACCAGCACCTGCGCGGCATCGGGCACCTGCGGCATCGCCTGCGCGACCGCATGGCCGGTACCCAGCTGCTGCGCCTGTTCGGCCCACTGCAGGTCGGGCTGGTCGGCGAAATGCTGGCGCACGGCTTCACCGCCGTGACCGTAGACCACGTGGATGGCAGCCGGCTGCAGCGCGCGGGCCGCATCGATCACGTGCGCCAGCATCGGCTGGCCGGCGATCGGCTGCAGTACCTTCGGCAGCACCGACTTCATGCGCTTTCCTGCACCGGCGGCGAGGATGATGATGTGCAGGGCTTGGGTCATGGGAACGGCAGTCCGTGTTTCGTTGCCGGTGATTCTAGAGCGTGGGCCGTTAACATGGGCATCCCTCTTCCTTCACCGTGCCGATGAGCCTGCTCCGCCAGGGAAGCGCCTACCTCATCATCGGCGTGCTGCAGCTGCTGCTCGACTGGGCGGTGTTCGTGCTGGTCACGGCCGCCGGACTACCGGTGGTGCCCGGCAACCTGGCCGGGCGCCTGGCCGGCATGGTGCTGGGTTTCTGGCTCAATGGCCGCTATACCTTTGCCAGCGCCGACGGCCAGCAGCGTCTGGGCTGGCGACGCTTCGCACGCTTCCTGCCGGTGTGGCTGCTGCTCACCACCGCCAGCACGCTGCTGGTCTCGGGCGCCGACCATGCATTGGGCCTGCAGTACGCCTGGCTGGCCAAGCCGCTGGTGGAAGGCGGGTTGGCCATGATCTCGTTCCTGCTGCTGCGGCACGTGGTGTATCGCTGAGACACGTGGCCTGCGGCGTTCGATCCGGCCCGGAGCCATGCGCACGGAACTGACAAACAAAAACGCCGGCACAGGGCCGGCGTTCTCGTGGATGCAGCGCGTGAACCTCAGTGCTTGAGGGTCTTGCGCAGGCGTTCCAGCGCCTGCAGCTGGACGACGGCTTCGGCCAGCTTCTGCTGGGCTTCGGCCACTTCCATCGCTTCACCGCGGTTGGCCAGGATGCGCTCGGCTTCTTCCTTGGCCTTGCGGACCGAGGCTTCGTCGATGTCCTGCGCGCGGATCGCGGTGTCGGCCAGCACGGTCACCACCTGCGGCTGCACTTCCAGGATGCCGCCGGAAATGGCGAAATCCAGCTGCTCGCCGTTCGGCGTGGTCACCACCACCTTGCCCGGCTTCAGGCGGGTGATCAGCGGCGCGTGCTTGGGCGCGATGCCCAGTTCGCCCAGCTCACCGGTGGCCACGACCAGGGTCGCTTCGCCACGGAAGATTTCCTGCTCGGCGCTGACGATGTCGCAACGGATCGTGCTCATGCAAATCTCTTCGCTGTTCGCGGCGGCGCAATGCCACCGTGGGGGTCCACCGGCGCGGGCGGCTGCCCGGCGCCGGCGTCAGGTCGGGCAGGATCGCTCCCGCCCGTCCCGGATCAGGCCTTCTCGGCCATCTTCTTGGCCTTCTCGACCGCTTCTTCGATGCCGCCGACCATGTAGAACGCCTGCTCCGGCAGGTGGTCGTACTCGCCATCGACGATGGCCTTGAAGCCACGGATGGTGTCCTTCAGCGGCACGTACTTGCCCGGCGAACCGGTGAACACTTCGGCCACGTGGAACGGCTGGCTGAAGAAGCGTTCGATCTTGCGGGCGCGCGACACGGCCTGCTTGTCCTCTTCGGACAGTTCGTCCATGCCCAGGATCGCGATGATGTCCTTCAGTTCCTTGTACTTCTGCAGGGTCTGCTGGACGCGCTGGGCGGTGTCGTAGTGCTCGTGGCCGATGACCAGCGGGTCCATCTGGCGGCTGGTGGAGTCCAGCGGATCGACGGCCGGGTAGATACCCAGCGAGGCGATCGAACGCGACAGGGTGACGGTCGAGTCCAGGTGGGCGAAGGTGGTCGCCGGCGACGGGTCGGTCAGGTCGTCCGCGGGAACGTAGACGGCCTGGATCGAGGTGATCGAACCGTTCTTGGTCGAGGTGATGCGCTCCTGCAGGACGCCCATTTCCTCGGCCAGGGTCGGCTGGTAGCCCACGGCGGACGGCATGCGGCCCAGCAGTGCCGACACTTCGGTACCGGCCAGGGTGTAGCGGTAGATGTTGTCGACGAACAGCAGGACGTCCTTGCCCTTGCCGTTTTCGTCCTTCTCGTCGCGGAAGTACTCGGCCATGGTCAGGCCGGTCAGGGCGACGCGCAGACGGTTGCCCGGCGGCTCGTTCATCTGGCCGTACACCATCGCCACCTTGTCGAGGACGTTGGAGTCCTTCATTTCGTGGTAGAAGTCGTTGCCCTCACGGGTACGCTCACCCACGCCGGCGAACACGGACAGACCGCTGTGCGCCTTGGCGATGTTGTTGATCAGTTCCATCATGTTGACGGTCTTGCCGACGCCGGCGCCGCCGAACAGGCCGACCTTGCCGCCCTTGGCGAACGGGCACATCAGGTCGATGACCTTGATGCCGGTTTCCAGCAGCTCGGTGGCCGGGGACTGGTCTTCATACGACGGCGCAGCGCGGTGGATTTCCCAGTTGTCGCTGGCAGCCACCGGGCCGGCTTCGTCGATCGGACGGCCGAGCACGTCCATGATGCGGCCCAGGGTGCCAGCACCGACCGGCACCGAGATGCCGCGGTTGGTGTTGGTGGCGACCAGGTTGCGCTTCAGGCCGTCGGTGGAACCGAGGGCGATGGTACGCACCACGCCGTCGCCCAGCTGCTGCTGGACTTCAAGGGTGATTTCGGTGTTGTCGACCTTCAGTGCGTCGTACACCTTCGGCACCGACTCACGCGGGAATTCGACGTCGACGACCGCGCCGATGATCTGAACGATCTTGCCCTGACTCATTGCTGCATCCTCTAAATGTGTGCTTTGAACGAACGCGGTCAGACTGCTGCCGCGCCGCCGACGATTTCGGAGATTTCCTGGGTGATCGCTGCCTGGCGCGCCTTGTTGTAGACGAGCTGCAGGGTGCCGATCAGCTTGTTGGCGTTGTCGCTCGCCGCCTTCATCGCAACCATGCGTGCGGCATGCTCGGAGGCGACGTTTTCCAGCAGTGCCTGGTACACCAGCGACTCGATGTAACGCGTCATCACGTGCTCCAGCACGGTCGCGGCATCGGGTTCGTACAGGTAATCCCAGTCGTGGTGAGCGACCTGCTTCTCAGCCGGCGGCAGCGGCAGCAGCTGATCGAAGCTGGCCTTCTGCACCATGGTGTTCACGAAGCGGTTGTAGACCAGGTACACGCGGTCGACCTTGCCTTCGGTGAAGGCGTCGAGCATGACCTTGATCACACCGATCAGCGATTCCAGCTTCGGCACGTCGCCGATGTGGGTCACGCTGCCGACCATGTTGACCTTCACGCGGCGGAAGAAGGTCGATGCCTTCTGGCCGATGGTCACCAGGTCCACTTCAGCACCCTTGTCCTGCCATGCCTTGGCTTCGCCCAGCATCTTGCGGAACAGGTTGTTGTTCAGGCCGCCGGCCAGGCCGCGATCGGAGGAGATCACGATGAAGCCGACCCGCTTGACCTGCTCGCGCTCGACCAGGAACGGATGCTGGTAGTCGGTGCTGGCCTGGGCCAGGTGACCGATCACCTGCTTCATCGCCTGCGCGTACGGACGCGAGGTCTTCATCCGATCCTGCGCCTTGCGGATCTTGGAGGCCGAGACCATTTCCAGGGCGCGCGTCACCTTGCGGGTGTTCTGCACGCTCTTGATCTTGGTTTTGATTTCGCGTCCGCTTGCCATCTCTTGTTTCCCGTGGCGCGGGGCTGATGCCCCGCGTTGTTCAACCGTTTGTCATCTGGTCCAGCGGAGCCAGGGGCTCCGCTCTACAGGACCGCGATTACCAGCTGCCGGTGGTCTTGAACTCGGCGATGCCCTTCTTGAAGGCACCTTCGATGTCGTTGTCCCAACCGCCGGTGGCGTTGACCTTGCTGACCAGCTCGCCCTGGGTGTTGGCGAAGTGCGCGTGCAGGCCTTCTTCGAACGCCAGCAGCTTGTTGACCGGCACGTCGTCGAGGTAACCCTCGTTGACGGCGTAGATCGACAGCGCCTGGTTGGCGATCGACATCGGCGCGTACTGCTTCTGCTTCATCAGCTCGGTGACGCGCTGGCCACGCTCCAGCTGCTTGCGGGTCGCTTCGTCCAGGTCCGAGGCGAACTGCGCGAACGCAGCCAGCTCGCGGTACTGGGCCAGCGAGATACGGATGCCGCCCGACAGCTTCTTGATGATCTTGGTCTGGGCCGAGCCACCGACGCGCGACACCGAGATACCGGCGTTCACGGCCGGGCGGATGCCGGCGTTGAACAGGTCGGTTTCCAGGAAGATCTGGCCGTCGGTGATCGAGATCACGTTGGTCGGAACGAACGCGGACACGTCGCCGGCCTGGGTTTCGATGATCGGCAGCGCGGTCAGCGAACCGGTCTTGCCGGTGACCTTGCCTTCGGTGAACTTCTCGACGTATTCCTCGGACACGCGGGCAGCGCGTTCCAGCAGGCGCGAGTGCAGGTAGAACACGTCACCCGGGTAGGCTTCGCGGCCCGGCGGGCGCTTCAGCAGCAGCGAGATCTGGCGGTAGGCAACGGCCTGCTTGGACAGATCGTCGTACACGATCAGCGCGTCTTCGCCGCGGTCCATGAAGTACTCGCCCATGGTGCAGCCCGAGTAGGCGCTGATGTACTGCATGGCAGCCGATTCGGAAGCGGTCGCGGCCACCACGATGGTGTGGGCCAGTGCGCCGTTCTCTTCCAGCTTGCGCACGATGTTGGCGATGGTCGACGCCTTCTGGCCGATCGCAACGTACACGCACTTGATGCCGGTGCCCTTCTGGTTGATCACCGCATCGATCGCCATCGCGGTCTTGCCGGTCTGGCGGTCGCCGATGATCAGCTCGCGCTGGCCACGGCCGATCGGGATCATCGAGTCGACCGACTTGTAACCGGTCTGCACCGGCTGGTCGACCGACTTGCGCCAGATCACGCCCGGAGCAACACGCTCCACCGGAGCGGTCAGGTCGGTGCCCAGCGGGCCCTTGCCGTCGATCGGCTCGCCCAGCGCGTTCACGACGCGGCCCAGCAGTTCCGGACCGACCGGCACTTCCAGGATGCGGCCGGTGGTCTTGGCGACGTCGCCTTCGCGCAGGTGCTCGTAGTCACCCAGGACCACGGCGCCGACCGAGTCGCGCTCCAGGTTCAGGGCCAGGGCGAAGGTGTTGTTCGGCAGTTCGATCATTTCGCCCTGCATCACGTCGGCCAGACCGAAGATGCGCACGATGCCGTCGGACACGCTGGTCACGGTGCCTTCGTTGCGCGATTCCGCGGCCAGCTTGACCTTCTCGATGCGGTTCTTGATCAGTTCGCTGATTTCGGAGGGGTTGAGCGTGGTTGCCATCGTCAAGTCCTAGTGCCGGCAGCGGGGCCGGACGTTAAATGAATTCAGTTAGCGAGCGCGGTCTGCAGACGGGCCAGCTTGCCCTTCAGCGAACCATCGATGACCACGTCGCCGGCGTCGATCACGGCGCCGCCGATCAGCGAGGCATCGACCGCGGTGGTCACATCGACCTCGCGGTTGAAGCGCTTGCGCAGCGCGACCTTGATCGCGTCCAGCTCACCGGCCGACAGTTCGGCGGCCGAGGTGACGGTGGCCTTGACCACGTGCTCGGCTTCGGCGCGCAGGGCGTCGAACATGCCGGAGATTTCCGGCAGCAGCGGCAGACGATGCGATTCGGCCAGGATGGCCAGGAAGCGCGAGTAGGTCTCGCCGTGCGACACCGGCGCCAGCAGGGCGACGGCGTCGTCACGACCCAGCTCCGGGTTGGCGAGCAGGGCCGCCACGCGCGGGTCGGCGGCGACGTGGGCGGAGAACGCCAGGGCGTCCGACCACGGCGCGAACGCGCCTTCGTCGCGCGCGGTCGCGAACGCGGCGCGGGCGTACGGGCGGGCAAGCGTGAGGGCCTGGCTCATCCTTAGATCTCCGAGGCCAGCTCGTCGAGCAGCGCCTTGTGGGCGTTGGCGTCGATTTCGCGCTTGAGCAGCTTTTCGGCACCGGTCACGGCCAGCGCGGACACCTGCTTGCGCAGATCTTCACGGGCACGGTTGGCGGCGGCGTCGATTTCAGCCTGGGCCAGTTCCTTCTGACGGGTGGCTTCGGTGATCGCTTCGTTGCGGGCAGCATCGACGATCTGGTTGGCACGCGCGTGGGCCTGATCGATGATCTCGTTGGCCTTGGTGCGGGCTTCCTTCAGCGCTTCGTTGACCTTCTCCTGCGCCTGGGCCAGATCTTTCTGGCTGCGGTCGGCAGCAGCGAGGCCTTCAGCAATCTTCTGCTGGCGCTCTTCGATCGCGTTCATCAGCGGCGGCCAGATCTTGGTCGCGATGATCCAGATCAGACCAGCGAAGGCCAGCGCCTGCGCAAGAAGGGTGAAATTGATATTCATGGTTAGCTCGATCGCTGGTTTCGGGGTGGACGCGCCGCCGTAGCGGCGCATCCGGCCTTCATCCGAAACCGGGTGCATCAGCACCCGGTCGTCTCAAACCGCTGTATCAGCCGGCCAGAGCCTTGGTGACGGCGCCAGCGAAGGCAGCCGACAGCGGGTTGGCGAAGGCCAGCAGCAGGCCGACGGCGACCGAGATGATGAACGCGGCGTCGATCAGGCCGGCGGTGATGAACATGCGGACCTGCAGGACCGGGATCAGTTCCGGCTGGCGGGCGGCCGACTCCAGGAACTTACCAGCCATGATGGCCAGACCCAGACCGGCGCCCAGCGCGGCCAGGCCGATCATGATGCCGACGGCAAGGGCGGTGGAGCTCTGAATCTGCGCGAAGTTGGTCAGGACGGCGAAGTACATGGTTATCTCCAGGAACTTAAGTTGCTAAGGGTGATGAAACGGATGAAGGTTGAAACGCGTTGAAGCTTGAAACTCAGTGAGCGTCTTCCGACAGGCTCAGGTACACGATCGACAGCATCATGAAGATGAAGGCCTGCAGCGGGATCACCAGCAGGTGGAACAGCATCCAGCCGAGGCCGAACACACCACCGGCAATGGCACCGAAGAAACCGGCACCACCCAGCACCCAGATCAGCAGGAACACGATTTCGCCGCCGAACATGTTGCCGAACAGTCGCATCGCCAGCGAGATCGGCTTGCTCAGCCACTCGACGATGTTGAGGATCAGGTTGAACGGCATCATCCACTTGCCGAACGGCGCCGTCAGGAATTCCTTGATGAAGCCGCCCAGGCCCTTGGACTTCAGTGCGAAGAACAGCATCAGGAAGAACACGCTGATGGCCATGCCCAGGGTGGCATTGACGTCGGCGGTCGGCACCGGCTTCCAGTAGTGCACGCCCGCCCATTCCAGCGGCTTGGCGATGAAATCGGCCGGGATCATCTTCAGCAGATTCATCAGCAGAATCCAGAAGAAGATGGTGATGGCGATCGGCGTGACCAGCTTGCTCTTGCCGTGGTAGGTGTCCTTGGCCTGGCGGTCAACGAACTCCAGGCAGATCTCGACGAAGGCCTGCCACTTGCCCGGCACACCGGCGGTGGCCTTGCGGGTGCCCAGCCAGAACGCGACAACGATCACCAGGCCCATCAGGACCGCAGTGAGGAAGGTATCGACGTGGATATGCCAGAACATACCCTCACCCTTGCCGACCGGCGCGGTCAGGTTGTGCAGGTGATGCTGGATGTAGCTGGTAGGGGTTAGAGCCTCGCCCGCCATGTGTCCGGAACCTTCAGTTAATTGAATTCTGTCAACGCCTGGCCATCGCCAGGACCTGGAACATCAAGCCGACGGCGATACCGGCCAACAGCGCCAATGCAGGCAGCTTGAAGACCAGGAACCCCACCAGCAGGACGCCGAAAACCACGACCCACTTGGCCACGATCGCAATGATCAGGCGAGCCATCGCCGATCCTGCGGCCACCGCACCACCCCCCAGCGCCATCCGTGCCGCAACCCAGCCACCGGCCGAAATGGCCACGCCGGACGCCAGCGCGCCGAGGGCATATTTCGGACCGACCAGCAGGAAGGCCAGGGCCAGGACAGCGACCGCGGCCAGCGGGTAGACCGCGGCGCGCAGCATCAGTCGCCGACCCGCATCAACGGAGTTCAGCACAGGACGTCCCGCGTGGTTGCAAGTGGAAGGCTGAGGCGGCTACAGCAGGGGGGCCTCATCGAGCCGCCAAATTATAGCAATGGGACAATTTGCGAGACAACCGCTCCCTGTTCATCCCGGGAAGCCGCAAGTTGCGGTAACGCTTACATTTTTGCGTGCCACCCGGGGGACAATGACGTCCGCGTGATGTTGCGCCGCAATATTGAACTTTGGTCGCAGGCTGCGGAACTTTCGCCGGTTGCACCGGTCCGATCTTTCGACCTGCCTGCAGCAACCTCGTCGACGCTTCGCCCCGCAGGTCCCACGATGGCCCCGAAGCCCGGCTCCGGGGCCATCTTTTTGCATCGTCGCGACAGCGCTGAACCGTGCACACCCTGTGGACCATACGTTCACGGATGGTGGACGGGGATGTCCGGCACAGTGGATTTCATTCTGATGAACCACTGCAAGGACTCTTCGATGCGCTCTGTACCCACCCTGCTTGCCCTCTCCCTGCTCGCCACCGGCGCCTCGTTCGCCACTGCCGCCCACGCCGCCGAAGGCGATGACCGCTTCGCCATCCGCCTGGGTGCGATGAACATCGACTCGGACAACACGATCCGCGGCAAGACCAACGTGGCCGGCCAGGACATCGCGCTGGACCAGGACTTCAAGCTGGGCGGCAAGGAATGGGAGCCGCGCATCGACGGCATGTTCCGCATCAGCAACCGCCAGCGCCTGCTGTTCAACTACTTCAAGTACGACAAGGACCGTCGCGAGACCCTGGACCAGGGCATTTCCTTCGGCGGCGAAAACGTGCCGGCCGGCAGCTTCGTGAAGGGGGAACTGAAGTACCAGGTGGCCAGCCTGGTCTACGACTACTCGGTTGTTGATACCGACACCTTCGACCTGGGCCTGCAGATCGGTGGTGAGTACGCCAAGGTCAGCACCAAGGGCTATGCCGACCTGGGCACCGTGTACGACGGCCAGTTCCTCAACGAGAAGGCCGACGGCATCGCGCCGGTGGTGGGTGCACGCATGACCTTCACGCCGTCCGAGCGCTGGATGATCACGCTGCAGGGCCAGTACCTCAATACGCGCTGGGGCAGCTTCGATGACTACAAGGGCGACCTGAGCCGCGCCAACGCCATCGTCGATTACCGCTTCACCAAGAACTTCGGCGTGTTTGCCGGCTATGACTGGTTCAAGCTGGACGTGGACAAGAAGGGCAGCGACGGCACCGTCGGCCTGAAGCAGGAATTCAAGGGCCCGGTGGCCGGTATCAGCTTCGTGTTCTGATCCCCCGCCCCTTCCACGGCACCCTCTCTCTCCTGGCGCGGCCTCCGGAACATCGGGGCCGCGTTTTTTGTGGCATCGTCGAGCAGAGAAGCAGGTTGGTCGAGCGCGGGGGGAGAGGGGCTTGCGTGCGAATGTCCCCCGGCGCCGGCCTACGGCCGACGCCTCCTCCTTTACTTCGCACACAAGCCCCTCTCCCCCGCGTGTCGGGAATCCGTGCGGCTTTGGCACTGGCTCTGACTATCCGCAAGCCGAGCCACTGCGCGGGTGGCGGGCGTTTCGACAAAGTAAAGGAGGAGGCGACCGCCACAGGCGGGCGACGGGGGACATTTGTCGAAATGCCTGACACCCGCGCAGTGGCCCGGACCCTCGCGATGACAACAGCCGAAGACATTCCTGCAGCCAACAAAAAACCCCGGCAGAAACCGGGGCTTTTCGTTCGGAACGGCGCGGGCGCCTTACTTCTTCTTCGGCATGTACAGATCGGTGATCGTGCCGTCGTAGATTTCCGACGCCATCGCCACCGACTCGCTCAGCGTCGGATGGGCATGAATGGTGTGGCCGATGTCTTCGGCTTCCGCACCCATCTCGATGGCCAGGCCGATCTCGGCCAGCAGGTCACCGGCGTGCACGCCGACGATCGCACCGCCGATGATGCGGTGGGTCTCTTCGTCGAAGATCAGCTTGGTGAAGCCCTCCGTACGGCCGATGCCGATCGCACGGCCGCTGGCGGCCCACGGGAACTTGGCCACGCCGACCTTCAGGCCCTTGGCCTTGGCTTCGGTCTCGGTGACGCCGACCCAGGCGATTTCCGGGTTGGTGTAGGCCACCGACGGAATCACGCGGGCCACCCATTCCTTCTTGTGGCCAGCCGCCACTTCAGCCGCCAGCTTGCCTTCGTGCGTGGCCTTGTGCGCCAGCATCGGGTTGCCGACGATGTCACCGATGGCAAAGATGTGCGGCACGTTGGTGCGCATCTGGCGATCGACCGGGATGAAGCCACGTTCGGTGACCTGCACGCCGGCCTTCTCCGCATCGATCTTCTTGCCGTTCGGCGAGCGGCCCACGGCCACCAGCACGCGATCGAAGGTGCCCTGCGCCAGCGCAGGCACCTGGCCTTCCTCGGCGGCGTCGAAGGTGACGGTGATGCCCTTGGCATCGGCGGTAACGCCCGAGGCCTTGGTCTTCAGGTGCACGTCGATGCCCTGCTTTTTCAGGCGATCGGCCAGCGGCTTGACCAGGTCCTTGTCGGCGCCCGGCATCAGCTGGTCCATGAACTCGACCACGGTGACCTTGCTGCCCAGTGCGCTGTACACCGTGGCCATTTCCAGGCCGATGATGCCGCCACCGACAACCAGCAGCGAGCCCGGCACTTCGGCCAGCTCCAGCGCGTCGGTGGAATCCATCACGCGCTTGTCGTCCCACGGGAAGTTCGGCAGCTTCACCGCCTGCGAACCGGCGGCGATGATGCACTTCTGGAAACGCAGCAGCTGGGTGCTGCCATCGGCCGCGGTGATTTCCAGCTCATTGGCCGACAGGAACTTGCCGACGCCCTGCACGCTGCGGACCTTGCGCTGCTTGGCCATGCCGGCCAGGCCCTTGGTCAGCTGGTTGACGACCTTTTCCTTGTACTGGCGCAGCTTGTCCAGGGTGATGGTCGGCTTGCCGAACTCGACACCGAAATCACCGGCGTGGGCCACTTCGTCGATCACCGCGGCAGCGTGCAGCAGCGCCTTGGACGGGATGCAGCCGACGTTGAGGCAGACGCCGCCGAGGCTGGCGTAGCGCTCGACCAGCACCGTATCCAGGCCGACGTCGGCGGCGCGGAAGGCAGCGGTGTAGCCACCCGGGCCGGAGCCCAGCACAACCATTTCGCATTCGATGTCGGCCGGCTTGCCGCTGGACAGTGCCGGCTTCGGCGCGGCCGGTTCGGCCGGGGCGCGGTGCGACGGGGTCACCGGCGGCTTGCTGGCCGGGGCGGCCGCAGCCGGCGCCGCGGCCTTGGCCGGGGCCTCGGCGGCACCTTCAGCGTCCAGCACCACGACTACCGCACCTTCGGACAGGGTGTCACCCAGCTTGACCTTGATTTCCTTGACCACACCGGCGGCCGAGGACGGCACTTCCAAGGTGGCCTTGTCCGACTCCAGGGTCACCAGGCCCTGGTCCTTCTTCACCGTGTCGCCGACGGCGACCAACACTTCGATCACCGGCACATCGCTGTAATCGCCGATGTCGGGAACCTTGACTTCAATCGTGGCCATGGTGGTTTTCCTCGTGCCCGGCCGGGCTGGCCGGCGGGCTGTCACTGCATCTGTTCACGCGGCCGCGCCAGGGGCGGCGGCCGCACGGTGGGGGCGAAGCGGTGCCTTACAGCAGCACGCGGCGCATGTCGGCCAGCACCTGCGACAGGTACGTGGTGAAGCGTGCGGCCAGGGCGCCATCGATGACGCGGTGGTCGTAGCTCAGCGACAGCGGCAGCATCAGCTTCGGCGCGAATTCCTTGCCATTCCAGACCGGCTGGATGGAGGACTTGGAGACGCCGAGGATGGCCACTTCCGGTGCATTGACGATCGGGGTGAACGCGGTGCCACCAATGCCGCCCAGCGAGCTGATCGAGAAGCAGCCGCCGCTCATGTCGGCCGGGCCGAGCTTGCCGTCGCGTGCCTTCCTGGCCAGTTCGCCGGTTTCCTGCGCGATCTGCACCACGCCCTTCTTGTCCACGTCGCGGATGACCGGCACGACCAGGCCGTTCGGCGTGTCGGCGGCGAAGCCGATGTGGAAGTACTTCTTCAGGGTCAGGTTTTCACCGCTGGCATCGAGCGAGGCGTTGAATTCCGGGAACTTCTTCAGCGCCGCGGCGCTGGCCTTGATCAGGAAAGCGAGCATGGTCAGCTTGATGCCGGCCTTCTCGTTCTCCTTGTTCAGCGCCACGCGCAGGCCTTCCAGGTCGGTGATGTCGGCCTGCTCGAACTGGGTGACGTGCGGGATCATCGCCCAGTTGCGGGCCAGGTTCGCACCGGAGATCTTCTTGATGCGCGACAGCGGCTGCACTTCGGTCTCGCCGAACTTGCTGAAGTCGACCTTCGGCCACGGCAGCAGGTTCAGGCCACCGCCGGCAGCGACGGCAGCACCACCGGCAGCCGGCACGCCACCGCTGAGCGCGGCCTTGACGAACTTCTGCACGTCAGCCTTGGTGATGCGGCCGCCCTTCTCGGTGCCGTTGATCTGCAGCAGGTCTACGCCCAGCTCGCGGGCGAACACGCGCACCGCCGGAGTGGCATACGGCACCTTGGCCGGCAGCACGCCATCGGCGTTGAACTGCACCGGCGGGCTGGACGGGGTGCCGGCCGAAGCGATCTCGCGCGCCGCCAGCTTGTCCGGCTGTGCCGGCACAGCGACCGGCTCGACCTTGGTGGCGGTCTCGGCGGCAGCCGGAGCAGCGGCAGCCGCCGCCTTGGTCGGCGCCGGCGCGGCAGCGCCTTCGGCTTCAATGATGGCAACCACGTCGCCCTGCGACAGGTTGTCGCCCACCTTGACCTTGATCTCCTTGACCACACCGGCCACAGACGACGGCACTTCCATCGTGGCCTTGTCGCTTTCCAGCGTGACCAGGCCCTGGTCCTTCTTGACCGTGTCGCCGACGGCGACCAGCACTTCGATGACCGGGATGCCGGCGTAGTCGCCGATGTCCGGCACCAGCGCTTCAACCGCGCCACCGCTGGCGGCCGGAGTGGCCGGCGCAGCTGCGGCCGGGGCCGGCGCGCTCTGGGTGGCGGCAGCCGGGGCAGCGGCCTTGGCCGGTGCCGGTGCGGCGGCGGCCGGCGTTGCGGCCTCGCCTTCAGCCACTTCGATCAGCGCCACGACCTTGCCTTCGGACAGGCTGTCGCCCACCTTGACCTTGAGTTCCTTGACCACGCCCGCCACCGAGGACGGCACTTCCATGGTCGCCTTGTCGCTTTCCAGCGTCACCAGGCCCTGGTCCCTCTTGACCGTGTCGCCGACGGCGACAAGCACCTCGATTACCGGGATATCGCTGTAGTCACCGATATCGGGGACAAGTGCTTCCTTGATTTCGGCCATGGGGATAACTCCGGCAATCTGGTGTAGGGAAACGTCTATTGTGCGGCCAGCGGGGGCCAGCGCCAACCGTTACAGGTGTTTTCAGTACGCACGCAGCCGGGACAGGCTGTTGCCCACGGGTCACGGCTGCGACCAGTCGGTAGCGTATTGTCCGGACGATGTCCGCTTCATGTCGCCCGCGCGTCGGCCACCGGCTGCCAGGCCTGGCGCAGGCGTGGCAACGACCACGCCGCATTGGCGGGGCTGGTCGACGGCAGTGCGACCAGCTTCGGCGGGGTCTCCAACCGTGGCAGCACCCAACGCTGGAACGCCTGCAGTGACGCCGCGCCATTGCAGCCGATCAGCGTCAGCTCGGGCAGCGTGGCGATCAGTTCGGGGAGCGCATTGGCCACTTCCGTGCCACGCACAATGTCCGCGTCCAGGCTGCCGCGCCGCTGGCAGCGGCCGATCACATCCCACAGGCCGATGCCTGCGGCGTTCAACGCCCGCAGCCGCTGGGCATAGGCCAGATCCACGTCAAAACCGCAGATATCCGCCATCAGCGGCCAGAAGCGGTTGCGCGGATGGGCGTAGTAGCGCTGCTCCTGCAACGACGCCACGCCCGGCATCGAGCCCAACAGCAGCACCCTGCAATCCACATTCACCTGCGCTTGCAGGCCGATGCACATCGTCGACTCGCTCACACCTTCTCCAACTGAATGAATGTCATCGATGAGCGGAAACCCCATAAATACAGGCTTTCCGCGCTGATCGCTGAACGAGGAAAACTATTTTTTAACGTGCGTCGGATTCGATTCATGTTGGGGCGACTACGGTGTGCTCGCCCCGCAACCGGGGGCCCAAAACAAGAAACATTAGGAGATACCCCCATGCGCTCCATCCGTATCCTGAGTCTCGCCCTGCTGACCTCCGCCGCCTTCGCGCCGGCCGCTTTCGCCCAGGACAGCAGCAGCACCGACACCGCTTCGGGCAAGCATTTTGCCGTTGTTGGCGGCATCTCGCTGCTGGAACCGAAGAACGACCCGATCACCGGCGTGAAGAAGACCGACGGTGGCCCGGCGCCGACCGTCAGCTTCAGCTACTACATCAACGACAACTGGGCCGTTGAGCTGTGGGGCGCTGCCGACAAGTTCGACAACAAGTTCAAGGGCCCGAACAATGCCCGCCTGGGCTCGGTCGAACAGCAGCCGGTCGCGCTGAGCGGCCAGTACCACTTCGGCCAGGCTGACAACGTGTTCCGTCCGTTCGTGGGCGTCGGCTACTACCAGTCGAGCTTCAGCAACGAGAAGCTGGGCAACGGCGCTGACACCGACATCCGCTTCAAGGATGCCAAGGGCGTGATCGGCACCGTCGGCGTTGACATGAACATCAACTCCACCTGGTTCGCCCGTGCTGACGCCCGCTACATGCGCGCCCGCCCGGACATCAAGGTCGGCGGCGAGAAGATCGGCGAAGCCAAGATGGATCCGTGGACCGTCGGCTTCGGCATCGGCGCCCGCTTCTGATCCAGGCTGTACCTGCTTCACTGGTGTAACGCGACGGGCCCTTCGGGGCCCGTCGTCGTTTCCGTCACCCGCGTTCTGTAGAGTCGAGCCACGCCCGGCTTCTGCAAACACGTCCGGGCATGGGTTCGGCTACACACAGGATGCGGAGGCACGATGGACGATGTCGACCTGCTGGTGATCGGTGGCGGCATCAACGGTGCCGGCATTGCCCGTGATGCGGCCGGCCGTGGCCTGCGCGTGCTGCTGTGCGAGCAGCACGACTTGGCCGCGCACACCTCCAGTGCAAGCAGCAAGCTGATCCACGGCGGCCTGCGCTACCTGGAACAGGGCGAGTTCGGGCTGGTACGCAAGGCGCTGGGCGAACGTGAGGTGGTACGCAGGCAGGCCCCCTATCTGGTCCGTCCGTTGCGCTTCGTACTGCCGTGGGAACCACACCTGCGCCCGCGCTGGATGCTGCGCATCGGCCTGTGGCTGTACGACCATCTGGGCACGAGCAGCCGCGCGTTCCCCGCATCGCGCGCTCTGGACCTGCAACGCGATCCGCTCGGCCACTGGCTCTCCCCGACGCTACGGCAGGCCTTCAGCTACGCCGACGCGCAGGTCGACGACGCACGGCTGGTGCTGCTCAACGCGTTGGATGCCGCCCAGCGGGGCGCACAGGTGCACGTGGGCCGCCGCTGCATTGAACTCTGCCCTGTGCAGGGCCGCTGGCAGGCCGTGCTGGAAGGCACCGATGGCCAACAGTACCGCGTCAATGCGCGCGCCGTCGCCAATGCCGCAGGCCCGTGGGCCGGTGGCCTGCTGGAACGGATGCAGGAGCGCAGCGGCGGCCCCGCGCTGCGCCTGGTGCAGGGCAGCCATATCGTGCTGCGCCGGCCTTGGCCCGGTGACAGCGCCTGCCTGCTGCAGCAACCCGATGGGCGCGTGGTGTTCCTGCTGCCCTTCGCCCACGATCACCTGCTGGTCGGCACCACCGACACCGACTATCGCGGCGACCCGGCGCGCTGCAGTGTGCTGCCCTCCGAGCTGTCCTACCTGTGCGAGGCCGCCAACCGCTACCTGGGTGAACCGATCGCCCCGGACGATGTGGTCTGGCAGTTCGCCGGTGTACGCCCGCTGCTGGCTGATCCGGACCCGCGCGCGGCGAAGCTCAGCCGGGATTACCGCCTGCAGCTGCAAACCGGGCCGGCACCGGCGCTGCACGTGCTGGGCGGCAAGCTGACCACCTACCGGGTGCTGGCCGAGGAAGCGCTGGACCTGCTGCGGCCCGCCCTGCCGCAGATGGGAGCGGCATGGACGGCCACCGGTGACCCGCTGCCTGGCAGCGACTGGGGCGATGCCACACAGGCGTGCTCGCGCCTGCGGGCACTCGCACCGTGGTTGCCCGCCGATACCGCACGGCGATGGGCCGAGGCGTACGGCAGCCGCAGCGCGGGGTTGTTGCAGGGTGTGCACTGCATGCACGATCTTGGCGAGGACTTTGGCGGCGGCCTGCATGCGCACGAAGTGGCCTTCCTGCACCGGCACGAGTGGGCGCGCACTGCCGAGGACGTGCTGTGGCGAAGGAGCAAGCTGGGGTTGCGGCTGGACGCTGCGCAGGTGGC
>NZ_JAUTXR010000193.1 GCF_030658505.1 Stenotrophomonas raiganjensis (SeqCode) | reverse complement strand
CCCTGACTGTCTGCCCCTCCACAACGACAAGGCGAACCGCCTCGTCCCTCATGCCCTGAGTGATCTGTTTTGCCATGGGTCTACCTTGATGCTCGAAATTGATCCTATCGAGTGTCCAAGTTGATTAGACCACCACAACCCATCCATGGGGGCTCGATGGCGCCATCCATGGCGCCAACGGTCCCGCTGGCCCATCCCGCCCCACCTCTGACAGATTCCCGGTGACGGATCGAAGAGCATTGGGTTGTCGGGACGGAATTTGGAAGAGGGACGCGGCTTCACCGCGTCCCTCTTTTGTTTTGGGATGAGCAAGCGCAGCGCGCGACCCGCTGTAGCCTTTGATTTTCTTCTTCCATTCCGTGGCGGGCCGCGCAGGAAACTGTCAGGGGCCGGGCGGGGTGGGTTCGCGGGACCGTTGGCGCCAGGGATGGCGCCATCGAGCCCCCAGGGACGGGTTTACGGCGTGTCCTGCAAGCCCACCCCGCCCCACCACCCACGGAATGCCTGCTTTTTCCGTTGCTGTTGCCTTGGCTTGAAGCCTCTGCAGGTGCAGGGCTGCAAGCCCTGCAATAAGCCCTACCGTCCCATGACCCTGGCGATCGCTTCCACCAGCAGCTCACCGGTCACCGGCTTGCGCAGGAAGCCGCCGATGCCGGCCGCTTCCACCTGCTGCTGCAGGTCCGGATCGGTCCTCGCGGTCACCGCCAGCAGCGGCAGCATGTAGCCCTGGTTGCGCAGGTGCTGGGCCAGTTCGAAACCACTCAGGCCCGGCAGGTCCAGATCCAGCAGGCCGACATCGAAATCGCCGGCACTGATCTCGCGCAGCGCCGCCAATGCATGGCCTGCATGCACCACTTCATGGCCGCGCGCACTCAACAGCCCGCGCACCACATCAGCCACGGTGGCGTCATCCTCCACCAGCAGCACCCGCAACGGTGGCATGTTGGCGACCTCCTCGCGATGCACCTCGCCCTCGGCCTCGGCACTGGCATCGACCACCAACGGCAACGGCAGGGTCACGCCAAAACACGTGCCGCGGCCGAGCTGGCTCTCCACCTGGATGCGCCCCTGCATCGCCTGCGCCAGTTCGCGGCAGATCGCCAGGCCCAGTCCACTGCCGCCGTACTGCGCGGCGGTGCGGGCGCCATCAGCCTGCTCGAAGCGGCGGAACAGCCGCTGTTGTTGCTCCTGGCTGATGCCCGGGCCGGTGTCGCGTACTTCGAAATGCAGCGCGCGCAGCTCGCCATCACTGCGCGCATGCAGGGTGATCGTGCCGCGGCTGGTGAACTTGACCGCATTCGACAGCAGGTTGAGCAGGATCTGCCGTACCCGCATCGAGTCACCGGTCGCCTGCAGGCCGGGCGGCAGCTGGTTGTCGAGGGTGAAGCGCAGGCCCTTCTGCGCAGCCAGCGGCCCCATCAGCGCAGCCAGGTCCTGCAGCAGGCAGCTCAGCGCGAACGGTCTGGACTGCAGCTCCAGCCGCCCGGACTCGATACGCGCCAGGTCCAGCGCATCATTGACCAGATGCAACAGGTGCTCGCCAGCGTGGCGGATCGACTGCGTGTAGCCACGCTGTTGCGGGTCCAGTGGCGAGGCCAGCAGCAGTTCGCTCATACCGAGCACGCCGGTCATCGGGGTGCGGATCTCGTGGCCGAGGTTGGCCAGGAAACGGGTCTTGGCGGCCGAGGCCTGCTCGGCCAGTTCCTGCTTGTGCAGTGCCAGCTGGTAGGCGTGGCGGCGCTGCAGGCGGCGGCGATACAACCAGGCGAACCAGCTGGTCAGCAGCAGCGCGATCGAGGCCAATACCAGCAGGCCGGACAGGCTGCGCCACCACGGCGGCTGCACGCGGAACTCCAGGCTCTGCACCCGCGACCAGACGTGGTCGGCCGAGCGCGCCTGCACTTCCAGCCGATAGCTGCCGGGCGGCAGGCGCGAGAACAGGCGCTCGCCCGCCGGCCCCACTTCCACCCAGTCCGGGTCGTAGCCGGCCAACCGGTAGCGGTAGCTGTTGGACGCCGAATCCGCGAACGACAGCAGGCGCGCGACGATGCGCAGGTCACGATCGCCATCGGCAATCTGCAACGGCGTGTCGTGGGTCAGGTCAAGCACCTGGTCATTGCGGCGCACTTCAACCCGTTCGATCACCAGCGGCGCACGCCGTACCGACGGGCGTACCTGATCGGGATCGAACACCACCACGCCAGCCGGCGTGCCGGCCACCAGATGACCATCCGCTGACATCACCAGCGTGTGTTCACGGAACTCCTGGCTGGGCAGGCCATCGTGCACGCCATACAGGCGCACGCTCTGGCCATCGGCACCTATCCGCACCAGGCCACGCGCACTGGTGGCCCAGGCCACCCCCTGCGCGTCGACCACCAACCCGGACGCCGAAATCGCCGGATAGCCTTGTTCTGCGCCAACCACGGCCAGTCGTTCCAGCCGGCCCTGGCTCCAGCGGTAGCGCGAGAGGCGACCATCCTCGGACAGCCAGACCTGGCCATCACGCCCAACGTGCAGCGCATGGATCGCGGTTGCCGGAGCCCCCGGTACGGGCTGGAAGCGCTCGCTTTCCGGCGTCCACTGCAGCAGGCCGCGACTGCTGGCCAGCCACACGTGATCCTGCGGACCGCACTCCACATCAAGATTGAGCTGCCCCTGTTGCAGGCCGCGCTGGCCATTGTCCAGCTGGCTGCGCAGGCGACCATCGAGGTCACGCTGCTGCAGGCCGGACGGCAACATCAGCCAGAGGCTGTCGCCATCACAGGTCGCCATCGACTCGATGACGCCTTCCATGGCCGCGTCTGCACCGGCATCGCGGCCCCAGCGGCGCAGGTCACGCTGCTCCGGGTCATAGCGCAGCAGGGCATCGTTCGAACCGATCCAGACGTGTCCACGGCGGTCCTCGCGCACCGAGGTCAGCCAGTGCATGCCATTGACCCACCTGCGATGCTGTTCGACCTTGCCGGTTTTCGGGTCGAAGCGGTCCAGCGCGCCGTGGCTGCCAACCGTCCAGATGCCGCCATTGCTTGACGGGCTGGTGCCCAGCACGAACGCATTGCGCAGCGAGCTGGGATCGTCCTCCAGCCGCGACAGCACCGAGAACTGCCACCAGCGGGGCAGCAGATGCCACAGCCCGGCGTTGGTGCTGGCCAGCCAGATGCCGCCTTCACGGTCTTCGTAGGCACCGGTCCAGTTCGGTCGTACCGGGCCACGTGCCACCGCGCTGTACAACGGCACGGTCTGGTACTGGCCATCGACCGCGCGGCCGAGGCCGGTGCGGGTGTCCAGCCAATACCCCGCCTGCTCGTCGCGCAGCATCATGCCCAGTACCTGCTCGCCCTCGGGCAGCTTCCACGGCGGCGCCTCGAAGCGGCCATCGGGACGGCGCACGATGGCCCCAGCCATCGTACTGATCCACAGGCTGCCGTCGGGCTCGGCGGTCAGGCCATTGATCAGGAGGCTGGGGATGATGTCGCTGCCGATGCGCTCGAAATCGGTACCGGTCCAGCGCGCAACGCCATGCTTGGTGCCGATCCACAGGCTGCCGTCAGCCAGGGTTGCCAGGTACGGAACCGATGCCGCCGGCAGGCTGCGCGGATTGTTCGCCTCCGGCAGGAAGCGCTGCAGTCGATCCTGGTTGTCCAGGCGGTACAACCCACCCTCATGGGTTCCGAACCAGATCGAACCGTCCGGCGTGGTCGCCAGGCTCCAGACCGTGTTGGTCCCCATCAACGGCTGGCTGCTGCGGTCGTAGAAGTGCAGCTGGCGGCGATCGGCCGACATCCTCACCAGGCCGGCATTCTCGGTCCCAATCCAGAGCTGGTTGCGCGCATCGACCAGCACCGTCCAGATGCGGTTGTCACGCAGGCCATCCTCCGAACGCCAGATCCGGTAGTTGCGCCCGTCGTAGCGCGCCAGGCCGTCGTTGGTGGCGATCCACAGGTAGCCGTAGCGGTCTTCGGCCATGCGGTTGACCGTATTGGACGGCAGGCCGTCGAACACCGTCACCTGCCGCGGGCTCGGCGGCACCGGCTGCGCGGCAGCAGGGGGCAGGCAGCACAGGAGGATCAGCAGCAGCATCGCCGCCCGCAGATACGCCACCGATTGCCTCCTCACGCTGCTCTGATGATGCCCGCGCTGCGGGCGTCGGCATGGTAAACCGAAAGTCGCACCGTTCACGCCCGGCGCCGACGCTTTCACGTCGGGATCTGTCGTTTTGCGCGGGCCTGGGCGATCGCAGCCACCAGCATGTCGCCGGTGACCGGTTTACGCAGGAAACCATCGAAACCGGCTGCCAGTACCTGCGATTCGGCATAGGCATCGGAGCGGGCCGTCACCGCGACCAACGGCAGCTCATACCCCAAGGCGCGCAGCTGGCGGGCGATGGCGGTACCGTCCAGTGCGGGCAGGTCCAGGTCGAGCAGACCGACATCAAAGCCCTCGGTGGCGATCTCCGAAAGCGCCCCCAGGCCGTGCAGAACGTGCACCACACCATGACCACGGCTGCGCAGCAGGCCCGCGATCACCTCGGCTACGGTGGCATCGTCTTCAACCAGCAGGATGCGCAGCGGGGGCAGTACCGGCTGCGCCGGAGCTGCGCCTGCTGCGACCGGCGCCTGGCGGGTCCACGGCAGCGGCAACCGTACCCGGAAGCGCGCGCCCTTGCCCGGTTGGCTGTCCACATCGATACGGCCCCCCATCGCCACGGCCAGCTCCTGGCAGATCGCCAGGCCCAGCCCGCTGCCACCGTAGCGTGAGGCCGTGCGCGGGCCGTCCGCCTGTTCAAAGCGATGGAACAAGCGTTCCTGCTGTTCGGCGCTGATGCCCGGCCCGCTGTCGTGCACCTCGAAGCACAGGCCACTGCCCTTGTCCTCCAGGCGCACAGCCAGGCCGACGTGGCCGCGCTCGGTGAACTTGATCGCATTGCCCAGCAGGTTGAGCAGGATCTGGCGCACGCGCATCTCGTCGCCACTGACATTGATCGGCCCGGCCGGATCCTCACCACGTTCGAATTCCAGCTTGCGCTGCTTCGCCATCGGCTGCATCAGCGCCTGCACCTGGTCGAGCAGGCCCGTCAGGTCGAACGGGCGCAGGTCCAGCTCCAGCCGGCCCGCTTCAATGCGCGCCAGGTCCAGCGCGTCGTTCACCAGCCGCAGCAGATGGCTGCCGGCCTGCTGGATCGAGCCGGCATAGCCACGCTGCACCGGGTCCAGCTGCGTGGCCAGCAGCAGCTCGCTCATGCCCAGCACACCGGTCATCGGCGTGCGCACCTCATGGCCCAGCGTAGCCAGGAACCGGCTCTTGGCCTGCGAGGCCTGTTCGGCCAGTTCCTGCTTGTGCACGGTCAACTGCCATTGCTGGCGACGACGCAGGCGGGCCCGGATCGACCAGACCAGGATGAGCAGCAGCAGCGAGCCGAGCAGGATGTAGCCGAAGATCGCCATGCCACTGCGCCACCACGGAGGAAGCACCTTCACCTGCAGTTGCTGTGAAGGCGTCCAGGCGCCGCTGGCCGTGGCGGCCTGTACTTCGATGAGATAGCTGCCGGTGGGCAAACGCGAAAGCGTGCGCTGGCCGTCACCGCCCTGTTCCACCCAGTCCTGGTCGTAGCCACGCACCCGGAAGCGGTAGCGGTTGCCCTGGGGATTGGCATACGACAGCAATCGTGCATCGATCTGCAGGTCCCGGTCATCCGGGCCCAGCAGCAAAGGACCCGTGCTGGGCAGCGGCTGCCAGCCACGCGCATCGTCGCGGCGCACGCGTACCTCGGCAATCACCAGCGACGACGCCGGCAGTGCGGCATCGGTGGCATTCACATCGAAGGCGACCAGTCCCGTCTGCGCGACCGCGAGCACGCGGCCGTCGGGATTCACCGCCGGAGGCCGGCTGGTGAATTCGGCATCGGACAGGCCATCGCGTTCGTTGAACTGCTGCAGGCGCCGTGCCTTGGGGTCCCAGCGCAACAGACCGCGCGGCGTGGTGGCCCACAGGCGGCCGTTGTCGGCCAGAGCCAGCCCGCCCATGCTCACCGGTGGCACGCCGGCGCTGCCATCGATGCGCTGGATCAGGCGCAGGCTCATGCCATCCCACTGGTAGCGTTCCAGCGCCCCCTGCCGGGCCAGCCACAGTTGTTGCGGATCAACCCAGACCAGATCGTAGATCAACCCGCGCGAGACGCCGGGCACCGCCTCGAAGCGACCGGCCTGTTCGCGCCAGAGGCCCATGTCACCCATCACCCAGGCCTTGCCGTGGGCATCGAAACGGATCTGCTCGATCGGTGAATCGGCTTCCTTGCGGAAATCCTCCAACGGGAAACGGCGCAGCACGCGGCCATCGGCACTGCGCTGCTGAAGGCCCAGGTTCATCACCGACAGCCAGACCGTGCCATCGGGTGCCTGCCGCATCAGGTCGATGCGCTGGCGCAGGTCGGCCCCCCCGTCGATGTGCCAGTCCTGCAGTGCATGGGTGGCCGGGGCGTAGACACTGATACGGCCCGCCCGCCCCAGCCACAGGCGCCCATCCGGCCTGGGCAGCACCGACCACACCGCACCGTTGCCGATCTCGCGTTCGCCGGCGAGCAGCCCCAGCGTGCCGTGCGCATCCAGCTGGTACACGCCGTGCGCCGAACCTACATAGTAGTTCTGGCCGTCGCTGGCCGCGCTCAACAGATACTGGCTGTCCAGCGGCTTGCCATCCAGCTGGTTCCAGATGGAAAAACGGCGCCAGTCCGGCGGCAGGTAGGCCAGGCCCTGGGTCAGCAGCGCCACCCACAATCCGCCCTCGTGGTCCTGCAGCAGGTCGAGCACACCGCTCTGGGCAGTGAGGAAGCCACTGCCGCGGTCGCCCTCGAGCCGCCGCAGCACACTGGCATCGCCGCGCAGCAGGCCATCGGATGTACCCGCCCAGTAGCCGCCCTGGCGATCGGCCAGCACCAGTGCTGAACGCAGGCGGGCACTTTCGCTCCATCGCGGGCGGCTGACCCGGTCCTGCGCATCGATGCGGTAGAGACCGTCATTCTGGCTGCCGGCCCAGATCGAGCCATCCGGATCACGGCTCATCCGCAGCACGCTCAACCCGCCCAGCTCACCCGGTGCCACGGGCTCGAATCCGTGGCCGTTCCAGCGTGCGACTCCGGCCTCGGTGCCGATCCACAGGCGCCCCTGCGCATCGACCAGGCTGCTGTAGATGGTGTTGCTGGGCAGCCCATCGCGGCGCGTTGGATCGTGCTTGAAGAAGCGCAGGCTGCCGTCCTCTCCGAACCGGCAGACCCCCTGGTTGTTGGTGCCAATCCACAATGCGTCGTCGACGTAGGCCAGCGTCCAGAACTGGCCAAGGCAAGGGCCGTTGACCGCATCGAAGGTCCTGAAGCGCTCGCGGTCTGCATCCAGCCGCGCCACGCCCTTGCCATTGATGCCTACCCAGACGCGGTCCAGTGGATCAACCAGCAGGGTCTCGATCTCGTTGCCGGGCAGCGAACCCGGCTGTTCCGGGTCGTGTTCCCAGACCCGCAGCGAGCTGCCGTCATAACGCACCAGGCCGCCATCCGTCGCCGCCCAGATGTGGCCCTGGCGGTCCTCGGCCAGCGCCAGCACCATGCGCGAGGGCATGCCTTCGGCCGCACCGAAGCGGCGCAGGCGTGGTGTTTCTGCCATGTACGGGGCCGCGGCCGCCGTGGCCAACGCCATCAGCAGCAGCCCCATGCCCGCAATGCCTCGGCACCACAGGCGCCACCCGCTCGTCATCCTGAACCCCCTGTCCTGTCCCGATTGTCACACAGGGCCGGGTCCATGACTGCAACAGCCTGTTTCCCGAAGGAGTGCCACCACGAACTGTTGCAGCCATGCACGCATCGCAGGCAGGTTCCTGTGCGTATGATCGCCCTGTCCCCTTCCGGAGCCCGCCATCGATGCGTCCCTGCCTGGCCCTGCTGCCGATGCTGCTCGCCACCACTTCCGCCTGGGCGGACGCAGACACCTATCGCCTGGATCCGGTCCACACGCGGGTGTTGTTCAGCATCGATCACGCGGGCTATTCGCAGGCCATGGGCACCGTCTCCGGCAGTGAAGGCCGCCTGCAGTTCGATCCCGACAACTGGCGCGGAGCCACGCTGGACGTTGAGGTGCCCGTGTCGCGATTGGACCTCGGCGACGCCAAGTGGAACCAGGCCACGCTGGCCCGCAGCCTGCTGGATGGCGAGCGCTTTCCGAACGCGCGATTCGTCTCCACGCGGATCGAACCGATCGATGCCAAGCGTGCGCACGTGGTGGGCACACTGACCCTGCGCGGGGTCAGCCAGGAAATCACGCTGGATGTGACCCTCAACGCCATCAAGCGCTATCCCCTCCCGCCGTTCCGACGTACCGCCGGTTTTTCCGCCAGCACCACGCTGAGCCGACGCGCGTTCGGCATCACCGCCTGGCCGGGCGTCATCGGTGATGCAGTACAACTGAGGATCGAGGCGGAAGCCACCCTCGACCGCAGTGACGCCCCGGGAACTCCCGCTCCCGTTCCCCACTCCGACCCCAAGACGGCCCGCTAGAGGACCCTTCATGACCGCCAAGAACACCCCCGCCGCCTGGGGGAGCGTCAGCCAGATCCTGCATTGGTTGATCGCACTGCTGATCCTCGCCCTGGGCGTGGTCGGCCTGACCATGGGTGAACTGCCCAAGACCCCGAAGTACTTCTGGGTCTACACCGCGCACAAGTCGATCGGCATCACCGTGCTGGCGCTGGTGCTGTTCCGTCTCGGCTGGCGCCTGTACGCCGGCGCGCCCAAGCCGGTGCCGGGCGTGCCCAGCTGGCAGGAACGCATCGCCAGCGCCACCCACGTGCTGCTGTATGTGCTGATGTTCGCCATTCCGCTGTCGGGTTGGCTGTACGACTCGGCCAGCGGCCTGCGCCCGTTCCGCTGGTTCGGCCTGGTCGACGTGCCCAAGCTGAGCGGCCCCGACCCGCAGGTCGTCGCGGTGTCGCATGCCATCCACGAATACGGCTTCTGGCTGTTGATCGCGGTGGTGCTGGCCCATGCCGGCGCTGCCTTCTACCACCACCTGTTCCAGCGCGATGCGACCTTGTCCCGCATGTTGCCGCGCGGCTGGCTTGCCTCCCCTCAGAAGGACTGACCGATGAACCTGAAACTGACCACTCCGGCCGCCGTGGCCGCCGCCCTGGCCGGCATGCTGGCCACTGCCCCGGTGCTCGCCGCGGACTATGCGCAGGCCCCGGGTGCCGGCTCGATCCTGGTGTTCGCCACCAAGTACGACGGCGAAGTGTTCACCGGCAGCTTCCCGGGCTTCGCCACCAAGCTCAGCTTCGACCCGGCCAACCCCGCCGCCGGTTCGCTGGATGTGGTGATTCCGCTGGCCGGCGCCAAGAGCGGCAACAGCGACCGTGACTCGACCCTGCAGGGTGCGGACTTCTTCAATGTCGGCAAGTTCGCCACCGCGCGCTACACCGCCAAGGGCTTCCGCGCCGTGGGCAACGACCAGTTCGCCGCCGATGGCACCCTGGAACTGCGCGGTGTCAGCAAGCCGGTCACCCTTACCTTCACCTGGAAGCCGGGCACCCAGCCGGTGCTGACCGGCAAGGCCACGGTCAAGCGCCTGGACTTCGGTGTCGGCGGCGGCGACTGGGCCGACACCAAGACCATCCCGGACGACACCGCGATCAGCACGATCGTGAAGTTCGACGCGAAATGAGCGATGGGCCGGGGCATGGCCCCGGCCGCATCCTGTAGAGCCGAGCCATGCTCGGCTGCTGCGTGCGGCGCGACCGCGCCTGCCGCCGGGCATGGCCCGGCGCTACCGCAGAACGGTGACACAAGGTAGCGCCGAGCCATGCCCGGCGGATTCAACCCGCGGCCAACCAGGCCTGCACACGGGCCGCATCGAACGGCCAGTCCAGCTCACGACCGCCAGTCTCGTCACGCAGCACCGGCACCCGCGCGCCATAGCGCGCTTCCAGTGCCGGCTGGTCATCCAGGAACACCGATTCGAACTCCGGTGCCCGCGCCTTGGCCAGCTCGGCCAGGGCCATGTCGCACAGGTGGCAGTCATCGCGCTGGAACAGGGTCAACACTGGTTTGCTCCCTCTGTCGAAATGCTGCGCCGCAGCCATGGAAGTGCGGCATGAACCGCTAGAATAGCGGTCTCCTCCGGTACCCGCAGTACGGCAACCATGGCTGTCAGCACGTTCGACGTTTTCAAGATCGGCATTGGCCCGAGCTCCTCGCACACCGTCGGGCCGATGAAGGCCGCCGAGCGATTCATCCATCGCTGGCTGCTTGACCCGGGCCGCCTGCACGAGGTCGCGCGCATCCGCGCCGATGTCTATGGCTCGCTGGCGCTGACCGGCCGCGGCCATGGCACCGACAAGGCGATCCTGCTGGGCCTGGAAGGCCAGCGGCCGAACCTGATCGACCCGGACATCATCCCGGCCACCCTGGAGCGTATCCGCAGCAGCAAGCGCATCCAGCTGATGGGCCAGCACGAGATCGCCTTCGACGAGAAGCGCGACCTCGGCATGAACAAGCGCCAGAAGTTGCCGTACCACACCAACGGCATGCGCTTCACCGCGTACAACGCCGAGGATGAAGTGATCGCCACCCGCGACTATTACTCGGTCGGTGGCGGCTTCGTGGTCAACCAGGACGACGCGGCCGACGACCGCATCGTGCCCGACGAGACCCCGCTGCCCTACCCGTTCAAGAGCGGCGACGAGCTGCTGGCGCAGACCGCGCGCAGCGGCCTGAGCATTGCCCAGCTGATGTTCGAGAACGAGAAGTGCTGGCGCAGCGAAGACGAGATCCGCGCCAACCTGCGCGAGATCTGGAGTGCGATGCAGTCGTGCGTGGCGCGCGGCATCCGCGAGGAAGGCGTGCTGCCGGGTGGCCTGAAGGTCGGCCGTCGTGCACCGGCGCTGTACCGCGAGCTGTCGTCGAAGCCGGAAGCAGCGATGCGCGATCCGCTGACCACGCTGGACTGGGTCAACCTGTACGCGCTGGCGGTGAACGAAGAGAACGCCGCCGGTGGTCGTGTGGTGACTGCGCCGACCAACGGCGCTGCCGGCGTGCTGCCGGCGGTGCTGCATTACTTCGACCGTTTCTGCCCCGGCGCCAACGAACAGCGCGTATTCGACTTCCTGCTGACCTCGGCAGCGATCGGCATCCTGTACAAGGAAAACGCCTCGATCTCCGGCGCCGAAGTGGGCTGCCAGGGCGAAGTGGGCGTGGCCTGCTCGATGGCGGCCGGTGGCCTGGTCGCGGCGCTGGGTGGCAACCCGAGCCAGATCGAGAATGCCGCGGAAATCGGCATGGAACACAACCTCGGCCTGACCTGTGATCCGATCGGCGGGCTGGTGCAGATCCCCTGCATCGAGCGCAATGCGATGGGCGCGGTGAAGGCGATCAATGCCTCGCGCATGGCGATGCGCGGCGACGGCAAGCACAAGGTGTCGCTGGACAAGGTGATCAAGACCATGCGCGATACCGGCCGCGACATGCAGGACAAGTACAAGGAAACCAGCCGCGGTGGCCTGGCGGTGAACGTCATCGAGTGTTGAGGTCGACCGGTCCCGGCGCGATGGCGCCGGGCCACAGGTAGAGTCGACCGTTGGTCGACTATCGCGCGCAGCGCGGGATTTTCGCTCGTTGTGGGGAAGGTAGTCGACTAACCGTCGACTCTACCCAGTCGACTCTACCTCGTCGCCCTTGCCCGGTCGGACGACACCGTCACTGCGTTCCGGTTAGGCTCGGGGCTCCCCTATCCAGGACCGCCCCATGCGCGTGATCGCTGCCGCCCTGCTTGCCTGCCTTCCACTGCCTGCGCTGGCCGCGCCCACTTACGGGCCGCGGCTGGAGGGTTTCGACTACGGCTATCCGGTGAAGACCTTCGCGCTGGAATCGCAGCGGCAGCCGCTGGAAATGGCCTACCTCGACATCGCGCCGAAGAAGGCACCCATCGGCGTGGTGGTGCTGCTGCACGGCAAGAACTTCTGTGCCGCCACCTGGAAGGAATCGATCAAGCCACTGGTTGCCGCCGGCTATCGGGTGATCGCCCCCGACCAGGTGGGCTTCTGCAAATCCAGCAAGCCCGAGCGTTACCAGTATTCGTTCGCGCAGTTGGCCGCCAACACCCATGCCCTGCTGCAACAGCTGCAACTGGGTGACGTCCCGGTGCACCTGGTCGGTCATTCGATGGGCGGCATGCTGGCGGTGCGCTATGCGCTGATGTTCCCGCAGGACCTGCGCAGCCTGTCACTGGTCAACCCGATCGGGCTGGAAGACTGGAAGGCGCTGGGTGTTCCCTGGCGCAGCGTGGACGCGTGGTACGCCGGCGAAATGAACATCAGCTATGACAGCATCCGTCGCTACCAGCTGGACGTGTACTACAACGGCAAATGGAAGCCGGCATATGAACCGTGGGCGCGGATGCAGTCGGGCATGTACGAAGGCCCGGGCAAGCAGGCCGTTGCATGGAGCCAGGCGCTGGCCTCGGACATGGTGTTCAACCAGCCGGTGGTCTACGAACTCAAGAATGTTCAGGTGCCGACCACGCTGTTCATCGGCCAGAAGGACCGCACCGCGATCGGTCGCGACCTGGCGCCACCAGCGGTGAAGGCGACGCTGGGCAACTATCCGGTGCTCGGAAAGGCGGCAGCCGCGGCGATTCCCGGCGCGACGCTGATCGAGTTCGCCGAACTGGGCCATTCGCCGCAGGTGCAGGACCCGAAGCAGTTCAACGCGGCGTTGCTGAAGGCATTGAAGGCGCATTGAACGGCAGCCCTCCCCTGTAGAGTCGAGCCATGCTCGGCTTATCCAGCAAGAGGGATCTCGCCAGTAGCAGCCGAGCATGGGCTCGGCTCTACAGAAGCAGTGCGATCAGCCGACGATCCGCAACACGTCATCCAGCAGCGCGGCGGCGGTGACTTCCGCGCCCGCGCCCGGGCCCTGGATCAACAAGGGCTGGCGGTGATAGCGATCACTATGGATGGCCACGCGGTTGTCGGTGCCCGCACCCTGCGCCAACGGGTGATCGGCCGGCAGCTCGCGCAGGCCCACCTGTGCGCCCTCGCCGTCAACACGGCCAACGAAACGCAGCACGCGGCCGTTGTCGCGCGCCTGCTGCCAGCGCGCCTGCAACGGTGCGTCCAATTGCTCCAGTGCCGCCACTGCCTCTTCCAACGGCAGCGCTGCAAGCGCATCGGGCACCAGTGAATCCACCTGCACCTGCGAGGCATCCAGCGCCAGCCCGCTGCTGCGGGCGAGGATCAGCAGCTTGCGGCGCACGTCCTCGCCGGACAGGTCAAGTCGCGGGTCCGGCTCGGTGTAGCCGGCCGCCAACGCCTCGCGCACCGCCGCCGAGAATGGCGACCGACCGTCATAGCGATGGAACAGCCATGCCAGCGAACCGGACAGCACGCCTTCGATGGCATGGATGTGATCGCCACCGGCCACCAGCGCACGCAGGCTGCTCAGCAGCGGCAGGCCTGCGCCCACCGTCGCGCTGTCGCCATAGCGCGCCCCACTGTCGGCACAGCTCGCTGCAATGGCCTGCGCGCGTGCCAGCTGCGCACCTCGGCCCAGCTTGTTGGCGGTCACCACGTGCACGCCGCGCGCCAGCCATTGCACGTGACGTGCGGCCACGTCTTCGCTGGCGGTGGCATCGACCACCACATCACCACGCTCCAGCCCTTCGGCACTGGCCCACGGCGGCGAGCTGAGGCCGTCGCGCGGTGCGCGGCGCGCCAGCTCCAGCGGCAACGCCAGATCGCGGTCGATCGCCAGTGCGGTGCGCGAGTTGGCCAGCCACTGCACGCTGGGCAGGTCCAGCCCGCGTGCCTGCAATGCCTGGTAGCGCTGCACGAAGGCCGAACCGACCGTGCCGGTGCCGAGCAGCGCCAGGCGTCCCGCGCCCAGCGCAGGAATGTCAGCGGCGAGCGCGCTCATGCATCCACCACCTGTTTGCGGCGCGCGGCTGCATCGATCACTGCTTCGGCGCGCTGCAGTGCGGCCCCGAGGTCGGCCAGCAGGTCACGCTCGGCCTCGATGCCGACGGACAGGCGCAGCAGGCCTTCGCTGATACCCGCCGCGGCACGCGCTTCGGCGGTCATCGCCGCATGGGTCATGGTGGCCGGGTGCGCGATCAGGCTTTCCACGCCGCCCAGCGATTCAGCCAGGGTGAAACAGCGCAGTCCATCGACGAAGGCACGCACTGCGGCGTGCGGATCATCGCCTTCGCAGTCGGCCAGCTCGAACGACAGCATGGCGCCGAAGCCGTTCTGCTGGCGTGCGGCGATGGCATGGCCAGGATGATCGGCCAGACCCGGGTAGTACACCGCACCGACCGCAGGATGCTGGTCCAGCAGGGCAACGATTGACGCAGTGTTCTCCTGGTGTACGCGCAGGCGCGCATCCAGCGTGCGCAGGCCGCGCAGAGTCAGGAAGGCATCGAACGGCGAACCGGTCAGGCCCAGTGCATTGCCCCACCACACCAGCTGCTCGTGCAGTGCCGGATCGCGCGCGACCACCGCGCCGCCCACAACATCGCTGTGGCCGTTGATGTACTTGGTGGTGGAATGCAGCACCAGGTCCGCACCGAACGACAGTGGTTGCTGCAGGGCCGGCGACAGGAACGTATTGTCGACCACCACGAGTGCGCCGGCCTTGTGCGCGGCATCGATGACGAAGCGCAGGTCGGTGATGCGCAGCAGCGGGTTGGACGGGGTTTCCACCAGCACCAGCTTCGGCTGGGTGGCCAGCGCCAGTGCCAGCGCGCGCGGATCGGTCAGGTCGGCGGTGACCAGTTCGAAGTGGCCCTTCTTCGCCAGCGCATTGAACAGGCGCCAGCTGCCGCCGTACGCATCGTGCGGCACGACCAGGGTATCGCCCGGCTGCAGCAGTGCGTTCAGCACCAGGTTGATCGCGCCCATGCCGGTGCCGGTGATCACACCGCCGGCACCGCCTTCCAGTTCGGCCAGCGCCTCACCCAGCAGGTCGCGGGTGGGGTTGCCACTGCGCGTGTAGTCATACTGGCGCTTGTTGCCGAAGCCTTCAAAGCTGAAATTCGACGACAGCACGATCGGCGGCGTGACCGCGCCATGCGCGGTGTCCCGATCGATGCCCGCACGGACGGCGGCAGTGGTGCGACTACAGGACGGCTCGTTGGCGTGCAGGCTCATGCGGACTCTCCAGAGGTGCGGAAGGCGGTGGCGAGGATCGCGTCGATGCGATCGGTTTCTTTGAGGAAGGCGTCGTGGCCGTAGGGCGAGCGCAGCACGCGCAGGCTGCCGCGCGGGCCCAGCCCTTCCACCAGGCCGACCAGGTCGGCCAGCGGCACCAGGCGATCGCCCTCCACGGCCACCACCACGGTCGGTGGCAGGATCGCGGCCGGGTCGACGCGGTGCAGGTCGATGGATTCGGACAGGCGCAGGTAGGCGGTCACCGGCGTGCGCGCAACGTACTGCGCGCCGGCTGCATCGAGATAATCTTCGGCGGCCACGCGCACGCGGCCGTTGATCACTTCCGGCGCGGCATCAAAGCGCTCGCCGAACTCTTCCGGGGTGCGGTAGCTGAGCATGGCGAACTGCCGGGCCAGGGCCAGGCCGTGGTCTTCACCGCACTGCAGCTGGCCCAGCGCCACGGCCCGGCGCTGCAACGCGCGCCAGGCGGCGGCATACGGATGCGGGCGGTGCGCGCCGCTGGCCAGCACCAGCTGGCGCACGCGGGCGCGGTGACGGATCGCGAACTGCTGGCCGACCAGCGCGCCATAGGAGTAACCCACGAATGCGCGCAGCGTGCGGATGCCCAGATGGTCCAGCAGCAGTGCCAATGCATCGGCCTGGTCGGCGGTATCGATCGGCACATCCAGTGCACCGTCGGCACCGATGAAATCGAAGGCCAGCACGCGCAGCTGCTGCGGATCCAGCGCGCGGCCGCTGCCCACCAGGCCTTCGGCCCAGCCCTTCTCGCTGAACTGTGCGTTGGACGCCACGTGGCGATGGGCAGAGATGCCACCGGCCAGCACCACCACCGGCGCATTGGCCGGACCGACCCACTCATAGCGCAGGCGCACCGGGCAGGGACCGGCGTGGCGCATCGACAGCACCGCGGCGAACTCGCCGCGCTCGGCGTGCACGCGATCTGCGACCGGCACGCTGACGGGGACAAAGGGTTCGGGGCGAATGGCGGTACTGGCAGCGAAGCTCATGGCGGGATCCGGTTGGGGAATCGGCCATCGAGCCTTCGCGGGGCCCGCGTTCGAGATGCACGTGTAGTGCATGGTTCGAACCATCTTTCGGTGGACGCCACGGTCCCCGCAGGATTTGGCACCTACGCAGACGCTTGCGCGCCTGCGGGCTGCCCCGGCTTCAAAGGGCCTGTCCCTCTGCCGGTCTCGATGGTGGAGCCACGATGCCAGCCCTTTCAGACACTGTCAATCCCTTCATGCGGATAAAGCGATAGATATTTTCAGGATCACTCTGCGAGGGCCGTCCCGGTCGCCCCGTTCAGGATCGGGTACAGTCCCGGCGATCCTCTCGCTGGAAATGCCGATGCCGCGCCCGCCCCTGACCTGCCTGCTGCTGCCTCTGCTGGCGAGTGCGACGGCCAGCGCTGGCGACTGGCGCCAGGGCTGGGGACTGGCGCCTCAACCCGTCGCGGCCACCCGCACAGGCAGCACCGGCGGCCCGGCACCGATGGCCCACCTGCGCCTGCAGCCGATCGGCGAGCAATGGCAGGCCCGCATCGACAACGCACTGGCCGGGCCACTGCAGATCGAACTTCGCGCCACGCCGGGACAGCTGGTCCAAGGTCTGCCGGTGCAGTCCCTGATCCAGGGCGACAGCAGCCTGGTGGTCGGCCACCTGCCCGCGCCGGGCAATGGCCGGGCGCTGGACCTGCGCCTGCAGTCGGTGCCGGGCAACCCGGCCGCACAGGCCGAGGATGTCGCCTATCGCCTGCCCTTCGATGCAGCGCGTCTACGCGTCGACCAGGCACCGCAGGGACGTTTCAGCCATGACGACGAGGAAAACCGCGACGCGGTCGACTTCGCGCTGCCGGAGGGCACCCTGGTGCTGGCCGCGCGTGAGGGCACGGTGATGCAGATCCAGGATGGCTTCCATGGCAACGGCCAGGACCGCGAACGCGATGGTGCCCGCGCCAACTTCATCCGCGTGCTGCACAGTGACGGCAGCATGGCCCTGTACGGCCACCTGCAGGCCGGTGGCATGCGCGTGCGCCGTGGCCAGGCGGTGGGAGCCGGGCAACCGATCGGCCTGTCCGGCAACAGCGGCTACAGCACTGCGCCGCACCTGCACTTCGTGGTGCAGGTCAACCGCGGCATGGGCCTGCGCTCAGTGCCGGTGCGCATCTTCGCCGGGCAGGGCCAGCTGCAGTTCGCCCGCCACGGCGAGGCCGACGGCGGTATCGGGCGCTGACCGGCCCCGGCCGGTATAATCGGGCGCTTATCTCTTTGAAAAGCGCCCCGGGCGGGCGCCACTGCCATGTCCGAAGTCGCCAACGAAGCGTCGCGTCGCCGCACCTTCGCCATCATTTCCCACCCTGACGCCGGCAAGACCACGCTGACCGAAAAGCTGCTGCTGTTCGGAGGCGCGATCCAGATGGCCGGTTCGGTCAAGGGCCGCAAGGCGGCCCGCCATGCCACCTCCGACTGGATGGCACTGGAAAAGGAGCGCGGCATCTCCGTCACCTCCTCGGTGATGCAGTTCCCGTACGAAGGCAAGATCGTCAACCTGCTCGACACCCCCGGCCACGCCGACTTCGGCGAGGACACCTACCGCGTGCTGACCGCGGTGGACTCGGCGCTGATGGTGATCGACGTGGCCAAGGGCGTGGAAGAGCGCACCATCAAGCTGATGGAAGTCTGCCGCCTGCGCGACACCCCGATCATGACCTTCATCAACAAGCTCGACCGCGAGGGCAAAGACCCGATCGAGCTGCTGGATGAAGTGGAAACCGTGCTGGGCATCCAGTGCGCCCCGGTCACCTGGCCGATCGGCATGGGCCAGCGCCTGAAGGGCGTGGTGCACCTGCTGACCGGCGAAGTGCACCTGTACGAACCGGGCCGCAACTTCACCCGCCAGGACTCCACCATCTTCCCGTCCATCGATGCACCCGGCCTGGCCGAGAAGATCGGTGCACAGATGCTGGCCGACCTGCGCGACGAACTGGAACTGGTGCAGGGCGCCAGCCACCCGTTCGACCTGGATGCCTACCGCGCTGGCAAGCAGACCCCGGTGTTCTTCGGCTCGGGCGTGAACAACTTCGGCGTGCAGCCGCTGCTGGACTTCTTCGTCGAGCATGCACCGTCGCCGCAGGCGCGCACCACCACCGGTCGCGAGATCGCCCCGGAAGAGAACAAGCTGACCGGCTTCGTGTTCAAGATCCAGGCCAACATGGACCCGCAGCACCGCGACCGCGTGGCGTTCATGCGCGTCTGCTCGGGCCGTTTCAGCGCTGGCATGAAGACTTTCCACGTGCGCACCGGCAAGGAAATGAAGCTGGCCAACGCACTGACCTTCATGGCCAGCGATCGTGAAATCGCCGCCGAAGCATGGCCGGGCGATGTGATCGGCATCCACAACCACGGCACCATATCCATCGGCGACACCTTCACCGAAGGCGAAGCGGTGACCTTCACCGGCATCCCCAACTTCGCCCCGGAACTGTTCCGCCGCGCACGCCTGCGCGATCCGCTCAAGCTCAAGCAGCTGCAGAAGGGACTGGCCCAGCTGTCCGAGGAAGGTGCCACCCAGTTCTTCCGCCCGCTGACCAGCAACGACCTGATCCTGGGTGCCGTCGGCGTGCTGCAGTTCGACGTGGCGGCCTATCGCCTGAAGGACGAGTACGGCGTGGAAGCCACCTTCGAGCCGGTCAGCGTGACCACCGCGCGCTGGGTCCACTGCAGCAACGAGAAGAAGCTGGAAGAGTTCCGCGAGAAGAACGCACTGAACCTGGCGCTGGATGCGGCCGGCCACCTGGTCTACCTGGCACCGACCCGGGTCAACCTGCAGTTGGCGCAGGAACGCTCGCCGGACGTGCGCTTCTCGGCCACCCGCGAAGCGGCGCATACCATTTCGGCAGGCTGATGCCACGGGGTCGGATCCCTTTCCGCAGGAAAGGGCTCCGCCCCCTGCAGTGCCGGGCCTTCTTCCACGCATGGCGTGGATCCACCAAGCCCCCGGTGCAGGCCAGCAATTCATCGACCATACGGTGACAGGCGTGCAGACACCGCCCATCGCGGCGATGATAGGGGGGTGCGGGTCCCCCTCCCCGCGAACGATGCCTACGCCATGTCCACGACTTCCGTTGCTTCGATCCGCGAAGAAATCGCCAGCGCCCTGACCCACGGCCTCGGTGCCGTGCTCGCCCTGGGCGCCGGTGCGGTACTGATCACCCTGGCCGCCATCTACAGCGATGGCTGGCAGCTGGCCGGCGCGATCGTATTCGGCATTGCGCTCCTGCTGCTGTACACCGCCTCCACCCTGTACCACGCCATCCAGCACCCGGTCGCCAAGGGCCGCCTGAAGGTGTTCGACCACTGCGCGATCTACGTGCTGATCGCCGGTACCTACACCCCGTTCACCCTGATCGGCCTGCGTGGCCCCTGGGGCTGGGGCCTGTTCGCCGCGATCTGGACGCTGGCCCTGGCCGGCGTGGTGTTCAAGCTGTTCTACACCGGCCGCTTCAAGGCGCTTTCCACCGGCATCTACATCGCCATGGGCTGGCTGGTGATCGTGGCGATCAAGCCGATGCTGGCCTCGATCGACGGCTGGACGCTGGGCTGGCTGCTGGCCGGCGGCCTGTCGTACACGCTGGGCACTTACTTCTACCACCGCGAATCGATCCCCTATTCGCACGCGATCTGGCACCTGTTCGTGATCGGCGGCAGCGTCTGCCACTTCGTCGCGGTCACCATGCAGGTGCTGTAAACCGTTGCCGGCGCGAGGACTGTGCACACGGTGCACATGGCCGCTTCGCGCCCCGTCTACGATGAGGAGGCAACCATGGCAGCGTGAATGCTGCCGCCTCCCCTGCCGCACCGCGCGCCTCCCGCTGGCGCCTGCGCCGCCCCGGCCCACGTGGCCGGCGCTGGCTGACCCTCCTGGTCTTCCTGCTGGCAGCGGTCCTCCTGCTGATTGCACTGTGGGACTGGAACTGGTTCAAGGGTCCGGTCGAGCGCGTGGTGCAGGCGCGCACCGGCCGTGCGTTGCACATCGGCCACCTCGATGTCGACCTCGGCCGCACCAGCACCCTCCGTGCCGATGCGATCGCCTTCGCCAATGCCGGCTGGGCAAAGCAACCGACGATGGCCACGGCCGACCGCGTCGAGATCGACGTGCGCGTGTGGCCGCTGCTGCGTGGCAGCGTGCAGCTGCCGGAAGTGCGCCTGACCCGACCAGACGTGCTGCTGGAAACCGCCCCGCGCAAGGGTGACCCGGGCAACTGGGATTTCCTCGGTGACAGCAACGGTGGAGCGGGCCCCCAGCTGAAACGGCTGCGCATCGACGATGGCCGGCTGCAGTTCCTCGACGCAGGGGGCCGCACCGACATCCGCGTGGGCGTGCGCAGTGGCCAACCGAAACAGGCCGATGCCGCGCCCCCCCTGCTGGTGCAGGGCAAGGGCCACTGGCAGGGCAATCCGTTCACGCTGCGCGGCGGCACCGAATCACCGCTGGAACTGACCGACAGCGACCATCCGTTCCGTATCCACCTCGACGGCCACGCAGGCACCACCCATGCGGTGGCCAGTGGAACGCTGACCAACCCGTTCCAGCTGCGTGTATTCGATCTGCAGTTCGCACTCAGTGGCCAGGATCTGGCCGATCTCTACCCGCTGCTCGGCATCGCCATCCCGCCCTCACCGCCTTACGCGTTGGACGGACGGTTGAAGCGTGACCACAACGTCTGGCGTTACGACGGCTTCACCGGCAAGGTCGGCGACAGTGACCTTGCAGGCAACCTGCAGTTCGAAGTGGGACGCGACCGTCCACGGCTGACCGCCACGCTGGAATCCAAACGCCTGGACTTCGATGACCTGGCCGGCTTCGTCGGAGCGCCACCGAAGACCGGCGGCGGTGAAACCGCCAATGCGGAGCAGAAGGCCGAGGCCGCGCGCATCGCCGCGAGCGCACGGGTATTGCCCGAAACGCCCTACAACCTGGGCAAGCTGCGTGCGATGGACGCGGACGTGCGCTGGAAGGCCCACCGCATCAACGCCCCCTCGTTGCCGCTGGACGACATGGACGCGCACCTGCTGCTGGATGACGGCGTACTGCGGCTGGACCCGCTGAACTTCGGTGTGGCCGGTGGCGATATCCGCGGCACGATCCGCATGGACGCGCGCCACCCGCAGATCAGCACCGCGCTGAAAGCCAGCGTGCGCGGCGTGCAGCTGGGCCAGCTGTTCCCGGATGCGAAACTGGCCGAGCAGGCCAAGGGTGGCATCGGCGGCGAGGTGGACCTGAGTGGCCGCGGCAATTCGATCGCCGCGATGCTCGGCAGCAGCAACGGCAAGGTTGGCCTGGCGATGGGCCGCGGCCATGTCGGCAACCTGGTGATGGAACTGGCCGGGCTGGACATCACCGAATCACTGAAATTCCTGGTGACCGGCGACAAGCAGATCCCCCTGCGCTGCGCGTTCGCCGATTTCGGCGTACGCGACGGCCTGATGACCAGCCAGGCGCTGGCGGTGGACACCACCGACACGATCATCATCGGCGAAGGCACGGTCAGCCTGCGCGACGAAACCCTGGACCTGTTGTTGAAGCCGCGCCCGAAGGACAAGAGCATCCTGGTACTGCGCTCGCCGCTGCACATTGCCGGCACGTTCAAGGACCCGTCGTTCCGCCCGGATTTCAAGGCGCTGGGCATCCGCGGTGCGGTGGCCCTGGCGTTGGGCAGCATCGCCCCGCCGGCGGCATTGCTGGCAACGATCGAGCTGGGGCCGGGGAAGGACGCCGACTGCGGCGGGCAGTATGCGAAGTAGGTTTACAGCGTTGTTCGCGGCGCCTGCATTGATCGTGGTTTGAGGGGGACGGGTGACGCAGGCAGGACACGCCGCAAGTACGTCCCTATAGGCTCGATGGCGCCATCCATGGCGCCAACGGTCCTGCACGGCCATGCCCTCCGCCTCTGGACTCGTCCCGAGAGTGCGGTGGGTTGCAGCGTCGGTTGACTGCCTTTGGTAGCTGCCAACCTTGGTTGGCAACAGCTTTTGAATTTGCTTTTTTCTTTTGACTTTGAATTTCCGCTCCCGTTCCGCACGCGCAGGAAACTGTCAGGAGGGGGACGGGTGACGCAGGCAGGACCGTTGGCGCCATGGATGGCGCCATCGAGCCCCCATGGATGGGTTTACGGCGCGTCCTGCACGGCCATGCCCTCCGCCTCCCCCCGCATCAGGAAGGCGCTGCTTTGGCTTTGGCTTTGGCTTTGGCTTTGGCTTTGGCTTTGGCTCTGGCTTTGAGCTTCAAAAAGCGGGCCGGCGGGCCGCAGGCCCGCCAGCGACACCCTCACCCGGCAACGATGTACTGCTGCAACTGGTCCAGCTCGCGCCGCTGCGCATCGATCACCGACTTCACCAGGTCGCCGATGGAGATCACCCCCAGCACCTGCGCGCCCTCCACCACCGGCAGGTGGCGGATGCGGTAATCGGTCACCAGCTGCAGGCAGTGCTCCACCTGCTCGCCCGGCGACACCGTCACGACCTCTGCGGTCATGATCTCGGCCACTGCCGTATCGCGCGACGAACGATCCCGCAGCACGATCTTGCGCGCGTAGTCGCGCTCGGACAGGATCCCGACCAGCCGCGGCCCATCCATCACCAGCACCGCACCGATGCCCTTTTCAGCCATCAACCGGATCGCATCGATCACCGCCGCATCCGGCGCGACCGCGTGTACTTCAGGAGACTTGCCGTCCAACAGTTGCCGTACCGTCGTCATCTGCCTGCCCTCCCAGGGTGGGTTGCAGCGCCGAGTCTGCCACGGCGGATGCTAGCCACGCGTCAACCAGGTACAACGGCCGCTGCTTGGACTCCTCGTACAACCGCCCCAGGTACTCGCCGATCAGGCCCAGCGCGATCAGCTGTACCCCGCCCAGGAACAGGATCACCGCCATCATCGTCGGCCAGCCCGCCACCCGGTCGCCATACAGCGCCGCCTTCACGATCACCCACACGCCGAAGACGAAGGCCACCGCCGCCGTCACCAGCCCCAGGTAGGTGGCAGCGCGCAGCGGCACGGTGGAGAACCCGGTAATGCCCTCCAGGGCGAAGTTCCACAGCCGCCACAGGCTGAACTTGCTGGTACCGGCCACGCGTGCATGGCGGTGATAGGGCACCGCGATCCGCTTGAAGCCGACCCAGCTGAAAAGCCCCTTCATGAAGCGGTGGCGCTCGCGCATCTCGCGCAGCGCGCTCAGCGCACGCGGCGACAACAGTCGGAAATCCCCGGTATCGGCCGGGATCGGTGTCCGCGAAAGGCGGCCTATCACGCGGTAGAACATCGCCGCCGTGGCGCGCTTCACCCAGGCCTCTCCGTCGCGGGCCATGCGCGTGCCATAGACGTTGTCATGGCCTTCGCGCCAGCGCGCGACGAACTGCGGCACAAGCTCCGGTGGGTCCTGGCCATCGGCATCCAGGATCATCGCCGCCCCTTCGCGCACCAGGTCCAGGCCGGCGGTCAGTGCGGCTTCCTTGCCGAAATTGCGCGACAGCTTCAGCGCGGAAACCCGCACGTCGGACTGGGCCAGGCGCGCGATCACGTCCCAGGTGTCGTCATGGCTGCCGTCGTCCACATAGAGGATGTGGCCTTCAACATCCGGCATGCCGTCCAGCACCGCGCACAGCCGCGGATGCAGCAACGGCAGTGCCAGGGCCTCGTTGTAGGCGGCGATGACGAAGGTGAGCCGTTCGCGGGTCATGCCGGGATTGTACGTCGCCTGCAGGCAAGCGGCCCGCCGCTCCTGAAGCACAGGCCGTCACTCCTCGGCCAGGTACGCTGCCCCGCCCAGTTGCCGCGCCTGGCGCTGGATCCATGCCGCGCGCCGCTGCACATACGGCCCAGGCTGTGCCGCGTTGTAGCGACGCGGTGCCGGCAACACCGCCGCCAACCGCGCACTTTCGGCAGGACTCAAGCGTGCCGCGTCCTTGCCCCAGAACGTCTGCGCCGCCGCCTGTGCTCCGTACACGCCATCACCGAACTCGGCGATATTGGCGTACATCTCCAGGATGCGCTCCTTTGGCCACAGCGCTTCGATCAGCACGGTGTACCAGACCTCCAGCCCCTTGCGGATCCAGCTGCGGCCCTGCCAGAGGAACAGGTTCTTGGCCACCTGCTGGCTGATCGTGCTGGCGCCGCGCAGGCGCCCGCCCTTGGCATTGTGGTCGCGGGCCTTCTCGATGGCCTGCAGGTCGAAGCCATTGTGATCGGGAAAGCGCTGGTCCTCGGCGGCCACCAGCGAGATCGGCAGGCTCGGGGCCATCTGGTCCAGGTCCCGCCACTGATAATGCAGGCGATAGGACCAGTCAGCCTCGCCCAACGCCTCGCCATAGCGCCACAGCATCACCGTGGACACCGGCGGGTCGATGAACCGCAGCACCAGTACCTGCAGGCAGCTGAAAGCGGCCAGCAGCACCGGCAGCCACAGCAGCCGTTTCCAGCGCCAGCGCCTGCGGTGCGGGCGTTCCGCGACGACCTCCACCTTGTGCAGCTCTCCCCCTGCCCCCATTACTGGTGCATCCTTCTTCTATCTGGTTGTCGGCGCATTATCCGGCAACCGCCCCCGTTTACGCGCGATGTGAGCCGATGACCGCCAACCCCGATTCCCTGATCCGTTTCCTGCTTCCCGACGCTGGCGTCCGCGGCGTCCATGTGCGCCTGCAGGCCACCTGGCAGGAAATCCTGTCCCACGCCGCGTATCCGGACGCCGCCGCAGAGCTGCTCGGCGAGGCCTGCGTGGCCTCGGCCCTGTTCACCGGCCACACCAAGATCGATGGCCGCCTGTCCATCCAGCTGCGCAGCAGCACCGCCCTGCGCACCCTGTTTGCCGAGTGCACCGCGGCCGGCACCCTGCGCGGTATCGCCCAGCTCAGTGAAGGCGCCGACGCACCACGCGACCTGTCCAGCCTGGGTGATGACGCCCTGCTCGCGATCACCATCGAGAACCCGGGCCTGGACCCGCGCGAACCGCAGCGTTACCAGAGCCTGGTCGGCCTGACCGCACCGGAACTGGACGAGGCCTTCGAGGACTACTTCCGCCAGTCGGAGCAGCTGCCGACCCGCCTGCTGCTGGCGGCCGACCGCAACGGTGCCGCCGGCCTGCTGCTGCAGAAGCTGCCGGGCGACGAAGGCGACGAGGACGGCTGGGCCCGCGCCAGCGCCCTGTTCGAGACCCTGGGCAAGGCCGAGCTGCTGGCCACCCCGGCCGAACAGTTGCTGCACCGCCTGTTCCACGAAGAGAAGCCGGAGCTGATGGGCGGGAAGGCACTGTCCTTCGCCTGCTCCTGCTCCCGCGAACGGGTCGCGTCGATGCTGCAGTCGCTGGGCGAGGACGAAGCCCGTGCGGCCGCCGAAGACACCGGCGCGGTCGAGGTCCGTTGCGAATTCTGCGGGCGGGAGTATCACTTTCCTTTGACGGAGTTCGGCATACTGTTCCACGGTGCCGAGGGGACTGTGCCGGCGCCTGAACGGCTTCAGTAAACGGCTTGTCTTGCATCTGGGGGGATCAAGGCTTGTTAAGAATTCATAAACACCCTAGGATCAAGTTCCCGTGCCCACGGGAACTTCCGCTGTCCGTCCCTGTCTGAACTGGTCCGATGCGTACCTTCCTGCGTCTACCGCTGGCCCTGATGATCGCCCTTGGCGCGATCACGGGCGTGCATGCGCAGAGCAAGGACACCCGGACCGTACTGCCGGTGTGGAACAAGGGCAGCGGCAAGGTCGAGGCCCTGCTGTACCTGGAGCCCACCGGCGAACAGGCGGCTGGCGCCCGCTGGCACTTCGGCCGCAACTCGCTGGATGCGGCCTTCGGCCTGTCCTCGGGCGATTCGCTCGGCCTGCTCTGCAACAGCAGCAGCGGAACCAGCATGAGCGGCCTGGCCAGTCACTGCATGCTGGCCAGCCTCGGCGACGAGGATGACCTCAACAGCCGTCGCTTCACCGGCACCGCAGCGCTGAACCGTGGCAACAGCCGCCTGGGCATCACTGCCGGCGCCGGCCGTGAAACCCTGCCGGCCTGGCTGGCAGGCCCCAACAAGACTCCTTCGCTGCGTGCCGAGCAGAACGACCTGACCGTGTTCGCGCAGAAGAACATCGGCCGCGAAGGCTTCGTCTCCATCGCCGGTACTTATGCCAAGGCCCGCCTGGTGCCACTGGCCGATGCTTCGCCGGCCCTGGTCGACCGCTGGGACAGCAAGAGCCTGAGCATCGGCGCCGGCTACGGCAACTTCACCGGCAGCATCATCGGCCGCGTCGTGGACGTACCGGGCAAGCCCGGCAAGTGGGAAGGCCTGGGTATCGGCCTGACCTGGCGCACCCCGTGGTCCGGCCAGCTCACCGTAGGCGCCGAGAACGTGATCAGCCGCGGCAAGAATCCGTTCTCGCCGCGCAATGAAAGCAACGACGACGGCACCGTGCCGTACGTCCGCTACGAACAGGACCTGTAACTCCAGCTGCGGCGCAGCATACGGCCCCGCATGGTCGCCAGGCCCAACGGCTGCGAGTCGTTGGGTCAACGCGCTGAACGCCCGTCACACTAGGCATTGCGGCTGCGGCACGAAGCCAGTCCGAGGCCTGCCTTCATCTATTTCATACAAGTCATTAACAGCCCTTTAATTATTGGAAAAGGGCAGTTAGTATCGGCTCAGCTTCACGTGTTTTGGTGGCGCCTTTCGCCTCCCGCGTGAAGCACTCAGCAGCACCACCAAGAATCCTTGGAGAGAGAGCCAATGAACAGCAAGACCAGCAAGCTGCGCGATGCAGTTGTCCTCGCGCTGATCGCAAGTGCCGGTACGGCGGCTACCGCCAGTGCCCAGGAAGGGAAGTCAGGGCAGGCGGGTACGACCCAGCTCGACCGTATCGAAGTAACCGGTTCGCGCATCAAGCGCACGGATGTTGAAGGCCCCAGCCCGGTCAGTGTGATTTCCCGCCAGGACATCGAAACTTCCGGCGAAATCTCGGTCGCGGACTTCCTCCGCAACAACATCTACAACTCGTTCGGTTCCACCCGTGAGTCGTCGGGCTCGGCAACCGGTTCCGCAGCCACCATCAGCCTGCGCGGCCTCGGCTCTGAGTACACGCTGGTCCTGCTGGACGGCCGTCGCATGACGTCTTCGCCGACCCTCGGTGGCGGTGCGCAGAACATCAACCTGATTCCGACGGCCGCCGTCGAGCGCATTGAAATCCTGCGCGAAGGCGCAGGTGCAGTGTACGGTTCGGATGCCATCGGCGGCGTGGTCAACGTGATCCTGCGTAAGGATTATGAAGGCCTGGGCTTCAGCGTCGGCTATGAAAATCCTGAAATCGGCCCGGCCGGTCGCACCGGCAGCCTGTCCGGTGGCATCAGCTCCGACCGTGGCAACTTGACGTTCGTGATCGACCATCAGGAACGCGAGTTGATGTACAACCGTGACATCAAGAAATACGTCACTGATGCAGGGCTGACCTGGGGCCTCAGCCCGTACAACTCGAGCGCGACCTTCTCCGGCGCCCGCACCGGCAGCGCCAGCGTCGCCAACTGCGACACCTTCGAGAACAGCGTCCGCATCAGCCCGACCCGCTGCGGCTTCGACCACGGCGCGACCTCGGCCAACGAAGCCTCGATGTCGCGTGACTCGCTGCTGCTGAACGGCAACTACCAGCTGACCGACAACACCTCGTTCTTCTTCCGTGCAATTGCGTCGGATACCAAGAGCGTTGGCGTTTATGCGTCGGCCCCGGTCGACAACGCCGGCGGCGGCCGTCCGCTGACCATCGCAGCCAACAATCCATTCAATCCGTTTGGCGAGGACGGCGTTCTGTCCTACCGGTTCACCCCGCTGGGTACCCGTGATGCCGTCCGTCGCGATACCTATCGCGATTTCAACTTCGGCCTGCGCGGTACGCTGGACCTGTTCGGCGGTGCCGACTGGGAAGTCGGTGTTGGCCATGGCCGTGTCCGCCAGAGCTCGGTGAACTACAACTACGGCATCGGCAGCATCCTGCAGGACATGGTTGATTCGGGCGAGTACAACCCGTTCGATCCCACCCATCCGAGCGTGGCCGCTGCGGCTCCGAAGATCGCACACACCGTGTACGTGGAATCGGAACAGCGCACGGTCTCGGCCGACGGCAACATCTCCTTCGACCTGTTCCAGATGCCCGCCGGCGCCGTCAGCTTCGTGACCGGCTTCGAGTACCGCGATGACCGCCTATCCATGGCCTACGACGCACAGAGCGCCGCGGGCAACGTGTTCGGCTCGGCAGGTGCAGGTACGGGTGGTGAGCGCTCCTACTACGCAGGCTACTTCGAAACCCTGATCCCGCTGTTCAGCAGCCTGACCGCCACTGTGGCGGGCCGCTATGACAGCTACAACGATCTGGGCAGCAAGTTCTCGCCGCGCGTATCGCTGGAGTTCCGTCCGATCGACTCGCTGCTGGTTCGTGGCTCTTGGGGTAAGGGCTTCCGTGCTCCGACCCTGGATGACATGTACGGCTCCAACTCCACGACCAACCTGAACAGCCCGGTCCTGAGTGCCATCGGCCACAACGGCGGCGACGAACTGGCATGCAAGGCCTTGTCCGCCGTCCGCGCTTCGACCGGCAATACCGGTTACCAGCCGTACCCGGTTGATCCCTGCAGCACCAGCAGCCAGTACCAGTGGCTGGTTTCCTCGAACCGCAATCTGAAGCCGGAGGAATCGAAGAACTGGAATGTCGGCTTCGTGTTCAGCCCGACCGAAGCACTGTCGATGGCAGTCGACTACTACGATGTGCAGATCGACAACGTGATCACTTCGGTGCCGCGTCCGCTGGCATGGCGCTACGGCGACGCAGGCCAGCCCGGCTATGGCGTTGATCGTGGTCCGGACATCACTGCACCGAATGGCGCAGTACTGCCGGGCATCCCGTTCCAGATCAAGCTGCCGATCGACAACGGTGCTTCGAAGAAGGTCCGTGGTATCGACGCCGAGTTGAACTTCCGCCAGAGCCTGGGCACCTACGGGGACCTGATGGCAAGGCTGAACTGGGCCCACCAGATCGAATTCACCGAAACCTCGATCATCAATGACAAGGTTGAACTGCTGGGCACCGGCGGCTATCCGAAGGATCGCGCGCAGTTCACCCTGGGCTGGAGCTACGGCGACGTCAGCATTGCGGCGATCACCAACTACATCGGCAAGAGCGGTTCGGAAGACACGCGCCTGCCGAGCTGGATCACCAATGATCTGCAGTTGACCTGGAATGCGCCGTGGAAGGGCAAGGTGACTCTGGGCGTCCGCAATGTCGGCAACAAGCTGCCGCCGTTCAACGATGCACTGAACTCCTTCCCGTATTACGACAACAGCCTGTACAACATCTGGGGCCGTACCCCGTACATGCGTTACGAACAGAACTTCTGATCCACGCCTGTCAGCAGTAGTGCAGCGACCCGCTTGTGCGGGTCGCTGCTTTTGGGCAGTCTTGCAACTGCGTCAACTTCCCATGATGTGCATTACCTGTGCATCGGGCCCCGCCACAATGCATGACGGAAGCGCCGCAATGAGCGCAGATCCCCACTCCTTCCCGCAGGCAGCGCACTGGACCCAGCTCTGGCGCACCGGCGTACTTCATTCGTGCAGTCACGGCATCGAAGGAAACTACGACGGCGAACTGCGTCTCTTCTGGGAGCGCAACGCCGCGGTTCTGCCACAAGGCGCGCGTGTGCTTGACGTTGGCACCGGCAACGGCGCCATCGCCCTCTTGATCCATCGGTTCCGCCCCGATCTTCAAGTGGTGGGCACCGACCTGGCCGATGTCGACCCCCGCTCGAATGTCGCCAATGGCAGAGAGCTTTTCTCCGGAATCACCTTCCTGCCTCGTACGCCGATGCACGCCATTCCGCTGGCAGACGGTAGTGTGGACCTTCTGGCATCGCAGTATGCATTCGAGTATGCAGCTCAGGGCCCAGCACTTCAGGAGTTTTCCCGGCTGATCGGGCCTGGAGGGCGAATCGCGTGGATCCTGCACAGCACGAACAGCGAAATCGCGCGCATCTCATCGCGTCAAGCCCAGGCCATCGCCGATGTACTGCGGAGCGACGGCATCTTTGATCGGGCTGAACAAGTGATCAAGGTACTGTACGCGGCCAAGGCCAGTGGCCCCTCCTTCCTTTCGGGGAGCAAAACTGCGGAGCAATCCCGCCTGGCTTTCAACGATGCGGCAGGCGCGCTTGTCGACCGTGCCCTAGCGGAGCGGGATCTGCCGGTCCTGGGCCGGAGCGTCGGCATTCTGCAGGACGCGCTGGGCCCCGCCGCGAAGGATCCATCGACCGCCCTGCGGCGACTTCAGAGTGGTCGTGCCCTGCTTGCAGAGGAAGCCGCTCGCCTGCAGGAGCTCATGCGGGCGACCCGAAGCGAGGACGATATGAAGCGCCTGGCGGACGCATTGGGTGACCATGGCATGTATTCAGGATTTGAACCTCTGATGTATCGCGGGGTGAACATGGGCTGGGCGTTGGAGGCAGTACGTGAATGAGGCCGCTGAGGCTCGCCGTTATCACCATGCAGCTCGGCTGGATGACGCCCTCCCGCACTACAGGCGAGCACTGCTGCTGGATCCGTCTGACGATGTTCTTCGCTACGACGCAGCGCTTTGCATGATGCAACTCGGCTACGCACAAGAAGCCGCAGTACTGTTCCAGCAGATCCATCCCGCATCCACCGCCTGGCAACCGGCACGCGCCCCTCTTGCGATCTGCCTGCGTGACAGCCATCGTGCGGGAGAGGCGCTTGAACCCGCACGCCAGGCAATCACGACGGCAGAACCGCAAGCATGGCAATGGATGCTGCTTGGTGACCTCCAGCAACGCACGGGCCAACAAATGGCTGCTGTCGACAGCCTGCAACGCGCGCTCGCGTTGGATCCCACCCTTCTTGAGGCCCACCACCTGCTGGGTCTCGCCCTGCAGGAAACGGGCAGGTACGAGGAGGCGATCACCAGCTATGAAGTTGTAGCCGCCCAACTTCCCATGGAGCTCATCAACATCGCTCAGTGCCTTCAGCACCTCGGCAGGTGGGAATCCGCACGTGACGTACTGGCGCAACTTCACACGCTGCAACCAGCACGTATGGACGTAATGTGCTGGCTCGCGCATGTCCATGCGCAGCTGTGCGAGTTCGATGCCACGGACCGGATCGTGGCGCGGCTCATTGCACAGTTGCGCGTGACCACGCCCACAGCCGACGACATACCGCAACCATTCACCTTCGCGACGCTGCCATTGAGCAACGACCTGCACAGGCAGCTGCTGGATCATACGGCCGCATCGATCCAGGCCGGCCGGCAACCGTTGCCACGGGCGGCTGCCCGTCGGCACGGCCGCCCAAGAATCGGCTACCTTTCCAGTGACCTGCGCCACCACACCGTGGGCACCCTGTTGCACGGATTCTTCGCAGCGCATGATCGGAGCCGGTTCGAAGTGCATGTGTACGATTCCGGCCGGCAGCCAGCGTCCATCAACGGCGCAGAACACATCGAGCATGTTGGCGCGCTGAGCGACGCTGAGCTGGCAAAGCGACTGCACGAAGCGGATCTGGATATTCTCATCGATCTCAACGGTCCAACGTATGGAGGTCGGCCTGGAGCTCTGGCATACCGACCAGCGCGCATGCAACTGGGATGGCTGGGCTACCTCTCCGGACAACAATCGCCATGGCTTGATGGCATCATCCTCGACCACAGCCTGGCACCGGCAGACACCCCATGGCCATTCTCCGACCGGGTACTTCGCCTGGCTGGCAGCGTGTTTCCAGCAGCAGAGCCCCACTCTCCGCCTGGACGAGACCGTGCACGCTGGAAGCTACCCCATGCATCACCGGTAGCAGCCAGCTTCAATAGCAGCCATAAACTGAGCAGATCGCTGCTGGAGTGCTGGACGCAGATCCTGCGCGAGGTGCCTGATGCACTCTTGCTGGTCTGCCTGGCACCACAGGCACACCGCGGATTCCTGCAATCGTGGGACCTGCTCGGGGGAGACCGCGACCGGCTTCGCCTGCTGTCGCCGATGCCGGCCGAGCGATACCTGGAATGCATGGCGTCATGCGATCTGTTCCTTGATGCATTCAATTACCAGGCCGGTGCGACTGCGATTGATGCAGCATCGGCAGGGTTGCCACTGCTGACCTGCCCCGGAGAGCTACCGCTTTCGCGACTGGGGAGCAGTGTGAACAGGCAACTGGGAATGCCCGAACTGATCTGCAACGGACACCATGATTATGTGCAGCGCGCAGTGACACTGCTCCGTAACCCGGCTGCGCTTTCAGAACTCCGCCAGCGGGTCACCGCCCGCAACAAGGACAGTGCGTTGCATTCGGCAGCACGTGCGGCTACCGATCTTCAAGCGCTTTATCAAGACCTGCTGGGGGAGTGAACACCCATGGAAACACTGGACCATATCCCTGATGTGGAACTGGAGCGCGAGATCGCCATGTTGTTTCTATCCGGCGAGAAGGACCGGGCGCTGCTTCGCCTGCAGGATGAGCAGCTTGCGCAAACCCATCCCAGGCTGGCATTCCAATTGGCGCTGCTTCTGATCGAAATCGGCGACTGGAAACACGCGAAGCAGCAGCTTGATCGGGTACTCAGCCTTGAGCCGCGCTTTCTGCCAGCCTTGCGACGTCGCGCAGCGCTGCTGGCCCATGATGACGACCTGACCGCCGCAGAAGAAGACTTCCAGCGCATCGTGAAGATCGCACCAGATGAAACGTCGGCCGTCGCCAACATCGGTGTTGTCCTGCTGCGGCGTGGTAATCACGCGGCCGCATTGCCTTGGCTGCAACGAGCTGCAACGCAGTCGCCTGCTGACGCTCGCATCCAGCACAGCCTGGCCAACGCCCTCAGCGGAGCGGGTCAGCATGCTCTGGCACTGGATCTGTTCCACCGGCTTGCACAGGGCTCTCCCGGAAACACCGATCTGGCCGCAGACTGGGCCATGGCCCTGCTGCGCGGCGGTGATGCGGCGTCGGCTCATGGACGTTTTCTGACCCTTCTTTCAGAACATCCCCACGACCAGCGCTGCTGGGCCGGGCGCTATCTGTCCGCATGCGCTCTGAAACTGCAGGATGCCCTCGGGTTGATGGACTACCCGCTCCTGCTGCGGCAGATCAGGACTGATCTGGACACCACAGCGTTGATCGATGCGGTGCTGCAGTTGCCGTCATTGCGCTGGGAGCCTGCGGGAAAAACCACTCTTGGCGGCCTTCAAAGTGCGATGCTCGACCTGGCACCATCAAGCCCATTCCACGAATTCGGCCAGCAGGTGAGCAACGCACTCCACGATTATCTGCTGCAGCTGCACGGCAGCCTGCTTGACGCCCCCCTCGACGCCTGGCGACTGAGCCTGCCTTCACGATGGACGCTGCAGGCCTGGGCAACGGTGCTGCATGGCGATGGAGGACATCAGGATCCACACCTGCATCCCGCCGGCCGCATCAGTGGGGTGCTTTACCTCGATGCCGGCAACTCTGCCAGGGGAGACGGCGATCTCGTGTTTGGGCATGCCCCCAGGGACATCGACACAGCGGGCGAACCGCACGCACATCGTCATGTGGCCCGCAGCGGCGACATGCTGCTCTTCCCCTCCTGGTTCCTCCATCACACAACGCCGTACCACGGAACGCGACCGCGTATCAGTCTGGCATTCGACCTGCTGCCAGCGTCGCTGTGAACAAGTCCCTTTCATCCGCTGAGGCATTTCACATGGAACGTCGAATAGTTACGGAACGCCTCATTCTGCAGCCCCACTGCCGGGATGACCTCGATGACTGCACCAGCATGTGGTCAGACCCGGCGGTCCTGCGCATGATCCGCGACCACCCTTTCAGCCGGCACGAGACCTGGCTTCGCATACTGCGATATGCAGGCCACTGGGCAATGCTTGGATATGGCTACTGGACCATCCGTCATCGCAACGATGGAAGATTCTACGGAGAGCTCGGCTTCGCGCTTACCCTGCGTGACCTGCCTGGAGAGGCCGCCGGCCTGCCTGAGTTCGGCTGCACGTTGTCACGTCGTGGCTGGGGACGCGGCATCGCCCAGGAGGCCACTGCCGGCGTGCTGGAATGGATGGATCGCGTTGCTCGGATCGAAGCCACTTCAGCGATTACCGATCTCCGCAACCGATCGGCGCTGGCGTTGGCCAACGCCGTCGGCTACAGCATCGTCGAGGAAATGGATTTTGAAGGCAATCCATTCGCAGTGCTCACACGCACCTCCAGCCTCTCGACGCTCACTTCATGATGTAGTTCCGGCAACAGACGCCGGATGACGGGCAACGTCAGGCGTCGTGGCGACGATTGGCGCCATCGTGCCGCGAATAGAAATAGACCAGCGCATTGCGCTCGCCGGCCGTCACCCGTGCGACCTCGTGCCGCAACTTGCAGGTCGTAAGCAGCACCGTGCCGTAGGTCGCCGCATAGGCATGGCGCGCACCGGCATCGTCGTGGACGACGAAATCACCGCCTGCGAAATCGTGCCCCAACTGGATGATCATCGAGTAGTCATAGTCCGGATTGCTGGCAGCATCCAGATGCAGGCCGATGAAGGAACCCGCCGTCATGCGGTTCATCTGTGCCCGACGGATATGGAAGGCATCCTGTGACTGGAACAGTTCTGCAATCGCGTTCCGGCACTCCTCCCGGTTGAGGATCTCCAGGATCTGGTCTGCGTGCGGGCGATTGACCACCTGCGGAACCTCGCCTTGCCGATCAACCATGATGCGACGCACGTAGATGTCATGCGTGTCGCCTGCGTCGCCCTGCGTGACGGCCTCTTCAGGCAGCAACGACTGGAGCCTTTCAAGCTCCTTCAATGTCGAGGCGTCAAACACAACGCCCATCGGGATCAACGTACTGCCGGTCGTTTTCAACTCATCCGCGTAGCGGGAAAGTCGCGAGGCTTCCAATACCATACTCATGCAGCGTCCTCCTTTCGTTTGGGAAAGCAATCAATCAAGCCAGGGCAGAAAATTTCTCCAGGAATGCGCCGCGCTCATCGGGGTTCAGTACCGGTGCCCAGCCGATGCTGGCGCCACTGCTGGCATTGACAACCCGATTGCCAACCGCTGAGCGCACGACGCAACCGCTGGCCGCGCCCTCATGCAGGTACACGCCCACCACTGTACGGTGAGGCGCCAAGCCAAGGTCGCGATCGTCCAGATGGACCAGTTCCGGAACATCGAGCATCGGCTGCTGGACCCAGTCGCCAGCTCCAGATGTGCTCAACCGGCGCGCCAACAGGGCAGCGGCGGCGCTACCGGAGGGAACGACATCCTGCCCGCCGTAGCCGTACTTTTTCTTGAACACGATGTTGCTGTCGGATTCGTTCAATGCGGCTACATCGTCGACAGTGACGAAATGCGTGGGCACCACCCAGCGCTGTACTGCCTCCCATTCCATCGGCGTCAGTACCTGCCGGTAGCCCTCATCCCACAGCAATGCCAGCCATGCCTTGCTCATCAGCAGTTCGGCTTCAAGGCCATTGGAGAACCTCGCACCGCTGTCGAGGATGTCCAGGTACACATCGTGATCAGAAAGCACGTCGTCATAGGTAAAGCGACGATGGACCAGTGTCCTGCTCATATCCATGCCCGAGCGCCGCGCATCGCGCCAGCTACGTTCATCATGCACCGAAATGTCCAGTCCAGGCAGAGAACGCCGCAACCACTGCCGGCTGAGATCGCCACTGGGATAACCCATTGCCGAATGCGTGCTCCAGTCGAGCAGATGGAGGCTAAGGTAGCCCTCACGCACGATGCTTCGCGCGTACATGCTGGCAAGATTGTTTACCGGTACCGCCTGACTACCTTCTGCGTCCCAGCCAAGCACGTCGGCGAACGCTCGATAGTGTTCGAACAATTCGAAGCCACCCACCGCTGCGGAGAAATTGAGCTCGCATATCCGCATGCCATCTGCGCAAGGCAACAGATCGGCACGCATCACGCGATGTTGGCCGCTGCGAAGCTGCTCCCAGTCCACCAAGGGTGCCCATGCAGGGTCGACCCCCATCAGCTGCATAAGATCACTACGCGCATGCCGGCGCAATGCTTCGTCGACCACGCGCTGCAGGCCGGATGCAACCAGCTGCAAGCCGTCTACCAGTTGCTCGTAGTCGTTGCGATCAAACAACAACGGATGCGCGGAAAAGCGCATCCGAGGTGCGTTCAAGGCGATCCGGAAGGCCTCAAGGCGTCGCTGTATCTCTGCGTATGCCATGGTGCCGGGCAACGATTGGAAGGCCGGCAATGCCTGCTGATTGATTCCGTGGAACATCCCTGTCCTCGCCCGAGATCCATGAAGGCATCCTGAACATTCAATCATCCAGCACTTGCTGTCAAGCGACGGGCAGCCGGCTATTGGCCGCAGGCTTTCAACTTCAGCCGTTCGGGATCAGCGTCTCGATCAGGTGCTCGACATAGGCTTCGAAATCCTCGCGCGCCTGCTTGGGCTGCTGCAGCTGCAGCGACAGCTGCAGGAAACCGACATAGGCCGCGTAGGCCAGGCGCGCGCGATGGCGCGCATCGGTGGAGCTCAGTCCCGCCTGGCGGAACGAGGCGACCAGATAGTCGAGGCGACGCTGCGATACACGGTCGATCACCGGGCGCACCATCGGGTGGTCCAGCGCCTTCAGCAGTTCGCTGTAGATGATGTGCGGCTGCACTTCATGCGCGACCATCTGGAACAGCTGGCGCAGGCGCACGCGCGGATCCGGCACGTCTTCCAGGCTGCCGAACACCTGTTCCTGTTCGAACAGTTCCCAGCGTTCCAACGCGGCCTGCAGCAGTGCGTCACGCGAGGGGAAATGCCAGTAGAAACTGCCCTTGGTCACGCTCAGCCGCCGTGCCAGCGGCTCCACCGCGACGGCGCCTACGCCTTGTTCAGCAATCAGGTCAAGGGCCGCCTGGGCCCAGTCTTCGGCACTCAGGCGGCTGTTGCGGCCGGCGCGCGGTTCGCCGGCGGAAGCGTCAGGTTGATTCATGCGCTGATTTAACCATACGCCGGGGTTCGTTGCAGTACGCGGTTGCTGTCGAAACCGTCAGAACCCGAGCCGGAAGGCCTGCCGCACCGCACCATACGATGCAGTATTGACATCCCTTACAAGCGATCCATACTAGGAAGTATGGTTATGTCCACACCTCCCGCTGCGTTCCACGATCTGCGCCTGGAGGCTGCCCACGGCGCGCGCCTGGCAGCCACTGCCAGCGACCACGGCCGGCGCGGCCGGGTACTGTTCGCGCACGGCTTCGGCCAGACCCGTCACGCCTGGATCGCCACCGCCCGCGCCCTGTCCGCGGCGGGCCTGCAGACCCTGGCCTACGACGCCCGCGGCCACGGCGATTCGGACTGGAATGCTGCCGACCTGCCCTATCACGGCGAACAGTTCGCTGACGACCTGATCGTGCTGGCCGGTGAACAGCCGCGCCCGCCGGTACTCGTTGCAGCATCGATGGGGGGCCTGTTCGGACTGCTGGCCGAATCACGCTGGCCGGGGCTGTTCTCGGCGATGGTGCTGGTCGACATCACCCCGCGCTGGGATACCGCCGGCGTCGAACGCATCCTCGCTTTCATGACCGCCCATCCCGACGGCTTCGCCTCGCTGACCCAGGCCGCCGACGTGATCTCGGCCTACATGCCGCACCGCCCGCGCAAATCCGAGCAATCGCTGCGTGCGCTGCTGCGCGAGGATGGCCACGGCCGCTGGCGCTGGCACTGGGACCCGCGCCTGGTGGCCGAACTGGCGCGCGACAGCGAGCAGCACCAGGACGCGCTGGCCGAGGCCGCACGCCAGGTGAAGTGCCCGCTGCTGCTGGTCAGCGGTGGCCGCAGCGACCTGGTCACGCCGCAGACCGTGGCCGAATTCCTGGCGTTGGCGCCGCACGCGCGCCATGTACAGCTGCCGCAGGCCACGCACATGGTCGCCGGCGATGACAACGACGCCTTTACCGCTACTGTGTTGGACTATCTGGACGTGTTGCCCGCAGCGGATGCTGCGGCTTCGTCCGCCACAAACGAGCACGTCACCGGAGCACGCTCATGAGCATCGTTCTTCCCTTCCTCGCCCTGCTGCTGGCAGGCGCGTTCGTCGCCTACCACCGCATGCGGCTGGTTACCTGGACGCTGATCAGCGTGGCCCTGCTGGCCGCCTGCTGGTTCATTCCCTACGTCAACCAGACCGCCACGATCGTCGCTGCCGCCGTGCTGGCGGTGATCGCGGTGCCGCTGCTGCTGCCGTTCATCCGCAAGCCGCTGCTGACCGGCCCGATGATGAAGGTGTTCCGAAAGGTGCTGCCGCCGCTGTCGCAGACCGAGCGCATCGCCCTGGAGACCGGCTCGGTCGGCTTCGAAGGCGAACTGTTCACCGGTGATCCGGACTGGAACATCCTGCTCAACTACCCGAAGCCGCAGCTGACCGCCGAAGAGCAGGCCTTCCTCGACGGCCCGGTCGAAGAGCTGTGCACGATGGTCAACGACTGGGAAATCACCCACGTCCACGCCGACCTGCCGCCGGAGCTGTGGGCCTTCATCAAGAAGAACAAGTTCTTCGGCATGATCATCCCGAAGGAATACGGCGGCCTGGGCTTCTCCGCGCTGGCGCATCACAAGGTCATCCAGAAGCTGGCCTCGGTGTCCTCGGTGGTCAGCTCCACCGTCGGCGTGCCGAACTCGCTGGGCCCGGGTGAACTGCTGGTGCACTACGGCACCCAGGAACAGAAGGACCAGTACCTGCCGCGCCTGGCCGATGGCCGCGAAGTGCCCTGCTTCGGCCTGACCGGTCCGTTCGCCGGCTCCGACGCCACCTCGATCCCGGACTACGGCATCGTCTGCAAGGGCGAATGGAACGGCGAGCAGGTGCTCGGCGTCAAGCTGACCTTCGACAAGCGCTACATCACCCTGGCCCCGGTCGCTTCGCTGATCGGCCTGGCCTTCCGCATGTACGACCCGGATGGCCTGATCGGCGATACCCGCGATATCGGCATCACCCTGGGCCTGCTGCCGCGCGACACCGCCGGCGTTGAAATCGGCCGTCGCCACTTCCCGCTGAACTCGACGTTCCAGAACGGCCCGATCCGCGGCAAGGACGTGTTCATTCCGCTGACCCAGCTGATCGGTGGCGCTGCCATGGCCGGCAAGGGCTGGAACATGCTCAACGAGTGCCTGGCCGTGGGCCGCTCGATCACCCTGCCGTCCACCGCCAGCGGCGGTGCCAAGGCCGGTGCTGCGGTGACCGGTGCCTACGCGCGCATCCGCAAGCAGTTCGGCCTGTCGGTCGGCCGCTTCGAGGGCGTGGAAGAAGCGCTGGCCCGCATCGGCGGCAAGGCGTACAAGATCAGCGCGTTGTCGCAGGCCACCGCCGCCGCGGTTGACCGTGGCGATGTGCCGTCGGTGCCGTCGGCCATCGCCAAGTACCACTGCACCACCATGAGCCGTGAAGTGATCTCGGACATGATGGACGTGATCGGCGGCAAGGGCATCATCCTGGGGCCGCGCAACTTCGCCGGCCGCAGCTGGCAGGCCGCGCCGATCGCGATCACCGTGGAAGGCGCCAACATCATGACCCGCAGCCTGCTGATCTTCGGCCAGGGTGCGATCCTCTGCCACCCGTGGGTGCTGAAGGAAATGAAGGCCGCGCAGGATCCGGATACCCGTGCCGGCCTGCAGGACTTCGACCGCAGCCTGTTCGGCCACATCCGCTTCGGCATCTCCAATGCCGTGCGTTCGTTCTGGTTCGGCCTGACCGGCGCGCGCTTCGGCGCCGCCCCCGGCGACGCCTACACCCGCCGCTACTTCCGCAAGCTTGACCGTTACTCGGCCAACCTGGCGCTGATGGCCGACATCTCGATGATGACCCTCGGCGGCAAGCTGAAGTTCAAGGAATCCCTGTCCGGCCGCCTGGGCGATGTGCTGAGCCACGTCTACATGACCAGCGCCATGCTCAAGCGCTACCACGATGAAGGTGCACCGCAGGCCGATCAGCCGCTGTTGGCCTGGGCCTTCCATGACAGCGTGCACAAGATCGAAGAGTCGCTGTCGGCCGCGCTGCGCAACTTCCCGATCCGTCCGATCGGCTGGCTGATGTGGGCGCTGATCTTCCCGCTGGGCCGTCGTGCCGAGGCTCCGGGCGACCGCCTGAGCCGTCGCGTCGCCGCCCTGCTGATGGCGCCCAACGAAGCGCGTGACCGCCTGGCCAGCGGCGTGTTCCTGACCCCGTGCGAGAACAACCCGGGTGGCCGCATCAACAGCTACCTGAGCAAGGCGATCATGGCCGAGCCGGTGGAGCGCAAGTTCCTGAAGGCGCTGAAGAGCAAGGGCATCGAAGCACTGGACTTCAAGGCGCAGCTGGACGAAGCCGTGGCCGAAGGCGTGATCACCCAGGACGAGCGCAGCCTGCTGGAAGAGCTGCGCACGCTGACCCTGGACACCATCACCGTGGACGACTTCGACACCCACGAACTGCGCGCGGCCAGCTACTACGACCGCCAGCACAAGGACCCGCACTCGCAGGCAGCCTGATCACCCGCGACACGCGTTGCCTCGACGGCGGGCCTTGGCCCGCCGTCGCTCTATCCGCCGACCGGAACACCGACCATGTCCACGCCCCTGCTCTCGCTCTACCACCGGCTGCAACGCTGGCCGGCCGGCACCTGGCTGTTCTCGCGCGCGGTGTGCTTCAAGGCGCCCTACTTCGCCAGCATCGCCCCGCGCATTACCCGGCTTGAACACGGCCGCTGCGAAGGCACGCTGGACGATCGCCGCAGAGTGCGCAACCACATCGGTACGGTGCACGCGATCGCGATGTGCAACCTGGCCGAACTGACCGCCGGGCTGATGGTCGACGCGTCGCTGCCGAAGGGCATGCGCTGGATTCCGAAGGGGATGCAGGTGCAGTACCTGGCCAAGGCGCGCGGCACGCTGCAGGCGGTGGCGCTGCCGGCGCAGCCGATCGTGGCGGCGTCGCAGGGCTACGCGCTGCCGGTGACAGTGAGTGTGCGGGATCGTGCGGGGACGGAGGTGTTCAGCGCGGTCATCGACATGTGGATGTCACCGGCGAAGTAGTGTTCCGGCGAACGGCGCAGCCCCTCGTGGGTGGAAGGTTGATCGCGGAAAGCCTTGGTTTGGCTGGGGGCGGTGAGTTCGCGGGGGACGCCGTGAACCCGTCCCTGAAGTGACCCCCGGGAGTTGGACGCCAGATCCAACCCCGAGGGATACATGAACAGATACGACGCACGTTTCAAACTGCAGGTCGCCAAAGAGGCCTGCAAGACCTCCACATCGGTCAAAGCCATTGCCCGTCGCCACGGC
>NZ_JAUTXR010000192.1 GCF_030658505.1 Stenotrophomonas raiganjensis (SeqCode) | reverse complement strand
AATGCAACGGCAACAGCCAAAGCCAAAGCCAAAGCCAAAGCGGGCATTTCGTGGGATGGCGGGGCACTGTGGGTGGTCAGGACACGCCGTAAACCCGTCCATGGGGGCTCGATGGCGCCATCCATGGCGCCAACGGTCCTGACCACCCACACCGCCCCACCTCTGACAGATCTTCGCGGCTGTTGGTAGGTGTCGACCTTGGTCGACACATCTGTCAGATATCGAATGAAATTCCGGGGTCAGATCCGTTTTCCTACGGAAAACGGATCTGACCCCAAGAGTATTTCCGACAGATCGCGGAAATCTGTCGAAGGCGGGGTGGGTCCGGTTGAGGGGGCGTGAGCCGCATGGATGCGGCGACCGAGCTTACATGGACGTACTTGCAGCGTCCCCCTCAACCGGACCACCCCGCCAACCCACGGAAAGCCAGCTTTTGACGTTGACGTTGCTCCGGCTTGTAGCGGGTGCAGGGCTGCAAAGCCCTGCAACAAAACCCTGCTTGACCGCAGCCGGAGCGCCACGGAGAATTCCGCGACTAATTCTCATTTGCTGTTGCGCAGGATGCGGGCGGCAGCCTCCCGGGCCCCTCTCCCTCGATGTTCAAGAACGTCCTGTTCCAACTGCACTGGTTGCTGGGCATCACTGCCGGTGCCGTGCTGGCCGTGATGGGCCTCAGTGGTGCCGTGCTGTCCTTCGAGGACGAACTGCTGCGGGCGGCCAATCCCGGTTTCGCCGGAATCGCCGAACACCACGCCGAAGGCCAACCTCCGTTGGCACTCAGCGAGCTGGTGCCGCTGCTGCAGGCCGGCAGTGAACGCCCGCTGCAGCGCCTGCGCGTGGATGCCACCGGCCAGCGACCATCGGTCGCGCGCTTTGCCGGCGGCAAGGAACACTGGGTGTACTTCGATCCGTACAGCGGTGAGCACTTCAGCGCCCTGCGCGGGCAGGCGTTCTTCGATTTCGTAGAGGACCTGCATCGCCACCTGGCCGCTGGCGAACGTGGCAAGTGGATCACCGGCAGCTGTGCCATCGCGCTGCTGTTCTTCACCCTGTCCGGCCTCTACCTTCGCTGGCCACGGCGCTGGTGGCACTGGCGCAGCTGGCTGGCGGTGGAATGGAAGCGTCGCGGCCGAAGCTTCCTGTGGAGCCTGCACTCAGTGGTCGGCACCTGGGTATTGCTGATCTACCTGATGAGTGCGCTGACCGGCCTGTGGTGGTCGTTCGACTGGTATCGCAACGCAGCCAACGCTCTGCTGGGCGTGGCGCCGGCGGCAAAGCACAAGGTTGCCGTCCATGCGGCACTGGATCTGGATCGAGTCGAGGCCACGCTGTACGCACTGCCCGGCGTGCGTACCGGTTTCATCGACCTGCGCCTGCCGGAGAAGCCCGGGCAGGCACTGAACGTTCGGGTGATGGCCGGTGATCCATCGCAGCGCGGCGGCCATCATGATCGTGCGCATGACCTGCTGCAGCTTGATCCGGCCAGCGGAGCGGTTCTCGATGCACGCCCGTACGCACGCCAGGGCGCTGGCGGACAGCTGGCCACCAGCGTGTTCGCGCTGCATTCGGGCAGCTACTTCGGCGTGCCCGGGCGCGTGGTAGTGATGCTCAGCAGCCTGGGCATGAGCCTGTTCTTCATCACCGGCTGGATGCTGTACCTGGACCGCCGCCGCGGCCAGCATGCCGCGCAGGGGCTGCGCAAGTCACTGCCCACGCTGTCTGCCGATGGCGCTGGCAAACCGTGGCGGGTGGTGCACGCCAGCCAGAGCGGCCTGGCCGAGCAACTGGCATGGCGTGCGGCCGCGCAGCTGCAGGCGGCCGGCCATGCCGTGCAGGTACTGCCGCTGGCGCGCGTCGATGCGCCTCAACTGGGGCTCACCACGCACGCTCTGTTCGTGCTGAGCACCTTCGGCGATGGCGAGCCGCCGGATGCGGCGCGCCGCGCGGCGCGACGGCTGCTCGCGCAACGCCTGGACCTGTCGGGCCTGCAGTTCGGCCTGCTCGCGCTGGGTGACCGCCAGTACCCGCATTACTGCGGCTTCGGCCGCCAGTTCGATGGCTGGCTGATCGGCAACGGCGCGCGTCCGCTGTTCGAGCGCATCGATGTCGATGCCGCTTCGTTACCGGCGCTGCGCAAGTGGCAGCAGCAGCTGGGTGCGCTGACCGGCATCACCACCGATGACAGCGTGCTGCCTGCGGCGACAAAGATGCATGAGTGGCGCCTGCTCGGCCGCGACCGTCTCAACCCGGGCAGCATCGGCGGGGCCATCTGGCGTGTCCGCCTTGCCACGCCGGCCGATGTGCAGTGGCAGGCAGGTGACATCCTGCACATCGCGCCGCGCCACAACGCGCGGCATGCCAGCGCGGTGTTGAAGGCGCACGGATTGGATCCGCTGCAGCCGCTGCTGGTCGACGGCCATCCGCGCACACTGCTGGCCCTGGCCAGTGAACGCGAGCTGCCCGATGCCGATGCCGCGCTGGCGGTGCAGGACGCCTGCCTGTGGCTGGCAGGGCTGCCGCTGCTGCCTGGCCGCGAGTACTCGATCGCCTCCTGCACGGATGATGGCGTGGTGGATCTGGTGGTGCGGCTGGTGCAGGACGCCTCAGGGCGTGCAGGGCTGGGTTCGGGCTGGCTGTCGCTGCATGCGCCGATCGGTGCCAGCATCGTCGCCCGTGTGCACCACAATCCTGGATTCCATCGTGTCGGTACTGCCCCGATGGTGCTGATCGGCAACGGCACCGGCATTGCCGGCCTGCGCAGCCTGTTGCGCGAAGCTGCCCACGCAGGCGAGCACGGGCACTGGCTGCTGTTCGGTGAGCGCCAGCGCGCACACGACTTCCTGTTCGCCGACGAGATCGAGGCCTGGCAGGCCGACGGCCATCTTGCACGGGTGGACCTGGCGTTTTCGCGCGATGGTGAGGGTGGCTACGTGCAGGATCGCCTGGGTGCGGCCGTCGATGCGCTGCGCGAGTGGATGCAGCGCGGTGCGGTGATCCATGTCTGCGGCTCGCTGCAGGGCATGGCCGAAGGCGTGGACCAGGTGCTGCGCGCCGCGCTGGGTGATGACGCAGTGGAAACGCTGCTGGAGACCGGGCGCTACCGCCGCGACGTGTATTGATACCTGTCGCCGAACGCTGGCGTGAGCCGAGCATGGGCTCGGCTCTACAGTGTTCCTGCAGCCGATGTAGAGCCGAGCCTACGCTCGGCTGATTCCCCGCCAGCCGACAAGGAACCGCAAGCTAGGCCGCCGCAGCGCGCGCCCGTGGCATTGGCTGCAAACGGAACGCGCCCACCGCTTCTGCCAGGGCATGCACCTGCGCCTGCATCTGCGCAGTCGAGGCCCCTGCCTCTTCCACCAGACTGGCGTTGCGTTGGGTACTGGCCTCCATCTGCACGATGGTCTGGTTGACCTGGGCGATGCCGGCATGCTGGTCCTGCGACGCACTGCGGATGCCGGCCAGAAGATCCGCCAGCTGCTGCACGCTGCCGACGATCTCGCCCATCGTGGTGCCGGCCTGCTCGGCCTGCCGGTTGCCCTGCCCGACCCGCGCCACCGAATCCTCGATCAAGCCCTTGATCTGCTTGGCCGCCTCGGCACTGCGCTGCGCCAGCAGGCGCACTTCAGCAGCGACCACGGCGAAGCTGCGGCCCTGCTCGCCGGCGCGCGCCGCTTCCACCGCCGCGTTGAGCGCAAGGATGTTGGTCTGGAAGGCGATGCCATCGATCAGCTGGGTGATGTCACCGATCCGCCGTGACGCTTCACTGATGCCATGCATGGTCGCCACCACCTGGCCAACCGCCTCGCCACCGCGCTGGGCCACGGCTGCCGCCCCCTTGACCAGCGCGTCCGCGCGACCGGCCGCATCGGCGTTGCGGCCCACGGTATCGGTCAGCTCACGCATCGACGCCGCAGTCTCTTCCAGATTGGCCGCCTGCTGCTCGGTGCGCTGTGACAGGTCGTGGTGGCCGGCGACGATCTCGCCAACGCCGGTATCGAGGCTGGACGTCGCCTGCTGGATTCGGGTGACGATGTGCCCCAACTGTACAACAGTGGCATTGGCATCATCGCGCATGCGTGCGAACACCCCCTGCAGGTCACCGTCCATGCGCACGCTGAGGTCACCGCGGGCCAGCGCAGCCAGCAGTGCCTGCAGATCGCCGAGGTTGGTTTCAAACGTGGCCAGCAGGCGATTGATGCTGGTCGACAGGGTGCGCACGAAGCCCTGCTTTCCCTCCAGCACGATGCGGCCATGCAGGTCACCGTGCGCGGCCGCATCGACCAGCGCGGCCACTTCGGTTTCCAACAGGGTTTCCAGCGCACGGCTGCGCCATTCCACCGCCACGCCGAGGAACTGGCCTTCGTCGATGATGACGTTGGCGATCAGCTGGTAGCGTACGCCGGCATGGCCGATCTCGCGCTCCTCGCGCTGGCGCACACCGGCCAGGCTGGCCAACGCCGGATGCAGGCGTACCGCGTCACTGCCCACCAGGTCTTCGCCCCGCAGTCCAAGCTGCTGCTGCAGTGCCGGATTGGCGTAGGCGACCTGCCCTTCCGCATCGATCACCATCAGGCCGGTCTGCGCGCTGTCCAATGCCTGGCGCACGCGGGTGTTGCCGCGCGCCACCGCACGCTCGGTCTCGATGCGCGCGCGCAGGCGCTGCTGCATGTCGACCAGGCGCTGGGCCAGCTGGCCGATCTCGTCGTTGGCGTTGTAGACGCGCAGGGCCGTGTCGAGGCGATCGTCGGCGATATCGCTGGCGAAGCGCAGGGTGTCCTGGATCGGCTGGCGCACTGCGCGCAGCACCAGTACCAGGCTGGTGATCAATACACCGGCAACCAGCAGCAGCGTCAGTGCGAACAACACGCTCATGGTGCGCGCGCCCGCCTGCTGGCGTGCCTGTGCACGAGCCAGCGCTGCCACCTGCGCCTGTTGGAATGCCGCCAGCGCGGGGGCCACGCCAGCGGCCGTCTCCAGCAGCGACTGGGCCTCCACATCCAGGCCGACACGGGCCGCGGTGTAGCCCAGCAATGCGATCTGGTAGCCCTCCATGCCGCTGCGCAGCGCATCCTGCACGTCGGTGGGCAGGCCGGCCAGTGCCAGATCGAATGGCAGTTTTTCTTCGCTCGCACGATCGGCATGCGTGGAATCGCCATCGAGCAGCAACAGCGCCTCCTGGCGGCGCATCTTCTGCAGTGACAGCGCCAGTGACGGTCGCTGCTGGGCGTCCACCTGCGCCTGCAGGGCATCGGCCGCCTGCTGCAGCTGAGCGGCAAGGCCAGCGTCACCGCGCCCCATTTCATCGACACGTTCGAACAGCGCCACCACACCCTGTGAGAACGCGTCGGCGGCCTCGGTCAGCGCCTGCAGGGCCTTGCGCCGGCTGGCATCCATCGGCATCGCACGCAGCGCCTGCAGATCGGCCTGCAGAGCTTTCTGGGTCACCAGCAACTGGTTGCGGTCGGCATCATTGAAACTGCGTGCATACTGGGTCTGCAGGCGGCGCGCTTCGGCCACCCGCGTGGCCAGGCTCGCGGCCAGATCGCTGCCGCGCTGGTAGCTGGCCTGGCTGCGCGCAGCCTGTCCGCTGGCGTGACCGGTCCAGGCGTAGACGGCGGCGATCGCGACCAGCCCCAGGCCGCATACCCACAGGGTCGCCTTGAGCTTGTTGGCCACGCTGAGCCGGTGCGGCTGCAGCCAGCGCAGCAGGCCGGGGGACGCCGAGCGCAACGTGCCAAGGCGCGTGCGCAGGGACCGGAGGTGGGGAACAACGGCCGACATGACAGACTCCAGGCAGAAAGACGCACCTGTATCGGCCGGACCTGAAGCAACTTTAGGTGTTTTTTCGTTCGGCCGCGCTGGTCGCTGGCGGACCCGGCCTTTGTACCGGGCACAGGCGACGGGGGCATGACACCGGCGCCGTGCTTGACCTCAACCCCGGTTGGGGGAGCACAGTGGACCTCCCTCCCGCGCCCGGTGCCGCCATGACGACGCTCGATGTACCCCGCTACCTGAAGCGCCTGCAGCTGGATGCGCCGCCACCGCTGACGCTGGCCGGCCTGACCACGCTGCAGCAGCGTCACAACGCACTGTTGCCGTTCGAGACCCTCAGCTGCCTGCTGCGCGATGCAGTTCCGATCGACCTGGACAGCGTGCAGCGCAAGCTGCTCGACGATCACCGCGGCGGCTACTGTTTCGAGCTCAATGGCGGCCTGCTGGCCCTGCTGCAGGCGCTGGGCTTCGACGCGCAGCCGTTGAGCGCGCGCGTACTGCTGACCGCGCAGGACGATGAACTGACTGAACGGACCCACCTGCTGCTGCGCGTGCATGTGGACGGCGAGGATTGGCTGGTGGACGCCGGTTTCGGCAGCCTGACCCCGACCGTACCGCTACGCCTGCATGACCCGCAGCCACAGCCCACCCCGCACGAGCGCTACCTGCTGCAGCGGTTGAAGGACGACGGTGATTTCATGCTCTCGGCCGAATCCAGCGATGGCTGGCGGGCGATGTACCGTTTCGATCTGCAGGCACCAGCGCCGATCGACAACGTGGTAGGCAACTGGTACGTGTGCACCCACCCCGATTCCAGTTTCCCCGGCCAGCTGCGCGCGTCGCTGACCGGGCCCGACTGGCGCCGCACCATCGGCAGCGGCAACTACACCGAGTACCGCCCCGGGGAAGCCCCGGACAAGCGCCCGCTGCACGATGTCGGCGATGTACGCGAGGTGCTGCAGCGGCGTTTCGGCATGCAACTGCCCGACGACCCGCGGCTGGACCCGGCGATCAACGACTGGCTGCAGCGCTCCCGCGCCTCGACCTTGTAGGGCCGAGCCCATGCTCGGCTGAGCTGGAGCGGCGGGGCCAACAGCAGCCGAGCGTGGGCTCGGCTCTACAGAGCTGCGCGTGCCTGCAGCGCGATGCGATTGCCCTCGCTGTCGCGGATCTCGGCCACGCGCCAGTCGCCGGCGTCGGCCGGGCCGAAGCGCAGTTCGGCCCCGGCCTGCAGTGCGCGACCCAGGCTGGCGTCAAGGTCATCGACACCGATATAGATGCGCGCGCCCTGCTCGGAGGGCAGATAGTCGGCGCCCTGCACCAGCGCCATGCTGGCGCCGGAAGCCTCATCGGCAAACGGCAGGTACGCCATCTGGCAGTCGTGCAACAGGATCGGCTCGTCCACGGCCACCTGCAGCCATTGCTGGTAGAACGTGATGGCACGCGCCAGATCGCTGGCCGGGATCTCGACATGCAGGATCGGGTTCACAAGCACTGCCGGTGGCCTCCACTCAGATGATGCGCAGGGTAATCGCCTTCAGCACCGCACGGGTGCGGTCGCGGGTACCGAGCTTGTCGAGGATGGCGGACACGTAGTTCTTTACCGTGCCCTCGGCCAGGAACAGGCTGCGCGCGATCTCCTTGTTGCTGTAGCCCCCGGCCAGCAGGCGCAGGATCGCCACTTCGCGCTCACCGAAGGTATCGGTGGGCGGAGCTTCGTCGTGGAAGCGGTAGCGGGCACGCACCGGTTCGGTACTGACCGGCAGCAGCAGGGTCTCGCCGGCGGCAACGCGCTCGATCGCTTCGCGCAGGTCTGCGGGTGCGGCGTCCTTGAGCAGGAAGCCCTGTGCGCCCGCCTCGCTGGCACGCAGCAGCAGGTCGCTTTCATCGAAGGTCGTCAGCAGCAGCCACGGCGTGGCATCACCGCGCGCGCGCAGCTGGCGCAACGCCTCGATACCGTCCAGCCCGGGCATGCGGATGTCGCTGAGCACCACATCCACGCGCTGGCCAGCCAATGCGTCCAGCAGGCCCTGGCCGTCCTCGGCCTCCAGCACCACGTCCACGCCCAGGCCCTGCAGCAGCGCGCGCAGGCCCGCACGCACCAACGCCTGGTCGTCAGCCAGCGCTACGCGGATCGCAGCAGCACTCATGCCGGCAACCGCACAGTCAGGTGCATGCCACCCTGCGTGGTGCGGGCCAGCTGCAGCTGCCCCTGCACCATCGCCAGGCGCTCGCGCATGCCTGCGATGCCATTGCCCTCGCGGATGCGCTCGGCGCACTGGCCGTCATCGCGGATATCGATACGCAACCGGGAACCCTCTTCGTTGATCGTCAGCCATACGGTTTCTGCATTGCCGTGCCGCGCGGCATTGGTCAGGGCTTCCTGCGCCAGCCGCAGCACGGTCTCGGCCATCAGCGGATCCCCCACGCGCACGCCATCGCCGATCTGCAGTTGCAGTCTCGGCCGCGGGAACGGTGCCGCCAGCGCATGCAACGCGGTGGCCAGATCCAGGCCGCGGTCATCGCGCATCGACTGCACCACCTGGCGGATGTCCGCCAGCAGCTCGCCGGACAGCTGCTCGGCCAGCACCAGTCCGTCGCGTCCGGCCAGTGCCGGATCAGCCGCCAGCGCGCGCAGGTTCAAGCGCATCGCGGTGAGTTTGTGGCCCGCCACATCGTGCAACTCGCGCGCCAGGCGCAGGCGCTCGGCATCGCGTGCGCTGTCGGCCAGCAGCGCGCGTGTCGCCAGCAGGTCGGCATTGACCCGTGCAAGGTCATCGCGGGCCAACGCCGTGCTGCGGGCATAGTGCGCGGTCAGTGCAGCGAAGGCCTGGAAACCGCCATACAGCAGCACAACCAGCAGCGGCTGGCTGAATCCACTCTGGCGCAGCACGGCATACACCGCCAGGTTGGCCAGCAGCGCAACACCCAGCACGACGCGCGGCGGCCAATGCTCGGCCAGCTGCGCGACCAGCACAACCAGCAGCACCGGAGCGGTTCCGGTGCGAGGCTGCAGCGCAACCAGCACGACCGCCAGCAACGCCTGCAACACCGCGGCGACGGCGCGCACGCGGGACGGCATCGACGCCCAGCCGTGCACCACGAACAGCAGCAGGAACACCGCAAGCAGCAGCAGGCTCAGCCCGGCGCCGCTGCCTTGCACAGCGAAGGACAGGCCGACCACCAGCACGGTGACCAGGCCGGCGAGGCTGAGCGGACGCAACAGGTGACGGAACAGGCCGGGCATGGACAGATGCTGACGGCCGCGCCGCCCGGCGGCAATGGGTCCAGCGCAGAAAGTGACTTCTGGCACGTCGAATCGATGACCACTGGCCCTGAACCCGGTGTTCCGCACCCCGCAGACTGGCTCCACACCGCCGCACACCACCACTTCCGGAGCCACTGCCATGATCCGCACCGCCCTGCTCAGCACCGCCCTGACAGCCCTGTCCCTTGCCGGCAGTGCCCACGCCGCCGACCTGGCCGTGACCGTACACGACGTCCGCGTGCAGACCGGCACCCTGCGCGTTGCACTGGTCGACAGCGCTGCCGCCTGGGACGGCAAGGCCAGGCCCGTGCAGGCCCAGCAGGCAACGCCCAGTGGCGACAGTGCGCACTTCACCTTCAAGGGCCTGCCGGCCGGCACCTATGCCGTGCTGCTCACCCACGACGAGAACGACAACGGCAAGCTCGATACCAACCTGGTCGGCATGCCGGTGGAGGGCTATGGCTTCAGCAACAACCCGCAGGTGATGCGCAAACCGACCTTCGACGAAGCGCGCGTCGACGTGCCGGCCGCTGGCACTGCCATCGACATCACCCTGCGCTGATTCCCGCATCCAGACCCGAGGCCACCATGGACCGCCGCCGCTTCCTTCGTACCCTGCTCAGCAGCAGTGCCTGCCTGGCCCTGGGCGCCACCACCCTGCGCAGCGCTCCCGCCTTCGCCGGCGACCCGGCACGCTTCGCGCAGGGGATTCAGGAACACCCGTGGCTGCTCGGCTGGCGCAGCGTCGGCAGCGAGCGCCTTGGCCCCGCCACCGTGCAACTGCAGGGCCGCCTGCCCGCGGGGCTGGCGGGCACGCTGTACCGCAACGGTCCGGCCTGGACGGAACGTGATGGCTTCCGCTACGACCATTGGTTCGACGGTGACGGCATGGTGCATGGCTGGCGTTTCAATGGAGACGGCAGCCTGACCCACCACGGGCGCATGGTCGCCACGCCGAAGTTCACCCGCGAGCAGGCGGCCGGACGATTCCAGTACCCGGCTGCCGGCACCAGCGTCCCCGGTGCCCTCGCGGTGCGCAACAACGATGACGCCAACGTGGCCAACACCTCGGTGATGATGATCAATGGCCGGCTGTTCGCGCTGTGCGAATCCGGCTCGGCGTTCGAGGTGGACCCCGATTCGCTGCAGACGCTTGGCCCGGTCACGTGGCGCCCGGACCTGGCGGCACTGCCGTTCTCGGCACACCCCCTGCGGGACCACGATGGGAGCGTGTGGAACTTCGGCTCGATCAGCCTGATGGGTGGCCACGGCCTGCTGGTCTGGCACATCGGCAAGGACGGCCAGCTGCGCAGCGCCAATGTGATTGAAACGCCCGAGCATGGTTACCTGCACGCCTTCGCGATGACCGAGCAGCACCTGGTGTTCGTGATGATGCCGTTCGATTTCACCGGCACCGGCGGCAGCTTCTTCGAGCGCATGCAGTTTGCACCACAGCGCCCGGCTCGCATCGCCGTGGTGGACAAGAATGCGCCCGGCAAAGCCCAATGGTTCGAAGCGCCGTTCGCATCGATCTACCACTTCGGCGATGCCTTCACCCGCGATGGCGGCATCGTGCTGCGCGCGGTGCGCCACGACGACATCAACGAGGCACGCTCACCGATGAAGGAGGCGATGGCCGGGGACGGCGCGCACGCGGCGAACAGTGGCGCCAGCCTCGTCGAACTGCACCTGGACCTGCGCCGTGGCCAGGCACGCTGGGAGACGCTGGGCATCAGTGCAGTGGAGTTCCCGCTGTTCGATCCGCGTTCGGCCAACACCCGGGGCGCGCGCCTGTATGCCCCCACCATCGACGGCCCGGCCAATGCGCCGTACTTCAACGCGGTGGCCGCGTTCGACATCGAGCGCGGGCGCCGCCAGCTGTGGCACTACGGGCCCGACATCATGGCCGAGGAGCATGTGTTCGTGCCGCGCCCAGGCAGCCGCAACGCCGATGATGGCTGGCTGATCGGCACCCTGCTCGACCCGGTGAACAAGCGCAGTGGCCTGGCAGTGCTGGATGCGCGTCACCTGGACGATGGCCCGCTGGCACAGGCGTGGCTGCCGTATGCGGTGCCACTGGGCTTCCACGGCACGTTTGCCGCAGGCGGCTGAGTCTACGCTGCGCGGACACCGCGGCTGGCATGCTGGAGCTCCCCTGCACCGCGGAGCCCTGCATGTCCCTGGCCGACCATCGAAGTGCGCTGGCACCGCAGGGCTTCCTGCGCGTAGCGATCAACCTGGGCAATCCAGTACTGGCGCAGGGCGATGTGCGTTCGCCGCGCGGGCCGTCGCTGGAACTGGCCACCGCATTGGCGCAGCGCTTGGGCGTGCAGGCCCGCTTCACCTGCCACGACGCGGCGGCCTCGGTGGTTGCCGCGGCCGCTGAAGATGCCTGGGACCTGGCGTTCCTGGCGATCGATCCGGCGCGTGCCGACCGCATCGCCTTCAGCGCCCCGTATGTGGAGATCGAAGGCACCTACCTGGTGCGCGAGGACTGCCCGGCGCAGCAGGTGGCCGATCTTGACCGCGACGGCCTGCGCATCGCGGTCGGCCGGGGGGCGGCCTACGATCTGTTCCTGAGCCGGGAGCTTCGCCACGCCACGATCGAGCGGGCGGACACCTCGGCTGCGGCCATTGCCCTGTTCGACCAGCGTCCTCTGGATGCCGCTGCAGGCGTACGCCAACCGCTGGCGGCGTGGGCACAGGCGCATCCCGGCCACCGCGTGCTGGCCGATCGTTTCACCGCCATCCAGCAGGCGGTCGCGGCACCGGCCTCGCGCCCGGCCGATGCATTGCGGGCGTTGTTCGAGGAAGTGGACGCGATCAAGGCCGGCCCGTTGCTGGGCGAAGCGTTCGCCCGTGCCGGGCAGGAAGTCACGCTGGTGCGATGACTGTAGAGTCGAGCACAAGCAGTCGAGCATGGCTCAACGCTACAGATGTGCGTCTGCCATGTGCCGCACGTGCTCGGCGGCCTGCGCATGCAGCCAGTCGCGGAACGCGAGGAAACCGCGATGGCTGGCCGAGCGCTGCGGGTACACCAGCCAATGCGGCCACGCCGTCTTCAGGCGCTGGCTGGACAGTGCGACCAGCTGGCCCGAATCGAGCAGCAGGCGCGCGCGGGTGACCCGTCCAAGCGCCACGCCCACGCCGTCGAGCGCCGCGCGGTGGTGTGCCTCCGAATCATCCAGCACCGCCACGAAGCGCGATGGCGGGTTCTGCCCGCTCAACGCGAACCAGGCGCCCCACGCGCCATCGGGATCACCCAGCAACGGCCATTGGTTCAACGGCACGCGGCCGATACCCCCCATGCGTTCGATCAGCGCCGGGCTGGCCATCGGCAGCAGCCATTCGTCGAACAGCGGTTCCACCACCAGGCCGGGCCATTGCCCGCTACCCAGGCGCAGCGCGGCGTCGAACTGCCGCTGGCGCTCGAAATCAATCAGGCGCTCACTGGATTGCAGGTTGATCTCGATCTGCGGGTGTGCGGCCACGAAGTGCCCCAGCCGTGGTACCAGCCAGGCCGAAGCCATCGACGGCACCGCGCTGATCGTCAGCACGTGCTCGGCACGCGCCGCATAGGGCTGGAAGGCTTCATTGATCGCATCCAGGTGCGGGCCGACCTGGTCCAGCAGGCGCTGCCCTTCCAGAGTGAGGGTGACGCCGCGGGGTTGGCGGATCAGCAGGGGTTGGCCAAGGCGTTCTTCAAGCTGCCGCATCTGATGACTGAGCGCACTGACGGTCAGGTTCATCGACGCCGCCGCGCGCGACAGGTTGCCGAGCCGGGCGGCAGCCACGAAGCCCTGGAGGGCATGGAGCGGAGGGCGGGACATAAGGCTTGAAATTCTCTCAAGTCATGCTTGCGGAAATGTCGCTTTTTGCCCGTCCATGCTGCCCGTACCGTGCAATCCACTCAAGTGGAGACACGCTCATGAACATCTTCGGCAGCCTGTTGTTCCTGCACGGCCACGTGGCCAGCGCCGAGCTGGCCCGGCAGCTGGCGTCCCCGGCAGCAGCGCCGGCCACCTGCATTCCCGATAGTGCCGGCCGCCAGCCGGCAACCTCAGAATGTCGGGGCCACAAGGCTGCCGGCCAGCGGCCGGCACTACCCTAGCGTTGCAGCGCCTCCTGCACCGCCGCAGCCACGTCGGTGTTGTCGATGTAACTGCCGTCGTTCCAGCCCACGTGCTTCCGGTAGCCCATATCGACACCCCGCACACGCTGGCCGAGAAGCTCCGCGCCCGCGCCCTTCGCCCACAGCGGCACCAGCGCGTTGGAGTGGTTGCCGGTAGGGCGGAAGCTCATCCCCGGCATGCGGCCGCGGCCGTTGTTGCGCACCGGCGCAAAGGCCACGTTCTGTGCATCCGGGCCCATCGGCATGCTGTTGTCGTGGTCGGTGGTGACGATCAGCAGGTTGCGTTCCCAGCCACCGTTGCGTTCGATCCATTCGACCACCGCCTTCACCGCATCATTGAACTCCACGGTTTCCTCGATCAGCCGACCGTACTGCGGCTGGTCGCTGCACTGGCCGTAGTGCCATTCGGTGCCACAGGCGCTGGTATGCGCCGCCCAGTCGGTGGCGCCGCCTTCCACCATCAGGAACAGTCCCTTGGTCGAACGCTGCTGCAGGAACCGCAGTGCGCCACGCGTCATGGTCGCCAGGTCCGGCACGCTGTCGATCTTCCTCACGCCGGAGGGCGTGGTCCCATCCTTGCCCAGCACCTGCAGCTGGCGCGCCTGCTGGAGCGTATTGGCCACGCGTGGCACGCCGATCAGAGGCCGGTCGGCCGGCATCCGTGCCTGCGCCAGCGCGGCGAACTCATCCTTGCTGCGGATCAGGCGCCACGGCCCCGCCGGGTTGCCGGCAATGGTGCTGCCCGCTTCCAGCTGCTGCCAGTCCTGCGGGGAGACCCATTCCCACGGGTTCGCGCAGCCCTCGGCCTTCGCCGCACCGGCACCCTCGTCACAGGCGCGACCATCAACGCTGTAGCCGGGACCGCCGGTGCCCATCACCAGGTCCATGTGGCCCTGCGCCAGCATCTGGTGCGCAATGGCGTGATAGTTGTTGCGCGATTCGTTCTGCGCCGCGAACGCCGCCGGCGTGGCATGCGCGAACGGTACCGAGGTCACCACGCCGGTCGCCATGCCCAGGCGCTTGGCGCGCAGCGTATTGAACTCGACCGGATTGCCATCGTTGTTGTAATTGATGGCGTTGTTGTAGGTCTTGATGCCCGAGGACAACGCCGTACCGGCCGCAGCACTGTCGGTCGCGACCGCCGCCAGATACTGGTAGCCGACGAATGGCAGGTCCTGCGCCGGCACCGGTTCGCTGTCCCAGGCCTTGCCCGCGTCGTAGCCCAGGGTCTGTGCGTTTTCGCGGGTCGGCTGGCTGCTGGCATTCAACGGGAAGGTGGTGACCGCCAGACGCTGCGGGAAATCCGCATATGGCGCGCCTTCGCGGCTGCCGTATTGCCAGTAGGCGGCGGCATCCCAGGTGCCCCAACCGGCACCGTCGTTGATCATCACGATCACGTTGTGCGGGCGCGCTTCGGCGGAAGCAGCAGCCTCGGCGCGCAGGTTGGGCTGGCAGCCACCCAGCGCGGCCAGCGCAAGCAGCAGCGAGGAATGGAGCCAGCGGCGTGGCATGCGTGCAGTCATCGGAGATCCCGTCAGGCCAGCGGCGGCCCACAATGACGGTACGTTATATCGTTTCAATATTGCAGCTTCATGCAGCCGCTGCGGGCTATCCTGCAGGCCCTCCTCCATCGCCGCCTCCATGCCGTCTCCTGCTCCTGCGCGCGCGTCGCTGTCCTCGATCACCCTCGATGCGGCAACCTTCGCGGTCATCCACCAGCACAACGCGGACATCGCGCGGCAACCGGCCTCGCTGACCAAGCTGATGACCGCCTACGCCGCTTACGAATGCGTCGAAGAGAACGGTGGCGCGTGGCACGAAGTGGTCACCATCGCCGCCGCAGATGTGCATGCGGTGGCCGATGATGAAACGCGCATGGGCCTGGTGCCCGGCGAAGCGGTCAGCCTGGCACGCCTGCTGGAAGGGTTGATGATCGTCTCCGGCAATGATGCGGCGCTGGCCATCGCACGCCATCTGGACGGATCACAGCCTGCATTCCTGGACCGCATGAACCGGCACGCGCGCCAGCTCGGCCTGCGCAGCACCTGGTTCGCCAGCGTGTCCGGCATCACCACCGCGCACCATGCGTCCAGCGCGCGCGACATGGCGGTACTCGCCGCCTGCCTGCTGAATGACCATCCGCAGATACTGGCAATCACCGCGCAGCGCGCGTTCGCGCATGGCAGCTTCAGCCGCAGCAACCAGAACGCGCTGCTCGGCGATGACGGCGTGGATGGCCTGAAGACGGGCTACACGCAGGCCGCGGGCTTCTGCCTGGCCGCCACCGCATGCCGGTCAGTGCCCGGACGGGATCAGCCGGTACGCCTGATCACCGTGGTGCTGGGTTCTGAAAGCCGCGACGCACGCGATGCCCTTGTGCGCGAGCAGCTGGCCGCCGGGTTCGCGACTCTGGCCGGCAGCAGCGCCGAAGCCTGAGCGGCTCAGCGTCGCTTGACCGTCGCTACGATCAGCCGCTGCAGCTCAGCTTCGGCCCCGGCCTTGTCCAGCGCGCCCGCCGCCACGGCTTCGGACAGAGCTTCGGCCGCACCGAGAACCGCCCAGCGTCCGGCCAGTGGCACGCTGCCGTCGGCGGTGAACGGGCCCAGCCATTGGTCACAGTTGTCGATGAAGTCCTGCTGGTAGCGCCGGCGCACCTCGTGCAGTTCCGGGGCACCGACCAATGCGGCAAGGATGCCCTGCACTTCACTGCCCTGGCTGAGGATGCAGTCGATGTAGCCGGAGGCGATGGCCGCCGCACGATCGGCCAGCTGCGCCCTGGCGCGGCCGATGCGCTCGTTGAAGACCAGCGTCTGGCGGCCGTCGTAGTCATCGTAAAGGGCGGCCAGCAGCCCATTGCGGGTCACGAAGTGATCGTAGGCCACCGGCTTGGTCACGCCCGCAGCCTCGGCCAGCCGCCCCAGCGTCAGCGCATCGGTACCTTCGTCGCCGACCAGCGCCCAGGCCACGTCCAGCAACTGGCGGGCGCGTTGCTCACGGGTCAATCGGCGGCGCGTGGGTGCGGCGTTGGCAGGCATCGGTGGAGCACGGCGGTCAGCGCATCGGAATACCGATTTTACGGCCGATCGCCAGCGCGGTCTGCAGATGCGCTTCGGCTGCACCGGAATCGGCGTCCAGCAGCAGGTCGGACGACAGCACGCGCGCGCCGCAGTAGTCGAAGATGCCCATGTCGATCTGGGTCTTCATCGCCGCGCCGTAGCCGCGCCGCTCAATCATGTCCGCGCCGGCCCCACCGATGCCGACCAGGTGCACGTGCAACCGCTGCAGCTTTTTCTGCACTTTGCCGTCGGCACCGTCCTGGTAGGCCCAGCCCTGGGTGAACACGCGGTCGATCCAGCCCTTCAGCAGAGCGGGGAATGACCACCAGTACAGCGGATAGACCAACACCAGCGCGTCGGTGGCGTCCAGCCGCGCCTGCTCGGCGGCGACGTCGGCTGGTGCCGCGCCGGTGCTGCGGAACAAGGCCTGGTCCTGGGCGTTGAAGCGCGGATCGAAGCCTTCGGCCATCAGGTCCGCGTAGGCCACGGTGTTGCCGGTACCGGCAGCGGCGATGGCGTCGCCGATGCGGTGTGCTGTCGCATGGGTCAGCGAACCGGGCTCGGGGTGGGCGATGACAATCAGGCTGCGCATGCTGGGATCTCCGGGATTCATTACCTACCAATGGTAAGTAATGAATTCCGCGATACCAGTGCCACCGATGGGACGCTGTTTCTGCATCCCCCGTATAGTGCGGCGACGCCCTGTGAGACGCCCACCGATGCGCCGACACCTGCTTGTCCCGCTGCTGTTCCTGCTGTTGGCCACGATGGCCCCGACCGCACAGGCCGGTGAACTCAGTCCGGACGACGCAGCCGCATTGCGCCGGGACGTGCAGGCAATGATGGATGCCTTCGCCCGCGGCGATACCGAACGGATCATCGCACGCACCCATCCCAGCCTGAAGCAGGCAGCGGGGGGCGATGAGGCCTATGCGGAGATGACCCGCGACACCGTGAAAGAACTGCGCAGGAGCGGGGTCACCATCATCAGTGACGAAGCGGGAGTGCCCGGGCGCACCTACGCCGCCGGTGACGAAGAAGTCTGCTTCGTACCGCGCCAGTCACTGCTGCGCGTGCGCGAAGCGCCGATGCGCAGCACCTCGTTCATGATCGCCGTGCGCCGCATCGGTGCAACGCAATGGCGCTATCTGGACGGTGCGGCGATGCTGGACAACCCCGCGTTGCTGCGACAGCTGCTGCCGGCGCTGGAGCCGGGGGTGGTCCTGCCGAAGGGCGGGCTGGAAGCGCTGTAGCGCACTTGCAGGACATCGGGCTGCGCGGGTTCATCCATCCCCGCGTGGCGTCGATCTACGGGCCCTGCAGGCCTGGATCCGCAGCTGGGGACGTCAGCGGAACAGCGCATTCAAGGCCGCGCCCGAGGCCGCCTGCTGCAGGCCATCGAAGCAACCGTCCTGCACGATCGGCTGCGTGGCCTGCATCAGCCCGCCCCACGCGGCACGGGCCAGCGCACCGCCCAGGCTCACACGGCGCACGCCAAGCGCAGCGATGTCCTGCAGGCCCAGCGGCGTCGGCCCGCCGACCAGCAGGTTCACCGGCTTCGATCCCGCCACAGCAACCACTGCACTGATCTGCTCGCGCGTGCTGATGCCCGGTGCATACAGCACGTCGGCACCGGCCTGGGCATAGGCGCGCAGGCGCTGCAGGGTGTCCTGCAGATCGGGCACGCCAACAAAGAAGTTCTCGGCACGGCCCACCAGCAGCACGTCGCCGCCCGCGCGGTCGATGGCGGCACGCGCCGCACGCAGTCGCTCGACCGCCTGGTCGATGGGTCGCAGCGGTGCATCGGCCACGCCGCTGGCGTCCTCGATCGACAACGCCGCGATGCCGGTATCGAGTGCCGCAGCCACCGCCTCCTCCACCGCCTGTGGCGTAGCGCCGAAGCCATCACCGAAATCGGCGTTCAACGGCAACGGGGTCGCCGCCGCCATCAGCCGCAGATGCTCCAGCGTGGCCTGCAGCGAAACAGCGCCGTCCGGCCGCCCTTCACTCCAGGCGCAGCCGGCACTGGTCGTGGCCAGGGCCTGGAAGCCCTGACGTTGCAGGTAGCGCGCACTACCGACGTCCCACGGATTGGGCAGGACGAAACAGCCCTGTGCATGCAACTGACGGAAGTCCGCACGCTTGCGTTGGGTGTCGGTATCCGGCGAGGTCATGGCGTTCTCCAGGGCGGCAGACCTGCACCCTAGCCCGCCCCGCAGCCGCGCTCAATGACGACGGTGGCGAACCTGCATGAGGTGATGCCACCTGATTATTGGACGCTGCGGATGCGGGTGCCGGAGCGTGCTTGCCTGCCCATCCGACCCACCCCACAACGGAGTTCCTGCATGCACCCGGACCCGCACACCCCTCCCCTTGTCGACACCGGCGACGACGATGCCCAGTGGGCGGATCTGCTCTCGCCGACGCGCCGACGCCTGATCGCTTCGGCGGGGCTGGCCGCCGGCGGCCTCGCCAGCACATCCCCCGCCACCGCCGCCGCGCGCACCGACAACGTCGTGAACACCACCGCGCCCGGGCGCCCCGGTTTCCGCGCCATCGTCCCGCCAGCAGCCAAGGGCAGCAGCCCCTGGGGCCAGGCCACGGCCAGCGAACCAACCCCGCGCCCGGCCGGCGTGCGGCCGGGCGAGGCCACGTTGCCCACCGCCCCGCGCGCCTACACCGACATCAAGAGCTATCACGCGCACATCTATTTCGACGAAGACACCTTCGAGAAGGCCGCGCTGCTGCGGCGCTGGGCCGCCGAGCGCTTTCCGGTGGAGCTGGGCAACTGGAACCTGGAGCCGCGTGGGCCGCATGTCACGCCCTCTTTCTACTTCGGCTTCACCAACGACCTGCTGCCGGTGCTGGTGCCCTGGCTGCAGCTCAACAGCCTGGGGCTGACCATCCTGATCCACCCCAATACCGGCGACGGTCGCGCCGATCACCTGTACTACGCGTTGTGGGTGAACCGCGCGCAGCCGGTGAACGCCTACAACTGGCCGGCGCCGCAACCGGGGGAACAGGAGCCGTTGGAGGAGGTATTCCCGAACGTGGTGCCCACGGTACCGTTGGAGACCTGAGCGGGTGCGTGGCGGGGCGGTGGGTGGCGTGCAGCGCACCTTGGGCTGTCCCTCGGCGGGTGCGTAGCTTGCTGCGCACCGAACCTCCTTCATCCACGCATGGTGTGGATCTACCGCATCACGGCCTATTGCGGCATCCGCCATTACCCGGCCTTGCCACCATCGTCGGCCTACGTGCACGCATCCCCGGCCAGCACGGCGTTCAGCGCGCCTTGATCCAGCGCCCGCCATACGGCCACAAGCGCTCCGGCGAAATTCAAACAATTGATTGAAACGCTGCAAACTTCGCCGAACTGGACAGCATCCGCCGGTTCCGCCAGACTGCCGCCCTTTCCCGTCTTCCGGATCCCATGGCGAAGCTGCTGGTCCTGCACGGCCCCAACCTCAACCTGCTCGGCACCCGCGAGCCGGAGGTCTACGGCCACACCACGCTGGCCGACATCGACCAGGCCCTGGCCGCGCAGGCCGCCACCGCCGGGCACGCCGTGGAGAGCCTGCAGTCCAATGCCGAGCATGTGCTGGTGGACCGCGTGCAGGCCGCGCGCAACGACGGAACCGCTTTCATCCTGATCAACCCCGCCGCCTTCACCCACACCTCGGTCGCCCTGCGCGACGCGCTGGCGGCGGTGGCGGTGCCGTTCATCGAGATCCACCTGTCCAACCCGCATACCCGCGAACCGTTCCGCCAGCACAGCTACTTCAGTGACAAGGCGGTGGGCGTGGTGTGTGGTTTCGGTGCCGACAGCTACCGCTACGCGATGGACGCGGCGCTGCTGCGGGTATCCGCCACCTGATTGTCGACCCGGGCGCCCACGGCGCTCTCCTCACCTAGATAGAAACCAAAGAGGCCCTCATGGATCTGCGCAAAATCAAGAAGCTGATCGACCTGCTGGAAGAGTCGAACCTGGCTGAAATCGAAATCAAGGAAGGCGAAGAGTCGGTGCGCCTGTCGCGCGCCCCGGTGGCCGGCTATGCCGCCCCGATTGCGGCCCCGGTGTATGCCGCTCCGGCCGCTCCGGCACCGCAGGCGATGCCGATGCAGTCGCCGACCGAAGCCTCCACCGGCGGCACCGCCAAGCCGGGCCCGGCGCTGCCGGAAGGCCACGTGCTGCGCTCGCCGATGGTCGGCACCTTCTACGCCTCCTCCGCCCCGGACAAGCCGGCCTTCGTCACCGTTGGCCAGCAGGTCAAGGAAGGCGAGACCCTGGCCATCATCGAAGCGATGAAGATGTTCAACCCGATCGAGGCCGACACGTCCGGCACCATCGTCGCCATCCTCGGCGAGAACGGCCAGCCGGTGGAGTTCGACCAGCCGCTGTTCGTGATCGGCTAAGGGGCGGACGCCATGCTCGACAAAGTCGTCATCGCCAACCGAGGGGAGATCGCGCTGCGCATCCTGCGCGCGTGCCACACCCTCGGCATCCGCACGGTGGCCGTGCATTCCACCGTCGACCGCAACCTCAAGCACGTGGCCATGGCCGACGAGTCGGTCTGCATCGGCCCGGCGCCGTCGCCGCAGAGCTACCTCAACATCCCGGCACTGATCGCGGCGGCGGAAGTCACCGACGCGCAGGCGATCCACCCGGGCTACGGCTTCCTGTCGGAGAACGCCGACTTCGCCGAGCGCGTGGAGGAATCCGGCTTCATCTTCATCGGCCCCAAGGCCGACACCATCCGCATGATGGGCGACAAGGTCGAAGCCATCCGCGCGATGAAGTCGGCCGGCGTGCCATGCGTGCCCGGTTCGGGCGGCCCGCTGGGCGAAGACATCGTCGCCAACACCAAGATCGCCCGTGAGATCGGCTACCCGGTCATCATCAAGGCAGCCGGTGGTGGTGGCGGCCGCGGCATGCGCGTGGTCCACGCCGAAGCCTCGTTGAAGACCTCGATCGAAACCACCAAGAGCGAGGCCAAGGCCGCGTTCGGCAATGGCGAGGTCTACATGGAGAAGTTCCTGGAAAATCCGCGCCACGTGGAGATCCAGGTGCTGGCCGACGGCCAGGGCAACGCCATCCACCTGGGTGAGCGCGACTGCTCGATGCAGCGCCGCCACCAGAAGGTGGTGGAAGAAGCACCGGCACCGGGCATCACCGCCGAACAGCGCGAACAGATCGGCAAGGTGTGCGTGGAAGCCTGCATCCGCATCGGCTACCGCGGCGCCGGCACGTTCGAGTTCCTGTACGAGGACGGCCGCTTCTACTTCATCGAAATGAACACCCGCATCCAGGTCGAGCATCCGGTCACCGAAATGGTCACCGGCATTGACCTGGTGGCCGAGCAGCTGAAGATCGCCGCCGGCCAGAAGCTGTCGATCAAGCAGAGCGACGTGGTGCTGAACGGTCATGCGATCGAGTGCCGCATCAACGCCGAAGACGCTGAAACCTTCGTGCCGAGCCCGGGCACCATCACCGGCTTCCATCCGCCGGGTGGCCCCGGCGTGCGCGTGGACACCCACATCTACAGTGGCTACCGCGTGCCGTCGAACTACGACTCGATGATCGGCAAGCTGATCGTGCACGGCCCGGACCGCGCCACCGCCATTGCCCGCATGCAGGTGGCACTGAGCGAGATGGTGGTCGATGGCATCAAGACCAACGTCGCACTGCAGCAGCGGATCATGCGCGACAAGGGCTTCCAGGCCGGTGGCCAGAACATCCACTACCTGGAAAAGCGTCTTGCCGAACGCAAGAACAAGCCGATCGCGCTGACCTGATCGGCGGCGGATGCTGGACATGAAAAGGGCGGGGATTATCCCCGCCCTTTTCTGTTGCTGTGGCGCCGAGCCCACGCTCGGGCTCTACAGGAATCGTCTCAGCGTGCGTCGGCCGCCGTCGCCGGAATCTGCGAATTGGCCAGCGGCCGCACACCATTGGGCGACGTCGGATCGACGATCACCATGGTCTCGGTCGAGCCATCGGGCCACACCACCTGGAAGGTGCTGCCGGCCGGCAGCGAAGCGAACGGCATGCCACTCTGCGCGCGGTAGACCGCTGCGACCTGGCTGGCACCCGCACGACGCACCTCTTCCTGCGCCTTCACCGTGGTCAGTTCCACTTTTGACAGGTGACGGTAACGATCTTCATAGGTATCGATCATCAACAGACCGACCGCACCCGCCGAATAGGCCACGAACAGCGCCACCCAGAACCAGAACTTGGCCCCATGCAGGAATCGACGGTAGTTCATTGCCCGTCCCTCTTTCCAACCAATCGCTTGATCCACTGCTTCATTTTCCCCGCACCTTGCCGCGAAACCGCAGCGTCATACACGAAATCCCGGAAATCCTGTGTCCCATCCTGCGAACAGATCCCTCCATTCGCACAAAAACTGTTGACCAGCACGCTGTCGGCCCCACACGGTAGACCGAGTTCGCAGGCCGCAAGCCGCCATGCCAGTTCGCTGAGCTGCTCGCCGGCCACCTGGCCGTTGAGCGCGCTGTCGCCTGCCGCACGCACGCCCATGCCCGGCGCGATCGCCATGAAGGCTTCCGGGTCGCGCGACGTGCGCACCCGTTCAACCAGGTCACGGCGATACTCAGGGCTGTCGTGCAGCGGCTCGCCTTCGGCGAACAGGGACGCTTCCGCGGCCAGGTTGCCCTGCGCGGCCGCCTTGCGGCGTTCGGCCAGCACCAGCGCGGAACCCAGCTTGTCGCCCGGCACGAACCCACCGCAGCGCTGCGCGACGCGCTCGCGCGCCTGCACCATCGCCGGTGCAGCGGTCAGGCCCAGCCCGGCCAGCACGTTGTTGTCCAAACGGTAGCCACCGGGATCGATGGCGTACTGCGCGCAGTAGTCGTAGACCCGGCTGAGCATCCAGCGCGCCTCGTGATTGCCGTCGTCGGCCTGCACCCGCAGGCGCTGCGCATAGGCATACAGATCAGTGGCATCCTCGATGTCGGCGCGCAGGTCCAGCGGCAGGCCCGAGGGCAGCGCGTTGCCGTGCTCGAACGCCGCCAGGCGACGCGCCAGCGCTTCCGGCACCACTGGCATCGGCATTGCCGCATCCGCCGCGACCATCGACGACGCCGGCAGCTCGCCCGCCGTCGCCTGCGCCGCCCCGGCATGGCCACTGGCCCGATACCCGGCCACGCCCAGCACGGCCACCGCCGGCAGCACAAGCAACCAGGTTTTCAGGGTCGGAGCGAAGGCCATCGGCGGCAGTGAGCGTTCACGGCGCACAGGAAAGCACCGAGTTTAGCAAGGCCCGGCAGACCTGTCTGAACTGGCTCCGTTCATCCCCGGGCGGCATCTCAGGCGATACGGAGACGCCCCGATGGTCTAGCATGGCCCTCTTTCCCGCGATTGCCCCCACCGCCATGCCGTTCCTGGAACTGACCCTGCGTTGCACCGAAGCCACCCAGCCCCGCTATGAAAATGCGCTGGAGGACGTCGGCGCACTGGCTGTCACCCTGCTCGATGCAGAAGCCGATACCAGCAACGAACAGGCCATCCTCGAGCCGGGCGTGGGCGAGACCCCGCTGTGGAACACGCTGGTGCTGAGTGCACTGTTCCCCGCCGACGCCAATGCGTTGCTGCTGCTGGCTGCGCTGGAAGCCTTCGATCCGGAGCTGGACTGGAGCAGCGGCAGCTTCCGTGCGGTCGAGGACGAAGACTGGGAACGTGCCTGGCTGGACCAGTTCCAGCCGATGGATTTCGGCAGCCGCACCTGGATCGTGCCGTGGAACCACGAACTGCCGGAGGCCGCGCAGGCCGCCGACGCCGCCGTGGTGCGGCTGGACCCGGGCCTGGCGTTCGGCTCGGGCACCCACCCGACCACCGCGCTGTGCCTGCGCTGGCTGGACCAGCTGGCGGTGGATGGCCTGCTGCAGGGCCAGCGCGTGCTCGACTTCGGCTGCGGCTCCGGCATCCTCGCACTGGCCGCGTTGAAGCTGGGTGCCGCCGAAGCCATCGGCGTGGACAACGATCCGCAGGCGCTGGTCGCCACCGCCGACAACGCCGAGCGCAACGGCGAGCAGGCACGCATGCACGTGTACCTGCCGCAGGACGAACCGGTCACCACCTACCCGATCGTGGTCGCCAACATCCTTGCCTCGGCACTGGACGCGTTGGCCGAGCTGCTGGCCGCGCGCGTCGCCGCCGGTGGCCGCATCGCTCTGTCGGGCATCCTGCATGGCCAGGAAGGCGAGCTGCTGCAGCGCTATGCGGCATGGTTCGACGATCTTCAGGCCACCCAGGATGGCGACTGGATGCGCATCACCGGCGTGCGCCGCGCCTGATCGTGGTTGAATGACCGCTGGATCCGAGCCCGCACCCTGAGCATGTCCGAGCCGAACCCACCACGCCGTCCCCTGGCCACCTTCCTGCGCCCCACGCCGGAGGGTGAGGCCGCGCCTGCGACCGATGCGCGCACGCAGGACCCGGCCGAACACGCGCCGCCTGCCACGCAGATGCCAGCCGGTCCCGCTGAAGCGGCAGATGTGGCGGCAGAGATGCGGCACGACGATGCGCCTTTCATCGTTGATGGCACTGTGGCCATTGCGCCGGCACCGGTCGCAGTGCCGGCAACGACGGCTACGGCTGACGCGCCCAGTTTCCTTGGCAGTGCGCGTGCCCGCAGCCTGCCGGCACCGCGCTGGCACTGGCACTGGCTGCTGGTTGCAGGGCTGGCGCTGCTGCTGGTGCTGCAGAGTGTGCTGGCAGACCGTGCGCGGCTGGCCACCGACGCCGGCAACCGCGCCTGGCTGGGGGCACTGTGCGGCGTCCTGCGCTGCAGCCTGCCGGCCTGGCATGAACCCACCGCCTTCACCATGACCAGCCGCGAGATCCGGCCGCTGCCCGGACAGGCCGGCGTGTTGCAGGTGCAGGCCAGCATCCGCAACGACGCACGCTGGGCACAGGCCTGGCCGGACCTGCGCCTGTCACTGTCCGATGCCGATGGCCGGGTGATCGGCAGCGGTGTGTTCACGCCCGCGCAGTACCTGGGCGAGAACCCCGGTGCAGCCCTGCTGGAACCGGGACAGAGCGCGCGCGTCGCCTTCCGCGTACAGGAGCCCGCCGCGTCCACCGTCGCATTCACCTTCGACTTCCTCTGACCGTGAGCGGCCGCCCGGTCATGGCAGGCCGGGCACGCTCGCGCTAGACTGACCGCCACCACCTCATCCGGCCGCGCGCTCCGCGCGCACGGGCCAACCGAATCGGGAACCCCCTTGAACGCTGTCCTTTCTCGTCCTGACAACAGTCGTGGCGCTCCCCGGCCACCGCTGCGTGAACATGTCGCCCAGTCCGTGCGCCGTTACCTGCGTGACCTCGATGGCTGCGACGCGGACGATGTCTACGAGATCGTGCTGCGCGAGATGGAGATTCCGCTGTTCGTGGAAGTGCTCAACCACTGCGAAGGCAACCAGAGCCGTGCCGCAGCGATGCTGGGCATCCACCGCGCCACCCTGCGCAAGAAGCTGAAGGAATACGGCATCAGCGCGTAAGCGAGCGTGGTAGCGCCGGCCACTGGCCGGCAACCTCATGAACGATGGCAGGATGTTGCAGTTGCCGGCCAGCGGCCGGCACTACCGGTAGATCCACGCCATGCGTGGATGGAAGCCCGGCAGGATCAGCCGCCGCCGCCCGCCTTCCAGTAATACCGCACCACGTGGAAGAACACCGGTGCAGCGAAGCACACCGAATCCAGCCGATCGAGCATGCCGCCATGCCCTTCGATCATGTGGCCCCAGTCCTTGATGCCCCGGTCGCGCTTGATCGCCGACATCACCAGGCCGCCCCAGAACCCCATCAGGTTGATCAGCAGCGACAGGCCGAACGCCTGCAGCGGCGTGAACGGGGTGATCCACCACAGCGCCGCACCCAGCGCACTGGCACTCAGCACGCCGCCGACGAAACCCTCCACCGTCTTCGACGGCGACAGCTTCGGCGCAATCAGGTGCTTGCCCAGCAGCTTGCCCCAGATGTACTGCAGCACGTCCGAGGACTGCACCACGATCACCAGGAACGCGAACAGCAGCACGTTGCGCGACGGGTCATGCCCGGGCACGTGCAGGTTCAGCAGCAGCGGCACGTGCGAGATGCAGAACACGCAGATCATCAACCCCCACTGCACCTTCGCCGTGCGCTCCAGGTAGTGCGTGGTATCGCCGCCGATGGTCGACAGGATCGGCAGGAACAGGAACGCATAGACCGGAATCAGCAGCGTGTACATGCCGTACCAGTCGATCCACACCAGGTAGTACTGCCACGGCAGCACGATGTAGAACGCGGCCAGCAGCGCGTAGTAGTCGCCCGAGCGGGTCGGTGCCAGAGTGATGAACTCGCGCAGCGCGAACAGCGAGATGATCGCAAACAGTACGATCACCCCGGCGCGACCGAAGAACAGCGCCAGCCCGACCACGATCGCCATCACCCACCAGGCGCGGATGCGCGACACCAGGTTGGCGATCACTGCACTGGGCTGCCCACGCTGCCGCCAGCGCAGGGTCTCGGCCACCAGCGTGGCCAGCACCAGCACCGCGCCGACGCCGGCAAACAGCAGACCGGTCTGCTGGCCCACGCTGCGCGCGGCCAGATCACCGGACACGTCCATCAGATAGCTCATGCGCGCCCTCCATTCGGCGCCAGGTCCAGCAGCGCCTGCCGGCTGCGGGCCAGGAATGCAGCCTTGTCCTCGTCGGCCTGCAGCCGCAGCGGCGTACCGAAGGTGGCCGTGCACAGCAGCGGCAGCGGCAGGAACCGGCCCTTCGGCATCACCCGCTTCAGGTTGTCGATCCACACCGGCACGAACTCCAGCTCCGGCCGTTGCCGCGCCAGGTGGTAGATGCCGCTCTTGAACGGCAGCAGCGGCTCATCGCCCACATTGCGCGTGCCTTCCGGGAACAGGATCAGCGAGCACTCTTCGTCGACCGCATCGCGCAGCACCTGCAACGGGTCCTGCTGGCGATGCCCGGCCTCACGCTCTACCAGTACACCGTTGAACACCGCATCGATCAGGTAGCGGCGCAGGCCGTCGCGCTGCCAGTATTCGGCGGCGGCCACCGGGCGTACCTGTCGCCGCAGCGCCGGCGGCATCGACGACCAGATCAGCACGAAGTCACCGTGACTGGCATGGTTGCCGTAGTACACGCGGCGCTCGCCGGACGGTGCACAGCCGATCCACAGCGCACGTGCGCCGGTCACTACATGGATGGCGCCACTGCAGGCGCGCGCAATCAGTTCGGCGAACATCGGTCCCTCCGGTTCACGTCTGCGGCCACAGCACGGCCAGCACCAGCAGTGCGGCCTGCAGCGCCGTCAAAAGATACTGGCGCAGCAGCAGGCGGCGCATGCCGGCCCAGCGCGCATCCCAGCCACGCAGCGGCGCATCGGCCGGTATGCGGCGCAGGCCACTGTCCTGCAGCAGCTGGTCGGTACGGCGCGCGGCAGCATCGCCCACCAGGCCTTCATCGCGCAGCAGCTGCAGCAGGCTCGCGTCCAGCCCGACCCGCCATGCGTGGTAGGCCTGTACGAGCCCCACCCCTGCGCTGACCAGCAACACCCCGGCGGCGATCATCGCCAAGCCCGGCTCGGTGCCGAGCAGCAGCAGCGCCACCAGCAGCAGGCCCAGCGACAGGCCGGCCGGCCAACGGCCCTGCCGCAGCAGCAGTTGCATGGTTGCCAGATCGGGAGCCTTGCTCATGCGCGCGCTCCTGCAGCAGCCGTGATGGCGCGCAGATGGGCAATACCCAGCACGATGCCGGGACGCGCAGCGCGCACGATCGCCACTGCCGCACCAGCATCGGCCGCACGACCGCTGCGCAGCAGCCAGGTCGCCACGCTGGCGGCGCTGCGCGAATAGCCCAGCGCGCAGCACACCAGCAACGGCCCTTGCACGCGTAGCTGCTCGATGGCCTCGGCGGCCTCGCACAGCTGCTCCGGCGCGGGTACCACCAGGTCCAGCATCGGCACACCGGCGTACGTCGTACCCGGCGCGCAGCAGGACAGCTCGGCGCAGGCATCGACCACGCCCACCAAAGGTGCCGGCAATGCCGTGCAGGGAATGCGGCCCAGCCACACGCCGTCCAGCACCGGCACCGGCTGCGGCGCACGCCGCGTCCACAGCCGCGAGTTGATCCAGGCCGCGCCCAGGTACGGTGCCAGCAGCCAGCGCGCGGCCATTGTCAGGCGACCATCGGCGCGCTTCTGGAACACCGCCGTACCCAACCCGGCATACGCCAGCGCCACCAGCAGCAACGACACCACCGGCCACAGCAGCCACAACGCCACGCCGCGCAGCAGGATCACTGGCACCAGCAGCAGCGCCGCCCCCAGCAGGTACAGCGCTGCCAATCGCCAACGCTTGGCATCACGCGCGGTGCACCATGCACGCAGCGGCGGCGTGCCCTGCTCCGGCCACAGCCAGACGCACAGCCAGCCGGCCAGCAGGCCGGTCGGGATGTCAATGAAATGATGCTGGAATGTGGTCAGCACCGAGACGCCGATCAGCAGCGCCCACACATGCAGCACCCAGCGCCACACGCCGTGCAGGTACTGCGCGAATTTCACCCACAGCACGATCAGCAGCACGATGTGCAGCGATGGCGCCTGGTTGAACGGCTTGTCGAAGCCCAGCAGCACATCGAACAGCCAGCCGAACACACCACCGATCTCCGGCCGCTCGAAGCTGAAGCGCAGCGGCCACAGCAGGAAGCAGCTCACTGCGATCAGCTGTGCACTGAACAGCCGCAGCGCGTGCCGGTCCAGTTCGAGGCGCTGACGGCACAGGAAGAACGAGATGGCGTAGAACAGGTCGATCGACCAGTACGGCACGATCGTCCACGGCACGAACGGAATCTGCGTTTCCCATCCGAACGCCATCACCGGCAGTTCGGCATGGCGGCCGGCCATCCAGTTGGCGAAGCCATAGCTGGCGAAGAAGAACGGGCCCAGCAGGGCCAGCCACAGCAGGGCGCGCCGCCAGGGGCGCCCCTCTGCGGCCAGCGGGGTTGCGGCGAGCGTCGCCATCACGCGGTCCGGCGCGCCAGCGACACGGTGAAGATGCCGAAGTCGTCGATACGCTGCGCCACCTTCTCGAACCCGGCCAGGCGCACCAGCTCATCCATCTCCTGCTGGGTGCGGCGGCGCATCACCCACGCCGCGCCACCGCGATGGCTGGTCAGTGCGCGGGCGATGAATTCCAGCTGCGGGTGCCAGGGCTGGCCGGTGTAGGCCAGATAGCCCCCCACCGGCACGGTTGCGGCAATGCCCTGCAGCGAGCGCAGCACGGCGTCGTTGTCGGGGAACAGTTCGTACAGGCCGGAGACCACCGCCAGCGTGGGCGACGGATCGACCTTGGCCAGCTGCGACGGATCGAACGCATCGCCCTGCTCGAAGCGTGCGATGTCGGCCGCACCGAGGCGCTCGATCAAGGCCTGGCCCTGGGTCACGTTCAGATCACTGAAGTCGCGCAGCACGATGTGGTCGGCACGCTGCTCGCCCTGGCCCAGCGCTTCCAGCACGTAGCGGCCATGACCCGCCGCCACGTCCAGCACGCGTACCGGCGTGCCTTGCCGACGCAGGCGCTGGGCGGCATCGCGCAGCAGTTCCTGCAGGTGCCGGCCGCGAATGCGGATGCCGCGCCAACCGATCGCGTCCAGATAGTTGCGGTCGACCATGCGGCCCAGCGGGCCCTTGCCACGCGCTTCGTCGCGATAGATATAGTCGAGCGTACTGCCGGAATCGAAACCGGTCTGCACGCCCAGCGCGATGCCTTCGGACAACGTGCCACCGAAACGCAGGCCGCCACGTACCACGCGCCAGCGCAGGTCGGCCAGGCTGTTGCGTTGCGGCGGCCAGGCCAGGATCTCCGATTCCTCGAAGGTCGGCCCATGCCGGTGCGCGTCACGGCGCGACAACTCGCGCAGCGGCTCGGCGAAACGCGCCTGGATGAAACTGCGGATACGCGCCAGTGCCGGTGCGCGGTCGCGCTCGCCCAGCGTGTCGTGGAAGAAGCCCGGCAGGTGCACGCGCTCCTTGATCGGGCTGGACAGGCGCTCGTAGAAGCGATCCTGCGGGCCACGGTGCACGACGAAATCCGAGCCGGACACCAGCAGCTGCACCGGCACGCTGATCGCCTGCGCATCGGCGACGATGCGGTCGGCCGCCTCGTACAGGCCCAGCAACACGCGCACCGAGATCGGCCGGGTGATCAGCGGGTCGGTGCGGTAGCTTTCCACCCGCGCCGGGTCATGGGTCAGCCATTGCGGCTTGACGTAGCTGTTGACGAAAAAATTGCCACGCAGCTTCTGCATCAATGCCAGGCCAGGCCGCGCGAACGGCACGTACAGCTTCACCTTGAACGCCGGCGAAGCCATCACCAGCGCGCGCAGGCGTGGGGCGTAGTCGTGCACCCAGGTCGCAGCGACCACTGCCCCCACGCTCTGTGCGATCACCACGATGTCCTGCACCCCGATACCGTGCTCGGCACCGATATGGGCGATGAAGCTGTCGAGGTCACGCACCAGCGCCGGGAAGCCCGGTGCATCGCCACGCGCGCCCGGGGAGCGGCCATTGCCTCGCGCGTCCCAGGCAAAGAAGGCGGTGTCGGGCAGGTCCAGCTCATCGACCAGGTGGGTGACCCGCCCGGAGTGCTCGTGGCCGCGGTGCAGCAGCACGATGGCCTTGGTGGCCGGCGTTGCAGTGGTGCCCGCCCAGTACCGGTAGAACAGCGGTACCTGGTCGAAGCTGTGGAATTCCCGTTCCTGCGCCTGACGCATGCAATCTCCTGATTGTCTTCTTGTATCTGCTTGATTAGTCCGGCGAAACCGCCGCTTCCCGCAGTCCGCGACGGACGCGATTGATCATGGTCAGCATGCACAGCACCGCCATGGCCGCGGCCACGCCAGTGACCGTCATTGCGCCAACCCACTCACACGCCAGCAGCAGGCCCAGCGCACCGATCACGAACGCGCGGTCGCTCTTGCCCATCGGGCCGTCATAGCGGCGGCTGGCACCGACCATCAGCCCCAGCACGCCGGCATACTCGCTCAGGGCCGCCGTCCAGGCCAGCAACCACAGCGCCTCCAGGCGCACGCCGGGTACGCTGAGCAGGCTCAGGTACAGCGCCGCGTCGGCGATCACATCGCACAGTTCGTTCAGATAGGCGCCCAGCCGCGACTGCTGGCCGAATTCGCGGGCCAGCATGCCGTCCACGGCGTTGAGCGCCATGCGCAGCAGCATCCACAGCGGCAGCAGCAGGTAAAGGAGAGGCTGGGCCGGCGCGCAGCACCAGACGGCCACGGCCACCAGCAGCGAGACCACAGCAGCGGCCACGGTCACCGTGTTGGCGGTGATCCCCATGCGGTACAGGCCGCGTACGGCCGGACGCAACAAGTCCTGGAAACGTCCTTTCAATGCATAGATCGACACGATCTTTACCTGCTGATCCTTGGCAGTCCGGGCACAGCCTACCCGATCGGGGCGATGCCGCCTCATCGGATTGCTTGCAGTCTGCAACCAACCGGGCTGTGCCGAAGGGGGCCGTAGGCCCGCGCCGGCAGCCGATTTCGCCCGTCGGCGCCCGCCACCGGCCCCCACCGCCTACAATATCGGCCCCGCTCCGCTGCCGATTCTGTCCCATGACTGCTGATCTGTTGCCCGTCCGCCGGGCCCTCCTCTCCGTTTCCGACAAGACCGGCCTGGTCGAGCTGGCCACTGCGCTGGCGGCACGCGGCGTGGAGCTGCTGTCCACCGGCGGCACCGCCAAGGCGATCCGCGATGCGGGCCTGGCCGTGAAGGACGTCGCCGAGGTCACCGGCTTCCCGGAAATGATGGACGGCCGGGTCAAGACCCTGCACCCGATGGTGCACGGCGGCCTGCTGGGCCGTTCCGGCCTGGATGATGCAGTGATGGCCGAGCACGGCATCGGCGCCATCGACCTGCTGGTGCTGAACCTGTATCCGTTCGAATCGGTCACCGCCAAGGCCGACTGCACCCTGGCCGATGCAGTCGAGAACATCGACATTGGCGGCCCGGCGATGCTGCGTTCGGCGGCCAAGAACTTCGCCCGCGTGGCGGTGGCTACCGATCCGTCGCAGTACGCCGAACTGCTGGCCTCGCTGGACGCCAACGACGGCCAGCTGTCGGCCGCCACCCGCTTCGCGTTCTCGGTGGCCGCGTTCAACCGCGTCGCCCAGTACGACGCCGCGATCAGCAACTACCTGTCGGCGGTCACCGCCACCGACGCCGCCGTGCCAGCCCGCGCCGAGTACCCGGCGCAGATGAACTCGACCTTCGTGAAGGTGATGGACCTGCGCTACGGCGAAAACCCCCACCAGAGCGGCGCGTTCTACCGCGACCTGTACCCGGTGCCGGGCACGCTGGCCACCTTCCAGCAGCTGCAGGGCAAGGAGCTGAGCTACAACAACCTGGCCGACGCCGACGCGGCGTGGGAATGCGTGCGCCAGTTCGATGCGCCGGCCTGCGTCATCGTCAAGCACGCCAACCCGTGCGGCGTGGCCGTTGGTGCCGGCAACGGCGATGCCTACGAGCTGGCCTACGCCACCGACCCGACCAGCGCCTTCGGCGGCATCATCGCCTTCAACAAGCCGCTGGACGCCGCCACCGCCAAGGTGATCCTGGACCGCCAGTTCGTCGAAGTGCTGATTGCCCCGGACTACGAGCCGGCCGCGCTGGAGTACGCGCAGAAGAAGGCCAACGTGCGCGTGCTGCGCATCCCGCATGGCGACGGCCTGAACAACTTCGACAGCAAGCGCGTCGGCTCGGGCCTGCTGCTGCAGTCCTCGGACAACCGCGGCATGACGCGTGACGAACTGAAGGTGGTCAGCACGCTGGCGCCGACCGACAAGCAGTTCACCGACCTGCTGTTCGCCTGGAAGGTCGCCAAGTTCGTGAAGTCCAACGCGATCGTCTATGCCAAGGACAACCGCACCATCGGTGTCGGTGCCGGCCAGATGAGCCGCGTGTACTCGGCGCGCATCGCCGGCATCAAGGCCGCCGATGCGAACCTGGTGGTCGAGGGCTCGGTGATGGCCTCCGATGCGTTCTTCCCGTTCCGCGACGGCATCGACGCCGCTGCCGCCGCCGGCATCAAGGCGGTGATCCAGCCGGGCGGTTCGATGCGCGATGCCGAAGTGATCGCCGCCGCCGACGAACATGGCCTGGCCATGGTGTTCACCGGCGTGCGCCACTTCCGCCACTGATCCGCATCACGAAGCCGGGCCCTGCCCGGCTTTTCTTTTCCGTATCCGAGAACCCTGTCCCATGAAGATCCTCGTCATCGGCTCCGGCGGCCGCGAACACGCCCTGGCATGGAAGCTGGCCCAGTCCCCCCGTGTCACCGAAGTGATCGTGGCGCCCGGCAACGCCGGCACCGCCAGCGAAGACAAGTGCCGCAACGTGGCAGTGAAAGTGACTGACATTGACGGCCTGCTGGCGCTGGCCCAGGCCGAAGGCGTGGCGCTGACCGTGGTTGGCCCGGAAGTACCGCTGGTGGCCGGCGTGGTCGACCGTTTCCGTGCCACCGGCCTGCGCATCTTCGGGCCGACCGCCGCCGCCGCGCAGCTGGAAGGCAGCAAGGCCTACGCCAAGGACTTCCTGGCCCGCCACAACATCCCCACCGCGTTCTATGCCGTGCACACCGACGTGGACGCGGCGCTGGCCTACATCCGCGAGAAGGGTGCCCCCATCGTGGTCAAGGCCGATGGCCTGGCCGCCGGCAAGGGCGTGATCGTGGCGATGACCTTGGCCGAAGCCGAGGACGCCGTGCGTGACATGCTGTCGGGCAATGCCTTCGGAGACGCCGGTGCGCGCGTGGTGATCGAAGAGTTCCTCGATGGCGAGGAAGCCAGCTTCATTTCGATGGTGGACGGCGTGCATGCGCTGCCGATGGCCACCTCGCAGGACCACAAGCGCGTCGGCGACGGCGACACCGGCCCGAACACCGGCGGCATGGGCGCGTACTCGCCGGCCCCGGTGGTCACCCCGGAAGTGCACGCTCGCGTGATGCGCGAAGTCGTGAACCCGACCGTGCAGGGCATGATCGCCGACGGTATCCCGTTCACCGGCTTCCTCTATGCCGGCCTGATGATCGACGCCAGCGGCGCGCCGAAGGTGATCGAATTCAACGTGCGCTTCGGCGACCCGGAAACCCAGCCGGTGATGCTGCGCCTGCAGTCGGACCTGGTGGAGCTGGTGGAAGCCGCCATCGACGGCCGCCTGGACCAGGTAGAAGCGCAGTGGGATGCGCGCCCGTCGCTGGGCGTGGTGCTGGCCGCGAAGCCGTATCCGGAGTCGCCGATCACCGGCGACGTGATTTCCGGCCTGGACGACGTGCCTGCCAGTGCCAAGGTGTTCCATGCCGGCACCGCGCTGGATGCACAGGGCCAGGTGCTCAGTGCCGGCGGCCGCGTGCTGTGCGTGGCGGCGCTGGGTGACAGCGTGCGCGATGCGCAGGCCAACGCCTATGCCGGCGTGGCCAAGGTCAGCTGGACCAACGAATTCCACCGCACCGACATCGGCTGGCGCGCGATCGCACGCGAGGGGTGAGGCCCAGCGTCAGTAGATCCACACCATGGGTGGATGAGAACGCCGCGAAAAACAAAAAGGCCCGGCAATGCCGGGCCTTTCTTCATTCCATCGCCACCCCGCTTACGCGGTGAACAGCGCCTTCATCTTCTTCAGCGCGTTCGCTTCAACCTGGCGGATGCGCTCGGCGGACACGCCGTACTCGTCGGCCAGCTCCTGCAGCGTCACCTTGCTGTCGGCATCCAGCCAGCGGCGGCGGATGATGTCGCGCGAACGGGCATCCAGCTCGGCCAAACCTTCGCGCAGCAGCTGCATCTGGTTGTCTTCGCTGTCGGCACGCTCGTAGGCCATCGACGGGTCTTCGTCGTTGGCGACCAGGAACGCAGCCGGCGACGGCGGCGCGTGCTCGTTGTCCTCGTCGGTCGGCGCATCGAAACCGATATCGCGACCGGACAGGCGCGACTCCATTTCCATGACCTCGCGTTCGGACACGTTCAGGTCCTTGGCCACCGCGCTGACTTCGGCCGCGTTCATCCAGCCCAGGCGCGTCTTCGACTTGCGCAGGTTGAAGAACAGCTTGCGCTGCGCCTTGGTGGTGGCGACCTTCACGATGCGCCAGTTCTTCAGGATGAACTCGTGCATCTCGGCACGGATCCAATGCACGGCGAAGGAGACCAGGCGCACGCCCATGTCCGGGTCGAAGCGCTTGACCGCCTTCATCAGGCCGATGTTGCCTTCCTGGATCAGGTCGCCCAGGGCAAGGCCGTAGCCGTTGTAGCCGCGGGCCACGTGCACCACGAAGCGCAGGTGCGAATGCACCAGCTCGCGGGCGGCGTCCAGATCGTTGCCGTCGCGGAAGCGACGGGCCAGGTCCTGTTCGTCATCGACCGACAGCACCGGGATCTGGTGCACGGCACCGATGTAGGCGTCCAGCGAACCGAGCGCACTGGGAATCGGGAGATTGTTTGCCACAAGGGCAGTAGAGGTGTTCTGGCTCATAGGCACCCATCTTAGCAGTCCGGGATTTGGACTGCTAAAGGAGGAAAAAGTTCCAGCATCCTATTGATGCAACACTGGTCCCAAACAGAGCCCTACCGTAGCGCGATTTGATGACAGTGGCGAGCACGCATTTCGGGATTCACAATCCCTTGGAATTCAAGCAATTACCCGCCGGAAACTGGCCCATTCCGGTCAAGCGGAGCTGAACGGGCTGGCCAGGAGGCCCATTCAGGCCAGGAATCGTTGCCCGGCGTTCAGGCCCGGCCGCCCGCCGGCGCTCAGAGGGCCGAACGCGGTGGCAGCGACCAGTCGATCGGGGCCTGCCCGCGGCGCTGCAGGTACTCGTTGGCCATCGAGAAATGCCGGCAGCCGAGGAAGCCACGGTGGGCCGACAACGGCGACGGATGCGGCGACTTCAGCACGCGATGGCGACGGGTGTCGATGACCTTGCCCTTCTGCTGCGCGTAGGCACCCCAGAGCATGAACACCAAGCCTTCGCGTTCGCGGTTGAGCACGTCCACCACGTGATCGGTGAAGCCTTCCCAGCCACGGCCCTGATGCGCGCCGGCCTTGCCCTCTTCCACCGTCAGCACGGCATTGAGCAGCAGCACGCCGCGCTGCGCCCACGGAATCAGGCAGCCGTGGTCCGGACGCGGAATACCGAGATCGCTCTCGATCTCCTTGTAGATGTTCAGCAGCGACGGCGGCACCGGCACGCCCGGCGGCACCGAGAAACTCAGGCCATGGGCCTGGCCACGGCCGTGGTACGGGTCCTGGCCGAGGATCACCACCTTCACCTGCTCGAACGGCGTGGCGTCGAACGCGGCGAAGATCTGCGGGCCCGGCGGGAACACCGCTGCGCCACCGGCCTTGCGCTGGCGCAGGAAGCTGGACAGTTCGCGCATCTGCGGCTGCAGCAGGTAATCGCCGACATGCTGCTTCCAGCTTGGCTCCAGCTGGATCGTCGGGGTATCGGCTACTTCATCCATCATCGAATCAGGGGTCCATCGTTCAATCGGGCCAGCCGCAGCTGGAACAGCACCTTGGTGACCAGCAGCCGCTCTTCGATCGGCTTGAGCACCAGGTCGTTGGCACCGGACTGCAGCAGCCCGGTCTGGTTGTGCGGGTTGCCGTCGCCGGTCATCACCAGCACCGGCAGGCGGCGCTTGCCGTAGCCGAAGTCCACGCGCACGCGCTGCACTACGTCACGGCCGCTCAGTTCGCCCTTCAGGGTCACGTCGGTCAGTACCAGGTCGATGCGGTGACGGCTGCGCCCCAGCGATTCGGCGGTGAGCAGGGTGAACGCCTCTTCGGCGCTGACCACGTGCAGCACGTTCAACTGCTGGCGTTCGAGCATGCGCTTGGTGGCCTCGGCCACCACGCGGCTGTCCTCGATGTAGAGGATGGTGGCGCCGGGAATGGTCTGCGGCTGCACATAACCACGGATGAAGGTCGCCAGCGCTTCATGGCCGAGCGACTTGTCGAAATAGTCGGTGACGTACTCGGTGAAGCGGCGCTGCTCCAGGTGCTGCTGGGCATCACCGGAGACTACGATCACCGGCACATAGGCCTGCCCAGCGGCTTCGCGCACCATCCGCGCCAGCGCCAGGCCGTCGCCATCACGCAGCGTCAGTGAGGTGGTCACCAGGTCCACCGGGCCCTGCGCCAGCGCCTGCTGCGCATCCTCGATGCTGTCGCAGCCGATCACCTCCACGCCCGGCAGGTCACGCTGCAGGACGTCGGCGATCAGCTTGCGCACCAGCTTCGAGCCATCGACCACCATCACCCGCGTCGCGGGCCCTTCAAGGTGCTTCAGCGCTTGCGGTTGCATGCCGGTCTCAAGTGTCGGTCGGGCGGGTCTGGCGCAGGAAGTGGCCGGTCACCAGCCACGCACCCAGCCAGCCAAGCAGCAGCGTGCCGAGCAGGACCAGGCCGCCATGCAGCAGGTCCAGGCCGTGCAGCACGAACGGACTGCCGTAGCTGCGCGAGAGTTCGGCCAGCGGCACGCGCAGCGCGGCACCGGCGCCGCCGATCAGGGCCAGCGCCACCGCGCCGGCACCCAGGCCGTACCACGCGCCGAGGTACAGGAACGGACGACGGATGAAGCCATCACTGGCGCCGAGCAGCTGCAGCACGCCGATCTCTTCGCGACGCGCCTGGATGTCCAGGCGCACGGTGTTGCCGACCACCAGTGCGGCACCCACGCCGAGCAGCACCGACAGCACCTGCACCAGCCGCGCACCGAAGGCCAGCCAGGCATCCAGGCGCTGGCGCCACAGCGCGTCGTGCTGCACCAGGTCGGCCTCGGGCAGGCTTTCCAGCGCGCGTGCCAGGCGTGCATCGTCCTTGCCCTGGCCGGGGGTGATCACCAGCAGCGAGGGCAGCGGGTTGTCGTTGAGTGCGTCGATCGCCTCGCCGAGGCCGGCATCGCGCAGTTCCTGCAGGCCCTGCTCGGGCGTGCGCACGTTCACTTGAGCCACGTCATCGCGATCGCGCAGCTGGCCCGCCAGGCGCAGCGCGCCCGGGCCATCGACGTTGCCTTTCAGGAACACGTTGATGTCGCGCGACTGCTGCACGCTGCCGGCAAACTGCTTGAGGTTGTCCAGCGCGATCGACAGGCCCAGCGGCAGGGCCAGTGCCAGCGCCATGACCATCACCGTCAACAGGGTCGCCCACGGCTTGCGGAAGGCGCGGCCGAGGCTGAACACCACGCTGTGCGCGTGGTGCTGGAACCAGACGCCCACGCGCGAGGGGGCGGCGGCTTCGCTGTTTTCGTTCTTCGCCATCGGTTACTCCGCCAGGTCCTGCGGCGAGATGTCATCCACCAGCCGGCCGTGGTCGAGGATCAGTACGCGCTTGCGCATGCGGCGCAGCAGTGGCAGGTCGTGGCTGACCACCAGCACACTGGTGCCGCGCGAGGGCAGCTCGGCGAACAGGGCCATGATCTCCGCCGCCAGGGTCGGGTCGAGGTTGCCGGTGGGCTCGTCGGCCACCAGCAGCTTGGGTTCGCCGACGATGGCGCGGGCGATGCCGACGCGCTGCTGCTCGCCGGCTGACAGCTGCGAGGGCAGCGCCTTCTCGCGATGGCCCAGGCCCATCCGCTCCAGCACCGAGCGCACGCGCTTGCCGATGTCGCCACGGCGGGTGCCGCGCAGGATCAGCGGCAGCGCCACGTTCTCGGCGATCGAGCGGTCCATCAGCAGGCGATGGTCCTGGTAGACCGCGCCGACCGCACGCCGATGGCGCGGAATGTCGCCGCCGCGCACCTTCAGCAGGTTGCGTTCGTCGAACACCACCGCGCCGCGGCTGGGCCGCTCGTCGAGGTGGATCAACTTGAGCAGGGTGCTCTTGCCCGCACCGGAATGGCCGGTGACGAACAGCATCTCGCCCGGCGCGACCTCGAAGCTGACATCGGTCAGTGCCTCGTGGCCACCGGCGTACTGTTTGCTGACATTGTCGAAGCGCAGGACACTCATGCCCCGATTATGCAGGACCGGCGCGACGGATCGGTAGCGCCGGGCCATGCCCGGCGGAATCTTCGATCCGCCGCTACGTCCGCCCGACCTGCGCTGGCGCTACCCCTCCCTGCGGGCGTGCAGTACCACCAGCGCGTTGTTGTCCCGGTATTCATCCCAGAAGCCGGGAGGCCGGCCCCGGCACTCCGCCGCTGTCGGCGCCGGCACCCGCCACTGCAGCCCGGGCAGCCCCGCGCGGGCTGCCGCCTGCTCATGCTGGTCCGCACGCCATTGATGGTCGGTGACGCGTGCCACGGCTGCATCGGCGAACTCCACCTCCACCAGGTGATGATCGTCCAGCACCTGTTGCCCGACGATACGTGCGCCATAGCGGGAGAAGTCGCCCCGGGCCAGGCGGAATGCCGGATGGGTGACGATAGCCAGCAGCCTTCCGCCCGGTTTGAGGACGTTGGCCGCGGCCCGGTACATGCGCTCCAGTTCCTGCAGTGTATCGGCATGGTTGAACAGCCAGACCGCTACGGCAAGGTCGAAACGGGCCGGCATATCCAGGCGCGTCGCATCGCCGTGCAGGAACTGCATGGCGTCACCGCCCTGCGCCGAAAGCTGGCGCGCCTGTTCGATCATCGCTGCGGACAGATCGACGCCGAGGGCGCTTCGTGCACCGTGAAGCAGAAGGTGACGGCCGAAGTCACCGGAGCCGCAGGCCAGGTCGATGACATCCCGCCCCTGCAATGGACCGGCCAGCTCCAGCAGCGTCCGGCGTTCCAGCGGACGGGATGCAGAGGCCGCCACGTGCTGTGCGTAGTGCAGATCGAATGTGTCGTAACAGGGTACGGATGCCATCGCGTGACTCCTCCGGATGCAGGAGGAGTCAGCTTGGCTGCAGGCCGGCAGGCGCGGCCAGAGTCAGACGCGACAGGGTTTCCTGGCCGGCGACTGCGCTGCATGCCGGCCAGCGGCCGGCACTACCCTTCAAAGCCACCCGACCAACGGCCGGGTGCTACCGGATCAGCTGCCCGACAGCATCCGGCGGATCTTGCGGCCGATGCGGGTCAGGAACGAATCACCGGTATCGACCGCGGTGCGCACCGGCTTGGCCACCACCTGCACCGGGGTGACCGGGCTGGCGCCATTGCCGGCTGTGGCCTGCACGCCTTCGGCACCTTCGACCGGACGGCCGTGGCGACGACGACGACGCTTGCGCGGCTTGCGCTCGCCATCCACCGCACCTTCCGGCGCACCTTCGGCACGCGGCGGGCGCGGCGGGCGCGGAGCCTGGGCGACAGCGGCTTCAGCACCTTCGGCCGGTGCGGCTGCCACCTGTTCGCCTTCCACACGCGGCTTGCGCGGGCCACGCGAACGACGCTCGCCACTACGCTCACCGTCGCGGCGCTCGCCACGGCCACCGCTCGAGCGGCCGCCGCTGCGGCCACCGCCACGACGCTCTTCCTCGGCGGCGCGGGCTTCGCGCGCTTCACGGAAGATCTGGCCGACGCTCTCGTTCTCTTCGCCGTCCTCACCCGCAGCAGGGGCCGGGCGTTCCGGGCGCGGCAGCGCGGTCAGCAGTTCCTTGGTGACCGGCTCGGACGGAATCTTCTGCTCGATGTAGGCCTCGATGTCCGGCAGGCTCATCGCGTAGCGTTCGCAGGCGAAGCTGATCGCATCGCCTTCCTCGCCCAGGCGGGCGGTACGGCCGATGCGGTGCACGTAGTCTTCGGCGTCGAACGGCAGATCGTAGTTGTAGACGTACTTGATGCCGTCGATGTGCAGGCCACGCGCGGCCACGTCGGTGGCCACCAGGATTTCCAGCTGGCCCTTCTGGAAGCGGTTGAGCAGGCTCTCACGCTTCTTCTGCGGCACGTCGCCGGACAGCACGCCGACACGGTAGCCGGCCTTCTCCAGCGAGCGCGCGACACGCTCGACGAACACCTTGGTATTGACGAACACCATGGTGCGGGCGCCTTCGCTGCGCGACAGCAGGCCCAGCAGCAGCGGGATCTTCTCTTCGTCGGCCGGGAAGTACAGCTTCTGGCGCACGCGCGCGGCGGTCACCGTCTCGGCCTCGACCACCAGCTTCTGCGGCTCGTTCATGTGCTCGTAGGCCAGCTCCAGCACGCGGTGGCTGAGGGTGGCGCTGAACAGCAGGGTCTGGCGCGTGGTGCGCTCCGGCATGCGGCGCAGCAGGAAACGGATGTCCTTGATGAAGCCAAGGTCGAACATGCGGTCGGCTTCGTCCAGCACGCAGATCTCGCAGGCGTGCAGCGAGACCACCTTGTGCTGCTTCACGTAGTCGATCAGGCGGCCCGGGGTGGCGATGATCACGTCCACGCCCTGCTGCAGGAGCTCGCGCTGCTTGTCGTAGTCGACACCGCCGTAGACCAGCGCGAAGCGCAGGCCCAGGTCGGAACCGAACTTCACCGCGTCCTTGTGGATCTGGATGGCCAGTTCGCGGGTCGGGGCGAGGATCAGCGCGCGCGGGTCTTCCGGCTTGCGGTCGGCCAGCGCCGGCTTGCTCAGCAGGCGGTTCACGACCGCGACCAGGAAGGCCAGGGTCTTGCCGGTGCCGGTCTGGGCCTGGCCGGCAACATCACCGCCGGCCAGCGCGACCGGCAGGGTCAGCGCCTGGATCGGGGTGCAGCGGGTGAATCCGGCTCCTTCAAGGCCGGCCTGCAGGGCCGGATGCAGCTCGAAGGAGGAAAAGGTCAAATCGGTCAGCGGTTTGTCGCTCATGAGTCCGTCTTGGTATGGCCGCCGGCCCGTGGGGCGGCTGGCACTTCATCGTCTAGGGGCACCGTCGCAAACTGCGGCCCCTGCGGCGGGTTGGCAGGCTGGGACCACCTGGTCCGCGCGCCGCACAATGTCCCAGTTTAACGCACTCGGGCGGGCAAACCGGAATGAGCAGTCTCAAAGATTCGAGAGACGCTCGCCCTTCACCCAGCAACACCGGACTTGAACGGCCCTTCCAGAGGCGCTGGTGTCGCCCACTGCCAGCCCCATGTACAGGAAGACAGTGAAATCCGACACATACCGGGCATCGAAGCGATCACGATACGCTGGGTTCCAGCCGGCGCCTGTCCCTGCCCTGCGATAGGGGTACACTGCCGGCCGTGAGCGTCCAGGCATCCCGCCGAACGCACCGCGGCAGTGCGCCGCGAGGCAACGACGAGGGTCGCGCCACCGGGCATGGCCCAGTTCACCCACCTCCGGCATGGCCGGGTGCAATCCAAGACGAGAAACCAAGATGAGCGACAAGGTTGTACATGTCGGCGACGCCGACTTTGATAGCGCAGTGCTGAATTCCAAGGAACCGGTGCTGGTCGATTTCTGGGCCGAGTGGTGTGGCCCGTGCAAGATGATCGCCCCGGCGCTGGACGAGCTGGCCGATGCCTACCAGGGCCGCGCCAAGATCGCCAAGGTCAACGTCGACCACAACCGTGCGCTGGCCGCCAAGTACCACGTGCGTTCGATTCCGTACCTGGTCGTGTTCAAGGATGGCGAGAAGGTCGGCGAGCAGATCGGTGCGGTGGGCAAGGCCCAGCTGGCCGGCCTGCTGGACAAGGCCCTGGCCTGATCCTGCTGTTTTCCGGCAGCCGCCGCCCGCGGCTGCCGGCGGGCGCCCCGCGTCCATGATGAATGCTGTTCCCGGCAGCCCTTGCACGGCGCCGCAGGCCGATGATAGTGTCGGCATATCCGGCCGCGTTCGCGTGCCGCACCCTCTGGACGCAGTTTCTTCCAGACCCATTCCCAACGTTCGCCGCCCCAGCCGGGCGCTCGCACCTTCAAGCGAGGAATAACGCTCTTGTCCGATAACACTTCCGAAACCGGCAGCGCCGATGCGCCCGCCGAAAAGCGCGTGCGCAAGCCCCGCGTGAGCAAGGCCGCCGCTCCGGCAGCCGCCGAAACCAGCGCCGCTCCGGCGCAGCCGACCCTGCCGCTGGCCGCCGCGCCCGAAGCACCGGCACCGGCACCGGCACCGGCCGCAGCACCTGCGCCGAGCGCGCCCGCCGCCGAGGCCCCTGCCAGCAGTGGCGGTGGCGAAGGTGGCGAGGGCCGCGAATCCGGCCAGCCGCGCCAGCACAATCACCAGGGCGGTGGCCAGAACCAGGGCCAGAACCCGTACAACCAGAACGGCCAGCAGGGCCAGGGGCAAGGCCAGGGCAACCGCCGCGACCGCTTCCGCAACCGCCGCGACCGTGACCGCAACAACCGCTTCCGCGACGACGGCATGCCCAACGATGGCGGCGAGCAGCAGCCCTTCGTGCCGCGCCCGCACGCCAACGTGCCCGAGGGCTTCCCGGTCTATTCGCTGAGCGACCTCAAGCGCATGCCGGCGCAGAAGCTGCTGGAAATCGCCGAGCAGCTGCAGATCTCCGAAGGCGTGGCGCGCGCCCGCAAGCAGGATGTGATCTTCGCCCTGCTGAAGGTGCTGACCCGCCACGGTGACGGCGTCGCCGCCGACGGCGTGCTGGAAATCCTGCCGGACGGCTTCGGCTTCCTGCGCGCGGCCGAAGCCAGCTACCTGGCCGGCCCGGACGACACCTACATCTCGCCCAGCCAGATCCGCCGCTTCAACCTGCGCACCGGCGACCACATCTCCGGCCGCATCCGCTTCCCGAAGGACGGCGAGCGCTACTTCGCGCTGAACATCGTCGACACCATCAACGGTGAGCCGATCGAAGCGTCGAAGAACAAGGTGCTGTTCGAGAACCTGACCGCGCTGTTCCCGCGCCGCCGCTTCACCCTGGAGCGTGGCAACGGTTCGTCGGAAGACATCACCGGCCGCATCCTCGACCTGATGGCGCCGCAGGGCAAGGGCCAGCGCTCGCTCATCGTGTCGCAGCCCAAGGCCGGCAAGACGATGATGATGCAGCAGGTCGCCACGGCCATCACCACCAACCACCCGGACGTGCACCTGATCGTGCTGCTGATCGACGAGCGCCCGGAAGAAGTGACTGAAATGCAGCGCACCGTGCGCGGCGAGGTCATCAGCTCGACCTTCGACGAGCCGGCCGCGCGCCACGTACAGGTGGCCGAAATGGTCATCGAGCGCGCCAAGCGCCTGGTCGAGCACAAGAAGGACGTGGTCATCCTGCTGGACTCGATCACCCGCCTGGCCCGTGCCTACAACAACGTGGTGCCGAGCTCGGGCAAGGTGCTGACCGGTGGTGTTGACGCCAACGCCCTGCACCGCCCGAAGCGCTTCTTCGGTGCCGCGCGCAACGTGGAAGAAGGCGGCAGCCTGACCATCATCGCCACCGCGCTGGTGGATACCGGCTCGAAGATGGACGAGGTGATCTACGAAGAGTTCAAGGGCACCGGCAACAGCGAAGTGCACCTGAGCCGCCGCATTGCTGAGAAGCGCGTATTCCCGGCCATCGACATCAACCGTTCCGGCACCCGCCGCGAAGACCTGCTGATCGAACCGGAACTGCTGCAGAAGATCTGGATCCTGCGCAAGCTGCTGCATCCGATGGATGAAATGGCCGCGATGGAATTCCTGCTCGACAAGATGAAGAACACCAAGTCCAACGACGAGTTCTTCGGTTCGATGAAGCGGTAAACCATCGAAAAGCACGTGAGAACAGGGCCTTCGGATTTCCGGAGGCCCTTTTTCTTGGCGGAATGCATAGGGTTGAGGGCATGGCGAAATCCATGACTCTGACCACCAACCTTGACCACCAGACAGCTCAATGCCCCTCCAACAGGACGGGATATGAGCAAGAATCGCTATCTGCAACGCCTTGGGCACTCTTGGTACGTCCGTATCAAGGTTCCAACCGCACTACGCGGAATCGTAAAAGGCACACACATCCGGCGTGCGCTGAACACACGCGACCTGGATGACGCAAACCGCAGGAAGTGGGCGGTCATCTCTCAGGTGCATGAGCACTTCCAAGCGCAGGCCAGTAATCCGAACCTTGGTCTGGCTCTTGTCATATCCCCCTCTAGAGCTATTGAGCAAGATGCGGCCCCTTCTCCCGCGCAGGTCAACTCGCAGAATCTCCGCCCCTCGGCCGGTCTGGATGCGCTTTCAGAGGAATGGGCCGCAACTAGCAACCTTAAGACTGTTCGGTTTCAACGACAGCAGGCTTACAAAGAGTTGCGCTGTTACTTGGGTAACAACCGAAGCCCTACGGCTGTCACCGGCGCTTTAGCAGCCTCGTATGTCGATGAATGCCTACTTCAGTCCAAGGACAGCCCCAGCACTCGTAGACGCAAGCTCAGTGCCCTAGCGGCATTCTGGGAATGGATGAGCAGTCGATGCTATCTGCCCAAAGGTACCAATCCTTGGAAGGGCTTCCGCATCCGTGCGGAGGACTCATCAAACACGCCCAAGAAGCGTCCGTACACAATGCAAGAGCTGGTCCAGCTCTTCTCAGGAGAACCTAGCTACCCAGCACTTCGGGAGGTGATGGTACTCGGCCTGTATACGGGCGCCCGAATTGATGAAATCTGCTCAATCAAACGCGGGGATGTTCGCGTGGAAGATGGCTTCGTGTACATCCATATCTGCAAGAGCAAGACAGCCGCCGGTACACGCACGCTGGCAATCTGGCATCCCATTGCTAAGGGACTGCTGATGCGACGCCTCAAGCGAAAAGAAGCAAAGGCAGCCCAGCTATTTCCTGAACTGAAGGGGGGAGGCTATGACAACAAGCTTTCTTGGCGTGTGGGTCAAGCTTTCCGCTATCACCGAAACGGACGCGGACTAACCGGAGCAACCGACTTCCACTCGCTACGCAGAACGTTCATTACTCGCCTGGAGAACCTCGGCGTAGACCAAGTCCGCATTGCGAGGTACGTCGGACACTCGCTACCTACCCTCGCCTTCCAGCTCTACAGTGGCGGCGCTACCGAAGCCACCCAGGCCGCGACGGCCCAGATGATTGAGTACCCGCCGGATGTCGAATCTGCTGCAGCCCTTTTCATTGAAGACACGTAATCAAGTCCGGATGACAAAATCGAACAAGGGAGACTACATAGAAAGGTACCAACTTCTTTTTTGGTCACCCTGAGTCATGGCCATTGGCGTGTCACTTGTACGCAGAAGCTGTCAGTAGTGTTACTGACGGATTCTATAAACTTGCCTGACGAATACGCTGCCCATAATTTGAACATCACGAATGGAGAACTATATTGAACCTAGAACAACGCATAAGGCTTGAGCGTGGCTATCTGCAATACCTGGGAGAGCACGAACCAGAGTACTTCGTAACATTGACCTATCGGTACCCATATGGTGACCGGATTGCAGAGATGGGAATGAATGGATTCGTCCTCAAACTCCTCAACAAGCTACCCAAGCGAACAAGGCCACACTTTTCTGGACTCGTCTGTGCAGAGCGTCATCTCGATGTCAAGTTCGAAGGCTGCTACCACTTCCATTTCCTGTTCTGGGGCCTCGACGAATCGATGCAGGACGCCTACGCTTGGCTTCAAACCAACGTGATTCGTGCTGCATCTGCCTTGCACCCTAGACTTGCTGGCCCGCGATGCGATTGTGCCGAGGCGAAAAGGCAAAAACGACCAAAGACATGCAAGGGTGGTTTGAGCTGTCGAGGACCACAGATGTCAGGACCGGAATGCGTTGCGGTCAAGCGTATCGATTACACCCCAGAAATCGTCTACGAATATACCGTTGAAGACGTGCTAAGACTGGACATGCCTGCTGGCGGTCAGTTGCTTGATATCAGTCCATCCGGTGTAAAAGGAAACCTCCTTGGTATCGGCCTGCTGTGAAGCCCCCCATCCGAAATAGGTTCGGCGCTCCACACGGCACCGACGGAGCACAAGGATACCGAGACCAACACTGCTGCCGACCAGCCCACATCTGCCTAGCGCTCGGATTGCGGGATACTCAGCCAGGCCTCTGACTCAGCTCTTCCAAGGTTGCAGCAAGCGTCCTCAACCCATGCATTGCATCAGCCTGCGCAACTGCTGCCAACAGTTGTTCCGAGACTCGCATTGCCATGACATCGTCTCGGTACACGCCAGCCTCTCGGGCCAGGCCTTGCGCAGCCCGATGCAGAACCTCCGGCGACACAAGCTGTGCCTGAATCACAGCCTCTTTGACGCGAGTTACAAGGGCATCAATATCCTTCTCACCGACTGCTAGCTCAAGGCCAACCAAACCGACCACAGCGATTTCCAGTTCGGCCCATCCGGTGGGAGCTTCTGACCTGGCAATAGACCAACGCAGCAACTGCCTCGTGGCAGTTAAATAGGCATCGTTCGCTTTTGCCCTTCTAGCTTCGATGGCAAGCGTCATCAACAACTCCAAATAGCCCGCGGCGTTTGCCTGATGCGCCCCATCGTGGTCAGCGGGAACCCACGTAAGCATTGCAACAACCCCGTCCGCTTGGTCCAACAGGCTTGTGGCAATTTCTCCATGAGCCGCATCAGAGGCGAGCCTTAGAAGGAGCTTAGCCAACTCTACTGGCCAATTGAGCAGGTCGAAGACCAAAGAAGACTTCACTTTGAAAGCAGATAGCATCAATTCCTTCGTCGGGTGTCTGATGCGGTCAACCCAGTTCACGAAGTTCTTGACCGAATGCGGCCCCACCTGGGGGTGATTCTGCGAAGCTAAGCTCAACGTTTGAGCTAGCTGCGGCAAGAGTGAAGTATGGTCTGAAGTTGAGAAGTACGGCGACAGGTAGCCTCGATGAATACTCTCGATTGGAGAAGACTCTTTGACCCCCGCCATGATTAACATGGCTGCGGAAATGGCCTGATGATGTATGTCTTCAAGTGTGAACTCTGTGCCATGACGGCTCACCACACCAACAAGGAGGTTGTCTCGTAGCTGTTCGACCGCTGTGTTAGTAACGGGTAGCAACTGCTTACCAGCGATGCCTGCCGCTGCCAACTGACCCAACGCCTTTATCAAAGACGAAGCATCTTCGGTAAGACCGTAGCTCAGGCAATGACGTGCTGCGCTACCTAACTGACGAACGCCCTCCATTGTCGCGTCGGGCATACCGTGAGAAAGCGAATCCAGAACTTGAGCACGCAAATAGCCGGCAGCCATAGCGGCGTGTGTCTTGGTTGCTCGCTCCACGTCGTACTGAATCTTCATGTAGACATTGAACACGTCATGCAATGCTTGAAAAACGAGAATTACCTGCCTTTCATCCTTCCTTGATAGAGCCGAAACTCCTGCACGCCGTAGATTCTCCAACATGGAAATCTGAAAGCCATCACGGCTCGGCACGACTTCAAAGAACGGGTTTCCCGGAAGGAAGGTTTTTCCTTTGACGGCCACATAGAATTTGTGAACGCTAATTGCCGCCGTCAACATGGCCTTGAACGAATCGTGGTCGCCTTGCTCTGCCAACCTCGCTCCATAGTTGGTCATATGCCCCACAATTTCTTGGGCGCCCCTCTCCCAACCTGAATTTTTTGCAAAGAAAGCGAAGCGCTCGGCGTCAAATCCTTCCGCGCCCTGCCTCTTGGCCGAAGCAGTCAGGCTGTCAGCGAGAAACCCCCATCGCTTCAGACTGCGATTCGCCTTGGAGGCAGCGAGTTTGGATTGGACAGTGGGATTTACGAGGCTTAGTGCCCTCTGATAAGCCAGTACGAACGTCAGCAGAATGAGTGCAATGGTCCAAAGCGACCCAAACAAGTACCAAGTTGCCGTTTCCGGGCTGATAACGATGGTCGTCATTGCGATGAGAATGGAGCCTATCAGCGTGCCAAAAAAGGCCCCCAGCAACCTCCTGTCGGAGCTAAACATACGAAACAGCTCCGTTGGCATCCGGGCTACATTCGTCTGCGTCGCGAACAGCACAAGGGTAAACACGATAGCGGTCGCGCCCACCATCGCGGAGCCTATGCCCAGGAGAACATTAGTTAGAGCCTGAAAGCCCTCCTTCGATGACAGGTGGGCCTGAAGCGTCTCTTGGTTGGCGGAAGTTCCCCATAGCGTCAAGACAAAGAGCCCAGCCAAGCCCGCTAGGGTCAATGCTGCTCGATGCCTTCTCAACAAGTTCCGAGTACGAATCGATTGCCTTGCGGCCCGAGCGATGCATAGCGTCTTAAGCTCCTCTACCTTGAGCAACATCCGTCCAACTCCCCCATTTACGTTTCAACCTCATCTCCCAATACGTATACATCTTGGGACGACCTCCCGCCCGTTCCAAAATTCATGCCAGAATGTTATTCTCACAACATCTAGAATTTATGAGACACCGATGGAAGTGATTGGCTATGCACGTGTCAGTTCAGCGGGCCAATCGCTCGACGTTCAATTGGACAAGCTGAGCAAGGCTGGGTGTAGCAAGGTGTACCAGGAGAAGCGCTCTGGTCGCCAGGCCGAGAACCGCCCTGAGTTGCAGGCAGCCTTGGAATACCTGCGCGATGGGGACGTGCTGGTCGTATGCCGCCTGGACCGCATGGCCCGGTCAGTACTGGACCTTGCAAAGATTGCTGACCGCCTGAGGCAGAAGGGGGTCAGCCTACGAGTGCTCGACCAGGGTTTGGATACGACCACGTCAGAAGGCAAGCTCATGTTCAACCTTCTTGGAGCCTTTGCAGAGTTCGAGGCCGACATCCGAGCTGAGCGCCAACGAGATGGCATCGCGCTCGCTCAGCAGAAGGGCACCCAGTTTGGCCGCAAGAAGGCGCTCACGAGTGCACAGGAAGAACGCATTCGTAGGCTGCGGGTGGAAGAAGGATTCAGTATTGAGCAACTGGCTGAGCGCTTCTCCATCAGCCGTAGCAGCGTGTACCGTGCCCTACAGACCGATACTACGGCTTAAGGACTTCAAGAAGAGCTTCGCGCTTCCTGGCTCGGAGCGCTCGAAAGCGAACCAGCAACGCCTCTTCCTGCGCATTGGTAGCGCGTAGCTCGCCTTCCTTGGTAGCCGCAGGCTCGGCTACGGCGCTCACTCTGCCGCAAATGAGTTCGTCCAAAGACCTGTTCAAGGCGTCACGCAGGTCAACCAGGACGCGGAAGCTAGGCGTTTCACGCCCATTCTCCCAAGCCGAAATCGAAGCCTTGGTGACACCAATAGCAAAGCCCAGTTGCTCCTGTGTCAGGCCGGAAGCTGCACGCGCTTCCCGCAATCTATCGCCAAAGCTCTTCATCTCGATTGCCCGCTGAACTAGGCAACCAAAATATGGAGAGTCCACACCGCTGTCGTTCGGCCATGCTTGACTCCATGCGTTCGGAATAACCATACTTCCGGGGTGCGGGCATCCCAGACAGACTGGCCCAGTCGGAGCATTTAATTGTTCGCGCGGGAAGGTGTGCTCGGATGTGCCCCCAAGCCCTCGCCTAGGAGGAATTAGAGGCAGCTGACTAGACCGTAAGGTGCTTGTGAGTCAATCGAAGCTTGCTAGGGCGGGATGCAGTCATCATTCGATTAGGGGACATCTGTGAACAGGAATGAGCCGCCCTCCGACAGTAACGCAACGTACGCGCTGCCCGACCACATACGTAAGAACCTAAAGAGGCATCAACGGCACGCACCGGGCATGACATGCCTGGAGTGCGGATACGCCGGTCTCATGGGCATCAAATCCAGTGTGAAGCCGTGGTACGCGACTTGGTGGGGAAGCACGCTTCTCTCAACCGCAGCAGCATGCGCTGCATTTGTCCTGTTCGGCGGCATAGGAATAGCGGCTGCATTCATTGTTGGTGCCGTGGTGAGCGGACTGGCAATGTCTGGAAGCCGTGACATCTACTCGTGCCCGAACTGCGAGGCAGACCTTCAACGCCGCTAGGCAAGTCTCTCTTCTCTTAGAACATCCTCTGCGCCAAAGGAGAACCATGCGCCCCGCTCTCTCCATCTGCACTGCCCTACTTCCCATCCTCCTCGCTGGTTGTGACCAGCTCACGGCAATGGGTGGTCCAAGCGAAATGGTCTCATTCGGATTCGTCAGACCCACTTCATGCGAGCGGCGCGGCCCTGTCAGCTTCAACTGCGTGATGCGCAATCACATGAGCGCTCCTAGAGAGGCCAACATGGAGTGCGTAGGTTTCGACGGTCAGAAACGCATGGTCGGTAGACCCAAGAATGTGCACGCAATGATGGGCGTTACCTTGATGCCAGGAGAAGAGCGAGTTGCCACCATCTTCTATGAGAAGGGGGTCACCAGCTTGGTGTGCGTAGACGTGAAGGACAGCATCCCAACGTTCAACCGGGTGGAAGAGCTGATTGCCGACCCGAAGGCCAAGGACATCACCTCAGTTCTCGCTCTGTAGCGGGCAAGTGAGGCAGCGGAGACCAAAGCAGCGTCCGAGCTAAAGGCTCAACAAGTTTGGCTTTTCGCGGGTTCGCGTAGAGAGGGACCCCTTTTATGGGGGAGCGTAGCTGCTCAGCGAAGCCCAAAAGCCATGTTCTTACATTCATTGCACTCAAGGACAACTCATATGCTGACCCGGCTCGCCATTGCGGCTTCCCTCGCAATTGTCCCCATATCCTCCCCAGCACAAGGGCTTCTTACCGTCACCGGACAGTGGGAGTACCACAACGCATCCCGTATGGAAACGGACGAAGGACTCAACGTCTGCTTTCAGTTGGACGCCGCCTCGGTGGCGCGGAATCCGCAGTTGCAGCAGTTGGGAGGTGCCTTGTGCCTGTCAAACCCCTCGGAAGCGGCCAAGCTTCTTGGGGTCGTACCGACCGTGCAGAAGCCAGGATGCAAATACATAGCAAAGGGCACGGCCAGCGTTGTGCTAGCCAATGTGAAGTTGCTGCCCGAAGATGAGATGTATGACGAGCGCATTGAGGCCCGTCTCATGCAGGTACGGGTGAATCGAGTGACCTTCCCACTTGGCAGTGACTGTGACCGCCGTGCCGATGCATCGAAAGGGTTCACCTCAATCCACGATGCCATCGCTGCACTGAGGACTCATCCAAGCTATGCAGGGACATCATCATCGGACTTCGTGCGCATAGATGCTAGCAACGGGTTCGCCGAACTCGATGCAAGCACTCAGATGTGGCAACCGCCTGGTTCTTCGAACACGCTGGTGACCCACTACGAAGGCAACTCAGGTTTGCATGAGTTGAACGTCTATCGGTATGAGGACGGCAAGTGGCGCAACGTGAGCAGAGATGCCCTGCCTGGCTATACCGAGAACGCCAGCCAGTTCAAGGGGACGAACTTCTATTTGGAGAACCGAGGCGGCAAGCCTGTAGTGAGGAGTCTGCCAGGGAAAAAGGCTTGGCGCTTCTCTGAGGGCAGGTTCGTACTGGAGGGTTGACCCCCTACAGAGCTTGAACCCGGACCTTGCACCCCAACAGGGCCTCATCTCGCCATTGCCCGCTGGGCCAGCCGACCTCCACACGAAGCTTCAAAACCGTACTAGACCCTCAAAAAAGACTACGAAATCATGGGCTTGACTGTCTGAGAAGATGCGAAATCCTAAAGAAGCTCAGTGCTGCATCCGATGGATGAAATGGCCGCGATGGAGTTCCTGCTGGACAAGATGAAGAACACCAAGTCCAACGACGAGTTCTTCGGTTCGATGAAGCGCTAGGAAAAAAGCCCCGCATTGCGGGGCTTTTTTCTGCGTCCGGGACACTTCATCCGCGCGCGGCGTGGATCTACCGACAGACCTTGCGGGGATCCAGGCCGAGGTCACGGCAGATACGGTCGTGCGCCAGGCCGGCACAGCGCAACGTGCCACCCAGCATTTCGCTGAGGATGCCGCTGCCGCGATAGGCCAGGTAGCACCACGGTTCCACCGGCACCTGCCCTCCCTGCGCCCTCATCACCAGGCGCGCCTCTTCCCAGGCGCCGGCAAAGTAGAGGGCCAGGGCGAATTCGGCACGAAGACGGCGTTGGCGCGAGGACGTGCAGGCGGCCAACGCCGGCTCCAGCCCCGCGGGTTCCACATCCAGCCAGTCCAGCAGCGCGGTGCGCACCAGATCGGCCAGGCCAGGCACGTTGGCTGCGCGTACCACCCCGACGATCTCCAGCGGAGCATTGCACTCGTCCATCCACGGGTGGGTCCACTCCACAAGGTGCGAGGCGATCGCCGCATGGGCATCGCGGCCACGCGGCGCGTGTTCGCCGATCCAGTGCAGGTACGCCCACATCTCCTCGTCGCTGCCGCTCCACTTTTCCATGCTGGCCTTGGCCATCATGTAGACCGAAGGCGCATGGAACGGCGCCAGCGCCATCACCTGCGCAAATCGGTCGCTGCGTGCGTCACGCTCGATACCGCATACCACGTCACAGTGCAGCAGGCCGTAGATCGCCAGTGGTGGTGCATCCGCACGGTCGGCCAGTTCCCGGAACAGCCGCTGCGCGGCCTGGAACTTCAGCGGGAAGGCGCGCTTGCGTGCTTCGGGAATGTCATGGAAATAGGTTTCGCCACGCAGGCGCCAGCCTTCGCCGAGTTCGGCGAAGGCCAGCAGCAGCGCGGCATCGGTGGAATCAGGCTCGCTGGCACGCCACTGTGCAGCCAGCGCCGGTGCCTCCACCTGCTTGCCAACATAGGCATAGAAGTCCACCTGATCGCCTTCGTGGACATCCGCCATCTGCGCCGAGGCCTGCGGATACGCACGGTGCCGCACAAGTTCCAGCAGCGCACGCGCTTCGCTGACGAATGAAACATCGATGGTGGAGGCGAACGGCTGCAGCCTGACGTTCTGGAGCAAACGGCGCATGATCATCCTTGTTTGTGGGCCCGCGCTGCTTGCCAAGCGTCGGCGCGGGCGGATTCGCCGATGAACGCGCTGGCACCGTGGGTTGCCTGGCTGCGTAATCTGCCAGAAGCGCAGCACGCGCGATGGCGCGCGATGCTCAATCACGACGTGTTCGACGTCGATTTTCCGACCCGTGCCGACATTCCGCCCGAGCAGCAGGCACGCTGGCCCAGCAGCAGGCCGGACCGCTGCGCGCTTCACCCGCTGCAACCCGGTTTGTGGCGATAATGCAGCCCCGCACCCGCCCGCGCTGCGCACCCTCCTCCCACGTTGCTCCGCATGCGCCTGATTTCGCCCCGCCTCAACCTGGGCAAGCTGATCCTCGCCCTGGCCCTGCTCAGCGCCATCATTGCCCTGGCCAACACCCTGCTGGCCAGCTACCGGGTGCAGCGCGACCAGCTGGTCGGCAACACCCTGGAAGCGAACCGTGTCTATGCCACCAAGCTGGCCGAGACCACACAGAACTTCCTGCTGGCCGCGCAGCAGGAGTTGGCGTATGCGGCCACCCGGCTGGGCCAGAGCGATCTCGATCCGGTGCAGGCACAGGACGAAGCCAGCCGCCTGCAGCTGCAGACCAACAGCTTCAACTCCTCGCTGGTGGTGGATGCCGATGGCCTGGTGATCGCCACATCGCCGCAGACCCTGCAGCTGCAGGGTGAGGTGCTGCACAGTGTCGGCAACAACGCGGCACTGGCGGCGCGCCAGCCGATGATCAGCGATCCCTACCAGTCGGCCACCGGCAAGCTGCTGGTCTCGCTGTCGCATCCGATCTTCGACCGCCAGGGCCGCTATCGCGGCTATGTCAGCGGCACCCTGTACCTGCGCCAGCGCAGCGCGCTGCACACGCTCCTGGGCACGCACTACTACCGCGACGGCTCCTATCTGTACGTGGTCGATCGCCACGGCCGCCTGCTGTACCACGCCGACGGCAAGCGGGTGGGTGACTATGTGGTCGGCAATCCTGCGGTGAAGGCGGTGGTGCGCGGCGAACGCGGCGCGCAACAGGTGCGCAACAACCTGGGCGTGTCGATGCTGGCCGGCTATGCACCGGTGCCGGCCACCGGCTGGGGCATCATCGCCCAGCGGCCCACCGAGGCCACGCTGCAGCCGCTGTCGCGGCTGATGACCGCGGTGATCTGGAACGCGATCCCGCTCGGCCTGCTGTCACTGCTGGTCACCTGGTGGTTCGCGCGGCGTATCTCGCTGCCGCTGTGGCAGCTGGCGCGCAACGTGCAGGGCGGCGAGGACACCGGCAACGCGATCAACCATGTCAGCGGCATCCGTGCGTGGTACTTCGAGGTGGCCCAGCTCAAGCAGGCGGTACTGCACAGCTTCAATGCGCTGCAGGACCGCATCGGCACGCTCAACCGCGCCAGCCGCACCGATCCGCTGACCGGGCTGCTCAACCGACGCGGCCTGCAGCAGGCGCTGGATGCACTGCAGGTGCAGGGCATCCCGTTCGCGATCCTGGCATTGGACATCGATCGCTTCAAATCGATCAACGACACCCATGGCCATGATGCCGGTGACGCCGCCATCGTCCATATCGCCGACCAGATGCGCCGCTACTCGCGCGACAGCGACATCCTCTGCCGCGCCGGTGGCGAGGAGTTCCTGCTGCTGTTGCCGGGCATCAGCACCGACTCGGCGCGCCAGGCCGGCGAGCGCCTGCGCCAGCACATCGCCGATCATCCGTTCGCACCGGTCGGCACCATCACCGTGTCGCTGGGCGTGGCCCACTTCCCCAGCTTCCACGTCGACGCCGAGCAGGCCTTGCGGCTGGCCGACAAGGCGCTGTACATGGCCAAGGAACAGGGCCGCAACCGGGTGGTGATCTACCCGTACGCCGACTGACGCGGAGCCGGGCTGCCCGGCTCCACTCCCGTACTCAGCCCTCTTCCAGCGACGTCAGCAGGCGCAGGCCGCGCTTGGCGCCATCGACCATGTAGACGCCGCCTTCCGGCAGCAGATCGCTTCCGGCCTGCTCGACCGGGGCCGACTTGCGCCACGGTATGGCCTGCCGCGGCCCCGGAATGAAGGCGCGCCAGCGACCATAGCGTTCCTCCGCGGCATTGCGGTCGTTGCCCAGGGCGAAACCTACCGGGACGCGTACCGTCCAGCTGTCACGGGTGCTGTCCTCGCCAGTGGTCGGTGGGTTGAAGGTCCAGCTGCGGGCGCTTCTGATACTGGCCCTGGCCAGGATGTCGCGCATCCTGGCCATGTCCCGTTCCGGGCCGACCACGGTCATGTTCACCTGTTCGGCGATGACATCGGCCACCGTGCCGTCGCGCGCCACCTTGACCATCAGCAGCACTTCACCCTGCGCACCATTCCGATAGGCTTCATCCGGATAACGCGGCGGAGTCAAGCGCATCTTGGTCACCGAATCGGTAGCCTTCGGATCATATTCACTGAAATCGACACTGGTCATGCTGACCTGGTAGCCACCATCGGCCATCGGCGTCCCCCGCAGCCGCACCCGCATCGGGGCGCGTGCAGCCACTGCCTTGCCATCATGCAGCGTGGGCTCGAAGCGCCAGCCGCCGATCGTGCCTTCCACGAAGGAGGCGATGCCCGGCGTCAGCGCCGATTTCTGGTCCAGTACCAGCGAGCTGACCTCGCCCCCAGGCGTGATCTCGATGTGGCCGGTCAGCACCATGCTCATCTCGGCGGTGGCACGCACTGCACGCGTGTTCTGGGCGCTGGCCTCGCCAGCAAGCAGCGGGACGCCGGCACCGATGGCCAGCGCGAGAGCGAGAATCAGGGGGGAACGCATCATTGCCGGATCCTTGGTGATGAACCCCGAGCGTACCCCAGTCCCCGCCGCCGTGACAGCCGGCTCAGGCCAGCCGGTGTGCGCCCGCATAGGGCGGCGTGTCCGGGTAGTCACCGCGGGCGAAGCGTTCCTGCAGCCCCTGCCACCACCCCGGATCGAACAGATGCCGGTAGTGCTCGCGCACTGCCGCCAGCTCTCCTGCCGGAAGGCCCATGAACGGGCCGAAGCGTTCCGGGAACACATCCCGCGGGCCGACATGGAACCAGGGCTCGTCGGCCATCGCTTCCTCAGGCGTGCGTGGCTGCGGCCAGGCGCGGAACACGCAGTCGCTGACCAGGCACAGCTCGTCATAGTCGTAGAACACGGCGCGGCCATGCCGCGATACACCGAAGTTCTTCGGCAGCATGTCACCGGGGAAGATGTTGTTGCGCGCCATGTCGGTGATCGCCTGCGCATAGTCGAGCACCGCCGCCCGCACCGCCTCCCCGCCCTGCTCGCGCAGGTAGAGATTCAAGGGACGAAAACGACGCTGCACATAGCACAGTGCGACTTCAACCTCATCGCCGTCGATGCGTACGCTCTGCGCGCACTGCTGCAGCAGTTCATCCAGCAGGGCCGGCGCAAAGCGCTCGCGCGGGAAGCGCAGATGACGATAGGGCTGCGCATCGAGCAGGCGGCCGACACGATCGAGGTTGAACACCAGCGCGTACTTCTCTTCCACCTGCTGTCGCGACATCGCCTTGGGCCACGCGAAACGGTCGCGGATCAGCTTGAACACCAGCGGATAGCTGGGCAGGGTGAACACCGCCATGACCATGCCCGGCGTGCCTTCGGCGTGCACCAGGCGCTCCTGCGGGTGCTCGTTGAAGTGGCGGAAGAACGTGCGGTAGCGCTCGGTCTTGCCTTGCTTGGCGCGGCCCAGCACGGTGTAGATCTCATCGATGGGCTTGCCCGGCAGCAGGCTGCGCAGGAACACCACGGCATCGCCCACCGTGCCCAGATCGGCCTGGAAGTAGCTTCGCGACACGCCAAACAGGTGGGCGACATCGCGGCGCCGGGTCAGCACCGCGTCGGCACGCAGGCCGCGCTCGTCGTTGACCAGGGCAATCACGCACGGCGAGAAGCGGTGCTCGCCGAACACACGGCCAACCAGGTAGGCGCGACGTTCGCGGTAGAAGACGGTGTCGAGCAGCTCGATACTGCGTACCGGCGTGTCGCCCCAATGGGCGAGGTCGTCCTGCAGCCGCACGGCGATGGCTGCGGCGCAGCGCAGCTGGTGCGCATAGGGGATATCGAAACGGTAGTCGGCCAGCACGCGCTGCAATGCCTCGATCGGTCGCGTGGGCGAGACCGCGTAGGTATGCCGGGCAACCGGGTGCGTGATCGCATCGGAGGGCTCGACATCGAAAGCGATGAACTCCAGCGCCGGGTCGACCCCGCGCGTGGCGAACAGCCGCCGCGACAACGTGTTGTAGAAGGTCTTGTACAGCTCGGCGTCGATCAGCCCCTGCAGCAGCGCGCTGTAGCGGGCATGCACCTGCAGCCACAGCACGCGCTCGCCGATCGCGTCACCGGCGAGGCGACGCAACGCATCCATCTGCTCGGCGATGCACAGGTCGTACAGGGCGATGCGCTCGACCGCATCCTGGCGGGCACCCGCCCAGTCACGCAGCTCGAAACGCTGCCGCGCACGGGCGGTGATCTCCGCGAAGCGCGCGTGATAGTGCTCGAAACCATCGCGGATGGCACCGGCGATACGCTGCGCCAGTTCGTCAGCGATGTCAGGCTCGGGCATGCAAGGCTCACCGGGGAGGACCGGCTTCACCATACGCTGGCGTGCGTGATGTCGTCGAGCACGAAGGTAGTGCCGGCCGCTGGCCGGCCCCCCCCCGGACCGTCGATGGATCGATGCAGATGCCGGCCCGCGGCCTGCACTACCGGCTCAGATCGCCAGTTCGGCCTCCACGTCCTGAACTTTGCGCCGCGCCAGCGCCAGGTTGGACTTGGTACGGTCCAGCACGAGGTAGAAGAACAGGCCCTTCTTCTTCGCCACCGGGCGCATGATGTGGTATGCCTTGCCCAGCGAGATCAGGATGTCCTCGATGCTGTCGTTGAGGTTCAGCGACGCGGCGGTCTTCATCTTGGCGCGGATCACTTCGGTGTTGCCGGCGGCGGCCACTTCCATGTCCATGCCGGCACCGGCTTCGCCCAGCAGCATGCCGCTTTCGTAGTCGACCAGCGCCACTGCCTGCGCGCCGTCGATGCCCATCAGTGCATTCAACGATTCATTCAATCCAGCCACGTCGCACCCCTTGTCGATGTTGGTTCGAGCCCCTCGTTCCCCTGCGGCCGGGCTCACGATCCGCCGAGTTCGGCCAGGATCGCCTGGCCACATTCCCTGCTCTGCCACAGCACCTGGCCGATCACGCTGCGCTGGTCGCAGGCCGCCATCAGCAGCAGCGGTGCGCGCCCCTCGGCGTGGATCGCCAGCATCAGCACCTTGCCGTCTGCAGCCTCCAGCATCAGCGTCTGCAGATCGCCCAACACCAGTTCGCGGCCCACCGCAGCGGCCAGTGCCAGCATCGCGCTGGTCATCGCCGCCAGCCGTTCGCCACGCCCATCGGCGCCGGCACTGACCAGGGCAAAGCCATCGACGCTGGCCAGCACTACCGTACGCACGCCTTCGACCCGCTGCTGCAGGTCCTGCAGCAAGGGCTGCAGGCGCTCACGCTGGCCGGCATCGGGCAGCACTGCCATCTGCCCGTCAGCCATGCACCGCAACCAGTGCGTGCGCTTCCATTTCGCTCATCAGTACATCCATCAGCAGCAGTCCCTGTTCGCGGTCACGGGCATCCACGGCCAGCAGTGGCAGCAGTTGATCGTCGAGGCAGGCACGGGCGGCCCAATCATCCAGCGCGGCGTGGGGCGCCTGGTCGAGATGGGTGACGGCCACCACCAGCGCCAGGGACGATGCGAACGGCTGCAGCACCTGCAGGTAGTCCTCCAGTTCGCGGGCGAGGCCTGCACGGCGCGCGTCCAGCAACAACACCGCACCACGCGCGCCCTGCAGCAGGATCGGCCACAGGAAGTCGAAGCGCTGCTGGCCGGGCGTTCCATACAACCGCAGGCGCTCGCCGTTCGGCAGATCGATGTCGGCATAGTCCAATGCGACAGTGGTCGATGCCTTGTCGGCGCCGAGGCGATCACTGTTGGCCACATCGGTGTCGACCACCGCACCCGCGGCGATGCTGCGTACCAGGGTCGACTTGCCGCTGCCCATGCCACCCAGTACCACCACCTTGTGCTCACGCATTGCGTTCCCCCCCGCGCAGGTGCCGCCACAGGCGGGCAAGCAGGCCGCTGTCGGTACTGGTGCCGGTAGTGCGTGTTGCCGTCGCCGGTGCCGCTGGGGCGACCTGCAGCTGCGCATAGCCGCACAGGTAGGCGGCATGGATGAAGTCGCGCACGGCTGCCGCGGGCAGTTCGAGCAGCATCACGCATTCCTCGACCGTGCAGGCGCGCTTGAGCAGCAGCGAGCACAGCCGGAACCCATCGTGGTCATGGCCCAGCACGCGGAAATCCGGCCAACGCAGCAGCTTCACCGACGCGTTGCGAAGACGTTCGTCCAGTGCCTGCCAATGGCGGCTGCGCTGTGCCCATTGCCACAACAGCGGTCGCAAGGGCTGGCGGGGCCGCTCGCTGGCCAATGCCTGCAGGCGTGCGGGTGTCAGCGCATCCAGCTGCAGGCGTTCGAAGGCATCGGCCAGGCGCTCGACCAGCACACTCGCGGGCTCCTGCAGCAGCACGGCCTGGTCGTGCTCCAGGTCCATCAGCAGCAAGGGCTCTCCGGCGTCGCTGAGCAGTGCCTGCCCCTGCTTCAGGGGCAGTCGTTCGCGCAGCAGGCGGGTGATGGCATGCGCACCATCAGCCAGGCGGATCGGTGCGGGTGCGGGCATGGCAAGCGGCTCTCCTGCCAATTGCATGCCGCGCAGTGCGCGGCCGATGGCACCGTCATCAAGTACGCCCTGATGGCCATCACCGTCACGTAGTTGGCCCCCCAGGTCCTCGATCCAGCACTGCAGGCGCGGCCGCTGCTGGCGCATGCGCTGGGCGGCGTTGCGCAGTGCGGGGGTATCGCGGATGACCAGCAGGTCGCAGTCGTCCAGGTCCTGGCTGCGGCGGATCTGGCCGTCGGGCAGTGCTGACGCCAGGCGCAGCCGTTGCAGCAGGGCCTGCTCGCCCTGGATGTCGGTTCCCACTACCAGCACGCGTGCCATCCGTGATCCCCGAGCGACCACCTCCCCGGTGGTCTCGCGTCGCCAAGGCTAGGGCATTGCCGACGAGGATCGTCGTGATCGACTGCTCAGATTGAGGGAGGCTGCAGACCGCCTCCTATCGGTTCTGCGACGGCCATCGCGGGCAAGTTTCATGCCCCTTTGACGGCATTCCGACAGCCGACGGATGTCACGGTTCCATCGCCTGTGGTCAGAGCCCAAAAAGAAACCCGCGCCGAAGCGCGGGTTCCGGTGTCACGGCCGAACGGCAGTGGATCAGCCGCGCAGCTGCTCCAGCGCGGCGTTGAAGGTCGCGCTCGGGCGCATTGCCTTGCTGGCCTTGGCCACGTCCGGGCGGTAGTAGCCACCGATGTCGACGGCCTTGCCCTGCACCGCGATCAGTTCGTCAACGATCGCCTGCTCGTTGTCGGTCAGCGCCTTGGCCAGCGGTGCGAAGCGTGCCTTCAGCGCGGCATCTTCGTTCTGCGCGGCCAGGGCCTGCGCCCAGTACAGCGCGATGTAGAAGTGGCTGCCACGGTTGTCGATGCCACCCAGCTTGCGCGACGGCGACTTGTCGTTGTCCAGGAACTGGCCGTTGGCTTCGTCCAGCGCCTTGGCCAGCACGCGGGCGGCGGCGTTGTCGTAGCGGTTGCCGAGGTGCTCCAGCGACGCGGCCAGGGCCAGGAATTCACCCAGCGAATCCCAGCGCAGGTAGTCCTCTTCGACGAACTGCTGCACGTGCTTCGGGGCCGAACCACCGGCGCCGGTCTCGAACAGGCCGCCACCGGCCATCAGCGGCACGATCGACAGCATCTTGGCGCTGGTGCCCAGTTCCATGATCGGGAACAGGTCGGTCAGGTAGTCGCGCAGCACGTTGCCGGTGACCGAGATGGTGTCCTCGCCCTTGCGGATGCGGTCCAGCGAGAACGCCGTCGCTTCCACCGGCGGCAGGATGCGGATGTCCAGGCCGGTGGTGTCGTGGTCCTTCAGGTACTGCTCGACCTTGGCGATGACCTGCGCGTCGTGAGCGCGGGCGGCATCCAGCCAGAACACGGCCGGGGTGCTGCTCAGGCGGGCACGCTCGACGGCCAGCTTGACCCAATCCTGGATCGGCGCGTCCTTGGTCTGGCACATGCGCCAGATGTCACCGGCTTCCACGGCGTGCTCGAACACCACGGTGCCAGCGTCGTCGGTGACCTTGACCACGCCGTCGGCAGCGATCTGGAAGGTCTTGTCGTGCGAGCCGTACTCTTCGGCCTTCTGCGCCATCAGGCCGACGTTCGGCACCGAGCCCATGGTGGCCGGATTGAACGCCCCGTGCGCCTTGCAGTCGTCGATGACGGCCTGGTACACGCCTGCGTAGCAGCGATCGGGGATGACGGCCTTGGTGTCCTGCAGCTTGCCTTCGGCGTTCCACATCTTGCCGGAGTCACGGATCATCGCCGGCATCGAGGCGTCGACGATGACGTCGCTCGGCACGTGCAGGTTGGTGATGCCCTTGTCCGAGTTGACCATCGCCAGCGACGGGCGCTGCGCGTACTCGGCCTTCAGGTCGGCTTCGATGGCGGCGCGGGTGGCGTCCGGCAGCGACGGCAGGCGTGCGACCAGGTCACCGATGCCGTTGTTGGCGTCGAAACCGGCCTGCTTGATGGCGTCGGCATGCTTGGCCAGCACGTCCTTGTAGAACTCCTCGACGACCACGCCGAACATGATCGGGTCGGAGACCTTCATCATGGTCGCCTTCAGGTGCAGCGAGAACAGCACGCCCTGCGCCTTGGCATCAGCGATCTGCTCGGCGATGAAGCTGGCCAGCGCCTTGCGGCTCATCACGGCGGCGTCGACGATCTCGCCGGCCTTGACCGCGGTCTTTTCCTTCAGCACGACGGCGCTGCCGTCCTTGCCGTGGAAGGTGATCTTCAGCGAACCGGCGTTGGCCACGGTGGCCGACTTTTCGCTGCCGTAGAAGTCACCGGCGGCCATGTGCGAAACATGCGACTTCGAATCCGCTGCCCAGGCGCCCATCCGGTGCGGGTGCTTGCGCGCGTAGTTCTTCACCGACAGCGGCGCGCGGCGGTCCGAATTGCCTTCGCGAAGCACCGGGTTCACCGCACTGCCCTTGACCTTGTCGTAGCGCGCCTTGTAGTCGCGCTGCTGGTCGTCGGCCGGGGTTTCCGGGTAATCCGGCAGCGGATAGCCCTGGTCCTGCAGTTCCTTGATGGCCGCCTTCAGCTGCGGTACCGAGGCGGAGATGTTCGGCAGCTTGATGATGTTGGCGTCCGGCGTGGTCGCCAGCTGGCCCAGCTCGGCCAGGTCGTCACTGACCTTCTGCGCGTCGCTGAGCAGTTCCGGGAACAGCGACAGAATGCGGCCGGACAGCGAGATGTCACGGGTTTCCACCACGATGCCGGCAGTGGCGGTGTAGGCGCCGACGATCGGCAGCAGCGACTGGGTGGCCAGGAACGGTGCTTCGTCGGTCAGCGTGTAGAGGATCTTGGACATGGGGGACTTGGACTCTGTAGCAATGCTCAGGGGAAGGCCGGCGCCAGCGCCGGGCCACGTGCAACCGTGTCGCGCGCGGGGCCGGGCCCCACGCTTTCCCCCGTCGCCGTCAGGGTGGGCGCGCGGCGGGGAAACCCCTGCATTGTCGCGTTTTCAGTCGCGCGGGGCAAAGCCGCGCCATACGCGGCAGTACTGCGTGCCGGCAACGCTGTGATCCATCCACGCTTGGTGTGGATGAAACGCGGCCCGGTTGTCAGTAGAGATCCACGCCATGCGTGGATGGGGCCAACCGCCGCCCAATAAAAAAAGACGCAGCCTCGCGGCTGCGTCCATCGTGAGCCCTGCCGGGAGAGAGTCGGCAGGACTTACTTGACCTCGAACTCCTGCGGCGTTCCGGCCGCCTTGCCATCGACCATGACCTCGGCGCGGTACTTGCCGGCCGGCCAGCCCTTTGCATTCTTGAACGTGACGTTGGTGGTCTCCGCGCCGCTGGCATTCAGGGTCGCGTTCTGTTCGCCGGCCACCTGACCGTCCTGGAAGGTCAGCTTGGCGCCGACGCTGACGTTGTTGGCAGTGCCGTCGGTTTTGATCGAGACGATGACGTCATCCTTCGGAGCGAACAAAGCAGCCGGTGCGACCGATTTGTCGGCGGCGGCCGTCTTGCCCACGGTGACGGTGGAAACCGAAACCGCAGCGGCTTCTGCCATCGGCGGCGGTGCACCGGTCATCGGCGCCGGCGCTGCCGGCTCAGCCGGGGCCGTGGCGGCCGGGGCGGCGTTGGTGTCGGTCGACTCTTCCTTCTTCTTGCAACCGACCAGGGCAACGCTGCCCAGCAGGGCGGCGATCAGGGCGGTCTGGAGCGGGGTGGTCTTGATCATTCGGGGTTCCTCCCAGGGATTGTCGGACGGCGTTCGATGGCCGGCTTACTTCGGCGGCAGTTTCAGGGTCTGGCCCGGGAAGATCCTGTCCGGGTCATCAAGCACATCGCGATTGGCTTCGAAGATCTTCTTCCAGGCATTGGCGTCGCCCAGATGCTGCTTGGCGATCTTCGACAGCGAGTCACCCTTCTGCACGGTGTAGGTGCCGCCGCTCACAACGTCGGCGGTGCTGTCCACCGAAGCGCTGACGCCGGAGAAGTCCGCCTTCGGCACCTGTTCGGCGGTACTGTCGACGCTGGCACTGACGCCGGAGAAATCGGCTTTCTTCTCGGTACTCATCCACAACTCCCGTCTGCATGACTACGTGGCTCGCACGGTGCCATGAAGGTTGTTAAATGGGGATGGTGCAGATGTGAAGCCGCCCCCGGGGGCGGCTGAACAATCGGGAGGGACGGTGTCCGGTAGAGCCGGCCGCTGGCCGGCTGCCTTGCCCTGGACGGGGGCTCCTTGCGGTTGCCGGCCAGCGGCCGGCACTACCGGTAACCGCCTGCGACGGCTATTGGCGCAGTTCGCGGTAGGTCGCGGCCGGGGCAGCGATGCCGGGGCTGGCGCGCCACGGATTGATGTCCAGGCCGCCACGGCGGGTATAGCGGGCTTCCACTTCCAGCCATTGCGGCTGGCAGCGCGCAGACACCTCGCTGAAGATCCGCTCAACGCATTGTTCGTGGAACTCTGCATGCTCGCGGTAGCTGACCAGATAGCGCAGCAGGCCGGCACGGTCGATCTTCGGCCCGTGGTAGCGCAGGCTGACCGTGGCCCAGTCCGGCTGCCCGGTGACCGGGCAGTTGGACTTCAGCAGCGCCGAGACCAGCGTCTCTTCCACCAGCTCGCCCGCATCAGCGACGAGGAAGTCCGCCTGCGGCGGACCGTAGCAGTCGATTTCCACATCCAGCCCGTCGATGGACTCACCGAGTGGCGTCCCGCGCAGGCCCGGCAGGCCGAACTCGACCTGGACCGGCGCACCGGCGCAGGCCGACAGGTCGGCCACCAGACGCTCGCGCAGTGCCTCGGCGCTGTTGATACGGGTGCTGTTGAGGGAGTTGAGGTACAGCTTGAACGACTTCGATTCGATCAGCCGCGGCGAAGTGCACGGTACCTGCACGGTGGCGACGGCGACCTGCGGCTTGCCACGCGGGTCGAGCCAGCTCAGCTCGAAGGCATGCCAGCGGTCATGGCCGACGAACGGCAGCGCGGCGTCATCGAGGCCGATCTCGGCGCGGGCACCGCTGCGGGGGATGGGAAACAGCAGGCCGGGATCGTACTGCGACGGGTAACTGACCTCGCGACCGAGGCTGGAATCCTGTGGGGTGTTCATGGGCGCCATTGTATCGCGCGGAGGGCGGGCCTTCGGCCAGGCCGGCCAACGGCGGAGCCCCTCCGTGGTGGTTGAGTTGGCTGGTTGCGGAAGGCGGTCTATCGGCTTGGCCGGGAGGGCAGGCGGGCCGGGGGACGCCGTAAACCCGTCCCTGGGGGCTTGGCCGCGGCATCCATGCCGCGGACACCCCCGCCCCGCCTGCCCTCCCGACCCCTGACAATTCTCTGCACGCGGCTACCACCACGGGAAAGATCAGAAAAATCAAAATCAAAAGCCGATCCTTCAGACGTTCATGACGTCTGCCGTGTCGACCAACGGTCGGCACCCACCAACAGCAGTAGACACCAACAGCCGCGGGAAACTGTCGGAGGCGGGGTGGGTCCGGTGGCAGGGGCGTGAGCCGCATGGATGCGGCGATCGAGCTTACATGGATGTACTTGCAGCGTTCCCTGCCACCGGACCCACCCCGCCATCCCACGGAATGCCCGCTTTTGACGTTGACGTGGACGTCAGCAGGTGCAGGGCTGCAAGCCCTGCAACCCAACACCCCGCTTAGTACAGCGTGCGCTCCGGCGCGCCCGCCGGCGGCGGGGTGTACTGGTACAGCCACGTCTCGGTCAGGGTCTTGCCGCCGCTGCGCAGGAACAGGCGGATGTCGATCTGCTCGGTGCTGCCTTCCGGCGGCACCAGGTCGAACATCGCGCGGTAGCCGTTGATCTCGCGCAGCGGACGCGCCGACACGATCTCGACCCGGCCACGGCTGGCTTCCACCACCGCCTCGACCTCGCCCTTGTCGATCAGGCTGGCCAGCTCGCCGCCTTCGAAGTCCACCGCGAAACGCCAGCTGAAGTACTCGCGCTTCTTGCCGACCACACCGCCCAGGCCGGTGCGGCTGGCCACGCAGTGCGCCAGCGGCGGCCGCGCCGGCGGTTCGGCGCCCCAGTACAGGCGGTAGCCGACCAGCAGCTCCTGGCCCGGCTGCGGCTTTTCCTTCGGGTTCCAGAACGCCACGATGTTGTCGAAGGTCTCGTCCACGGTGGGGATCTCCACCAGCTGCACCGAGCCCTCGCCCCACTCGCCCTTCGGCTCCACCCACAGGCACGGGCGCTTCTCGTAGAACACGCCGTCATCCTGGTAGTGGTCGAAGTTGCGGTCACGCTGCAGCAGGCCAAAGCCGCGCGGGTTGCGGTCCACGAACATGTTGAAACGCAGGTTGCGCGGGTTCAGCAGCGGCCGCCAGATCCACTCGCCGGCACCGGTCCACAGCGACAGGCCGTCGGTATCGTGGATCTCCGGCCGCCAGTCCCAGCCCATGCGCCGGTCGTTCTCGCCCACCTGGTACATGCTCGTGCACGGTGCGATGCCCAGGCGCTCGATCGCCTTGCGCGGGTACAGCGCGCTGTCGATGTCCATCAGCAGCACGTCGCCATTGGTGATGGCGAAACGGTAGGCACCGGCCACGCTGGGCGAATCCAGCAGCCCATACACCACGATCGTTTCCGAATCGGCCGACGGCTGTTCCAGGTAGTAGGCGATGAAATCGGGGAATTCCTCCGGCTTGCCCATGCCGGTATCGATCGCCAGGCCACGCGCCGACTGGCCGTACTGGCCTTCCTTGCCGACGGCGCGGAAGTAGCTGGCGCCAAGGAAGGCGGCGAAGTCGCGGTCGGTGTCCTTGCGGGTGTTCAGGCGGAACCCGGCGAAGCCCAGATCGGCCGGCAGCTCGCCGTCCTTGATGCCGCTCTTGCCGTAGTTGAAAGCTGCGCCGTCATAGGCCAGCTCCTGCGCCTTGCCGTCAACCACGTCGAACATGCGCACCGGCGAATGGAAGTACAGGCCGAGGTGGAAGAACTTGGCCTGGAACTTGCCGGGCTGGTCAGCCCACAGGGCATGGTCCTGGCGGTAGCCGATCGACTGGTACTGGTCCCAGTCCAGGCCTTCCAGTCGACCCGGCAGCACCCGCTTGTGGCTCTTGTAGGGCGCCTGCGCCAGCGCGCGCGCCTGGCCCTTCAGGGTGGCGAAGTCGAACGGCTGCGGCTGGCCGAGGCGGCGCAGGCCCATCTGGCCGCTCTTGCTGGCCGCGCACGCGGGCAGGGACGGCAGGCCGAATGCAGCCAGGGCGAGGGAGGCATTGCGGATGAAGTCGCGTCGTTGCATGCAGGCGCGTCAGGCACAGTGGGAAGGTCGGCCATCATAGGCAGACAAACGTTAACGGGCAGCGGAGACGCGCCCTGCCCGTTCAGCTGCCGCTGGCCGCTCGGCTCAACGCTGGCAGTGGCTGCACCAGACGCTGGCGCGCTGGCCGATGGTGGCGTGCTTCAGCGCGCGGCCACAGGTCGGGCACGGCAGCCCATCGCGGCCGTACACCAGCAGTTCCTGCTCGAAGTAGCCCGGCGCGCCGTCCGGGCTGATGAAGTCGCGCAGGGTGGTGCCGCCGCGGGTGATGGCGTAGCCGAGGATCTCCTTCACCGCGTCGGCCAGCCGCTGGTAGCGTTCGCGCGAGATCTTGCCCGCCTCGCGCAACGGACTGATGCCGGCCTTGAACAGGCTTTCGGCGGCGTAGATGTTGCCCACGCCCACCACGACCGCCTGGTCCATCAGGAACGTTTTCACCGGCGCACTGCGGCCCCGGCTGCGCGCGAACAGGTAGTCCCCATCGAAGGCATCATCCAGCGGCTCCGGGCCCAGCCCCTGCAGCAGCGGATGGATCTCGCCGGCCGGCTGCCAGAGCAGGCTGCCGAAGCGGCGCGGGTCGTTGAAGCGCAGCAGGCGGCCGTTGTCCAGGCTGATGTCCACATGGTCGTGGGCGCGCAGCGGGGTATCGCCGGGCAACACGCGCAGGCTGCCGGACATGCCCAGATGCAGCACCGCGCTGCCGATGGCGGTGTCCAGCAGCAGGTACTTGGCGCGCCGGCGGATATCGTCGATGCGCTGCCCGGGCAGCAGTTCGGCCACTTCCGGCGGAATCGGCCAGCGCAGGTCGGCGCGGCGAAGGATCACGCCATGCACGCGGCGGCCCTGCAGGTGCGGCGCCAGGCCGCGGCGGGTGGTTTCGACTTCGGGCAGTTCAGGCATGGGGCGATTCTACGCCGGGCATGGCCCGGCGCTACCGGGACCAGTGCACCTGGTAGCGCCGGGCCATGCCCGGCGACGATGCAGAGTCAGCGCGGCGGCGCCGCCAGCTCCCGTGCATCCAGGAAGCCGTCGCCGTTGGCATCCTGCTTGTGGAAGCGCTGCACGATCACCTGCCGCTGCTGCTCGCGACTGATCGCCCTGCCCTTGCCACCGGGCAGCTCCTCGGCCGTCAGCACACCATCGCCATTGCGGTCCATGTGGTCGAAGGCATACAGCATCCACTGCACGTACTCGGCCTCGCTGACCCTGCCGTCGCCATCGCTGTCCATCCGCTGCAGATAGCTGGCGGTGTCGGTGACCTGGGCCAGCGCCGCGCCCGGCAACATCGCCATCAGCAGAAGCCCGTACCCTGCCCTCACGCGCCCACCAGGCTGTAGCCCTTCAAGCGTGCGGCGTAGGCCTGCAACGCCGCGATACCGCTTTCCTCGGCCTCGCGGCACCACGCCTGCAGCTGATGCAGGCGCTCGGCGGCGTCGTGGCCACGGGCTTCCAGCAGCGCGGCCAGCCGCGCGCGGTACTCGACCAGGGTGCGGATGCGCGGCCGTTGTTCCACCCATGCGCTGAGCTGGGCACGGCTGTCCGGCTTCAGCCAGCGGCCATCGTTGACCAGGCCGCGGCGCAGCCGGCGTGGCAGCAGGCGACGCAGCTTGGCCCCGGCCTGCACGGCTTCCTCGCGCAGGGCCGGCATGAACACATTGCGCTGGTAATCGGTCATCGCCTGGAAGCGGTGCGACAGCAGTGCCTTCAGGGTCTCGGCATCGGGTACGGCGATGCTCGGGCGCACGTCCACGGCCGGCGCCACCCGCAGCACCCTGGCCAGGCGCAGCGCCTGCAGCAGGCGGATCGCACTCCAGCCGATGTCGAACTCCCAGCGCCGCATCGCGAAGCGCGCCGAACTGGGGAAGGCGTGGTGGTTGTTGTGCAGCTCCTCACCGCCGATCCAGAACCCCCACGGCGTGAGGTTGGTGGAGGTATCGGCCGACTCGTAGTTGCGGTAGCCCCACCAGTGGCCGAGGCCATTGACCACGCCGGCCGCCCAGAACGGGATCCATGCCATCTGGATCGCCCACAGGGCCACGCCGGGCAGGCCGAACAGCACGCTGTTGATCGTCAGCAGCAGCACCGGGCCGAGCGTGGCGTGCGGGGTATACAGGTGGCGCTCGATCGCATCGTCCGGGGTGCCGCGCCCGTACTGCTCGATGTCAGCGCGCATGCCGCGCGCTTCCCGGTACAGCTCCACGCCGTGCCAGAACACCTTGCCGATGCCGCGGGTGACCGGGCTGTGCGGGTCGTCCTCGGTCTCCACCTTGGCGTGGTGCTTGCGATGGATGGCCACCCACTCGCGGGTGATCATCGAGGTGGTCAGCCACAGCCAGAAGCGGAAAACGTGGGCCAGCGCCGGGTGGAAATCGACCCCGCGATGGGCCTGGCTGCGGTGCAGGTAGAGGGTCACCGAGAAGATGGTGATCTGGGTGAAGACCAGCAGCACCGCCAGCATGGCCCACCCGCCCAGGCCGAGCACGCCACCGGTCAACAGGGACATCAGGGCATCGGGCATGGCGGCTCTCCGGATCGACGCGGGGATGGCAGACATCATGGGCGCTTACGTTGCAAACTGCATCCCTGCGGCGGTGATTGCCACCGCCATCCGTGGCACCGTTCACAGTTGGGGACCCGAGTTGTCGAGCCTTGATCCACGCGCCAGCACCATGACCGCCGCCCCGCCCGTCGCCGGGCTGCCCCCGTTGATCGAACTGGACCGCGCCACCGTGGTGCGCGGCCAGGTGAAGGTGCTGCACGGGCTCAGCCTGCGCATCGCGCAGGGCCAGCACACCGCCCTGCTCGGCCCCAACGGTTGCGGCAAATCAACCTTCATCAAGCTGATCACCCGCGAGCTGTACCCGCTGGCGCAAAGCGACGGCACGGTGGCGGTGAAGGTGCTGGGCCAGAACCGCTGGCAGGTGGACCGGCTGCGTTCGCAGCTGGGCATCGTCACCGGCGATCTCAGCAGCAACCTGGCCGACATGCCGGGGCTGACCGTGGAACAGGCGGTGCTGTCCGGCTTCTTCGCCAGCTACGTGGTACCGGCCTTCCGCGAAGTGACCGCCGAGATGCGCGCGCGCGTCGGCGAGACACTGGCAATGACCGGCGCGCTGGCCCTGCGCGAGCGTGCCTATGCCGAGCTGTCGGCCGGCGAGACGCGTCGTGTGCTGATCGCCCGCGCGCTGGTCAACCGGCCGCAGGCGCTGCTGCTGGACGAGCCTTCGACCGGGCTGGACCTGGTCGCCCGCGAGCAGCTGGTGGCAACCATGCGGGTGCTGGCGCAGCAAGGCATCACCCTGGTGCTGGTGACCCACCACATCGAAGAGATCATTCCCGAGATCGAGCGGGTGGTGCTGCTGCGCGACGGCCGCGTACTGGCCGACGGCACACGTGCCGAACTGCTGCGCAACGAACCGTTGTCGGCGGTGTTCGGTGGCGCAATCACCGTATGCGAGCAGGAAGGCCGGCTGACCGCGTACGCGGGGTAGTCGGCATGCCTTTGTAGAGCCGAGCCCACGCTCGGCTGCTCCTGATCACGGCAAACGGCAGCCGAGCATGGGCTCGGCTCCACACAAGAAGGTACAGCGGGCCGGATCCCGGCCCGCTGCATGCAACCTCAGAACCGCAGCGCCAGCGCGCGCGACTCGATCGGCGCCATCCGGCTCTGGTCCTGCAGCTGCAGGTCGCGCAGTTCGTACGGCGCACCGAAGCCGGCCGGCAGCGCGGCCTGATCGAACGGCAGCACCAGTTGACCGGCGCCAGGACCATCGAACCACGCCGCCGCATGTGCCTGCGCCACCGGCTTCAACTGGCCATCGCGGCCGCTGGCATACAGCGTACCGCGCGCCTCGTAGCGGCCGGCGGCGGCCACCTGCAGCGGCAGCGCCACCTGGCGGCTGGCCGGGTCCGGTGCCGCCTGCCCGCTGAAGCGCGCGGTCGGCCGCGCCACCGCGAAGGCGACCTTGCCATCGCGCAGCACACCCGCGGCCTGGGCGAACACCTGCAGCTCCCACAGCCCCTGCACGTTGCCGACATCAGCCGGAATCCGCACCTGCGCACGCAGGGCCCCATCGGTGGTGCGCAGCAGGCGCTGCGGCCAGCTGCGGCCGTCCGGCGCAACCAGCAACGCTTCACCGCCCAGGCTGCCACGACGCGATGCCAGCTGCGCGGTGGTGGCACCGTCTTCCAGCAGGCGCGCCTGCAGCTGCAGGTTGCCACCGGCCAGCACCTGCCCTTGGTTGGCCTGCACTTCCAGCCGCAGCGGGCTGTTCGGCTCCAGCACCTGCACCACGTAGCGGCCCTGTGCCTGCGCGCTCTGCAGGGTGTACGCACCGGCCACACTGGTCGCACCGGTGCGCAGCATGCTGCTGCCGTCACCCACCGGCATGCCGGCCTGCTGCAGCGCGCGTGCATCGACACTGCGGGCCACGCTGCTGCGGCCTGCCGGGTCGCGCACCTGCAGGGTGTTGGCCGGCAGCGCGCGGGCTCCTGCGGCCGGACTCAGCTGGATCACCGCATCGGGCGCCGTCAGCGGCAGGTCCAGGCCGCGTTGCAGCTGCGTGCCATCGACCTGCTGCCAGTAGCTGCGGCTGACCGAGGCATACGGCGTGGCCGCCTGCAGCGGCTGTGCCGGGTCCAGCGCCCAGGCGAAGGACAACGGCGCGTGTTCGCTTTCGTCGGCGGGCAGCGGCGCTGCCACCAGGGCAGCAGGCACCTGATCGCCCACGCGGGCGGCATTCAACGGCTGCGCGGCCTGTACGGTGGAAAGGGACAGCACCGCCAGCACGGCGCCGGCCAACAGGGTGGTATGGATCGTCATGGTCGTCTCCCTCACTGGGCCAGGTCGTTGCGCAGGATCGTGCCGAGGCCGAAGCACTCGCGGCGGCTCTGGTTGTGGCTGAGCGGCTCTGCCCCCTGGGTGCGCTGCGTGTCAGTGAACCAGGTGGTGCCAGCAGCCTTCTGGCTGCTGCACTCCAGAAAGCCATCGGAGCAGGACGACAGCCAGTTCTGGGTGAACTCCAGGCCGACATTGGCGGCATAGCCACCGCAGTAGCTGTTGCTGTCCCACACCGCCGATTCGACATCGCTGCCAACCACCGCGCGGAACGGCTTGGGCAACGCCGGGCGGCCTGCGGTGCCATACAGGTTCTGCGCGTTGTAGGTGGCCATGCTGGCCACCTGCTGCTGGCGCACGGCATCGTTCTTGTAGCCCAGCAGCCAGCCCAGCGAGGTTTCGAAGGTATTGCCGTTGAGCACCGCATCGGCCAATGGCGTGCCCGCCGAGGACGGTGCCAGCGCGGTGACCTTGCGCACCGTGCGGATGATCTTCGGATAGCGGCTGTCGTAGGTCGGGTTGGACAGGATCCAGCGCATCACATTGCCGCCGTTGGAATGGGTGATCACCACCAGCTGGGTGATGCCACGGCTGTCGATGAAACCGGTCAGCTGGTTGGCCAGGCAGCCGGCAGCCTCCGGCTTCCACATGTACTGGGTGAAGTCGCAGTTGATGACCACGTAGTTGCTGCTATTTGTCAGGCCCTGGCGCACGGTGTCGATGATTGCCGGCTGCCAGTAGTCCTGGGTGGCATTGGTCTGCGCGCCGGTGCCATGCACGAAGGCCACGCCGACCACGTCGGCGGCCTGCGCCGGCGTTGCTGCAAGCCCGAGGAGCAGGGCCAGGACGGTACTTCCTGTTGCGGTGCTGCGCATCGCTTCTCTCCCTCTGTCAGCGGATCCCCCCGGCCCGGCTGAAGGCTGATCGTCTGCGTGCAGGCGCGTGAAAGTCCGTGCGCTGCGCCCGGAATCAGGAGACTGACGTCAAACGATGACGCTTTTCATATCGCGACAATGACCATGCCGGGTCTGGCCGTATGACCGATGGCCACTGCAGTGTCGTATGGGGGCTGCGATCATGGCGCGTTGTTTTCTCTCCCGGAGCCTGTCCATGTCGCTGATTTCCCACCCTGCCCGCCCGCTGCTCGGCCTTGCCGTCGTCGCGGCCCTGGCCGGTTGTGCCGCCACCGCCACCAAGCCGACCGCCGTCGAAGCCAACATCACCACCAAGGCGGTGGGCTATCTGGACAAGAGCGCGGTTCCGGCCAGCCTCGACCTGGTACCGGCACCACCGGTGGCCGGTTCGGCCGCGTTCGCCCTGGACGAGCAGGTCAGCCGTGAAGCCCGCGCGCTGCGTGGCAGCCCGCGCTTCGCCCAGGCCGGTGTCGATGCGGAACTCGGTTTCCCCGAAGGCGCCAACCACTTCTCCTGCGCCGCCGACATCGACGTCGATGCGGTGAAGACCCCGGCGCTGTATCGCCTGCTGGAGCGCAGCCGGATCGACGCCAGTGCGGCGACCAAGGCGGCCAAGAACCACTACCAGCGCCCGCGCCCGTTCATGGTCAACGGTGAACCGACCTGCTCGCCGAAGGACGAGGAAGGCCTGCGCAAGAACGGTTCCTACCCGTCCGGCCACACCTCGATCGGTTGGGCCTGGGCACTGATCCTGTCCGAGATCGCCCCGGACCGCGCCGATGCCATCCAGGCCCGTGGCCGCAACTACGGCGAGAGCCGCCTGGTCTGCAACGTGCACTGGCAGAGCGACATCCTCGAAGGCCGCTTCATGGGCGCCACCGCCGTGGCCCGCCTGCACGACAACGCTGCGTTCAACAAGGACCTGCTGGCCGCGCGCAAGGAGATCGCTGCCGCGCGCAGGGCCGGCCTGCATTCGAGCCGCGACTGCGCGACCGAGAATGCGGTGCTGAAGGTGCGCCCGCAGAGCGCGCTGTAAGCGCGCGCCGGATCACTCGTTGCCGGCCAGCGGCCGGCACTACCAATGGGCGTAAGGAAGAAGGGCCGGCATTGCGCCGGCCCTTCTTCATTGCATCAACGCAGCCACCGCATCAGAACTTCGCGGTGAACTCCACGCCCCAGGTACGCGGCTCGTTGAGGAAGCCGGTCAGGTTGTTGAAGTCGATCGCACCGACCACGCGGGTCTGGTTGGTCAGGTTGCGGCCGAACACGGCCACGTCGTACTGGCCGTAATCCCAGTTGTAGCCCAGGCGCAGGCCGCCTTCCAGCGAACTACGGCCGCGGAATTCCGGCGACTCGTAGATGAAGAAGTTCACTGCGCTGCGGTAGGCCCAGTCGGTGTAGGCGTACAGCTCGCTGCCATCGCTGAGCGGGAAGCCCACGCGCAGGGTCGCGTTGTGGATCCACTTCGGCGCCTGCGGCAGCGGGTTGCCGTTCACCAGCGCATAGGTCTGGCCGTTGATCACCGTGGTCGGGTCGTTGATGGTGCAGCCACCGCCGCAGATCGCCACCGCCAGATCCTTGTCCTTGATCTCGGTGTCGTTGTAGCTGCTGCCGAAGGTCAGCAGGACGTTGTCGGCCAGGTAGGCTTCCAGGTCCAGCTCGACGCCCTGGCCGATGGTCTTGTCGGCGTTAAGCAGGGTGGCGGTGTTGTTGGTGCCGCCCACGGCGATCAGCTGCTGGCCGTCGACGTTGTAGCGGAACACGCTCAGGCCCAGGCGCGCGCGGCGCTCGAACAGGTCGGCCTTGATGCCGGCTTCATACGAGATGACCTTCTCCGAATCGGCCTGCGACAGGCCCGGCGCGAAGGCCAGGCGGCCCTGGATCGACGGCGCGCGGAAGCCCTTGGCCACGCGGGCGTAGGCGTTGATGTCGTCGGTCAGCTTGTAGACGCCGCTGACATCCCAGCTGACGTCGTTGACGTCGGTGTTGGCCAGGTACGGGCCGCTGACCGGGGTGCCGAACGGAACGGCCTGCAGCACGCTGGCGCTGAAGTCCTTCTTGTCCTGGGTGTAGCGCACGCCGGCGCGCAGCTTGAAGCGATCGGTGACATCGAAGTCGCCCGAAGCGAACACCGCCCACGCCTTGTTGCGCTGGTTCTGCACCACGTGGCCGGTCTGTGGATTGCCCGGGGTCAGCGAGTCGTAGTTGAAGTTGTTGATGGTCACGTCTTCATCGAAGTAGAAGACGCCGGCCTGCCAGTCGAAGCGGCCCCACTCGTTGGACTCGATCCGCACTTCCTGCGTCCACTGGCGGTGGTGCGGCAGGCCGTCGGCCGACTCCGAAGAGAATGGAATCAGGCCCGGGCCGTAGTTGCCGGCACCGAGGAAGGCCGCACCGTAGCCGCCGTCGATGTCGCCACGGTTGAGCGATTCGGCGGTCTCGTAGCCGGTGATCGAATGCAACGTCACCGAGCCGAGGTTCCACTGCAGGCGCGCGCTGCCGCCCCAGGTTTCCAGGTCGGAGAAGTTGACGCCGTCGTTGGCCACCTTGTCGCGGTCGAAGTTCTCGACCAGCGAATTGCCGCCCTTCTGGATGATGTTGGCGCGGAACAGGCGCGCGGTGCCGTTGAGCTTGCGCTTGTGCAGGTTGAACAGCGCTTCGAAGTCGTCGCCTTCGTACAGGAACTGCACGCGGCCGGCGGCTTCGTCATAGCCTTCGAAACCACTGTTGGGGGCACCGGCGCGGGTGTTGTCGACCCAGTCATCGCGGCGCTGGTAGATGGCCGAGACGCGTGCCGACCAGCGGTCGGTGAGCGGGCCACCGTAGGCCCCCTGCACGTTCCAGCTGTTGTAGCTGCCATAGCCGACGCGGATGTAGCCATCGGCATCCTGCGACGGGCGCGCCGAATCGAACTTGACCACGCCGGCCGGAGTGTTGCGGCCGAACAAGGTGCCCTGCGGGCCACGCAGCACTTCCACGTTGGCCAGGTCGAACAGCGGGAAGCCCTTCAGCAACGGGCTTTCCTGCACCACGTCGTCATACACCAGCGACACCGGCTGCGAGGCATTGAGGTCGAAGTCGGTGTTGCCCAGGCCGCGGATGTAGAAGCGCGGGAAGGCACGGCCGTAGGACGACTCGATGTTGAGGCTGGGCACGCGCGCGGCCAGGAAGCGGATGTCATCGCCGGCCGAGCCGAGCACATCCAGCTTCTCGCCCTGGATCGCGCTCAGCGCGACCGGTACGTCCTTGGCGTTCTCGACGCGGCGCTGCGCGGTCACCTGCAGGGCATCGAGGGCAACCGGATCCTTGGCAGCGGGGGTTTCCTGGGCGGCTGCAACCAGCGGCAGCAGGGTGGAAAGAGCGGCAACGAGGGGGCGCGCGACCGGAAGGCGGCCACGGGAAGTACGGGTCGGGGACATGGCGGTAGGCTGTGTTTGGAGGGGTGGTAAAACGGCGCTACCAGATAATTGTTGCAATACAGCACCCACCCCGCAAATGCGCGCCGTTCATGGCCACGTCGCCCTCCCCCGGCGCGCTCGCTAGACTCGGGCTTTTCCAGCCGCGCAGAGCCGCCGCCATGACCCAGTGGTACTTCCATGCCTCCGCCCAGGCCGAGCGTATCGCCCCGCTTGATGACGAGGCCGCGCGCCGTTATGCACAGGCCAACCCGCGTGCGCTGGCCTGGTGCCAGGGCATGAGCGGCTGGACATCGATTGCCGAGGTACCCGAACTGCAGTCGCCGCCTGCGGGCATGCCGCACTCCCCACCGCCGGTTCCCGCCGGCGCCGGTGGCCGCGCCGACGACATCGAATTCCGCATCGTCGGCCATGAAATGCAGTTCGTGGAGATCGAGCTCGACCCCGGCGAGAGCGCCATCGCCGAGGCCGGCGCACTGATGTTCAAGGACGCCACGGTGCAGATGGACACCGTGTTCGGCGCTGCCAACGGCGACCAGGGCGGCGGCTTCATGGGCAAGGTGATGGCCGCCGGCAAGCGCGTGCTGACCGGCGAAAGCCTGTTCGCCACCGTCTACACCCAGAGCGGCCACGGCAAGGGCAAGGTCGCCTTCGCCGCACCCTACCCCGGCACCGTTCTGGCGATGAAACTGGACCAGCACGGCGGCCGCCTGATCTGCCAGAAGGACAGCTTCCTGGCCGGCGCGCGCGGCGTGCAGATCGGCGTGCAGTTCCAGCGCAAGATCATGACCGGCCTGTTCGGCGGCGAGGGTTTCATCATGCAGAAGCTGGAGGGCGACGGCTGGGTGTTCATCCACGCCGGTGGCTGCGTGATCGAGCGCGAGCTGGCCGCCGGCGAGCGCCTGGACGTGGACACCGGTTGCGTGGTGGCCTACCACCCGACCGTGGACATGGACGTACGCCGGGTGACCGGCATCAAGAGCATGCTGTTCGGTGGCGAGGGCGTCTTTCTGGCCACGCTGACCGGCCCCGGCAAGGTCTGGCTGCAGTCGCTGCCGTTCTCGCGCCTGGCCGGCCGCATGTGGATGGCTGCGCCGCAGGGCGGTGGCCAGAGCCGCGGCGAAGGCTCGGTTCTGGGAGGGCTGGGCCGGATGCTGGACGGTGACAACCGGTTCTGACCCACGCGTTGGGCAGGTGCCGACCTTGGTCGGCACCCAACGGGGTCGTTTTTGCTGAATAGGCAACTCCCCCACCCTGCCCGCCCCGCCACGGCTTCGGTATGCTGGCGCCCTTTCCTGAATCCGGCGCCGCGAGCGCACTGCCGATGAGCCTGTTCCGCCCCCGCATGCTGCTGTCCGTCGCCCTGATCAGCCTGTTGGCCGGCTGCGGTGGCGATCCGGTCCGCCCGACCCCGCCGCCGGCACCGACCGTGGTGCCGCAGGCCAAGCCCATCAAGATCGGCATCGCCCTCGGTGGTGGCGCGGCCAAGGGCTTCGCCCACATCGGCGTGATCAAGATGCTGGAGGCCAACGGCTTCGAGCCGGCGGTGGTGTCCGGCACCAGCGCCGGCAGCGTGGTCGGCGCGCTGTATGCCAGCGGCATGGACGCGTTCCAGATGCAGAGCAAGGCCGTCGCGCTGGACGAAGCCAGCATCCGCGATGTGCGCCTGTTCTCCGGTGGCCTGGTGCAGGGCCAGAAGCTGCAGGACTACGTCAACGAGCAGGTCGCCAACCGTCCCGCCGAGCGCCTGAAGAAGCCGTTCGCCGCCGTCGCCACCCAGCTCGAAACCGGCGAGCGCGCAATCTTCGTGCGCGGCAACGTCGGCCAGGCGGTGCGCGCGTCGAGCAGCATTCCCGGTGTGTTCGAGCCGGTGAAGATCGGCGGCCGCAACTACATCGATGGTGGCGTGGTCAGCCCGGTGCCGGTGGATGCCGCACGCCAGCTCGGCGCCGACTTCGTGATCGCCGTGGACATCTCCAGCAAGGCCAGCGGCAAGGCGCCGACCGACATGCTGGGCATCGTCAACCAGTCCATCTCGATCATGGGCCAGCGCCTGGGCGAGCAGGAACTGGCGCGCGCCGACATCGTCATCCGCCCGAAGGTACTGGACATCGGTGCCGCCGATTTCAGCCAGCGTGGCACCGCGATCCTGGAAGGCGAAAAGGCCGCGATGGCAGCGATGCCGCAGATCCGCGCCAGGATCCAGCAGCTGCAGCGCGCGCGCGCCGCAGCGGCCGCACCGGCACCGGTGGCCGCGCCGAAGTGCGAGGAAGCCTCGCGCCTGGGCAAGCTGATGGGCCGCAAGGACAAGTGCTGATCCATTGATGCCTGGCCACCGGGCACGCCTGGTGGCCGCTCAGGGCTCCAGCTGCGACAGCGGCAACGCCTGGAAGCCCTTCACCGTGCGCAGCACGAAGCTGGAATTGGCATCGGCCACGCCACCGGCGTTGAGCAGCCGGTCCAGCAGGAAGCGCGAGAAGTGCTCCAGGTCGCGCACGTAGACGTGCAGCAGATAGTCCATGTCGCCCGTCAGCGCGTGGCAGGCCACCACCTCGTCCCACGCCTGCACGCTGTCCACGAAGTGGCCGATGGCGGCCTGGTCATGCTTTTCCAGCTGCACCCGCACGAAGGCCTGCAGGCCCAGGCGCAGCTGCCGCGGTTCCAGCCGCGCGCCATAGCCGACGATCACGCCCTCGCTTTCCAGCCGCTGCAACCGACGCAGGCAGGCCGAAGGCGAAAGATTCACCCGCGCCGCCAGCTCGGCGTTGGTGGCGCGCCCATCCCGCTGGATTTCGGCCAGCAGGCGTATATCCGTGCGATCGAACTGGACTTCTCCGGCCATTGTTGCCCCGCAACATGGTGAGTACGCAAGGATATTGCGCCAACAGGGCCAATCGACGCAACTTTTGCAACCCTGTTGCGCGCCCCCTGCCCTAGCATCGTGGGTATCCCATCCAGGAGTGCCGCATGGACCTCGCCCAGCCCCGCCGCGTCGAACACCAGCAGACCGACAAGGGCTACGTGCCGGTGTATACCACCGCGCTCGTCGAGCAGCCGTGGGACACCTACAGCGCCGACGACCACGCCACGTGGAGCACGCTGTACCAGCGCCAGCGCGAGCTGCTGGTCGGCCGTGCCTGCCAGGAATTCCTGGATGCGCAGGACGAGATGGGCATGAGCGCGCACATGATTCCGCGCTTCGACCAGCTCAATGAAGTACTGGGCGCCGCCACCGGCTGGACCCTGGTCGGCGTCGAAGGCCTGCTGCCGGAACTGGATTTCTTCGACCACCTGGCCAACCGCCGTTTCCCGGTGACCTGGTGGATCCGTCGCCCGGACCAGATCGACTACATCGCCGAACCGGACCTGTTCCACGATCTGTTCGGCCACGTGCCGCTGCTGATGAACCCGGTGTTCGCCGATTACATGGAGGCGTACGGCCGTGGCGGCGTCAAAGCGCACGCGATCGGCCCGGATGCACTGCAGAACCTGACCCGCCTGTACTGGTACACGGTGGAATTCGGCCTGATCGACACGCCCGACGGCCTGCGCATCTACGGCGCCGGCATCGTGTCGTCGAAGGGCGAGTCGCTGTACTCGCTGGAATCGGCCGCGCCCAACCGCATCGGCTTCGACCTGCAGCGCATCATGCGCACCAAGTACCGCATCGACACCTTCCAGAAGACCTACTTCGTCATCGACAGCTTCGAGCAGCTGATGCAGGCGACGTCGCCGGACTTCACCCCGATCTACGCGGCACTGGCCGACCAGGCGCATCTGCCCGCCGGTGACGTGCAGAGCGATGACCGCGTGTTCCAGGCGGGCACCGGTGAAGGCTGGGCCGACGGCGGCGACGTGTAAGCACACAACACGCACGGCTTTGCCCTGAAAACGGCGCACATGGGTGCGCCGTTTTCGTTGTTGCCTGCCTGCGCCACTGCAGCGGCACAGGCGAGGGCAGGGCACTCAGGCGTCCACGGCCCGGCAGGAACCGCGCACCATCAGCTGTGGATGCACGCTGGCCGCAGTCGGGGCCTCAGGTACCTCGGCCTGCACCAGCATCGCCGCCGCCATGCGGCCGATGTCGGACACATGGCGGCGCACCGACGTCAGCGGCGGCCACAGCCGCGAGGCCAGCGGGCTGTCGTCGTAGCTGATGATCGACAACTGCTGCGGCACCGCGATGCCCGCACGCAATGCCACCTGGTACACACCCGCCGCCATCTCGTCGTTGCCGGCGAAGATCGCACTGGGGCGGCCTTCACCCAGCAGCAGCCGTTCGGCGGCATGCACGCCGGATTCGAAGGTGTCGCCCGCTTCCAGTACGCGCTCACCCGGCAGGGTCAGGCCCACCTGTGCCAGCCGATCAAGGAAACCATGCGTACGTTCGCGTGCGGCACGCCGGTCACCCGGTCCGGCGATCACCGCGATGTCACGGTGGCCGAGCGAAAGCAGGTAGCCCGCTGCAGCGGCAGCACCATCGCGGTCATGGGTGACCACGGCCTGGGTTTCATCCTCCGAAGCATGCGCATCGATGCGGATGTAGCGGCAGTCGATCTCGTCCAGCATCTGCGCCAACGCCACCGATTCCGACGCGCGCGGACCGAGGATCACGCCATGCAGCTTCTGCTGCTGCACGAAGCGGCGCACCCCCTGTGCGCACGCGGGGTCCTCGCTGTCGCATGGGTGCACCACCAGCTCATAGCCGGTGCCGCGCAGCGCTTCCAGCGCGCCGTGCTGCAGGTCGACGATGCATTGGGCACCCGGATCGTCATACACCAGGCCGATCAGGAAGGAGCGGCGGAATGCCAGCCCGCGCGCGAGAGGATCGGGCACGTAACCGACCTCGCGCATCAACGCCTCGACCTTGTCGCGGGTGTCCTTGCGCACCAGCGGCGAGTTGTTGATGATTCTTGAAACCGTTTTCTTGGATACTCCCGACAGTCGTGCGATGTCGTTGATCGTGGCAGCCTTGCCCTTCGATGCCGGCAACGCGGCATCGCTAATAATTCGCACTGACATGTATAGAACCAGGTAAGTCGGAGAAGTCTAGCCTTGTGCCCGTCGGGCACGAAGTTGCGGAGTGTCGCAGCTGAAGTGGAACACGTCGTGTTCGACCACTTCTGCCACGCGGGGTTCCATTGTGATCGCTCTACTGCATTCGCATCTGAACCATCTTTCACGCGTGCTCGTCATGAATGCGGGCGCGACGCGCGCGAACGCCAACATTCCTTTAACCATGCTCCGCTACAGTCGGGGCATGGACCTGCAGACTTCTCCGTTTCCGGCGTTCCGCGGCCGCGACCGGTTGATCGCCGCAGTCGACGCGGCGATGACCTCCGGTGATGCCGAACGCATCACCGCCGACCTGCAGCTGGCGCTGCAGGAAGCCATCGCGGACAGCCGCATCGAATTGCCCGAGTGCGTGCACCGTCCGGTCAGTGATCATTACGCGCGACGCCCGCTGTACCACAGCCGCGAACACGGCTACAGCGTGATTGCCATGAGCTGGGGCCCAGGGCAGGGCACGCCGCTGCACGACCACGATGCCATGTGGTGTGTGGAGGGAGTGTGGTCGGGCGAGCTGGAGGTCACCCGCTATGAGCTGCTGGAATGTGCCGGCGAACGCTGGCGCTTCCGCCGCCATGCGGTGTTGCGCGGGGGCTGCGGCAGTGCCGGCAGCCTGATCCCGCCACACGAGTACCACACCCTGCGCAATGCCAGCGATGAAGCGCTGGCCATTTCGGTACACGTATACGAAGCACCGATGGAACGCTCGGCCGTCTTCGATCCGCTGGGTGGTGACTGGTACCAGCGTCGCATCCAGGCGTTGCAGGCCGACCCGGCCTGAACAGGCACGGGGCAGGGCGCTTCCAGCACCTTCGCCGTCCGCGTGGCATCATGCGCCGCTGCGCTGCCGGACCCGGCGGCGAACCGCGATGCCCGGCCGGGCAAGGAGCAAGACGATGTCCAGCGCTGATCCGCGCCTGCGCGCGCTGTTGAAGCTGGCACCGGTGATCCCGGTGTACACCCCCGAAGATGTGAATGAAGCGGTCGAAGTGGCCCAGGCGCTGTTCCGTGGCGGGCTGCCGGTGATCGAAGTGACGCTGCGCACACCGCAGGCGCTGGATGCAATCAAGGCCATGGTCGAAGCCGTGCCGGAGGCGGTGATCGGTGCTGGCACCGTACTCACTGCCGCACAGATGCAGGCGGCGAAGCAGGCCGGCGCACGTTTCGCCGTGTCCCCGGGTGCAACCCCCGCGCTGTATGCGGCCGCGCGCGATTCCGACCTGCCGTACCTGCCCGGTGCCGCCACCGCCTCGGACCTGATCCTGGGCCTGGAGCATGGCCACGACACCTTCAAGTTCTTCCCGGCCGTGCAGGCCGGTGGTGCCGCGCTGCTGGCGGCCTGGCACGGCCCGTTCGCCGACGTGCGCTTCTGCCCGACCGGCGGCATCAGCGCCCAGACTGCGCCGCAGTTCCTGCATCTGCCCAACGTGCTGTGCGTAGGCGGCTCGTGGCTGACCACCCCCGCGCTGCTGCAGACCCGCGACTGGGAAGCCATCGAGCGCCTGGCCCGCGAGGCATCGGTGCTGGCCAGCTGAACCTGCTTCGCGGATCTTCAAAGGTTTGATCGTGATCAAAGCGCCGGCCTCGTGCCGGCGTCATTCTGTGGCCAAGCGCACTACGGAGATCCGAACATGAATTCCACCATGAAGGCCGCTGTCGTGCGTGAGTTCGGCAAGCCACTGGTGATCGAGGAAGTCTCGGTACCGCGTCCGGGGGCGGGCGAGGTACTGGTCAAGATCGAGGCCTGTGGCGTCTGCCACACCGACCTGCACGCCGCCGAGGGCGACTGGCCGGTGAAACCGAACCCGCCGTTCATCCCCGGCCACGAGGGCGTGGGGCACGTCGTGGCCGTGGGTGGCGGGGTCGGGCACGTCAAGGAAGGCGACAGGGTCGGCATCCCCTGGTTGTACTCGGCGTGTGGCCATTGCGAACACTGCCTGGGTGGCTGGGAAACGCTGTGCGAGACACAGCGCAACACCGGGTACTCGGTCAACGGCGGCTTCGCCGAGTACGCACTGGCCGATGCCAACTATGTCGGCCTGCTTCCGAAGGAAGTAGGCTTCGTCGAGATCGCGCCGGTGCTGTGCGCCGGCGTGACCGTCTACAAGGGCCTGAAGGTCACCGACACCAGACCCGGTGACTGGGTGGCGATTTCCGGCATCGGTGGCCTCGGCCACATGGCCGTGCAGTACGCCCGTGCGATGGGCCTGAACGTGGCCGCGGTGGACGTGGACGACACCAAGCTGGCACTGGCGCGCCAGCTGGGCGCGCAGGTCACCGTCAACGCGCGCACCACCGACCCGGCCGCCTTCCTGAAGAAGGAAATCGGTGGCGCGCACGGTGCACTGGTCACCGCGGTGTCGCCGAAGGCGTTCGAGCAGGCACTGGGCATGGTGCGCCGTGGCGGCACTGTCTCGCTCAATGGCCTGCCGCCCGGCAACTTCCCGCTGGATATCTTCGGCATGGTGCTCAACGGCATCACCGTTCGCGGCTCGATCGTCGGCACCCGGCTGGACCTGCAGGAGTCACTGCAGTTCGCTGCCGAGGGCAAGGTCGCGGCCACGGTCAGCACCGATCGCCTGGAAAACATCAACGACGTGTTCGCGCGCATGCACGCCGGCACCATCGAAGGCCGCGTAGTGCTCGACTTCGCCGCCTGACCGCCTGTGCATGGCCGCCGCTGTTCCGTACCCCTCTCCCACGGGCACGGCGGCCATGCCGATCATCGGTCGTGCCGGCCGCGGGCCGGCAACCGTGGATACATCACGGGCCGTACAATGCGTGCATGCCCGGCCCGCTCAAGACCCTTTTCCTGTCCATCGTCGCCCTCATCGGCGGCGTGTTGTCGCTTGCGCTGGTCAGCAGCGTCGCCGGCTGGCTGCCGCCGTTGCTGGGCCTGGCGCCGGGCGACAACAGCGTGCAGCTGGGGTGGGACCTGGCCTTCAGCGTGCTTGGCGGCATCGCCGGCATTTCCTTCGCCACCTACTACGCGCCGTGCTGGCCACGTTCGCATGGGTTCTCGATCTGGTCCCTGATCGCGCTCGGCTGTGGCTACGCCATGTGGACGGCCGGTGCGGATTTCCCGTTCTGGTTCGTCATTTCACTGCTGGCGTCGTTGCCCTTGCAGCTGCTGGCGGGGTGGTGGTTCGGCCGCCGCGCGTCGCGCGACGCAGGGTGACACCGCCCCTGTAGAGCCGAGCCCATGCTCGGCTGCCTGTATCGATGTGCATGAAAGCCGAGCAGGGGCTAGGCTCTACAGGTCCATGCGCGGCAGCGTCTGCTTCACTGTGTCGCTGCCCTGCCACGGGTCACGTTTCAACCGCTCCGCACGTGCCAATGCCTTGGCCATCGGAAACGCGTCGGCCGCACTGGCCCGGGCAAGTTCTTCCCAGCGCAGCGGCACTGCGACACCGGCGGAATCGCGCGCGCGCAGCGACCAGGAACACACGCTGGTAGCCCCTCGGGTGTTGCGTAGCCAGTCGATGAAAATGACGCCACCACGCTTGGCCTTGCTCATTGTTGCCACGTAGCGGTCCGGCGCCCGCTCCGCCATCGCCCGGGCGAACGCCTCGCAGAAGGCCTTGGCCTGTTCCCAGCCGGCCTTGGGCCGCAGCGGCACCACCACGTGCACGCCCTTGCCACCGGACAGCCGCACGAAACTCTTCAGGCCGACGTCCTGCAGGCGGTCACGGACATCACGCGCAGCGGCTTTCACCTCTGCCCAGCCGACCCCTTCACCGGGATCGAGATCGAACACCAAGCGATCCGGATGCTCGGGATCAGCCACGGTCGCGCCCCACGGATGCAGCTCCAGCGTGTTCATCTGCACCAGCTGCAGCAGGCCCCGCGCATCGTCGACGTAGACGTAATCCTCGCGGCCGCTCTTCTGCTGCAGGGGTACCGCATGTACCGCGTCCCCCAGGCCGGGGCCATGGTGCTTCTGGAAGAAGCAGGCCTTGCCCACGCCGTCCGGGCAGCGCAGCAGTGACAGCGGACGTCCGGCAATCTCGGGCAGGATCCAGCGTGCCATGCGCTGGTAGTAGTCCGCCACGTCGCCCTTGCTGAGCTTCTGCCTTGGGAACACCACGCGCTCTGGATGAGTGATCTGGACCTCGCTTCCGGTTTCGGCATCCGCGGTGCTCATTCCCAGGTCCTCCTTCTGCTTGTCGCTGCGCAGCCGCTTGAAACTGGCCTGGCGCAGCAGGCCCTCCTTGCCCCAGCCACGGAACACCACCTCGGCAACCGCCACCGGCTTCACCCAGCGTACGCTGGCGGCGCGGAACGGCACATGCGCCGGCAGCTGCAGCACGGGCGTCTTCACTGCCAACGGCTGCAGTGCCTCGGGCAGCGCGCGCAGGCTTTCGTCGTCGAAGCCGGTGCCAACGCGGCCCACATAGCGCAATCCGCCCTTGTCCGGCGTCGCCAGCAGCAGCGAACCGAAGCCCACCCGTGAACCCTTCGGCGCCGTGTAGCCGACAATCACGAACTCGTCGGTGTCTTCGTGCTTCACCTTCACCCAGCTGCGCGCGCGGGTATTCACGTACGGGGCATCCACCTGCTTGCTGACGATGCCTTCGAATCCGGCCTTGCCACTGGCGTCGAACACCTGCGGCCCATGGTCGATCACGTGCTCGCTGAAGGCCAGGGTGCCAGGCGCGGACCCAATGAGCTCTTTCAGGAGTGCTTTGCGGTCCAGCAACGGCGCACGACTGATATCCGCCCCAGCCACGCCCGGAAGATCGAACACGATGTAGCGCAGCGGTTGCTTCGAACTGCCGTCGATCACCCGCTGCAACGCCGCGAAGTCACTGCGTCCTTCCTTGTCCAGCACAACCAGTTCGCCATCCAGGCGCGCATCGCGCACCGGCAGCCCCTGCACGGCCTGCACCACTTCGGGAAAATCATCGGTCCAATCCAGACCATTGCGGGAGCGCAGCTTGACCTCGCCATTGTGCAGATCAGCCAGCAGGCGATAGCCATCCCATTTGATTTCATGCAGCCAGCGCTCGCCATCCGGGGCACGGTCGCGATGATCGGTCAACTGCGGCTTGAAGGCGCGTGGGTAGGGTGCGTCACGTGCGCCGTGCAGTTTCAGCGCGCGTGCATGCCAGCGCGCATCGGCCTTGCGTTTGGTCGTGCGTGCGACGGGTGCAGCGCGCCGCGCTTTCCCTGCGGAACGCTTCTTCGCCGCATGTGCTCGTTTCGGCATCGGTGCCGTCAGCAGGTCATCCGCCTCCGCGTCGCGCGCTTCCCCGTCGCCGCGCTTGATCAGCAGCCACTGCGTCTGGCGGCCTTTCATCGCGGTCCGCACCAGCTTCCAGCCACCGGCCAGGCGTTGCCCGTGCAGTACGAAGTCGATCTTGCCCGCCGCCAGTGCCTGCAGTGGATCGCCTTCACAGGCCCAGGTGCCGTGATCGAAGACTTCCACGTGGCCCGCACCATAGTGACCTTCAGGAATGTCTCCCTCGAAACCGGCGTAGGACAGCGGATGGTCTTCCACTTCCACGGCCAGCCGCTTTTCACCGACGCGCAGCGAAGGCCCCTTGGGCACCGCCCAGCTCTTCAGCACGCCGTCCATTTCCAGGCGGAAGTCGTAGTGACGCGAGCTGGCATGGTGCAGCTGGATGACGAAGACCGGCCGCCGCTTGGGATCACCCTGGGCGCGCGTGTCGTCAGGCTCCGGTGTTTGCCCGGCGCCACCGCCAAGCCGGCGTTTGCGCCGGTACTGGTGCAACGACATGGCTCACCCCGCCTTGCGTCGGGGTGCGGTCTTCTTTGCAGCCTTCTTCGTTGTCTTCTTTGCGGCCTTCTTCACTGGCGACTTGGCGGCTGCTTTGCGCGTTGCGGCCTTCTTCGCTGGCGTGCGCTTGTTCGCATCCAGGCTCTTCTGCAGCAGCGCCATGAAGTCGACCACATTGGTACTGGCGTCCTCGCGCGGTGCCGGCTCATCGTCCACCCGCGTGGTGCCGCCCTTGGATTTGATGCGCTTGTTCAACACCTGCTGCAGGCGCTCGCGGAATTCATCGTGGTAGTGCGACGGATCCCAGTCGCCGGCCATCGACTCGATCAACTGCTCGGCCATCGCCGTTTCCTTGCTGGTGATGCGGTAGTCGGACAGTTTTCCGGTGGGCAGCTTGTAATCCTCGGGATCCACCAGTTCCTGTGGATAGCGCAGGATCATCAACACCAGCGCGTTCTCATGCGGCATCACCGCACACAGGTATTCGCGCGTGCGCACCACCACCCGCGCGATGCCCACCTTGCCGGTACTGCGCAGCGTTTCGCGCAGCAGCACATAGCCCTTCTCAGCCTTCTTGCCGGGCACCAGCAGATACGGCTTCTCGTAATAGCGCGGGTCAATCTGCGCCGCATCCACGAACGATTCCACCTCCACCGTTTCGTGGCTTTCCGGCGCGGCCGAGCGGATATCACCTTCCTCCAGCACGACATAGCTGCCCTTGTCGTACTCATAGGCTTTGACGATGTCCTTCCAGGGCACTTCTTCGCCGGTGTCGGCGTTGACCCGTTCGAAACGGATCGGCTTGCGGTCGCGGGAGTCGAGCATGCGGAACTGCAGATCGACCTTGCGTTCGCCGGACATCAGCGACACCGGCACATTGAGCAGGCCAAACGACAGCGTGCCGGTCCAGATCGGGCGGGCCATGGGCGCACCTTTGGCGGGGCAGGGTGCTCAGCGTGGGCCCGTGGGTGTAAATCACCCGTGTCGGTACCGTGCACGCCAGGTGGCGCCGCCGCGTTGATGTAGAGCCGAGTCCACGCTCGGCTGCTTCAGGTGCCCAGCGTTACTGCAGCAACGGCCTGACCGCTACCGCGGGAATATGATCCAGCGCGCGCCAGGCGTCCTCCACCACCGGCCGTGCCTGCGACCAGCTCAACCGCGACTGGCCGCGCATCTGTTCCCAGTGCTCGGCCAGTTCTTCGCAGGTGTCGGCAGCGTCACCACGCGGCCAGTCGGCGGCGTGCGTGGTCAGCGCGAAGGCATAGACCGGGCACAGGTCGCGCCAGTTGCGGTGGCTTTGGCCGCGACGCTCCTCGTAATCGCTGAGCATGTACTGCAGATAGTCCTGCGCCACCGCCTGCGGGTCTTCATGCCGGCGCGTGCGGCGCTGCGCGGTGCGCTGGCCGAGCGGATCGAGCAGGGCGTTGAACACGGACGGGGCGGGGCGTTCAAGACGGGGCATGGCCGGCTCCTGCAGCGGGGGCGGGTGGGCAGGAATACGCGCGGTGCCGTTACCGGGGGGTGAGCGAGATGTTCATGACGCCAGGTTCGCGGCGGCTTTACCTTGCGGGCGGTGTAATGGGAGGCCCCAGCGCAGGTAGCCAGACCATGAGCCGAGAGAATTCCCGAGACCCGTTGCGGGAAAACCACCCGCCCATTCCCGGTGAACAGCGCGGCAAGCGCGATGCCGACAACGCCGACTACCGTGGCACCGGTGCGCCGTTCTTCGATGCCGGGCAGGGAGGCGACCACCTGCCGGTGAAGCACGAGGCGGAACAGGCGGCGCAGGACCGCAAGGACGGCGGAGACCGCCATCGCGGCGGGCAGGAAAGCCCGCTCAAGCGCCGCGAACGCAAGCAACGCGCCAGTGACAACCAGGACGAGGCTTTGGAGGAGACCTTCCCGGCCAGCGACCCGACCTCGCCGTTCGTGCCAGCCAAGGCCCCCGATTGACGGTGGCGGCGGGCCATGCCCGGCGAGCGCAGCGGTCCCGCGCTAGCGCCACGACCACTGCAGACCCACGCTGGCCCGCCGCCCCGGCCCGGGCTCGTAGTAGCGCCCATTGCCATCGTTGACGATCACTGAGCCGATATAGGCCTGGTCCAGCAGGTTCTCCAGCCGCGCGAAGGCGCGCAGCTCACCACCGGGCAGGGTCCAGCGGCGTCCACCTTCCAGATGCAGCAGGGCATAGCCCGGCGCGCGCTCGGTGGCTAGATCGTTGACCACGGTATCGCTGCTGGCCGTGGCCTCCAGCGCCCATTGCCAGTCGTCCGGGCTCCACTGCAGGCGTGCGAACGCCTGCTGGCGAGGTACGCCCGGCAGGCGGCTGCCTGCGGCGACCGTGTTGTTCGAGGTCAGGTAGGGCGAGCGCACCTGCGCCTGCAGCCAGGTCCAGGCCAGCTGCAGCTCCAGCTGCTCGGCCAGTGGCTGGCGATACTGCAGTTCCACGCCCTGGCGGCGGGTGCGGCCAATATTTCGGTAGGTGCTGCGGCCGCCGGTATTGCTGGCAACGGCCAGCTCATCGTCGGTATCTGCACGGAACAGGCTGATATCGAGCTCGGTTCCGTCCTGCGAATGCCATTTGCTGCCGACCTCCAGGCTGCGGCTGCTCGCTGCCGCCAGATCCAGCGCCAAACCCGCCTGGCCATCGGCGCGATAGGCCAGCTCGTTGAAGGTGGGCGTCTCGAAGCCGCGGCCCACGGCGGCATGCAGGCGCCACTGCGGGCTGGCCTCGAAGCTGATCCCGGCCACCGGCGTGGTCGCCTGGTAGCGGCGGCGCCCGCTGTCGTCCGGGTTGCGGTCGGCGATGTAGCGATCATCCGATTCAAAGCGCACGGTGCTGTGCCGCACGCCGGCCAGCAGCGACCAGCGCGGGCTCCACTGCCACCACGCCTGGGCGAACTGATCCACGTTCTGCACGATGTCGATCTGGTCGCGGCGCAAGCGGCCGCGCACGCCAAGGCTGTTGCCGATGAAGTTCTCGTAGCCGGTGCGGTGCTGGCGCTGGCGGTCGGCGCTGAGCCCGGCCACCAGGTCCAGCGGTCGGCCGGCGAGGTCACCATGCCAGCCCCAGCGCGCGTCCAGGCCGCCATAGCCGCCTTCCAGATCGATCACCCCACCGGCATGCAGGGGATTGGCCTGGGCGGTCGGCGGAATCGGCAGGTACTGGCGTACCGCGCGCTGGCCGGCATAGCCCATCAGCTGCCAGCGCTGGGCCCCGGTCTTACGCGTCCAGCGCAGGCCCAGCTGCTGCTGGCGCGCCGACTTGCGGGTGTTGTACTGGTGCGCCACGGCGGTGGCCTGGCGTGGGTCGGCTGCGACCTGCGCACGGGTCAGGCCCAGCGGGTCCTGCGCGTCAGGGGCATCCAGTACGTTGAGCAGCAGCTCCAGCCGGCCGCCGCCCAGATCACCACCGATGCGCGCGTTGAGCGATTCGCGGCGTGCACGGCTGTGGTCACGCCAGCCATCGGTACGGAAGTGGCTGGCGGCGATGTTGTAGTCCAGCCCGTGGCCGGCACCCTTCAATTGCGCGCCGACGCTGAGCGTGTTGTCGGCACCGGCATTGAGCCGCAGCCGCCACGGGTCGCCGGCCTGGCCCAGTGCGCTCCAGACCTGCAGCACGCCACCGGACGAATTGCCGTACAGCGCGGAAAACGGCCCACGCAGCACCTCGATGCGTTCGGCCCCAAGCAGGCTGGCGTGCGACAGCTGGCCCTGGCCATCGGGCATGGTGGCCGGCACCCCATCGATCAGCACCCGCACCCCGCGCACCCCGAAGGTCGAGCGCGCGCCGAAGCCACGGATCGACAGCTGGGTATCCTGGGCGAAGTTCTGCCGGTCGCGCGCCAGCAACCCCGGCACGCCAGCCAGCGCCTCGGACAACTGCGCGCCGGTTCCGGCGCGGCTGGCGTCGATCCAGACGGTGTCCTGGCTGGCTGGCAGCGCGAACGGGTCGATGCCGGGCACCCGGGCGGCCTGCACCTGCACCGCGGGCAGGGCGCTGGGGGCAGGCTCGGCCAGCGCGGTCCACGGCGACAGCAGCAGGGCGGACAACGGCAGGCAACGGCGGCGCGCGGCAGGATTCATGATTCAGGATGATGGATCGGGCGGCAACGCACGCCATGGTACGGGCCGGAGGATGACGATGGCGGCGGCCAGCCCCGGCAGGCTTTGTTACGATGGGCTGTTTCCGGCCGAAACGCCGCAAGCTGCGTCGCGCAATTCCTCCCCCTTTCCGTCTACCGAACGAGTACCGCCGTGTCCTTCTTTGCAAACGTGGAACTGGTCCCAGGCGACCCGATCCTGGGCCTGACCGAGGCGTACAACGCCGACAGCCGCCCGACCAAGGTCAACCTGGGTGTGGGCATCTACTACGACGAGAGCGGCCGCATTCCGCTGCTGCGCGCCGTCAAGCAGATCGAGCAGCAGCTTGCCGCTGAAGCCAAACCGCGCGGCTACCTGCCGATCGATGGCCTGCCGGCGTACACGCAGGCGACGCGTGAGCTGGTGTTCGGCAAGGATTCGCCGCTGCTGGCCGCCGGCCGCGTCACCACCGCACAGACCGTCGGTGGCAGCGGTGCGCTGCGTGTCGGCGCCGACGTGTTGAAGAAGCTGCTGCCGCACGCCACTGTTGCGCTGAGCAACCCGAGCTGGGAGAACCACCGCGCGGTGTTCAGTGCAGCCGGCTTCGAGGTGGTGGACTACACCTACTTCGACCCGACCACCCACGGCGTCAATTTCGACGGTCTGCTGGCCGACCTGGGCAAGCTGGAGGCCGGCACCGTGGTGCTGCTGCATGCCTGCTGCCACAATCCCACCGGTGCCGACCTCACGGTCACCCAGTGGAAGCAGGTCGCGCAGCTGCTGAAGGAGAAGCAGCTGTTCCCCTTCATCGACATGGCCTACCAGGGCTTCGACAAGGGCATCGAGCAGGACGGCGCCGCCGTACGCATCATCGCCGAAGCCGGCATCGACAGCTTCATCGTCGCCAACTCGTACTCCAAGTCGTTCTCGCTGTATGGCGAGCGCGTGGGTGCGCTGTCGATGGTGGCGCCGACCGCCGCTGACGCCAAGGCCGTGCAGTCGCAGGTCAAGCGCGTGATCCGCACCATCTACTCCAGCCCGTCCACCCACGGTGCCGCGCTGGTGGCCGGCGTGCTGACCAATCCGGAACTGCGCGCGATGTGGGAGCAGGAGCTGACCGAGATGCGCGAGCGCATCCACGCCCTGCGCCAGGGCCTGGTCGAGAAGCTGGCCGCGGCCGGTGCGCCGCAGTTCGGCTTCATCAACGAACAGGCCGGCATGTTCTCCTACTCCGGCCTGAGCCGTGAGCAGGTCGAGCGCCTGCGCGACGAGTTCGGCATCTACGCCGTCGGCACCGGCCGCATCTGCGTGGCCGCGCTGAACCAGAACAACCTGGAATACGTCGCCAAGGCCGTGGCCACCGTCGCCAAGGGCTGAAGCAACGCGGCACACGCTTGAAAACAAAGGCGCCGAAAGGCGCCTTTGTTTTTTGCTCTTGCTCTTGTCTTTGCCATTCCCACCGCGCTCGCGGCGAACCAGGAAGCGCAGTGAGAGGGGCACCGTGGCCAGGACCGTGAGGCGCATGGATGCGCCGATCGAGCCCCCAGGGATGGGTTTACGGCGTGTCCTGGCCACGGTGCCCCTCTCGCTGCGCCTACATGAAGAGAGGGCGCCACGAGCGCAACGCATCTGGAAACGATTACGACTCCCCGCGCTCACGCACGCGCTGGCCGGACGGGCGACAATAGGCGTTTTCCCGCTGCCGAGACCTGCCCGACCATGTCCCGTACTTCGTTGACCCGCTTCCTGATCCAGGAACAGCACGCCGGCCGCATCAATGCCGACCTGCGCCAGCTGATCGCGGTCGTGGCCCGCGCCTGCACCAGCATCTCCATCGCCGTCAGCAAGGGCGCCCTCGGTGGCGTGCTCGGCGATGCCGGTACCGGCAACGTGCAGGGCGAAGCGCAGAAGAAGCTGGACGTCATCAGCAACGAGATCCTGCTTGAAGCCAACGCCTGGGGCGGCCACCTCGCCGCCTGCGCGTCGGAGGAAATGGACCACAGCCAGCCGGTGCCGGACATCTACCCGCGCGGCGATTTCCTGCTGCTGTTCGACCCCCTCGATGGCAGCTCCAACATCGACGTCAACGTCTCCGTCGGCACCATCTTCTCGGTGCTGCGCTGCCCGACCAACGTCGAGCTGCCGGGCGATGACGCGTTCCTGCAGCCGGGCAGCAAGCAGATTGCCGCCGGCTACTGCATCTATGGGCCCAGCACCCAGCTGGTGCTGACCGTCGGCCACGGCACCCACGCCTTCACCCTGGACCGCGAGAAGGGCGAGTTCGTACTGACCACCGAGAACATGCAGATTCCGGCAGCCACCCAGGAATTCGCCATCAACATGTCCAACCAGCGCCACTGGGAAGCGCCGATGCAGGCCTACGTCGGCGACCTGCTGGCCGGCAAGGAAGGCACGCGCGGCAAGAACTTCAACATGCGCTGGATCGCCAGCATGGTCGCCGACGTGCATCGCATCCTGACCCGTGGCGGCATCTTCATCTACCCGTGGGACAAGAAGGATCCGTCCAAGGCCGGCAAGCTGCGCCTGATGTACGAAGCCAACCCGATGGGACTGCTGGTCGAACAGGCCGGCGGCGCTGCCTGGACCGGCCGCGAGCGCATCCTCGACATCCAGCCCGACCAGCTGCACCAGCGCGTGCCGGTGTTCCTCGGTTCGCGCGAGGAAGTGGCCGAGGCCGTGCGCTACCACCACGCGCACGACGACGCACAGGGCTGACGGCCTATCGCCTGACAGCGGTCATGGCAGAACGATGACATGACCGTGGGGTGACACCGAGGGCGGCAAACGGCACCATCAAGGCGTTGCCGCCTAAGGAATGCACGCATGCACGAGCAGGGCCCGGTCGATTTCATCGAAGTCATCCACAACGCCGTCCCCAGCGAGGTTTGCGTGGCGATCGTTGAACGCCTGCGCGCTACGCGTGGCCTGCAGCCGGGTGCAGTGGGCAGTGGCGTGTTCCCGGAACTCAAGCACAGCAAGGATCTGCGCATCAGTGGCCTGGACGGCTGGCAGGATGTCGACCAGCAGCTGCAGAGTGCGGTGTTCAACGGCCTGCTGACTTATCTACGCCGTTATCCACAGGCATTGATCGCGCCGCTGATGCTGCAGATCCAGGACAGCAACGGCCAACCGCGACGCCTGTCTGCCGAGGACTTCCCCGACATGCCGCCGCAGCAGCTGGCCGATCTGGCCCGCACCTGCCTGCGTCCGGGCGCGATCAACCTGCAGTGGTATGCGGCGGGCGAGGGCGGCTACCCGTACTGGCACTGCGAGCTGTACCCGAAGGATGCCCAGGCCGAGACCCTGCACCGGCATGTGCTGTGGACGCTGTACCTCAACGACGAATTCGAAGAGGGCGAAACCGAGTTCCTGTTCCAGGGCCGCAAGATTGCGCCGCGCACCGGCAGCCTGCTGATCGCGCCGACGGCGTTCACCCACACCCATCGTGGCAACCGGCCGCAGGGTGGCGACAAGTTCATCGCCACCAGCTGGATCCTGTTCCAGAGTGCGCAGAAGTTGTTTGGGGGATGAGGCCGGGCTGCTCAACGGCCCCGGTTGTAGAGTCGAGCGATGCTCGACTGATGGACTCAGAACAAGCTGCCCTGCGGCGATTCCTTCTTAGGCGGCAACGGCCTCAGGAACCGGCTGCAATCCAGCTTCGGCCAATGACTGTTCTGCGCGTTGAAGCCGAGGCGCTTGCGCGCCAACTTGAAGCGGTTGTTCAACAGATCGGCATACACGCCCTGGCCCCGCATTCGGGTGCCAAACTGGCTGTCGTAGTCCTTGCCGCCACGCAGCTGCTGGATGGTGCTCATCACATGCGCGGCGCGATCGGGCTGGTGCGTATCCAGCCAGTCGCGGAACAGCGGCGCCACTTCCAGTGGCAGGCGCAGAAGCACGTAGCCGGCAGTGCTGGCGCCGGCGTCATGTGCGGCCTCCAGCACGGCTTCCAGCTCGCTGTCGTTGATCCACGGAATCACAGGCGCCACCATCACACCCACCGGAATGCCGGCGTCATGCAGGCGCTTCATCGCGCGCAGCCGTGCATGTGGCGCTGATGCGCGCGGTTCCAGCTTCGCGGAGAGATGCGGGTCCAGCGAGGTCACCGAGAAATGCACGCTGACCAGGTTCTCCGCGGCCAGCGGCGCAAGCAGATCAATGTCGCGCTCGACCAGTGCGTTCTTGGTGATCAGCGAAAACGGATGCTTGGTCTCCAGCATCACTTCGATCAGCTGGCGGGTCAGCTTGAACTTGCGTTCGATCGGCTGGTAAGCATCGGTGTTGATGCCCAGCGCGATCGGCTGCGGCACGTAACCCGGCTTCGACAACTCCTTGCGCAGCAACTGTGGCGCGTTGGTCTTGGCGAACAGCTTGGTCTCGAAGTCCAGGCCAGGCGACAGGTTCAGATAGGCATGCGAAGGGCGCGCGAAGCAGTACGAGCACCCATGCTCGCAACCGCGATACGGATTCACCGATTGGCTGAAGCCGACGTCGGGCGAATTGTTGCGGGTGATGATGCTGCGCGCGGTTTCGGCACGCACCTCGGTGCGCAGGCGCGGAGCGAGGAATTCTTCGCTCTCGTCAACCGCCCAGCCGTCATCCACCGCCTCGCTGACGGTGCTTTCAAAGCGCCCGGCAAGGTGGGACGTGGAACCTCGGCCCTTGATCGCAATACCCATTGCGGAATCGTACGGCGCGGCCGTCTCAATGGCTGCGACGGTCGCCTGAAGGGTTCAGGGCGGGGCTGAGCCGAGCATGGGCTCGGCTCTACAAGGCACCCGTATCACCGTAGAGCCGAGCCCATGCTCGGCTGCCTCCATAGGTCACAGCAGGGCCAGATAGCCCCGCACCGTGGCATCCAGCCCGTCATACAGCGCCTCACCGATCAGTGCGTGGCCGATCGACACTTCCAGCACGTCCGGCACGTTGGCCAGGAAGTCGCGAAGGTTGTCCTGCGACAGGTCGTGGCCGGCGTTCACGCCCAGGCCAACGGCCTGTGCTCGGCGTGCGGCAGTGGCGAACAGCGCGAGCATCGCGTCGGCATCGCCGGCCGCGTGCGCTTCCGCGTACGGGCCGGTGTACAACTCGATGCGGTCGGCACCGACCTCGGCGGCCTGCTCCAGCAACGGGTTGCCGGCATCAACGAACAGGCTGACCCGGCAACCCATTGCCTTCAGCGCAGCCACCAGCGGACGCAGGCGCTCGGCATCGCGTTCGAAGTCGAAACCGTGGTCGGAGGTGATCTGGCCATCACCATCGGGGACCAGGGTGGCCTGCGCCGGACGGGTCTGTTCGCACAGCGGCAGCAGCCCCGGATAGCCCTCACGCGGCGGCGCGAACGGATTGCCTTCGATGTTGAATTCGACGCCACGCGCGCGGGTCAGCGTCGACAGCGCCAGCACGTCCTCGGCGGTGATGTGGCGACGGTCCGGCCGCGGGTGCACGGTGATGCCATGCGCACCGGCATCCAGGCAGGCCTGGGCGGCACGCACCACGTCCGGTTCGGCGCCGCCGCGCGAATTGCGCAGGACGGCGATCTTGTTGACGTTGACGCTGAGCTGGGTCATGGAACGGAACTACTTGGAAAGAGGGGACGGATCGTGGTCGTTGGCGTCATCGTTGCGGCGCGCCTGGGCCTGCTCGCGCAGGCGACGCAGTTCCTCGGCATCGACCAGGGTGGCGGGGTCGCGTTGCAGGTCACCGAAGCGGGCCACGTAGCGGCCGCGTACCCAGGCCAGCAGGAAGGCGAGGGCGGCCAGCAGGCACAGGCTCATCAGCCCGGCGCTGGGTGTCTTCAGGGCGAAGGCGAAACAGCCCAGCGCCAGCAGCAGGTACAACCAGTACATAGTCGGGCTCCCCGGATGATCGCCGCAGTGTAGCGCCGCGTCAGAGCAGCGGCGAGGCCAGCCGGGCGAATGCCTCCGGCAGGCGGTGCAGCCACAGCGAGCGGCCGGCCTGGTCATGCACCCGGCTGGCGCGGTCGAATTCGCCCTGCAGCAACGCGGCCAGGGCGGCGACACGGTCACGGTCGCTGATCATCATCGACAGCTCGAAGTTCAGCCGGAAGCTGCGGTGGTCGAAGTTGGCGCTGCCGACGATGCAGACATCGTCGTCGGCGATGAAGGCCTTGGTATGCAGCATGCGAGGGCCGTACTCGTAGATCTTCACCCCGGCATGCAGCAGCTCGTCGAAGTAGGAGCGTGCGGCCTGGGTGACGAACCAGGAATCGCTCATCTTCGGCACCAGCAGGCGCACGTCCAGGCCGCCCAGCGCGGCCGACGTCAGCGCCATCCGGGCTGCTTCGCCCGGTACGAAATAGGGCGTCACAAGCCAGACCCGCTCGTGCGCTTCCTGGATGGCCGCCACATGCAGGCGGTGGATGGTTTCCCAGCCCGAGTCCGGTCCGGATACCAGCACCTGGGCGTTGATCGGACCGTCCGCGCGCAGTGGCATGTCGGCCGGCCAGAGGCGGGCGATGTCGAAACGCGAGTGGTCCTGTCCGCTGGCGTAGAGCCAGTCCTCGGCGAACACCAGCTGCAGGCTGCGCACCACGTGGCCGCGGATGCGCATGTGCAGGTCGCGGTAGGCATCGGGCCTGCGGCTTTCGTCTTCGTCGTCGGTGATGTTGATGCCGCCGGTGAAGGCCAGGCGGCCATCGACGATCACCAGCTTGCGGTGCGTGCGCAGGTTCAGCCACGGACGCTTGAACGGTTTCAGCAGCTGCCGGGGGTGGAACCAGATCGCTTCACCGCCGGCCTCCAGCAGGGGCTGCAGGAAGCGGCGGGGCAGGGCGGATGAGCCCACCGCATCCAGCAGCAGGCGCACCTGCACACCGGCACGTGCGCGTTCGACCAGGGCATCGCGCAGGGCGGTGCCTGCGTGATCCGGATTGAAGATGTAGTACTCCAGATGGATGTGGTCGCGCGCCTGTGCAACGGCTTCCAGCAAGGCCGCATAGGTCGCCGCACCGTCCACCAGCCAGGTCACTTCGGTCGCGCTGCTCGGGGCCAGCCCGGTGGTGGCCTGGGCGATCTTGGCCAGCTCGGTGCAGTCGGTGTCGGGCGGGCAGACGTCGCTGTAGTGCTCCATGCCCGAGCGTGCGCGGCCACGTCGCAGGCGCTGGCGCTTCACCTTCTGCGGTCCCAGCAGGTAGTAGATGAAGAGGCCCAGATACGGCAGCAGCGCCAGCGACAGGATCCAGCTCAACGTTGCCACCGGCTCGCGCTTCTGCAGCATGATCCAGCCCGCCAGCGCGAACAGGTACAGCAGATAGGCCACCGCCAGGATCGTGCCAAGGTGGGCAATGCCGTCGAGCCAGTGGCGCAGGGAGTCGAAGAGGGCGAGCATCCGCCGATCATAACGGTCCAGGGCGTCAGGCATAAAAAAGACGCCCCTGTCTCCAGGGGCGTCTGCAGTCGCGTCATGACTGTTGTGTTGCGGTGTAGCGATTACTGCTGCACAAAACCGATCTTCTTCATCTGAGCGTTCTTCGCGGCGGCCAGAACCTTGGCCATCACGTCGTACTCGGAATCCGGGCTGGCGTCGATGCGCAGTTCCGGCTGGTTGGTCGGGTCACGCTGGACCTCCTGCTCCATCCGCTGCTGCAGCTCGCTGGTATTGATCGGGCTGTTGTTCCACGAGACCTGGTTGCTGGCGTCGATCTTCAGTTCGATCGGCGGCGGCGGTTCGACCAGCTGCGGCGGTGGGTTGAGCACGCGCTGCGGCAGGTCCACGGCGATCGGGTACGTCATGATCGGCGCGGTCACGATGAAGATGATCAGCAGAACCAGCATCACGTCCACGAGGGGCGTGACGTTGATGTCTGCCATGGGGCCCTTGCCACCACCACTACTGAATGCCATGGCTTATTGCCCCTTTTCTTTGGTCGCGACGAAGCCGACGTCCAGCATGCCCTGCTCCTGCGCGACCTTGGTCAGGTCGTTGATGACACGCATCTTGGTGGTGCGGTCACCACGCAGGTTCAGCGGCGGCTGCGGGGTCTGCTGGGCGGCGGTCGCCAAGCGCGACTCGAGAGTCTGCTTGTTGATTTCTTCGTCGTTCCAGTAGATCGAGCCGTCTTCCTTGACTGCCAGGGTGATCGGTCCGGAACGCTTTTCAGCGTCTTCCGGCTTCTGGATCAGGTTGGCTTCCGGCAGATCCACCTTGACCTTGTGGGACATCAGGGGCGCCGTGATGATGAAGATGATCAGCAGCACCAGCATCACGTCCACGAGGGGCGTAACGTTGATGTCGGCCATGGGGCCGCCGCTGTTACCACTACTGAAAGCCATAACGGGCTCCGTCTAGATCTTGGTGACTACTTACGTTCGTCGCTGGGTGACGCGCGCCGCAATTAGCGGACGCGCGAGCCGGTGGCGAAGAAGTCGTGCAGGTCGTGCGCGAAGGTATCGAACTTGCTGATGGTCGCGCTGTTGATCTTGCTGAAGAAGTTGAAGGCGAACACGGCCGGGATCGCGACGAACAGACCGATCGCGGTCATGATCAGCGCTTCACCCACCGGGCCGGCAACGGCGTCGATCGAAGCGGAGCCGGTGGCACCGATCTTGATCAGCGCGCCGTAGATGCCCCACACGGTACCCAGCAGACCGACGAACGGAGCGGTCGCGCCGACGGTGGCCAGCAGGGTCATGCCCGACTGCAGCTTGTTGCTTTCGCGGGTCACGGCCTGGCGCAGAGCGCGGTCGACGAACTCCGAACGGCTCAGGTTCTCACCGACGCCGCCGGTAGCACCGCCTTCAGCGCGCTGGTGGTGGGCAGCTGCCTGGGCAGCGTCCAGGGCGATCTTCGAGAACGGCTCGGAAGCCGGCTGCTCTTCCATCGCACGGATGGCGTCCTGCGCGTTCGGGGTGTCCCAGAACAGGCTGACGACGCGATCAGCGGCGCTCTTCAGGCGGGTAGCACGGAAGATGTTGATGACGGTCCAGTACCAGGACATGGCCGACATGGCGATCAGGGTCAGCAGCACGACCCAGGAAACCGCGAAATCACCCGGCTTGGTGGTCATTTCGTGGATCAGGTGCTCGAAGCCCATCTGCGACAGGGCGTTGGACGGATTGCCCCCGGCAGCAGCGGCGATGAAAATTTCCTGCAGCATGACGCTTACCTTTGTTGTGTGTGGTGATAAAGGGTGTAGCTAAGCTAAACAATCGAACCGGGAGCGGGGGTGGCCGGCGGCCACCCGGACGCATCAGTTCAGCGCAAAGTTGACCGGAACGCGAACGCGACCTGCCGTCTTCTTACCGCCTGCTTCAGCGGCGTTGAAGCGCCACTTGCGAGCCGCTTCCATCGCAGCACGGTCCAGGTCGCGGTTACGGCTGGACTTTTCCACCGTGACATTGGTGACGTTGCCGCTGGCATCGACATCAATGATCAGGATCACTTCGCCCTGGATACCCGCGCGGAAGGCTGCCGGCGGATAGCGCGGCGGATTCATGGCCTTCGACGAGATGTCGACGCTGGCCTCGATCGAGGTCGGCGGTGCCGGCGGCGACGGAGGCGACGGCGGGGTGACGATGTCGTTCGGGCGCGGTTCCGGCACGTCCACGACCGGCGCCTGCGGCGGCGGCGGGACCGGCGACGGCTTCGGCGGCGACAGATTCTTCACCGGCGGCGGCGGAGTATCGGTCGGCGGCGGCGGCGGCGGCGGCGGGGGCGGCGGCGGCGGTGCGTCGACGATGGTCACCATCACATTACGCTCCTTCTCCGCAACGGCCTTGGGAGCCACGGCGGGAATGAGGAGCATCATGAAGGCGGCCAGATGCAGGGCAATTACAAACGCGATGCCGACGATGCGAGGCCAGCTCAGCCCCTTGTCATCGGGTTGTTCGTACCGGTGAACGACTAGTTGTTCCGTCATGCGCCAAGAGCTCAATAGTGGGGCCGGGATGCCGGGGGCGGAATCCCTGATCAGCGGTGCATGACACCGCAGGAACCTCCAAGCTTATACCAATCCTGAGCGCCTGCGCATCAACTGAGCAGGCATTCAGGCGTTATTCCTACTTACTTCAGGTTGATGATTTTCTTGGCATCAGCCTGGTTCTTCACACCCTTCGCCAGCGCCTGCTGGGCGGCCTGCTTGGCCTCCGGGATGCGACCTTCGGCATGCAGGACGCGTGCCAGGTTCAGGTAGGTCTCACCGTCCTTGGACAGCGGGGCAGCCTTCTGCCACGCATCGATCGCCTGCGGCACCTGGTCGGAGTAGTAGTAGGACTGGGCCAGCGCCAGGTAGACCTGGTAATCCGGCTTCAGGATGCCCTTCTGCAACCCTTCGTTGATGACCGCGATGACGTCCTTTTCCTTGTGTTCGGTGTTGGCATAGATCGAGTACAGCTGCTTGTACTCGCGCTCTTCGGTGAGCTGGCCGCTGCTGCGCAGCTTGTCCATCACCGCGGCAGCCTTTTCCATCTGGTCGGCCTGCATGTACATGCTGGCCAGGTTCAGCTGGGCCTTCTTGTCGTTCGGATTCTTGGCGGCCAGAGCCTCGGCTTCCTTGACCGCTTCACCGGACTGGCCGGCTTCGGACAGGGCCGCCATCAGCAGCTGGTTCCAGTTGTCCTTCGGTTCGGCGGCGCCGGCGATGGCCTGCTTCAGCACCGGGATCGCTTCCTGGTAGCGCTCCAGCTGGTACAGCGCCTGGCCCTTGGCGATCAGTTCTTCCGGCTTGGTCGACTTGCTCTCGGCGAAGTACTTGTCGAGGGTCGCCAGGCCTTCGGCGGTCTTGTCTTCCTGCAGCTCCAGCTGGCCCAGCATCAGCATCGACTGGAAGTGGCCGTTGTTGTCCAGGCCGTTGAACTGCAGGACCTGCTTCAGGTAAGCGACGGCGGCCGGGGTGTCGTCGGTCTGGTAGGCGGCCTGCGAGGCCAGCTGCGCGGCCAGCGACTTGTCGTACTCGTTCGCGGCGCTGTCAGCCAGGATCGCGTCGGCCTGGGTGCGGGTCTCCGGGAACTTTTCCTTGTTGTAGCTGTCGATCATTTTCTGCAGCTTGCTGCCCATCTTGGCCGAAGCCTTGACCGTCGGCTCCTGGCGGGTCGCATTCGGGTACAGCACCTCGGCCTTGGCCTGCTTGCCACCGCGGTTGCCACGCTCGGAAGAACGCGAGGACTGCGCGAAGGCATCGGTGACCACGGCGCCGGTCAGGGCGGTCGCGACGAGGACGGAAAGCACAGCTTTGTGGTTACGGAAAATCATCGTTCACCTCGATCGAACCGCCGGTTAGCGGCAAAGTCGGACTGTCAGAAAAATCTGAGCCGCCAAACGTATCAGAAACAGATGGCGTGAGAAATCGTTTTATGTGCTGCAATACAGCATAGAACTGCGCACTCATCCGCACTTTGGCCGCAGTCCGGCCGCCTGCGCCTGCTGATAGACCGGCGTCAGGGCCGGGGCATCGCGTCGCAGTTCCTGGATCCGGTTGGCCGGGTCGGGGTGGGTGGACAGCCATTGTGGGCTGCGACCACCGCTGGCCGCCATCATGTTCTGCCACAGATCGACCGCCTGCGCGGGATTGAAACCGGCCTGGGCCATCAATCGCTGGCCGATCACGTCGGCCTCGCTCTCCTGGGTGCGCGAGCCGGGCAGCAGGAAGGCCGTCTGCGCGCCCATGCCGCCAAGCTGGTTCACCGTGCTGGCGGCACCTTCACCGTAAGCGGCACCGGCCAGCGCCCCGAGCACGGCCAAGCCGGTCTGCGCGCCCATCTGGCGGGTGATGCGCTCCTCGTGGTGGCGGGCGATGACGTGGCCGATTTCATGGCCGATCACGGCAGCCAGCTGGTCCTGGTTCTTGGCGACGGTGAAGATGCCGGTGTTCACACCGACCTTGCCGCCGGGCAGGGCGAAGGCGTTCGGTTCCTTGTCCACGAACACGGCGGTTTCCCACCGTACGCCACGGTATTGTGGCGGCAGCTGCGCGACCAGGGCGTTGACCACGCACTGCACGTAGCCGTTCTGGCGCCCGTCGGTGCTGATCTTTTCCTTCTGCTTGGTTTCGGCGAACGCCTGCGCGCCCAGCTGGTCCAGCTGGGCCTGCGAGACGCCGCCCACCATCTGCCGGCGTCCGGTAGGGGAGGTGGTGGTCGCGCAGGCGCTGACCAGGGTGGTGATGACAAGGGCCAGCAGCAGTCGTTTCATGGAAACTCCCCCGTGTTCATGTGCGCAGTGTGTAGCGTAGCGGCTTAATCTTTCGTCAAGCGGACACGGCGTTACGTTGATCCCAGGAACACCATCGCGGCAAGTGCAACCGCGTTGTTCAGCGCATGCGCGGTGATCGCGGCCCACAACGTGCCGGTGCGCCGGTAGAGCCAGCAGAACGCAGCCCCCATGCCGCCATAGACCAGCCACAGCTGGGCCATGCCCAGCAACGAGTTCCTGCTCAGCCCCGGCACCTCATGGACCAGAGCGAAGGCCAGGCTGCTGAGGATGATGCCCAGCCAGGGCCGGCCCGCCTGCCACAGCCGCCCGAACAGCACGCGGCGGAACAGCAGTTCTTCGTAAGCCGGTGCAAGCACCACGGCAAACAGGACCAGGAACAGCGGGAAACGCGCGATCGCGTTCTGCATCAGCTCCACGTTGGTCGGCACCGGCTCGATGCCGAACTGCTTGGCCAGGAAGGCGATGCCGTTGCTGCCGAGCACGATCAGCGTGGCCACCAGCAGGGTCCAGCCCCAGGTCGAAGGACGCCGCAGTGCCTGGCGGGAGGCGCGGCGTTCGCCCGCGTTGGCGGGACGTCGCCAGAAGTACAGCAGCAGTGCGGCGCCACCGGTGGCGATCAGGGCCATCAGGATCTGCGCCAGGGCACCGGGTTGGCCCACTGCCGTGCCGACGGCATCGGGTGTCAGTGCGCCGCCATTGGCCGCGGCGTTGGCGCGGCTGACCACGATCGCACGGTAGAAGCCCCAGAACAGGCCAGTGACCATGCTCAGGCCGACCAGGGTGACGGCAGCGATGCCCAGGTCGATGAAAAACCCTGCCAACGGTGCCACGGCGCGCGGCGGGGTAGACGCCGGCGGAACCGGAGGCGGGGCGGCGGAGACCGGGACGGATGCGGACATCAGGTACCTGCGTTCGAGGGTCGAAAGCCGATGCACCTCCCGCGCACCGGCCATGTCCCGATTGTGTCAGATATCCAGGTTGGCGACCTTCAGCGCGTTGTCTTCGATGAAATCGCGACGCGGTTCGACCACATCACCCATGAGGGTGCTGAAGATCTGGTCGGCGGCAACTGCGTCCTCGATGCGCACCTGCAGCAGCCGGCGCGTTTCCGGGTTCACGGTGGTGTCCCACAGCTGCTCCGGATTCATTTCACCCAGGCCCTTGAATCGCTGGATCTGGCGGCCACGCTTGGCCTCTTCAAGCAACCAGTTCTGCGCCTTGGCGAAGCTGTCCACTTCGATCGACTTGGCGCCGCGGGAGATTGTCGCCCCTTCGCGGACCAGCCCATGCAGCAGCTTCGACGCCTGGTGGATCGCACGCAGTTCGCCGCTTTCGAAGGCCGACATCGGCAGTACCTGGATGTGCTGTTCACCCATGTGGCGGCGGGTCACCAGCACTGCGGCCGGACGTTCGTCATTGGCTTCCTGCAGCTCCAGGCTGAAGCGCGGGCTGCCCAGGCTGCCCTGGTTGAGGCGCTTGGCCAGTGCATCCAGGCCTTCGCCTTCACCGGCATTGCGCAGGCTGTCCACGTCCATCGGCACGAAATCGACCAGCGCTTCAAGCAGGTTGCGGTCGTAGCGGTGTGCATTGCGCTCGATCGAATCCAGCGCGGCGGCGTAAGCCAGCAGCAGCTTCTCCAGCGCCAGGCCTTCAATGCCCGGTTCGCCGGTGGCCGGCACCAGCGCCGCGTTTTCCACCGCGCTGCTGGCCAGGTAGCTGTCCAGCGCCGGGTCGTCCTTCAGGTACAGCTCCTGCTTGCCCTGCTTGATCTTGTACAGCGGCGGCAGGCCGATGTAGACGTAACCGCGCTCGATCAGCTCCGGCATCTGACGGTAGAAGAACGTCAGCAGCAGGGTGCGGATGTGGGCGCCGTCAACGTCGGCGTCGGTCATGATGATGATCTTGTGGTAACGCAGCTTGTCCGGGTTGTACTCGTCACGGCCGATGCCGGTGCCCAGCGCGGTGATCAGCGTACCGACCTGGTCGGAGGACAGCATGCGGTCGAAGCGCGCGCGTTCCACGTTGAGGATCTTGCCGCGCAGCGGCAGCACCGCCTGGTTCTTGCGGTTGCGCCCCTGCTTGGCCGAGCCACCTGCCGAGTCACCCTCGACGATGAACAGTTCGGACAGCGCCGGATCCTTTTCCTGGCAGTCGGCCAGCTTGCCCGGAAGGCCAGCGATGTCCAGCGCGCCCTTGCGGCGGGTCAGGTCGCGGGCCTTGCGCGCGGCTTCACGTGCACGCGCCGCGTCGACGATCTTGCCGGCGATCGCCTTGGCTTCGTTCGGATTCTCCTGCAGGAACTCTTCCAGCCGCGCACCAAAGGCGTTTTCCACCGCCGGACGCACGTCGGAGCTGACCAGCTTTTCCTTGGTCTGGCTGGAGAAGCTCGGATCCGGCACCTTCACCGACAGCACCGCGATCATGCCTTCGCGCATGTCATCGCCGGTCAGGTTGATCTTGGCCTGCTTGGCGATGCCGTTCTGCTCGATGTAGTTGTTGAGCACGCGGGTCAGCGCGCCGCGGAAGCCCGCCAGATGGGTACCGCCGTCCTTCTGCGGGATGTTGTTGGTGAAGCAGTACATCGTCTCCTGGTAGGAGTCGGTCCACTGCAGCGCCACTTCCACGGTGATGCCGTTGTGCTCGCCGCTGACGGCGATGACGTTCGGGTGCAACGGGGTCTTCAGCTGGGCCAGATGCTCCACGAAGCTGCGGATGCCACCTTCGTAGTGGAAGTCATCGCGGCGGCCATCACCACGCTCGTCGGCAAGAACGATCTTGACGCCGGAGTTCAGGAACGACAGCTCGCGCAGGCGACGGGCCAGGATGTCGTAGTGGAATTCCACGTTGTCGTGGAACGCCACGGTCGACGGCCAGAAGCGAACCGTGGTGCCGCGCTTGGTGGTGGCTTCCAGCTTGGCCAGCGGGCTGACCGCAGCGCCGTTGCTGAATTCCTGCTGGTAGTGGAAGCCGCCCTGGAACACGTCCACCAGCAGCTTCTGCGACAGCGCATTGACCACGCTGACGCCGACGCCGTGCAGGCCGCCCGAAACCTTGTAGCTGTTGTCGTCGAACTTGCCGCCTGCATGCAGGACCGTCATCACGACTTCAGCCGCGGACACTTCGCGGCCGAGCTTGGCACTCATCTGCTCGTGCTTGCCGGTCGGGATACCGCGGCCGTTGTCGGACACCGAGACCGAGCCGTCGGCGTGGATCGTCACGGCCACGTGGTCGGCATGGCCGGCCAGCGCTTCGTCGATCGAGTTGTCGACGACCTCGAACACCATGTGGTGCAGACCGGTGCCGTCATGCACGTCACCGATGTACATGCCGGGACGCTTGCGGACAGCCTCCAGGCCTTCCAGGGCGGTAATGCTGTTGGCGTCGTAATTGCCGTTGTTTGCCGGGGTGTTCTGTTCGTCGCTCATTGCGCTTGCCGTAGGCTCCGCAGGTCGGGCACCGCTTGGGGCGATGCGCCGAGAATGAAAGGATTCCAACCCGAATTATACCAGCCGGGGTCGAGCGGCCCTGGTGCGCCCACTATGGCACAGCCACGATCTGTGCATGTTCCACGTGGAACCGGGCGATGTGCGTCAGTTCCTGCAGCGCCGCCGGTGTTTCGGTAGCCGTGATGAAGATCTGCGCCGGCCCGTTGAGCAGGCGCTCCAGAACCCGCGCCTGATGGGTGCGATCCAGCTCCGAGGCCAGATCATCCAGGGCGATGACCGGCCATTCGCCGCGCTGTTCGGCATAGTCTTCAGCCTGCGCGAGCAGGCAGGCCAACGCCGTCAGCTTGGCCTGGCCCCGGGACAGAGCATCGCGACCAGGAATGCTATGGAAATCCACGCTCCAGTCAGCCCGGTGCGGGCCGATCGAGGTGTAACCGGCCTGCCGGTCGCGTTCCCGGGCCAGAAGCAGGGCATCGGCCAACGGAAGCTCATGGCGACGCCAACCGGGACTCAGTTCCAACCCCTGGATGCCCAGTTGTGGGGCCAGGCTGGCAGCCAAGGCCACGGTGCGCTGTTGCAGACGCTCCAGGTAGTGCTGGCGGCGGCTGGTCAACGGTTCTCCGGCTTCTGCGAGCTCGTGATCCCAGGTATCGAGCATCCGCGAAGGGCCGCCCTGCTTGAGCAGCGCGTTGCGTTGCTTCAACGCCCGGGAATAGCGACGCCATAGGGACAGAAAGTCCGGTTCCACGTGGAACAAACCCCAATCGAGGAAGCGACGGCGAGGTTCGCCACCACCGCTGACCAGCGCATGGCTGCCGGGCTCGAAGGTCACTACCGCCAGCGCAGCGCAGAGATTGCCCAGTTGGGCCACGTCTTCGCCGTCCAATCGTCCCTTCCACTCCTGCCCGCTATGACGCAGGCCTGCCTTTCGACGGTGTGGTGGATGATCGGCACGCTGTTCATCCCATTCCACGAAGATTTCCAGCGCGTCCTGGCCCTGGCGCACCAAGCCATCGCGGACCCGGCCACGGAAGCTGCGGCCATAGGCCATCAAGTGCAGTGCTTCCAGCACGCTGGTCTTGCCGGCCCCGTTGTCACCGGTCAGCAGGTTCAATCCCGGCTGGGGCGACAGGTCCACCGCACTGAAGCGACGCAGTTGGTGCAGGGCGAGGCGGCGGATCTGCATGGGGCACGAAAGACCATCCGCACAGGGCGGTAGAGGGGCAGGGAATCCATCAGCTTACTGCATCGGTCAAGCCGGACGCGCTGCACCCGCGTCGATGCGGGGCAGGCGCTTCTGCGCACCCATCAATCGGGGGTTCCACGTGGCGCCACTTGCCCCGCTTGGTCGCTTCCAGCATCGGGCGCAGCTGAAATTACTTCAGTTCTGCACAAGGTTGCAGGGCAAGAACCCTCAGATTTCAACGATTTCAGGACCACTGCGCAGATGCCAGTGCGCGCTTGGCAAGCCGGGTGGGCGGACGAACGCTCGAATTCCTTCAAATCTGCGATCCGATGCCCTGGGAGGTTCCACAGATTTCAAAGAATTCAGCCCCCTCGTTTCACGCTGTCCACAGCGGGCCTGTATGACTTATACACAAGGTATGGGCAATCTGTGGATAAAAAAGCCCTTTTGCCTGGGCTTGGAAACTATCCACAGGTTCCCCCCCAGCCTGGGGGGCCTCTATACAGGGGGTTTCGGGCACATAAATCCTTTTTAAATCATAGAGATAACCAGTTTTTCCACGAAATCTGGCCCTACCATCACCACCATGCTTTAGATTTATACCCAGATTTAGAAGCTAGGCTTGGCCCGATCTGTCCCGAATCGGTCCTGTGGACAGAAGCGTTTGCGCAAGCAACGAGCATTCCTGTGTCGGAAGCGCTTCGCTTCAAACCTCCAGTCAGATCAGGGCGGATGCATGCTCGTTGAAGGTCCAGGCACAGGTACTTCCGATCGAACGTGAATCGTCGGTCTCTGTTGGCAAGCAATCGCTGGTCCAAACCAACGGCGTCAGTGCCGCTGAAGGCAGAGCGAAGGCAATCGGACCCAGCGAGGAGGAGGACATCCATCTCTGCTGATACTGCTCGACGCCCGAACACGTGCTCCACGTGGAACAAAAAAAACGCCCGGGAAGATCCCGGGCGTCGTTCGGTTCCACGTGGAACAGCGCTCGTGTCAGAGACGCAGCGGCATGACCACGTGACGCGACTTCTCGCTGCTGGATTCACGCACCAGTGCCGAAGAGTTGGAATCGCGCAGCTGGATGATGACTTCCTCATCGCGCAGGGCGGAGAGGGCATCCAGTAGGTAGTTCACGTTGAAGCCAATGGCCAGATCGCTGACCGTGGTGTCGGCTTCGATCTCTTCCTGGGCTTCTTCCTGTTCCGGGTTGTGCGCGCTGATCTTCAAGTTGCCCGGCGAGACTTCCACGCGGATGCCGCGGTACTTCTCGTTGGACAGGATCGCAGCACGCTGCAGCGAGGCACGCAGCGCTTCGCGATCAACCTTCACTTCGCGGTCGGCGCCAATCGGAATCACCGCTTCGTAATCCGGGAAGCGGCCATCGATCAGCTTGGAGGTGAAGGTCACATCGTCGCGCTTGACGCGGACGTGGCTGCGGCCGACTTCCAGCTCGATCTCGCGATCACCGCTCTCCAGCAGGCGCTGCAGTTCGGTCACGCCCTTGCGCGGCACGATGATCTGGCGCTTGGAACCGCTCGGCTTGGCCAGGTCGGTTTCACACAGCGCCAGGCGGTGGCCGTCGGTGGCGACGGTACGCAGTGCATCACCGCGCAGATCAAACAGCAGGCCATTGAGGTAGTAGCGCACGTCCTGCTGGGCCATCGCGAACGCGGTGCGCTCGATCAGTTCCTTCAGGGTCGCTTCGCCGATGGCCACGCGCTCGGTGGCTTCCACTTCGTCCACCGACGGGAAGTCGTTGGAAGGCAGGGTGGCCAGGGTGAAACGGCTGCGGCCGGCCTGCACGGTGATCTTGTCACCGGTCTGCGAGACGGTGATCCGGCTGCCGTCGGGCAGGGCGCGGATGATCTCGAACAGCTTGCGGGCGGGAATGGTGGTTTCGCCGTCCTGGGCATCTTCAACCGCGATCCGCGACACCATCTCCACTTCCAGGTCGGTGCCGGTCAGCGACAGCTGGCCGTTCTGCACCTGGACCAGGAAATTGGCCAGAACCGGAAGGGTCTGGCGGCGTTCGACCACGTTGACGACCTGTGCCAACGGCTTGAGAAAGGCTTCGCGCTGCAGTGTGAAACGCATGTGGTTCCGTGCCCCTATGCTTTAAAAAATGTGGAATAAATCAAAAGCTTGGTGGTGCTGGTAGAGACAGAATCGCTGGAAAACAACGCTAAGTCTTTGTAAATAAAAGAGTTTCATGCATCGAAACCCTCTGTATTACCGACCCCCAGAGGGTGGGGAAAGCTGTGGATAAATCAGCTGCGTTTTCAAACGCCATTTTTATCCACAACGTGTCCCGCGCTTGCTACCGGATTCTGCACCGTTTTGTGCGATGACGCCTCATCGGCAGCCGTGCATCATTCGCTCAGCTTCCGGATCAGCTTGTCCCAGTCCTCGCGGAGCTTGCCGTCGGTTTCCATCAGGGTCCGGATCTGGCGGCAGGCATGCAGCACCGTGGTGTGATCGCGACCGGCAAAGGCATCGCCGATCTCGGGCAGGCTGTGCTCGGTCAGTTCCTTGGTCAGGGCCATGGCGACCTGGCGGGGGCGGGCCAGCGAGCGGGTCCGACGCTTCGACAGCAGATCCTTGATCTGCAGGCCGTAGTAGTCGGCAACGGTTTTCTGGATGTTGGGAATGCTGATCGCCTGCTGCTGGGCGCGCAGCAGGTCGCGCAGGGTTTCCTGCGCGAACTCGGTGGTGATCGCACGGCCGGTGAAATTGGCGCGGGCGGTCAGGGTATTGAGCGCACCTTCGAGGTCGCGCACGTTGGAGCGCATTTTCTTGGCGATCAGGAACGCAACATCATCGGGAATCTCGGCACCACGCTCGCGTGCCTTGGCCAGCACGATCGCGGCGCGGGTCTCAAAGTCCGGCGGTTCGATCGCGACCGACAGGCCCCAGGCAAGCCGCGACTTCAGGCGCGCTTCCAGGCCCTCGACTTCGCGCGGATAGCGGTCGCAGGTCAGGATGATCTGCTGCTTGCCATCGAACAACGCGTTGAAGGTGTGGAAGAACTCTTCCTGGGTGCGGTCCTTGCCGGCGAAGAACTGGATGTCGTCGATCAGCAGCGCGTCCACCTGCTGGAACTGGCGCTTGAACTGATCCATGGTCTTTTCCTGCAGGGCCCGGATCATCGCGCTGAAGAACTGTTCCGAACGCAGGTACAGCACCTTCGCACCCGGATTGGCCTGGCGCATGGCGTTGCCGGCGGCGAACATCAGGTGGGTCTTGCCCAGGCCGGTGCCTCCGTACAGCAGCAGCGGGTTGTGCGCACGGTCGCCCGGCTTCTGCGCGGCCTGGAACGCGGCGGCCAGGCCCAGCTGGTTGCTGCGGCCTTCGACGAAGTTGGCAAAGGTGTAGTGGTTGTCCAGATTGCCGGCGAACGGCACCTGCGGTTCGCTGGACACATGCGCCGAGGGCGTGGAAACCGGCGCGTTCTGCGCCTCCACTGGGCGCGGGCGCGAGCCGATTTCAAGAAAAACGTCGCTGAAACCGGCGAAGTGCGCCAGCAGTTCGCGGATCCGGGCCAGGTACAGCTCGCGGACCTGGTCGACGATGAAGGCATTCGGTGCATACAGCACCAGGCTGTCCACGCGCAGATCGGCCTGCAGCGGCTTCAACCAGGTATGAACGTCTTCCGGCGGGAACTCCGCTTCGAGGCGCTCGAGACTACGGGACCAAGCATCCATCAGCAATAATCGTCCGGTGGCCGGGGCATGGACGCGACAAGGCGCCCAAACACAGGCCGGAAAGGGGGGAAATGGATGGCTCAGACTACCACCGAGCGCCCGCCTTCGGAATGCTTGTCCCCTACTTATTCACAAAAACATCCACAGCTATTGCACAGCCCGGTGAATTCGCGTAGCTCCCAGGGGTTGACGTGAGGGGGGAGACCTCTCTAGAATTTCCGGTTCTTTCCGTCCCATTCATACGAGAGGCCCCCAATGGCCACGAAGCGCACCTACCAGCCCAGCAACCTCAAGCGTAAGCGCGACCACGGCTTCCGTGCCCGTATGAAGACCGCTGACGGCCGCAAGATCCTGTCGCGTCGCCGCGCCAAGGGCCGCAAAGTCCTGAGCGCCTGATTGCCATGCCGCACCTCGCGGCAGACGCAATCCCTTCGACAGTGAATACTGCAGACCCGCGCAAGCGATTCCCTCGCTCTGCGCGGGTTCGCACGCGTGCCGAATATTCAACGGTCTTCAACGGCGCCCGCCGTGTGTCCGATCCGCTGATGACCCTGCACTGGCTGCCGGCTGACCGGCCGGCCAGGCTGGGTCTGGCGGTTTCCCGCAAGGTTGATCCGAACGCCGTCGGGCGTAACCGGATCAAGCGCGTCCTGCGCGACATCCTGCGTCAGACACGTACCGACATTCAGCCAGGCGACTTCGTCGTCGTGGCTCGTAGTGCTGCGCGTTCCGCCAGCAACGACGAGATCCGCCAGGCCTTCCTGCGCCTGCTGCGTCGCCTGCGTGCATTGCCCACGCCGGGCGTGGACGGCACAATGCCGCCGCCTGATGGCATCGCAACTCCTTCTTTGACCGAGCCGGCATCGCGTCCCGGCCCCGCCGAGCCTGTCCGCTGATGAACCAGACCCGCGTATTCCTCATTTTTGCCTGGCTGATGGTGGCCGTGCTGCTGTGGATGGAGTGGAGCCGTGAAAAGGCTGCTCCGACTCCGGCACCGACGACCACGTCGGCCCCGGCTGCCGCACAGAGTGTTCCGGGTGCGACCCCCGGCGCCATCCCCAGCGCCCAGGTGCCGGGCGCCCCCGGCCAGGCGGCCGTGCAGGCCCAGGCCAGTGCCACCCCGGCCAGCCAGCGCGTGACCGTCACCACCGACGTGCTGCGCCTGGTGCTCGATGGCGGCCGCGTGCTCGACGCCGAGCTGCTGCACTTCCCGCAGACCAAGGACGAAGGCAGCCCGCCGGTCCGCCTGCTGACCGAAGATCCCGCGCATCCGTACAGCGCGATCAGCGGCTGGGCCAGCGAAGACAAGACCATGCCGGTGCCGGGTGCAGACGGCTTCAAGCTGGTCGGTGACACCACCGACTTCGTGCTGGCCAAGGGCCAGAACGAGCTGCAGATCCCGTTCGTGTGGACCGCCGACAACGGGGTGACCATCAAGCGCACCCTGACCGTCTCGCGCAACGAGTACGCCGTGCGCTTCAAGGATGAGGTCAGCAACGCGGGCGCCGCGCCGTGGAACGGCTACGTCTACCGCACCCTGGATCGCACCCCGACCATCCTGTCGCGGAGCATGACCAACCCGGATTCGTTCAGCTTCAACGGTGCCACCTGGTACGACAACGACAAGAAGTACCAGCGTCGTGCGTTCAAGGACTACCTGGACGATGGCACGCTGAACCAGAACATCACCGGCGGCTGGCTGGCGATGCTGCAGCACCACTTCTTCACCGCCTGGATCCCGCAGAAGGACCAGACCGCGCACTACGTGCTGTCGCAGGTGGCCGGTCGTGACCTGATCGAAGCGCGTGGCCCGGCCTTCACCGTGGCCCCGGGCCAGTCCACCAGCACCGAAGCCCGCCTGTGGGTTGGCCCGAAGCTGGTCAACCTGATCGCCAAGGAAGACGTGCCGGGCCTGGACCGCGTGGTCGACTACAGCCGCTTCTCGATGATGGCGGTGATCGGCCAGGGCCTGTTCTGGGTGCTGAACCAGGTGCACAAGCTGGTCGGCAACTGGGGCTGGGCGATCGTCGGCCTGGTGGTGCTGCTGAAGCTGGTGCTGTACCCGCTGTCGGCGACCCAGTACAAGAGCGGTGCCAAGATGCGTCGCTTCCAGCCGCGCATCGCGCAGCTGAAGGAGCGCTATGGCGATGACCGCCAGAAGTTCCAGACCGCGATGATGGAGCTGTACAAGAAGGAAAAGATCAATCCGATGGGTGGCTGCCTGCCGATCCTCATCCAGATGCCGATCTTCTTCGCCCTGTACTGGGTGCTGGTGGAATCGGTCGAACTGCGCCAGGCGCCCTGGTTCGGCTGGATCCAGGACCTGACCGCACGCGACCCGTACTTCATCCTGCCGGTGATCAACGTGGCGGTGATGTGGTTCACCCAGAAGCTGACGCCGGCACCGGGCATGGACCCGATGCAGCAGAAGATGATGCAGTTCATGCCGCTGGTGTTCGGCGTCATGATGGCCTTCATGCCGTCCGGCCTGGTGCTGTACTGGGTGGTCAACGGCGGCCTGGGCCTGCTGCAGCAGTGGTGGATGACCAAGCGCCATGGCGGCGAGCCGGTCCCGGCCACCACCGCGCCGGTCCCGGTCAAGAAGAAGTAATCGGTAGAGCTGGCCGCTGGCCGGCTGATCGCAGCAAAAGCCCGCCGCAAGGCGGGCTTTTCGCATGCGGCGTTAGAATTGCCTGCACACCGTTCCTCCCACCTTCGAGTCCGCCATGCCGCGTGCGTCGTCGTTCCGCCTGTTCCTGCCCTCGCTGTTGTTGACCCTGGTCGTTGCCGGCTGTGGCGACAAGGATGCGAAGGCACCGGCGACCACCGTCACCCAGCCCAGCGCGCAGGCCGCCGCCGCCGCCGATCCCGCCGCTGCGCCGTTGCTGGCAGCACTGCAGAAGCAGCTTGATGGCTACCGCCGGATCATCGTGCTGCTGGCCGACGAGGAGCAGCAGTCGGCCGCCGACCGCGGCACCTCCACGCGTGTGGGCCAGCAGCTGTTCCACGATGGCCTGGAACAGCGCACGGCCATCGCCGCGCAGTTCGACACTCTGCTGCGCGGTTCCAGTCCGCAGCGCTTCGCCACCCTCGGCACCGTGCTGGATTACGTCGAGTCGGCGCCGGAACTGTTCGACGCCGATCGCCTGGCCTTCCGCGAAGTGCTGCGTGATCTGCATGAGCGGGTCGGCACCGATTCCTCACTGCCGGCGGTGAAACTGCACCAGCGTATCGGTGAAGACCTGGAGGCGCTCGACGAGATCGAGCGCAACTACAACCAGGAACTGACCCGCATCTTCAGCCGCTTCGAACGCACCCGCGCCATCGAACTGAAGCGCGAGAAGTGGGGCGACTACATCGCCCACCTGCACAAGGACTACAGCCGCGAAGCGATCCTGCGCGACTATGGCGTGATCGAGCCGTACCCGATGTCGATGAAGGACAGCGACCGCGAGATCTTCGGCCGCGACCTGCCGGCCAAGACCGTGGTGCTGACCTTCGACGATGGCCCGCACAAGGCCTATACCGATGAAGTGGTGGCCATCCTCAAGCGCTACGACGTGCCGGGCGTATTCTTCGAAGTGGGCCGCAACCTGGGCAAGGTCGAGGCCGACGGCAAGGTCAGCCTCGGCCCGATGGCGAAGATCAGCCGCAACCTGATGGAAGAAGGCTATGCGGTCGGCAACCACAGCCTGACCCACGCTCAGCTGTCGCGCACCACCGGCGACGCGCTGCGCCAGCAGGTACTCGACACCGACACGCTGCTGAAGGATGTCGACAGCAAGCGCGCGCCGCTGTTCCGCTTCCCGTACGGCGCGCGCAATGCCGAAGGCCTGCAGCTGCTCAACGAGGCCGGGCTGAAGTCGATCATGTGGAACATCGACTCGATGGACTGGGCCGATCCGGTACCGGAGTCGATCGTGCAGCGCGTGCTCGACCAGGTGAACAAGGAACAGCGCGGCATCATCCTGTTCCACGATATCCACGATCGTGCGGTGAAAGCGCTGCCGCAGATCCTCGACCGCCTGATTGCCGATGGCTACCAGTTCGCCGGCTGGAACGGCCGCGACTTCACCGTTGCGCGCGCGCGCAAGGGCGACACCGGTGCCGCCACCGTCACCACCGGCTACGAGAAGTCGTGGGCGATCGTGGTCGGCATCGACAATTACGCCAAGTGGCCGAAGCTGGAGTACGCCAGCCACGACGCACAGGCGGTGGCCGACACCCTGACCGGGCAGTTCGGCTTCCCGTCCTCGCAGGTGATCGTGCTGAAGAACGAGCAGGCCACGCGCAACAACATCCTCGCGGCCTTCCACGATCGCCTGGCCGACGACCGTACTGGAAAGAACGACCGCGTGTTCGTGTTCTTCGCCGGTCACGGTGCCACCCGCCAGCTCGCCTCCGGGCGCGATCTGGGCTACATCATCCCGGTGGATTCGGATCCCAAGGAATTCGCCACCGATGCGATTGCGATGACCGACATCCAGAACATCGCCGAAAGCATGCAGGCCAAGCACGTGATGTTCGTGATGGATGCCTGCTACAGCGGGCTTGGCCTGACCCGTGGCGGCCCGTCGTCGTCGTCGTTTCTGCGCGAGAACGCGCGGCGCATCGCGCGGCAGATGCTGACCGCCGGTGGCGCCGACCAGCAGGTGGCCGATGCCGGCCCGAACGGCCATTCGGTGTTCACCTGGGTGCTGCTGCAGGCGCTGGCCGGCAAGGGTGACCTCAACGGCGACGGCCTGATCACCGGTACCGAGCTGGCCGCCTACGTCGCGCCGGCGGTGTCGGCGGTCTCGCACCAGACCCCGGCCTTCGGCAGCCTCCCCGGTTCGCAGGGCGGCGAGTTCGTGTTCCAGGTGCCGGACAGCCAGGAGTTCCTCAACGCCGATACGCGCCAGCTGACCGCCGATGCGATCGCACTGAACAACAAGGTCGAGGCCGCCAGCGACGCCAAGGGCAGCCAGGCACCGGTGACGGTGGCCGACCTGCAGGGCGGCAAGGCCAAGCTGGTGGTGCCCACCGCCGGCCCGGCGTCGGACCGCCAGCGCGCGCAGCAGGCCAACGACCGTGGCCTGCAGCTGTACCGCGAGAAGCAGTACGACGAGGCGGCGGCGCAGTTCACCGAGGCGCTGAAGCTGCGCCCCGACTTCGCCCAGGCCGCCAACAACCTCGGCTTCGTCTACTACCGCCAGCAGCGCTATGCCGAAGCCGCGCGCTGGCTGGAGAACACGCTGAAGATCGACCCCTCGCGTGCCGTGGCCTATCTGAATCTGGGCGACGCCTACTTCAACGCGGGCGACAAGCCCAAGGCGAAGCAGGCCTACACCACTTACCTGGCGCTGCAGCCGCAGGGCAGCGGCGCGGCGCAGGCGCGCGCGCAGCTGGAGAAGCTCTGAGCCATGAATGACGCGATCCGCACCGACACCATCGTGGCGATTGCCAGTGCGCCGGGCGCCGGCGGTGTCGGCCTGCTGCGCCTGTCCGGCCCGCGCGCTGCGGTGATCGCCAACACGCTGGGCGCGCCCGTGCTGCGGCCGCGCCACGCGCACTATGCGCGGCTGCGCGACGCCGACGGCGAGGTCATCGACGATGGCATCGTGCTGTGGTTCCCGGCACCGAACAGCTTCACCGGCGAAGAAGTGGTGGAACTGCAGGGCCACGGCAGTCCGGTACTGCTGCAGCAACTGGTCGCGCGCTGCATCGCGCTCGGTGCGCGCCAGGCGCGGCCCGGTGAGTTCAGCGAACGCGCCTTCCTCAACGGCAAGCTGGACCTGGCCCAGGCCGAGGCCATCGCCGACCTGATCGCGGCCGGCGACAACCGCGCCGCACGCGCCGCGCGACGTTCGCTGGATGGTGTGTTCTCGCGGCGCATCGACGCCGTGGTCGAGCAGCTGGTGCTGCTGCGCATCCACGTGGAAGCGGCCATCGACTTCGCCGACGAACCGCTGGATACCCTTGGCGGTGCGCAGGTGCGGCGTGGGCTGGAGCAGGCGCGCAGTGATCTGGCCCTGCTGCGTCGCGACGCCGAACGCGGTCGTCGCCTGCGTGACGGGCTGCATGCGGTGCTGATCGGCCCGCCGAATGCAGGCAAGAGCTCACTGCTCAATGCGCTGGCCGGCAGCGAACGCGCCATCGTCACCGACATCGCCGGCACCACCCGCGACACCCTGCGCGAGACCATCCGCCTGGATGGCCTGGAACTGACCCTGGTCGACACCGCCGGACTGCGCGACGGCGGCGACGCCATCGAACGTGAGGGCATGCGCCGCGCGCACGTGGAAATCGAGCGCACCGACCTGGCGCTGATCGTGCTGGATGCGTGCGATCCGGCTGCGGGTGAAGCGGCGCTGGGCGATGCCGTGGCGGCGGTGCCGCACAAGGTCTACATCCACAACAAGTCGGATCTTCTGACGGCGCTGCCGACGCTGGACGATCCGGATCGCTTGTTCGTTTCGGCCGCCACCGGCGCCGGGCTGGACGATCTGCATGCGCGCCTGCGTTCGATTGCCTCGGCCGGGGCAGGCGAGCAGGTGGACGGCGAGTTCTCCGCGCGCACGCGGCATGTGGATGCAATCGAACGTGCACAGGAACATGCGCAGCGCGCTGATGGCGAGCTGGCGCATGAACACCTGGAGCTGGCGGCAGAGGAACTACGGCTGGCGCATGATGCGCTGGGCGAGATCACCGGGCAGATGAGTGCCGACGACCTTCTGGGCAGGATCTTCTCCAGCTTCTGCATCGGCAAGTAAGACCGCGGTCAGATTCCCGAAGGGGCTCTGACCGTCTCGTTTACTCATGACTGACGGCACGGGGTTTCAACCCTATGCGCGACACCTCCTTGATATCATCCCGCCATGAACCCGATAACCGACAGTGACGTGCGATCAGCTCTGCTGGGCAAGGTCATTGCTGAGCATGTCGCAAATCCGAACACGCTTGTCGTGGAGGAGATGGGGCTTGCGCGCGGCGCCTGCCGGGTCGATGTATGTGTCATCAATGGCCATCTGCACGGCTACGAGATCAAGAGTGATGTCGACACGCTGCGGAGACTCCCATTGCAGCAGCAGTTCTACTCCGATGTCCTCGACAAGGCGACGATCGTAGTGGGCCAGCGCCATCTGGACCATGCCCTAGAGACGTTGCCTGCATGGTGGGGGGTGAGGCTGGCATCACGTGGAGCGCGCAACGCAGTGAGGCTGGAACTGGTGCGGCCTGCAAAACTCAATCCATCAGTGAGCGCGACGGCCGTCGCAGCACTCCTCTGGCGCGATGAAATTTCTGCTCTGATCGGCGGGCGGACACCTGAAAAATCAGCGCTGCGCGGCAACCGCGCAGCGCTATGTGAACGCCTGTCGGAGCTCTACAGTCTTGCGGAAATCCGTACGTTGGTCAGGGAACAGTTGAAGCGCCGGACAGACTGGCGAGGTCGCGAACAACCTTAGTCATATGGTGGTTGGTCGCTACCGTTGGCCAGGTCGAGCTTCCCCCGGTACTGGTGACACTGTTTGCGCAGTCCTCGATGTAGGCATCGCCCCAGCTGTAGCCGCGCCCCATGAAGACCACCGGTAGATCGGAGACCACGTGCCGGCACAGATCGCGGTACTGGTCGCGGCCGTTGCGCTTGATCTGGGTACCTACAACGATCCGCCACTGATCATCGATCGTGTACTTGATCTTGGCGTTGGGGTCGAACAGGCGCGGATCCATCAATTCCGTCTGCGGAGAAGCGCAGCCATAGTCACCAAACCACGGCATTCGTCCAGAGTGCATGCGGGCTAGCCGCCAGTACGCGCGCCATTCCCGGCGGTTCACATCGCCATGTGGGCGATAGCTCGAAGAGGGACTCAGACTGGCAGGGAAACTACCCCCGACGAGGGTGATCGATCTCCAGTCGGCCAGATCCGGAACCGCCGCAATCCATGCCTGCCAGGTCGATGCCTGCAGCGTGGGCGAGTCGGCGACATCGGCCGAGCTGTCGAGGATCAGGTCCACCTGACCCGGTACCACGCCCAACAGTTTCAGCAACCCCGAGATCCGGGCCAGGCGCCCTCCTTCAAGATCATCCGGCACCAGCCGTAGTCCGCAGCCACGATCATCGCGGGCGACGATGCGTGCCACCGCCTGCTGGTAGTCGACATGCCGGTCAATGCCGGTCACGGGAATGGCCTGGCATCCCGCGGTCCGAGTGAGGTCGAAGATCCGCTCCAGATGGTGCTGGCCGTCCGCCATGGTGTCGTCCCCGGCAAGATAGGGCGAATCGAACAGGCAGCGCCGCGCCTTCCAGTTGCTGCTCAGACGTCTGCCTACCTTCTTCAGGTGGTCATCGAGTGACTTGGCCGGTGCATCGTTCTCGAAGTCCCACTGCTCGATCGGGATCTCGAACAGGGGATAGATCCCATCCTTGACTCCTTCGCTGGTACGACCCACCGCGAGATACTCCCCCTGCCGCCATTTGAGAATCGGCATGTACATTGGTTGTTCCACGATCTGCCCCTGACAACTTCGCTGTTGGTCATTCGAGGCTAGCCGCGGGCCGTGCAGCGCTTCAATCAGAATTGTTTGAAGAATGGGGGGCGGTCAGGTCGGAGCCCCTTCGGGGGGCCGACCCTCAGGTCCCCCACCTGTCACATTGCCGCCGCATACTGACGCCCATCACATACCGCTTGGGGAAGTCGCAGTGAAGTTGTGGGGTTGTGCGTTGCTGTTGTCGCTGGCCGTGGCACCATCGGTGGCCATGAGTGCTGAATCCTCTACCCCGGCCGCGCACAAGGTGTCGGTCTACGGCCATCGCGGCGCAAGCGCGCTGTTGCCGGAGCACACCCTGGCGGCCTACGCCCAGGCGATCGCCGATGGCGCCGACTACATCGAACCGGACCTGGTGATGACCAAGGACGGGGTGATGGTGGCCCGCCACGAGAACGAGATCGGTGGCACCACCGACGTCGCTTCGCATCCGGAGTTTGCCAGCCGCCGCACCAGCAAGGTCATCGACGGGCAGAAGGTCGACGGCTGGTTCACCGAAGACTTCACCCTGGCCGAGCTGAAGACCCTGTACGCGCGGGAGCGCCTGCCGGAACTGCGCAGCACCGCGTATGACGGCCAGTTCCGCATCGCCAGCCTGGACGAGATCCTCGCGTTCCTGGTGCAGCAGGCCGGCCGCGCCAACCGCGGCATCGGCCTGGTGCCGGAGATCAAGCACCCGACCTACTTCCAGTCGATCGGCCTGCCGATGGAAGACAAGCTGCTGGCCGCGCTGCGTGGCAATGCCTATACCAACGTCGGCCCGGTCACCATCCAGTCGTTCGAGACCGCCAACCTGCGTTACCTGCGCGGCAGGATCCCGCGTGGCAGCAACATCCGCCTGCTGCAGCTGCTGTGGAAGGGCGACACCCAGCCGGCCGACATCGCCAAGGCCGGTGGCACGCTGACCTACGCGCAGATGATGACCCCGGCCGGGCTGAAGGACATCGCCACCTATGCCGACAGCATCGGCCCGGAGCTGCGCTCGATCATTCCGCTGGATGACAAGGGGGCCCTGGGTACGCCGACCTCGCTGGTGCGCGATGCACATGCGGTGGGCCTGATGGTGATCCCGTACACCTTCCGCCCGGAAAACCACTTCCAGGCCAGCAATCTGCGCAAGGGCGCCGACAACGCGCGCAATGCGGAGGGATCGATCGCCGAAATGCGTGCCTACCTGGCCACCGGCATCGATGCCTTCTTCACCGATGACCCGGCACTGGGCCGGCAGGCGGTGGATGGCATGGGCGCGGCGGGGAATGCGGCGGACTGATCGGCCAATGCCGCCGGGCATGGCCCGGCGCTACCAGAGGTAACGGCGTGCTCTGGCAGGTGCCAACCCTGGTTGGCACACGACGGTAGAGGTCATGAACGCTGAGCGATCGTGCCGACCAAAGGTCGGCACCCACCCATTGCAGCTCCTTCAACCGCGCGGCTCGTCCGGGCGGCGGAACGGGATCACCACGTAGTCCTGGCCTTCGCGGGGCTGCCACAGCACCGGCACGCGCTTTGGCGCCGGCGGTTCCAGTTCGTCGTCGGCCAGCGGCTCGATCTCGTCCTCTTCGTCTTCCCAGCTGTAGCGCTGGCGAGGTGGCAGCGGGTCGGCGTTGCGGAACAGCAGCGCGGCGATGATGCCGGCGAAGGCACCGCCCATGTGCGACTGCCAGGACACGCCATCGGCGTGTGGCAGGATGGTCATCAGCATGCCGCCGTAGAACAGCATGCCGATCAGGCCGGTGGCGATTGCCGCACGGTCGCGCCGCAGCAGGCCGAGGCTGGCCAGCAGGAACATCAGGCCGTGGGTCACGCCACTGGCGCCCAGGTGCACGCTGCCGGGGTTGCCCAGCATCCATGCACCGAGGCCCGAACCCAGCCACAGCAGGGGCAGGGCGCGCACGGTGGCCTTCGGATAGACGCTGCCAGCCAGGGTGCCGAGGATCAGGATGGCGATGCTGTTGGCGACGATGTGCTCGACCGAGGCATGCAGCATCGGGCCGCCGATCAGGCCGAGCAGTCCCTTCGCTTCCAGTGGCGCCACGGCCCAGGGCCGCCAGTCGAAGGTGCCCTGCAGGGCGAACACGGCCACCAGCACCAGCACGGCGGCCAGGCTGACATTGAACGCCCGCAGGATGCGCGAGCGGTCATTGCGGGGGGCCGGTACGTCGCCGGCAGGCAGGGGCGCGTTGTTGTCCATACCTCAGCAATGGCGGTGACTGGCGCGAAACCAAGGCCACCGCGGCGGGAGAGTGGATACGGCCGGCGGGACAATCCCGCCGGCCGGCCATGATCAGGTGTGGCCGGAGCCTTCCTTCGGCGGGTACTTCAGGCTCAGTACCACGGTGGCGGCGATGATCACCGCCACCACGCCCAGCGAGACCGGGGTCGGGATCTTGAACAGGTCGATGATCATCATCTTGATGCCGATGAAGCCCAGCACCAGCGCCAGGCCATACGGCAGCAGGTGGAAGCGGTCGGCCATGCCGGCCAGCAGGAAGAACATCGCACGCAGGCCCAGCACCGCGAACACGTTGGAGGTGAGCACGATGAACGGGTCGGTGGTGATCGCGAAAATCGCCGGGATGCTGTCCACGGCGAAGATCACGTCGGTGACCGCGATCAGGATCAGCACCGCGAACAGCGGGGTGAACCAGCGCACGCCGTCGCGCTTCACGCTCAGCGCGTTGCCGGCGTAGTCCGGCAGCAGGCGCAGGTGCTTGCGCATCCAGCGCAGCGCCGGATTGGTTTCCAGATCAGGCTCCTGCCCGGCGGCAAACCACATCTTCCAGCCGGTGAACAGCAGGAAGGCACCGAACACGTAAAGCAGCCAATGGAACTGGCTGATCAGCACGCTGCCGGCAAAGATCATGATCGTACGCAGCACGATCGCGCCCAGGATGCCGATGATCAGCACCTTCTGGCGCTGCTCCTCCGGCACCGCGAAGTAGCTCATGATCATCAGGAAGACGAAGATGTTGTCGACCGCCAGCGCCTTCTCCACCAGGTAACCGGTCAGGAATTCGAGGCCGACCTTGTTGGCGACGACCTGGCCGGCGGTTTCATTCAGGTAGTACCAGAGGCCGGCGTTGAACAGCAGGGCCAGCGCGACCCAGCCGATGGACCACCACAGGGCCTCCTTGAAGGTGACCTTGTGCGGTCCACCATGGCGCATCAACACGAGGTCGACCAGCAGGGCGATGACCACCACCGCTGCGAAGCCGCCCCACAACCACACGTTACCGATCGTCTGCATTGGGAATGTCCGTTGGAAAGATGAATGCCAAGCCGGACGGCGAGGATCTGCAACGGAGGATCGGGAGGGGATCCAGGGACAGAGCTTCGCCAGTACGGCGAAGGTCTCGCTCGCAGTCCCAGTCGGCTGGAACTGCCGTTGCACCGGAGCCTGCGGGCTCGAAATGACGGCGACAACGTCTGGGAGCTACTCCCCTTCTGGCGCCGATTCTGCGGCCTGGCCGGGCCGCCGTCAAATGCCCCTGCACCGGGGTCGGATTCCCAACCGGGCTCCGCGCCCCGCTCTGGTCGATGCCAACCTTGGTTGGCATACCGGCCGGGGTCAGAGCCCCTACGGGAATCTGACCCCGGCGCCCGGTTTACAATAGGTGGATGAATACCCCCCTTCCGATTGTCCGCCTCAAGAATGCGTGGCGTTCCAGCCACCCGTGGATCTTCCAGAAACTGGTCGAGAAGCCGACCGTCCGGCCCAAGCCCGGTTCCATCGTCGACGTCGTCGGCATCGATGGCGAGTTCATTGGCCGCGGGTTCTACAACGGGCACTCGCGCATTGCCGTGCGCATCCTCGAAACCGACCAGAACGTCCCGGTCGATGCCGGCTGGTTCTCGCGCAAGATCGCCCAGGCGGTGTCGCTGCGCCGTGAGGTGCTCAAGCTCGACGCGGTGTCCGACGCCTGGCGCGTGGTGCACAGTGAAGGTGACGGCCTGTCCGGCCTGGTGGTGGACCGCTACGGCGACCTGGTGGTGGTCGAGTTCTTCGCCGCCGGCATGTTCCGCCATCGCGAGTGGATCTACGACGCCCTGCGCGAGCAGTTCCCGGGCTGCCGCTTCCACAGCTTCGCCGACGAGCACGTGCAGAAGCAGGAGAGCTTCGACTTCCACGGCAATACCACCACCGAAGCGTCGGTGATCACCGAATACGGCATCAAGTTCCGCGCCGATCCGGCCGGTGCGCACAAGACCGGCTTCTTCGCCGACCAGCGCGAGAACCGCGAGTGGCTGAGCCAGCAGGTGGAAGGCAAGAGCGTGCTGGACCTGTGCTGCAACACCGGTGGTTTCGCCGTGTATGCGGCGGCGCGTGGTGCTTCGGAAGTGGTCGGCATCGACATCGATGAGGACGTCATCCAGATCGCCAAGGGCAATTCGCGCCTGAACAATGTGCGCCCGAAGTTCATCCAGTCCGACATCTTCCCGTGGCTGCGCGACGCCGCCAACCGCGGCGAGCAGTACGACGTGGTGATCCTGGACCCGGCGAAGATGACCCGCGACCGCGACCAGGTCATCACCGCGCTGAAGAAGTACCTGGACATGAACAAGCTGGCGCTGGGCGTGGTCAAGCCCGGTGGCCTGTTCGCCACGTTCTCCTGCACCGGCCTGGTGGCCGAGGACCAGTTCCTCGACATGCTGCGCCGTGCGGCGTACTTCTCCGGCCGCACGATCCAGATCCTGAAGGTCGCTGGCGCGGGCCCGGACCATCCGTTCATGGCCCACGTGCAGGAATCGCGTTACCTCAAGGCCGTGTTCTGCCGCGTGGTGGACTGAGCGCCAGAACCTGTAGAGCCGAGCCCATGCTCGGCTGATCTACGTAGCAGCCGAGCATGGGCTCGGCTCTACAAGACCGGGGCCGCCGTGCCTGCAACGCCAGGGAATGGCCCATGCGCAAAGCCGACCGCCTGTTCCAGCTGGTCAACCTGATCCGCGTGCGCCAGCCGGTAACCGCCGCCGTGCTGGCGGTGGAACTGGGCCTGTCGGTGCGCAGCATCTACCGCTACATCGATGACCTGTCCGTGGCCGGTATTCCGGTCTACGGCGAGGCGGGCATCGGCTACCGGCTCGACCCGGGATTCGAACTGCCCCCGCTGAGCCTGGATGTGGCCGAAGCCGAAGCACTGCAGCTGGCCGTGGAAATGCTGGCCTGCAGTGGCGCTGGCCACCTGCAACCTGCAGCGCGCTCGCTGCTGCACAAGCTGCAGGCGGCGATGCCTGCGCGTGCTGCCAGCCCACGCACCGCCCGCGCGCTGCGTGCGGTGCCCGTTTCGCTGCCGTACTGGCAGCCCTTGCACGCCGCCATCGCTGCCGGCCGCAGCGTGCACCTGCGCTATCGCACGCTGCACGGCGCATTGAGCGATCGCACCGTGTACCCGCTGGGCCTGTTCCATTGGGGCCAGCACTGGACGCTGGGCAGCTGGTGCGGGCTTCGCCAGGCGTACCGTGATTTCCGCCTGGACCAGATCGAAGTCCTGGCCGAAGCGGACGGCCTGGCCCTGCCTGCGCCGGTGGGGCTGGAAGCCTATCTGCGCCACCAGCGGCAGGCCTGGACGCTGCACCGCCACTGACACCCCGCTGGCAGCAGGGGGAGCACAGACTGCGCGCTCCTCCACCAACGGGCTACACCATGCACCCTGCTTCTTCCGTCCTCGAACTGGCCGTGTTCACCGTCAAACCGCACGCGCGCGCCGACATGCCGATGCTGCGCGCGCAGTTGCGCAGGGCCATTGCGCAGTTTCCCGGCCTGATCGACTACCAGCCGTTCTCGCCGATGGACGGCGACGACCGCTTCGTCGACATCGCCCACTGGCAGGACCTGGCCAGCGCACAGGCAGTGGCACAGGCCTTCGCCGGTGGTGATGCGCGTTTTGCACCGTACATGGCTGCCATTGATGAGCTGCAGCTGATGCAGCATTTCCAGCCCGGTTGATCACCGGCGGTGCGCGCCTCAGGGTTGCGCGCCCGCCTGTGCCGGTGACGCCTGCAATTGCTGCAGCAGGCTGTTGATCACCCGGGCCCGGCCGCGCACGTGGTAGCCCAGGGTAGTCAGGCCGATGCCAGCGATGACCAGCAGCAGCAGTGACCAAGCGATCGCTGTGCCGATGAAGTGCAGCGCGCCCATGCGCAGCCAATGGTCACGCAGCCACGCTTGGCTGCGCACCGAATAGGGGACCTTGGCTCTGGCCTCAAAACGCGCACGGATGACGTCGGGCACCGCGATACCGATGTCCTCGCCGCGGCTGATGGCCTGGCCGATGTCGTTCAAAGGGATGCTGGGTCTTCCCAGCGCGCGCTGCGCCTGCAGGTAGCCCTGCCATTGCGGACTCAGCGTGGTGAATCCCGGGCTGTCGATGAGCTTGCTGAGCTGGCTGCTGTCGAGCTTCGTGCCATCGCCGGCGTCAGCCCGGCTGAAGTCGGGACTGACGATTGCGTTGCCGAACAGCAAGCCGACCAGCAACGAGCCACCAATCACGAACGAGAAGGTGAAGTGGCGTACGCCGCGGTTGAGCAGCACCCTGCGCAGGCCGAATCCCATCCAGAACAGCAACCCGCCAAAGAGGATCAGGCTGGCCAGCAGCAGCAGGGCCGACGTGCCGGGATCAGTGCCGTAGCCGGCCGGCACGTGTGCCGAGGGCGGACTGCCGGTCAGTCCCTGCAGGAAGATCATGGACAGCAGCGCAGTGGCCGGCAGCACCGCCAGACACGCCAGACCCAGGGTGCGTGCGAACGAACCCCGGCGATACAGCGCGCGCAGTCCGGGAACCGCTTCGACCCGCAGCTGCAGTTCCGCCGGTACCTTCAGTGGGTCGGGCCCGGACGTGATCATGCCGGTTCTCCGGAAGTGCGCAGCAGCTGCTGCAGGGCCTGTTTCAGCTGGTCCTGTGCCTGCGAGGCGCGGGCGACCATCTGCGGGCTGGCGTTGTCGTTGTTGTGCAGGGCGAGGATGGTCTGGCGCCAGATCGGCAGCAGGATCTGCACCGTCTCGCTGTAGCGGTCCAGCAGTTCGATGGCGTGGTTGCGTGCCAGCTGCACCTGGATGCGGCTCATCGAATGGCTGGCCAGCAGCGCGGTCAGGTTGGCGATGCGGCGCTGCAGGCGCTCCACAGGGCGATCCAGTACCATCGGGTCGTCGCTGGCAGCACTTCCCGGAGGCAGCTCCTGCAGGAACTGCACGCCCGCATCAATGTAGATCTGCAGGTGTGCACCCTGCACGTCATGCAGCTCCAGCTGAGCGTTCAACCGATCAACGCTGCCGCGAACCGCAACCGCCTGGCGCTCGATCTCGGCCAGCACGTCACCGTTGCCTCCCAGCGCAATGCGCCGGCGCAGGCGCCGCTCGATATCGGCACCGGTGAACCGGTCCCACCAGCCAGCGCGTTCCAGCAGTGCATTGGGGTCATGCTCGGAGAGACGGCTGACCAGTTCAGCCAGCGCCTTGGCCAACGCGTTGGCGCTGCCGTCCTGCCAGGCCGGCTCCGCACTGGCGCTGGCCAGTTCGGCCGGGCCATAGCGGCCGATGTCGATGCGCCCGGCGAACAGGACCGGCAGTACATCGCGCTTGAGCTGTTCGACGCTCGGCGCGCCGGGAAGTGGTGGAGGAACAGGATGCGGCATCGAGGTTCCGTTTCAGGGGGCAACGCAGCGCGGGGCTGCCAAGGCTGTCAGCGGCTGCCGACGAGTGTAATGGAGCACGCGCGCTGTCGTCCGGCACTACCCGGGTCACCCTCACGGCGCTATGGTCGGCGTCTCTCAACATCGGTGGATGCCCATGCCCTCGTTGCGTCGCTTGTCCGTCGTGCTCGCCCTGGCGCTGTGCGCGCCGCTGTCCGCCCACGCCATCGAGTTCAGCACGCAGGAGCTGGCCCGCGCCAAGGCCCTGCAGCAGCGCCTGGTCACGCTCGACAGCCATCTGGATACACCGGCCAATTTCGGCCGCACCGGTTTCGACATCGAACAGCGCCACGACCGCAACGCGCTTTCGCAGGTGGACTACCCGCGCATGGTCGAGGGCGCGCTGGATGGCGGTTTCTGGGCGATCTACACCGACCAGGGCGACCGCAGCGCACGCGCGCACCTGTCCGAACGTGACCACGGCCTGCAGCGGTTGCTGGAAATCCGTGAAATGCTCGCCGCCAATCCCGAACGTTTCGCGCTGGCGCTGACCGCCGATGATGCCGCGCGGATCAAGGCCGCCGGCAAGCGCGTGGTCTACATCAGCATGGAAAATGCCAGCCCGCTGGTGGAAGACCCCAGCCTGCTCTCGTTCTACCACAGCGCCGGCCTGCGCCTGCTCAGCACCGTGCACTTCGCCAACAACGAGTTCGCCGATTCGGCCACCGATCCGAAGGGCGCGGAGTGGAAGGGACTGAGCCCGTCCGGCAAGGACCTGGTACGCGCGGCGGTGAAACTGGGCATCGTGATCGACCAGTCACATGCGTCGGACGCGGTATTCGATGACCTGGTGGCGATGATGCCGGTGCCGTTCGTCCTCTCGCACAGCTCGGCCAAGGCCGTGTACGACCACCCGCGCAACCTCGACGATGCGCGCCTGCGCAAGCTGGCCAGTGCCGGTGGCGTGATCCAGGTGAACGCCTATGGCGGTTACCTGATCGACACGGCGAAGACGCCCGAGCGCAAGCAGGCCGAAGAAGCGCTGAGCAAGCAGTTGGGGGGCTGGGAAGGGATGGGCATCGAGCAGGGTGTCGCCCTGCTGAAGGCCGAGCAGGCGCTGGACCATGAACACCCGGTTCGGCACGCCAGCCTGGACGACTTCTTCGCCCACTTCGAGCACATCCTCAAGGTGGTCGGCCCGGAACATGTGGGCATCGGCCTGGATTGGGATGGTGGTGGTGGCCTGAGCGATCTGCCCGATGTCAGCCAGCTGCCGAAGATCACCGCGTGGCTGCTGCGCAAGGGATACACCGAGAAGCAGATTGCCGGCATCTGGGGCGGCAACCTGCTGCGGGTGATGCGCCAGGCGCAGGACTACGCCGCAAAGCAGGGCGGTTGACCGCCCTGCGGTGGTGCCGGCCAGCAGCGGCACCACCGGTGAACCGGCTATTTCGCGATAAGCGCGTGGCGACGGCTGTACAGGAAGTACAGCACCAGGCCGGCCACGTTCCACAACAGGAAATACAGCTGGGTGGTGTGCGGCAGGCTGATGAACAGATAGATGCAGCCCAGCGCGGCCAGCGGGCCGACCACGAAGGCCAGCGGCGTACGGAAGGTACGTTCGCGGTTCGGCTCGCGCAGGCGCAGCACCACCAGGCAGATGCCCACGGCGGTGAACGCGGCCAGGGTGCCGGCATTGGCCAGGGCGGCGATCTCGTCCAGGCGGGCCACGCCGGCCAGCGCCGACACCACCACCGCGGTGAACAGCGTGGTCGCCACCGGCGTGCCGGTACGTGCGTTGACCTTGGACAGGCTGCGCGGCAGCAGGCCATCGCGGCTCATCACGAAGAAGATGCGGCTCTGGCCGTACAGGAAGGCCAGCAGCACGGTCGGCAGGGCGATGATCGCGATCACGCCGATCACCATCGCCGCGGTCGGATGGCCGAGCTGGCGCATGATCAGGGCCAGCGGCTCGGCACTGTGGCCGAACACCGCGTAGCTCATCGCACCCACGGCGGCCAGCGCCACCAGAACGTAGACGATGGTGCAACCGATCATCGAACCGATGATGCCGATCGACAGGTCGCGGCCCGGGTTCTTGGTTTCCTCGGCCGCGGTGGAGATCGCATCGAAGCCGTAGAAGGCGAAGAAGATGATCGCCGCCGCCGCCATCACGCCGTGCTCGACGCCATCGGGGCCCATCGACTTGGCAAAGCCATAGGGCATGAACGGCTGCAGGTTGTTGCTGTCGAATGCGGGCAGCGCGACAGCCACGAAGATCGCCAGCGCGATCAGCTTGAACACCACCAGGATGGCGTTGAGCGTGGCACTTTCCTTGGTGCCGGCCATCAGCATGCCGGCCACCAGCCAGGTGATCACGATGGCCGGCAGGTTGATCATGCCGCCTTCCACGTGTGGGCCGGCAGCCAACCAGGCAGGCAGGTGCACGTTCCAGCCGAACTGGGTATGGATCCATTCGAGGAAGCCGACGAAGTAGCCGGACCAGCCGACCGCCACCGTACTCACCACCAGCGAGTACTCCAGGATCAGGCTCCAGCCCACCACCCAGGCGAACACCTCGCCCAGCGCGCTGTAGCTATAGGTGTAGGCACTGCC
>NZ_JAUTXR010000191.1 GCF_030658505.1 Stenotrophomonas raiganjensis (SeqCode) | reverse complement strand
CAGCGGTGAACTGTCGTCCATCGGGCAGGTGTTCCTGATCAACCCGGCCGGCCCAGCCCATGAAGCCAGCGCTTTGCGCGACCAACCACCCCGCCACGAGGGGCTCCGCCGTTGGCCGGACACCCCGCGACAAACCCGCGCACGTGCGCAATCCCCACGAACGTCGGACAATGGAGACCTTGGCGGCCCGCCGCGCCGCCCCTCCCGCTTTCCGCTGCAAGGATTCCCCCATGGCCGCCCGCAAGTCCTCCGCTCCGCTCATTGAAGTCACCGCCCGCCCCGGCCAGCCGCTGGGCATGTCCCCGGCCGTGTTCCTGCGCGACTTCTGGCAGAAGCGCCCGCTGCTGATCCGCAACGCCTTCCCGGACTTCCAGACCCCGGTGCAGCCGGAAGACCTGGCCGGGCTGGCCTGCGAGGAAGGCGTGCTGGCGCGCCTGATCGAGCACGACAAGGCCCAGGATGGTTGGCGCGTGCGCACCGGCCCGTTCCAGGAAGACGTCTTCCCCGCCCTCCCCGACCACGACTGGACCCTGCTGGTGCAGGACGTGGACAAGTGGGACAAGGACGTGCGCGCCCTGATCGAGCACTTCAACTTCCTGCCGCGCTGGCGCATGGATGACGTGATGATCAGCTTCGCCGCCACCGGCGGCTCGGTCGGCGCCCACGTCGACCAGTACGACGTGTTCCTGCTGCAGGCCCACGGCCATCGCCGCTGGCAGATCGATGCCAGCGAATCGATCAAGGGCAAGCAGCCGCCGCTGGGCTTCCGCCCGGACGTGGAGCTGAAGCTGCTGAAGGTGTTCAAGCCGACCCACGACTGGGTGCTGGCGCCGGGCGACATGCTGTACCTGCCGCCGAACGTGCCGCATCATGGCGTGGCCGAAGACCCCTGCCTGACCTTCTCGTTCGGCATGCGCGCACCGGCCTCGGCCGAGCTGATCAGCGACTACCTGGACACCCTGATCGCCGATGCCGACGAGAACATCCGCTACCAGGATGCCGACCTGAAAGTGCCGGCCGACCCGAACGAAATCGATACGGTGGCGATGGCGCGGGTGATCACCGCGCTCAACGCCATCCGCATGAACGACCCGGACAAGCTGGGCGACTGGTTCGGCCGCTTCATCACCACCTACCGCGCCGCCGGTGAAGTGATGGCCCACCAGGCCGCACCGGCACCGGAGGAAGTGGTCCAGGCGCTGGCCTCCGGCCTGCTGCTGCAGCGCCACCCGTGGGCGCGCCTGGCCTGGCGCCGGGCCAAGCGTGGCGCCAGCCTGTATGTCAGCGGCCAGGACTTCGCGTTGCCGGTGAAGGACGCCCAGCGCCTGGCCGGTACCGAGCAGCTCGACGCCGCCGCCTATCGCGGCCTGTCCGACAAGGGCCGTGCCGTGCTCCAGCAGCTGCTGGTTGGTGGCGTGTTCCAGCTGATCGATCCGAACGAGGTGTACGACGCTGAAGACGAGGACGACGGCGAAGACGCCGTGGTCCTCGGCGAAGTGGTCGAAGGCCGTGACCGCGTCGACGCGATCGACGCCGACGCGGTGTCCGACGATGTCCACTCCGTGACCGTGCACGACGACGGTATCGAGGTCATCGTCAACTTCGAGGACGACGACGAAGACGACAGCGCCGGCCGCGCCTGAGCCAACACCATGATCCGGGTCCAGCAGGTCAGCCACGCCGACGCCCACGTTGCCATCCACGAGGTGCGCCAACGCGTATTCGTGCAGGAACAGGGCATCGCCGCCGAGCTGGAACGCGATGCGCTGGACCCGGTCAGCGCCCACGTTCTGGCGCTGGATGACAGCGGCCAGCCGGTCGGCACCGGCCGGCTGGCCCCGGATGGGCGCATCGGCCGCATGGCAGTGCTGGCCAGCCATCGCAGCCACGGGGTCGGTGAGGCCCTGCTGGAAGCACTGGTCGAGGCCGGGCGCCGGCTCGGCCTGGCCGAACTGCATCTGCACGCGCAGCTACCGGCCCGTGACTTCTATGCCCGCCAGGGCTTCCTGCCCGAGGGCGAGGTGTTCGAGGAGGCCGGCATCGGCCACCAGCAGATGCGCCGCCGGTTGGGCGCAGCCAATGCCATCGACAGCCGCGAGCAGGCGGTGGCGATCACCACCGCCATCGTCCACCGCGCCCGTCGCCAGCTGTGGCTGCACAGCCACCAGCTGGACCCGGGCCTGCTCGACGCCGCCCCGGTGCAGGCCGCCCTGCGTCGCTTCGTCACCGCCCGCCACGACAAGCAGCTGCGGGTAATCGTGCACGATGCCGCCGCGATCGCCTCGGCTGGTGCGCCGCTGCTGGCCTTGGCCCAGCGCCTGCCAAGCGTGATCCAGTTCCGCGAGGTCGCCGATCCGGTCGACCGCGCCCTGGCCTCGGCCTGCCTGCTCAACGACGCGGGCGACTTCTACTTTCGTCTGATCGGGCACCGCCTCGACGGCGAGGCCGGCATCGCGCTGCCGGCACGTTCGCAGCCGTTCGAGCAGCAATTGCAGCGTGTCTGGGACCGTTCGCGCGATTGCAGCGAACTGCGTGCGCTCGGCATCTGAGCGGGCGCTACTGACGCAACCTGTCTGGAAGCGGCACCGGGGGACTGCGGATGCCAGTGGTGGTGCCCCTTCGTGTCCGGATGGGGGTACAATTTGGCTGTTTGAACGCGCCCGCGCAGGGCTATTCATCTTCCTGCCGGGTCCTTCTGAAGCCATACCCCACAAAGCGAATCAACACCCTCCATCGTGGACAATCAACTGAAGCAGTTTGCGCAATCTTCGCAGCTCGCCGGCGGCAACGCCTCCTATGTCGAGGACCTGTACGAGCAGTACCTGGTCTCCCCGGACAGTGTCGATCCCAAATGGAAGACCTACTTCGACGGCTTCAAGGGCCGCGAAGCAGGCGACATTCCGCACTCGGCCGTCATCTCCCACATTGCGGACGCGGCCAAGGAAGCGCTGAAGGCCGGCACCGGCAACGGTGCGGGCGACGAGCGTGAGCGCAATGTCGGTCGTCTGATCACCGCCTACCGTTCGCGCGGCCACCTGGACGCCCGCCTGGACCCGCTGGGCCTGGCCGCGCCGGTCAACACCCCGGACCTGGGCCTGCCGTTCCACAGCCTGTCCGATGCCGATCTCAACAGCGAGTTCAGCACCGGCGGCGTCGGCGGCCAGCCGCGCATGAAGCTGCGCGACCTGCTCGCACGCCTGAAGGCGACCTATACCGGCTCGATCGGCGCGGAGTTCATGCACATCTCCGAGGTCGAGCAGCGCCAGTGGATCTACAAGAAGCTGGAAGCGGCCGGTGGCAACTACCAGCTGGACGCTGACACCCAGCGCCGCACGCTGGAGCGCCTGACCGCCGCTGAAGGCCTGGAGCGCTACCTGCACACCAAGTACGTCGGCCAGAAGCGCTTCTCGCTGGAAGGCGGCGACTCGCTGATCCCGATGATGGACACCATCATCCGCAGCGCCGGCAAGGATGGCGTCAAGGACGTGGTGATCGGCATGGCCCACCGCGGCCGCCTGAACGTGCTGGTCAACACCCTGGGCAAGAACCCGCGCAAGCTGTTCGACGAATTCGAAGGCAAGTTCGAGCACGACGAGCACGCCTCGGCCGGTGACGTGAAGTACCACATGGGCTTCTCCGCCGACGTCGCTACCGACGGCGGCCCGGTGCACCTGGCGCTGGCGTTCAACCCGTCGCACCTGGAAATCGCCGACCCGGTCGTGGCCGGTTCCGTGCGTTCGCGCCAGGAGCGCCGCAAGGACACCGCGCGCAAGCAGGTCATGCCCATCCTGATCCACGGCGACGCGGCCTTCTCCGGCCAGGGCGTGGTCATGGAGCTGTTCCAGATGTCGCAGGCCCGCGGCTTCGCCGTCGGCGGCACCGTGCACATCGTGGTCAACAACCAGGTCGGCTTCACCACCTCCAATCCGCTGGATACGCGCTCCACGCGCTACGCCACCGACGTGGCGAAGATGATCGCCGCCCCGGTGCTGCACGTGAACGGTGATGATCCGGAAGCCGTCGTGTTCGCCGCGCAGCTGGCCTTCGAGTTCCGCCAGAAGTTCGCCAAGGACGTGGTCATCGACCTGATGTGCTACCGCCGCTGGGGCCACAACGAGGCCGACGAACCGGCGATCACCCAGCCGCTGATGTACCAGGTGATCCGCAAGCACGCCACCACCCGCGAGATGTACGCCGAGCAGCTGGAAAAGGCGGGCGTGATCGCCGCCGGCGCCGGCAAGGCGATGGTCGATGCCTACCGCGAGAAGCTGGACGCCGGTGAAGTGACCACCGAACTGGCCAAGGTCGAGAAGACCCCGCCGAGCAGCCCGCTGTTCGTCGACTGGCCGAAGCTGCTGGAAGGCAAGCTGTCCGACCCGGTCTCGACCAAGGTCGAGAAGAACAAGCTGGTCGAACTGGCCAAGCTGATCAACACCATTCCCGACGAAGTGCAGCTGCACTCGCGCGTGGCCAAGGTCTACGACGACCGCCGCAAGATGGCCGCCGGCGAGATCCCTGGCGACTGGGGCTTTGCCGAGAACCTGGCCTACGCCACCCTGCTCGACGAAGGCCATGCACTGCGCCTGGTCGGCCAGGACGTGGGCCGCGGTACGTTCACCCACCGCCATGCGATCCTGCACGACCAGAAGACCGACAACTACTACATGCCGCTGCGGCAGCTGGTGGATTCGCCGGAGAAGGCCACCGTCATCGATTCGCTGCTGAGCGAAGAAGCGGTGATGGCCTACGAGTACGGCTTCTCCACCACCGATCCGAACACGCTGTGCATCTGGGAAGGCCAGTTCGGCGACTTCGCCAACGGCGCCCAGGTCGTCATCGACCAGTTCATCGCCGCCGGTGAAGCCAAGTGGGGCCGCATTTCCGGCCTGACCCTGCTGCTGCCGCATGGCTATGAAGGCCAAGGCCCTGAGCACAGCTCGGCGCGCCTGGAGCGCTTCCTGCAGCTGTGTGCGCTGGAGAACATGCTGGTGGTGGTGCCGTCGACCCCGGCACAGGCCTTCCACATGCTGCGCCGCCAGCTGCACATGACCACCCGCAAGCCGCTGGTGGTGATGTCGCCGAAGTCGTTGCTGCGCCACAAGCTGGCCGTGTCGACCCTGGACGAACTGGCCAACGGCGAGTTCCAGCACCTGATCGGCGACGCCAATGCGGATGCCAAGAAGGTCAAGCGCGTGGTGCTGTGCTCGGGCAAGGTCTACTACGACCTGCTGGAAGACCAGACCAAGCGTGGCCAGGACGACGTGGCGATCATCCGCGTGGAGCAGCTGTATCCGTTCCCGCGTGCGCTGCTGGCTGCCGAACTGAAGAAGTACGGCAAGGCCACCGACGTGGTGTGGACGCAGGAAGAACCGCAGAACCAGGGTGCGTGGTACCAGATCCGCCACCACCTGCAGTTCTGCCTGGCCGATGGCCAGAACCTGCACTACGCCGGTCGCGCACGTTCGGCTTCGCCGGCTGCCGGTCACATGGCTGACCACGTCCGCGAACAGCAGCAGCTGGTCGCCGACGCACTGGTCAACCCGTTCAACGACACGTTCGCTGAATAATCCTCCCCCTATTTAGAAGACAAACCAGGAAGCTCCCGCAATGGCCACCGAAGTCAAAGCCCCGGTACTGCCCGAATCCGTCGCCGACGGCACCATCGCCACCTGGCACAAGAAGGTGGGCGACGCCGTCAAGCGCGACGAAAACCTGCTTGACCTGGAAACCGACAAGGTCGTCCTGGAAGTGCCGTCGCCGGTCGACGGCGTGCTCAAGGAAATCAAGTTCGCCGAAGGTTCGACCGTGACCTCCAGCCAGGTCGTGGCGATCATCGAAGAAGGCGCCGTCGCTGCTGCCCCGGCTCCGGCTGCTGAAGCCGCTCCGGCTGCTGCCGCTGCCCCGGCCGCCGCCGCCCCGGCCGCCGCCGCCGCTCCGGCCCCGGCTGCCAAGTCGGCTGCCGATGCATTGCCGCCGGGCGCCCGCTTCACCGCCATCACCGAAGGCGTGAACCCGGCCGACGTCGACGGCACCGGCCGTCGCGGCGCGGTGACCAAGGAAGACATCGTCAACTTCGCCCGCAACGGCGGCGCCGGCAAGGCCGGTGGCGCACGTCCGGAAGAACGCGTGCCGATGACCCGCATCCGCAAGCGCATCGCCGAGCGCCTGATGGAGTCGAAGAACTCCACCGCCATGCTGACCACCTTCAACGAAGTCGACCTGTCCAAGGTCTCGGCGGCGCGCAAGGAGCTGCAGGACGAGTTCGTCAAGGCACACGGCATCAAGCTGGGCTTCATGAGCTTCTTCGTGAAGGCCGCTGCCAATGCCCTGCAGCGCTTCCCGCTGGTCAACGCCTCGATCGACGGCGACGACATCATCTACCACGGCTACTCGGACATCTCGATCGCCGTGTCGACCGAGAAGGGCCTGGTCACCCCGGTCCTGCGCAACGTCGAGCGCATGTCGTTCGCCGACATCGAAAAGACCATCGCCGACTACGCCAAGAAGGCGCGTGACGGCAAGCTGGGCCTGGACGAACTGCAGGGCGGCACCTTCACCGTGACCAACGGCGGCACCTTCGGTTCGCTGCTGTCGACCCCGATCATCAACCCGCCGCAGAGCGCCATCCTGGGCATGCACGCCATCAAGGAGCGTCCGATCGCCCAGAACGGCCAGGTCGTGATCGCGCCGATGATGTACCTGGCGCTGTCGTACGACCACCGCATCATCGACGGCAAGGATTCGGTGCAGTTCCTGGTGGACATCAAGAACCAGCTGGAAAACCCGGGCCGCATGCTGTTCGGCCTGTAAGAAACCTCCCGCCCCTCCGCGCCTGCGCGGAGGGGTTCTGGTAATGCATCAAGGAATAATTCAATGGCTGAACAATTCGACGTCGTCGTCATCGGTGCCGGCCCGGCCGGTTACCACGCTGCCATCCGCGCGGCACAGCTGGGCCTGAAGACCGCCTGCATCGACGCAGCGCTGGGCAAGGACGGCAAGCCGGCCCTGGGCGGCACCTGCCTGCGCGTGGGCTGCATCCCGTCCAAGGCGCTGCTGGATTCCTCGCGCCAGTTCTGGAACATGGGCCACATCTTTGGCGACCACGGCATCAGCTTCAAGGATGCCAAGATCGACGTCGAAGCGATGGTTGGCCGCAAGGACAAGATCGTCAAGCAGTTCACCGGCGGCATCGGCATGCTGTTCAAGGCCAACAAGGTTGCCGCCTACTACGGCTTCGGCGAACTGCAGCCGGGTAACGTGGTCAAGGTCACCCAGCATGACGGCTCCATCGTCGAGCTGAAGGGCACCAACGTCATCATCGCCGCCGGTTCGGATTCGATCGAACTGCCGTTCGCCAAGTTCGACGGCGAGACCATCGTCGACAACGTCGGCGGCCTGGACTTCACCGAAGTGCCGAACCGCCTGGCGGTGATCGGCGCCGGCGTGATCGGCCTGGAACTGGGCAGCGTGTGGAAGCGCCTGGGCGCTGAAGTCACCATCCTGGAAGCCATGCCGGAGTTCCTGGCCGCTGCCGACGCCGAAGTGGCCAAGGCCGCAGCCAAGGAGTTCAAGAAGCAGGGCCTGGACATCAAGCTCAATGCCAAGGTCTCCAAGACCGAGATCACCGGCAAGGGCAAGAAGAAGGAAGTCATCGTCACCTACACCGACGCTGAAGGCGAAAAGACCCTGACCGTGGACAAGCTGCTGGTGGCCGTCGGCCGTCGCGCCGCCACCAAGGGCCTGCTGGCTGAAGGCACCGGCGTCAAGATCAACGAGCGCGGCCAGATCGAAGTCGATGCGCACTGCCACACCGGCGTCAACGGCGTGTGGGCGGTCGGCGACTGCGTGCGCGGCCCGATGCTGGCGCACAAGGGCTTCGAGGAAGGCATCGCGGTGGCTGAGCTGATCGCCGGCCTGCCGGGCCACGTCAACTTCGACACCATCCCGTGGGTCATCTACACCGAGCCGGAACTGGCGTGGGTCGGCAAGACCGAAGCCCAGCTGAAGGCCGAGGGTATTCCGTACAAGGCCGGCAGCTTCCCGTTCGCCGCCAACGGCCGTGCCGTGGCGATGATCGAGCCGGCAGGCTTCGTGAAGATCCTGGCCCATGCCGAAACCGATCGCATCCTCGGCATGCACCTGGTCGGTGCCAACGTCTCCGAGCTGGTGCACGAAGGTGTGCTGACCATGGAGTTCAGCGGCTCGGCCGATGATCTGGCCCGCATCTGCCACGCTCACCCGTCGCTGTCGGAAGTGATCCACGACGCCGCGATGGCGGTCAGCAAGCGCGCCATCCACAAGGCGAACTGATCTGCATCCGGGTAGGTGCCGACCGTTGGTCGGCACGCGCCTGCAAACAGAAACCCCCGCCAAGGCGGGGTTTTTTGTTGCCCTTCTTCATGTAGAGCCGAGCCTACGCTCGGCTGCGCACTTGGCGGTCCGTGAAGGCACAGCCGAGCATGGGCTCGGCGCTACACCTTTCCAGCGGGCTTCTTCGGTGGATCCTCACAGACCCTGTGCTGCACCACCGTCTCGCCGACCTTCCATTCCTTCGTGACCCGGCAGCGCTCCTTGGCTTTCGGTACGGACACCGCCGCAGCATTCGCTTCATCAGCACCAGCTGCCTGCTGCCGCTCCAGCCACGCCGATGGCGGCGCGGGCGGTGCGGCCAGCACCGGGCCTGACAACAGGGCCAGACCCACCAGCAGCACCATCCTCATGCGGCCACCGCCCGGCCACCCAGCAGCCGCGCCGGCAGCATGAACAGCGCGCGCAGGAACGCGAACAGTGCCGAGAAGGTGATGCCGACCAGGCGGAACGGCAGGCTCAGCAGCCACACGAACGGCCAAGCGATCAGGGCGAGGATCGCCAGCGGCCAGCACAGCACGAACAGCAGGCACCACACACCGAGCGCGAACAGGGTCTTCATCACGGTCTCCTTGGGGCGGCACCCTGCCACCTGCGCCCACCTTGGCGCCCCGCCCTGGCCGCGCGCAAACGGTTTGCGACGAAACCCGGCTGGGGGCGATGAAAGCGGTCCACCGCCGCTGTAGAGCCGAGCCTACGCTCGGCAGTTCATGGGAATGTGCGGACCAACGGTCCGCACCCACCGGAGGCAGAGAGCAGCCGAGCGTGGGCTCGGCTCTACATGAGCTGCACCGCGCCCGGGCGGCCGTGGGCCACCTGGAAGCGTGCTGCGGTGCGTACTGCCGCATCCGAACGCAGCACGCTGTCGGCGAAGCGCAGCTCGGCGTCCACGGCCTGCCGGTTCAGCTGCAGCTTCCACCAGCCGCGGCGGTCGCCGTCGAAGTAGCGGATGTGCGGGTTCTGCGGTATCGATGGTCCGTAGTACGGTCCATACGGCGTGTCGTCGCCGCCGCTGCTGATCGCGGGGGCGATGAATTCAGTCGCCACGACCGGCGCACGGGCGGCATCGAAGTCCAGCTTCAGGTCGTTGACGAAGGTGGAATGCCAGTCGCCGCCCAGCACGATGGCATTACCCTGCCCGCCCGCCTGCATTGCCTGCAGCAGGCGATTGCGGGCCGCCGGATATCCGTCCCAGGCATCGTTCCAGAAGCGCTCGCGCGGCGTGCCGCCGTCCAGCCGCAGCTGCGCCATCAACAGCTGCTGCACCACCACGTTCCAGCGCGTGCCCTGTGCGGCGGCCATCGACTGCGTGAACCAGGCTTCCTGGCCCACCCCGAGCATGCTCATGCGCGCGTCCATCGCCGCCTCGCAGCGTGGTGACTCGCCCACTCCGCAGGGATTGGCCGGTCGGAACTGGCGGCAGTCGAGCAGCGTCAGCTGCGCCAGATCGCCATAGCGCAGGCGCCGATGCACGCGCAGGCCACCGTTGCCCGCAGGCGTGCTGCGCATCGGCAGGTGTTCGTAGAACGCGCGATAGGCCGCCGCACGACGCACGATGAAATCCTCTGTCGAAACGCCGGGCGTCTCCGGATGGATGCCGGAGTAATCGTTCTGCACTTCGTGGTCGTCCCAGATCACCGCGAACGCGTGCGCGGCGTGGGCGGCCTGCAGATCGGGGTCGAGCTTGTACAGCGCGTACTGGTCGCGGTAGCGCTCCAGGCTGACGGTCTCGCCGCTGAAGCGCCCGGCATCCAGCGTGCGCCCACGTGCATTCTGCAGCGGGCTGTACTCGTACAGGTAGTCACCGGCGTGCAGCACCAGGTCGACATCGCTCTGCGCGATGTCGCGCAGCACCGGGTAGTAGCCGCTGTTCCAGGCCTGGCAGGTGCACAGTGCCAGCCGCAGCTGCTGCAACTGCGTGTCCAGCAGCGGCGCGGTGCGGAAGTGGCCGACCGCGCTTTCCTCATCGCCATCGCAGGCGAAGCGGTAGTAGTAGTCACGGCCCGGACGCAGGCCGTTGACCTCCACGTGCACCGAATGGGCCAGCTCCGGCACCGCCGCGGCGACGCCACGCTGCACCAGCCGGCGCATGCCCGGGTCTTCGGCCACGAACCAGCGCACCGGCACCGCCCGCGACGGCATGCCGCCGCCGTTGAGCGGATCCGGCGCCAGACGCGTCCACAGCACGGCCCCCTGCGGATCCGGATCACCGGCGGCGACGCCCAGGGTGAACGGATCACGCCCCAACCGCGGTCGTGGGCCGGCCGTGGCCAGCCCCGGCATCGCCGCCAGCGCGATCGCCGCCCCCGTGCCCTGCCACGCCATGCGCAGCAGGCGACGACGGCATTCCGGATCGACAGGCCCGCGCATCAGAAGCGCACGGTGGCGGTAGCCATCACCTGCCGCGGCGCGCCGACCTGCATGGTCGCCAGGCTGCGGGTCGGATCGGCAGCGTAGGTGCCGTTGGTGTTGATCGAAGACAGGTAACGCTTGTCGGTCAGGTTGGTCAGGTTCAGCGCCACGCTCAGGTTCTGCGCCGGGCCAAGCCTGCCGAAGTCATAGGCCACCGAAGCGTTGACCAGCCAGTAGCTGGGCACCGACACGTCGTTGGTGTAGGTCACATAACGCTTGCCGACATGGTTGGCGGCCAAGCGCAGGTCCCACGGGCCCGGCGTCCAGGCCAGGGTGCTGGCGAACATCCATTCCGGGGTGTCGACGGTCTTCTTGCCGCGGGTCGGCACCACGCCGTTGTTCACGTAGTCGTTGTCATAGGTGCTGTCATTCCACGACAGCGCATTGGACCAGGTCAGGTCCTGCATCGGCTTCAGCTGCAGGGTCGCCTCGGCACCGCGGCTGGTCACCGAACCAACGTTGGAGAACAGCGCCGGGCAACCGAGGATGCCCACGCACTGCGCGATGGCCAGCAGACGGTTGTCGAACTTCACGTCGTACACCGCCACCGAGGCTTCATAGCCCTGGCCGTAGCCGCGCCAGCCCAGCTCGAGGGTGCGCGACTGTTCCGGCTTCAGGTTCTTCGCGCTGGCATCGAAAGCGGCCTGCGGCACGTTGAACGGGCTGCCCACGCCCAGCGCATACGCCGCGATGTTCTTGGCGAACGAACCGAAGATCTCGTTGCCTTCGTTGAGCTTGAAGTTGAAGCCGGCCTGCGGCAGGAAGCCCTTCTTCGAGGTCAGGCTGCTGTTGTTGGCGTAGCTGCCCAGTGGCGTGCGCACGCTGGTGCGGGTATTCGGCGACTTTGCACCGATGTCGATGGTCAGGCGGTCATCGAACAGGCGGAAGCGGTCCTGCACGTAGAACTGGCGGGTGATGGTGGTGTAGCGCTGGTGCCACACGCGCTGGTCCGGATTGCGCAGGAAGAAATCGTCGGTGATCGGGCCGTCGATGTAGTAGAAATTGCGCTGCACGCTGTGGCCGTTGTCTTCGTACCACAGGCCTGCTTCCAGTTCGTGGCCACCGACGTTCCAGGTGAACGCCGAGGTCACGCCCGTGCGGTCGATCGCATACTCGGTGGTGCGGATCGAGATCGGGATCTCGCGGCTGGTACCCGGGTTGGACGGATTGGACGGGCTGAACCAGTGGCCCTGGCCACGGTTGCTGTGGTTGTAGACGTTGACCTTCAGGCGCATCGACTCGTTCAGGCCGAAATCGCCGGCAATGCTGGACAGGTCGTCATTGCGCAGGCCGTGACCGGAGTAATACGCGTCCCACGGGCTGTTGACGCCGCCGCTGAACGTTCCGCGTGCGGCGGCCACCGCGCGATCCCAGTCCGGGGCGTAGTTGTCCCAGTCCCAGCCGAGGCGATCGATCATCTCCAGCGACAGGTCCTGGTAGTCGGCCTCGACGCGGCGCGATGCGTTGAACAGTGCGGTGATCCTGCTGTCCGCGCCGAAGTTGTAGGTGGCCTTGCCGTTGAACTGCTTCAGTTCCTGCGAGCCCTTGCCCTTCCACTTGTCGCCTTCGGAATACACGCCGGACAGGTAGGCGGCGAAACCCTGGTGCTCACCGGTCTCCAGGCGCGCATAGCTGCGGCGCGCACTGTCGCTGCCGAAGCTCTGTGCCAGCACCACCCCGTACTCGGTGGACGGGTCGATCGAATAGAACTGGAACACGCCGCCGAGGTTGCTGGTGGATGGCGTACCCAGCGCGCCGATGCCGGTGGAGACTTCGGCACCGCCCAGGTTCTCGCTGATCACCGCGCGGCTGATGTGCAGGCCGTTGCTGTTGCCGTAGGCCATGTTGCCCAGCGGAATGCCATCGAGCGTGTAGCCCAGGCGGTTCTGGTTGAAGCCACGCAGGCTGATGGTGGTGGACCACTCGTAGGCACCGGTGGCGTCGGCCGATTCGAAATGCACGCCCGGCTTGGTCGCCAGCAGCTTCAGCGGGTTGGCACCGGGCGGCAGGACCTTCATGTCCTCGGCGGTCACGCGCTGCACCTGGCGGGCTTCGCCGCGGCCGATCACCGAGATCGAATCGAGGGTCGTGGCCGACTGCGCGTCGGTCGCGGGGGCGGTTTCAGCGACAGCCAGCGACGGCAGCGAAGCACAGACCAGCAGGGCCAGCAGATTGCGGCGAAGCGGAGCGTGGGACGGCATGGAGGCGGATTCCTTGGGCACGCTGGACGCCGAAGGGCGGCGTCGAAGAGCAGCAGCGGCGGAATCGTAGAAGCCTCGCGTTACATGTCATTTACACGCCACGTACGGAAGATTGGCGTTCTGAATGGTTTGCAAGCCGTGGGGTGGTTGCCGGCCAGCGGCCGGCACTACGGTTATTCGAATGAGCCGACCGAGTCGTGGGCCAGGTTGTCGAAGCGGGTGTACTCACCGAAGAACTTCAGCTTGCACGATCCGGTCGGGCCACCACGGTGCTTGCCGATGATGATCTCGGCCAAGCCCTTGTCCGGCGAGTTTTCCTTGTTGTAGTAGTCGTCGCGGTAGATGAACACGATCATATCCGCATCCTGCTCGATTGCGCCCGATTCGCGAAGGTCGGCCATCACCGGGCGCTTGTCGGTACGCGTTTCCAGTGATCGGTTGAGCTGCGACAGCGCGATCACCGGCACGTGCAGCTCCTTGGCCAGGCCTTTCAGCGAACGCGAGATCTCCGAAATCTCGGTTGCGCGGTTCTCGCTGTTGCCCGGCACGCTCATCAGCTGCAGGTAGTCGATCACCACCAGGCCCAGGTCATGCTCGCGCTTGAGGCGGCGGCACTTGGAACGCAGCACTTCCGGCGACACGCCCGGCGTATCGTCGATGAAGATCTTGGTTTCCTTCAGCATCTTGATCGCGCTGGTGACGCGGCTCCAGTCCTCGTCTTCCAGCTGGCCGGTACGCAGGCGCTGCGCGTTGATGCGCCCGTTGGAGGAGATCAGGCGCATCGCCAGCTGCGAGGCCGACATTTCCATCGAGAACACCGCCACGCCCTTCTTCGACTTGATCGCCGCGTACTCGGCGATGTTCAGTGCGAAGGTGGTCTTGCCCATGGCCGGGCGTGCCGCGAGGATGATCAGGTCGGTCGGCTGCAGGCCGGCGGTCATCGCATCGAAGTCGTTGTAACCGGTCGGCAAGCCGGTGATGTTGCCGCCGTTCTCGAAACGGTTGCGCAGCTCTTCGAAGGCGTCCTTCAGCGCGCCGGGCATGGCCACGAAATCGGTACGCCCGCGCGCGCCCTGTTCAGCGATGGCGAACACACTCTTTTCCGCGGAGGCCAGCAGCTCGCTGCTGTCACGGCCTTCGGGCTGGAAACCGTCGTTGACGATGTCGGTGCCGACCTGGATCAGCTGCCTCAGCACTGCCTTGTCGCGCACGATCTCGGCATAGGCCACGATGTTGGCCGCCGACGGCGTGGTGCTCGCCAGCTCGATCAGGTAGGCACCATCACCCACCAGTTCCAGCTTGCCCTGTGATTCGAACCATTCGCCCAGCGTCACCGCGTCGAACGGCCGCTCGCGCTCGGACAGCTCGCGGATCGCGCGGTAGATCATCTGGTGATCACGGCGGTAGAAATCGCCCTCGGTCAGCTGGTCATTGACCCGGTCGTAGGCCTCCGGCGCCAGCATCAGGCCCCCCAGCACCGCCTGCTCGGCTTCCACCGAATGCGGCGGCACCCGCAGCTGGTCGATACGCGACTCGTCGCGATCGCGATCAAAGCCATCACCGCGCTCTCTGCGGTTGGAACGGAAGCCGGAACGAGCGGACATGCTGCGGTGTTTCCTGCAAAAGTGGGCCAGACGAGTGTAGGCATGCGCCGACCCGGGCGACCACGGACAAGCCTGTGGATAAGCCGTGGAGAAACGGGGGATATCCGCCAGTGCCTGGCCACTCTGGCGCGGAGGCGTCGCAGTGCCTGCGACGGGCGCCGTTGCGACGCCCGAGTGGGCATTATCGCAGATCACGCGGCCAGGGTCGGAGCTCGTGCAGGCGCGCCCAGCGGGACGTGGGCCCAGAGCCCGTCGCTGCGCACCGGGATCCGACCCCGGACGTGGCTGGGGGCGGATCCCTCTGCAACGCAGAGTGCTCTGCCCCCATAGGCCTCAATCGCCCTTCACGTGCACTGCGATCAACGCCAGGAACCGGTCCACGTAGCCCTGCAGGAACTTCTGCGTGCCTTCGTTGTGGATCGTGCCGTCGGCATCGATCAGGCCATCCTTGAAGTGGATGAACGCCTCCGGCTGGCCAAGCACGTGCATGTCAAGGAAGGCCAGGCTGTTGCGCAGGTGCTGCTGGGCCACTGCGGTGCCGATCTGGCCGATGGAGGCACCGATCACCGCTGCGGGCTTGCCGGCAAACGCGCTGTCACCGTACGGGCGCGAGCCGATGTCGATGGCGTTCTTCAGCACGCCTGGCACCGAACGGTTGTATTCGGGGGTCACGAACAGCACCGCGTCGGCGGCGCGCACCTGATCCTTCAGCCGGGTGCCCTGCGGCGGGTACTGGCCATCGAAATCCTGGTCGTACAGCGGCAGATCGCCGATCTGGACGTACTGGAAGCGCGCGCGGTCGCCAGCGATCTTCTCCAGCGCATGGGCCAGCTTGCGGTTGCACGAATCCTTGCGCAGGCTGCCGACGAACACGGCGATGGTGGGGACGGACATCGGGACATACTCCTCACGGTGCGGGAGTCCCAGCGTAGACGCCGGGCCCGTGCCGTCCGGTGAAGATCAGCCAGCGGTCACGCCGGCCCGCACCTGCCGCCAATGCGCCTGCCAGGCCTGGAACATCAGCACGTTCCACAGGTGGGTATGCCACTTGCGCTGGCCGCCCAGGAACTGCTGCCACAGCGGCTGTACCGCTGCCGCAGACAGCATGCCCTCGCGCTCCAGCCGCGCCGGCTGCAGCAGGTCTTCGGCCCATGGCCGCAGGTCGCCCTTCAGCCAATCGCTGACTGGCGCACCGAAACCGCGCTTGGGCCGGTGCACCATCGACTGCGGTGCGTAGCGGCCCAGTACCCGCTTGAGCAGCACTTTGCTGGTGGTTTCGCTGCGCTTGAAGCCCAGCGGCAGCGACCAGGCAAATTCGGCCACGCGCCAGTCCAGCAGCGGCGCTCGCGCCTCCAGGCTGACCGCCATCGAGGTACGGTCGACCTTGCACAACAGGTCATCCGGCAGGTAGGTCACGTAATCGGCCAGCATCATCGCATCGGCCGGGGTCCCGGCACCGTGCAATGGATCGGCCAGGTCGTAGAAGCTGCCTGCGGCCTGCGCGCCCGGCACTGCCGCCGCCGGGTCGCGCCAGCGCGAGATGCGGTTGCGGTAGACGTCGCCGATGCCACGCGCGCCGGACTCGGCCAGCAGCGCGGCCAGGCCACCGGTCCGCGACGCCTCGCCCTGCTGCTGGGAGCGCGCGCCCATCCAGCGCCGCAGCGGACCCGGCACGCGGCCGAGCATCTGCCAGTTGCGCAGCGCGCGCACGTAGCGGGTGTAGCCGAAGAACAACTCATCCCCGCCATCACCGGACAACGCCACGGTCACCCCCTGCCGCGCCAGGCGGGCGACCAGCGCCGTCGGCACCTGCGAGGCGTCGGCAAAGGGTTCGTCGAACATCGCCGGCAACTGCGGCACCACCGCCAGTGCATCCGCGCCGCTGACATACAGTTCGGTGTGGTCACAGCCCAGGTGCGCAGCCAGTTCCTTTGCCAACGGCGCCTCGTCGTGGCCCGAATCGGTGAAGCCGATGCTGAAGCTGTGCACCGGCTGCCCGCTCTGCGCCTGCATCAGCGCTGCCACCAGCGACGAATCGGTACCGCCGGACAGGAACACGCCCACCGGCACGTCGGCCACCATGCGCAGCGCGACCGCATCGCGCAGCAACGTATCCAGCTGTTCCTCGGCCTCCTCGATGCGCCCCTGGAACGGGGCGGCCAGCGCGGCCTGCATGCGCGCGCGCGCATCCCAGTAGGGGCGCTGCGCCTGCTCCGGGCGGTGCGCGGCTGCACCGGCCGCTACGGTTTCGGCGTCCAGGCGCAGCACGCGCCCGGGCATCAGCTTGTAGCAGCGCTGGTGGATGCTGTGCGGCGCAGGAATGTAGTCCAGCCGCAGCAGCAGGGTCAGTGCATCCCGGTCGATGTCGTTGTCGAACGCCGGGTGCTGCCACAGCGCCTTCAGTTCAGAGCCGAACACCAGGGTGTCACCCGCCCAGCCGTAGTACAGCGGCTTCTTGCCGACACGATCGCGGGCCAGCCACAGGCACTGCGCCTGGCGGTCCCACAGGGCGATGGCGAACATGCCGTTGCAGCGCTGGAGGGTGTCCTCGATGCCCCACTGCAGGATCGCTGCCAGCAGTACCTCGGTATCGGAGTGGCCGCGGAAGGTGTGCCCCAGCGGTTCCAGCTCGGCGCGCAGGGCAGCGAAGTTGTAGACCTCGCCGTTGTAGGCCATCACGTAACGACCGTCGGCCGAGGCCATCGGCTGGTGCCCCAGCGGGGACAGGTCGAGGATGCTCAGGCGGCGATGCGCCAGCGCGATGCCGGCCGTGGCATCGACCCAGCTGCCGCCATCATCCGGCCCGCGGTGGTGCAGCGCCCCGCCCATGGCCAGGACCTGCGCCTGCAGCACCTCGGCCGACGCCACCGGCGCCGGCAACAACATTCCCGCCAATCCACACATGCATCAGGGTTCCTGCGCCAGTTCAAGGGCGGCGCCAATCACTGCATTGTCGCTTGGAAGCCCGAACATTGCTGCCCCCGCCAGCGGGGTATAGGTATCGGCACCACAGACCCGGCGCAACGGCAGGTGGCCGAAACCGGCCTCGACCAGTGCGGTGACCACCCCCTCGCCCACTCCACCGCTGTGGCGTCCTTCGTCCAGTACCAGCACACGCCGCGCACTGGCCGCCTGGGCGGCGATGAAGCCGGCATCCAGCGGCACCAGCCAGCGCAGGTCCACCACCCGCACCTGCCAGCCCAGCTGCTGCTCGATGGCCCGCGCCGCACGCAGCGCCATCGGCACGCCATTGCCATAGGTGTAGACCACCAGGTCGCCGGCCTCCGGCGCGTACACGCGGCCCTCGCCCGGCACCAGCGCCTGGCCCTGGGCCGGGTACTCGAACAACCACTGGCCGTCGCCGGGCTCGTGCAGGTCCTTGCTCATGTACAGCGCGATCGGCTCCAGGAACACGGCCACGCGCCCATCCACACGCGCCAGCGCCGCCAGCGTGCGCAGCATCATCACTGCATCGTCGCCGCGCGATGGGCAGCCGACCACCAGCCCGGGGATGTCGCGCAGCGCGGTGATCGAGTTGTCGTTGTGGAAATGGCCGCCGAAGCCCTTCTGGTAGCCCAGCCCTGCCACCCGTACCAGCATCGGGTTGCGGTACTGGTCGTTGGAGAAGAACTGCAGCGAACAGGCTTCGCCACGCAACTGGTCGATGGCGTTGTGCAGGTAGGCCAGGTACTGGATTTCCGGCATCGGCAGCATGCCCATGTTGGCCAGGCCCTGCGCCATGCCCAGGATCATGGTCTCATCCAGCAGGGTGTTGAATACCCGGCGTGGCCCGAAGCGGCGCAGCAGGTCCTTTGTGACCGTGTACACACCGCCCTTCTGTGCCACGTCCTCGCCGAACAGCAGGCTCTGCGGGTACTTGGCCAGCAGCTCCTGCAGGCCGTGGTTGATCTGGATCGCGAGATGACGCGGCGCCTGCCGTTCGGGCAGTGCCTCGGCACCGCCGTACACGGCTTCGCGCGCGTCGCCCGGCACCTCGCGCCGCGCCTCAGCCTGCACGTCGGCCGCTGTATAGGGTGCCAGCGGCGCCATCACCTCCTGCAGCGACTGCAGCTTCGCACTGCCTTCGGCATCGGCGGCAGCGGCCATGCAGCGCACGCGCATCGTTTCGTAGGCCACTTCGATGGCGGCCGTATCCATCCAGCCTGATTCCAGCGCGATCTGCGCCGAGCGCAGCAGCGGATCCTGCGCCTCGGCCGCGCACAGTTCCGGCAGCGCGCGCCATTCCACTTCAAAGTCGGTGCCGGCATGGCCCATCAGGCGCGTGGTGCGCAGATGCAGGAAGGTCGGCCGCCGCGTGCGCCGGCAGTGTTCCACCGCCGCCTGCACCTGGGCGTGCCCGGTGGCCAGGTCGAGGCCATCGGCAAAGAAATAGTCCAGCCCCGGCTGGCGGCTGAAGCGCTCGGCAATCCAGCCTTCCGGCGTCTTCACCGAGATGCCCAGGCCGTTGTCCTCGCAGACGAACAGGATCGGTGCCGGCAGCTTCTGGTAGGCCGACCACATCGCGGTGTTGAACGCGGTCTGCGCGGTGGCATGGTTGGCCGAGGCGTCGCCGAACGAGCACAGCACGATGCTGTCGGCCGGGATCGGCAACGGCTGCCCCAGGCGCTTGCCGCTCTCGATGGCCAGCGCGGTGCCCAGCGCTTTCGGCAGGTGCGACGCGATGGTCGAGGTCTGCGGCAGCACCCACAACGGTCTGCTGCCCCATACCTTGTGGCGGCCACCGCTGGCCGGATCCTCCGCACTGGCGGCGAACGACAGTGCGGCGTCGCGCAGCGGATCGATACCCGGCACCTGCCGCGAACGCTCGGCCATGAAGGCGCCGGAACGATAGTGCAGGAAGGCAGGATCGGTGTACCGGCAGGCCCGCGCCAGCAGCGCGTTGCCTTCATGGCCGGACGAACCAATGGTGTAGAAGACCTTGTTCTGCACGCGCAGCACGCGCGCCATCAGGTCCAGCTGGCGGCTGGCCAACTGCGAATCGAACAGTTCATCGAACGCCGCAGCGGTGAGCGTACTGCCGGGCAGGATCGGAGCATCTGCTGCGGGTCGCGGGCGCGGCGTCCCGCGCCACCCGCGCACCGCCTCGAGGAAATTGACGTCGCACACGTCGGCGCGGTTGAGCACGCGCATGCGTGCGGGAATCGGATCTGGAACCACAGCGAACATCGAACACCCTCCGTGTCGTTGTTGCGTTCCGCCCGGCAATACCGGGCGCTACCCTGTGGGCATCAAGCCGCCTCGAAACGCGAGCGCACCTCGGCGGTCACCGCCGGCATCGGCAGGAAGCGCGGCTGCTCGCGCACGCGCTGCAGCCACGCGCGCACCTCCGGGAAGGGCACCAGGCTGATACCGCCCTCGCCTGCGACGTCGGTATAGGCAAACAGGGCGATATCGGCGATGCCGTATCCGCTGCCGGTGAACCACTGCGCTTCGCGCAGGTGCTGCTCCATCACCGCCAACGCGGTGGCGGCACGCTCGTGCAGGCGTGGCAATTCGGCACGGCGCGGTGAATCGGGCGCGGTCCAGCCGCGGATGAAGCGCGCTACCGCCACGCATGGCTCGTGCGTGTACTGCTCGAAGAACATCCAGCTCAATGCCTGCGCACGCTCCCAGCCATCGCTGGGCAGGTACGGCGTGCCTTCGGCCAGCCAGAACAGGATCGCGTTGGATTCGGTCAGCACACGGCCATCGTCGCGGACAATCAGCGGCACTTTGGCATTCAGATTCAACGCCAGGAATTCGGGCGTATGGGTCTGGCCGTGGGCACTGTCCACTTCCACCCAGCGGTAGCGGCTGCCGAGCTGCTCCAGCAGCAGCCGAACCTTGTGGCAATTGCCCGAGACCGACATGCCATGCACCGTCAGCGGGACGCGCTCTTCCACCATTGCCTGCTCCATGGGATCCGGCCGACGGCCGGCTGCGTGCAGTCTGGCAAGCACGCCGATGAATGCCAAGCGCGGGTGCAGCATGCGGGCATGGTCGTGGCGGCCGCTGGCCGGCAATCGCACGAACCCTGTCGCAAGGCGGTTACGGGCCAGCGCCCGGCACGACCGGGCCACGCTCAGCGTGCGCGCTGCCGCCATTGTTCGCGCGACTGGCCCCAGATCTGCATTGGCTTGTCGTTGTACGGGGGCGGCAGTTCGCCCATGCGCAGCAAGGTGCTGCCGAGCTTGCGCGCGACCGCCCGCGAATTGTCATTGTTCTCGGCGATGGTGTGGATCACCTCATCCCAACCCAGCGTATCGAACGCCCAGTCGATCGCGGCGACCGCGGCCTCGGGCGCATAGCCCCGGCCCCAGCTGGCATGACGGATGCCCCAGCCCACTTCGGGGCCGGGCCAGTCCTGCGGCTGCCACGGCCCCATGCGCCCGATCCAGTCCCCGCTGGATTTCTCGATGACGCTGAACATCGAGAAGCCGAACAGCTGCCAGGCGCCCGCCAGGCTGCAGAAGCCACGCCAGGCCACCGACGGCGGCTGCACGCCACCGAGGGTGCGCATCGTTTCCTCGTCGGCGCAGAACGCCAGGTACGGTTCGTAGTCCTCGCGCAGCAGCGGGCGCAGGATCAGGCGCTCTGTTTCGATGCGCAGGTCGAAGATGCTCATGCCGACTCCATGTCGAAGGGGCCACCATGATGGTGGATTCCGCGTCCACACGGATGAATGCCCGCGCTCACAAAAGAACGGGCCGGCATGAGCCGGCCCGTCGGGTACAGCAGGGTGTTCTGGATTACTGGCGCGTGGCCGCAGTGGCGCCGGCAGCAGCGGTCTGCGTGACCAGCTGGCCATCGACCACCGGCAGGCGATCGCTGGCCGGCTTGTTGTCCATGCGCACGGTCTTCTCGGCGCCGTCGTAGCGGTAGGTCACGTTGTAGCCCTTCACCACGTCATTGGTGCCCATGGCGATGCGGTTGCCCGGCTTGCTGGCCATGCGCATGGTGCCGGTGGTGCCGTCCTCGTTGCGGTAGGTCACGTTGTAGCCGGTAACACGGCTCGACTCGGAGGTGGCGGTCTCGGTGTGGCACTGGCGCTCGGTGCGGTTGACCACGCGGCCACCCACGTGGCGCTTGTCGATCTGGTTGCCGATGAAGCCACCGGCCACGGCACCGGCTGCGGTCGCGGCCTTCTTGCCGTTGCCACCGCCAACCTGGTTGCCGAGCAGGCCGCCGACCACCGCGCCGACCACGGTGCCGCCGACGTTGCCGTCACGCTCCGGCAGGCGCTCCTGCACGGTCACGTCCTGGCAGACCTCGTGCGGGGTCTGGGTGGTGGAAGTCTCGCGCACGGCATCGGTGCCGATCACGGTGGCGTAGGCCTTCTGCTTCTCGGTGATCGGGTCGACCTTCAGCACGTCGGCATATTCCAGCCCGCGCGGCGCAGACGGGTCGAGCTTGTCACCACGTGCGCCATCGTCAACGGCGTTGCCGTCAACCAGGCGTGATTCACCGTTGGGGGTTCCGGCGCTGATGGAATCAGGCGACTTGTCGCCGCTCTTCATGAAGGCGGCGGTGGCGATGCCACCGACCAGCAGCGCGCCCGCTGCGACCAGGACAGTTGTAGTTGTGCTTTTCATGACCTGCTCCTTGCGGACCATCCGCAACGTTCTCGGACCAGATTGCAGCATGCGCTGCCTGAACGGAATCTCCACATTTCCTGCTCATTCCTGTAACCCATTCAGCATCGGGAAATGCTGGGCCCGTGGTAGCGTTTGCATATTCCCCACGAGGACCCACGCCGTGGCCAACCCGATGCTGCTGCCGGTACTGCAATGGGCACGCCGGCTGCGCTACCCCACCCTGTTCAAGCTGACCGCGGGCCTGTTCGTGCTGACCCTGTTCATCCCCGACCCGATTCCGTTCGTCGACGAACTGATGCTGGGCTTCGGCACCCTGCTGCTGGCCAACTGGAAGAGCCGCAACGCCATCACGCCCCCGCCGCTGGAACAGCGTTGAGCCTGCTGGTCGACAGCCACTGCCATCTGGACGCCAGCGAGTTCGACCATGACCGCGCTGCCGTGGTCGAGCGTGCGCAGGCGGCTGGGGTGCGACTGCAGGTGGTGCCGGCGGTGACTGCGGCCAGCTGGCCGAAGCTGCGCGAGGTCTGCCGACAGGCGCCTGGCCTTCACCCGGCCTACGGCCTGCACCCGATGTTCCTGGCCGAGCACCAGCCCGGTCACCTGCCGCTGCTGCGCGAGTGGATCGAACGCGAACGCCCCTGCGCGATCGGCGAATGCGGCCTGGACTTCTTTGTCGAAGGCCTGGATGCAGAGACGCAGCAGGCGTACTTCATCGGCCAGCTGCAACTGGCCCGTGAGTTCGAGCTGCCGGTGATCGTGCATGCACGGCGCGCGGTGGACGCGGTGATTGCCGCCATCCGCCGCATCGGCGGCCTGCGTGGCGTGGTGCACAGCTTCTCCGGCAGCCCGGAACAGGCCGCGCAATTGCACCGGCAGGGCTTCCTGCTGGGTCTTGGCGGCCCGCTGACCTACGAACGCGCGCAACGCCTGCAGCGCCTGGTGCGCGGGATGCCGCTGGAACAGCTGCTGCTGGAAACCGATGCACCGGATCAGCCCGACGCCGGCATCCGCGGCCAGCGCAACGAGCCGGCACGGCTGGCGGTCATTGCCCGCCACGTGGCCGCGCTGCGCGGGATGGAACTGGACGCCGTGGCACAGGCTACGACGGAGAATGCGCGACGGCTGTTCGCGCTGGCGGCGAACTGAGGGTCGTGCCGGCCGCTGGCCGGCAACTCCGCAATTATTCGATCAGCGTAGATGCCGGCCAGTGGCCGGCA
>NZ_JAUTXR010000190.1 GCF_030658505.1 Stenotrophomonas raiganjensis (SeqCode) | reverse complement strand
CGTGGCGACGGGCAATGGCTTTGACCGATGTGGAGGTCTTGCAGGCCTCTTTGGCGACCTGCAGTTTGAAACGTGCGTCGTATCTGTTCATGTATCCCTCGGGGTTGGATCTGGCGTCCAACTCCCGGGGGTCACTTCACCCTGGGGGCTTGGCCGCGGCATCCATGCCGCGGACACCCCCGCGAACCCATCCCGCCCCACCTCTGACAGTTTCCTGCGCGCGTCCAACCACGGAAAAGAAAAAGAAGATCTAAAGCGGGTCGCTCGCTGCGCTCGCTCTGTGTCGACCAAGGTCGACACCTACCAACAGCCGCAATTGCCAGTAGATCCACGCCATGCGCGGATGATTCATTCGATATCTGACAGATGTGCCGACCAACGGTCGGCACCCCCCCCCAGCCGCAGGAATCTGTCAGAGGTGGGGCGGTGTGGCTGGGCAGGACCGTTGGCGCCATGGATGGCGCCATCGAGCCCCCACGGATGGGTTTACGGCGTGTCCTGCCCAGCCACACCGCCCCGCCATCCTACGGAATGCAGCTCTTGCTTTTGCCTCTGCGGGTGCAGGGCTGCAAGCCCTGCAGAAGAACCCCTTACCCCGCCATCACCGCTTCGATCTCGTCGGCGCTGCGCGCCAGGCCATCGGTCAACACCCGATGACCGTCATCGGTGATCAGCACATCGTCCTCGGTACGGATGCCGATGCCACGCCAGCGCGGTTCCACCGTCGTATCGTCCGCGCCGATGTACAGCCCCGGCTCGATGGTGAACGCCATGCCCGGCTCCAGCAGGCGCGAATCACCGGCCAGGCGATAGTCGCCCACGTCGTGCACGTCCATGCCGATCCAGTGCCCGGTCTTGTGCCGGTAGAAGCGCTGGTACAGGCCTTCGGAAAGGTTCTTTTCCAGCGAACCCTTCAGCAGGCCCAACCGCAGCAGGCCCTCGGTCAAGGTCTGCACCGCCGCCAGATGGCCATTTTCATACGGCACGCCCGGCTTGGCCTGGGCCAGCGCCGCGGCCTGCGCTTCACCGACCAGATCGTGCAGCGCACGCTGCTCGGCACTGAAACGACCGTTCACCGGGAACGTGCGGGTGATGTCGCTGGCGTAGCCACGGTACTCGGCACCGGCATCGATCAGCACCAGTTCGCCGTCGCGCGAACGCGCGTTGTTGTCGCGGTAATGCAGGATGCAGCCGTTGCGGCCGGCGCCGACGATGCTGCAATAGGCCGGCACGGCGTCGTTGGCGCGGAACACGCGTTCCAGCTCCGCCTGCAGTTCGTACTCGTGGATGCCGGCCCTGGCTGCCCTCATCGCGGCCAGATGCGCACGCACGCTGATCTGCGCTGCGTGATGCATCAATGCCGCTTCGGCACCGGATTTGAACAGGCGCTGCTCGTGCAGCAGGTGGCCCAGCTCCAGGAACTCATGCGGCGGCTGTGCACCGTGGCGTACCTGCGAACGCACGCGGTTGACCCAGCCGATCAGCTTCAGGTCGAAGTCGGCATCGCGGCCGAAGTGATAGTAGACGCGCGAACGGCCCTCCAGCAGGCCCGGCAGGATGTCGTCCAGATCGTCGATCGGGTAGGCATCGTCCATGCCGTACTGCGCCACCGCCCCTTCCTGGCCGGCACGGCTGCCATCCCAGGCCTCGCGCTCGGCATCGCGCTCGCGGCAGAACAGGATGGCTTCGCCGTGGCGGCGGCCCGGGATCAACACCAGCACCGCTTCCGGCTCCGGGAAACCACTCAGGTACTGGAAGTCCGAATCCTGCCGGAACGGGTAATGGGTATCGAGGCTGCGCACCTTCTCGGCCGCGGCCGGCAGCACCAGGATCGCGTCCTCGCCGGCCATGTCCATCAGCTGGCGGCGACGACGCTTGTATTCGCCGGCCGCGATGCCGGTGCGCTGCTTGATATCCATCAGTTCAGGCGCTGCCGATGGCGCGCGGCCAGCACCACGTCGCCGTGCAGCAGCAGCACCGCCACGCGGATGAACTCCTCGATCTCCGACAGGGCTTCGTCGTCATCATCGCCGCCGGCCTCGAAATCCTCGCTGGACGCACGCGCCAGGCTGGCCATGTCGGTCAGCGCTTCTTCGCCCTCTTCGGACAGGGCCGGGCGGCGGCCGCCGCTGCCCAGGCCGAAGCCGCCCAGGAACGAGCGGGTCCAGCTGAACATGGCATCGGCCTGCGCGGACACGTCGTTGCTGTCGGCCAGCAGCAGTTCGAAGGCGAAGTCGCGGTCTTCCAGCTGCTTGATGGTGGCCTGCAGCAGCTGCTCCAGCACGCTGCCGGCGGCCACCGGCGGCAGGTTGTCGTCGGCCAGCACGCGCGCCGGCCAATCGTTGCCGGGGGCGCCGCCGGCGGCCAGCCAGCCACACAGCGCACCGTGCAGCTCGGCAGCGGTGGCGCCCAGGCCCAGCGCCTGGCTGGCGCGGGTAACGTCGTCGACGGAGGGAAGTTCGGTCATCGTGCGGCTCGTTCGGAATAAGGAAACCCGGGGCGCGCACGCGCGCCCGTGAGACCCCGTAGTGTAGCAACCCTGCGGCATCCTCCTCGTGGCCGTCCAGCCTTGCTGCGACAGCGCTTGACCGCCCTCACCCGGCTTGCCTATCGTGCCCGCATGGAACCCGCCGATCCCCTTGCCCAGCTGCAGGACTTTGCCGCCCGCGTGGACGCGTTGCTTGAACGCAACCAGCGCCTGGCCGAAGAGAACCGCAGCCTGCGCCACCAGCAGGAACAGCTGGTGGCCGAGCGCTCGACGCTGCTGGCCAAGAACGAGCAGGCGCGCTCGCGGGTGGAAGCGATGATCAGCCGGCTCAAATCCCTGGAGCAGCACACATGAGCGCCGAACCGGTCAGTGTCCGCATCCTCGATCGTGAATACACCGTGGGCGTCGGCGGCGATGAGCGCGACAGCCTGATGGCCGCCGCACGCCTGCTCGATGCGCGCATGCGCGAGATCCGCGGCAGCAACCGCATGGCCGCGGTTGATCGCGTTGCCGTGCTGGCCGCGCTGAACCTGGCCCACGAACTGCAACTGCTGCGCGACGAGAACGCCCGCCAGGCGGTGGCCCTGCAGCAGACGCTGGCCGACCTGAACCGGCGCCTGGACCGTGCCATCGACGGCAACGCCTGAAGATCGTGCACAACGCGTCTTCTCATATCTGAATTGGCACGGACTGTTGCCGACGAACGGCCTATCCAGATCCTGCGCGCTGGCTATAATGGCCACGCGTTCTCTGCGGTACTCGACGGCATGTGCAAACATTCGCCTTGTCCCTTAAGAACGACACCGGGAGCGCGACAGCGCCGGGAGTGCAGGTCCGCCTTGTAGCGGGAAGCCCGATGGTTCTCCAGCGTTCCCACTTGAGCCCCCGGGTTCAAGGTCGTTTCGCATGCATCGACATTGCGGAGAATGCAATATTCCAGCAAGGGCGGCGTCTTCGGGCGTCGCCCTTGTTCTTTGCGGCACAATGACGGCTGTTCCCTGCAGCACGCTGCCATGACCGACCCGCGCCAGGCCCTGCGCCACGACCTGCGGCAACGCCGCCGCGACCTTTCCGCCACCGAGCGCATCGCCGCCGCAGAATCGCTTGCAGACGCCCTGCTGGCACTGCCATTTGCCCCGCGCGAAGGTGCGGTGGCCGGCTATTGGGCGCTGGATGGCGAAATCGCCCTGCACCGCTGGCAGCTGCAACTGCCGGAGCGACTCACCTACTGCCTGCCGGTGCTGGCCGGTGACGTGCTGCGCTTCGCACCGTGGCGGCCCGGTCAGCCGCTGACCCGCAACCGCTACGGCATTCCCGAACCGGATGTGGCGCTGGAAGACACCCTGGAACCGGAACGGATGGCGCTGGTGGTGACCCCGCTGGTGGGCTTCGACAGCCAGTGCCGCCGGCTGGGCATGGGGGGCGGCTGGTATGATCGCAGCTTCGCCTTCCGCCACGACCGGCCGGCGCCGCCCTGGCTGGTTGGTGCGGCGTTCGCGGTACAGCAGGTCGAGTCCTTGCCGGTGGCGTCGTGGGACGTACCGGTGGATGCGATCTGCACCGAAGACGGCACCCTGTTCCCCTCCGCTGCCCCCGTGAACGCATGACCGCCCGCAAGCGCTACTGGCTGATGAAGTCCGAACCGGACGCCTTCTCCATCGATGACCTGGCCAAGGTCAAGGTCGAACCCTGGAACGGGGTGCGCAACTACCAGGCGCGCAACTTCATGCGCGATGGCATGCAGGTGGGCGACGGCATCCTGTTCTACCACTCCAATACCAAGGTGCCGGGCATCGTCGGCCTGGCCACGGTGGCCAGCACGGCCTACCCGGACGACACCCAGTTCGACCCGAAATCCGATTACCACGATCCCAAGAGCACGCGCGAGAACCCGCGCTGGATGCTGGTGGACGTGGCCTTCGACCGCAAGCTCAAGCAGGTGATCGCACTGGACGAGATCAAGCTGCACGCCGACGAGCTGGGCGAGGGCTTCCCGCTGGTTGCCAAGGGCAACCGCCTGTCGGTGTTCCCGGTGACGGCCGCGCAGTGGAAGCTGCTGCTGTCGCTGGAAAAGAAATCCTGATTCCCTGCCTGAGAGTTCTCCCATGTCCGAAGCCAAGCGCCTGGCCGCCGAGAAAGCCATCGAGTACGTAGAAGACGGCATGATCGTCGGTGTCGGCACCGGTTCCACCGTGGCCTATTTCATCGATGCCCTGGCCCGCATCCAGCACCGCATCAAGGGCGCCGTGTCCAGCTCCGAGCAGAGCACCGCACGCCTGAAGCAGCACGGCATCGAGGTGATCGAGCTGAACCACAGCGGCAACCTGTCGCTGTACGTCGATGGCGCCGATGAGTGCGACCCCAACAAGTGCCTGATCAAGGGCGGCGGTGCCGCGCTGACCCGCGAGAAGATCATCGCCGAGGCCAGCGAGCGCTTCATCTGCATCGTCGACCCGAGCAAGCAGGTGCCGGTGCTGGGCAGATTCCCGCTGCCGGTGGAAGTGATCCCGATGGCGCGCAGCCTGGTCGCCCGCCAGATCCGCGACATGACCGGCGGCCAGCCGACCTGGCGCGAAGGCGTGGTCACCGACAACGGCAACCAGATCCTGGACATCCACAACCTGCAGATCACCGATCCGGAAAAGCTGGAGCGCGAGCTCAACCAGCTGCCGGGCGTGGTCTGTGTCGGCCTGTTCGCGCGCCGTCGCGCCGACGTGGTGATCGTCGGCGGCGAGCCGCCGGTCGTGCTCTGACCCTTTCGAAGGACCCTGACGATGTCGCTGTTGCGTTCGCTGCTGATGCTTCCGCTGCTGGCCCTGGCCGGCTGCGCCACCGATGCGGCCCGCCACTGGGTCGAGCTGGATGGCGCCCGCTACCAGGTGGAGCTGGCCACCAACGATGAAACCCGCGCGCGCGGGCTGATGTTCCGCGACCAGATGGCGGCCGACCACGGCATGCTGTTCATCCACGACCGCGAGGAAATGCAGGCGTACTGGATGAAGAACACCAAGATCGCGCTGGACATCCTGTACTTCGACAGCCAGCGCAGGCTGGTCAGCCAGCAGCGCGATGTGCCACCGTGTTCGGCCGGCGACATGTGCCCGCCCTACCCCAGCGGTGGCCCAGCGCGATACGTGCTGGAGCTCAACGCAGGCCAGGCCGAGAAGCTCAAGCTGAAGGACGGCACCGCGCTGACCTTCGGCCCGGGCATCGAGTAACAGGGTTCTGCCGGGCTGCGCCCGGCACCCGCCGAATCAACATCAAAGGCAAAAGCTGGGCTACCGAGGGATGGCGGGGCGGTGTGGGCTTGCAGGACACGCCGTAAACCCATCCCTGGGGGCTCGTAGGCGCCATCCATGGCGCCTGCGGTCCTGCAAGCCCACACCGCCCCACCTCTGACAGTTTCCGCAGTAGATCCACGCCATGCGTGGATGGGGCAACGATGACATGAGGAATTCACGCGGCACCGCTTGAAACCGCCTGCGAATGACGCCAGTCTGTGGCCATGCAGGACCGGATCACACTCCCCGACTGGGATGCACTGGCCGACCTCGAAGACGAGGCGCTGCCACTGTTGCCGACCGCGCTGCTGATCGCGCGCGATGAATACCCCGATCTGCAGCCGTCCACCTACGACGCGCTGATCCAGAGCCACGTCGACCACCTCCGCTCGGAAGTGGAGAGCATCGACAACAGCCCGCTGAAGATGGCGGCGATCAACCGCCACCTGTTCGACGAGCTGGGCTACAGCGGCGACCACGACGAGTACTACGACCCGCGCAACAGCTACCTCAACCAGGTCTTCGAGCGGCGCCTGGGCAACCCGATCTCGCTGGCGCTGGTGCAGATGGAAGTCGCGCGCCGGCTGGGTATTCCGCTTGATGGCGTGTCTTTCCCCGGCCACTTCCTGGTGCGCCTGCCGGTGGACGACGGCGTGCTGGTGATGGACCCGTTCAACGGTGGCCGGCCGCTGGACGTGGACGAACTGCGCGAGCGGGCCAAGTCACACCTGGGTGGGCAGATGCCGGACGACCAGGTGCTGGCGCAGATCCTCGACCCGGCCCCCGCGCGCGCGATCCTGATGCGCATGCTGCGCAACCTGCATGGCGTATACGCCGAGGCCGGCGAATGGGACCGCGCCGCGCGCAGTGCCGACCGCCTGCTGAAGCTGGCCCCGGAGCAGGACGACGCGCTGCGGGATCGCGGCCTGGCCTACCTGCAGCTGGAGTACCTGGCCGGTGCCCGCCATGACCTGGGGCAGTATCTGAAGCGCAATCCCGAGGCCAGCGACGCGCAGTGGCTGCGCGAGAAGCTGATCGACCTCGGCGGGCCGATGCCGCGGCTGCATTGAGGGTGTCGATGTGTGGACCAACGGTCCACACCCACCGGATGGGCCGGGTGGCCCACCGGTCAGTCGACCTCGACCATCTCGAAATCGGCCTTGGTCACCCCGCAATCGGGGCAGGTCCAGGTCTCGGGAATGTCCTCCCAGCGCGTCCCCGGCGCGATGCCCTCCTCCGGCAAGCCTTCCGCTTCGCTGTACAGGAAGCCGCAGACCACGCACATCCAGGTACGCAAGGTGGTGGGGGTGGCATCGCTCATCGGATAATCAGGGCTGGATTCACGGGCCGCCATTGTCCCATCGCGGCCCACGCACCGGTAGCCATCGATGACTTCTGCTTCCCCGGCGCCCCGCGGCGTCTACCTGATCACCCCGGACGAGCCCGATACCGCGCGCCTGCTGGCCCGCACCGCGCCCTTGCTGGCTGCCGGCGCAACCTGGCTGCAGTACCGCAACAAGACCGCCAGCGACGCGCTGCGACGGGAGCAGGCCACTGCCCTGCAGGCACTGTGCGCCGAACGCGGCGTGCCGCTGATCGTCAACGACGACCCAGCGCTGGCCAAGGCGGTCGGCGCGGCCGGCGTGCACCTGGGCGGCACCGACGGTGACATTCCCAGCGCCCGCGCCCTGCTCGGCGCCGAGGCCATCATCGGTGCTTCCTGCTACGACCAGTTGGCCAATGCCGAGAAGGCCGTGGCCGCCGGCGCCAGCTACGTGGCCTTCGGCGCATTCTTCCCCACCACCACCAAGATCACCACCAGCCGCGCCCATACCGACCTGCTGCGGCAAAGCGCCGCACTGGGCGTGCCGCGGGTGGCGATCGGCGGCCTGACCCCGGACAATGTCGGTCCCATCATCGACGCCGGCGCCGATCTGGTCGCCGTGGTCAGCAGCGTGTTCGCCGCCGAAGACCCGGTCGCGACCCAGCGCGCCTACCTCGCCCAGTTCGCGTAATGCCCAGGAAAGCCCCATGAACCACGACCAGTCCCACGCCCTGTTCTCCCGCGCCCAGCAGCTGTTGCCGGGCGGCGTCAATTCGCCGGTGCGCGCGTTCAAGTCGGTCGGCGGCGAACCGTTCTTCGTCGAGCGCGCCGACGGCGCCTACCTGTACGACGTCGACGGCAACCGCTACATCGACTACGTCGGCTCCTGGGGCCCGATGATCGTCGGCCACAACCACCCGGCCGTGCGCCAGGCGGTGAAGAAGGCGATCGACAACGGCCTGTCGTTCGGCGCGCCGTGCGCGGCCGAAGTCACCATGGCCGAGACCATCACCCGCCTGGTGCCGTCGTGCGAGATGGTGCGCATGGTCAATTCGGGCACCGAGGCCACCCTGTCGGCGATCCGCCTGGCGCGCGGCGCCACCGGCCGCAACCGCATCGTCAAGTTCGAAGGCTGCTACCACGGCCACGGCGACTCGTTCCTGGTCAAGGCCGGCAGCGGCATGCTGACCCTGGGTGTGCCGACCTCGCCGGGCGTCCCGGCCGGGCTGAGCGAACTGACCCTGACCCTGCCCTACAACGACTTCGAAGCGGCCACGGCGCTGTTCGAGCAGCAGGGCGATGACATCGCCGGCCTGATCATCGAACCGGTGGTTGGCAACGCCAACTGCATCCCGCCGCGCGAGGGCTACCTGCAGCACCTGCGCGAACTGTGCACGAAGCATGGCGCGCTGCTGATCTTCGACGAAGTGATGACCGGCTTCCGTGTCGCGCTCGGTGGTGCACAGGCGCACTACGGCATCACCCCGGACCTGACCACCTTCGGCAAGATCATCGGCGGCGGCATGCCGGTGGGCGCCTACGGCGGTCGCCGCGAACTGATGCAGCAGATCGCCCCCGCCGGCCCGATCTACCAGGCCGGCACGCTGAGCGGCAACCCGGTGGCGATGGCCGCTGGCCTGGCGATGCTGGAGCTGATCCAGCAGCCGGGCTTCCACGCCGACCTGGCCGAGCGCACCGCACGCCTGTGCGCCGGCCTGGAAGCGGCCGCCGCTGAAGCCGGCGTGGCGGTGACCACCACCCGCGTGGGCGCGATGTTCGGGCTGTTCTTCACCGATGAGAAGGTGGAGACCTATGCCCAGGCCACCGCCTGTGACATCCCGGCGTTCAACCGCTTCTTCCACGCGATGCTGGAGCAGGGCGTGTTCCTGGCGCCGTCGGCGTACGAGGCCGGTTTCCTGTCCAGCGCGCACGACGATGCCGTGATCGAGGCCACCCTCGCTGCTGCGCGCGTGGCGTTCAAGGCTGCCAAGGGCTGAGCCACGCCCTGGTAGGTGCCAACCTTGGTTGGCACAAAAAAGGGGACGGAGGGGATCAAGTCGTTTGTGCACAAACGACTTGATCCCCTCCGTCCCCTTTTTTCAACCGAAGACGAACTTGCCCTTCATCATCGCGAAGTGGCCGGGGAACGAGCAGAAGAAGGTGTAGTCACCGCCCTTCTGCAGGCCCTGGGTGGAGAACCGCACGCGCGTGGTCTCGCCGCCGCCGATCACCCTGGTGTGCGCCAGCACGCGCTTGTCGGCCTTCGGCAGGTAGCTGTCGGCCAGGGTCATGCGCATGCCGGCCATCGCCACCGGCTGGTAATCGGCGGTGCGGGTCAGCACCCAGTTGTGGCCCATGGCAGTGGCGGCCAGCTTGCCGGTGTGGCGCAGGGTCAGGTCCACGGCAGTGCAGTCGGCGGCGACCTTGATCTCGCGGCTGCTGAAGCTCATCTGGTCGGTGCTGTCGATGCTCACCGCACACACCCGCGCCATCGCCGAAGGCGCCAGCATCAGCGCACCCAGTCCTACTGCCACCCACCAAGCCTTCATCGTTGCATCTCCTTCGAATTCAAGCGCCATTCTAGGCAGGCCCCTGCGGAGGCGTCTGCGACCGTCTGTCGCATGCCCACTCCAGGGTTTCCCGCACACTCACCGCAATGGCATGCTCGGCCGATGCGGATCGACCTGTTGCTGCTGGATGTGGACGGCGTGCTGGTGCAGTACCAGCGCGCGCAACGTGTGCTGCATCTGGCACAGGCGCTGGGGGTTTCGACGCAGGACGTGCAGGCTGCCCTGTACGACGGCGGGCTGGAAGCGGCGCACGACAATGGCACGCTGGATGGCCCGGCCTATCTGGCGCAGTTGGGGGAGCGTCTGGGCACGACTGTCGATGTGGCTGCATGGACCGCGGCGCGGCGGGCCGCCAGCCATCCGCAGGCTGCCGTGCTTCAGCGGCTGCAGGCCCTGCAGCTGCCACTGGCGGTACTGACCAACAATGGCGCGCTGATGAAGCACGCGTTGCCTTCCCTGCTGCCGGAACTGTTCCCTGCCCTACTGGGCCGCGTGTTCTGCAGCGCCGATTTCGGCCTGCGCAAACCCGCACCGGAGGTCTTCCTGCGCACGCTCGACGCACTCGGCGTGGCGCCTTCGCACACGCTGTTCGTCGATGACCTGTTCGCCAATGTGCGCGGTGCACGCGCCGCCGGCCTGCATGCGGAAACCGTGCGCGATGGCCATGGATTGGGCAAGATGTTGAAGCGCTATCGGATCACGTGACGCGCTGTAGAGCCGAGCCCATGCTCGGCTGCTGTTGCCTGACATCGCGATGAGCCGAGCGTAGGCTCGGCTCTACAGATGCCTCTGCCGGCGTCAGCGCGCGGCAATGAACGCAGCAATTGCCGCGCGCAGGCGTTTCAGGCCTTCGGCCACTTCTTCATCGGTGATGTTCAGCGACGGCACGAAGCGCAGCACGTCCGGGCCGGCCTGCAGGGTCAGCAGGCCCTGCCCGGCGGCATGGTCGAGGATCGCCCCGGCCTGGCCAGCGAAGTCCTTGCTCAGCACCGCGCCCAGCATCAGGCCGCGGCCACGCACGTCGCTGAACACAGCGAACTCATCATTGATGCGGGCAAAGCCATCGCGCAGCGCCTTCGACTGGCGGCTGACGTTGGCGGCGATCTCCGCCGAGGCCAGCTTGCGCAGTGCCACGCGGGCCACCGCAGCAGCCAGCGGGTTGCCACCGAACGTGGTGCCATGCGCGCCGAACTGCATGGTCTCGGCCACCTTCGGGCCGGCCAGCATCGCGCCGATCGGGAAGCCGCCGCCGAGTGCCTTGGCCAGGGTCACCATGTCCGGTACCACGTCGTCCTGCCAGTGCGCGAACAGGGTGCCGGTACGGCCCATGCCGGCCTGGATCTCGTCCAGCACCAGCAGTGCGTTGTGCTGGTCGCACAGCTCGCGCACGCGCTTGAGGAAGCCGGACTTGGCCGGCATCACCCCGCCCTCGCCCTGGATCGGCTCCAGCATCACCGCCGCCACGTCGCCGGCGGCCATCGCGGTTTCCAGCTGCACTTCATCGTTGAAATCGATGTAGCGGAAGCCGCCGGGCAGCGGCTCGTAGCCTTCCTGGTACTTCGGCTGGGCAGTGGCGGTCACCGCGCCCATCGTGCGGCCGTGGAAGCTGCCACGGAAGGTGATGATCACCCGCTTGTCGGCCGGGCGGCCCTGGCTGGAGGCCCACTTGCGGACCATCTTGATCGCCACTTCGTTGGCTTCGGCGCCGGAATTGCACAGGAACACGCGCTCGGCGAAGCGGCTGGCCTTCACCAGCTCCTCGGCCAGGTGCAACGGCGGCGCGCTGTAGAACACGTTGCTGGTGTGCCAGAGCTTGCCGGCCTGCTCGACCAGCGCGGCCACCAGGTCCGGATCGTTGTGGCCCAGCCCGCACACGGCGATGCCCGCGGCCAGGTCGATGAACTCACGGCCCTGGCTGTCCCACACGCGGGCGCCCTGGCCTCGCTCCAGTACCACCTGGCGGGGCTTGTAGACCGGCAGGTAATAGTGCGAAAGGGAGATCAGCGGATCGGTGGCGGCGGTCATGGCAGTCGGCAGGATTCAGGAATCCCCATTCTCGCGCCGGAACCCCTGCGGCACAATGCGCCCATGCGACCGTTTTCCGCCCCCCAGCTCAACCCCGCCACCGAGACCGGCTGGCGCCGTCGGTGGTTCGACATCATTTACCGCCATGACTCGCGGCCCTCGCGCAATTTCGACCTGATCCTGGTGGTGGCGATCATCGCCAGCATCCTGGTGGTGATGATCGACAGCGTGCAGCACCTGCATGCCGAGTGGTCGACCGGCCTGTACATCCTGGAATGGGCCTTCACCATCATCTTCACCGCCGAATACGTGCTGCGGCTGGCGGTGGTCAAGCGCCCGCTGCGCTATGCAGTAAGCATCTGGGGCATCATCGACCTGCTGTCGATCCTGCCCGCCTACCTGTCGATGTTCATTCCCGGCGCGCAGAGCCTGCTGGTGGTACGCGCGCTGCGCATCCTGCGCGTGTTCCGCATCCTCAAGCTGACCCGCTACATCGAGGAAAGCGGCGTGCTGATGACGTCGCTGTGGCGCAGCCGGCGCAAGGTGCTCGTGTTCCTGTTCACGGTGATCACCATCACCATCATCGCCGGCGCGCTGATGTACGTGATCGAAGGTCCCGAACATGGCTTCAGCAATATTCCGGCCAGCATGTACTGGGCGGTGGTGACCATGGCCACGGTTGGCTTCGGCGACATCGTGCCGCAGACCGTGCTTGGCCGCTTCGTCACCTCGGTACTGATCCTGATCGGCTACAGCATCATCGCCGTGCCCACCGGCATCTACACCGCCGAACTGGCCAGCACCATGCGCGAAGCCGAGCTGGCCGCGCGCCGCGATGCGCGCGGCTGCCCGGACTGCGGACTGGAAGGGCACGAGGCGGATGCACGGCACTGCCGCAAGTGCGGTGGCCAGCTGCCGGATGCGTTCAGTCATTGATGCGAGCGCCGGCGATGTACACCGGCGCTCGCTGTTCACGCCATGCGCGGGAGCGCTACTGGCGGTTGCTCTGGAAGACGAGCGTGTTGTATTCCTGCAACAGCTTGCTGGCCGAGCCGCGCGGTGCCATCGAAGGTGAATCAAGCATGCGGCGTTCGAAATCGGTGTAGGGCGTGTTCTCGCTGACGCGCTTCAACCGCTCCTTGCCTTCGCGGCGGAAGTTCTCAGCCTCACGCTCGAAGCTGTTCCAGTCCAGCTTGCCTGGCTCCTGGTCAGCCACCTTGGCATGCGCTTCGTCGGAAATACGGTTGAATGCATCCAGGCGTTCGCGGGCCTTGGCCTGATCGAAATCATCCTCGCTCATCAGATCCATGATGGCCTTGGCCTCCAGCATCATCGCCAGACGGTAGTACTCGCGCGTGCGGCCCTCGGCCTGCTCCAGCGCCTTGAGCTGCTCGCGCTGGGCGGCGTCGTTCTGGCGCTCCAGCTCGGCATTGAACGTTTCGCTGGCAGCCACGAAATCCTTGAAGGCGGCCATCAAGGGCGCGTGCAGCTGCTTGCCCTTGGCGAACTGGTCGTCTTCGTAGTCCTGGCGATCGTAGTAGTCGTGCGCGTCCTTGCTGACCGGCACCAGCGCCTTCAGCGCCTGCTGGTAATGGCCTGCAGCAGCATCGAGTTCGGCCAGCGCCGGCTTGGCAGCGATCGCCTCGGTCACCGGGGCGTCGCACTGCTTCATGTCGTAGTCGCTGATCTCGAACGGACCGTACACCTGTGTCTCGCGGCCGGTCGGGCCGGCCTCGACGTCCTTGATCCAGCGCGTATAGGACTCGATGCTGCCGTGGGTCTTCGAATCAAGCGTGTTGAAGCAACCGATGTAGGCGTTGAGCTTGGCGGTCAACTGCTGCTGTGTGTCCGACGGCGCCGCGCTGGCGTCAGGCGTGCTGGAAAGGCCGGCGTCGCCAGTGGTTGCGGGTGCCTTGCTGCCGCAGGCAGCCAGGACAATCGACAGCGAAGCGGCCAGCGCCGCGACGGAAAGAGTGCGTGACATGGGTTCACGTCCTTGTTGAAAACGATTACAGCCAAATATTCTAGCGCAGCAGGTCGACGACCGCAGCCATCGACCCCGGTTCAATCCAGCGCTCAGTCCAGGAACAGATCCGGCAACAGCGGCCGCGACGGGTCCACCGCATAACCGGAAAGATCGGTGACACCGGCCTGTGCCAGCACTTCATCGTCGATCAGGAACTGGCCGTGGAAGCCGGCCGCTTCACGCACCAGCACCGCATGTGCGGCATCAGCCATGATCTGCGGCGTGCGGCAGCCGGCCGCATCCACGCCCGGGATCATGTTGATCGCATCGGTGGCGATGACCGTGCGCGGCCACAGCGCATTCACCGCCACGCCCTGCGGGCCGAATTCCGCGGCCAGGCCCAGGGTAACGAAGCTCATGCCCATCTTCGCCAGCGTGTAGCCGGTATGCGGTGCCCACCACTTCGGCTCCAGGCTGGGCGGCGGTGCAAGGGTGAGGATGTGCGGGTTCGGCGCCTGCAGCAGGTACGGCAGGCAGGCCTGCGCGCACAGGAAGCTGCCGCGCGCATTGACCTGCTGCATCAGGTCGAAACGCTTCATCGGCGTATCCAGCGTACCGCGCAGCCAGATCGCGCTGGCGTTGTTGACCAGGATGTCGATGCCACCGAAGGTATCGACCGTGGCCGCAACCGCCGCGTGCACCTGCTCTTCCTCGCGGATGTCGCACTTCAGGGCCAGGCCCTGCCCGCCTGCCGCCGTCACCGCTTCGGCCGCGGTATGGATGGTGCCCGGCAGCTTCGGATTCGGCACCGACGACTTGGCCGCAATGGCCACGTTGGCGCCGTCGCGCGCAGCGCGCAGTGCGATGGCCAGGCCGATCCCACGCGAGGCACCGGTGATGAAAAGCGTTTTGCCCTGCAGACTGCCCACGTTCCACACTCCAGCGTATGCAATGAGCCGCTAGTATGCCGCGCCGACGCGGAGTTCACCCGGCCTTGACGATACTCGGGCTTCCAGACAACGCACGAGGTCCACGCCATGCGCCGTTCCCGCCTGTTGCTGCCTGCCTTGGGGCTTGCCCTGCTGACCGCCTGCCAGGGCCGTTCGCCGGAACCCGGCAAGGAGCCGCCTGCCGGTGACGCGCCGAGCGCAGAGAAGGCCGCCGCCGATGGCAAGCTGCGCTGGAGCGAGGCGGTGGTCTGGGATGGCGACCTCAACGCCTGCCGCCAGGGCGAGAATGCCGCGACCCGTGATTGCCTGCGCGATGCGATGCGCGCCGGTGGCGCCAGTGCCGATGCCATCACCGCCGCCGAGCAGTTGTCCACCGGCGGCGAGCTGGCCTATGTGACGGCATGGCACGAGAACGAAGGGCTGGGTATCGCCACGGTCGAGTATCCGTTCCGTGCCAACACCAATGAAGGTACCCGCCTGGTCGACGCCAGCGGCAAGCGCATCGATGTGGATGCCGTGCAGCTGGACGACACCCTGCGTGCCGACCCCAGCGTGCAGGAACTGCTGAAGGCCAACCCGCAAGCCACGCCGTTCGCACCGGCGCAGTCGGCCGGGGCCACGCCGCTGGAGAACGGTGGCATCCGTTTGCTGTACCGCACGCCGCTGCGCGACTGCCACGCCTGCCCGGACGTGGGACAGTTGCAGATCGCCTATGACTTCGACGCCAAGCGCAACTTCATCGGCCAGCAGGTCGTGCCGGCGACGCCGTAATCCGGAAACGCCGCGTGTCGCCGGGCATGGCCCGGCGAGCGCAGCGTCGAATCATCGGTACGCCTGCACCTGCTTCTGCAGCAGATGCGGCACGATCAACCTGTGCACGGGCGCGACCGGCAGCATGTAGAGGCGCCCGAATGCGTTATGCGTATGCACCACCGTCACCACTTCCAGCGCATCGCCCTGCCATTGCAGGGCCAGCTGTACGCGCAGGTGGCGATCATCGTCTTCCAGCACGATGGCATCGTCATCCAGCGACTGCAGGGTGAAGATGCCCAGCCGCTGGCCGGCAGCCGGATCGTGGGTGTCCTGCACCGCACGCAATGAGCCAAGGTGCTTCATCCCAAGCAGGCGCATACCGCGATTGCGCAGCGCCATCAGCCCATCGAACCAGCCGGGAATGCTCGCGGCCATGTCGCGATAGGCCTGCAGGGCCGAGCGCCCATCACGACGGGTCGCCGCCTGGCAGGCATGCACGAAGTCGGCGCCGGCCAGCTGTGGACGCAGCACACTGCCCGCACTCGGCGGGGCGATCACCACCTGCGATGCACTCACGGCTTGGGTCCCTGCCCCTCGTTGTCTTCCCAGTGCAGGATGCGCCGGGTGACGAAGCGGTAGACCGGCTTGCCGGTGGCGAACCACAGCTCGCGCACCCACGAGGTGCGCTTGAGCACGCGCTTTTCCACCGGGGTAAGCGACTGGCGGCAGTACATGCGCTTGTGCTTGAGCAGGTGGCGCAGGTCCTCGCGGGCCAGCAGTCGCATCCAGCGCGAGCGCGGGTTGCCGACCACCGCCAGCTGGAAGTCGATCAGCGCCGGGCGGCCATCGTCGGTGACCAGCCAGTTGGCTTCCTTGGCCAGGTCATTGTGGGCCACGCCGTTCCGATGCAGTTGCTGCAGCAGGCGACGCGCGGCGCGGAACCAGGCCAGGTCGCCGCGGGGCGGACGCTGGTACATGGCGTCGCCGGCCATGAAGCTGCGGTCGAGATGGCGACCATCCCAGGCCAGCAGCTGCGGCACATCGGCCATGCCGTGGATATGGCGCAGCGCGCGGGCCTCGCGACGTGCAAGCCACCGGGCCGGCAGCCGCAGCCACAGCGGCGTGGCGCCCAGATCGCGGCGTACGAACGGGCCATCGGGCCCTTTCACAAGAAGGATCCGGCCGAAACTGTCGGCCTTCAAGGCATGCGGTGAAGCGTCTGGCGTATGCGGCATGGGCCCATTCTAGGCGATGGCGGCGGTTGCAAACGGTCACGAAGCGGCTGGGAACCAGTCACCTTCACGCCCCTATAATCGGACAATGGACTCTTCATGGATCGACGCCACGCTCGCGTGGATTGCCGCTCACCCCGTGCTGGCGGGTGCCGTTATCTTCCTCATCGCCTTCTGCGATGCGGTGATCATTCTTGGTGCCATCGTGCCGGCGTTGCCGCTGCTGTTCGCGGTGGGCGTGTTCATTGGCCTGGGCCAGATCTCCGGGCCGTACGCGGTGGCGGCGGCGGCGCTGGGTGCGTTCGCCGGTGATGGCATCAGTTACTGGATCGGCCGCCGCTGGGGCGATCGCCTGCGCGGCATCTGGCCGTTCAGCCGCTACCCGCAGCTGCTCGACCGCGGCGAGAACCTGTTCCGTCGCAATGCGTTCAAGAGCATTCTGGTGGCACGCTACGTCGGCGCGATCCGGCCGTTCGTGCCCGCCATTGCCGGCATGATGAAGATGCCCGCCAGCCGCTACGTGCAGGCCAGTGGTATCGCCAGCATCTCCTGGGCCGTGTTGTTCCTGGCCCCGGGCTGGATCCTCGGTGAGGCGTATGACGCGGTAGCCGCAGTGGCCGGGCGACTGGTGGTGGTGGTCGGCCTGCTGGCGGTGATCCTCGGCCTGGTCTGGGCCATCGTGCTGTACGGCTACCGCTGGTCGGCCGCGCGCATGGACAACTGGCTGGCGCGCCTGCTGGACTGGTCCAACCGCCACCCGACACTGGGCCGCTATACCGTCGGTGTGCTGGACCCGAAGCGGCGCGAGTCGGTGCCGCTGGCGATGCTGGCGTTGATGCTGCTGGTGCTGGGCTGGGGCTGGTTCGCATTGCTGACCGTGGTGGTCGCGCACGGTGAACCGCTGGCGATCGACCTGCTGGTGCACCAGGCCATGCTGGCGCTGCGCAATCCGCTGGCCGACTACCCGATGGCCGCGCTGGCGTCGCTGGGCGCCTGGCAGGTCCTGCTGCCGGCCACGGCGGCAGCGATGGGCTACCTGATCTGGCGCCGGCGCTGGATGGCCGCCGCGCACTGGCTGGCCGCCCTCGCCTTCGGCCTGGCGCTGACCATGCTGCTCGGTGCCACGGTGGATGTGGTGCGACCGGTCGATGCCAGCAGTGGCTTCGGCTTCCCGTCGGTGTCGGTGACGATGGCCACCATCACCTTCGGCTTCTTCGCGGTGCTGATCGCGCGCGAGATGCCCGGCCGCACCCGCGTCTGGCCGTACCTGGTGTCGGGCATCGTGGTCAGCCTGATCGGTTTCTCGCGCCTGTACCTGGGCGCGCATTGGCTGAGCGATGTGATCGGCGGCATGCTGTTCGGCACGTTCTGGCTGCTGGTGCTGGGCATCGCCTATCGCCGCCGCTTCAACCGCTCGTTCTGGGTGAAACCGGTGGCCTGGCTGTTCTACGGCGTCTTCGCCGTCGCCGCGATGTGGTACGCACCGCGCCACATCCCGGTGAAGCTGGAACGCTTCGAGCCGACCCTGCCGGCCCCGCAGGCAATGGACATGCAGGCCTGGTGGCAGCACGACTGGGCGAAGCTGCCAGCGCGCCGCAACGAGTTCGACGACGACCAGCGCTGGCCGCTGGACGTGCAGGTGGCCGGTCCGCTGGCACCACTGCAGGCGCAACTGGAAGCGCGCGGCTGGAAGCGGCAGGAGCAGGCCGGCTGGCAGCAGGCGCTGCTGATGCTGGACAAGAACACCGGCGCCGATGAACTGCCAGTGCTGCCGGCAACACTGGATACCCGCGTGGAAGCGTTGCTGATGGTGCGCCAGGGTGCGCAGCCGGATGAGCGCTACGTGCTGCGCCTGTGGCCGGCGCCTGCGCAGCTGCAGCCGGGCAGCACGCCGTTGTGGCTGGGCAGCGCACAGACACTGCGCTACGAGCGCCACTTCGAATGGATCGGCATGTGGCACCCGCTGCGTGGCGTCGACCCGGCCATGAATGCCGTGAAGGAAGCCGTGCAGGGCCTGCCGCAGCACGAGGATGTGCACAGCGAAACCGGGTTGCCGGTGCTGCGGTTGAAGACCACCACGCCCTGACCGGTACCGGTCGTGATCACCCACTGTAGAGCCGAGCCCATGCTCGGCTGCTCTTCGCAGGATCCATCAAGCCGAGCATAGGCTCGGCTCTACAGAAGATCCACGCCATGCGTGGATGGCATTCCACGCATGCCCCAGCGTGTGCACCAAGGTGCACACCCGCCCGAGGCAGGCTTCTACGGCATCCAGCCCAGCAACTGCTGCAGTCGCTGGTGCGGGTCGTCCATCTGCAGCAGCTGAAGGCGCTGCTGCTCGCTCAGCGGCAGCAGCTCGGCCAGCCGCCAGCCGACCCAGCTGGCCTGGTCCAGCAGCGCCGGACTGGCCGGCGCATAGGCCTCGCCGGCCTGCTCGATGATGTGCCCCAGCACCGTGGCCAGCAGTGCATGCTGCGGCCGCAGTTCGTCATCGGGGTCTTCCTCGCACCAGCGCACATCAGCCACCACCAGGCCGTTGTCGCGCACGCGGGTGCGCTCGACATGGAAGCGGCGGGTGCCGCGCAGGCGCAGCTGCAGCACGCCATCGGCGCCGACATCGAAGTCTTCGATGCGCACCTGTACGCCAAAAGCCGCCGGCGTTGCCGGGGCGCCGACCTCCTCGCCATCGAGGATCAGGCAGACACCGAAGCCCTCGCCACTGCGGCCGCTGTCGCGGACCAGGTCCAGATAGCGCCGCTCGAACACGCGAAGGCCGACTGCCGCACCCGGTACCAGCGCGGTATGCAGCGGGAACAGCGGCAGCGAGCTGTCGCCGCTCATTGGGCCTGCAGCGCGGCGAGGAAGCGGCGCGGGGCACCGTCGAAGCCACCGTTGGACATGAACACCACGTGGTCACCGCTGCGCGCGCTGGCCTGCAGCTGTGCCAGCAATGCGTCGGTATCAGGCACCGCATGGGCTTCGCCACGCACCGCGGCGATCACCGCCGCAGCATCCCAGGCCAGTTCCGGGCGATGCAGGAACACCACTTCATCGGCCAGCGCCAGCGAGGGCGCCAGCGCCTGCGCATGTGCACCGAGCCGCATCGAGTTGCTGCGCGGTTCCATCGCGACCACGATGCGTGCATCGCCGACCTTGGCACGCAGGCCTTCCAGCGTGGTGGCGATCGCGGTCGGGTGATGGGCGAAATCGTCGTAGACGGTGATGCCGTCATGGTTGCCGATCACTTCCATGCGGCGCTTGACGCTGCGGAAGCGCGCCAGCGCCGGGATCACCGCGGCCGGTGCCACGCCCACCGCATGTGCGGCGGCCAGCGCGGCCAGGCCGTTCAGCACGTTGTGGCGGCCCAGCAGCGACCACTGCACATCGCCCAGCGCCTGCCCACGATGGTGTACGCGGAACGCGCTGCCATCGGCAGCCAGCAGTTCCGCATGCCATTCCAGCGACGGATCGAAGCCGAAACGCTCGACCGGGGTCCAGCATCCCATTGCCAGCACTTCGGCCAGGTGCTGATCCTCGCCATTGACGATCAGGCGGCCACGCGCGGGCACCGTCCGCACCAGATGGTGGAACTGGCGCTGGATCGCCGCCACATCGGGGAAGATGTCGGCGTGGTCGTATTCAAGGTTGTTGAGGATGGCGACCAGCGGCCGGTAGTGCACGAACTTGCTGCGCTTGTCGAAGAACGCGGTGTCGTACTCGTCGGCCTCGACCACGAACTCGCGGCCCTGGCCCAGGCGGGCGGAGACGCCGAAATCCTCGGCGACGCCGCCGATCAGGAAGCCCGGCGAGCGCCCGGCGCTTTCCAGCAGCCAGGTGAGGATGGTGGTCGTGGTGGTCTTGCCGTGGGTCCCGGCCACGGCCAGGGTATCGCGGCCCGGCAACACCTGCTCGGACAGCCATTGCGCCCCGGAAATGTAGCGCTGGCCGGCATCGAGCACAGCCTCCACGGCCGCGTTGCCGCGCGAGAGCGCGTTGCCGATCACCACCTCCTCGGTCCCGGCAGGCACGCTGTCGGCGCGGTAGCCCTGGTCCAGGGTGATGCCCAGCTGCTCGAGCTGGGTCGACATCGGCGGATAGATGGCCTGGTCGCTGCCGCTGACTGAATGACCGAGTTCCCGCGCCAGGGCGGCCACGCCGCCCATGAAGGTGCCGGCGATTGCAAGGATATGTACGCTGCTCATGACCGAGGATTGTGACCGATGACGGCTGTATAGGGCCAATGTCCGCTCCCGGGTAAGACAAGTCCTACACAGGATGTGAGAAAACTCCAATCTTCTGTCAGGGAATTCCCGATAGCGATGTTCTGTGAACCCGGACACAATTCGAACTGCCAGCCGCAGTACCCGAACCGGTCCTACTCCCCAAGAGGCCATCCCCAAGGGAGCTCATGCTGCGGGGCCCTGAGCAAGCCCTCTGCTGGCGCCTATCAAACGACACAGGCCTGATCCTCGCGGACCAGGCCTGTGTTTTTTGCGCCCGAGGGGCCGGCAGTTCGCGCCGGCCCGGCCGGATCAGGCCTTGATCGCCGCCAGGATGCGGGCTTCGATCTCGTCCAGCTCACCGACGCCGTCGACGCGGGCCAGGGTGCCACGGCCGGCGTAGAAGTCGACCACCGGGGCGGTCTGGTCGTTGTAGACCTGCAGGCGCTGGCGCACCGCTTCCGGGTTGTCATCGGCACGGCCCTGCTCCTTGGCACGACCGGCGATGCGGTCCACCAGCAGCTCGGTGGCCACGTCCAGCTGCACCACGGCGTCCAACGGCTGGCCGATCTTGGCCAGCAGGCCGTCCATCGCATTGGCCTGGGCCACATTGCGCGGGTAGCCATCGAGGATGAAGCCCTTGGCGACATCGGCCTGGGTCAGGCGCGACTCCAGCATGCCCAGCAGGATGTCGTCAGACACCAGGTTGCCGGCATCCATCACCGTCTTGGCCTGCTTGCCCAGCTCCGTGCCCGCGGCGATTTCCGCGCGCAGCATGTCACCGGTCGAAATGTGGGCGATGCCCAGCTTTTCCTTCAGGCGCGTCGCCTGTGTCCCCTTGCCCGAACCGGGCGGTCCCAACAGAACCAATCGCATTGACCTGACTCCAACGTGTTGAAAACAAAGAAGGTTCGCGCCCCGGACGGACCGGTATCGCTGCACCGCAATAGCGCCACTTTACCGCATCCGGGTAATGTCCCTGCAATGTCCCCTCCCCCGAGCAGGTAGAAGCATGCGCAACGGTACTCTCCTCTACGCCCAGTCCGGTGGTGTCACCGCCGTCATCAACGCCACGGCGGCAGCAGTGATCGAGCAGGCCCGGGCCAAGGGCATCAAGGTCCTGGCCGCCCGCAACGGCATCCTCGGCGCACTGCGCGAGGAGCTGATCGACACCAGCAGGGAGAGTGCCGCAGCCATCCGCGCGCTGGCCCATACCCCCGGCGGCGCCTTCGGCTCGTGCCGGGTCAAGCTGAAATCGCTGGACGCCGACCGTGCCCGTTACGACCGCCTGCTGGAGGTGCTGCAGGCCCACGACGTACGCTGGTTCCTTTACAACGGCGGCAACGACTCGGCCGACACCGCACTGAAGGTCTCGCAGCTGGCCAAGGCGTCCGGCTACGACCTGACCTGCATCGGCGTCCCCAAGACCATCGACAACGACCTGGCGGTGACCGATACCTGCCCCGGCTTCGGCTCAGCGGCCAAGTACACGGCGGTGTCGGTGCGCGAGGCGGCACTGGACGTGGCGGCGATGGCCGAGACCTCCACCCGTGTTTTCATCTACGAAGCGATGGGCCGCCACGCCGGCTGGCTGGCCGCAGCCGCCGGCCTGGCTGGCAACGGCGATGACGAAGCGCCGCACATCATCCTGCTGCCCGAGCGGGCCTACGACGAGGCCGCGTTCCTGGCCAAGGTGAAGGCCGTGGTCGAGCGGGTTGGCTACTGCGTGGTGGTGGCGTCGGAAGGCATCGCCACCGCCGATGGCCACTTCGTCGCCGACGCCGGCGGTGGCAAGGACTCGTTCGGTCATTCGCAGCTGGGCGGCGTGGCGGCGCACCTGGCCGGCCGGGTAAAGGATCAGCTGGGCCTGAAGGTGCACTGGGCGCTGCCCGACTACCTGCAGCGCTCGGCCCGCCACCTGGCCAGCAAGACCGACTGGGAGCAGGCGCAGGCAGTCGGCAAGGCCGCCGTGCAGCTGGCGCTGAAGGGCCAGAACGGCGTGATGCCGGTGATCGTGCGCAGCAGCGATGCGCCCTATCGCTGGAAGATCGAAGCGGCGCCGCTGTCGAAGATCGCCAACCACGAGAAGAAGATGCCGGCCGGCTTCATCCGCCGCGATGGCTTCGGCATCACGGCCAAGGCGCGTGCCTACCTGTCGCCGCTGATCAAGGGCGAAGCACCGCTGCCGTACGGCACGGACGGCCTGCCGAAGTACGTGACGCTGAAGAACATAGCGGTGAAGAAGAAGCTGCCGGCCTTCGAGGGCTGACCTGAAAAAGGGGACGGAGGGGATTAAGTCGCATACGCCCCTCTGTCATCTCCAACAGCATCAGCAGTGGGTCGGATACGACTTAATCCCCTCCGTCCCCTTTTCATGGAGGTCATCATGGCCCTGCATGTGGTCCGTCTTGGCAGCCCCCGCCAACCCGGCGAGGGTCTGCGCATCGGCACCGTTCGCCGCCCACCGCGCGGCGTGCCGCGCAGCGAGTTCGCCAGGCAGGACTGGTACGACGTCTGGTTCCCTACCCTGTCACCCAGCGCGGAGCTGGTGAAGCGGGCGCATGAGGCGAAGACGGCGGCCGACTGGAATGCGTTCTTCCGCCACTACAAGGCCGAGATGAAGGCGCCCGATGCCGCCCACGCGCTGGACCTTCTGGCCGCGATGTCGCAACACAGCGACATCAGCGTGGGCTGCTACTGCGAGGATGAAGCGCACTGCCACCGCAAGGCGCTGCGCGAGCTGCTGGTGGCGCGGGGGGCAATGCTGGCGGATTGATCAGCCGGAAGCCGGCCAGCGGCCGGCACTACCCGTGGATGACTGCGTGGGCGCAGCGCCCGCGCCATCTCAATTGCAGGCCTTGCCTTCCATCTGCAGCTGCGCGGCGAACATCGTCACCTGCGGAATCTGGCCGGCGGCGGCCTGCTTCTTCGCCTCTTCCAGGTAGATGCGCGACTGGCCCTGACCGTCCAGCTCGACCTTGTTGCTCGACGGCAGGCGCCACACCCGCACCACCGCCTGCTGTGCCGGGCACGCGGCGCTGGGCACGCGGATCACATCATTGAGCTTCCACCCCTTGTCGGCATTCGGTTGCGCCTTGGCGTAGTCGACGAAACGGGCACGCGGCTGGCACTGCTCGCTCGTACGCACCGCAGAGAAGCGATACGGCTCGGCCGCCTGCCCGGTGAACGCACCTTCCAGCCGCGCGCACGCCTCGGGGATCTGCCGCAGCGTATGCACCGCGCCCACCGCCTGCGGCGCACCGACCGCACGCTGCAGTTCCGGCGTTTCCGCAGCGAAGGCCGGTACGGCCGGGGCCAGGGCGGCAAGCATCAACAGGGACAGGCGCATGGGGAATCTCCTACGGGGCTGTGCGCAGGCTTGCAGAGGCTGCCTTAACGGGGTGCAAAGTCGCATCCACCGAGCAGCCACTGCGCTCGCCGGGCAGGGCACAGCGCTACCATCCGGGCGCAGGTGCACGCATACTGCGGGCACCAGGGAATGCTGAACACCGCCATACGTCGGACGACCGCCAAGGTCGGTACGGGTTGGTTCCAGGCTGCAGCCCGTCGTCCCCCTCGTGGTGCCGTTCATCGCCACTGGATGCCTACATCCATTCTGCGGAGGGGTCTAATGCTGGAACGTCACGGGCTGTCACTGGCGCTGGGCTGCGCCATTCTCGCGATCCTGTTCGGAATCGTCTCGGCGCGCTGGATCCTGCGCCAACCCACCGGCAATGAGCGCATGATCGCAATCGCCACCGCGATCCAGGAAGGTGCGCGTGCCTACCTCAACCGCCAGTACCTGACCATCGGCATCGCCGGCGTGGTGCTGTTCGTGCTGGTCGGCATCTTCCTCAGCTGGTACACCGCCATCGGCTTCGCCGTCGGCGCAGTGCTGTCCGGCGCGGCCGGCTACATCGGCATGAACGTCTCGGTACGCGCCAACGTGCGCACCGCCGAAGCCGCGCGCCACGGCATCAGTGCAGCGATGGACGTGGCGTTCCGCGGTGGTGCGATCACCGGCATGCTGGTGGTGGGGCTGGGCCTGCTGGGCGTTGCCGGTTACTACGCACTGCTGCTGCGCATGGGCCTGCCGATGGAGCTGGCGCTGCATGCGCTGGTCGGCCTGGCCTTCGGCTCGTCGCTGATCTCGATCTTCGCGCGCCTGGGCGGTGGCATCTTCACCAAGGGCGCCGACGTCGGCGCCGACCTGGTCGGCAAGGTCGAAGCCGGCATTCCCGAGGACGATCCGCGCAACCCGGCCGTGATCGCCGACAACGTCGGTGACAACGTCGGCGACTGCGCCGGCATGGCCGCCGACCTGTTCGAGACCTACGCGGTGACCGTCATCGCCACCATGCTGCTGGGCAGCCTGATGCTGGCCGAAGCCGGTGCCAATGCGGTGCTGTATCCGCTGGTGCTGGGCGGCGTATCGATCATCGCTTCGATCATTGGTGCGCTGTTCGTCAAGGTGAAGCCTGGCGGCTCGATCATGGGCGCGCTGTACAAGGGCGTGATCGTCTCAGGCGTGCTGGCCGCGATTGCGTTCTACCCGATCACCACCGGGCTGATGGGCGACAACGTGCACGGGCCGATGGCGCTGTACGGCTGCGCGTTGATCGGTCTGGTACTGACCGGCCTGATCGTGTGGATCACCGAGTACTACACCGGCACCCAATACAAGCCGGTGCAGCACGTCGCGCAGGCCTCGACCACCGGCCACGGCACCAACATCATCGCCGGCCTCGGCATCTCGATGAAGTCCACCGCGCTGCCGGTGGTGGCGGTGTGCGCGGCAATCTGGGGCGCCTTCGCATTGGGCGGCCTGTACGGAATCGCCATCGCCGCCACCGCAATGCTGTCGATGGCCGGCATGATCGTCGCCCTCGATGCCTACGGACCGATCACCGACAACGCCGGCGGCATCGCCGAGATGGCTGAACTGCCCTCGGAGATCCGCGACATCACCGATCCACTGGATGCGGTGGGCAACACCACCAAGGCAGTGACCAAGGGCTATGCAATCGGCTCGGCGGCACTGGCTGCACTGGTGCTGTTCGCCGACTACACCCACAACCTGCAGGCCGCGCACCCCGGCCAGGAATTCCGCTTCGATCTCAGTGACCACACAGTGATCATCGGCCTGCTGATCGGCGGCCTGATTCCCTACCTGTTCGGCGCGATGGCGATGGAAGCGGTCGGCCGCGCCGCGGGTGCGGTGGTGGAAGAAGTACGCCGCCAGTTCCGCGAGATCCCCGGCATCATGCAGGGCACCGGCAAGCCGCAGTACGACAAGGCGGTGGACATGCTGACCCGCTCGGCGATCCGCGAAATGATCGTACCCTCGCTGCTGCCGGTGGCGGTACCGGTGGTGGTCGGTCTGTTGCTGGGGCCACGCGCGCTGGGCGGGCTGCTGATTGGCACGATCGTGACCGGCCTGTTCGTGGCCATCTCGATGACCACCGGCGGCGGCGCCTGGGACAACGCCAAGAAGTACATCGAGGATGGACACTTCGGCGGCAAGGGCAGCGAGGCGCACAAGGCCGCGGTGACCGGCGATACCGTCGGTGACCCGTACAAGGACACGGCTGGCCCGGCGATCAATCCACTGATCAAGATCATCAACATCGTCGCGCTGCTGCTGGTGCCGCTGCTGTAGATCCACGCGACGCGTGGATGGCAGGCTTGACGGGGTCAGCGCCCGCGCAGGAAGAACGACACCGGCACCATCACTTCAACCGGGTCGCCGGCCACTTCGGCCGGCGGCGCTGGCACCGGGCTGGCACGCTGCACGGTGTCCAGCGTTTCCTGGTCGAGCAGCTCGAAGCCACTGCTGCGGCCCAGCTTCAAGCCCGAGACCACGCCATCGCGAGCCACGGCAAAGCGCACGTAGACCACGCCCTGCTGGCGCAGCCGCTCGGCCTGGCGCGGATAGCGGCGATGTTTCTGCAGATGCCCGAGCAGGCGCCCTTCCCAGGTTGCCTCGGCGCGACTGCGTTCGCCCGCCGTGGTCTGAGGTGCGGTGTAGCGTGCGGCCGCGTCGGCCGCCACCTGTGGCGGTGCGCGGGTCTGCGCGACATTGGCGTCGGCGGTATCCGGCGAGGGCGTCGGCTCAGGTTCAAGCGGCGGCGGCAGATCGCCCTGTGGCTGCACCGGCGCCTTCGGTTGCTCGCGTAGTGCCGGCTTCGGCGCCTGCCGCTGCTGTTGCTGCTGCAACGGCCCGGCGGCAACCTCGCGCGGCGGCACCGGGGGCGCCTGTGCCATCGGCGCCAGCTCCAGCATCAATGCTGCGGGCGGCGCTACGGCGGCGGCGGCCGGTATGCCCGCCGCCCACCAGCAGGCCGCGCCAATCAACAGCGCATGCACCAGCAGCACGATCGCCAGGCTGGTCGCCCAGCGCCGCAGTCCACTCATCGTGCCCCCTGCTCCAGCCCAACCAGGGCCACCTTCAGGTAGCCCGCAGCACGCAGCGCATCCAGCGTTGCCATCAGTTCGCCATACGGCACGCGGGTATCGGCACGCAGGAACAGGCGTTGCGAGGTGTCACCGTGGGTGGCCAGCTGCAGCGCAGCGGCCAGCCCATCGCGCGCTACCGCTTGTTCGCCAACACGCAGCGACAGATCGGACTGCACGGTCACGTACACCGGCGCCGGTTCCGGCGGCGTGGCACTGGCGCTGCTGGCCGGCAGTTGCACCGGCACCGAAACGGTCGCCAGCGGTGCAGCCACCATGAAGATGATCAGCAGCACCAGCATCACGTCGATGAAGGGCGTGACGTTGATTTCGTGGGCTTCTTCCGGCGTGTCGTCACGGTCGGACGCGGTCCTGATCGCCATCGTCGCGCCTCAGTGCACCGCGCGCAGCGACGTGGCCGCGGCACGTGGGACGGTGCGATCGAGATCGCGCGAGACCAGCTGCTGCACGGCCGCCGACAGATCACCCAGCAGGCCACGCAGGCCGGCCAGCACGCGGCTGAAGTGGTTGTAGACCAGCACCGCGGGAATCGCCGCAACCAAGCCGAGCGCGGTTGCCAGCAAGGCCTCGGCGATGCCCGGTGCGACCACCGCCAGGTTGGTGGTATTGCTGTGGGCAATGCCGATGAAGCTGTTCATGATGCCCCACACCGTGCCGAACAGGCCGACGAACGGCGCTACCGCGCCGATGCTGGCGAGCACGCCGATGCCGCGCCGCTGCACGCGCGCGGTTTCCAGTTCGATGCGGTCCAGGCGGGAGGCCACGCGCTCCTTGATGCCCTCACGGCTATCCAGATCCTGCGACAGGTGCAATTCGATGCGCGCGGCATCCAGCATCGCCAGCGCGGTGCCCTGCTGCAGGCCAGCCTCTTCGGTCTGCGTCGGCAGCTGTGCGGACCGCAGCAACAGCGCGCGCGCCGCACGCAGCTGCCGGGCCTGACGAGCCAGCTCCCAGCCCTTGGCCAGCAGCACGGTCCAGGTAGCCAGCGACGCCAGCGCGAGCGCCAACATCACCACCTTCACCACCACGTCGGCGGCCAGGTACATGCCCCACGGGGTCAGTGCAGGAGCGGCCACGGGAGCCAGGTCAGCAGGCAGCATCATCTCGGGTTCCATCGGTATCGGGGGATGCGGCACGGCGGCGGGCCGCGCGCGGATCGTTGGCATCGTCCACTTCCACGACCGGATTGGGCTCCAGTCGTGGTGCCGGCCGACTGAGCACGTAGCCGGCGCTGGCGGCAAAGAACAGGCCCACGCCCAGCAGCAGGCGCCACGACGGATGCGCGCCCCAGCAGAACAGGGCAAAGCCCACCGCCATGCCGGCGCTGGCGAACGCCTTGCCCTTGCGCGACACCGCGCCCTGCTCGCGCCACAGCCGCAGCGACGGGCCGTAGCGTGGATGCGCCAGCAGGCGCTGCTCGAACTTCGGCGAGCTGCGCGCGAAACAGCCCACCGCAAGGATCAGGAAAATGGTGGTCGGCATCACCGGCAGCAACGCGCCGATCACGCCGAGGCCAACCATCAGCCAGCCCAGCGCGAACCAGAGCCAGCGCATCAGCGCTGCACCCGCGGGCGGGGGGCGCTCATCAGGCAAATTCCACTTCAACGTGGCCGTGCACGCTGCGGAACGCGGCATCGGCGGCGTCGATCACCTGCTGCTCCTGTTCGGCGCTCAGCGGCACCGCGTCCAGCGCAGCGGTGAACTCGCGCCAATGGCGGGCGGCGCCATCCGGATGGGCGGCCAGGTGGCGGGCGCCGAAATCACGGTCCAGGCCGAGCTTGGCGGCCATCTTGTACAGCACGGTACCGCCCAGGTTGGAACCTTCGGCCACGTACAGCCAGCCCAGCGCGGCGGGCAACGGAAGGTCCGACGGCAGCGCGGCGATGTCCGCGCCCGGCAGGGTCTGTTCCAGGTCCTGCAGGTCGCGTGCAATCTGTGCCAGGCGGCGGCGCTCGCCGAGATCGGGCAGCAGTGCGTCCAGTGCAGGGTTGGCGTACAGCGCATCGATGCTGCGATGGAAGCGGTACTGCACGCGCAGGAAACGGGCGAAATTACTGCGGTCGGCGAAGATGTCGCCGGCCATGATGCGCTTGTCCAGGGCACCGTGACTGTCGCGGGTGGCGGCCTTGAGTCGCAGGCTGCGGCTGTCTACTGGGGCGATATGTGCGTTCATGGGGATGCCAAGGGGGTCGTCGTGCTGTAGACGTCTGCCGCGGGACTATCCCCAAGGCCGCGTGCACCGATAATAGAGCCCCCTTCTTCCCACAGGAACCGACGATGATCACTACCGAACCGCGCATGACCAACCTGTTCCTGCAGCTGGGCCTGGACGCCAGCGCCGAGGGCATCGCCCGCTTCATCCGCGAGCACCAGCTGGCCACCGATGTGGAAGTAGTCGAAGCACCGTACTGGAACGACGCCCAGCGCCAGTTCCTGTCCGAGTCGCTGCAGGCCGATGCGGCCTGGAGCACCGTGGTGGATGAGCTGAACGAATCGCTGCACGAAGATGCGGTGAAGGCCGCGACCGGGCTGTAAGCGGGCTACGCAGGCGCGCTGGGGTCAGAACCCTTTCCGCGGGAAAGGGATCCGACCCCACCGCTCATCCGCGCCCGATCAGTACTTCCAGGTCAACGCCAGCCGTGCGGTGCGGCCCGGGGCCGGCATCACGCCCAGGGCAAGTGGGTCCAGGTAGTAGCGGTCGGTCAGGTTGTCCACACCAGCGTCCACCGACACCTGCTCGTTGAAGCTCCAGCTGGCAAACAGATCCACCAGCGTGTTCGGACGGTACAGCTGCTGGATCGCCGACAGGCCCACGTTCCAGTCCTTGTCCAGCTTGCTGATCGGGCCGGCGTTGTGGACCACGCGGGTGCCAAAGGTCAGGCGCTCGCCGAACAGGCGCGAACCAAGGGTCAGGTTGACCATGTAGCGCGGCGGGTTCTGGGTGTTGGTGTACGAGCCTTCGAAGCCCCCGTCCACGCAGTTGGGCGTATTGGCCAGCTCATCGTTCCTGCGCTGCGCACCATAGGCACGACGCTCGGCGGCGATGTCCGGCGCGCAGGTCTTGGCCTTGAAATAGTAGTGCGCGGACAGGTCGGCGAAGACCTTGCCGCTGTCATAGCTGGACTGGAACTCCATGCCCGAGACCTTGAACTGGTCAACGTTGCGGATCAGGCCGGCCGACAGCGTGCGGTAGTCACGGGTGATCAGGTCGTCGATGCGGGTATCGAAGTACGCCAGCTTCAGCGCCAGGCGGTCGCCGGCGGTGAACAGGTCATAGCGGATGGTGCTGGCTCCGATTTCCCAGCTGCGCGCACGCTCCGGCTTCAGTTCGCCGACCGGCTTGGCGGCGGTGAACAGGCCCAGCGTGGTCTCGAACAGGCTCGGCAGCTTGGTGCCTTCGGCATACTTCACGTAGACTAGGGTGTCTTCGTTGAAGCGGTAGGCGACGCTGGCAGTCGGCGAGAACGCGGTGTCACGGCGGCGGATCGGCTGCGACCAGGTCCAGCTGACCGGCACTTCCAGATCCTGCGGCTTGCCGGCGTCGTAGAAGTTCCACCCACCGATGTCGCCCACCGTGCCCTTCTTGTACGGCGAGGCCAGCAACGATTCCTGGGTGAAATTGCCGTTGGCATCCGGATACCAGTTCAGCAGCGCAATGCGCTTTGCACGCCACGACGGCAGCGCCGGGTTGCCGTTGAGCAGCTCGGTGTAGCGGTACTGGCCCTGCACCTCATAGGCATCGGGTGTCGCCAGGCGGTTGCGGTCATGCACGTCCACCCGGTTCCAGCGGCCACCGGCCAGCAGTTCCCAGTGTTCGTCAGGCTGCCACTTCAGCGATGCCACGGCACTGTATTCCTTGCGCTCGGCGTTGCGCAGAAAACGGTTGTTGACCAGGTCGTCGTGCATGACCGGGCCGGAGCTGCCCGGTGCGATGTCTTCGTCGCTGTAGGACAGGCCGTAGTCGAGCGTGAACGCACCGGCGCGGGTATCGAACCTGGAGGTATTGCTGGCATCAAGCCCGAAGCGCTTCTGCCGCAGCGGATTTCGGTACGCGTCCTTGTAGCCCGGGTCGCCACTGAAGCTGGGCGCGTCGTACCACTCGGTGCGTCGATCGAAGTACCACGGGGTGATGCCGGTCAGGCTGTTGTACATCACGCTGTCGGTGTCGGTGTACGCTGCATTGACGCGCAGGTCGATCAGATCGCTGTCCGGATCGAAGCGATAACGCAGGGTGTAGCTGTCCATGTCGACGTGGCCCGGATCCCATTGCGGAATGCGGTCCCGTTCGACGCGGATGATCTGCGAGGCCATGATCTCGCCGGCCGTGCCTTCATAGCGGCGGTAGCCCGCTTCCAGCGTCTGCGTGTCATCGATGCGCCAGGTGCCCTTGAGCAGCGCCGACTTCGAACGCGAGGAGGTGTTGAAGACCTCGGTACGCGGCGGGTTCAGCGGCGCCAGCGTACGACGGGTCTGCGGGAAATCATCGTAGCCGTGCTTGCCGGAGAAGTAATTGCCGTTGTCTCGGTACGCGTAGGCGGCAACCAGGTCGAAGCGGTCCCAGTGACCGGCACCGGCCACGTTGAAGAACTGGCTGCCGGTGGCGCTGCGATCCGTGCGTGGCGCAGCACTGTAGGAAGGCAGGGTGTTGGCACTGTTGTTGGCCAGGCCGCTACGCACCCGCACGCCGAAGTCGCGTCCATCGCGCAGCACGTCACCGATCTTCAGCGTCTCCATCTCGACCACGCCGCCGATGCCACCGGAGGCGTTGGCCTGCAGGCTCGGGCCCTTGGTGATGGTCAGGCTGGAGATCAGGTCGGGGTCGAGGTAGGTGCGCTGTGACTGGCCCGCATAGCCGCGGTAGGTGTCCATGCTGGACTGGCCGCCGTCGATGATCACCGGCACGCGGCCCTGTCCCTGGATGCCGCGGATGTTGACGTCGAAGCCGTTGCCGACGCGTGGGTCACCGGCAGTGACGCCAGCCACGCCCTTGACGATGTCGCCGTTGGAAGTGCCGCGGAAGCGTTCCAGCTGCGTACGGTTGAGCGTGGTGGTGGAACCCACGCTGCGATAGCTGTCGAGCAGGCGCGCCTCGTCGCTGGCGGCAGCACTGTCGGCGCGGTCGCCGGCCACGCTCAGCGTGTCGGTGACGATCACGCCGCTGTCGGCCGGCGCCGGCGTCGCGGCTTCCAGAGTGACGGCATCAGCACTGACCCGGCGCACCGCCAGGCCACTGCCCTGCAACAGGTGCTGCAGGGCCTCGCTGGCCGACAGGCTGCCGCTGACCGCACGCGAGGTCACGCCCTGTGCCAGGGTCGCGGGGTACACGACCTGCACGCCGGACTGGCGCATGTAGCTGCGCAGTGCCTCATCCAGGGGCTGCGCCGGAATGTCGAAGCGTTGCACGGCGGCGTGATCGCCACGCGCGTTCTGCGCCAGCACGGAGGGCGCGGCACTGGCCAGGCCGGCCGCCAGCAGGGCAATGCACAGGCGGGACGGGCGCGGCATGCGGCCCGGACGATGGAAATCGATCATGGGGGAACCTGTCAGGTAATCGGTGCCGCGGGCGCGGCGTCATCCGCAACACAGGCGGACACGGCGACGTACTGGCGGCGGCGGGTACGTTCGCGGGGTAAGACGGTTGGGCGCGCGGCAACCCCAAGAGCGATTCGCGGTCGCGGCGGGGGGCGACCGTTGGTCGGCACAGAGGCGATGATCATCCACGCATGGCGTGGATCTACGGGTGGATGATGGCGACGCCGAGCGGCAGGCGGGTGACCTGCAGACCTGCTGTTGCAGCCAGTGCATCCAGCGCCTGTTCCGGGCGGTCGATGCGCAATGCGGCACTCACTGCAGGCAGTCGTGACAGATCACCGCGCACGAACGTCGGGCCAGCGCGATAGCGCCCCACCCATTGCACGGCGTCGGCGACGCTGGCCTGTTCCAGCAGCAGTTCGCCCTGTCGCCACGCGCCCACACTGCCGGCCGCCACATCCGGCAGGCGCATCACGCCACTGTGTTCGCCATAGATGGCACGCTGGCCTGCCTGCAGATACGTCCAGCCACCGTCGGATGGGCTGGCCACGCGTACCCTGCCCTGCTCGACCTGGGCTTCCACCTGGGTATTGCTGCGCTCCACGCTGAAGGCCGTGGAGATGTCCTCGATCACGCCATTGCCCGCACGCACACTGAAACGCCGCTGCGCATCCGGGCTGACCTCGAACCAGGCGCGCCCGCGCAGCAGTTCGATCTCGCGGGCATCCGCATCGAAGCGCACAGCGATCGCAGTGTCGGCATCCAGCACCGCGCGGCTTCCATCGGGCAACCGTACGTTCTGCACGACGTGCGTGCTGCGATGGTCGGCCTGCAGGCGCAACCAGGCTTCCGGCCAAGCCACGAGCATCGCCAGCGCGGCCGCCGCAGCCATCGCCCAGCGCCATCGGCGCGGACGAGTGCGTTCGACCGGCTCGGCCTGCGGGCACGGCCCGACACTGCGCCACAGCATGCGCTCGTGCTCAAAGGCCCGGCGATGCCCTGGCTGTGCCAGCCAGCGCTCGAACTCGCGCATGCGCCCCTCACCGATGTCACCCGAGGCCAGCCACGCAATCCAGCCCCGGGCCTGTTCGGCCAGGGCATCGTCATTGGCGGCGGGCAGCGTGTTCGGCGGGCTCATCGGCTGGCGGACAGGCGCATTCAAGCGCGGGCGGGGGAACTAGACCGCATCCACGGTCCAGTGATCAAGACGTTTCAGCGAGGGCCAGCCCCAAGCCGGGGCGATCATCGGCCGCTGCGCGCCCAGGCCAGGCGTTGCAGCGCGGTGCGCACATGGTTCTCGACGGTGGTCACCGACACCCCGAGGCGGCGGGCGATCTCGGCCTGTGTCAGCCCCTGCAGGCGGTTGAGCCGGAAGATGGTGCGGGTCGGCTCCGGCAGGTGTCCGGCCGCATCCAGCACACGCTGCAGCTCGTCCTGGGCCATGGCCTGTTCCTCGGTCGAGATGACCTCGTCCGCTCCCCACAGGTAGTGGTCGGCCAGCAGGCGGTTGCGCCGGGTCGATTCGCGGCCGTGGTCGGTGGCCAGGTTGGCGGCCAGCCGGTACAGGTAGGCACGCGGATTGTCGATGGCCTGGCGGTCATCGACGCCACGTGCCTTGAACCACACCGCCTGGATCACGTCCTCGGCGCCGTTGTCGCCACCGAGGATGCGCTGCACACGGCGTAGCAGCGCAGGCCGCTCGCGGATCAGCAGTTCGGTCAGGGAGGCGGCATTGGAGGGCATGCGCGGAACCGGTACGACAGACAGAAGGCGCCGCGCATGCTACTCCGTTAATGCGAATCAGTCACGTTCGCATCAATGAATGCACTCGGTCAGCCCGTCGTAGACGCTCAGGGACGTGCCTGGCAGCGGGTCGTGCAGCGGATTGCGCGCGGCGAGGGCCGCATGGAACGCCTCCACCGGGGTTCCCTCCGCCAGTGGCAACCGGCACAGCCAGCTCGGCTGTCGGGCCTCGATCGCCCCGTCCTGCCGGGAGACCTCCAGATCGCTGGCGGCAAATGCCCACAGGCATTCACGGACGGTGCCACGTACCGCATCCACCGAGCAGCGCAGGCGCAGGGCGCGGATGTCGCTGTACTCGCCCTCGCAGAAGGTGTCCCCGCAGATGCCGTCGAAGCCATGCTGCAGACGCCCCTCAAGGGCAAAGAAGCGGTCCCAGTTGGCTTCCTGCTGCGGGTAGTCGATCAGATCGACATAGGGGAAGGCCTGGGCGGAAGGCGCGACCAGCAGCAGGCAGGACAAGCCGATCGGCAGGGCAGGCATTTTCATGGCGGACTCCTCGGGAAGGTGCAACCAGCCTGCGCCTGCGCAGCGGTCAGCCCCATCAGCCAACCCCGGCCTGCCGCGTGGGCGGCTGCCCTACCTGGCCGTCAGCCCCCTCCCCTGCACAGCGCCCGGCAAAGGCATAAAATGGGGGGCTATCCGTCTATATCCCCCACCTGGAGCACGATCATGGGCCTGGAACTCGTCTCGCCCGGCAAGAACCCGCCGGAAGAAATCAACGTCATCATCGAGATCCCGAAGGACTCGGAGCCGGTGAAGTACGAAGTGGACAAGGAAACCGGCGCGATCTTCGTCGACCGCATCCTGTCGACCCCGATGCGCTACCCCTGCAACTACGGCTACGTGCCGAGCACCCTGTGCGGCGATGGCGACCCGGCCGACGTGCTGGTGGTGCTGCCGCTGCCGCTGGTGCCGGGCTCGGTCGTGCGCTGCCGTCCGGTCGGCGTGCTGAAGATGAGCGATGAGGCAGGCAGCGACGAGAAGATCCTGGCCGTGCCGGTGTCGAAGATCTTCAGCGGCTACGCCCACGTCGAAGACATCGCCCAGGTGTCCAGCCACTGGCTGGAGCGCATCGGCCACTTCTTCGAGCACTACAAGGACCTGGAGAAGGGCAAGTGGGTCAAGCTGGACGGTTGGGGCGGCGCCGCTGAGGCCAAGCAGATCCTGATCGAGGCGCACCAGCGCCATCTCGACAGCAAGGCCTGAGCCTGAACCGGATCGCTCCGGCATGCCCTGCCGGAGCGATGCGGGTCACGTTTCACGACGACGGCACATCACACGTGCCGCAGTATTAGGTAAATTGCGTCACTTCACACGTCATCGACATCCATCGTCGAGACAGCCAGGGGAATGTGTCGTGCGTATTCTGCTTGTTGGGGATGCAGCCAGCCTGCCGGCTGAGCTGACCGAATTCATTGCCGATCTTGGGGAAGACTGGCAGCCGCTGACCGCCACCGATGGCCAGACTGCGATGACCGCAGTGGCCACGCAGGGCGTGGATGCGGTGATCGTCTGCCCGCAGCTGCCGGACCTCAATGCCACCACGCTGCTCGGCCAGATCCGGACCTTGCGCCCGGAGACCATCCGAATCGCGCTGGTCGATGCCCAGCATGGCAACCGACCACCGCCGGCTCGCCTGATCGGTGTGGCCCACCGTTTCCTGCCCTTGCCACTGGCGCCGGAAGTACTGCTGGAAGCACTGACCAGCCTGGAAGAGCTGCGGGAAGTGCTGGACAGCCCGCGCCTGCGCGACGCCATCGGCCGTATCGAGAAGCTGCCCTCGCCGCCGCACCTCTACCTGAGCCTGACCCAGGCACTGGAGCATGACGACGACGCCGACAGCGCCGATGTAGCCAAGCTGGTGGCCGCTGATCCGGCAATCGCGGCCAAGGTGCTGCAGCTGTCGAACTCGGCGTTCTTCAGCCAGGGCCGCACCATCGCCGACCTGCGTACCGCCGTGACCCGGCTGGGGCTGTCGACGCTGCGCGACCTGGTGCTGGCCAGCGAAGTGTTTTCCGCACCCACGCTGTCCATTGCCGAACGCAACTCGCTGCAGCAGCGTGCCCTGCTCGCTTCACGCCTGGCTGCGCGCCTGCTGCCCGAATCCAGTGCCGAACTGGGCGCCACCGCCGCACTGCTGGCCGACATCGGCCTGCTGCTGCCCGGCGTGCGCAACGAGCGCGGCGAGCCGTCGCTGGCCGGTGACACCCGCCCGGGCCATGCCGAAGCCGGTGCCTACCTGCTGGGGCTGTGGGGCCTGCCGATGCCGATCATCGAAGCGGTGGCGTTCCACCTGCAGCCGCAGCGCGCCAATACGCGCAGCTTCTGGGTGACCGGTGCGGTGCATGTGGCACTGGCGCTGGTCAATGGTGATCCGGTGGATGAGGAATACCTGCAGCGCGCAGGTGTGCTCAACAAGCTGCCGCAGTGGCGCGAGCATGCCAATGCGTTGATGGGGTTGGTGCCGAGCGACGCCTGAGCCCGCTCCGGCATCCCAGGGAAACTCAAAGGGGCGCGCCTGACGGCGCGCCCTTTCTGCATCAACGCGCGCCGCAGGCGTCCTGCACGCAGTGGCGATACTGTAGATCGCACAGGACCTTCGACTTGCCTGCGGCCAGGCATTCCTGACGCAGCTCCTCGCAGTACAGCCCGCCACCACAGACACCACCGGTCTGCGCGAACACCGCACCAACCAACGTCGCATAGATCAGTGCAGCGGCAGACAGCTTGTGCAACAGCGTGCTCTTCATCTCTCTCTCCATGTGCAGGGTGTCCGTGAGTGGACCCTCCAACTGTGTTGATTGCGACACGGCAAGAACGTGACTCTGCTCACCTTCCAACATGTTTCGGACTTCCCCTACAAAAAAAGAGGGCGGACCTTGCGGTCCGCCCTCCCGGTACTGCTATCGCACTTCGAACTATCAGAAGCGCTGGGTGTACTTCATGTACAGGAAGCGACCGACGTCGAAGCCGCCGTAGTAGGCGAAGCTCGAGTTCGGGGCCGAGTACATCAGCGGACCCTTGTGGGCGAACACATTGTTCGCACCGAGGGCGATGGTGGCATCCCACGGAGCCTTCCAGCTGACCTGCAGATCGTGGAAGGTGTTGGAACCGGTGCGACGCACCGGCGCCTTCTCACCGTAGGCGTAGCGATCCGGATCGGTGCAGCCGATCGAGATGCACGACTCACGCAGGCCCGAGTAGTAGCGCGCGGTGTAGTTCACACCGAAATCGCCGTACTGCCAGTTGATGCCCAGGTTCGAACGGACGCGGAACACGGTGGTGTCGCCGGACTCACCGACGCGACCCATCATGATGTTGTCGCCGGCGCTGTTCTGTGCCTGCTCATCGTACTTGGCGGTGTAGCTGGTCTGCCAATCGACGTTGAACTGGCCGATGGCCAGTTCCGGCAGGCGGTACTTGACGCCGATGTCGTAACCTTCGGTCTTCATCTTGCCGAGGTTGGCGGTGCCGTAGGTGATGCCGCTGATGTGGCCATCGGCCGCACGGGTCACGCTGCCGCAACGGGCGGAGTTGCCCAGCACGTAGCAGTCACGCAGGATGCGATCGACGCTGTCATCGATGATCATGTCGCTGATTTCGTACTTGTACCAATCCAGCGACAGGTCCAGGCCCTGCACCCAACGCGGGCTCCACACCACACCGAAGGTGGTGCTCTTGGAGGTTTCCGGCTTCAGGTTCGGATTGGCGCCCGAGACGAACTGGTCACCCGACTGGCACGGCAGGGTGGCGCACGGCACGTTGCCCTGGCCCAGCTGCACGTAGTTGGCCGGAGCACCGCCGGCCAAGCAGGCCGCGTTGCCAGCAACACTACCCGGAGCACCCACGGCGCACGGATCGATGTAACGCTCGAAGCTCGAGCTCAGGCCGCCGTACAGATCACTGATGGTCGGAGCGCGGAAGCCCTCGGCATAGGTGCCGCGGACCAGCAGCTCGTCCAGCGGACGCCAGGTCAGGCCGAACTTGCTGTTGGTGGTGCCACCGAAGTTGCTGTAGTCCGAGTAGCGGCTGGCAACGTTCAGGGTCAGTTCCTTGGCGAACGGCTTGTCCGCCAGGATCGGCACGTTCAGCTCAAGGAAGACTTCGTTCAGGTCGTACTGACCCTTGGTCGGCTTCTGGCCCAGGCCGGTGGACATGCCCGACTGCGCAAAGGCGTCCGGCACGTAGTTGCCTTCTTCCTTGCGGTGCTCGACGCCCAGGGCAAAGCCCAGATCGCCGGCCGGCAGGGTCACGATCGAACCGGCCAGGTTGGCGCTGAAGCTGGTGGTCTTGGTCTCACCACGGGTGGTGTAGGTCGGGAACAGGAAGTCCTGCAGTTCCTGGTTCGCCAGCGAGCCCGGGCCATTGACACCGTACGGCAGCAGCGGATTCCACGGACGGCAATCGCCCAGGATCGGCTTGGCCGCGGTGCCGCAACGAGCAACGCCACCGGCATCGATGAACGAGGTGCCCATCGCCTGCTCGGCGCTGATCAGGCTCATGTCACCACGGTTGCGCTTGATGGTCTCGTTGCGGTTCCACAGTGCGCCGACATCCCAGTCAAAGGTCTTGCCGCCCAACTCGAAGAAGCCGCTGATGGTCGGCGCAAAGCGCAGGGTCTTCATCTGGCTGTCGGTGGTGCGCGGCACTTCCCACAGGCGGCGACGGACATTCACGTCCTGGCCGACCGGGTTGAACGCGCTGTCAGCGGCCAACGGCTGTTCCCAGGCGCTGGACTGGAACGGATAGCCTGCGATCTGCTGGAACGTCTGGCGCTCGTTGTAGAGCACGTCGGTGTTCAGGCTGATCGAATCGGTGAAGTCGTAGGTACCGTTGATGTACAGCGACTTGCGCTTGACACCGGTCAGCAGGGTCATCTGCTCGTTGGAGTTTGCATACTCCGCCGGGGTCATGACGTGGTAGTCATTCGGGTTCTTCGGATCGCCACCCGGGTTCAGGGTCTTCCACACGGCGGTCTTGGAGTCGGAGCAATCGACCTGGGTCGGGTTGCACCAGCTGCCGAACTGGCTGATCGGGCTGCCGTCGGCGGCGACCGAGTTCGGGCCCTTGGCGCCATCACGGCTGTACCAACGGTCCTTGGCCCACACCGGGTCCATCTTCGAGTACTCGGCCGACAGGGTCAGGCTGCCGCGCTCGCCGCGCGCGCCGAGGGTCATCGAGTACTGCTGGTTGTCACCGTCGCCATCGCTGTACTGGCCGACGTAGACGTTGGCTTCGCCACCATCGAAGTTCTTGCGGGTGATCACGTTGACCACGGCAGCAATCGCATCCGAGCCGTAGATCGAAGACGCACCGTCCTTCAGGACTTCAATGCGCTCCACAGCCGACATCGGGATCTGGCTCAGGTCCTGCAGGCCCGAGGTGGTCGCGCCGAGACGCTTGCCGTTCATCAGCACCAGGGTGCGCGAAGCGCCCAGGTTGCGGATGTTGACGTAGTAGCCGCCCACGTTCTCGCCGGACGACAGCGAGTCGGAACGGGAGATGGCCGGGGAACCCGCCGAGGTCAGGTTGCCCAGCACATCGGCGACGCTCGAGAAGCCCTGCTTTTCCAGGGATTCACGGGTCATCGTCAGGATCGGCTGCTGCGTTTCCATGTTGGCGCCACGGATACGCGAGCCGGTGACCGAAATGCGGTCCAGGTCGGTGGTGCCCTTTGCTTCCTGAGCCGAAGCAAAGGCCGGCGCCAGCGCCAGCGCGATGCCGGCCGGCAGCAAGCCGAACCGCACTGCGGGATTACGAACGTTCATCAATCTCTCCAAGGTACGTGTTAGCAGCGTGTTAAAACACCCCAGCACGTTACGATTGCGTTGCAGCGCTGTATTTGCGCGAACCAACCGGAGACTTTGCAGATTGTGGCGGCAGCAAGCCGCCGTTCTCCCTGAAGCGCGATGCGGACTGGCCGTAGCGGGCGCGGAACGCACGCGCGAAGCTGCAGCAGTTGTCGAAGCCGCTGGCAGCGGCAACTTCACCCACCATCATGTCGGTGTCGCGCAGCAGGTCGGCGGCACGTTCCAGCCGCAGCCGCGCCGAAAGCGATTGCGGGCTCTCTTCGTAGAGGCTCTGGAAGGTCTTGGACAGGTACCAGCTGGAGAAGTTGGTCAGCTCGGCAAGTTCGCCGATCCGCACCACGCGGTGGCTGTTGCCCTCCAGGTACAGGCGAGCGCGCTGCATGCGGCCGAACACCTGCCGCTTGCGGCTGCGCGAACGGCCCGGGCAGCGCTGCACGTTGTCGGCCAACCCGCGCTGCAGCCCCGCCAGGTGCAGCAGCAACGGGCGCAGGGCCTGCGCCGGCTGCCCGCTGTGCAGTGCATCGCGCCACAGGCGGAGTGCAACACGGGCATCGCCACGGTTCATGCGGCCACGACCGGCATACAGGCCGCAGTCGGCCATCTCGGTCAGCACGCGCAGCGCTTCGACGTTCAGGTTCAGACCGACGCACAACCCGTTGCGGCCGGCCTGCACCAGCGGCCGCGATTCCTTCTCGAAGGCGATCCACTCGCCCTGGCGCAAGCGGAAGCGCCCTTCCTTGGCTTCCACCCAAGAGCTTCCACGCACCTGCATCCAGACAGTGAAACTGATACCAGCGGTCTGCAGGCTGCCGAGCCGGGCCACGCCCAGACAGGTCGGTGCAGCATCATCGAGGGATCGGTCCAGAGAGACGGATTGGCCGCGATCGGCCAGCGAGAGTTGACGCATGGGGGCACCACGGATTTGCCTAGTACAGGACTCCGTTTTGCCAAATCGGGCGGCAATGCGTCAGGAAAGTCAGGCGAGATCGCCACGAATTCGCGACGAGATCCCGACGAAAAATTTACGAAGGCCCATTTCCCTTGAACAACAACAACTTGGAGAACGCCGGAAGCAGCGTTGGCGCGTGCTCCGGCAAGCGCATCACGCCGATGTCGGCGCCATCGCTGACGGCCATCGCGACGAACAGGGACTGCCCATCGGCGCCGGCACTCAGCCCGTTGCCTGCGCTGAGCCGTTCCGCGTCCAGGCAGCGCTCCGGCTCCTCGCGTCCGGCCTGGATGCGTACCAGCGTAGTGCCACAGGTAGTGGACGTACCGAGGTAGCCAATGGCGCTGTTCCCGGCCACGGTCCATGCCCGGTATCGCCAACGACTGGGCCTGTCTTCGCTGATCTGCTGCACGCTGGCCGGAGCCAGTGCGGCATCCACCGACCACAGCCCCCCCGCGGCCAGGCGGGTGAACAGCACCCGGCCACTGCTGCGGTCGAACCGGGCCTGCGAAACGCCCTCGATGCTGGCCAGGCGGCGCCAGGGCTGCGTGCTCCGATCAAACAGGCTCAGCCGGGTCTGCTGGCGGTCATCGCGCTCGACGACCATCAACTGGTCAGGGTCCGCCCCGTACAGCGCCTGCAACGGCTGCTCCGAGGGCACGGGCAACGGCTGGACGCGTTCGTCACGCGGAGCGATTTCGTAGACGACCGCACGCCCATGTTCGTCACGTCCCACCACCAGCAACTGGCGGCTGTCGGCAGACCAGTCCGGCGCCTGCCGCGACTCCGGCCGCAGACCTTCGATCGGCCGCAACGAATCTGGGCGTTCCATGTCCGCCCACCACAGCGCGAAGCTTCCTGAACGATCAGAGGTGAACACCAGCTGCCGCCCATCCGGCGCCGCGATGGGCTGTCCATCCCGGCCACTGGACGCAAACAGGCGTACGGCAGGGGAACTGCCCTGCAGCGGCACCTTGAAGATGCCGAACTGCGCACGCCGGTGGACGAACGCGAGCATGCCACCGCGACGGGAGGTCGCCGGCCATTGCGCGTCATCCAGCCCGGCATCGCGCAACGTGCGGCTTTCCACATCCAGGTAGTAGAGCCGCACTTCACTGTCCACACGCCGCCCGAACACGATCGTGCGTCCATCGCGCAGCCACGCCCATCCGCGAAACTCGGCCGCCTCGTTGGTCAACTGCTCGGGATCGCCTCCCGCGGCCGGCATGCGCCACAGGTCACCCAGCTGCGGGTTGCGCACGAACACCAGCCATTTGCCATCAGGCGAATAGCGGGGCGCGTAGTCGAAGTCATCCGCCGCAACAGCGTAGTCCGGTGCCTGCCACTGGCCACTGGCCAGATCAAGCGTCCGGATCCCGCGATGGGCATAGCGGCCCACCATGCTGCCAAACACCAGGCCGCGACCATCCGGCGTCCAGTCGAAGCTGAGCAGCTCGGTGCCATCGCATCGCGTTGCCTGGCGCAGCGCACCGCCTGTGGCACTGGCGATCAACACCTGGCAGCTGCCATTGTCGCCGAACCGTGCGAAGGCGATCTCGCGTCCATCCGGTGACCAGCTCGGAAAGCGATCAACCGAACCGGCTGGCGGAGCCAGCAGTTGCCGTGCCGGTGCATTGCCCGATGTCTGCACCTTGATCGCGCCACCGCCCAGCCCATCCTCGTTGGCCCCTTCGTAGGCCACCAGCGAACCATCAGGCGAAAGCGTGGGATAGGTTTCGAAACCGCTGGTCGCAGTGATCAGGCGATACGGGCGCTGCGGACTACCGATCACACGCGTCCCGTTCTCCACGGCCGCGTCCAGCGGTGAACTGCTGGCAGGTGCCCGGCGCAGCAACAGCGCGGTCAGCACGACCACTGCAACCAGCATCAGCACGCCCAGTGCCAGCAGCACGTAGCGGCGAACATGCCGCCAGCGGCGGCGCGTGCCCTGCCCCGGCAAGGCCGGCGCTGCAGGGGCTGCCAGCGCAGGGACCGGGTCAACCGGTTCATCGATCAACCCAGCCGATGCCGGTTCCAGATCATCCAGGACCTGTACCGGTACCAGCAGGCGATAGCCTGTCTTGGCAATGGTTTCGATATACGCCTGGCCGTTGTCGTCGTCGTTGCTGAATGCCTTGCGCAACTGGGTGACGGCCTGGGTCAGCACATCATTGGTCGGCAAGGTATCCGGCCAGACCTCAGCGAACAGTTCATCGCGCGTGACCACGCGACCCGGCTGGCGCAGCAGCACGCGCAGCACGCCCAACGCCTTCGGCGTCAGCCGGCGCGGACGGCGTGCACCGACCACCTCGACCTCGCGCGAGGACAGCGTGACAGTGCACTCTCCTATCCGGATCCGATCGAATCCGGGGGGCTGGATTTCGCTGCTGTTCATTTTCCGCTACACAGTAGAGACAGGTCCGGGGCAGCGTTTGCCTTCGATACCCTCCCGTCCTGGGAACAGCAAAAAGCCAGACTCCGCACAAAGCATCGGCGCATACCGCAAAAACAATGAAGCGGGCGAATACTAGCCTATGCCGGTTACCTCGCCTATCGCGTGGTCGACATCCAGGCTCTCTCTCGCCGACGAATTCACATAATCTGCAGCACCATTCGCGCCCCTCGGGGCGCGAAATTTTTATCTGGCGTTCATTTTCACGTGCGCCTCAACATGGTCAATCCGACCAGTCGCGAAACCACCAAAGCCACGTACATCACGCCTGAAAACTGCTCAAGCATGACCAGTGCGCGCGCCTGTGGATGCAGTGGCACGACATCGCTCAACCCCACCCCGGACAGCAAGCTGAAGCTCAGATAAAGCAGCTCCATCCAGCTGCGCTGATCGCCGCCGCCGGTGCCCTGGAAACTGCCCGGATACCACTGCTGGCACACGGCGAAGGCGAACGCGAAGGCCCATGCCAGCAACGTGAACGTCGCGCCCGCAGCGAACAGTTCATCGCGGGTCACTTTATGGTCCTGCAGCATGTAGGCGATCAACGCCCCCGCCGTATAGAAGTACAGCAGGCTTTCCAGCAGCTGTGCCGCGGTGAGCAGGCCGGCGCGATCCAACAGCGCGCCAGCCAGCGAGAACACCACCGAGGGAATGGCCAGCAGCAGCGCCAGCCATGTGCCCAGCGGACTGCGCTGGACCACCCACAGCGCCAGGCCGAGCACCGCCATGCCGAACATGCCCAGCGCCGCACGGCCAGCGGCGGTGTCATCGAGGGCGGGATACAGCAGCACCGCGATCAACTGCGCGGCCAAGAGCCAGGCCGAAGGATGGCGGCGGGCGATGGCCAGCCAGCGGGTGGTCAAGGCAACAGGCATGGCGTCCTTTCCGCTGGGCAATGGCCGGAGCATAACGGGTAGCGGCGGGGCCCGCCCCGCGCGTGGACGGGACCCCTGCGCCCCCCCGGCATGGCCCGGCGCGACCGGGGGGGCAGTGGCGGCACATTTCGGGGTCGGGCGGGCCCCCCCCGGCCGCTTCTCCTGGACCGCTGCGCCCGCCGGGCATGGCCCGGCGCTACCGGTGCGGCATCATCCTTGGTGGTAGACCTCTGCGCCGGCGGCGCGGAACTCCTCCGACTTCGCCTTCATGCCGGCCTCGGCGTAGTCACGCACATCCTGGGTGATCTTCATCGAACAGAAGTGCGGGCCGCACATCGAGCAGAAGTGGGCCAGCTTGTGCGCGTCCTTCGGCAGCGTCTCGTCATGGAACTCCTTGGCCTTCTCCGGATCCAGGCCAAGGTGGAACTGGTCTTCCCAGCGGAACTCGAAGCGCGCCTTGCTCAGTGCGTTGTCGCGCACCTGCGCGCCCGGATGGCCCTTGGCCAGGTCGGCTGCGTGCGCGGCAATGCGATAGGCCATGATGCCGTCGCGCACGTCCTGGCGATTGGGCAGACCGAGATGCTCCTTCGGCGTCACGTAACAGAGCATAGCCGTGCCGAACCAACCAATCATCGCCGCACCGATCGCGCTGGTGATGTGGTCGTAGCCCGGCGCGATGTCGGTGGTCAACGGGCCCAGCGTGTAGAACGGCGCCTCGCCACACTCACGCAGCTGCTTGTCCATGTTCTCCTTGATCAGCTGCATCGGCACGTGGCCGGGGCCCTCGATCATGGTCTGCACGTCATGCTTCCAGGCGATCTTCGTCAGTTCGCCCAGCGTTTCCAGCTCACCGAACTGCGCTGCATCGTTGGCATCGGCGATGCAACCCGGGCGCAGGCCATCGCCCAGCGAGAAGGTCACGTCGTAGGCCTTCATGATTTCGCAGATCTCTTCGAAATGCGTGTAGAGGAAATTCTCCTTGTGGTGCGCCAGGCACCACTTGGCCATGATCGAGCCACCGCGGCTGACGATGCCGGTGACCCGCTTGGCGGTGAGCGGCACGTAGCGCAGCAGTACGCCGGCGTGGATGGTGAAGTAGTCCACGCCCTGCTCGGCCTGCTCGATCAATGTGTCGCGGAAGATCTCCCAGGTCAGTGCTTCGGCACGGCCGTCGACCTTCTCCAGCGCCTGGTAGATCGGCACTGTGCCGATCGCCACCGGCGAGTTGCGGATGATCCACTCGCGGGTTTCATGGATGTGCTTGCCGGTGGACAGGTCCATCACGGTGTCACCGCCCCAGCGGATTGCCCACACCAGTTTCTCCACTTCCTCGGCGATGCCGGAGGACACCGCGCTGTTGCCGATGTTGGCGTTGATCTTGGTGAGGAAGTTGCGGCCGATGATCATCGGTTCGCTTTCCGGGTGGTTGATGTTGTTGGGCAGCACCGCACGGCCGCGTGCGATCTCATCACGCACGAACTCGGGCGTGATGATCTTCTGGATCGACGCACCGAACGCCTCGCCCGGGTGCTGCTGCAGCAGGCCCGCATCGCGGATCGCCTCCAGGCGCTGGTTCTCGCGGATCGCAACGAACTCCATTTCCGGCGTGATGATGCCGCGGCGTGCGTAGTGCATCTGGGTGACATTGGCGCCCGCACGCGCACGTCGCGGCAGGCTGCGCGCGGGGAAGCGCACCGCGTCGAGCCTCGGGTCATGCTCGCGGTCGCGGCCGAACGAAGAGCTGAGGCCGTCAAGCTGCTCGGTATCCCCCCGTTCTTCCACCCAGCCACGGCGCAGTGCCGGCAGGCCTGCGGACAGATCAATATGCACTTCGGGATCGGTGTAGGGACCCGACGTGTCATAGACCGTCACCGGCGCATTCTCTTCGCCGCCGAACAGCGTCGGCGTGCGGGTCAGCGCAATCTCGCGCATCGGCACCAGGAGATCCGGGCGCGAACCGGGCACATGGATCTTGCGCGAACCGGGAATCGGCCGGGTCACGGATTCGGAGAGTTGCTGGGCCTGTTGCTGCAGGGCGGAGAGCTGTGCGTTCATCGGGCATCGTCCAGGAAGGTCAGGGACGAAGCGGCGGCGCACTGCGCCCGCGCACGGACGGTCCTTGGGTGGAGTCCGGGCACGGCTGCACTGCAAAGCTTCCCTACGCCGGTATGAGCCGGATCAGGTTCCAAGGGACTGTCTCAACCGTGGCCACATGGCCGCGGTACCCCCGCTTCTTGGCGGGCATTAGAGCATAGACCGCCTGCCTTCGGGGCTGCCTCCGGGGGGCAGTTCCGTTTTCCTGCGGAAAGCGGATCTGACCCACAATCGCCATTCGTTAACGGAACCATGACATCGCGTTCAGTAACGTGCATACGCATCGTGTCGCTGCGACCGGTGTTTTCCTCGCCGTCTTTCGCGGCCCCTGCCCGGTTCGTGCTGCATGCCGCCGGCCCTTCGCTGCAAGCTCTGCTCGCTCCCCTCAATCCCTTGATCGGAGAAGCTCCTTCATGGTGTTTCGCGTTTCCATTGCACTGGTCCTGCTGCTGGTGCTGCTTGCCGGCATCGCCCCCGGCCCCTTCAATACCGTGGTGCAGAGCATCCTCGGCGAACTCATCCGCGGCATCGGCTGGCTCTACCTGCTGGTCGTGTTCCTGGCCCTGGTATTCCTGATGTACCTGGCCTTCGGTCGCTTCGGCAACCTGCGCATCGGTGGCGAAGACGCCGAACCGGAGTTCTCGCGCGCCAGCTGGATGTCGATGCTGTTCGCCGCCGGTATGGGCATCGGCCTGGTGTTCTGGGGCGCCGCCGAACCCATCTCGCACTTCAGCAAGCCGCCGGAAGGGCTTGCTCCGCAGAGCCTGGATGCGGCACGCGCCTCGATGCGCTATGCATTCTTCCACTGGGGCCTGCACCCGTGGGCCATCTACGCGCTGATCGGGCTGGCAATGGCCTGGTTCCAGTTCAACCGCAACGGCCGTGGCCTGGTCAGCGACATGCTGCAACCGATCATCGGCCGCCACCATCGCGGCTGGATCGGTCGTGTGGTCAACATCGCTGCAGTGGTCGCCACCGCGATCGGTGTCGCGACTACGCTGGGCTTCGGTACCATCCAGATCGCTGCCGGTATCGAGCGCGTGTTCGGCGTGCAGGCCACCGTTGCGGTGCAGATGATCATCATCGCCGTCGCTTTCGTGCTGTACATGGCCTCCACCGCCAGCGGCGTGGAGCGGGGTGTGAAGTGGCTGTCCAACTTCAACCTGGCGTTGGCTGCGCTGCTGGCGGCCATCCTGCTGGTGCTGGGGCCGACCGGTTTCATCTTCGATACGTTCACCACCACGCTGGGCTCCTACCTCAACCAGCTGGTGACGATGAGCCTGCGCATGTCACCGTTCTCCGGCAGCACCTGGGTGGCGGACTGGACAATCTTCTACTGGGCCTGGTGGATCTCGTGGGCACCGTTCGTGGGCTCGTTCATCGCACGCATCTCGCGCGGCCGCAGCGTGCGCGAGTTCGTGATCGGCGTAGTGCTCGCGCCGACGCTGCTGGGCTTCTTCTGGTTCGCGGTGTTTGGCGGCACCGCGCTGTGGGCGCAGATCTTCGGCCATGCCGACTTGGTGCAGGCGCTGGGCAATGGCTACGAGACGGTGCTGTTCACGCTGTTCGACAGCATGCCGCTGCCGCTGCTGCTGTCGTGCATCGCACTGGTACTGCTGATGATCTTCTTCGTAACCTCGGCCGACTCGGCGGTACTGGTTCTGGCCAGCATGTCCACTGACGAAGCAGGCGATCCTCCGTTGAAGCGCAAGCTGGCCTGGGGCATCGCGGTGGCGTTGATCGCAGCGGCGTTGCTGCTGGCCGGTGGCCTGGATGCACTGCAGGGCATGATCACGATTGCGGCGTTGCCGTTTGCGCTGTTGATGGTGCTGGTGATGGTGTCGTTGTACCGGGTCCTGGACCAGGAGTACACGCGCGAGCGGCGGCAGGCGCAGCGCCAGCGGCACATGATCGATGCGTGGATCGCACGCGAGATGGCGGCGCAGGAGGAGACCCAGGCGGAGGCCGCACGCGCGCAGGATTCGGATTGAGGATGTTTTGCAGCCTGCGGCTGCACCGCTTCTTTCAGGCAACGGCAACAGCAACAGCAACTTCAAAAGCGGCTCTGGATTTCTGCTGGTCTGGCGGTGAGGGGGCAGATGGCGGGACACGCCGCAAGTACGTCCCTGTAGGCTCGGCCACGGCATCCATGCCGTGGACGGTCCCGCCATCTGCCCCCTCCCCGCCTCCGACAATTTCCCGGTGACGGTGGGTTTTCCACGCCATGCGTGGATGAGGTGTATCGGAAAACAAGAAGGGGTCGGATACGTTTTCCTGCGGAAAACGGATCCGACCCCAACCCACAGCACGCGGCTGTTGCTGTTGTCTTTGCTTTTGATCTTCTTCTTTCTCTTCCTGCGGTGGCAGCCACAGGAAACTGTCCGTGGCCGGGAAACCTCAATACCCCGCCGCCTGCCCATCCTTGCGGCTCTCCGAAGCACCGTAGTACACCCCGGTCTCGGGATCGCGCATGATCGCCTGATAGCCACCATACGGGCCGTCGGCGAACACGATGCGATGCCCC
>NZ_JAUTXR010000189.1 GCF_030658505.1 Stenotrophomonas raiganjensis (SeqCode) | reverse complement strand
CATGGCCCGGCGCTACCGTGGCCCATGAATGGTAGCGCCGGGCCATGCCCGGCGGATGCCCTCAACGATCGTTGAGGGTTTTTATCTTCAGCGCTTCGCGCAGCGTCGTCAGATCCACCGGGCCGCGCACCGCAATGTCCCGGGTTTCTCCCGGCAGCAGGTCCAGCAGGTTGTCTTCGACCTGCACGTCCAGCGCACCGAAGTCGATCCACGTCGCGCGCACGTAAGCCGCGCTTTCCAGCCGCAGTCGATAGTGATCGCCTTCGATGGACAAGGTGGCCTTGAGCTTCTGCCGTGGCAACACCTGGTCCTTGGCTTCGACGAATCCGACCACTTGTCGCGCACTCACCGCCCCGTTCTGCAACAACTCGAACACCGCGACCGTACGCTTCGGATCAGCACCGGCCAGCAACTCGGCATCGCGGAAATCACCGATCGAGGTGACGCCCGCAGCCGCCAACGTCACCGCGTCTTCGCGACGACGCAGCACCTTTCCCTCCACGTCGATCACCCGCAGCCGCCAGCGCGCGTTCCGTGCGGCGCCGTCGTTGAGCAGGCGCACCCGCGTGCTGCCCTCATCGCGCAATGCGGCCACCGTGACCGGCGCAAAGAAGCGCCGCGCGGCGAAGTGCAGCGCCTTCCAGCGGCCGAAATAATCCACGCTGGACCAGGAGGCACCCGGCCAGACGTCGTTGAGCTGCCAGTACAGTGAGCCCATGGTGTACGGCCGCGAGGCACGATGATGCAGCGCGGCCAGCGCGATGCCGTCGGCCTGCATCACCTGGCTGAGGTAGACGAAGTCCTCGAAGTCCTTCGGCGTACCGTAGCCCAGTTCGATGTAGTGCAGCAGGCGGCTGTTGCCCTCGCCGGCCATGAACTTCTGGTGCGCGCGGATCACCGGGCTGTCGATGCGCTGCTCGGCGCGGGTGGCAATCTGGTCCACCGTCGCCACCGACGGCCATGCCTGCAGACCGTACTCGGACATGAAGCGCGGCGTCTCGCGCAGGTAGGCCTGCACCGGCAGCGCTGGATTGCCCCAGACCTGCCAGTAGTGCTTGTCACCGCGGGTGGAATCGTTGGCCTTCTCATCCAGGTCATTGCTGGGGGAGCTGGACCAGTACGGTACGCCCAGCCCTTCTTCACCCACCACCTGGCGCAGGTCTTTGCCGAACAGGTCGACGTAACCCTGCCACACCTTCGCTGCAAATGCGGGGTCGGCCGCCTTCAGGTCGCGACCATGGCCCCAGTCCTTCCAGGCGGTTTCTTCCTCGTTGTTGCCACACCACAGCACGATGCTGGGGTGATGGCGCAGGCGGCGCACGTTGTCGCGCGCCTCGGCCACCACGCTGGCGCGGAAGGCCGGATCGTAGCCCGGCTGCATGCCACCACCGAACATGAAGTCCTGCCAGACCAGCAGGCCCAGCTCGTCGGCGATGTCGAAGAACGCATCATCCTCGTAGTAGCCGCCGCCCCAATTGCGCAGCATGTTCATGTTGGCGTCGCGCGCGGCCGTCAGCACCTGGCGCAGGCGTGCGGCATCGACACGCGCAGGGAAGGCGTCGAACGGAATCACGTTGGCGCCCTTGGCGAAGATCGGCACGCCATTGATGATGAAGGCGAAGCCCTGACCGCCCTTACCGTCTTCCTCGCGGCGCAGCTCAACCGTGCGCAGGCCGATGCGCTGCTCGCGCACCAGTGTTGCATCGGCGCCATCGTCCAGGCGCGCCTGCACGGTATAGCGATCCTGCGCGCCATGGCCGACCGGCCACCAGCGCTTCGGCTCCGCCAGTTCAATCGGCAGTTCAACACTGTTCTGGCCGGGCTTCAGCAGCACCGTGCGCTGCTGCTGGGCCACGCTGCGGCCCTGCGGATCGCGCACATCGACATTGACCACCGCAGAACCGGCGGCGCTGCCCTGCTCCACCTGCAGCAGCACCGCCAGCTTCGCCTGCTCCGCGCTCAATGCATCGGTACGGACGGCAAGATCGGTCAGGCGGTGCGCGTCCCAGGCCTGCAGGTCGACCCCGCGCCAGACCCCGGCGGTGACATAGCGCGGGCCCCAGTCCCAGCCGAAGTGGTAGGCCGGCTTGCGCGCGAAGTTGCCGACCATCGCTTCCTTCGGCTCATCGCCATACGGCGACGGGTAATTGCCAGCGATCTTGTGCGGCATCGCCTGCACACCCGGCAACAGCGTGCGGATCGGTGAGCGGAACACGATCTGCAGTTCATTGCCGCTCGCGCGCAGGCGCCCTTCCACGCGCGCACGCCAGGCGCGGTGCGCATTGTCCGCGCGCAGCAGCGGCTTGCCGTTGAGGCTGACCTCGGCATAGGTGTCCAGCCCATCGAAGCGCAGCTCGGCATTGGGCTTGGCCAGCACCGCCGCATCCACGTCAAAGCGGGCGCGGTACTCCCAGGCCGCCAAGCCGATCCATTGCAGCTCGGCCTCCGGCGCGCCGACATACGGATCGCGGATCAGCGCGTGGGCCAGAAGGTCGGTGTGCACGCTGCCGGGTACCTGGGCCGCACGCCACTGCTGCAGGCCTGGATGGGCGGCGCCTTGCGCGTCGCCGGGCAGCATGCGGAATTCCCACTGCGCCTGCAACGGGGCCGCCAGCGCAGGGAACACAGAGGCTGCGATCAGCAGCAGGAGCAGACGGACAACGAGGGAAAGGCGATGCACGTGATACTCCTGATTCTCCGCCGGGCGAAGCCCGGCGCTACCGATTCCGATTCATCATGCGTACGGCGACACGCGCCTCAACGCACCACGTTCAACACTTCGTAGCACGCGCCCATGGTGTGGTAATCCACCTTGCCGGCCGGGCTCTTCTCGTCGCTGTACTTGCGGTTGTCGGCATCGAGAATGCGGAACCATGCACCGTACTGGTGGTCGACGAAGTGCTCCCACGAGTAGGCCCAGATGCGTTCGTACCACTGCCAGTAACGGTCATCGCCAGTGCGCTTGGCCATCAGTGCGGCGGTCGCCAGCGTTTCGGCCTGCACCCAGAAATACTTGTCGTCGTCGCAGACGAAGCTGTCGCCGCCGATCGGAGCACCGTCCATGTCCGGCTGCCGGCGCGATTCCGGTGCGAAGCCGTAGTACAGGCCGCCCCGCGCGTCGTCCCAGCTGCGCGCCACGGCCACGTCGAACAGGTGCTGCGCGGTCGGCACCAGCCAGTCGGCCTGCACGTGGCGATCGAGGATCAGCAGCAGCTTGGCCCACTCGGTCTGGTGGCCGGGTTGGAAGCCCCATGGGCGGAACAGGTGCTTGGGGTCGTCCAGGTTGTAGTCCCAGTCGATCTCCCAGTTCACATCGTAGTGTTCCCAGACCAGGCCACCGGCCTTGGCGGCCTGGCGGCGGGTCATGTTGTCGGCCAGCTGCAGCGCGCGTTGCACATAGCGCTGCTCGCCACTGGCCTCGAACGCGGCCAGCATCGCCTCGCACATGTGCATGTTGGCGTTCTGCCCACGGTAGCCGGTGAAGTTCCACTGGCCATCGGCCTCGTCCTTGTACAGGCCGTGCTGTGGCTCCCAGAAGCGCGCTTCCAGCAGCTGCCAGGTTTCGTCCATCCACACACGCGCCTGTTCGATACCGGCCTTCAGCGCGCAACTGTAGGCCAGCAGCACGAACGCCACGCCGTAGCAGTGGTTCATGTCGTCCTCGACCTTGCCGTCGCGCAGGGTCCAGGCATAGCCGCCAGTGGCGGGATTGCGATGCACCTCACGCAGGTAGCGCACGCCGTGCTCGACGGCCTCGCGGTACTCGGCATTGCCGAACTCGCGGTAGGCCATCGCGTAGTTGAAGACGAAACGCGTGCTGCTCACCAGATGGCGGTGGCTGGCGTCGTAGATGCTGCCGTCATCACGGAAGTAGTGGAAGAAACCGCCGTCCGGATCAATGCAACGCGGGTGGTAGAACGCCATCGTGTCAGCGATGTGCGCGCGCAGGAAGGCGGGCGAACGGAAATCAGGCGAGGTGCTCATGCGGTAATGTCCTGGGCCTGCAGCAGTTGCTGCACTTCATCGAGCGAGGGCATCGCGGCGAACGCGCCCTTGCGGGTAACAGCCAATGCGCCGACCGCAGCGCCAAAGCGCAGCGTGGCGGTGATCGCCTCCGGGTCCTGGCAGAACGCAGCGAAGCCTGCACCGGCCCCGCCCCGCTCCAGCAGGCCAACCAGCACGCCACCAACGAAGGCATCGCCAGCGGCCGTGGTGTCGACCGTGGCCACGCGGAAGCTGGTGACCGTGCCGTGGTTGTCGCGCGTGTACCAGTGCAGCGTGGCCGCACCATCGGTAACGATCACCCAGCGCGCCTGCGCGGCCAGCAGGCGCCGCAGCACAGCGGCCTCGCCATCGGCACCGAGCGGCGCGGCCAGGTAATCCAGCTCCTCGCGCGACAGCTTGACCAGGTCGGCACGCTCCAGCGCCTGCCACAGGCGCGGTGTCGGATCTTCATCGGCCGGCCACAGCGCCGGGCGCAGGTTGAGATCGAGGCTGACCACCGCACCCGCGGCGCGGGCGTGGTCCATGCCTGCGAAGGTCGCCTCGGCGATCGCCGCTTCGGTCAGGCTGTTGGAACAGGCATGGAAGCACTGCGCGCTGTCGAAGCACGCGGCCTGGAAATCGCTGTCACGGAACAGCAGGTCGGCCGCCGGCGGGCGATAGAAACTGAAGCTGCGCTCTCCGCCGGCATCCAGCGCGACGAAGGCCAGTGCAGTCTTGGCCGCATCGGTACGCACGATGTAATCAGTGCCCACGCCGTGCTCGACCAGGCTGTCGGCAAGGAAGTCGCCGAACATGTCCCGGCCCAGCATGCCGACGAACTGGGTCTTCGCGCCCAGCCGTGCGGCCGCCACGGCGACGTTGGCCGGTGCACCACCGGCGTACTGCAGGAACGCGCGCGGGGTGTCGGCCGAGGCCGGCGGCTGCGCTAGTAGATCGATCAAAATTTCGCCGAAGCAAACGATGGCACCCATTCCGGACTCAGCCTCCCTGCGTTGCGGAAGCCGGCGTACGCGCGCCGACCAGTCCGTAGAAAATGATGTAGCCGTAGCACAGCAACGGCAGGATGAAGCTCGCCTGGACGCCGATGTGGTCGGCCAGCACGCCCTGCAGGTACGGCACCACGGCGCCGCCGACGATAGCCATGATCAGCAGGCTGGAGCCCTTGTTGGTCAGCGGCCCGAGGCGCTCGATGCTCAGCGCGAAGATGGTCGGGAACATGATCGAGTTGAAGAGGCCGATCGCCACCACCGAGTACAGCGCGATGTTGCCGGAGGTCAGCATGGTCGTGACCAGCAGGGCCACGTTGACCAGCGCGAAGATCGCCAGCAGGCGGCTGGGCGAGAAGCGCGCCAGCAGCGCCGAGCCGGCAAAGCGGCCGATCATCGCCATCGTCCAGTAGGCCGACACGTAGTGGGTGGCCTGCTGTTCGCTGAAGCCGCCGATGTTCGGCATCGACAGGTAGTTGACCAGGAAGCTGCCGATCGACACTTCGGCACCGACGTAGAAGAAGATGCCCAGCACGCCCAGCAGCAGGTGGCGCTTGCGCAGTGCATCCAGGTAGCTGTGGTGGTGACCCTGGTCGGCCTGCTCGGTGGCGTCGCTCAACGCCGGCAGGCGGAACAGGAACACGAACAGCGCCAGCAACACCAGCGCCACGGCCAGGCCCACGTACGGGCCTTGCACGGCCTGCGCCTCGGCGGCGCGGTAGGCGAGCTGCTCGGCGGCCGGCAGGGCCGCGATGTCATCGGCACTCTTGACCGTGTTGGACAGGATCAGCATGCCACCGAAGATCGGCGCGATGGCAGTACCCAGCGAGTTCAACGCCTGCGCCAGCGTCAGGCGGCTGGAACTGGTCTGCTCCGGGCCCAGCAGCGCGACATAGGGATTGGCAGCGACCTGCAGCACGGTGATGCCCGTGGCCAGCACGAACAATGCGCCGAGGAAGGCGCCATACACGCGCAGCTCGGCCGCCGGCCAGAAGCCCAGCGCACCGATACCGGCAATCACCAGGCCCGCCACGATGCCCTTCTTGTAGCCCAGCGCCGCCACCAGGCGACCCGCCGGCAGCGACATCAGGAAGTAGGTGCCGAAGAAGGTGAACTGCACCAGCATCGCCTTGGCGTAGTTCAGCTCGAACACCGCCTTCAGGTGCGGGATCAGGATGTCGTTGAGGCAGGTCAGGAAGCCCCACATGAAGAAGATCGTGGTGACGACGGCCAGCGCCTTGCCGTTGGTGACGGCGGGTGCGTTGCCCGAAGAACCCGATGGACGGGGCGTTGCGGAGATCGGCATGCGGTACGCGCCTCGATGCGCGGAAGGTCGTTGTTGCGTGGAAGGGGTGTACGGAAGCAATCAGTTCGGTCGCGCGGCACTGCTTTCGCGGATGCGCAGCTGTACCGGCGCGACCGTGCGCCGTGGTGGTGCGTCCGGTTCGTCCAGCCGCTGCAGCAGCAGCGCCGCAGCCTGGCGACCGCGCTCGCGCGGGTCGGCGGTGAGCGTGGTCAGCGGTGGCACCGCGACCGACGCCTCGGAAATATCGTCGAAACCGGTAACGGCGAAGTCGCCACCCGGACGGATGCCACGCGAGTTCAAGCCCAGCATCAGGCCCAGCGCGACGGTGTCGTTGTAGCAGACCGCCGCACTCGGACGATGGCCATCGGCAAACAGCTCATCGGTGCGCGCAGCGGCTTCCAGGCGGTTCGGTGCCGACTCGATCATCCAGCCCGGCGGCAGCGGCAGACCGGCCTCGGCCAGTGCCTGCTGGAAGCCAGCGCGGCGCTGGTGGCATGAGCTCGACGCGGCGTGACCGCCGAAGAAGGCGATCTGGCGATGGCCGCGTTCGATCAGGTGGCGCGTGGCAAGGTAGGCGCCGTGCTGGTTGTCCAGGGTCAGGAAGTCCCAGTCGGCCCCTTCCAGTTCGCGGTTGAACAGCAGCACATTGGCATTGGCGCCCAACGCCTGCCGCAGCTGCGCGGTGTCGCTGCCCTCGGCCGGCGACAGGATCAGGCCGGCCGGGGTGTGCTCCATCAGCGTGGACAGCACCGCCTGCTGCCGCTCCGGCGATTCGCCGGTGCTACCGAGCAGGGTCACGTAACCCCGCCCACCCAGCGCCTCGTCCACGCCCGAAGCGAATTCGGCGAAGAACGGATTGGACAGGTCGTTGATCACCAGCGCGATGCTCGACGAGGTACGACGGCGCAGGTTGGCGGCCGCGCGGTTGTAGACGTAGCGCTGCCGGCGCAGCTCGGCCTCGACCTTGGCGCGGGTATCGACGTTGACCAGCGGGCTGCCGCGCAGCACCAGCGACACGGTCGCCCGTGACACGCCGATGGCACGCGCGATGTCGGTCACCGTCACCGCCTTGCCGGCGCGCTTGCTGGGACTGCTGCCGTTGTCGTTCATCGTCTTCCCGGGCTCCGCTGGAGGCTCAAGCCTAATGGATCAGGGCCGTGTCGTGCCGTGCCGTTCGCTGGGTCACCGCGAACGGCACAGTCCGGCTCAGCGCAGCTGGCTGCCCGGAGCCGCGCACCAGGACACCGGCAGGTCCTTCACCGCCGTGCCCCACCCCTGCTCCGGCGCCTTCGCGTCCAGCGCGAAGTGCAGGCGCGGGCCCTGCTGCAGCTGGTTCCAGTCCAGCCACACCGGCGCATGCGCCTGGCCATCGACCTGCACGCCCTGCACGTACTGCAGGCGGCGGCCATCGGCACCCGGTGCGTCGATGCGCAGGGTGCGGCCATTGCCCATGTCCACCTCGACCTTGCTGAAGCGCGGCGTGTGCAGCAGGAACTGGCCACTGCCCGGCACCGCTGGGTACACGCCGATGGCACTGAACAGGTACCAGGCCGACATCGTGCCGAGGTCATCGTTGCCGGTCACGCCGTTGGGGGCGTTGGTGAACAGCTGCTGCGCGGCACGCACCACCGTTGCGGTCTTCCACGGCTGGCCGATCAGCGTGTACAGCCACGGCGAGTGCAGGTCCGGTTCGTTGTTCGGGTTGTAGCGGAACTGGTTGTAATAACTGTACGGCCCGACCACCCACGCCTTGCGGGCGGCGTTGAGTGGATCGGCCTGCAGCGCGTCCATCGCGAAGAACGCATCCAGGCGGCGACCGGCCTGTTCGCGGCCGTCCATCGCTTCGACCAGGCCCGGCACGTCCTGCTGTGCCAGCCACTGGTACTGCCACGCGGTGCCCTCGTGGAAACCGTGGTGCGAGCGCGGGCTGTAGTGACCGTCGGCCGGGGTGTACCACTGGCCATCCTCGGTACGTGGGCGCGGGAAGCCGGTGAAGCCGGTCTCGGCATCACGCACCTGCGGGTCCCACACCTTGCGCCAGTTTCGCCCGCGCTCACGCAGCGTCGCCGCATCCTGCGTATGACCCAGGCCATCGGCCATCTGCGAGAGCGCACAGTCGGCCAGCGCATATTCCAGCGTGGCCGAACCACCGTGATGCGGATCAACGTCCATGCCCTTGGACGGGAACGCGCGGTCGTAGACCACGTAGCCCTTGTCCAGGTAGGTCGGGTTGCCGGAACGTCCGGCCATGCGCGAGTTCAGCGGCGGCGTACCGAACGCATTGCGGCGCAGCGCATCCCAGGCCTGCGATTCACGGCCGTTGAGCGCACCGAAGCGCCACAGGTCGACCATGAACGGGGTGACCGGATCGCCGGTCATGATGTTGGTCTCGAAGTTGGCATAGCCCCAGCGCGGCAGCCATCCGCCCTGTTCGTCGATCGCCAGCAGGGTACGGCCGATGTCGCGCGCCACGTCCGGGCGGGTCAGCGCCAGCCACTGGTTCTGCGCGCGGTAGGTATCCCACAGCGAGAAGTACTCATAGTAAGTCCAGCCATCGGCACGATGGATGCCGTCGTCATAGCCGCGGTAGCGGCCATCGGCATCGTTGCCGGTCATCGGCTGCAGCAGCGCGTGGTAGACCGCGCTGTAGAACACGGTGCGATCATCAGTGGTACCGCCCTGCACGCGAACGCGGCCCAGCTGCTCGCGCCAGGACTGCTGCGACAGCGCGCGCATGCGATCGAAGCCGAGCAGCGCCCCGCCCTGCATGCCGTCCGCGCGCAGGTTGATGCGCGCGCCTTCGGCATCCACATGCGATATCGCGCTGATCGCCGTTACCGACTGGCCCTTGGCGAGGTCGAAGCTGAGCCAGGCACCGTTCGGCTTCTGTTCGCCTTCCATGCTGTGGCGCGCACCCGGCAGGCCGCCGCCCTCGCCCCAGGTGCCATGCGCCTTGAACGGGCGGTCGAACTCGATCCGGAACCAGGTGGTGTACTGATGGCCGCCGCAGAAACTTTTGGTCACCAGCTTGCCCTCGACCACGCGGTCGCCGACCACATCGACTACGCTGCCGATCACCGAGTGGCGCTCATTGGCCTGGCCAACATTGACCAGCACGTGGCCCTCGCCCTGGCGCTGGCTGAAGGTGTAGCGCTCGGCGGCGGCACGGGTGCGCGCGGTCGCCTCGGCATCGATGCCGCCGTAACTGGTCAGACGCACCTTGTAATAGCCGGCCTGGCCGATCTCGCCGTCATGGGTGTAGTTCGAGGCGTAGGCCTTGTGGTCGAACTGCTTGGCGTTGCCGGTATCGAAATCGCCGCCCGGGCCGATGCTGCCAGTGACCGGCAGGATCGACACCTGCCCGCCCTGCTCCCAGCAACCGGCGCCGGAGATGAAGGAGTGGCCGAAACCGCGGATCTTCTCGTCGTCGTAGCGCCAGCCCGAATAGTGGCTGCCGATCGGGCTGACCTGGATCAGGCCGAACGGTGCCGATGCGCCGGGGAAGGTATTGCCGTCGTCCTTGCTGCCGATGAAGGTGTTGACCTCGCGCTCCAGCGCCGCCGGTGCGGCCTGCAGCAGCATCGGCATGGCCGAAAGCGCCAGCAGGCAGGCCAGGCGCGTGAGTGGGCGCGAGGACGATGGGACGGCGGGAGCGGACGGCACTGGGCGCATGTCGGGTTCCTGTAGTCGATGACACGGGGGCAGACGGCCCGGGCCTTCCGGCACCCCTCCGCTGAGCCCTGCCCTGACCTGCAGAATGCTCCCCCTGGAATGACGCCCGACCCACTAGACCGTGAATTTAGATCGATTCAAGTAGAGCATGCAGGTTCAGCCGAATGCATTCTGCGGCGCAGCATGAGAGAGGGTGTTCGGCAGGGCTGCGCCCTGCACCTGCTTCGAGCTGGAGCAACAGCAACAGCAAAAGCCGGCTGTCCGTGGGATGGCGGGGTGGGTCCGGTTGCGGGGGACGCTGCAAGTACGTCCATGTAAGCTCGGGTCGCCGCTTGCTCGTGTGCGCTGTCCTGCGCACACGGCAAGACCGGGGTTGGGCGTCCTGCCCAACCCGCCTGAGGCATGCCTCGGGCCCATGCGGCTCACGCCCCCGCAACCGGACCCACCCCGCCTTCGACAGAGTCCCGCGATCTGTAGATCCACGCCATGCGTGGATGAATCTCTGTCAGATAACGAAATCGATTGGGGTCAGATCCGTTTTCCAAGGGAAAACGGATCTGGCCCCAGGACCCCATGTCGTTCCAGGATCAGTCCAACCGTCACCGGGAAACTGTCAAAGGTGGGGCGGTGTGGGCTGGCAGGACCGTTGGCGCCATGGATGGCGCCATCGAGCCCCCAAGGACGGGTTTACGGCGTGTCCTGCCAGCCCACACCGCCCCGCCAAACCAGCAGAAAACCAGAGCCGCTTTGGCGTTGGCTTTGGCTTTGGGTTGTTGCCGGCCCGCGGCCGGCACACCGCGGGTGCAGGGCGCAGCCCTGCCGACCCACCCTCCCCTGCGCACGAAAACGATTTCACTGTTTTCAGCAAACCGTCATGCCTTCGCCACGCCAGTACCATATTGCGGAGCAGCATGCGCCCGCGGGCGACCCGTGCTAAAAAACGCCCGCCCATCGCTTAGATCGATCCAAGACGACATTGCGATGGCCGGGAGTTGGGGGAAGCAGCAACAGGACGTACCAGGCCACGCGCACGGTGCTACTGCCACTGCATGGCAATAGCGACAATGTCACTTCAAATTAGATCGATTCAAGTTGTCCGTGCCACGTCACCGGATCAATCCAGGAGAGAGGGAGAGATGGGAATGAAGCATTCAACACGTACGCACGGCCAGGACGCATTGTCGCTGGCCATCGCGCTGGCCCTGGCCGCCGCCGTCATTCCGGCAGGCGCCGCCGCGCAGCAGGCCGCTTCGACCGGCTCGCAGGAGGCCACCAACCTGGACAGCGTCCAGGTCACCGGCTATCGCTACGCCATTGAAAAGAGCCTGGAGCAGAAGCGCGACGCCAACGCCGTGGTCGAAGTGATCACCGCCGAAGACGTCGGCAAGTTCCCCGACAAGAACGTGGCCGACGCACTGCAGCGCGTGCCCGGCGTGGTCATCACCCGCAGTGGCGGCGAAGGCAAGAGCGTCAGTGTGCGCGGCCTGGCCCCGGACCTGACCCTGACCCAGTTGAACGGCAACTACGTCGCCACCTCGGAAACCAACGACGAGGCCACCCGTTCGTTCAACTACACCCTGCTGCCGTCGAACATGTTGTCCAGCGCCGAGCTGTTCAAGTCGCCGGAAGCACGCATCGACGAAGGCGGCATCGGTGGCACGGTCATCCTGCATACCCGTCGTCCGCTGGACATGGAATCCAACTCGGGCTTCGTCACGCTCGAGGGCACGTCTTCCGACACCCACCACGATATCGATCCGCAGGCCTCGGCCCTGTACTCCTGGCACAGCAAGGATGAGCGCTTCGGCGTGCTGGTCGGCGTGACGCAGCAGAAGCGCACCACCCGCACCATGGAAGCCAGCACCGAGGACTACCAGTGGTATGGCGCCGGCAAGGCGCGCGATGCCTATGGCAACGTGCAGTCGCAGGATGGCATCCACTACTGGTGGGGCAAGTCCGGATTCAACAACCAGACCGGCGGCAACTACAGTGATTTCTTCATGCCGACCTCGGTCAACTTCGCCGTGAAGGAAGAAAAACGCGAGCGCAAGGGCGGCCAGCTGACCTTCCAGTTCAAGCCGGTCGACAACGTCACGATGACCGCCAACTACTTCCGCTTCGAGCTGCAGGGTGACTACACCCAGAACATGCTGAAGATTCCGGAATGGAGCATGGCCCGCTTCAACGGCGATGGAAACTGGGCGGGCGGACGCCTGCTCAATGGGTTGGACTTCGACCCCAGCGGCAACACCGTCACCGGCGCCCAGTTCGAAAAGCTGGCCGGAAAGACCTACTACTGCAGCGAAGACCAGGCCAAGGCCGCCGGCCTCAAGCCCGGCGGCTGGGGCCCGGACGACTGCACGATTCCGACACCGCAGCTGACCGGTGGCTACAGCAAGGAAAAGGCGCTGTCGCAGACCGCCGACCTGACCATCGACTGGGACATCAGCCCGCTGTGGAAGGCCTCGTTCACCGGCGGCCGCACCTGGTCCGAAGGTGGCCCGTCGATGAACTTCCGTATGTCGGCCAAGCCGCGCCGCAAGGTCGGCAACGATTACCTGTCGGGTAACCAGTACAGCGCCTGGGACCTCACCGGCACGCCCTCGGCCACCTTCTCGCCCGACCTGCAGCAGCAGCTGATGAACGGCATCGCCGAAGTCGACACCGGCTCGACCGACTCGTCGTGGAAGCGTACCGAGGTCAAGCAGAACTACTTCCAGGCCGACGTCACCAAGCTGTTCGAATCGGGCTGGCTGGACTCGATCCAGTTCGGCGCCAAGTACCGTGACGGCAAGGTCCACCGCAACACCGGCAACACCTACTGGGTGTGCCCCGGCCGAGATCCGGCCGACTATGACAACAGCCGTTACCAGAGTGGCTGCGACCCGACTGCCGGCGACGCGCAGCCTGGCTTCTTCCTGTCCAATCCAATCAGCAACATTGCCGGCGGCTTCAATGCCAACGTGTTCCCGGGCATCAACTACCCGGCCTACATCGACTACCTGAACAAGACCTACGGCGGTTCGCACAACCGTACCGAGGAAGACTTCGTCTACAACGTCAACGAGAAGATCTACTCGGGCTACTTCCAGGCCAACTTCCGCACCGAACGCCTGCGCGGCAACGTCGGCGTGCGCGTGGTGCGCACCAAGCAGTTCGCGCAGTCCTCCGACTCGATCGAGAAGTTCAACGACTACTTCCTGGACAATGCATCCGGCGCGCCGATGGCGTGCACCGATCCGGCCGCTGCGGCCTACCCGACCTACAGCTGCGAGAGCGGCTTCGTGCGCCTGCCGCACGACCTGGCGCAGAGCAAGACCTACGACCTGATCGGCGTGGACCGCACGTACACCGACGTGCTGCCGAGCTTCAACATCGCCTGGGACATTACCGATACGCTGGTGCTGCGTGGTGCCGCGTCGAAGGTGATCGCCCGCCCCGGCTACACCGACATCGCAGCACCGGGTGCACTGAGCTACTACAGCGACGAGTACGTCAATGATCGCCGTGTTGCCGGCGGTGCCTCGACGGCAGGCTGGCTTGGTCAGGGCAGCAACAAGCAGCTGGAACCGTTCAAGGCCACCCAGTTCGACCTGGGCCTGGAATGGTACTTCCAGCCGGGCGCGGTCGCCGGCGTCGGCCTGTTCCGCAAGAACGTGGACAACTTCACCCTGCCGGTGGTGCGCGATACGCCGATGGTCATCGGTGGTGAAGCCGTGAACGTGCAGCGCTACCAGACCCAGGCCAATGGCCGCGATGGTGTGTCGCAGGGCGTCGAGCTGTATGGCCAGTACACCTTCGATTTCGGCTTCGGCGTGCAGGCCAACTACACCTACAACGACACCAACCTGGCCTCGATTGTTCTGGACGGCCAGGAAATCGGCTCCTCGCCGCTGGTCGGCAGTGCCAAGAACCAGGCCAACGTGACGGTGTTCTACGAGAACGAGAAGTTCCTTGCGCGCGCCTCGTTCAATCGTCGCGGCCAGGTGGTCGGCGGACTCAACAATGGCATGACGGTCTACACCGAGCCGTATGACCAGCTGGATCTGAACGTGGCCTACAACCTGACCCCGGACTGGACCCTGACCGCCTCGGTGATCAATGCCACCAAGTCCGAGCAGCGCGTGCACCTGGGCAATGACACCAAGGCCCGCCTGATCTCCAACACCTATGCAGGCCGCCAGCTGTACTTCGGCGCCACCTGGAAGTTCTGATACAGCACCGGGTTGCCCGGGCCAGCCCCGGCGCAACCCACGCCCCGCCCCGGCGGGGACGTTCCTCCACGGCAGCCGCGCTGGTACAGGTGGCTGCCGTTTTCATTGGTGCGTGCTCGTTGGTGCGTCGTCATTCAGTCCAGCGCTTGACCCTGCCATCCTTGGAAGGTGCACACTGGCGCCACCCAAGAGCACCCAAGGAGCTACAGATGGAATTCCATGTCGACGGCATGACCTGCGGCGGCTGCGCACGCAGCGTGACCCGTGCGATCCAGCAGATCGATCCCAACGCCAGCGTGGTGGCCGACCCGCCGACCGGCCTGGTCAAGGTGCAGACCACCGCATCGCAGGAGCAGGTCTTCGCCGCGGTGAATGATGCCGGGTTCCCGCCGCGCACGGCCTGACTCCCTGCACTGCATCCACAATGAAGCCCGCCCCGTGCACTGCCACAGGGCGGGCTTTTCAGTGCATGCGATATCGATTCAATGCTTCTGTGCGCGTCGCCGCACCGCGCCGGTCTTCGCGCTATCGACCGGCACCGGCGTCTCATCATCCTCACCCAGCCGCTGCAGGATCGGGCATTCCGGGCGCTCATCGCCCGCACAACAGCTGATCAACGCCTTCAGCGTGTCGGCCATCTGCCGCATGTGCTCGATGCGTTGCTCCAAGTCGGCGATGTGCTGCTCAGCCAGGTGCTTGACGTCGGCACTGTGCCGCGAAGTGTCGTTCCACAGGCCCAGCAGGTCGGTGATCTCGGCCACCTGGAAGCCGAGATCGCGCGCGCGGCGGATGAAGCGCAGGCGGTGGATGTCCGCCTGCGAATACGCCCGGTAGCCCGATTCGGTGCGATCGGCCGCAGGGATCAGGCCGATCTGTTCGTAGTAGCGGATCATCTTCGCCGAAACACTCGAGGCCTTGGCGGCTTCACCGATGTTCATGCAGGTCTCCTTCAGTGGCTCGCAGCAGATGCATCGGCCATCGGCGGCTGGAAGCGGCGCAGGCGCAGCGCGTTGCCGAGCACGAACACGCTGGACAGCGCCATCGCACCGGCCGCGAACACTGGCGACAGCAGCACGCCCCAGACCGGATACAGCGCGCCGGCCGCCACCGGGATCAATGCGGTGTTGTAGGCAAACGCCCAGAACAGGTTCTGCCGGATATTGCCCAACGTTGCCTTCGACAGCGCGATGGCATTCGGCACGCCCTGCAGGTTGCCCGACATCAGCACTACGTCGGCCGATTCCACCGCGATATCGGTACCGGTGCCGATCGCCAGGCCGACATCGGCCTCGGCCAGTGCCGGCGCGTCGTTGATGCCGTCGCCGACGAAGGCGACGTGGCCGTAGGTGCCCTTCAGGCGACGTACTGCTTCGACCTTGCCGTCCGGCAGCACCTCGGCCACGACGTCGTCGATGGCGAGCTGGCGTGCAATCGCCTGCGCCGTCCCGGCGTTGTCACCGGTGATCATCGCCACCTTCAGGCCGAGCTGGTGCAGCGCTGCGATCGCGGCAGGCGTGCTCGGCTTGATCGGATCGGACACCGCGATGATCGCGGCCAGGCGTCCATCGATGGCCACGTACATCGGTGACTTCCCCTGCGTGCCAAGTTCCGCCGCCAATGCTGCGAATGCGGTGATGTCCACGCCCAGTTCGCGCATGAAGCGATCGGCACCGACCTCCACCCGAGCACCCTCGACACTGGCCCGTACGCCCATGCCGGTGACCGATTCGAAATCGGCCATCGCCGGCAGTGCAATGCCCTGCTCGCTGGCTGCATCGACAATCGCGCGGGCAATTGGATGCTCCGAGCGCGATTCCACCGCAGCAACCGCCGCCAACACCGTGCTGCGGTCGAAACCCTCGATGATCTCAAAGTCGGTCAGGCGCGGGCGGCCTTCGGTCAGCGTGCCGGTCTTGTCCACCGCCACCACCTGCGCATCCTTCAACAGCTGCAGCGCCTCGCCCTTGCGGAACAGCACGCCCATCTCCGCGCCGCGGCCGGTGCCGACCATGATCGAGGTCGGCGTGGCCAGCCCCATCGCACACGGGCAGGCAATGATCAGCACCGCCACCGCATTGACCAGCGCGAAGCTGAGCGCTGGCGATGGGCCGAAGATCAACCAGACCACGAAGGTCGCCAGCGCGGCCAGCATCACCGCCGGCACGAACCACAGCGTGACCTTGTCGACCACCGCCTGGATCGGCAGCTTCGAGCCCTGCGCCTGTTCGACCATGCGGATGATCTGCGCCAGCATGGTCTGCGCGCCAACCGCCGTGGCACGCACGGTCAGTGCGCCCTTCTGGTTGACCGTACCGCCCACCACGCTGCTGCCCGGCTGCTTCTCGACCGGGATCGGCTCGCCGCTGATCATCGATTCGTCGATGTAGCTGCGGCCTTCCACCACTTCGCCATCGACCGGCACGCGCTCGCCCGGCCGCACTTCCACCATGTCGCCGCTCTGCACTTCATTGACCGGGATGTCGACGGTGCGGCCGTCGCGGATCACATGGGCGACCTTGGCCTGCAGGTTGACCAGACGCTTGATCGCTTCGGAGGTACGGCCCTTGGCGCGGGCCTCGAGGAAGCGGCCGAGCAGGATCAGCGCAACGATCACTGCGGCCGCTTCGTAGTAGACGTTCACCGTGCCAGGCGGCAGCAGCCGCGGTGCAAAGGTCGCCACCACCGAGTAGCCAAACGCCGCGGCGGTGCCCACCGCCACCAGTGAATTCATGTCCGGCGCCAGCCGCAGCAGTGCCGGGAAACCCTTCTGGTAGAAACGGCGACCGGGAATGGCCAGCACCAGCAGGGTCAGTACAAACTGCAGGTACCAGCTGGCCCGCATGCCGATCGTGGACATCACCCATTCGTGCATGCCGGGAATCAGGTGCGAGCCCATCTCCAGCACGAACACCGGCAGTGCCAGCGCGGCCGCCACGATCAGGTCTCGCTTCAGTTCGGCGCGCTCGGCATCCTTCTTCTCCGTGGCCTCGTCATCGGCCTGCACGCCAGCCTCGATCACGCGTGCGTCATAGCCGGCCCTGTCGACGGCCGCGACCAGCGCAGCTGCATCGGCCACGCCGCGCACGGTGGCACGCTCGGTGGCCAGGTTCACGCTGGCCTGGCTGACGCCGGGCACCGCCAACAATGCACGTTCGACACGGCCGACGCAGGACGCGCAGGTCATGCCCTCCACCGCCAATTCAACGGTAGCGGCCGGCACGTCATAGCCCACCCGCTCCACCGCCTGGATCAGCGCCGCGCGATCAACCGGGCCTGACGGGCGGATATCCGCGCGCTCGGTGGCCAGATTCACCGAAACACTGCCCACACCCTCGACCTTGGACAGCGCCGCCTCGACCCGGCCGACACAGCTGGCGCAGGTCATGCCCTCGATGGGCAGGCTGATGGTGGAGGGGCTGGTGGTGGCAGCAGTGGCGCGGGGCAGGCTCATGATCGGATTCCCGGGATTCCTTCTGGACGCGGACAGGCTAAACCTTGCCATCGTGGGAAGGTCAAATCCAGCCGCCGCCGTCCGGCCGGTAGCGCCGGGCCCCGCCCGGCGCACCGCCCGCAACCCGCCTCAGAAGGTGAACACGTACTCCAGTGCAAACTCGCGGCCAACCGCACCGAGCAGCCGGGTCGGGGCGAAGTCGTAGTCCAGCTTGTAGGGATCCTTGTGGTTCCAGCTGGCCGAGTTGAACGCGTTGTTGACGTAGACATTGACCTTGGCGTGCTCGGTCACCTGGTAGCCCACGTTGAAGTTCCAGGTGATGAACGGCCCCACCCGACCGTAGTAGCGCGCCGTCTGCTGCCCGGCGTTCGGATTCGGGTTGGGCGATCCGTCCGGGCGCGTTGCCGGTTCCAGGCAGTTCAGCGACGGGCTGTCGCTGGGCACGTAGCCATCGGCGAACGGCAGGCAACCGCCGGGATTGTCCAGGCGATCGGTGCCCCAGTGATAGCGCACGCCCGGCACCGAACCAATGCGGTCGGCATAGACGTTGGCGTTCCAGTTGCCGCGCTGCCAGGCCAGGCTCGCGCGCAGCTTGCTGCGCAGGTCGCGGTCGCGGCGTTCCGGATTCGGATCGTTGGCGTAGCGCTGTTCCTTGGTGGAGATCTGGTTGGTGTAGTTCAGGCCCAGCTGGAAGCTGCCCCACTGCGCGGTTTCCAGGCGATAGCGTGCGGTCAGATCGATACCGCGCACTTCGCGGCTTGCCAGGTTGAACGGTCCGCGCTCGATCGACACCAAGCGGCCGTTGCTGTCACGGTTCACGCGGGCCAGGATGCCGGCGCAGTACTCGCCACCGGCCGGATTGGCCCACGGCGTACCGTCCATGTTCTTGCCGGTCAGGCAGCCCGCTTCGCTGGCCAGCACCTCGTCGGCGCCGACGTCGACGATCATGTCTTCCAGCTTGATCGCCCAGTAGTCGGCGCTGACCGACAGGTTCGGCAGCACGTCCCAGACGAAGCCGACCGTCCACGAATCACCGGTTTCCGAGCGCAGCAACGGCGTGCCACGGCGGTTCACATCGAACGTGTACCAGACATCGGTGTTGCCCACGCCGCAGTTGTTGACCAGGTAGGCACCACTCTGGATGCAGCGCAGGCGGTCATAGGTCTGCACTTCGGAGCTGCTCGGCTGGCCCAGCAGGTAGTGCATGTCCGGCGCATGGAAACTGGTGGCATACGAGCCGCGCACCAGCAGCGATTCCACCGGGCGCCATTCCAGGCCGACGTTCCAGGTGGTTTCCTTCTGGCTGCCGATGTCCAGCGCTTCGCTGCTGTTGTCGGCCTTGTAGTTGCCATAGCGGTCATAGCGCGCGGCCGCGGTGGCGGTCACGCTCTCCAGCAGCGGGATCTTGAACTCGACGCCCGCCGAATAGCGGGTGCGCTCGCCACCACCGCGATCGACGTTCTGCAGGTCGAAGTCGATACCTGCACGCGGATCGGGGCTGAGGTGATAGCCCTGCTGCGCGACTTCGGCCACTGCGGCGAACGAGATCGGGCCGGCCCAGCCCTGGAACAGTTCGCCGGTGATGTCCGCGGACGCCTGGTTCACCCACGAAGCTGCACGGTTCTTCGCCACCGTGCCCATCTGCCAATACTGGTCCGGCGTCAGCGGATTCCACCAGCGCGATTCGTTCAGTGCGTAGATCGCCTCGCCATCGGCGGTGGTGCCCAGCTTCGGACCCAGGAAGTAGTCATACGACTTCTGCTTGTCGACCACGTTCTGCCGTTCTTCAACGCGGTAGTAGGAACGCCCCACTGTGGCGCTCCAGTCGAAGCGGTCAGCGAGACGGCCACGCAGGCCCGCGCTCCAGTCCCAGGACAGCTCGCGGTTGGTGTTGCGCAGCGTATCCAGGCCGCCGACTTCGTTCGGCGTGAACTGGCGCACGCCCAGGATCGGGCGGTTGCGGTTGGCGTCCCAGTAGTAGCCGTTGTCGTCGTCGATCAGCGACACGCTCGGCGGATTGGTGCCCCAGATCGCTTCGGAGCGGTAGACGGCCAGGTTGGTCCAGGCCTGCAGGTCATTGCTGAAGTCGAAGGTGGCATACAGGTTGCCGGACACGTTCTCGGCACCGCCCGTAAGCAGCCAGTTGGCATAGTCCGCACTCATGCCGCAGAGGCGGCCGGTGTTGGTGATGGTGTTGGCGGCGTAGTTGTAGACCAATCGATCTGCGGTGTAGTACTCGCCATCGAACTTCTCGCAGGTGCCGGTGGGCGGCGCCAGTCGCTGGCCGGTGGTCGGATCGATCAGCGCCAGGCCGGCGGTGGGACGGAAGCCAACCTTGCGTTGTTCCATGTTCCAGGACGGGTACGGTGCATCATCGGCGTCGTCCATCTGCGGGCGGTCACGGCCGAACAACGGGTCGCGCTTGGTGTACTGCAGCGCGTAGGTCACGCTCCAGTTGTCGCCGGTCTTGCCACCGGCCCACGAGAGGTCCCAGGTATCGCGCCCGCCCTCGGTGGAGGTACCACCACGGACGCGCACTTCGTCGCCGTCGTAGTTCGTCTTCAGGATGACGTTGACCACGCCGGCGATCGCGTCCGAACCATAGATGGCCGAGGCGCCGCCGGTCAGTACTTCGATGCGCTCCACCGCCGCGGCCGGAATGTTGCCGTAGTTGGAGAAGTTGGTTTCGCCGCCATACGGCAGCGGGTAATCGGCCACGCGACGGCCGTTGACCAGCAGCAGCGAGCGGTTCGGGCCCATGCCGCGCAGGTTCAGGCCACTGGCATTGGGCGTATGCGAGCCCCACTGCGAGGCAGCTTCGACAGTGCCGGTCGCTTCGGTCAGCGTCTTCAGCGCGTCATACACGCTGACGAAGCCTTCCTTCTGGATCTGCGCGGCGGTGATTACGTTGACCGGTGCCGGGCCTTCGACGGAGGCGCGCTTGATGCGCGAGCCGGTAACGGTGACCGCGTCGAGATCCTTGGTGGACGACGTGACCGCCTCCTGCGCACTGGCAGCCAGGGGCAACAGGGCCAGGACCAGGGCCTGGGACAGCAGGTGACGGCGCTTGCGGACGATCTGAGCCATGGGTGGTTGCTCTTCGAAAGTGTGGACGCACGGGCGGGTGGTGGCACGGCACTACGGCTGATCCGGGCGCCTGGGCCGGTTCAGGACCGTCGCGGCGCCCTCCCCTGTGGATCGATCCAAACTAAAGCACAGCTGAACCACGCCCGGCATGCGGCGACGCAGCAACAGCCCGCGGAATGCCGCTAGCGGCCGCCAGTATCCAGAACAATCAAAGGGTTGCGAAACATCGCTGAGAGAACGGCGCACGCGTCAGTGACACGATCACGACAATCGCGCGCGGAACGGTCTTGTCCGCGTAGTTGCGTGCGGCCGCAGCGGATCGTTGTAGCGCCGAACCTGCGCTCGGCTGCTGTTGTTCGTCGCCAAGAGCAGCCGAGCGCGGGCTCGGCTCTACGGAAGAAGCGGGTTACTACGCGTCCTCCAGCGCTTGCCGCAGCGCGGCCACGGTGGCGGTGGCGGTCTGGCTCCAGGTCGGGTCCAAGCCGCGCAGGGCCGGGTTCTGGAACTGCATGGCCGAGCGGCGCAGGCCTTTTGCGGACGCGTGCAGTTCGGTACAGCCCGTCTGCCGCGCGACGGTTGCGATGTTGCCCGGGGCCAATCCGGCACCTGCCATCACCGTGATGCGCCCCGCCGCCTGGGTGACCAGGCCCGCCAGCACATCGGCACCGGCCTCGGCGCTGACCTGGCCACCCGAGGTCAGCACGCGCTGGCAGCCCAGCCCGATCACCTGCTCCAGCGCCGCCGGCAGGTCGCGGGCAGCATCAAAGGCGCGGTGGAAGGTCACCTGCAACGGCCCGGCCGCCTGCATCAGTTCACGGCACAACGCCACGTCAACGCCGCCCTGCACATCCAGCGCACCGATCACCACGCCATCGCAGCCCAGCGCGCGGCACTGCGCGATGTCACGCAGCATCAGTTCGGTTTCCAGCGCGTCGTAGTGGAAGTCGCCCGGGCGCGGGCGCACCAGTACGAACAGCGGAATCGACAGGCGTTCGCGGGCAATCGCGATGCTGGCGAACGACGGCGTGGTGCCGCCCTCGGCCAGGTTGTCGAACAGTTCGATGCGATCGGCGCCGCCGGCCTGTGCGGCCAACGCCGAGGCCAGCGAGTTGCTGGCGATCTCCAGGGTCAGCCGCGTGCTCACGCTTGGGTGCTCGTATAGATCGACGGCGAGTCGCGCAGCTCATCCTGGCGCTGCGCATCGCACACGGCGTAGACGAAGCCGCGATGCAGCGCGTAGGCGCCCACCTCGCCCTGCTTGTTCATCGCCAGGAAGCACACCTGCAATGTCCTGCTCGCTTCGGGGCGCTTGCGCACCACGCGGTCGATGGCTTCACGGCAGGCCTGCGCCGGCGAGCGCCCCTGGCGCATCAGCTCGACCACCAGGAACGAAGCGGCGTTGCGGATCATCTCCTCACCCACGCCCGAGGCGGTGGCCGCACCCACTTCGTTGTCGACGTACAGGCCGGCACCGATGATCGGGCTGTCGCCCACGCGTCCGTGCAGTTTCCAGGCCATCCCACTGGTGGTGCAGGCACCGGCCAGATGGCCCTTGGCGTCCAGCGCCAGCATGCCGATGGTGTCGTGGTTGTCGCTGTTGCCAGGAATACCACGGCGCTCGGCATTGATCTGCGGCTGGTACTTCTCGGTCTTCAGCCACTCGCGCCAGGCCGCTTCGGCCTGCGGCGTCAGCAGGTGCTTGCGCTCGAAACCCTGCTGCACCGCGAACTGCTGCGCGCCCTCGCCTACCAGCAGCACATGCGGGCTGTTCTCCATCACTTTGCGGGCCACCGACACCGGATGCAGGATGTCGACCAGCGCGGCCACTGCGCCACAACGGCCATCGCCGTCCATGATGCTCGCGTCCAGGCTCAGCACGCCGTCGCGATCCGGGTTGCCGCAATGACCGACGGTGGGGTTGCACAGCTCGCTCTCGGCCCAGCGTGCACCCGCCTCCACCGCATCCAGCGCGCTGCCACCCTGTGCCAGCACCTTCCATGCGGCCTGGTTGGCCGGTACGCCGAAGTCCCAGGTGGAGACCACCCTGGCCCCACCCTGCGTGCGCGCCTGCACGCCCGGTAATGCCGCCATGCCTGCGGCCAGTGCACCGGCCTGCAGGAACTGCCTGCGATCCACCATGTTCCCCTCCCAGTCTGCAATGCACGGCCGGCCCGATGCCGGCCGTGCCGATCAGTCGTGCGTGGGCTGCCGTGCGGCGTGCCAGACCGCTGCACCGAGCACGCCCAGCTGGCCATGCTCCACGCGCCACACCGGTACCTGGCGCAGCACCTCGGTCAGCACGCCCTTGTTGAGGAAGCGCTCACGGAAGCGGCCATCGGCCAGGAAATCCTGCACGTGCGCGGAAATGCCGCCGGCCAGGTACACCGAGCGCGCGCCGACCGCGATCGCCGCGTCGCCGGCCAGGCTGCCCAGCCAAGCGCAGAACACCTGCAGCGTTTCCACCGCCAGCGCATCCTCACCGCTGCGCGCAGCGCCGATCAGGGCCTCGGTGCTGCTCCATACCGGAGCGACGCCGCGCAGTTCGCACAGGCATGGATACAGGTTCATCAAGCCACTGCCGGACAGCACGCGCTCGTTGTCCACGTGCGTCCAGCGTTGCAGCAGCTTGCCCAGCACCTGCAGTTCCAGCGTGTTGCCGGCGCCGAGCGCGGCATGACCGATCTCGCTGGCCAGTACCGGGCGTTCGCCATCGGCAAAACGCAGCGCCGCACCCAGGCCGGTGCCCGCGCCCAGCACCAATGCCGGGAAGGCCTGCGCCGGATCGGCGTCGCCATTCAGCGGCACCAGGGTATCCGGCTGCAGGTACGGGATGGCCAGCGCCACCGCCTCGAAATCGTTGATCAGCTGCAGCTCATGCAGCCCGGACTGCGCGCGGGTGGCTGACAGCGAGACCGTCCACGGCAGGTTGGAATTGATCAGTACATCGCCATCGAGCAGGCCGGCGATGGCCACCACGGCGGTCTGTACCGGCTGGCCGAGGCCAGCGGTGAAATCAGCAAGGATCGCCGCCAGGCTGGGATGCTCGGCACAGGCGTAGGTGCGATGGCTGCCCAGCAATGGCGCCTGGCCGGGTTGCGTTTCCGCCAGCGCGAGGCGGGCGAAGGTACCGCCGACATCGGCGACGACCAGGTGGCGCGGAAGACCGCCGCGGGCGGAGTCGGAGGAAACCGGGGACGCTGCTGCGATGGTCACGCTGGCCTGCTTGGATCGATTGAATCACCCCGATTCTCAGGCATCGGGGCGGCTTTGCCTAGCACGCCGGCGGTTCAGGTTGGCCTACATGCCTTCCTGTTCGGCCACCTGCACGCCGTCCACCAGCACGCGCAGGCGCTGCGGGCGGAAGCCGGCGAACAGCAGCGGCCGGGTGCGTTCAACCAGCACCTCGTGGCCAGCGATGTGGCGCAGCCACGACTGTACCAGCGAGAACGAGAAATGCGTGCCCGGATGCAGCGGGTGCTGCACCCAGACCTTCTCGGTGGCGCTCTGCAGGAGCATCGCGCCGGTGAACCAGTGGCGGCTGAGGGTGACCGGCGTGGTGCCGGCCATGAAACGGATATCCATGCGGGATCCTTTCGCTGGAACGGCCTGGCGGCGTGTCAGGGCTGGGCAGTCTGCAGGCTGTAGCTGGTGGTGGCGGTGAACACCGCGCCATCGGGCTGGGTGGAGCGCACCTCGACCTTGTGGCTGCCGACTGCCAGATCGGTCGGCAACGCGCCACGCCACAGGTGCGGCGACGCCGTGGCCTCCGGCGAGCGGTCGTAGCCGCGCAGGCTGTCGGCCAGATCGTCGGCCACGTTCTCCACCATCAGGCGCGGATCGGGCTGGCTGACCTGCTTCATCGGCTGCCAGGCACCGCCATCGACGCGGTACTCGACCACACTGGCGTCCTCACCCATGTAGACGTTGGCATAGATGCCCCACGCCGGGTAGGCCCCCTGCCGCAGCACCTTCGGGGCGTGCAGGCCGATCTGTTCGCTGGCCGGCTTGCCCGCCACCCGGTACTGCAGTCGGTAGCTGCCGTTGCCAGCGACATCCAGCAGCGCATAGCCCTTCGGCGTGCCATCGCTCATGGTGCTGTCCGGCACACCGGCAGCATTCTTCACTCCGGACCAGAATGCACCGCAGTTGGCACCGACATTGTATTCGTGCAGCGGCTTGTCGCCGTTCCAGCCTTCGGCCTTGCCGTGGTAGACGTGCTGCTGGGTGTGGCTGTGGCCGCTGAGCACCAGCACGTTGCGGAAGTCCTTCAGCAGGTCGAACAGGCGCTGGCGGTCGGCATGGCGGAAGGTCTCGCGCCCCGGCGCCGCGTCGAACAGCGGGATGTGCATGCCCAGCACCAGCAGGCGGTCCTTGTGCAGGCCCTTCAGGTAGCTGGCGAGGAAGGCGAACTGGTCTTCGCGCAGGCCACCGACGTACTTCGGCCTGGCCTTGGGGTCGTACACCACGTCATCCAGGAACACGAAACTGGCGCCGCCCTCTTCCACCGCATAGGTGTCCGGGCCGTAGATGTTGCGCCAGCTGTCCAGTGAATGCTCATCGCTGGCCGCATCGAAATCGAGGTCGTGGTTGCCCGGCACATGGAACCACGGCACGCCAAGTTCGGTAGTGACCTTGTTGATCGCCGGATACAGGGTCAGGTCGTCGTTGACGATGTCACCCAGGGTAGTGCCCAAGCGCGCCCTGGCCTGGCCGACCAGCGGCGCCACGATCGACTGCTGGTAGTAGCCGATGTCCTTCAGGCTGGCAGTCTGCGAGTCGGTGAATACCAGCATCTGGAAGCCGCGGCGGCTGTCATGGCGGTCCGGCTGCAGCGCGAAATCCCAGTTGCGCGTCGCATCGCTGGTGGCGGCGATGCCGCCGTACTTCAGCGCCGGCGAACCGTTCGGGCGGTAGTGACGCCAGAACGACGGCAGGCCGTCGGCCGCCTTCGGGAACGCATACGCGTCAGGCTTGATCACGAACACCGTCTGGCCGTCGCGCACCGGCAGGCTGTAGCTGCCATCGGCGGCGGTCTTGACGATGTTCTCGCCGTTGGAGACCTGTACTCCGGCCAGGCCCGGATCGGTCGCACCACGGCCCGGCCTGCCATCGCGCTCCAGATAGACCTTGCCGCTGACCACGGTATCCGCGGCCCAGGCCGGCGAGGTCAGCAACAGGCAGCACAGCCACGCGGCAGGCAGTTTCATGGGCGGTCCGGAGGAGAAAGACAGCCTATTGTAGATTCCGTTGATGACATCGCGCACGCGATGTCGCATTGCCGGAAGTGCCGGCCGTTGGCCGGCAGCCTTTCGATCGTCGGGCATCTGGGGCTTGCCGGCCAGCGGCCGGCACGACCGCAGCTCAACGATGGCGCTTTTCCAGCACCGCCCGCGCATCATCCAGCGACAGACCGCGCGCGCGCAGCAGCACCAGCAGGTGGTACAGCAGGTCCGAGGCCTCGCCGAGCAGCGCCTCATCATCCTGCGCCACCGCCGCCAGCGCGGTCTCCACGCCCTCCTCGCCCACCTTCTGTGCGATCCGGCGGATGCCGCCCTCGAACAGGCTCGTGGTGTAGCTGCCCGGCGGGCGCTGCACATCGCGCATCGCGACCAGCTGGCCCAATCCACCCAGGAAATCCTTCGGCGCGCGATCGAAGCAGCTCTCCGCGCCAGTGTGGCAGGTCGGCCCGGCCGGGCGTGCCATCACCAGCAGCGTGTCGGCATCACAGTCGACACTGATGGACTGCACCACCAGCACGTTGCCGGACTGCTCGCCCTTGGTCCACAAGCGCTGCTTGCTGCGGCTGAAGAACGTCATCTGGCCGATCGCCAGCGTGGCGGCCAGCGATTCGGCGCTGACGTAGCCCAGCATCAGCACCTGCAGGGTATCGGCGTCCTGCACCACCGCCGGCAGCAGGCCCTCACCCTTGCCCCAGTCCAGCGCCTGCAGCGCATCCGCTGACGGCCTCACTTCAATAGACATCCCGCACCTCGATCTGCTGTCCGCGCAGGTAGCGCTTCAATTCCGGAATGGCGATCGCGCCACTGTGGAACACGCTGGCCGCCAGTGCACCATCGACGTCGGCCTGGTCAAAGGCTTCGGCGAAGTGCTCCATCGCACCCGCACCGCCGGAGGCGATCAGCGGCACCTGGCACAATGCCCGTGCCTGCTGCAGTTGCACGACGTCGTAGCCGCGGCGGACACCATCGCTGTCCATGCAGTTCAGCACGATTTCGCCGGCGCCCCGCCGTTGCGCCTCGACAATCCAGTCCAGCGTGCGCAGCGGCACCGCCTGGGTCTTGTCCGGATCGCCACTGAAACGCCGCACCCGCCACTGCCCATCGGCCTCGCGCACCGAATCGACACCGACCACCACGCATTGCACGCCGAACTCATCGGCCAGCTCGGTGATCAGTTCCGGACGGCCCAACGCGGGCGAGTTGATCGATACCTTGTCGGCACCGGCGAACAGCACGCGGCGCGCGGTCTCCACGCTGTCGATGCCACCGGCGACACAGAACGGAATGTCGATCAGCCTCGCGATGCGCTCGATCCACGCCACGTCCACCGAACGGGCCTCGGGGCTGGCGCCGATGTCATAGAACACCAGTTCGTCGGCACCCTGGTCGCGGTAGCGCTGCGCCAGCTCGGCAATGTCGCCCATGTCGACGTGGTCACGGAAGCGCACGCCCTTGACCACGCGGCCGTCGCGCACGTCCAGGCAGGGAATGATGCGGCGACTCAACATGCCAGTGCCTCCACCAGGTCCATGCGTTGCTCCAGCAGCGCCTTGCCAAGAATCGCGCCGCCACAGCCGGCGCCGCGGGCCTCGGCCACATCGGCGACATCACGGATGCCACCGGAGGCCTGCACCGCAACCCCGGGCAACAGCGCCGACAGATGCTGGTAGAGGCCGATGTTGGGCCCGGCCAGCATGCCGTCGCGGGCGATATCGGTACACAGCAGGTGGCGCATGCCAGCGCGCGCATAGCGCTGGGCCAGGTCATCCAGGGTCACCCCGGCATTCTCGGTCCAGCCATGCACCGGCAGCTGCCACTGCCCCTGTGCATCCTGGCGGGCGTCGAGGGCAATCGTGATGCGCTCGGCACCGAATTCCTGCAGCCAGCCGACCACTTCATCGGGGCGGCGCACCGCAAGCGAACCGACCACCACGCGGCCGGCGCCAGCATCAAGGATGCGCGCCACATCATCGCGGCCGCGCACGCCCCCACCGGTCTGCACCCGCAGCGGCGTGCGCGCGCGGATCGCCGCCAGCAGCGGCGCCAGCGTATAGCCACCGGCGCGTGCTGCATCCAGGTCCACAAGGTGCATCCACTGTGCGCCCTGCGCGGCAAACGCCTGCGCGCGCGGCAACGGATCGTCGCCGTAGGAGGTTTCCTGCGCGTAGTCGCCCTGGCGCAGCCGCACCACGCGGCCATCGCGGATGTCCAGCGCGGGGTAGACGATGAAACTCATGCAGCAGTGCCCTCGAGGAAGTTGCGCAGCATCAGCGAGCCGGTTTCGCCGGAACGTTCGGGATGGAACTGCGCGCCGTAGTAGCGCCCTTGCTCCACCACGGCAGTAAACAGCCCGCCGTGGTCGCACGCCGCGACGGTGTGGGTATTCAGCGGTGCCGCATAGCTGTGCACGAAATAGGCGCTGGCCCGCTCCGGTGCACCCTGCAACAGCAGCGACTCACGTAGCGGCAGCAGCCGGTTCCAGCCCATGTGCGGCACGCGGATGCCACAGGCCGGCACCAGCTTGCGCACCACCCCGGGAATGAGACCCAGCGTTTCCACGCCCGCTTCCTCGGAGCGCTCGAACAACAGCTGCATGCCCAGGCAGATGCCCATCAGGGGGACTTCCAGCCGCTGCAACGGTTCGACCAGCCCCTGCGCATGCAGGCGCTGCATGCCGGGACCGGCTGCGCCCACGCCGGGCAGGATCACCCGCTGCGCACCGATCAGGCCGTCGGCGTCGCGCACCAGCCGCACCGTCGCGCCCAATCGCTCCAATGCGTAGCGCACCGAGCCCAGGTTGGCACCGCCGGCATCGATCAGCGCGACATCGCTCACAGCGCCCCCTTGGTACTGGGCAGTGCCGTGCCCTGCCGGGCCAGCGCAGGGCGCAACGCGCGCGCCAGCGCCTTGAAGCAGGCCTCGACCTTGTGGTGGTCGTTGTCACCGCGCACCTGCAGGTTGAGGTTCAGGCCGCTGGCATCGCACAGCGAACGGAAGAAGTGAGGCACCAGCTCGGTCGGCATGTCGCCCACCCGCTCGCGCTTGAACTCGCCCTCGAACACGAAGTAGGGGCGGCCGCTGAAGTCCAGCGCAGCGCTGGCCAGCGTCTCGTCCATCGGCAGGGTGAAGCCGTAGCGGCCGATGCCGCGCTTGTCGCCCAGCGCCTCGCGCAGGGCCTGGCCCAGGGCCAGCCCGGTGTCCTCGATGGTGTGGTGCTCGTCGATGTGCAGGTCGCCCTCGGCCTGGATGTCCAGCGCGAACCCGCCGTGCTTGCCGATCTGTTCCAGCATGTGGTCGAAGAACGGCAGGCCGGTGGCGATGCGTGCATCGCCTGCGCGATCCAGGTCCAGCTCGACGCGGATCTTCGTTTCTTTCGTGTTGCGCTGGACAACGGCAGTGCGCGGCGCGTCGGCCAGCGCATGGGCGATGCCCGGCCAGTCCCACTCGCCACCGAACTGCGCGGTGCGCAGCTGGAAACCGCGGATGTTGAGGTTGTCGGCGAACTGCAGGTCGGTGATACGGTCACCCACCATGCCCGAACGCGCCCAGTCGATGCTGCGGTCCTGCAGGTAGGCGGTCATCAGGCCGATGCCCGGCTTGCGGGTCGGCGCGTTGTCCTGCGGCCAGCTGCAGTCGATCAGCACATCACGGAAGGTGATGCCCTGGCTCTCGAAGATCTGCAGCATCAGGTCGTTGGGGCCATCGAAGCTGGCGCGTGGGTAGCTGTCGCTGCCCAGGCCATCCTGGTTGGTGACGATCACGAACTGGTAGCCGGCATCCCGCAGCTTCAGCAACGCCGGGATCACCTGCGGCACGAAGCGCAGCTTCTCGTAGGCGTCGATCTGGAAATCAGACGGCTCCTCGATGAGGGTACCGTCGCGGTCGATGAACAGGATCGGGGTCATGCTGCGGCCCTCCGCGCCGACAGGGCCGCAAGCACGCGGTCATTCTCTTCGGGGCTGCCAATGCTGATGCGCAGTGCGTCGCTTAGCTGCGGCGCGGCGCGCTGGTCGCGCACCACTACACCTGCGTCCAGCAGCGTGTCGAACGCGGCCTGGGCATCGGCGAAGCGGACCAGCAGGTAGTTGCCGGACGAGCGGTAGACGCGACGCACGCCAGGCAAAGCCGGCAGCGCCGCGCACAGGCGTTCACGCTCGGCGATCACCGTGGTCACGTGTTCGGCGGTACGGGCCAGTGCAGCGGGCTGCAGCGCCTGTACGGCCAGCTCGGCACACGGCGTCGGCACCGGGTATGGCGCCTGGCAGCGACGGAGTACCGCGATCAGTTCCGGCGCTGCGATCAGCGTTCCGATCCGCGCGGCCGCCAGGGCGTGCGCCTTCGACAGCGTGCGCAGGACCGCCAGATTCGGGTTCACGGCCAATAGCGTGGTCGCCGACGGACGCTGCGCGTACTCGACATAGGCCTCATCCACCACCACCAGCGCCAGCCCGCGCAACGCCACCGCCACGCGTTCGACCTCATCCAGGGCGATATCACTGCCGGCGGGATTCGACGGCGCGCACAGGAAGACCAGCTTGGCATTGCGCGCCTTTGCGGTGTCGATCACCGCATCCAGATCGGCACGCAGCCCGTCTTCGGCATCCACCAGCGGCACTTCAATCGACGCGGCGCCCTGCAGGCGTGCGCACACGGCGTACATGCCGAACACCGGCGGCGTGACCAGCACGCCATCGCGACCCGGCACGCACAGCGCGCGCACCAGCAGATCAATGGCTTCGTCGCTGCCACGGCCGACCAGCAGCTGCTGTGGCGTCACGCCATAGAGCGCCGCCAGGCCTTCGCGCAGTGCCAGCGGCTGCGGCTCCGGATAGCGCCGGCTGCCTCCAGCCGCATCGGCCGGATTTGCCCAGGCCGATTCATTGGCGTTCAACCAGACCTCGCCCTGCACCGCTGCACTGCGCGCGGAGCTGTAGCCGGCGAACGCCTGCAGGTCCGGGCGCACCAGTGCCAGCACGTCCTCGATAGCCGCGCTCATGCCGCCACCTCCATGCGCAACGCAACGGCACGCTCATGCGCATCCAGGCCTTCGGCGCTGGCGATGATGCGCGCGCAGCCGCCAATCGCCGCCAGGCCAGCGGCGCTGGCGCTCTGCACGCTGATCAGGTTCTGGAAGCTGGCCACGCTGACACCACTGTAGGCACGTGCGGCACCGGCGGTGGGCAGCACGTGGTTGGTGCCGCTGCAGTAGTCGCCCAGGGCCTCCGGCGTGTAGTCGCCGAGGAACACCGAGCCGGCCGCCTGCACCTTGTCCAGCCAATCCCGCGGTTCACGCAGCGCCAGGATCAGATGTTCGGGCGCATAGCGGTTGCTGATCGCAAAGGCATCACCCAGCGTCTCCACCTGGATCAACCGCGACGCCGACAAGGCCTGGCGCGCGATCTGCTGGCGCGGCAGCAGGGCCACCTGGCGCTCCACTTCGGCCTCGACCGCGGCCAGCATCGCCGCATCGTCGGTCAGCAGCAGTACCTGCGAATCCGGGCCGTGCTCGGCCTGCGACAGCAGGTCGGCGGCGACGAACGCCGGATTGGCGCCGGCATCGGCAATCACCAGCACTTCGGAGGGGCCGGCCGGCATGTCGATGGCGGCGGCGCCATCCTGTGCGACCTGCTGCTTGGCTTCGGTCACGAAACTGTTGCCCGGCCCGAACAGTTTGTCACAGGCCGGAATGCTGGCGGTGCCGTACGCCATCGCTGCGATGGCCTGCGCGCCGCCGAGCTTGAATACGCGCTGCACGCCGGTCAGGCGTGCGGCCACCAGCACCGCAGGATCGGCCGTGCCGTCGGCGCGTGGCGGCGTGCACAGCACCACCTGCGGGCAACCGGCCAGCTGCGCCGGCACGCCCAGCATCAACGCGGTGGACGGCAGCGGTGCACTGCCTGCCGGCACGTACAGGCCGACGCGACCGATCGGCCGCAGCATGCGCTCGCAGACCACGCCCGGTGCGGTTTCCACCGCGTAGCCCTTGCCCATGCCAGCCTCGTGGAAGCGGGCGATGCGCTCGGCCGCGTCCACCATGGCCTGGCGCAGTTCGGCCGGCACCGCCGCTTCGGCCGCAGCAAACTCGGCTTCGCTCACATCAAAGGACGACAGCTCGACACCATCGAAGCGGGCGGTGATCGCACGCAGCGCATCGTCGCCCTGTGCACGCACCTGCGCGATCAGGGCCGCCACGGCATCGCGGGTCTGCTGCGCCACGGCCTGCACCGGGCGGGTCAATGCCGCGCTGCGCGCAGCCTCATCAAGTCGGGACCAGATCAGACGGTTCATGCCAGCGACCGCTCCACGCTCAGTACCATCAAGCCCTGCGCGCCAGCGCGCTCGAGTTCCTCCATGCGCTGCCAGCTCAGCGGGCCCGGGCACATGGTCTGCAGGCGCAGTGCGCCGCCGTCGGCCGGCAGCCGCACCAGCGGCTCGGCATCGGCCAGCAGCTGCGCCAGCGCGTCGACGCGATCCTCGCTGGCGCGGAACATCAACAGCTTGCGGTCCTGGCGCTGCACCACGCCGTCGAGGCGGCGCAGCAGCATCGCGCGCAGCGATGCACGTGCATCATCCGGCACGCGCACCGCACCGGCCAGCACCGCCTCGCTGTCGAGCAGGTTGTGCACCGGGGTCAGCTGGTTGGCGCGCAGGGTGGCGCCGCTGGAGACCAGATCGCAGATCAGGTCGGCGGTGCCCAGGCGCGGGGCGATTTCCACCGACCCGGACAGCTCGACCACCTGTGCGTCCACGCCCTGTTCGGCCAGCCATTGCTTGAGGATGGCCGGGTAGCTGGTGGCAATGCGGGCACCGGCCAGCTGCGCCGGTCCCTGCCACTGCCACTCCTCGGGTACCGCCAGCATCAGCCGGCACTGGCCAAAGCCCAGTCCGCGCAGTGCCTGGTAGGCATCCGGCAGGCCGATCTGGCGACGTGCCGCAGCCTGCTCGTCCAGCTCGTTGCGGCCGACGATGCCGAGGTCGCAGACGCCGTCGGCGATCAGGCCGGGGATGTCGTCGTCGCGCACCAGCAGCAGGTCAACCGGCAGCGATTCGCCGTAGCAGAACAGCTTGTCGCGGCTCTCGCGCCAGCTCAGGCCACAGGCACTGAGCAGGTTGCGGGCGGGCTCGGCCAGCCGGCCACTCTTCTGGATGGCGATACGCAGCCGGTCTCGTGCCGGCGCTGCCTGGGTTGCACTCATGGGGGAGGTCTCGAGTTTCGGAACGGGGCGCGGATCAGCGCGAGGCAAGGCGGTCGATGGCGGCGGCATAGCCTCGATGGCCATGCTCAAGGGTGCGTGCCACCCGTCCGGTGGTGGTCACGCTGACCCCGGTGCGCTCGTGGATCTCGCGGTACGGCACGCCCTGCTGCAGCAGCGGCACCACCTTCCAGCGGTCGGCCATGGCTTCCAGCTCGGCCGGGGTGCACAGATCACGCAGGAAGGCCTCGACCTGTTCCGGCTCGCGCAGGGCGGCAAAGGCTTGGGCCAGGGCTTCCAGGTCGGCCTTCGGGTCTTTGGCGGCAATCTCGGGGCGGGCTTTCACGGGGTCGTTTCCATGCATCAATGTAATAGCGCGTTAGTACATTAGCGCGTTCTTGCGCAGTGCGTCAAATCAAGGGATGAGGGGGCGGCAGGGCTGCTGCCCTGCACCCGCAGAGGCAACAGCCAGAGCAATAGCAGAAGCTGGTTTTCTGCAGGTTGGCGGGATGGATCCGGTTGAGGGGGGCGCTGCAAGTACGTCCATGTAAGCTCGGTCGCCGCATCCATGCGGCTCACGCCCCCTCAACCGGACCCACCCCGCCTTCGACAGTTGGCCGCGAGCTGTCAGAACAGCATGGATCGGATCGGAACCGGCTTTTGTAGAGTCGAGCCATGCTCGACTGCGCTTCGTCCGGAAACGCAAAACGCCCACCGAAAGGTGGGCGTTTTTCTTTCAAATCAACAACCTGACCCGGCTCAGGGCATACAGCGCACCTCGGCCTGCAGCGCCCCGCGCCGCAGGCATTCACCGAACAGGCTGCCCTGCCGGCTCGGCAGGGACTGGATGTTCTCCAACGCTCCCGCGCCCGCCGGACACGCCCGTGAGGCCAGGGCCTGCAGGTCGCCCTCCAGCTGCGCGCGATCGACCACGTGGCAGCGATCGACCTGCAGCCGGTACTGGCCCGGCCCGATCCGCACGCCGTGCAGCGCCGGGTCGCTCTGGCAGCCCGCCAGCAGGAGCACGCACAGCGCCCCTGGGGCGGCCCGCATCAGGCCATCGCCTTGGACTGCTCCAGCTCCACCTGCAGGGTGCTGGCCAGCTCATCGCGGGAAACTTCGAACTGCTGCTCGCGCAGCAGATCCTTCACCGCCACCACGCCGCGTGCCAGCTCGTCCTCACCGGCCAGCACCACGAAGCGGATACCGGCCTTGGCCGCGTACTGGAACTGCTTGCCGATCTTCTTCGGCTCCATCTGCACTTCGGTGTTGATGCCACCGGCGCGCAGGCGGCGGGCGATATCCAGTGACTGCGGCATGCCCTGCTCGTCCATCAGCGCCACCAGCGCCTGCACGCTGCTGGCCTCGATGCCGTCGATCAGCCCGGCCTCGCGCAACTGCCAGAACAGGCGCGACAGGCCGATGGAAATGCCCACGCCCGGCAGCTTCGACTTGCTGTAATGGCTGGCCAGATCCTCGTAACGGCCGCCCGAACAGATCGAGCCGATCTGCGGGTGGTCGGTCAACGTGGTCTCGTAGACGGTGCCGGTGTAATAGTCCAGGCCGCGCGCGATGGAGAAATTCAGGCAGTACGCACTTTCCGGCACGCCCAGCGCCTGCACCAGCTGCAGCACTTCACGCAGTTCGGCGACGCCGGTGCGCAGCGTCTCCGACGAAGCTGCGCCAGTTTCCAGCGCGGCCAGCTGAGCCAGCGCATCGGCATGACCCTGCGAACGCACCGCCACGAAGGCCAGGATCTTCTCGACCTGCTCGGCCGGGATGTTGAAGCCTTCGCCGACCAGCGTCTCGCGCACGTAGTCGGCGCCGCGCTTGTCCAGCTTGTCCACTTCGCGCAACACGGCCAGCTGGCGCTCCCCCTCGGCCACGCCCAGGCTTTCGAAGAAGCCGCGCATCAGCTTGCGGTTGTTCAGCTGGATGCTGAAGTCACCGATGCGCAGTTCCGAGAACACTGCGTGGATGACCGCCAGCACCTCGGCGTCGTAACGCACGCTAAGGCTGTCCTTGCCGATCACGTCGATGTCGCACTGGTAGAACTCGCGGAAACGGCCGCGCTGGGCGCGCTCGCCGCGATAAACGCGCTGCATCTGGTAGCGACGGAAGGGGAACGTGAGCTCGTGCTCGTGCTCGGCCACGTAGCGCGCCAGTGGCACGGTCAGGTCGAAGCGCAGCGCCATTTCCGGCAGCGAGCGGTCGCCCGATTCGGCCGCATTGGCCAGCGCACCGGTGGACTGCACGAAATACACCTGGCGTTCGGTTTCGCCACCGGACTTGGTCAGCAGCACATCGGACAGCTCGAACACCGGCGTCTCCACCGGCAGGAACCCGAAGCGCTCGTAGTTGCGGCGGATGACGTCCAGCATGCGCTGGAACGCAATCTGCTCGCGCGGCAGCAGTTCAAGGGTGCCGGGCGGGGTACGGGGCTTGATCACGGGCGGAACTCCTGCTGGAACGGGACGTGGGAGGGGGCGACATTCTAGCGCCCCCGCCTCGGGCAGGGTCGAACGGCCGCTTGAAGTATCATACGGCCCTCCCCGCCCGCGATACGCCCCCGCAACATGTCACGGCCTTCCGGCGCTCCGCCCGCCACCAACGATCCCGCCTCGCCGTCCTGCACCACGCTGGACTGCCTGCACTGCTCGGTTCGCCACCTTGCGGTGTGTTCGGCGCTGTCGCCCGATGAAGTGCAGGCGCTGGAACAGGTCACTGTTTCGCAGCAGGTCAGCATGGGCAGCACGCTGGCCCGCACGGGTGAAGAACGCGACCATGTCTATACATTGACTGCCGGCGCACTGCGCCTGGTACGCACCCTGGCCGACGGCCGCCGCCAGATCAACGGCTTCGTGCTGCCCGGCGACTACCTGGGCCTGAGCGGCAGCGACCATCACCGCTACGACATCGAAGCCATCGCCGACAGCCGTGTCTGCCGCGTCGCGCTGCCACAGATGAAGGCGCTGCGCAGCCGCTTCCCGCACCTGGAGCGCAAGTTGCTGCAGCGCGCCTGCCAGGAGCTGGACGCCGCGCAGGATGCTGCGCTGGCGCTGGCCCGCCTGCAGCCGGCGGAAAAACTGGCCGATTTCCTGCTGCGCCTGGCCGCGCGCGAGGCCAAGCTCGGCGGCGATGGCCTGCGCGTGTCGCTGCCGATGGGCCGCGGCGACATCGCCGATCATCTGGGCCTGACCATGGAAACGGTCAGCCGCACCTTCACCAAGCTGCGCCAGCAGGGCCTGATCGCCCTGCCCCACCTGAACGTGGTGGAGATTCTCGACGAGGACGGGCTGCGCGCGTTGGCCGGTGAAGGGTTGATCTGACCGCATCACGGTTCATGGGGTTGCCGGGCCGCCGGCCGCCCAACCCCCCCAAATACGCACAGGGGGTGGCCGGCCTGCGGCGGGCACTCCCCGCGATAGGCAGCACGGGTGGGGCCGGCCGCTGGCCGGCAACCAGGCATTCTCGGTCAGCGCAGCAACACCTCACGCAACGCCGCGTAATCGGCCGCCAACGGCTCCGCATGCGCCGGCCGCTGCAACAGTGCATCCAATGCCGGTGGCACGGCCACGGGTTCACCGATCAACGGCTCCACCACGGCCTCGAACTTGGCCGGGTGTGCGGTGGCCACCACCGCCCAGTCGCCCTTGGCACCGCGTGCGCGCAGGTCCTGCAGCACTTTCACCGCCGTCGCCGTGTGTGGGCAGAACAGCTCGCCGCTGCTGGCATGCGCCGCTGCGATCATCGCCCGGATGGTCACGTCATCCACGGCGAAGGCACGGAAGGCCGCACGCAGTTCGGCGTCATCGTCCTGGTAGAGCCAACGCAGGCGCTCGAAGTTGCTGGGTGCCCCCACGTCCATCGCATTGGCCACCGTCGCCACGCTGGCCTGCGGCCGGTAGTCACCACCATTGAAGTACGCCGGCAGCACGGCATTGGCATTGGTGGCCAGCACGATCTGCCCGATGGGCACGCCCAGCGCGCGCGCCAGCACTGCGGCCATCGCATTGCCCAGGTTGCCGGTCGGCACCACCAGGTTGAGCCGGCGACGATGCGCGGCGTAGTGCGTCAACGCCGCATGCGCGTAGTAGCTCATCTGCGGCAGCAGGCGGCCGAGGCTGATGCTGTTGGCCGAACTCAGCGCCACCTGCGCCTGCAGTTCGCGGTCAGCCAGTGCCTGCTTGACCATCGCCTGGCAATCGTCGAAAGCACCGGCCACGCGCAGCGCCTGGATGTTGTCGCCGAAGCAGCCGAGCTGATGCGCCTGGCGCGGTGACACGCGGCCATCCGGATACAGCACCACCACGCGCACGCCGGGCTGGCGATGGAAGGCCGCAGCAACGGCGGCGCCGGTATCGCCAGACGTGGCGACAACAATCGTCAGGTCACGGTCCTTGCCGGCCTGCAGCCGCGACAGTGTTCCGGCCAGGAAGCGCGCGCCGATGTCCTTGAACGCCGCTGTCGGCCCATGGAACAGTTCCAGCACGTGGTCACCGCCGCCGAGCGCACGCAGCGGAACCTGAAAGTCGAACGCTTCCCGGCAGATCGACGGCAACGCAGACTCCAGCGCGTCGCCGGAAAAGAACGGTGCCAGCAGATCGGCGGCGGTATCGCCCAGCGTTGCGCCGGCCCGCAGCTCACGTGCCGCCGGCAGCACCTGCGGAACATACAGCCCTCCATCGGGCGCCAATCCTGCAGCGATCGCCGCACTGAGGCCAACGGCCGGGGACTGACCCCGGGTCGAAACAAATTGCATGGGTTCGGTATCCAAAAGAGGGTAAGGGTTCAGCACAAGCGGGCTCCCGGTGCATCCAGCGGCGACACCCAGGCATCGCTGTCGAAACCGGCGGCGGCAAATGCCGCCTGCACCGGTGCGGCAGCGGCACGGGCCTGGTCGGCGTCCTCGAACCAGGCGAACACGCTGGGGCCGGCGCCCGAGATGCCCGCGCCCATCGCATGGGCAGACAGCGCCGCATCGCGTGCGGCCTCGAAGCCCACAATCAGGCCGGCGCGGCGCGGCTCCACCAGCACGTCACGCAGGCCGGCACGCACCAGCGCCGCATCACTACGATGGCAACCACTGAGTACCAGCGCGAGGTTCGCACTCTGTGCCACGAATTCACCCAGCGCGTAGCTGCCCTGCAGCACCTGGCGCGCACGGCGTGTTTCCAGCACCGCGTGCGGATGCACCAGCAGGCTGTGCCAGGTCGCCGGCACCGGAATTGGCAGCAGGCGGTCGGCCGTACACAGCGCAAGACCACCCAGCAGCAGCGGCCCCACGTTGTCGCCGTGGCGGCCACCGCTGGCCACCGCCTCGCCGTCGAGCGCAAACGGATACAGCGCCTCGCGCGACAGCGGTACATCCAGCAGCGCGTTGGCGGCAACCAGCGCTGCAACGCATGACGCTGCCGAACCGCCCATGCCGGAACCGAACGGAATGCCCTTGTCGATTTCCACCGCGAAGCCGAAGTCCAGGCCCAGCCCTGCGCGCAGCGACATCAACGCAGCACCTGCCGTGTTTCCGGCCGCCTCCAGCGGCAGTTCGACCGCACTGCCACGGATCGCCTCGATGCGCACCACCGGCTCATCGATACGCCGCACGCTCACCATATCGCCGCCCCCGGCAATGGCATGCCCCAGAATGTCGAAGCCCACTGCCACGTTGGCCACCGAGGCAGGCGCGAACGCACGTGCGATCACAGGCGCGCTCCTTCGCCGGCGGCCACCCGCAGCAGGTCGGCGAACACGCCTGCCGCCGTCACCTCCGGGCCCGCGCCCGGCCCCTGCACCACCAGCGGGTTCTCGCAATAGCGGCGGGTGCGGAACTGCACCACGTTGTCGGTCAGCCGCAGGTTGGCGAAGGCGTGGTCGGCCGGCAGCTCCTGCAGGCCCACCGAGGCACCATCGGCACCCAGCTGCGCAACGTAGCGCAGCACCGCGCCGCGCGCCCGCGCCTCCTGCAGTCGCTGCAGCAGGCTGGCATCGGACTCGCCCAACCGCGCCATGAAGTCCTCTACGCTGCCCTCGCGCAGCAGTGCCGGCACCAGGCTTTCCACCTGCACCTGCTCCAGGCTGAGCGTGTGTCCGGCCTCGCGCGCGAGGATCACCAGCTTGCGCGCCACGTCCACGCCGGACAGGTCATCGCGCGGGTCCGGCTCGGTGTAGCCCATCGAACGCGCCTGCGCGACCAGCTGCGAGAACGGCTGGCTGCCATCAAACCGGTTGAACAGCCAGGCCAGCGTGCCGGAGAAGATACCTTCAATAGCCAGCACCTCGTCACCGGTATCGACCAGATCACGCAGCGTGGTGATCACCGGCAGCCCGGCCCCCACCGTCGCCTCATAGCGGAAACGCGCGCCACTGGCCGCCGCCGCAGCACGGATGCGCTGGTAGCGCGGCAGCGGCCCGGCACCGGCCTGCTTGTTCGGGGTGACCACGTGGATGCCGGCGGCCAACCAGCCTTCATAGCGCTCGGCCACCTCGGCACTGCCGCTGCAGTCGATCACCACGGCATGCGGCAGGTGTGCGCCCAGCAGGTGTTCGGTGAAGCGATCCAGATCGCTGGACTCGCCCGCTTGCTGCAGTGCTTGGCGCCAGTCGGCGTGCAGGCCGTCCACTTCCAGGCGCATGCGCGAACGCGAGGCCAGCGCGCGCAGGCGCAGGTCGACATTGGCCTTGGCCAGCAGCTGCGGGCGCGCCGCCAGCAGCTGGTCCAGCAGTGCCGCGCCGACATTGCCCGGCCCGATCACGCCCACCGCAAACGTCTGCGGCGACAACCAGAAGCCGGCGTGTGCGGCACGCAATGCGCGGGTGGCATCGGCGCTGTCCACCGCCACTGAAATGTTGCGCTCCGACGAGCCCTGCGCGATCGCCAGGATGTTCACCTGCGCACGCCCCAACGCCTCGAACAGGCGCGCCGCCACGCCCGGCTGCCCGGCCATGCCGTCACCCACCGCCGCCAGCACGCTGACGCCGTCACTGACCTGCACGCGCTGCACCTGGCCCACCGACAACTCGTGCGCGAACGCATGCAGCAGCGCCTCGCGGCCACGCGCCGCTTCGGCAGCACGCACCACGCAGCAAATCGAATGCTCCGACGACCCCTGCGAGATCATCACCACCGATACCTGCGCCTGGCGCAGCGCGGCAAACACGCGCTCGGCCGTACCCGGCACACCGATCAGCCCTGTGCCCTCCAGGTTCAGCAGGGCCAGCCCGGGGCTCAGGGTCAGGCCCTTCACCGGCCCGCGTGGCGAGCGCTCGGCGGAGATGCGCGTGCCCGGATGGGCCGGCTGGAAGGTATTGCGGATGAAGATCGGCAGGCCGAGGCGGATCGCTGGCGACATCGTCTGCGGATGCACCACCTTGGCGCCGAAATAGGCCAGTTCGCAGGCCTCGTCGTAGCTCAGCGATTCCAGCTGCACCGCCTCGGGCACCAACCACGGATCGGCCGACAGCACGCCATCGACATCGGTCCAGATGTGCAGCTCGTCAGCGTTGAACAGCGCGGCAAAGATCGCACCGGAGTAGTCGCTGCCGTTGCGGCCGAGGGTGGTGATGCGGTCATGGCGGTCACGGGCGACGAAACCCGTGGCAACCACCCGCGGCTGGGGATGCTGCAGGCGCCACTTGGCCAAGCGGTCGGCACTGGCTTCCCAGTCGACGTCCACGCCCAGCTCCCCATGCCCGACCACCAGCACATCGCGCGCATCAAGCACGGCGCAGTCTTCACCCACCGCGCGCAGATGGGTGCCGAGCAGCTGCGCGGAGAACACCTCGCCCAGGCCCTGCACGCGGTCCAGTACTTCGCGCGGCAACTCGCCGATCACCGCAAGCGCGGCCAGCACTTCGGCCAACTGCTCGAAGCGCGCGTCGATCCATTCCACCGTCTCACCCACCTGCTCGCCGAGCAGGGCGACGGCCGCGCCACGATGGCGTGCGCGCAGCGCATGCCAGGCCTCGCGCCAGCCTTCATCACCCTTGGCTGCCAGCTGCGCCAGCTCGATCAGCGCGTCGGTGACGCCCTTCATCGCCGAGACGACGGTGACCTGCAGCGACTCCGGGCGGGCCAGCAGCAGGCTGGCGACATGGCGGTAGCGTTCGGCATCGGCCACCGAGGTACCGCCGAACTTGTGCACGACGATGGACGGTGCGGCCAGATCGACCGGGGCTACGGGTTGGGCGGGGGCGTGGGAAGACATGCAGACCTCGGCAGGAGGCCCCGTCGCATGCAGGTGTCGAGTTTCCCCGCCACCTGGATGGTGCGGGGCCGTGGTTTTCGGGAGTTACACGAAGACGACGGGCCGCACCAGGGCAGTGGTGACGGTGGTGGTGGTAATGGTGGTGGTGGCGACCGGCGCAGTCGAACGGCCCGCGGTGGCGGAGGCGATCAGGCTGGCGTGGGCGGCATCAAGGACCATGGCGTACAGAAAACACTGTGCGCCGGGCGGCTGTCAAGTGCTGCGATGCAAAAATACGCTGTGGCGATCATCGGCCAACGTGCCGGCATTTGGTTGCAATTGAGACCAAGCCATCATCAGCGCGCTTGCGGACCGCATTCAGCCGGCATGTTCGGCGATTGCCCGCGGCGTGCGATGCGCATGCGCGCACAGCATCACGCCCGCCACCAGGAACACGATCGCCAACGCCTCAAGCAGGGTGGGCCAGCGCCGTTGCCAGGCGAAGGCGTACAGCAGTGCGAACAGGGTCTCGAACACGATCATCTGTCCGGTCAGGGTCAGCGGCAGCAGGCGGCTGGCGCGGTTCCAGAACGCGTTGCCGAGGATCGACGCCACCACCGCCACGCCGGCACTGATCGCCCAGAAGCCGCTCCACTGCGCCGCCGTATGGCTTCCGCTGTGACCGATGAAGGCCATCGGCACCAGCAGCAGGGCCAGCCCGCCCGTGGTGACGCCGGTCAGCAGCGACCAGTCGTGGCTGGACAGATCCGGCCTGCGCGCCAGCCAGCGGCTGTTGCCGATCGAGTACAGCGCCCACGAGAACAGCGCACCAAAGGCGCACAGCAGGCCGATCAGGCGTTGCCGCCACGGCGTTGCCAGGTGCTCGGACATCAGTGCTTCCCAGCCAACCAGCGCCACGCCAAGCACGCACAGGCCCAGCGCCGGCAACAGCTGCTTCAGCGGCACCGCGCCCTGCTCGCGTACACCCACCAGGGTGACCACCACCGGGATCAGGCCGACGATCAACGACGCCGCCGCGCCCCCGGCCCACTGCACCGCCGTGGCCAGCAGCAGGAAGTACACGAGATTGCCCGCCAGGCTGAGCCACAACAGGCCGATCCACTCGGCGCGGCCGAGCTGTGGCGCCAACCGCTTCCAGCGCGGCAGCAGCAGGGCGACGGCGATCAGTCCATAGACCAGATAACGGCCGGCGGAAAGCTGCAGGGCATTGAACGACTGCAGCACGGCGGGCGCGAGGAAGACCACGCCCCACAGCGCGCCGGCGGCAACGCCATTGGCGATGCCCAGGGCCATCGGGTTGTTGCGCATTCGGTGTCTTCGGGGGAGAAGAGGCCGCGCAGTGTACGCGGTGACCGGTGCTGCGTTCTTGACCGAGGCTACTGCCTTGTCATCTCTGTAGAGCCGAGCCAATGCTCGGCTGCGATTGGCCACTGTGCAGATAAGGACAGCCGAGCGTAGGCTCGGCTCTACAAGTCAGCCTGCGCCCCGGCGCCACGCAGCGGGGGTCTGGCCACACTCGCGACGCAGTGCACGGGTCAGTGCGCTCTGCTCGGAATAGCCTGCAGCCAGAGCGATATCGCTGATCGGTGCGGTACTGACGCGCAGCTGATGCTTGGCCCAGCGCAACCGGCACGCACTGAGCCAGGCCTGCGGGCTCAGCCCGAACTCGCGCTGGAACAGCGCATGCAACCGGCTCTCGCTGACCCCGACGAACGCGGCCATGCGTGCCACCGGCCACGCCTGGCCCGGCTCGGCCTGCACTGCCGCGCACAGCCCCTGCAGGCGCGCTCCACTGCCGGCGGGCGCGAACACCTGCAGCAACTGGGGCAACAGCGCCGGCAGCGATTGCCCTGCCTGCACGCAGGCAAGACGCTGGCGCAGCGCCAGTGGCAGGTACAGCCAGCGCTGTCGGCACAGGTGTTCCTGGGTGCCGTCATCGAGTACGCCTGGCGGGCAGTCGACGATCACGAAACCATTCGGGCCGTCGGCCATCTGGTCATGCGCCTCACCCGCCGCCACGAAGGCCCCCTGCAGCAGGTCCAGGCGGCCACCGCGGCCTTCCATCTCGAACTGCAGTTCGCCCTGCACCGGCAGCACCCACTGCGCGTAGTCGTGGCGGTCAAGGCCGGTGGCCTGTCCGTAGTGCCGCAGATGGAAGATGGCGCCCATCCGGGCAGTGTGCGCGTGTAGCAACGGCCGTGCAAACCGCTGCTATAGTCGAGCCGTCATCCAACGCAGGGAGTGCAGGTCATGACCCATCAGCGCGTACTCGCAGTGCTTGCCGCCAGCCTCGGCCTGGCGCTCGCGGCCCCCGCCGTGGCACAGGAACGCACGCCCCCGGCCCCGCACTGCATGGATGCGGTCGGCGTGCAGGAAGTGGAACAGGCCTCGCCGCGCTCGATCGCACTGCGCGCTGCGTCCGGCCAGGCCTATCGCATCGACTTCAGCGAAGACTGCCCCGGGGTCCGCGCCGCAACCACGCTGAAGCTGGAAGCGCCCGCCGGTTGGGCATGCGGTCGCCCCAGCGAGCGCGTCGTGGTCGATGGCCGCCGCTGCGCCGTCAGCGCGGTCACCCCGGTGCCGAACCGCGACTACGCCAGCGTGGCCCGCGACAGCGACCGCCTGCGCACCGCCACCCTGCCCGCCATGACCGTCCGCGAGCGCAAGGAGGTCCGCCGCGGCTTTGGCGGTTCTGCGTCGTACTGCTTCGCCACCCGCAACGTACGGGCGTGGGCGTCCGACCCGCAAGGCATGCTGGTGGAGACCAATCCACACCGCAACGGTGGCCATCGCTATTACCGCGTGGAACTGGGCAGCCACTGCCGCCAGCTCGACCGCGCCCCCCAGCTCAGCTTCCATTCCGGCATGCAGAATGGCCTGATCTGTGGCAATCCCGGCGATCGCATCCTCACCGCCGACTTCGAAGCGGGCGACCTGCGCAACGCTTCACTGGCACCGCTGCCGCAGTACACCCACGGCAGCTGCACCATCCAGGCGGTCTACCCGGCTGCCAGCCAGGCGTCGAACTAACCGTCGACGCCGAGGAAGGTGAAGGGTGCGCTGGGCACGAAGTGGCCCAGTGCATCGCCGGCAAAGGTGTTGCGCTGGTCCTTGCCGAGGTCCAGCTTGAGCACCTGGCGGCCGAAGTCGACCTTGTTCAGATCAACCCAGAAGGTGTTCGGGGTCAACGCCGACTCGAAGAAGTACAGCCGCCGCTTGTGGTCGGCCACCGTGCGCCAGCGCGTGGAGGAGATGTTCGGCTCGCCCGGCGTGGTGATGCCGTACGGCACCGACGCGTTGCGGATCACGCTGAACACGCTGGCCAGGGCCACTACCGGGTCTTCGGCCTTGGGAATGGCATTGATGTAGAACGAGGCGCGCGCGAAGCGGTCGGCGGAACGATTGGTTCCAGGCAGCATCACCGTGCCACCGATCTGCTGCCAGTAGCTGTTCAGCGCCAGCTGCTGCTCGAAGATCGGCGAGTTGGTCATCACCTGGTAGCGCCGGTCATGGTGGATCACCTGGCGCCCGCCGATGTACTCGACGATGGCGCTGTCGCCGCTGGCATCGGACAGCGACAGGTGCAGCGTCGCCTGGCGGTCTTCTCCAGGCACCTTGTCGGTGACGATCGAGAACGGCTCGCGCTTCAACGCAGCCACCGCCTCTTCGACCGTGGCGAAATTGTCCAGCACGTACTGTGCCCACAGCGAAATCGCCAGGCCCGGTTTGTTGCCGCGCTGCTGTGGATACTCCGATTCGACCAGCCACAGCAGGTTGGCCACCAGGCCCTTCTCGTTCATGCCATCGGTGGTCGATACGTCGTAGCCGGTGGCCACCACGCTGCCATAGCGCGCGGTCCACGCCAGCGACTTCGGGCCGGCCAGGCCGGTGCGCGCAATGCCGCGCGGCAGCACGTACAGGTTGGTCGCCACGTCGACCTTCCAGTCCATCGAACGTGCGGTGATCACATCACCGTTGTCGCCCAGGTACACCGCGCGCGTGCAGGCCAGCGCCGGCGTGATCGCAGACGCCAGCGCCACGGCCAGCATCGCCTTTTCCTTCCACTTCATCCGTGCCATGTCACTACGCTCCTTTCCCCGTGATCCAACGATCTGACCCGATCCATGGTGACACAGGAGTGAAGCGTCAGCGCACGAAGCGATCGTGCACCCAGAAGCCCAGCACCATGGCAGGCACGAACCACAGTGCCTCACGCGATGCCACCGCCAGCCCAGCGATGGCCGGACCGGGGCAATAGCCGGCCCATCCCCAGCCGATGCCGAACAGCGCAGCGCCCAGCAGAAGACGGGCATCGACATCGCGCGCAGAGGGCAACCAGAAGCGCACCGCCAACCACGGCTGCGCGCGCCGCAGCACCCAGCGCTGGCCGAGTGCACTGACCAGCAGCGCCGAGCCCAGCACCCACATCAGGGTGGGATCGAAGTCGCCCATGATGTCGAGGAAACCGAGCACGCGACGCGCATCGGTCATGCCGGACAGTGCCAGACCAGCGCCAAACAGCGCACCGGACACGGCCGCGGCGCATAGCGGACGACTCATGCCTGGCCTCCCCCGTGCCGGACCAGGAAGGTGGTCAGCATCGCGCAGGCCATGAACACCAGCACCGCCAGCAGCGATCGCTTCGAACCGCGGGCCATGCCACACACGCCGTGGCCACTGGTGCAACCGCTGCCCAAGCGCGTACCGAAACCGACCAGCAGGCCGGCGCCCAGCAACTGCCAGGCCGGCAACGCATCGCGCAGCAGCACCCGCGGCGATGCCTCGGGCACCGACTGCCACCACAGCACCAGCCCCGCCGAGGCGAGCAGGCCGGCCAGGAATGCCCAGCGCCAGCCACGCTCGCCACCGGCTGCCAGACTGCCCGCGGCGATGCCGCTGATGCCCGCCACACGCCCGATGCTGGCCAGCAACAGCACCGCAGCGGCGCCGATCAACGCGCCCCCCGCCACCGCATTCCATGGCAGGTTCATGCCCTGCCCTCATTGCTGCCGTACATGGATTGCCTTTTTATTTAGGTTTATCTAAATTAGATCATCCTAAACAAAAAGGTCAAGCATGGCCCGGACCCTGCCCGACAGCGCCGCAATGGCCGAACACGCTTCACAGGCAGCTGCGCTGCTCAAGAGCCTGGCCCACCCCGCCCGCCTGAGGGTGTTGTGCCGCCTGGTCGAGGGTGAGGCTCCCGTGCCGGAGCTGCAGGTGCTGACCGGGCTGAGCGCGTCGGCGCTGTCCCAGCATCTGGCGGTCCTGCGCGCGATGGAGATCGTGGCAACCCGGCGCGAAGCTCAGGCAATCCACTACCGAGTGGTTGAAGGACCTGCCCTGGGTGTACTGCAGGCCTTGCACGCGGCCTACTGCAGTGGAGCATCACGCTGAACGTCAGCCCGCATGCAGCGCCGGCTGCACCACCGCGTCCAGCATGTCGACCGGGGTCGGCACCGCGCGGTCCCCTTCCAGCGCCCGGGTGAAACCGGACCAGTCGCTGGATGACAGCTGGCGCAGGAACGATGCCTCCACCGGCAACGCCCGCATCGACCAGTACGGAAACTGCCGCTGGCCGAGGCGGCCGCGCGCCAGCTCGATGATGTCGATGTGGCTACCGGCCTGGAGGATGCGCTCGTACACCGAGTCGATGCCATCCGGCGGTCCCTCGATGTACTGCAGGAAGCGAGCGCCATCGTGCAGCAGCACCCCGGTCACCCCCGCCATCTTGTTGAAACGTGCGGCATCGTCAACCAGCGCCTGCAGGCGTTGGCTGGAGAGCTCCGGCAGCGCCTGGCTGACGTAGGCGATGGCGCGCAATGGCATGGTGCTTCCTTGGCTGGACGTGCAAGCACGGTAACAGTTGCGGACGAGCCCGTCTCAATTCACCCGCGCGCTTCCTGAAGAATTCAGGATGCGATGGCGCCCGTGCCGTCCCATCGCCGCGGCAGCATGGCCTCGAACACGACCTGCCCAGCGTCGTTGCGTGCCCCGATCCGGCCGCCGTGCGCGCGCACGAACTGATCCACGATGTACAGGCCCAGCCCCAGCCCGTTGCTCTGGTGGAAGCTGGCCTTGAACGGTTCGAACAGCCGCGGCAACAGCGCATCATCGATATGGCCGGCATTGCTCACCCGCAGCACGACCGCGCGGGCATCGCTGCCATCCAGCTGCACGTGTGCCTCGCTGCCATGCGTCAGCGCATTGCCCACCAGGTTGGCTGCAATCTGCCCCAGGCGGTCCATGTCGCCCTGCAGGCGCGTATCGCCGACCACGTCGAAGCGAATGCGCTCGTGGCCGTGGGCGCTGCCTGCTTCGACGATCACCGCGTGGGTGACCTCGCGCAGGTCGCAGGTGGTGGCCTGCAGGCGCAGGCCGCCACTGCGGATCCGCGAGAAGTCCAGCAACTGCTCGACCATCCGCGCCATGCGCAGGGTGCTGGCCTCCAGGTGCGCCAGCGTCTGCTGCGCCCCGGTATTGTCCGCAGGAAGCTCCAGCGCCAGCTTGTCGGCACACAGCAGGATCGCCGACAACGGCGTGCGCAGGTCATGGGTCAGCACAGCGGCCATCGTCTCGTTGAGCTTGAGCGCGCGCTCCAGTGCTTCGTTGCGGGCCTTCAGCAACTGGCGCTGCTGGTACAGCTCGATGAAGACATTGACTTTGCTCAGGATCACCTGCGGCGCCACCGGCTTGTGCAGGAAGTCCACCGCGCCGGTTTCATAGCCCTTGAACGCACGTACCGGATCGTCCGGCGAGGCGGTCAGGAAGATGATCGGCACCGTGCGGCTGCGATGCGAGCCGCGCATCAGTTCGGCCAGGGTGAAGCCGTCGATCTCAGGCATGTGCACGTCCAGCAACGCCAGTGCCACCTCATGCTCCAGCAGCAGCTCCAGCGCCTGCGCGCCCGAGCCCGCCAGCAGCAGGTTGACCCCTTCACGCTGCAGCAGCGCCTGCATGGCGACCAGGTTCTGCGGCACGTCATCGACGATCAGCAGGTTGACCGGGGACTGCGACTGCGCAGGGTCCGGTGGCAACAGGTTCATGCAAACAACTCCTTCAGGCGACGACACATCAGTTCAAGGGGCAGCACGGCATCGGCACCGGCGTGCTGCAGGGCGGAGGCCGGCATCATCGATGCCTCGGCCTCCTCGGGACATTGCAGCCAGGCACGGCCACCGGCGGCGCGCACGGCGGCCACGCCCTCACTGCCATCACTGCTGGCACCGGTCAGCAGCAGGGCCAGCACCTGCGCGCCGAACACCGCCGCCGCCGATTCGAACAGCGGGTCGATGGCCGGGCGCGAAAACAGCACCGGCGCGTCCACCGACAACGCTACCGAACCGGCATCCTCCACCAGCAGGTGGTAGTCCGGTGGCGCGAACGTGACCGTGCCGGGCTGCAGCGGCTGCTTGTCCTCTGCCTCGCGCACCGGCAGCGCGCAGTACGGCGCCAGCACCGCGGCAATGCGGCTGGTGCGATCGCGCGGCAGGTGCAGTACCGCCAGCACCGGCGCCGGCAAACGCGCCGGCAGTGCACCCAGCACCGCCTGCAGTGCAGCGACACCTCCTGCGGAAGCACCCACCACCACGACCGCAGGGCGCGCCTGCACTACCATCACGCAACCTTCCGGTATACGCGGTGCTCGCGCGAGCAGACCTCGAAGGCGTCGTGGTGGCGCCCGAACTGAAGCGACTCCTTGCTGCCCAGGCCGAGGAAGCCGCGGTGCACCAGCGCTTCACGGAACAGGCCCACCGCACGGTCCTGCAGGTCGCGGTTGAAATAGATCAGCACATTGCGGCACGACACCAGGTGCACTTCGGAGAACACGGTGTCGGTGGCCAGGCTGTGATCGGCGAACACCACGTTGCGGCGCAGCTGGCGGTCGAACACCGCACCGTCGTAGGCCGTTGCGTAGTAGTCGGACAGCGATGCCGTGCCTCCGGCCGCCAGATAGTTGCGGCTGAACTGCGCCATGCGGTCGATGCCATAGGCACCGGCCTCGGCAGTAGCCAGTGCCGCAGGATTGATGTCGGTGGCATAGACGATGCTGCGCTCCAGCAGGCCTTCCTCGTGCAGCAGGATCGCCAGCGACCATACTTCCTCGCCAGTGCTGCAGCCGGCCACCCACAGTTTCACCGACGGATAAGTGCGCAGCACCGGCACCACCTGCTCGCGCAGTTCGCGGAAATAGGCCGGGTCACGGAACATCTCCGAGACCTGCACGGTGAAGAACTGCATCGCCTGCGTGAACAGCTCCGGCTCGTGCAGCAGACGATGCTGCAGGTCGACCAGGCGCTCGCACTCGTAGCGCTGCATGGCCTGGCGGATGCGCCGGCGCAGCGACGACACCGCATAGCTGCGGAAGTCATAGTGGTAGCGCTGGTACAGCGCTTCCAGCAGGACCTTCAATTCCAGGTCGAACAACGCCTGTTCGTTCATTGCCGCGAGCACCAGACCCGGCACAGCGACACCAGCTTGTCGACATCGATGGGCTTGGCGATGTAGTCGTTGGCGCCGGCCTGCAGGCAGCGCTCGCGGTCGTCCGGCATTGCCTTGGCGGTCAACGCGATGATCGGCAGGTCCTGCAGGTGGCGCTGCGCGCGGATCTCGCGCATCGCCGCCAAGCCATCCTTCTCCGGCATCATGATGTCCATCAGCACCAGGTCGACCTCGCGTTCGGCCAAGCGGTCCACCGCTTCCTGGCCATTGCGCGCGATCTCCAGGGTCACGCCCAGCGGCTCGAGCACGCTGGACAACGCGAAGATGTTGCGCACGTCGTCTTCGGCCAGCAGAACGGTGCGTCCGTCGAGCACGGTGTCGCGGCGACGGGCCTCGCGCAGCAGGCGCTGCTGGTCGCTCGGCAGGTTGGCCTCCACGCTGTGCAGGAACAGGGTGACTTCATCCAGCAGGCGTTCGGGTGAACGCGCGCCCTTGATGATGATGCTCTTCGAGTAGCGGCGCAGGCGCTGCTCTTCCTCGCGGCTGAGCGCGCGGCCGGTGTAGACGATCACCGGCGGGAAGCCGACATCGTCGTTGCCAGCCATGTGCTCGAGCAGGTCGTAGCCGCTGCCGTCGGGCAGCGACAGGTCCATCACCATGCAATCAAAGGTGACCGTGCTGAGCTGTTCCAGCGCACCGGCCAGGGTGCCCACTGCGACGATCTGCAGCTGCTCGCGGCCCAGCAGCAGTTCCAGGTTGTGGCGCAGCTCGCTGTCGTCCTCGACGATCAGCAGGCGCCGCACGTCGCGCCTGCTGGTCTGTTCCAGCTGCTCGATGGCGCTCACCAGGCGCTCGCGCGTGGTCGGCTTGATCGCGAACCCGATCGCGCCGAGCTCGCGCGCCACCTGGCTGCGGTCCATCGCCGAGACCACATGCACCGGGATGTGGCGGGTATCGGGGTTGCGCTTCAGGCGCTCCAGCACGCTCAGGCCGGACACGTCCGGCAGGCCGATATCGAGCAGGATGCCGTTCGGTCGCAGTTCGCCGGCCAGGGCCAGCGCCTCTTCGGCCGTCCCGGCCACCACGCAGTCGAAATCCAGTTCATGGGCCAGGGCCACCAGCGCTTCGGCGAACGTGGCGTCGTCTTCCACTGCCAGGATCAGGCGCCCGGCACGCTGGCGGCGGCCACGGTCATCGGCTACGTTGGCGGTGACGGGTGCCACGGATGCAACGGTCGGTGCGACAGCAGTGCGCGCAGCGATCGGCGGCGCAGGCTGCGGCGCAGGCGCCATTGAGGCGGCGGCAGGCACTTCGCCCGGTTCCGAAACCGGCGCGCCCTGCAGCGGCAGTTCCAGGATGAAGCAGCTGCCACGACCTGGTTCGCTGTCGACCTGGATGTCGCCGCCCATGCGCTCGGCGAGGTCGCGCGAGATCGACAGTCCCAGGCCGGTGCCACCGTAACGACGGCGGGTGCTGCCGTCGGCCTGTCGGAAGGCCTCGAAGATGACCTGCAGCTGCTCGCGGGCGATGCCGATGCCGCTGTCGCAGACCTCGAAACGGATGCGGCCGTTGCCGCCGGCACGCACATGCAGGCTGACCTTGCCATGCTCGGTGAACTTCAGCGCATTGGCCAGCAGGTTCTTCAGGATCTGCTGCAGGCGCTGGCTGTCGGCCACCAGCTGGCTCGGCGCCAGCGCATCGGCCTCGATCTGCAAGGCCAGGCCCTTCTGCCGCGCCATCGGTTCGAACGTCTCACGCAGGCGTTGCAGCACGCTGTCCACCACCACCACTTCGTCCGCCAGCTCGACGTGGCCGGCCTCGATGCGCGACAGGTCGAGGATGTCGTTGATCAGCGCCAGCAGGTCGTTGTTGGACGACAGGATCGCGCGCGCGTACTTCACCTGCTCTTCGGTGAGCGTGCCGTCCTTGTTGTCGGCCAGCAGCTTGGCCAGGATCAGCGAGCTGTTCAGCGGCGTGCGCAGTTCGTGCGACATGTTGGCCAGGAACTCGGACTTGTAACGCGAGGTCGCAGCCAGCTCGTTGCTGTTGCGCACCAGCTGGCTCTGCGCAACCAGCAGTGCCTGCTTCTGCGCCTCCAGCTCGTGGGTACGTTCTTCCAGCTGGACATTGCTCTGCTCCAGCTCTGCCTGCTGTTCTTCCAGGTGGCTCTGTGACTGCTGCAGGCTGCGGCTCTGCTCTTCCAGCTCCTCGTTGGCCACGCGCAGCTCTTCCTGCTGGGCCTGCAGCTCCTCGCCCTGGCGCTGCGATTCCTCCAACAGCACCACCAGCTGTGCGCGCAGCAGCGAGGCCCGCAGGGCCATGCCGATGGTCTCCGCACAGCGCTCCAGCAATTCGCGGTCCAGCTCGCGCTGCTCGCCGACGTGAGCACGACCCAGTTCGATGACGCCAACCACAGCACCATCGCTGCTGATCGGGGCCAGGATGCGTTCGCGCACCGCCAGCCGGCCCAGGCTGGTCTGCAGCTCCAGTAGTGCGGCATCGTCGCCGTGCAGGTGCCGCACCCGTTCGTCGCGGGCGACCTGTCCGGGCAGCCCTTCCTGCAGGGCCAACGATGACGGCATGCCGGAAGGCAGCGCCAGGCCACCGGTCAGCTGCAGCCGCCCGCCTTCCAAGCGGTAGACGGCACCGACATCGGCCTGCAGCTGCGCACTCAGGCTGGTCGCCGCCGCCTCGGCGATCTGCTCGGGACCGAGATCACCGCGCAGGCTCATCGCCACCGCGTTCTCCGCCTCCTGCAGCCACAGCGCACGCATCGCCTGGCGTCGCGCCTGGATTGCGCGGGAAACAATCAGCGCGATCATCAGGAACGCGCCGCCACCGATGCTGCGGTTGACGAATGAGAACGCAGAATTTGAACTGGCCGGAGCAATGTTGTAGCCGACCACCAGCAGCACGCAGGCCACCACGGCGACGATGAAGGGCGCCCGTGCACTGCGCTGGAACACCGTGACGCCCACGGCCAGGAAATAGGCCAGCCACACGGCATAGCCCAGTGGAACCACCAGTTCCAGGGCGATGGTTGCCGCCAGCAGCACGGCGGAGGTCATCCAGATCCAGCGGTCACGCGTGGTCGCACCAGGACGCATGCAGGTCGGTTCCAGAAGGTAAAGGGCGGGAGATGTTACCCCGTGTCGCATTCAGCCGCACAGGACAAATGGCACGTGTCAGGCGTGCACGAATCCTTCACGCTTGAATGCCTAGCTTCACGTCCCTCTCAGGGGTAACACTCATCTACACGTGGACGCAGCCGCTTCTACGACGTCCGTGCTGACGGACCCTTCCCGACAGCTGCGACTGCTGATCGACAGCGTGCGCGACCATGCGCTGTACCTGCTTGATCCGGAAGGCGTGGTCTGCAGCTGGAACCCGGGGGCCGAACGCATCAAGGGCTATTCAGCCGATGAAGTGGTAGGAACGCACTTCAGCCGCTTCTACCTGGCCAACGACCGCGATGCCGGTGAACCACAGCGCCTGCTCCGCCTGGCGGCGCAGCATGGCCACGTTGCCAGTGAAGGCTGGCGGGTACGCCGCGATGGCTCCTCGTTCCGTGCCAGCGTGGTCATCGAGCCGGTCGTCGAGGCCGGCGAGCTGCTCGGTTTCGTCAAGATCACCCGCGACATCACCGAGCAATGGCAGGCCCAGCGACTGCTGCGCGATGCCCAGCGTGCGCTGCGCAATACCCAGCAGTTCGAAACGGTCGGCCGGCTCAGCCGCGGCCTGTCACACGAGTTCAACAACCTGCTGACCACCATCGGCAATGCGCTGGACCTGTTGTCGCTGCGCGTAAGTGGCGACGATGCGCGCGCGGCCGAGCTACTGGATGTTGCGCAGGCCGCCACCGACCGCGGCGCGCTGCTGACCCGCCAGCTGCTGGCGTTCAGCACCGGCCAGACCCTGATCCGCGAGCCCGTGGACATCAATACGCTGGTACGGCAATGGCTGCCGGACCTGCAGCGCGCCTGCCCGCCCACGGTAACGCTGGACGCCCGCCTCACGCCGGGCCTGCCGCAGGTGAACACCGATGCGATGCAGCTGCAGACCGCACTGGCCAACCTGGTCGCCAATGCAGCGGACGCCACCGCCGAAGGCGGACGCATCCTGATCGGCACCGCACTGGAGCATCGCCTCGACCCGGACGCGGACTCCACGCTGCAACGTGGCTATGTCACGCTCAGCGTCTGCGACGAGGGGCACGGCATGGCGGCCGATATCGCCGAACGGGCCAGCGAGCCCTTCTTCACCACCAAGGACATCGGCAAGGGCAGCGGCCTGGGCCTGAGCCAGGTGTTCGGATTCACTACCCAGAGCGGCGGCTTCGTCGACGTGTCCACCACGCCCGGTGTCGGCACCACGGTCAGCCTGCTGCTACCCGCAATAGAGGAAGCAACCCATGACCGATGACCCGATCCGCGTTCTGATGGTGGAAGACCAGACTGATCTTCGCGAAATGATCGGCCTGGCCCTGCGCGATTTCGGCATCGAGGTGGCCACCACCGCCGATGGCCACGAGGCGGCCGAACTGCTGAAGGGCGAGGCACGCTTCGACGTGGTGTTCAGCGACGTCAGCATGCCCAACGGCATGTCCGGCATCGAGCTGAGCGAGCATGTAGCGCGCGAACAGCCGCAGGCACGGATGATCCTGTCGTCCGGCTATGCCCGTTCACAGCTGCCGCCGCTGCCCGAGCAGGTGGAATTCCTGCCCAAGCCCTACCGACTGCGCCAGCTGGTGCAGCTGCTGAAGCAGGATTGAGCGGCGCCTGCATCCAAGAGGTAACGGCAGGCTCAGGATTTCATCGCGCCGTGCTGGAACGACGCGAGCAGCGTGGAGGCCGCCGTGGCCGGCGCCAGCCGACCACGTGCGAGTGACCAGGTGATGCCGTAGAAACAGGTCCAGTAGAAGTCCGCGAGCCACACTGCGGTGAAACCAACGTTGAACTCTCCGGCCGCCTGACCACGCAGGAAAAAGGCCTCGAAGCGCTCGCCGATCGGCGCCCAGCGCTCCGGCAGCAGATGCAGGTCACCCTGGCGCTGCTGCTCTTCCATCATCCGCGCGAACAGCAGTGTCACCAGTTCCCAGTCCGCCAGCAGCGTGGCGGTGACCTGCTCCAGCACGTGGCGTGCATCGCCGCCCTCGTCGAACCAGACCGCCGCCGCTTCCAGACGCTCGAAGCCTGCGGCGAACAGTGCTTCGTCGATCGCTTCACGTGTGGGTGCAAACCGATACAGCGTGGCCCGGCTGATGCCTGCCCCCTGCGCCAGTTCGCTGAGCGTGCAGCGCGGATGGCTGACCAGGGTCGCTGCCAGGGCGTGGTGCAGGTCGCGGCGGGTGCGTGCTGCGGCAGGTCGCATGAAAGCGCTGAGGTGTGGATTTACCCTCACGCTAGCATGAATCATTAATTAATAAACTGAATCACAGATGATTCATCCGAATCACCAATGCGCTAAAACGGGTGTGCGTCCGGTGCACCCGGGTCGGTGCACGGCAGGGAACGCGTCACAGGCATCGAAGGAGACAACGCCATGCTGCACCCACTACGCGATATCGCTGTGCTGTTCGACGCCAGCGACACCGGGAACGGCGTTCTCAACATCGCCGCCCATCTGGCGCAGGCGCAGCAGGCGCATCTGGTCGCAGTCTCCACCGCCCAGCATCCCACCGACATTGCCAACGGCTTCGCGCGCGGCGCCGGCATCGCCGCCGCGCTCGACCATGAGGCCCGCGCGGATGCCGCCTGCACCGCACAGCTGATGCAGAACCTGCGTGCCGTGTCCGAGCCGCTGCAGATCAGCACCGAACTGCGCATCGTCTCGGACTATCTGGGCGGCGCCGACCTGGCCCTGCAGTCGCTGTACTGCGACCTGATCATCGCTGGCTATCCACGTACTCCCGGCGCCCCTTCTGGCTGGCACCCGCTGGGCACGCTGCGCCAGACCGGCGTGCCGATGCTGCTGGTGCCGCCGCACTGGCAAGGCGATCAGGTCGGCCATCGCATCGTGGTGGCCTGGAATGCCAGCAAGCAGGCACGTCGCGCGGTGGCCGATGCGCTGCCCCTGCTCGCGCGTGCACAGGCGGTGCACCTGCTGATGGTCGACACGCCCAGGGCCGAGGCCACACCCGGCGCCGAGATGGCCCAGCATCTCTCGCGCCATGGCGTTGAAGTGGAGATCCAGGCGATCAGCTCGAGCCAGGGCGGCGTTGCCGCAACCATCCGCCAGCACGTACTGGATGCCGACGCCGACCTGCTGGTACTGGGCCCTTACAGCCGCAGCCGGGTGGTCGAGCGCGTGCTTGGCGGGGTTACCGAGGATCTACTGGCCGAAGTCCCGGCGCCGCTGTTCGTATCGCACTAGCGCCCCCCCTGCCCCGCCCGGCGGTAGCCCGTCAGCGATTGGCCGGTGTGCCGCCGGAAATAGCGGCACAGGTAGGACGCATCCTCGAAACACAGGCGCTCGGCGATGCGGCCGACCGGCAATTCGCTGTAGGTCAGCAATGCCTTGATCTCCAGCACCACCTGGCGGTCGATCAACGCCTTCGGCGTTTCGTCGAAGCACTCGCGGGTCAGCTGCGAGAGATAGAACGGGGTAATGCACAGCGCCTCGGCGTAGGACTGCACGTCACGCTGGCGGGTGCTGCGCTGGCCGACCAGCTCCCAGAAGTTCCAGGCCAGGCGCTCGCGCCGGCTGACCTGCGTGGGCGCCCTCTTCTGCTTCGGCAGCAACGTGGCCATCTTCAGGAAGAAGCTCTGCAGCAGATTGCGCAGCATCACGTGACGATGCCGTCCCCCGTTGTGCTGCGCGTCCATCATCAGCTGCAGCCATCCCTGCAGCAACGGCACGTCCAGCGGTGACGGCCGGCAGTGCGGCTGTTCGTGCAGGAACTGGAACAGCGCATTGGGCAGCACATAGGCCACCTCCGACGCCAGCGCCTTCGGCATCAGGCAGACCATCGCCACGAAACCGCGTGAGCGCTGCCGCAGCAACGCCAGCGTGTCCTCGGCCAGCACCAGCACATCGTGCCGCTGCACCGCCACTTCGCGGAAGTTCAGTGCGAAGCGTGCTCGTCCGGACACGCACACCAGCACCGCCAGGTAGGCATGCCCGAATGACAGTGGGACGCCCTGCCCTTCGGCCAGCGTACTGACCTCCAGGCGCATGGATTCGTCCTGATCCAGAAGCTGGGGTATGCGGTCCATGAGCCGTTCCGGCTGGATTCCGGGGCACAGCATAGCGAGCCTTCGTGCCCTGTTGTGAAAAGTACCGAAATCATCAAGGTCCCGCCCTGTGCCCGCGATGCTCCGGGGCCTAGTCTGAACGTCCTTTCTTCTTCTGGAACTGCCATGCAGCTGTACACCGAACGCTTGATCCTTCGCCCCTGGCGAGACACCGACGCCGCTGATCTGTACGAGTACGCCCGCGACCCGCGGGTGGGTCCGATCGCCGGTTGGCCGGTGCACAGCAGCGTCGAGGAAAGTACCGAAATCATCCGCACCGTCTTCAACCGGCCAGAGGTCTACGCCCTGCAGAACCGCGAGGACGGCCGCGCGATCGGCTGTGTCGGCATCCTGATCGGCGCTGACAGCAACTTCGAGATCAGCGACCGCGAAGGCGAGATCGCCTACTGGATCGGCGTTCCGTACTGGGGCCGCGGACTGGTGCCCGAAGCGGTGCGCGAAGTGATGCGGCACGCATTCATGGACCTGGAGCTGGACGCACTGTGGTGCGGCTACTTCGCCGATAACCTGCAGTCACTGGCCGCGCAGAGCAAATGCGGTTTCCAGCATCACCATACCGAAGTGAACAAGTTCAACAGCTTCCTCGGCGACTACCGCACCGAGCACATCAGCCGCATCACCCGAGAACAATGGTGTGCCCTGCAGGCCACCTCGCCGGCCTGAGCAGAGTTCAGGCCAACGTGCGCCGCATGAACAGAAGTTCTGGCGTCGACGACGCCTCGACCTGCTGGAAACCGAGATCGCGGTACAGGGCTACGGCGGCCGTGTTGTCACGATAGACGCGCAGGGTGATGTGCTGGATGCCGTTTTCATGCTGGGCCTGGGTACACAGCGCCTGCATCAGCGCGCGTCCCAGCCCGCGTCCCCGCGCATGCGGCGAAACAATGATGCGACCCAGGTGCGCCGTGTCGGTTGCAGTCATCCAGTACTGACCGAATCCAACACAAACACCCTGCTCGTCCAGCAGCGCCCAGCCCGGGCGCACCTCGAGCTCAAGCACCTGCGCGAACCGCTCCGGCGGCAAGGGAAACGGCACGCCAGGACCCGCCCAGCGCTGGGTGGCCTCGGCGGATTCCGGCCAGCGGGTGATGGCGGCATAGTGCGAAGGATGGACGGGGCAGAGGTCAGGCTTCATGGCGCTCATGGTGCGTCATTCGTCGCGGCCAGGCACGCTGCAGGGCGGCACTTGAATTTTGTCATAGGACAATAAACAATCCCACGCACCCAGCCCACCCAGATTCGGGAAATCCCATGTTCAAAGGCCTCAGCGCGTTTCCCCTTACCCCGCTCTCTGAAGCCGGCATCGACTTTCGGGCATTTGCGCGACTAGTGGAGCGCCTGGCCGACTCCGGTGTCGATTCGATGGGAATCCTCGGCTCCACCGGCAGCTATGCCTATCTGGAAAAGCCCGAGCGCAAGCGCGTGCTGCGCGAAGCCCTCGCGCACGCAGGCGGCGTGCCGGTGATTGCCGGCATCGGTGCACTGCGTACCCGGGATGTGCTGGAACTGGCGCTGGATGCCGAAGATGCGGGCGCTGCCGGCCTGCTGCTTGCACCCGTGTCCTACCAGTCCTTGAAGGACCATGAGGTGCAAGTGTTGTTTGAAACCGTATGCGCGGCGGTACGCACGCCGATCTGCGTCTATGACAATCCCGGCACCACGCACTTCCGCTTCTCCGACGCGTTGCATGGCCGCATCGCCGCGCTGCCCAACATCGCCTCGATCAAGATCCCGCGACTGGCAGATGATCCGGCCGAAGCAGCTGCGCGCGTCGCGTCACTGCGCGCAAGCGTTCCTGCCCGTGTGACGCTGGGCATCAGCGGCGACGCCACGGCCGTGCGCGGGTTGCTGGCGGGATGCGATGGCTGGTATTCGGGGACTGCCGGGCTGTTCCCTGGGCTTGCGCTTCAGATCACGCAGGCCGTGGGCAACGGCGATGCGGAGGGCGCCCTTGCTCTGTCCACACGACTGGCGCCGCTGTGGTCGCTGTATGACCGGTTTGGCGGGATTCGCGTCATGGCCTGCGCAGCGGCCCTGCTGGGGCTGTGCGGCGAAGACTGCCTGCCACTGCCTCTGCAGGGGCTGCGGGATGGCGAGCGGGAGGACGTGGCGGCGGTGCTGGGTGGGCTGGGGTTGTTGTAGAAGCCCGAGGCAACGGCTGCCGTGCAGCAGTGGTGGATGGTGACCCCGGCCCGATTCGAACGGGCGACCTTCCCCTTAGGAGGGGGATTTCGTCGCCCGCTCGATCAATGACTTACGCAGTGCATGGGACCGGCGTGGGTCCATTTCCGCTCAAACACCCCGTCGCATCTGCTGCAGCCCAGCCCTGACCCACGCCTTGCGGGCGTCCTTCGCCCGGGGCTTGGTTGCCGGAGGCTTGGGCGGTTCCAGCGCTTCCTTGACCCGAGCCGTGGCGACGGCAGTTGCCTCGGCCAGGCGCCGGGCCTGTTGCTGCTGCTCGCGCGTCGGCGGCAGGCCGGGCGGCGGCCCCTGCGGTTCGCACGGCGTGGCGTCCAGCAGCCTGGCCGCCGCCGCGCGCAGGCGCATCTCCGGATACAGTCTGGCCGCGCACCAGCGCTCGGCGTAGCGTTTGCCCTGGGCGATGCTGGCGGCACGCTCGTCCTTGGTCTGCCACATCTTCCAGGCGTCGAGATGCACGCGCACGGTGCCATCCTTGCCGGATCTGACGTTGGCGATCTGCCGACCGTTCCACCACAACACCCAGCTCTCCCCCATCTGGACCCAGCCAGAGGGGATCGGGGCGGTGCGGAAACCTTGGTAGCCGTGCGAGGGAAGCATGGCCGGAAGGATACGGCCGGCCGTCGCAGGTCCTGCGAACGCGGTGGCTATCCGCCTGAATCGTTCGGGGATGGTGCCGGCGCGGCGCTGCTCGGCTCCTGGCCAGTTGCTGATTTCGCCTGGGTATCCCGTGATAGCATCTTCGGAGTCAGGCACAGCTGGGGAAGGCGATGTCTCAAGGAAGAATCGTAGCGTGGCTTTCTATAGCCGCAATCGTCGGAATAGCGGCTTGGTATGGGATCGCCTCTGTCCGAAATGGCACAGTGTCCAACAGCTCAAATGCAGAGTCCCTTGGTCCCCAGCACCTACCGATCTCGCCAGTAGCGAGAGAGAGTACACCCGGTGCACTTGACTCACAGCTTTGGAGCAATGCCGACTCTCAATCGGCGGCGGCACATTTCAACACCCTGCGCTCTCGTGCAGAAGCCGGCGATATGGTAGCGCAACGGGAACTGGCAAAGCTGTACCAACAGTGCTCGGTGTTCAGTCTGTCTCCAGCGAATATGTATTCGACCTTGGATGCATATGCGGCTGTTCGCGGTGTCCCTCAGAGCACCTACGACGGAATCAAGAAGCGCTTTTCAGCGATCTGTTCCGCAGTAGATGGTGGCCAAGTAATACCGCAAGATGCCTACATCAACTGGTTCGAGCGAGCTGCGAACCAAGGGGACGCTTACTCCAAGGTTGCGGTGGCGTCCAAGAACTGGGCAGCGCTAGAAGCAGATGACTATCTATCGCTAGCGCGCGACGTGATTCACTCGGGTGACCCGGAAGCCATCTTCTCCCTCGGTGATCTTCTCGCGCTCGCTCCAGATTCTGGAGATTTCGCAGAGTTCAAGCGCGCCACGACAGGACCATATGCCAATTACGCCTGGAGCATAGTGGCATGCCGATTGGGCGCAGATTGCAGCCCCGGATCCTATCGACTGGATTCGCTCTGCATCAATACAGGCATATGCGACTCAGGAGATTTTGAAGACGCCGTTAGGGGCAATTTGGTTCCTACTGGACAGCAAGAATCGCTGGATAGAGCGATAGGAGAAGTACAGAGAGCCGTTGGGAAGAAACCATCATAAAAAGGACGCCTTTGTGAATCGGATTTCCAGAAGGATGAAGTTGAGCATCGCCACTCTGGTTTTCGTGGCATTTACCGCCATCGCTGCAACAGTATCGATCAATGCCAGCTCGTATCCGTACAACCAAGTTGTGGCAGCGCAAAATATGTCCGCCTTCGACATGGCGGAGCTACGACACGCCGGTCTTGTCGGTTTGGCGGGCATGTATCGTGCCGCGCATGGCGTTGCTTCTTTGCCTGTTGGCAGCAGAATCAAGGTAACTTGGGGCGATGGGTCGGTCGAAGAAGCCGCCATTACGTGCCTCACGGGAAGTCCTTGCGTCCTACTCCTGCCCGGCACTCAAAAGCCGTCAAGCGGCGGAGCCGACGGCGGTCAAGCAGGCGGCGGTGACAGTGGTGACAGTGGTGGCAGTGGCGGCGGGATGGTCGGCGGGGGAGGATGCTACGGGAACTGCGGGATTGTTGGCATCGGCCCGATCTCAAATCCGGGCAATGGCGGCGGCGGGAAGCCGCAAGAGCCCCCGCGTATTGAAGACCCGGAATGAGTAGCTGAGTGCAGGAATTGCAACTCGTTTTATGAGGCATTGAGCGCCATCACACATAAGTGTCGTGCTGGCGCTCTCTTCGCCGCGGACTCCCGAATCAACGAGCTAGCGCCAGTCATCCGGACCAGCTTCTGGTATGCAGCGATGATCTAGGCGGAGCAGCACATTGCGCCATCTGGCAGCCGGTGCGGTTGGGACCGCGTGATGTAGGCCTATCGCGCCAGCCGTGCGGTGAACACGCTGCGGAACAATCGCGAGGATCTGCCGACGCAGGTTGCCTAGCCAGCCCCCCTAAGCTTTGGCCAGATGCACCGCAATTCTTGTGCGAAGTGCTGAAGTAAGCGGGCGCTCCAGAACCACGTAGCAGATCACGCCAAACACCACAGCCACCGAAGTGGCCAGCAGGATCGCAACGTCCGGCGACGCTGGGGCCCAGACGTCCCAGCATTGATCAAGGAGCAGCAAGGCCACGAACGAGAACAGGTAGATGGAATAGGAACTGTCCCCGAGGAAGACCAGCGGTCGGCCTGCCGCCGACGTCGCATTCCTCCGTAAAACTGCCGACGCGATCAGTAGCGCCGCAGGGATCCCCCACATCCGCACTCGATCCCAGGAAAGGCTTGCGTCCAGGGTTTGCGGTGCTTCACTGATGGATCCGAAGCCGTACATGGCGGTAGAAAGTAGCATCACAGCCCCAGCCACGAAGAGCCCGGAGGTAGCCCAAGCGGGCAGCACAGGCCACCGGCGGTACGCCCACCCGATGACCACACCCAGCAGGAACTCGATGATGATCGGGTTTCCAATGATGTTCATGGGCTGGTGGAAACCACATACCCCCGCCACAAGAATGGCCGTCGAGCCGATGATGAGGACCCGCTCGGGCATCGGTCGCTGGGTTCGCCAGCACATTGCCCCGGCGAGCATCAGATAGAAGACTGCCTCGAACATCAGGCTCCAACCCAACGGATGTGTGGGCATGCCTGCCGGAACTCCAGGGACCTGCAGGAAGACAACCGACCAGGCCAGCGTCGCCAAGGACCTGGCCGCGGGATCCGCAGCGAACACCACTACCGTGGTGATAATGTACAGGGGCCAGATCCTGACAAGGCGGGCGACCAAGAACTGCGTCAGGGACCTGGAGCGCTCAGCCGTCAGCGAGACGATGAAGCCGCTGATGACGAAGAACACATCCACACCGACGGCGCCGAAGTTCTCGAGCGCTCCCCAACTTACCTGAAATGCGTCGATTTGCCGCTTCGCGACAAGGTCGATGGCATGCGCCCACACGACCAGGATCGCGGCCATCGCCCGCATCATCTGAAGGTTCTGCAGCTTCTCCATGCCCTGCCCTGACGTCCATCCCCGGCACAGGATACTCCCGCCAAGGCCGGTCGATGGGTCCAGAAAGGAGCCCGACGACTGGAAACCGGACAATGATCGAAGGCGCCCGCGCCAAGAACGGTGCTGGCCGCACGGGACCAGAGAGGCACCATGAAATCCAATCGAACCGCTATACAAACCCGCACTAGTGCCCAAGCCATTGATCCTGGTGCGCCCAGCCCAACTCGAACAGCGACCTTCCCCTTGGGAGTCGGACGATGGGGTCAGCAGTATCAATGGCTCCGGCACTGAGTGTGCCAACCGCGCGCCAAGCGCGTTGAGATGTCTGCGCCCCCAGAACCAGCGAGGCCGGCATATGAGCCCAGCAGCCACTGGTCGAATGATGCATCAGTTACCAGGGAAGACCCCGACTAAGTGTCAGGAAAACTTCGATAGTCCCCCCCTCTCTTTGGCAAAAAATCACGGCAGATTGTCAGGAGAAAACATGGAACTTGTACTTAGCTATCCGTACTGCTTCAGAGAATCACAGCGCGGGATCAGAGTCTGCCAAGGCTGCGAAGCAGAGGTTCACTATGGCGCCCCTCAGGAGGCCCAACAGGCTGCGATGCTGGCCAGCGTACTATTAGGGCTCGTCCTAGCCGCTACCTTCAACGTCTACGTCGGCGCAACAGCGTTCGCTGTCATCGTACTTGGTCTGTCGAAGTTCATCAAAGAGAAGCCCAAGGATCGTGTGGTCTTCAAAAGAGTATTCAAAACTCATCACTGAACGACCATCTAGCCCTCCATGGATCAGGCCCTCGCATACACGTCGAACTCGCCCCTTGAAAGCGGCGGTGATCTGGGCGGATTAGCACATGGGCGCCATCTCACCGCGGCAAGTGTCGCGCCTCGGTGAAGCCGCCCAGCCAATGACTAGGCGGCCGCTCCATCACATGAAGACGTAGCCCTGCGGCCCGTCGTTGTTGGCGCCCGAGATCCCTTCGCAGCCAATATCACGGGTATCGAAATGACGCAGCTTCCCCTTCCAGGCATAAGCGCATCGATACAGTGGCGCAGTGCCTGGCAACTGGACCGTCGAAAGGTAGCCAATAATCCCTCGATAGGGAGGAATGACTTGCCCCTCGCAGTTCATGTCAGTTGAGGTGAAATCGTCGTATGGCGTGTGACTCAAGCACGCCCTGACCGCGTGACCACCGTCAAAAGGAGTCGAGGAAACAAATCCAATGACACCTTCGTCGATATAGCCAGATCGCAACCACGATGCAATGTCGTAGTGAATGATCATGTGCGAGTTGTGCTTGGGGTGATAGAGGCGATGCAGTTCTGCCAGCGTGACGCCAGCCGGCACTGCAAGAGTGGGATCCATCTGCACCGCCGCATTGGCCACGGATGCAAGTTCAGTTCCGCTTGCATGAGCGACGGATACGCCACCAACTGCGAGAAGCAAAGAAATACTAAGAAGACTCGATTTCACGAAATACTCCATTTCCTTGAACGCGAGCATCTTGCTCGCCGCTCGATCCTATCCGGTCGTACGAGACGACAATGCGACCTTACTCACATCGACTTCCATCAATCAACTTCTAGGCATATAGCACTACATCGGAACTGAGCTCCGCCTGCGTCTTCAACCGAACTCCAGCTGAACCTCGGTCAGTTCCACGATGAAGATCGTGGCGATCTGTAGCCCCACCGTCACGCCACTCACCGGAGGGTCTCGGTAATCACGGCCCGTACGACCTTCTCCAGACAGGAAATAAAGATCCGGTTGCCACTAGTCATGTGGAAGTTGTTGGCCGTCATTGTGCCCGCCCCCCCCCCCCCCCCCCTAGAAGGAAGTCGACACATGATCACCTCAACGTCGGCCCGCGCTGGGGGAATCAGCCCTCAACGCAGCGCAGGGGAACAGCTCGCATATGCCTCACTGCGCCTGAGAGCCGAAGGGAGTGGCAGCAGCCTGTAGATGGGATGAAGATAGCCTTTTGCCCTGGCCGGACAGCTTTGGTGTGAGCCTGCTTGTTCAGCAATACCGACTATCATTCAATAGTCGATAATGGCTAGCTCACACCAAAAGTGCAAAGCCCTCCAAGGAGAAGTAGATGTCCAAACGGCCACAAGATTGCATCATTTGCGGGAAGCCAACGGAGACCGGCGAACACGTTTTTCCGTCCGCGCTAGGCGGGCGCCGTAAGGACAAGGGCATTTATTGCAAGAAGCATAACCACGCACTTGGGCCCCATGTAGATACTCTTCAGACGCAGCTTGCCATCTTCAATGCGTTACTCAGAGTCAAGCCTCATCGGGGCGATTTTAAGCCTGCCGTCATTCTTGGCAGCGACGACGAAAGTTACTCAATAGATGGCACTGAGATTGGGCACGTACCAGACATAGCTGCAATCCTCAACGAAATGGAGCTCGGCACACCCTCGCTTCTGGAGATTGACCCGGCGCATATCCCAGCGTTGAAGAAGCATGCGAAGCAAATTGGTCTTACGCTCACAGCGACCAAGACCAAGGAACCACTGCAAAAGTATGTAACCGAGCCTTATAGATTTCAAATTGTGCTTGGCGGTGACGATGGCATGCGCTCGATTGCCTACCTTGCACTGACATTTGTAGCACATTACTGGCGAGACGTCGCGCGCCTACCAGCCTTGGCTGCTATCAAAGATATGCTACGCAGCGGTGACCAATATCAGGAAGATGATCGACTCCATTCCTCCGCGCTTGCCGGCGAATTCGTGTATTGGTCTAGCGTTATCGAATCGCCACCCGAGGCCATCCACCCCACCAAACTAGGTCATACGATAGTCATCTGCATCAGCCGCGGCCGGCTTTTGGCATACGTATCGCTGCTTGACGCGCTGACCTTCATCGTGTCCCTGGGAGACGTAGGTAAGCATCATGCCGATCGCACCGTTATCGTGCATGTGGATCCACTGGAGGAGAATTTTGGGAATGACTGGAAAGTTCTGAAACTCGATCACGCCCTGATCAATGGTTTCGATAGAAACTATTTCACTGAAGATATCTTCGCAAGCGGTCATATGCAGGACCGCATGGAAACCGTGATTCGCCGTGTGATGAAGCACTGCAACAAGATCTTTGCCGAGGATGCGCTGGAAGAATTTAGATCCTTTGCAGCTCCTGGTGTAGACCGCGCAGAAAAAATCCGCATCTTCTTGGAGAAGCGGAGTCAGCGCCTAGTCAATCATATCGTTAGGTTCTCTCGGGACGAAAATCAGTCCAACCCAATAGGGGCCTTGGTCAAAGCATCTGCGAAGCGATCCATAGAAGGGGCACCACTACGCGATGACGGGCTGACTGAATTTGGAGCAAAGGTGTTAGCTGGCTCTATTAGCACATTGCGCGATAAGTTGATGGACCTTCCTGAGCACTTCCCCTTCTCCGATACGTGGTTCATTGAATTCTTTGACGGAGATGTAGCTAGGGCCTTTGTCGCCACTCAACTGGTATGCCTCAATCTAAGCACCGGGAGGTAAACCCAAAGATGCCGGTGCTGTGCCCCCCCCCCCCCGAGATTGAGTAGCGCGACGGTTTGGAGCCCAATTCTTAACGACAAGGAGATTGGACGCGAAGAAGCGCTTTTCCGAAGAACAGATCATCGGCCTCCTCCGCGAGGCCGAGGCGAGCATGTCGATCAAGGACCTATGCCACCAGCATGGCTTCAGTGAGGGCTCGTACTGCCTGTGGCGCAGCAAGTTCGGTGGCATGAGCGTGCCCGACGCCAAGCGACTCAAGGACCTGGAGGCTGAGAACACACGCCTGAAGAAGTTGCTGGCCGAGCAGGTGTTCGAGAACGACGTCATCAAGGATGCATTGCAAAAAAAGTGGTGACCGCACCGGCGCGCAGGTTGCTGGTACGGAGCATGGTCGAGAAGGGGCTGAGCGAGCGGCGCGCGTTGGTGGTTGCACGCATGAGCGCCAGCGTGCCGCGTTACGAAGCCAGACCGGACCACAACGTTGAATTGCGCGAGCAGATCGCTGTACTGGCACACCGTCATCGACGTTGCGGCGTGGACATGATCCATCTGAAATTGCGAAAGAAGGGGCTTGTTGTGAACTACAAGCGCGTGGAGCGCCTGTATCAGGAAGCGGGTCTGCAGGTGCGTCGTAGGAAGCGCAAGAAGGTGCCTGTCGGTGAGCGACAGCCCTTGCTGCGCCCGTCCGCCGCCAATCAGGTGTGGTCGATGGATTTTGTGTTCGATCGCACTGCGGAAGGCCGAGTGATCAAGTGCCTGACCATTGTTGACGATGCCACCCGCGAAGCCCTGGCCATCGAGGTGGAACGGGCCATTTCCGGGCGGGGCGTTGCCAGAATACTGGACAGATTGGCCGTTCAGCGCGGTTTGCCGCAAGTGATCAGGACGGGCAACGGCAGGGAATTTTGCGGCAAAGCGATGGTGGCGCGGGCTCACGAGAAGGGAATTTCCCTTCGAGAGCTGGCAAGACGGCACGGGATCACGCAATCCCGAACCTGCGAAGCATCGACCTGTTCCCCTTCACCAGCCGCTCAAACACGGAGGCGCCAGCAGCGCACACGGTGAGCGTGGCAATGACGGCCAACAGCACAAACGCGGGCTGCACAGCGTCGAGGCCCGGCACCCTGCGCAGGGCTGCCTGAACGACCCCGAGCACCAGCATATGGGAGAGATAGAAATAGAAGCTTCGCGCACCGAGCCAGGCAAGAACCCAGCGCCAGCCGCTCGCCATGGTCCATATGCGCGCGACACACACCGCCAGACCACATACCAGCAACGACGTAACCATCGATGACAGTTTCAGCTGCGAGATGGCCAGTTCCATTGAGTCAGGAAGCCAGAAGAACGCCTCAACAACAGCACAAGCAACCGCAACAGACGCCAACCCCAGTGCTATCTGCCAGCGGCCGAAACCCATGGCCGAATCGCTCTTGCCTACAGCCAGGCCGGCCAAGTAGAAGGGAAGCCATAGGAAGAACGGCAGCGCGTTGTACGGGAAGTGCGACCACGTTCCGTCGAGACCACCGGCGCGTATCCCATAGGTAAAGGCGCAGGAGGCCGCGATCGACACCGGGATGCCTAGCTTCAACGCTCTGCGCGACAAGCGCTCAAGAGCCGGCGAGAGAACGGCGATCTGGAGCATCACGATCACGTAGTAGCCCACCGATATCACAGTCCCTGTGGCCAGAATCTCCGGTAGCTCAGCAAGTACCAGCTTGCCAGTGATCGCTTTCGCAGCTGAGTACACCGCCGCCCATACCAGGTACGGGACAAGCAGCCGAGATGCCCTACTCCTCACGGCGGAGAGGTACGAATTGGCCGGTTGACCCTGCAATGCAAACATGCCCGAGAGGAACACGAAGAGGGCGACCGGGAAGTTGATGAACTGCCGGAGAACTACGGCGAATGTCTGGTTCGCGCTTCCATCCGGAAAGGCCAATGCGCTGCCGCAGGCGTGGATGGCCACAACGGCCACGATCGCAACACCCTTCCATGCGTCCCAGTACAGGTTTCTCATCGCTTCCCTAGCCCATCCGGCGGCGCGCATTTATAGCACGCCGCCGGCGAGGGACGACAGAATGCCCGCCTAGACCGCCGCCCCGGTCGCAACTACCCAGCCGGTTCCCGACCAGAACACGGGCTTACCGAGCGACGTATCCCAATACATATAGCTATCTGAAGAAGTCAGGAGCGGGGCTAACGTGCTGTTGCGGAAGGTCGTATTTCAGCGCTGGATTCTTGGAAGACGCACGGTCTGCATGTTGCCCTCGTAGTTGGTCACGATTGGCTCAACGGCGATGCGGACTAGACTTACATCGAAGCGGAGACGCAGGGCGTGGGACGAATCGAACGCGCCTACGCCGCCCCGCCCGCGCAGGCAGTGGACCTGCTGAAGTTGCATCGCTTCGACCTGTTCGCCGATGAAGGTCCCGGTCTTGTCGGTATGTCAGTGGACTGCGAAGAGTCCAATACGGGCGCATGGGTGCAATTCAACGACGTTAAGGCCCTGATCGACAGCCAGACGGTGGGCAAATGAGCTGGTTCAGCCGCAAGAGCAAGGCTCCCGAGTCGCTGGAGTTGGCTATCAAGAGGGCCATGGCCGACGTAAGCACTCACCTGCATACGCTTCCCTTCGATGTGGTGGAGCACGTCACCGAGTATCGGGACGGCAGGCGCGACTGGCGGAATGACACCACCGTGCGCGCCACATCCACGACAAGCGCTGCGCCTCCGCCAGCGGTGGCCACCTGGTCGAGTGCGCCTGCAGGTCGAGCAGCAAACATGCCAATCCCGACGCAGCCATCGCGGCATGGCGCCGGCTCAACCGTCCGGCCCGCAGCGCGCGGGCACTCTCTCCGGCGGCCGTCCCCGACAACGTCGTGCAATTCAATCTTAGCCTCGCGGAACAGCCGACGGCCAGGAGGAAGGCAGCGGGAGGCGCCAATGGGCGCAGCTGAAAGGCTCGACCTGTCAGGGAAAGACTGGCTCACCGTCGAGGAAGCCGCTCACTACCGCAGCGCCTCAAACAGCCTGTTCAGGAAGAACGCCATGGGCTACGGGCTCACGCCCCGCCGCTTCATGGGAAGGCAGTTGTACGAAAAGGCGGCGCTCTATGCCGCGATCGAAGGTGCAGAGGAATGACAAAGGTCCGACTCTACTGGCGCGGCAGCAAGGCCTACCTCGACTGGGCGGAAGGCGGCGAGCGCTTTCGCCGGTCCATTGGGCAACCTGACGCCCGTGAGGCGGAGAGAGAGTACGTGCCGCGAAAGAAGCAGAACTGACACATGGGGTGCGGATCTTGGCGCGCCTGCCCAAGGTCCGTGACTACCTAGAGTGGTATCTGGACTGGTACGAGGCCGAGCACCCGACCACGATTTCGAAGGCCAGGAGCGAGGTGAAGCGCTTCATTGAGCGGTTCGGCCACCGGCCGATCGACAGCATCCGAGAGGTCGAGGTGGAGCAGTACAAGCGCTCCAGGTTGCTGGACGACAAGGCGGCGAAGGAAACTGTGGGGAAGGAGATTCGACGGCTGAAGGCGGCATTCAACCGCGGGGTCGAATGGAAAGAGCTGGACATGAACCCGCTTGCCTCAGTGAAGGCACCTCGCGGCGTACGGAGCGTGGCAGTCAAGTTCTATGACCGTGCGGCGATGCGCCGGCTCTATCGTGCGAACCCTGCGCGAGCGCCGCTGTGGCTCTTTATGGCCCACACCGGTCTGCGGCGTGGCGAGATCATCGGCTTGGAGAAAAGCTCTGTCGTGGCCGGTCGCCTGCTGGTGGAGAGCGACCCGGACGAGAGCGGGGAAGGCCGGACAAAGTCAGGGAAATGGCGGGAAGTCCCCCTAAACCGCTATGCGAAGTGGGCGCTGAGGCACCTGCCAGACCCGCTGGCCACGGTACACAAGGACACCTTGTCTGACTGGTTCAAGAAGGACTGTGAGCTTGCTGGAGTGGGCGGTCACCTTCACAGGCTACGCCATACTTTCTGCGCTCATATGGTGATGGCAGGTGTTCCACTTCGTCGCGTGCAAGTCCTTGCTGGGCACGCAGACTATGCAACAACGGAGAAGTACTACGCTCATCTCACTCCAGACGGGGACGACCAAGCGGTGAAACGATTGAAGTTTTAAATCTTGTGATAACGACGAGTCAACTCTCTCTGGATCGTTCTCATATCCCTTGTACCCCTCCAGCTTCGCCAAGGCGGGACATCCCGGCCCCCGATCTGTTGGTGTAGGTAGTCCGCCGCGTAGCGCAATTTCTCGGCGGCCTCCTCAATCTTCACTACAAGGCTCCAAACTTCAATAGCAGGGACATCCTCACCCCGATCAGAATTTCTGCGGATTAGCCTTGCTTGGACGCTCGCTTGATGCAACAAAGAGCGGCCAGTGGCAACACTCTGAAGCACGTCAGCAGGGAGGCCGGAGACCAAAGCCCAATCCCTTAGTTCTTCATGCGTCATGAAGGTCTGAGCTACCTCGGTTAGTAGTTTGATGTCGGCGCGAGAGAACTCCCGTCCCTCGGGGACGATTCTGCTTATACGGACGGCCAGTTCCATGTCCGCCACCACAGGCCAGCATGAAATTGACACTGAGATTGATAGCGCTTCCTTCTTCCGCCTAGCAACCTCTCGAGAGGCAAGCACGGCAATGAAGATGGTAGATGCAGCACCAACAAGAGCACCAAGCGCTGCTAGACCATCAGCGATCGACCCTGGTGAAAGAGGTTTAGACGGCGGCCGTTCTTGAAAGACAGCCCAGCCTGCAAGGATTCCCAGTACAAAAACTGAGCCCGCAGTAATCAGGCCCGCTGCCCCGCCGAGGGCTGCGATGAAATCCCTGAACTGCTGACTGATCTTGTGTGCCGTGTTCATCCGTGCCACGCAGCAAGGTCATTGAGGTCCGTCATCCGGGCCTCGAAGCGGGGCCCTCAGTACGGATTTCAGCAAACCGTATGGTTCAAACCGCTGTGCCAACTGTGCCAAAAGCTGGATTACGTACGGCGATGTAGAGCAATGTCGCTCGCCATGAAATTCTGTAAGCCATTGATTAATGGTGACCCCGGCCCGATTCGAACGGGCGACCTTCCCCTTAGGAGGGGGACGCTCTATCCAGCTGAGCTACGGGGCCATTTGCAGCAGGGAAGGATACCTCCTCTGGCTGAATGGACCAAGCGTTAGTCGTTCTTCGCAGCGCCCGGAGTCGATATGCTGGCCCGCCGCGACCCGTTGTGAACTGGATGCCCGACGTCTGGCGAAGCCTCTCCGCCCTCGGCGACAGCCGCTGGCTGCTGCCGATGGCCCTGGCGCTGCTGATCACGCTGCCCCGCGCAGACGCACGCCTGAAATGGCGATGGCTGGCGGCCATCGCCGTCACCACCGGCGTCACGCTTGCCTCAAAGCTGGCCTTCATGGGCTGGGGGATCGGCATCAAGAGCGTGCACTTCACAGGCTTCTCCGGGCATGCGGCAATGTCCAGCGCCATCTACCCAGTTGTTGGCGTGCTGCTTGCTGGCCCCGACAGTCGCGCTCGGTCGTTCGGCCTGGTCATCGGCGTGCTGCTGGCCACCGCCATTGCCTGGTCACGAATCCCGCTGCATGCGCATAGCCTTTCGGAGGTCATTGCCGGGCTGATGCTTGGGCTGGGCAGCGGCGCATGGGCGCTTTCCACCACAACTCCGTGCAACCGCCCCAGCGGGCGGATCCTGGCCTCTGCCGTGCTCATCGGCCTCATCCTTCCACTCTGCCTTCCAGATCTACGCACACATCAGCTGGTCACAGCGCTTGCCGAGGCCTTGGAGGACTGCCTCGAGACCAACGACTGAAGTTGAAGACCGTCGATTTGCTTGCACAAGCCCTTCACCTTCCTTGACAGGGCAGATGACTATTCGCCACCATACGCGTGGAAAAATTTACCTCACGGAGTAGGAGACCCCGTAGATGAAGAAGATGATTGCCGCCCTGGCCCTGCTGGGTCTGTCCTCCCCGGTGTTCGCTCAGGAGGTTCCGGCAACGGAAGCCGCCGCAGAAGGCACCACCGCCGCTGTAGCGGGCACCGAGGCCGCAGGCCTGTCGACCGCCGCCATTGTCGGCACCAGCGTCATCGCCGTTGCTGCTGGCGCCGTGCTGTACAGCGTCGCCGGTGACAGCACCAGTGGCCCAAGCGATCCGGGCGGTGACCCGGGTAATCCGGAAGAGCCGGGCACCGGTGGCACCGGCGGCACGGGTGGTACTGGCGGCACTGGCGGCACTGGCCGCTGATCCAACCGTTTCCGGTTTCAAGCCCTCGCCGGGCAACTGCTTGGCGAGGGTTTTTTATGCCTGTCGAATTTTCTTACTCCCATGACCAAGAAGTTGACCTGTCTCGCGGCTGCTCTACTGGCAACCGCCACCCTGTCCGGCTGCCTGCTGGCCCCCGGCCAGCACCTGCGCCATAGCGATGTCTCGCGCGGCCGCCAGAGCGACGACCGCCAGCTTGAGCTGATCACCATCACGCCCAAGCTCATCGCCATGGATCGAGCAACGCAGAGTGAGCAGGTCCTTCCCTCGGAACTGTTTGACTACCAGCCACCGGAATACACGGTTGGTATTGGCGACATTCTGTACATCACCGTCTGGGATCATCCGGAACTGACTGTTCCCGCCGGCTCGCAGCAGCAGGGCAATCTTGCCGGACGACTGGTGCAGAGCGACGGCTCACTGTTCTACCCCTACATCGGTAAGGTTCAGGCCAAGGGCAAGACTCCGGTTGCCCTGCGCGAGGAAATCAGCCGACGACTGGCGCAGTACATCGAATCGCCCCAAGTCGACGTTTCCATCCTTACCTACGGTAGCCAGCGCGTATGGGTCACGGGCGCTGCCGAGCGCTCAGCCCCGATTGCACTTGGTACCTCGCCGCTGACTTTGGCTGACGCCATCAGTCAGGGTGGCTTGAACGTCAATCAAGCTGACCTGTCCGGCGTCCGCCTCAGCCGCGCCGGTGCCACCTATACGATCAATCTGGAAACACTGGCCACCCAGCATGGCGGCCGCCAGCTGTTCCTGAAGGACGGGGATTCAATCTTCATCCCCTACTTGGATCGAAAGGAAATTTTCGTAGTCGGTGAAGTCAATCTTCCTGGCGCCTACAGCTTCCGCACCGGCGACGTGTCACTGAACCAGGCACTCGGCCGCGCCCGCGGACTGACCCAGGAGACCTCAGCCGGTAATGCAGTCTATGTGATCCGTGGCAGCAGGGATCTGGAGTCAGTGCCTTCCACTGTCTATCAGCTCGAAGCTCGTTCACCGGCTGCCTTTGCGATTGGCAGCCAGTTCATGCTGCAGCCCGGCGACGTGGTTTTTGTTGGCGCGGCCGGCGTCACGCGCTGGAACCGCTTCGTGAACCAGCTGTTGCCATTCACGAACATCCTGTACACCGCCGCCCGCACGGAGAACGAAGTCGGGAACAAGTGACATGATGCGCATGGATGTGCTCTTGGCGCGCCGCAGATTGCGGCGCGCCCTCCATTGGATGATGACCCTCTCCACGCTGGCTCTGCTGGCAGGCTGCACAACGGCCAGCCGTGCGACCAGCGATTCCTTTCGCCTGCTGCTGAAGCGACAGGTGACAGCTACTCCTGAACAGGTCGCCGCGAACCGCTTCCCACAGGCGCAGTTGAAAGCCCCCGACCTGACTGCCGTGATGGTGTTGGGTTACGTCGACGGGGGGCGCCAGAGCTGGTACGCCGGAAGCAACGCGGTATTCCAACTCGACGACACAGGCCTGGTAACGGGCGTTTCGAGCTCAGACCGGCAGATTCAGGCGCGCATCGCAGGAGCCTCGCCTTTTACCAGATTGCATGCGCTCAACAGCACCACCACTGTACAGCGCGAGTACGACTGGATTCCTGGCTACCGTATGGGGGTCAGGGCCACCGGCACCCTCACGCGTGGCGGTATCGAGTCGGTGAGCATCCTCGGCAAGGAACGGTCGTTGATTCGCTTTGATGAGCGCATCGAAGGCGGCTTCCATGCGCACAACATCTACTGGGCGGATCCCAGCACAGGCTTTATCTGGAAGAGCCGGCAGCAGCTGGGACCCTCCTACACAGTGGAGCTGGTGCAGCTCAAACCTTACCGCGCCGCAAAGGACTGACCATGGGATTTCGATTCTTGCCGCTGCTGGCAGCGTTGCTGGCTGCTGGTCCTGCCCTGGCCAACAAATCGCCGGCGCCCGGCAATCTTGAGGTCGTCGCTGATGGAGCACTGTCTGCACCGGGAAGCTACACGGTGGCTGTCGGCACCCGGCTTTCCCGGCTTCTCGCAACCACGCAACCCACTGCAGACGCCTATCTGCCCGCATTGGCGCTGTATCGGCCGCATGCACGCCTGCAGCAGGTTCGACTGCGTGCGGGTCTGCAACACGACCTCGACTTACTTGAGGAGCATCAGGATCCGCAGATCGCAGACGCAGCAACCGGGCTTTCTCGTTGGCTGCAGGACCATCCGGCATCGGGTCGCATACGACTGCCCGTCAACGACATGCGGCTGATGCAGGTTCAGGCGGGCAGCGACCCGGTGCTGGAACAGGGAGATGTACTGATCGCTCCTCGCCGACCTGCCACGATCACCGTAGTAGGTGCGGTGGAATCAACCTGTGAGCTGACTCATCAGCCGCTGCGTGATGCGCATGAATACCTGCGCGAATGTGCTGTCACACCTGCGGCAGACCGTGATGAACTCTATGTGGTACAGCCAGACATGACTGTCCAGAAGATTGGCATCGCGCTATGGAACCGCTCCGATCCGCAGCCAGTCGCCCCTGGCGGCGTCATCTTTGTGCCACTGCGCCAGCACGCCGTCGCTGCAGTCGACAGCACCTTCAATGCCGAGTTCGCGGCGTTCATCGCTACCCAGGCCCTGCAACCGTGATTCGCTCCACCCTCTCATCCGCCGGCGCTACGCGCCCTACCGCCTTCGCCCTGTCGCTGCTCGCTCTGTCGCTGGCAGCCGAACTGCATGCACAACAGGCTCCGCCCCCGACTGCCAGCGAATGGGGTGGCATCGGCTTGCTGCAGACACCGACAGCACGCATGACCGAGGATGGGGATATCGCGTTCACTGCATCACACAATTCTCCGTACAGTCGATACAACCTGACGCTGCAGCCATTCTCTTGGCTGGAAGGCTCGTTCCGATACATCAACGTCTCCAACCTGCGATACGGGGAAACCAGCCTCAGCGGTGACCAGAACTACAAGGACAAGTCGATCGATTTCAAGGTGCGATTCTGGCGCGAAACACGCTGGACGCCAGATCTTGCCTTCGGCGTGCGTGATCTGGGCGGCACGGGCTTCTTCTCCAGCGAGTACTTGGTCGCGAGCAAGAATTTCGGCCCTATTGATGCATCCGTTGGCCTGGCAACCGGCTACATTGGCAATCGCGGCGACTTTTCGAACCCTCTAGGAGCAATCGATGATCGCTTCAAGGAGCGCCGGCCTATCGCCGGAAGCAATATCAATGACGCCGGCAAGTTCGGGGTGAGCAACATGTTCAAAGGCCCAGTAGGCATCTTTGGCGGCATCACCTACCAAACACCGTGGGATCCCCTGCTAGTCAAGGTCGAGTATGACGGCAATGATTACAGGCGCGAACCGCGACGCAACAACCTCAAGCAAAGTACGCCGGTGAACATCGGATTGGTCTACGCGCCAAATCGAAATGTGGAACTCACAGCGGCTTGGGAGCGTGGTGAGGCGGCCATGTTTTCATTGACCCTGCGCGGGAATCCCGGTCATGCCCCCTCTGCACCTAAGCCCTTCGATCCACCTCCCACAAGGATTGACCGGAGCGCGCTAGCGAACCAAGGAGCATCAAGTGCGACGCAACCGGATTGGAAGTCCGTCGCTGGCGACATTGACGAGAACGCTGGATTCCGCGTAGACAGCATTTCCCGCCGCGGCAGCGAGCTGGTGATCGACGGCTATCAGAATCGCTACGCCAGCGCAGCCAAGGGCATGGGCCGCGCTGCGCGCATTCTTGGCAATACGCTTGACGACAGCTACGACTGGTACACATTCCGGACGACACGTCTGGGCATGCCAACCGTAGACATGTCGATCAAGCGAGAGACCATCGAGGCGTATCTGCAAGGGGCTGCAAGCGAAGATGACCTTCGACGCAGTACCGAGATCAGCGCGCCCATCGCCATCCGGACCGATACCCTCTATCAGGCAGGAAGCCGCCCCTGGGGAGGCGGCTTCAGCTTTGGGTATCGACAGAATCTCGGCGGCCCGGATGGGTTCATCCTGTATCAGGTTTCTGCCAATGCAAGCGGGAGCATATTCTTCCGTCCAAACGTATGGCTGACAGGTTCGCTGAGCGCGAACGTCATCAACAATTACGACAAATTCCGCTACGACGCCCCGAGCAATGTCCCGCGAGTACGAACTGATATCCGCAGGTACTTGAATACATCCGACCTAACAATGCCCAACCTGCAGTTCAACATTGCAGGCCGACTTGGCAAAGACCTCTACGGTATTGCGTACGCCGGCTATCTTGAGTGGATGTACGCCGGTGTGGGCGGCGAGCTTCTCTATCGACCGATGGGTGAATCATGGGCAGTTGGCGCCAATTTGAACCACCTGCGCCAGCGTGATTTCAATCAGCATTTTGGTTTGCGTGATTACCGAATTACCACGGGCCACGCCACACTTTACTACTCGTTTGACGCACAGGAACGAGTCGTTGGCTCTCTCTCGGTAGGACGGTATCTGGCCGGCGACTACGGCGCCACGATCAATGTCGCGCGGGTTTTCGACAATGGCATGAGCATGGGGGCCTATGTTACGAAAACCGACATGTCTGCCAGGGACTTCGGGGAGGGCAGCTTCGACAAGGGAATCTACTTCAGCATACCGTTTGACAGCATTCTTCCTCGCTCCACCCGCGGCAGCGCAACCATCAACTGGGCCCCCCTTATCAGGGATGGCGGCGCAATGATGGGACGCAAGTACTCGCTCTATAGCATTACTGGCGAGCGTGAAGATCGACTTTTCTACGACAACATCCGGTCGATTGCGGATTGAGCAAAGAAACAGTCGGCGGACAAGCAGAAGCACAGAACAGGGAGAGTTGCAGCCCAATCAGGCGAGTTCAGCTGCCGCTAGAAGCTCCATATGCAGTTGAGCGCATGGGCTGCAAGCTTCAGATAAACCAAAGCAAGACCGGTAGTCCGTAGCAAATCCTGCTTCTGCCATGGGTTTCTTCGGGTCGACTGAAGTCGATGCAACCTTCATCAAGTTCACAAGAGGCGCCCGTGTGCCTGCCGCACGGGATCCCTGATACGCCACCTCAGCCCTTCCAATTGAGAATTGGGCTAGACAATCAGGCGCAGGCCGCCTACCCGTCAAATGGCGCCGTCACACAGCATTGCAAAATAGCCAAGCTCCACACCAAGTCACCGCCGACCAACGACTGCAGCCGGCCCTCGCAATCCGAGCGCCAATGCAATGGCTAGGCTGACAAATACACTATTCATCGCAGAGACCGAAAGCGCAGAACTACAGATGATGCCGAGGAATACGAAAACTTCATTCTTTGCATAGCCACTCTTCCTGAGTGAAATCATCATGAAAAGGAGCAGAAACGCCAGACCAATAATTCCATGATCAAAGATTACACGAAGAAAATAGGAATGAAGAATAACCGAATAGCAACGCCCATCCCCCGAAAAACTAAATAAATCGTGATAGTAGGCAAGGCTACTGCAGGAAGCACTCGACAACGGCGTCAAGGGCATGCTTCCAAATAGAAACTTCCAGGCAGGCCAGTACCGGACCTCGTCCACGAAGACCATCATAAAGTTATAGCGATCGATCGACTGAATCCCCCCCCCATCCGAGCGAAGCACAAATATTGCAACTGCCGCGCCACCGAGCAGCAGCAACCCCGCAATGTAGAAGAACGACCGCAACGTCAGACGATTAAGGAAGACTCCATAGAACAGGACAAGCAGCGCCAATACAGAGCTGCGCGAACCGGACATCCCGACAATTGCCACCAACAAGCTAAACCAGACAAGCGCCCTCCGGCCCAGGTCACTTCTCAGCAAGTAGAACATGAGCATCAGGAATATAAGCTCAAAGTTATTCTCGACATAGAGACCAGGGCGACTCCCCATCCGAGGCGTCAAATTGAGCGCAACCGAGTAAGCGTACTTCAAGACAAAAATTATCAGAAGGAGCTTCAGAAGCCTAACCGAGCTCTCTCTTGAAAAAGCCTCCGACCTGAAGAAGACGCACAAGGGGGCCACATAGAAGAACGCCTTGAATGCCTGTGCGAAATCGAGGAAATGTGCTGGCCGAAAAAGGCTCATTACTACATACGATCCGCCAACATATAGAATCGACGCCAGGAAGAAGCCAGCCACCGGCCTTTTGGGCACACGGAAGGCAAGAGTGGCGCACAACAGAAGTACGACCTCAAAGTAGGAGTTCGCGGGAATAAGGTTGTACTCGAAGGGACTAAGGAGCCCCGCCACCCCCACCAGCAAGAAAGAATAGAAGTAGACCTTCGCTGCCAGCTGGACTCTTGCGATACGCATTGCATTGCCCTACCTGAATTTTCCGACATCACACCGACCGCATCTGATCCACACACTCAGAATCACAGCCTTTGAGCATAAATCTAGCGTTTCAAAAGGCGCTTTGCGCCCGCTAGAACCATTGGCATCATCCACCCGCCACAATAGGTGGCGTGAACATAAATCCGCTGTGCGACTGAGAGCTGCGCACACATTGTTCGTCGGCACTGGCGCGGGATACTTCCGAAGAACCCCCGGGATGCCGAGTAACACTGCCAGTAGTTCCGCCAGGTGCACCCCTTCCCCAATCCCGACGCAAAGCGCGGAAGTGAGTAAAAGAAGAGTTCTTTGACGATCGACGGTCCCAGTCTCCTCGCCTCAACGGCGCCATACAACATGAGATGGGAGAGTGCGAACATAAGGTCATCATGACGGGAATAATTCCCATGAATACTCGATGCTGGACGCACCCCGTAGCGATATCTGATTACTGGATCACAGAAGATATGCCTCGAAGAAGTGAGCCAAAGTGGCACAACCGCAAGATCCTCATGGATCCGCCCTTCGACAAATTGATTTCCAGGCAAGAAAAATATCTTTTTGGAGACAACTTTATTCCAAGCGCTGTGCCCCAGATCGTCAAATCGGCTGATATGAGAAGAAGCCACTCTCCCGCTTGCAATCTGCGGCCTATAGACGCCGAGTGAGCATCCCGAAACTGCGTCATATCGCTCAAATCCGGTCAACAGGATATCAATGCCCTCTTCGGACAATTGAACGAGGAACTCAGTTGGAACCCGGACATCAAGAAGATCATCCACATCCACGAACCACAGGTACCGGCCACTGGCAGCCGCAGCACCCAGATTCTTGGCACGCCCCTGCCCTCCATTCTCCACATGCAAGGCACGGATCGACGGGTTCGCCGAGGAAATCGCATCCAGCATCTCTGCCGTGCCATCAGTGGAGCCGTCATTGACCATGACAAGTTCCACGTCACCCTCATCAAGCAGCCCCTGGACCGAGGCCATGAATGGCGGTAGGAATGCGGCACCGTTGTAGACCGGTACGATGATCGACAGTGTTGTCATGAGCGGTGTTCCTGCTGATGACGAACATTGCGCAGACGAAGGCGAACATCGGCGAGCAAGAAGGGCTGGTACTCGATCAGATAGCGACGCCACAGCCGCCGCGGCTCGCGCAGCAGCCGATAGGGCGCCCGCAGGTTGAAGCGATTCACCCAGTCCGGGTAGTACTTCACGCCGGATGCAAGCGCCTGGTCCAGATACCCGCCGCAGGTGAAGCCAAGCCCCCTCCAACCCGAGGCCTTTAGCTCCAACAGGAACCGATCCTGGTGCGGCGCCCCCATCCCACAGATGACCACGTCGACGTTCTGCTCACGCAATGCCCGGAAGCACTGATTCCGCTGCTCCGCGTTGGCGAAGAAGCCAGATCGAGTGAACACCACCTCTACGCCGAATTCCTTTCGGAACAACGATGCAGCCGCACTCGCGACGCCTTCAACTCCACCCACCAGCGCAACACGGAGCCGACTGCGCTGGCAGAAGGACAGTACCTCCGGCGCCAGGGAGTTGCCATCGAACGACTTCCGTTCAATCGTGCGACCCAGCTGCCGGGTCGCACTTTGAGCGAGCAGGTTTCCATCAGGAAGCACCACATCGAACTGTGCCAGCGTCGAGGAGTAGTCCTGCCGGTCCATCATCAACCGCACCGAATGGGGATTGGCGAACGTTACCAGCCACGCCTCGGGCTGGCCCGCGCGGAATTCACGCCAGTCCGGCGCTGAGCGGCCCAACAGTCCTGCGAGCTCGTACAGGGTGGCGATGGCATTGGCTGGCATGGTCAGAAACCGAGCTTCTTCAAAATGCGGGAGACGAGACCCTGTCGCCAGGACTTCCCCCAATGGTGGATCGCGAAGGTGTCCTGCGTAATGCTGCTGAACATGAGTTCCTTTACCGGACGCGACGCATCGTACGGGTTGTAGGGATAGAAGTGCTCTTCGGACAGAACCGCGATGCTGCCGGCCTCCCCAGCTTCGACACACGCCATGGCCACTTCCGGAGCAATCAGATACGGCTTGCGAGCTGCGTGGCGTTCGTCGATCAGACGCATGCAGGCGCGCGGGAACCAGTGATCGGCAACCGAGCCGATAACACCCGTGGTCGGGCGGGCCGGAGCTTCCATTCCCAGGAAACACTGATTCGCCAGCAGAGGATCGAATGATTTCACCACTTCGATATCGGCATCCAGGTAGATGCCGCCCTCGTCGGCGATTGCACGCAGCCGGATGTAGTCGGAGAGAAACGCCCATTGCTGCTTTCGCAGGCAATCCTGCAGGAAAGACGTATCGAACTTCGTGTTCGTTTCATCCCAGCGAACAACCCTATAGTCTGGGAGCTTCTCGGCCCAGCTATCGACGCAGCGCTGATAGAGAGGTGGTAGCGGCTTTCCACCAAACCAGCAGTAATGAATGATCTTGGGGATCATGAGCGAGCCTCCACGTCGAGCGCATCGGACAGGAAGGCACGTGACTTCATCCTCAGCTCTGCGATGCGTCGATTGACCCGGCTATAGTCGATCTGCGCACCGGGCAGCTGCACCCGCTCATTACCCACCTCAACCAATCGATCCTCCAGACCCAACTGGGCCAGCAGGGACTTGAACCGGGTCAGGCCGCGCCCCGCATTGCCTATAGCCACGAACTGCTTCTCGAAGATGATCGAGAAGATCATTCCGTGATAGGAGTCGGTAACCACGAATTCCGCGTCACGGAAGCGCCGCACCCACTCGCCGAGGTCCACGTACCCTTCCAGATCATTCTCCGGTTCGGCAATGGTGATCTTCGAGAGATTCTCCGACTGCCCGGCAGCGTCGATGATCGCCTTCTTGGCCGCAGAACGATCCAGCACGTACGCATACAACCCACCCTCCCCGCGCCCGGGGGCCAACGTTGCGATCACTTCCTCATGGAAGGTGCGATCGACCAGCAAAGTAGGATCAAGCACGTGTACAGCGTCACTGCGACCGAAGCGATCGGCGCACAACTTCTGGCCGCTGTCTTCACGGACCGACACCGCCTGGAATCCGGCCAACAGGCGAGACACATCTTCCACCCTGGACGCATCGGGCCACCGGTCGGTTCCGAACGACGCAGCGTAGGACACGCGGCGAATCGGAGACCCCACCAGGAACGAGAGGAAATAGGCGTCGTAAGCACCATCGTCAATATAGTCCAGGCGCCAGACCTGATCGCTTCCCACCACGACTGCATCCAGGCCGAGTCGATCACACTCCATGCGAAGCTCTGCAGGCGAGCGGCTGACCCTAGATTGCTCAGGCAGGAACGCCTCCATGAACGCGGCGTGCCGTTGCAGCTTGAGATACTGGTTGCGATAGTTCGCAATGTTCTGTCCCGGGAGCCGCTTGAGCACCTCGATGACCATTCGCTTCCAGCCCGCCTTCTGGTGCTCCTTGCGGAGCAAAACCGGCTGCAAGCCAAGCGCGCGTACGAAAGCACTGAGCGCTGCAATCTGGATGATGCCGCCGTAATTGGAATGCAGGGGCAGTGTCAGCAGCCCGATTCGTTGAGTCATGGTTTCCTTCCCAAGGGGCGGAGGACGAGCGATTGCAGCATCGCCCTCAATGTACGGTAGGTCCTACGCAGGAGCTGGCGATTCTGGTAGTTGTAGAGCACGTCATAGGGCAACAGACGCAGGAAGTACCACGCCAACCCACCGCGCTTCTTTGCATCGCGCAAGGCACGATGGGAAGCCTGCGATAGACGCATGCGGGTTATGTAAAGACGCTGCCGCAGGCGGGGGAGCCCCGCATCTCCCGGCTGCACACGCTTGCTCGGGCGCCAGATGCCCATGGCGTCCATGTGCGCGAGCCTGACCTGGAGGCCCTCGCCACGATGGCGGAAGGTAGCGGCCTGGGATTGATGGATCTTCGCTGGTTCGATCGGATCCAAAGCGATATCACCGCGGTCACGCGCTTCGCTGAGAAGACGCGCGATCAACGGATGGCGCACGATAACCACGTTCGTTCCCAGACTGTCCTTCACGTACTCGGGCAGCCAGGCATCACCCATCACGACATCGGCCGTTTCACAGGCGACATCATCACAGAAATCGCATGCCAAAGGCTTGAACAGCCCCAGCCCCCAGTCCGATCCATACAGGCGAAAATTCTCTGTGCGTTCGACCCGTGTCGCCGAGCTCACCTGAATGGAATAGTCATTGGCTGGCCGCGTCTCGTCCTTCACGCGGAAGTCCACGTCTGTGACCTGATCCGGCTCGATTCCCAACTGCCAGCCAAAGGACTCGACGAAACCACGCGACTTCATGTGGCCGCAGAAGATCCCGACGAAGAACTTGATCTTGCCGCGCAGGAGCGGATCTGATTCGACGACCAGGCGCAGCGCCTTGATGTGACAAGGAACACCGGTGATTGCGAAAGTTCGGCCCTGCTCTCTACGTACCTGTTCCAGAACATCATGGAACCCGGTCGGGTAGTAGAGCGACTTCACCCGCGGCCGCATCTCCTCGACTGAATTGGAGATCAAATATTCAAAAATGCCATCGCCGGGCCCACGACCGACATGAATGACTGCATCCACCTCACCGCGGGTCAGCAGTTCTTCCAGGACCCAGGACGTCAGCCCGCCGGAACTTCCCGCAGCACGGTGCGGGCCAACCACGGCGTGCCCTGCATAGAGTGATGAATGGAATCCGGTGGAGGGGTGATGCTCGATTCCAGGAATCCCCGCGAACAGTGCATTGGCCAATCGCGTTTCGTCCGGCGCATCGCCAAACGGGCAGGAGTCAGCCGCAATGTCGTCCAGCTTCGGATGCACGGGCTCTGGCATTCCGATGTCATTGATGCGCATCGTGACACCCGACTTCCCAGAGGCGCATCCACCACAGCCAATGCAGTAGCCGCCACGAACGACCTTTCCGATAGTTACAGCCTTATTCATGCCTGAGCGTCCATGCGGAGAGAGCGTTTGGCGGTAAAGAGGTACAGCCCCATCAAGAGTGCTTCGGTCGCGATAGCCGCAACCACGGCGCCTCGTAGACCGGCCCAACCAATGAACAGGAAGTTCATGACCAGATTGAGAACCGCGACCAGCCCCATGATGCGGATCTTTATCCGCATCCGGTCACCCGTGCTCAGAACTGCACCTGCACTCGTCGAAACGAATCGCATGGGAATACAGGGAGCCAGCCAGGCCAGCAGCCAAGCAGCTTGCTCATAGAGCTTCCCGAACAGCAGCGGCACAAGGAACTGAGCAAGTAGCGCCGTACAGACGGCGGCTGCCAGGCCCAGCAACAACATGTACTTGTTGCCGGCGTGATAGGCACCGCGAAACGCGACTGGGTCCTGATAGGCCCAACGGTGAAGCCGAGGCATCAGCAGCTTCTGGTAGATGGTAGTAGGCAGCAGATACAACGCTGCCAACAGCGTCACTGCAACACCAAACGTGCCGGTAGCCTCCGCTCCCAGATAGTGACTGATGAAAATGACGCTACTCTGGAAGTAGACGAGAAAGAACAGGTTCCCGAGGCCAAATGCCCAGGTCTCTTTGGCGACGGCCAGAACACCTGGGCGGACATCCAGGGAGATGGCACCAGGCTTCTGGTGTCCAACCATGTGCATTCGCCCCCTCGCCAACGTCATCATGCTGGGAACGCTCGCGAGTGCGAGACCTCCGCCCACAAATGCGTAGAGCCAAGCGACAGTCACGGCGTCAGGCGCCGTAGTCGCCATCAGCACACCAACTACGACAAGAAAGCGCACCACCTGCGGCAAGGTCTGCCAGACCATCAATGGCAATGGCTTTTCCTCCAGCAGGAAACGGGTGGTCACCACCTCGATGCTCGCAACGGAAAGCAGGTTGGTGGACAGGATCAAAAGGCACCACGCCACACGGTCTTCCATGCCCAGGCCCAACAATGCCCAAGCCACCACGCCAAGCATGGTCAGCACGGTGCTGAGCAGGCAGAACACGAAGGTTGGCCGGACCCAGCGCATGGCATGCCAGCCCTCCCGCCCAAAGGCCTTAAGCCAGAATGCCTGCAAGCCAAAAGCAGTCAGTGGCGAGACGATGTTGATCGTCGTGAAGGCTGCCATGAAGATCCCGTATTCACGCGGCCCCAGGACGCGTGCAGCCAGCATCTGGGTGAAAAACGCAAGACCGGCCCCTGCAAGAGTAAAGAGGCCGATGACTGAGGCGTGCTTGACGGAACGATTCATGGTGCCAACCCGCGTTCCCGGCCTCAGGATGCGGTCGACTTGTACTCGTAGTACCCGTAGCTGTAATAGCCCGTAGCGCGACGCTGTACCGCGTTGAAGATCGCACCCTTGATGCGCACGTTGTTCTGTTCAAAGCGGCGCTTGGCGAGCGCCAGCTCCTTCGCCTGGTTGAGGCCAAAGCGCGCCACCATCAGGCAGGTACCGGCGTGATGGGCAATGATCGCAGCATCGGTAACGGCCAGGATCGGCGGCGTATCCACAATGACCAGGTCGTACTGCGGTGCCAGCTCTTCCAGCAACGCGGTGAAGTTGGCGTGCATCAGCAGTTCCGACGGATTCGGCGGAACGTCGCCACGCGCGATGAAGCTCAGATTGTCCAAGCCCGGAAGGCTTCGCACCACCTGAGAACGATCAACCTTGCCCACCAGAAGGTCAGACAGGCCCGGGGTCTGCGCTGCACCCAACGCCTTGTGCAGGGTTCCCTTGCGCATGTCGGCGTCGATGATCAGCACGCGCTGCCCGGCCTGCGCGATCACCGCCGCGAGGTTGGAGGACACGAATGTCTTGCCGGCGTTGGGGCTCGCGCCAGAGATCAGCACGATGTTGTTCTTGGCCTCCAGACGCGCGAAGTGCAGGCTCGTGCGCAGGCTGCGCACCGCTTCGATGGCCAGGTCGGCCGGGTCTTTCACCGCCAGCAGATGCAACTTGCCGTCGGCGCGGAACTTGCCGCGGACCGAATCGGTCTGCTGCTGCGTACTCACCGGAATCGAGGCATATACCGGGAGACCCAGCTCTTCGATCTGCGCGGGGTCTTCCACGCCGCGATTGAGCAGCTGCTTCAGCAGTACCAGCGCCACCGACAGGAACGCGCCCAGAACGGTACCGATCAGCACCACCACCGCCTTGCGCGGCTTGACCGGCGTAGTGGCATCGACTTCGGCAGCATCGACGATGCGCACATTGCCGACGGTGCCGGCACGGGCCACGTCCAGCTGCTGCGCCTGATTCAGCATGCCGGTATACATCTCATTGCTGACCTGGAGGTCGCGGGTCAGGCGCAGCAGCTCCTGCTGCGCTTCCGGAAGCTGCTTGACCTGCCCCTGGAAGTTGCTCTTGCGCCCTTCAAGCTCGCCGATCTGGCGCATCAGCGCCTGGTAGGCCGGGTGGTCGCGGGTGAACTTGCGGTCCATCTCCGCCTGCTGCAGGCGAAGTTGCTGGATGCTGGTTTCCACGGCCACTTCCTGATCCAGCAGGCCCTTGGTCTGCAGGGTCAGATCCACGGAGTTGGCACGTGTCTGGTAGGCACTCAGCGCCTTCTGCGCCGCATCCACCTGGTTGCGGACATTGGGCAGCTGCTCCTTGACGAAGGTCAGCTGCGCGGAGGCCTCGGCCGAATTGCGCTCGACGTTCTGGCGGACGTAAGCCTGCGCCACCTGCTGCAGGAAGTTCTGCGCCAGGACCGGGTCGGCACTCTCATAGGCCAGGGTGAGGATGCCAGAGTCCTTGCCGGACTCGCTCACGGCAATGTCCTTCTGCAGGTCGTTGATGACCGTCAGATGGCGCTGGCGCGACACTTCGAAGCGCATGCCCGGATGCGCCCGCATCTCGGCAACCTGCGCGGTCACCCCCTTTCCGCTGGCGACCTTGCCGACCTGTCCCTTCAACAGAAGATTGTCGTCTTCGTCGAACAGTTCATAGCTGCTGTTCTCGCCGACCACCAGAGTCATCGGTCGTGCCAGCAGCGCGCGCGGCACGTCCAGCTGGAAGATCTCCAGCCTCTCGCCGCCCCAGCCGAAACGGCTCATGCCAAAGCGAACATCAGCCAGAGCGTCCGGATCGGCACGCTCCGCCTTGCGCGCGACATAGCCGCCCAGCAGCGGGAAGCGATTGGGCTCGATGGTGATATCCAGCTTCAACGCATCGACTGCGCTGCCGACCACCGCACGTGAAGTAATCAGTGCGATCTCGGTGGTTGCCTCTGCAGATCCGGTGCCCATGCCCAGCGACTGGCTGATATCCGACAGGCCTGGCAACGAAGGCACCTTCGATTCAACCTGGACGATTGCATCCGCGCGATAGATCGGCGTGGCCAGCAACGCATAGGCCACCGCAACCACGAAGAAGAGCCCGGTAATGCCGACGATCCACCACTTGTAGTCGATCAAGGTTCCAAGCAGCTGGCGCAGATCGATCTCGTCGCTGTCTTCCGGTGCGGAGGTACGGGCTTCAGTGGTCATGGATTGGGAATCTTCAATGCGGGAAAAGAGTTGCAGGACAGGAGTTCGCAGCGGACTTCAGAGGTGCCGCGCCCAGCTCTCCACACCCTCGGCCATCAACTTGTAGACATGCTCGAACGCCGGGCGCTGCTGGCGGTACGGATCGGGAATCTCCCGATCCTGCTGCCATTTGCCAAGCAGGAAGGTCTTTCCGGACGCCTGCGGCGCGATCTCGGCGATGCGGCGCACGTGCTTGCGCTCCATGGTCAGCACCAGGTCAGCGGCTCCCAGGATGGCGTCATCGATCTGGCGCGCGCGATGGGCCAGGCCATCCATGCCCTGCTCGACCAGCAGCTCCTGCGCCGTGGCATCAATGCCGTGCCCAATCAGCGCACCGAGACCCGCGGAGGACACCTGGATGCCCCTACCCTCGACCGCCTGCCGCAGCATCACTTCTGCGGACGGACTGCGGCAGATGTTGCCGACACATACAAAAAGAACGTTCTTGAACACTGACCTGGATCCTGTGGCATTCCTTGCGGCGCACGCGACCAGAACACCCAAGGCCGGCGGCAGCCGCACAGCATACCTTACAAGCGCACTACAGGCGATGAAATCGCCAACAGATTCATGGGATTACGTCTCAGTTCCAGAAAACGGCCACCTCAGTACGCCGATTTCTGCCCCAGCACCTTCAGTGCCGTCAGCACGATGATCCGCACATCCAGCGTCGGGCTCCAGCGCCGGATGTAATCGATGTCGTACTGCACGCGCTTCTTCATCGAGCGCAGCTCCGGCGTCTCGCCGCGCAGGCCGTGCACCTGCGCCCAGCCGGTGATCCCGGGCTTGACGTAGTGACGATGCATGTAGCGCTCGATCACGCGCTCGTAGTGGTTGTTGTGCTGGATCGCGTGTGGGCGCGGCCCGACCACCGACATGTTCCCGCCCAGCACATTGAAGAACTGCGGCAGTTCATCCAGGCTGCTGCGGCGCAGGAAGGCGCCAAACCGGGTGACGCGCGGGTCACCCCGCGTTGCCTGGGTGATCTGCCCCTCCCCCTCCGCGTGCACGCGCATGGAGCGGAACTTGAGCATCCAGAACTCCTTGCCGCCCAGCCCATGGCGCTTCTGGCGGAACAACACCGGCCCCGGCGAGCTCAGCTTCACGCCAATGGCGAGCACGGCGAACAACGGCGCCAGCAGGACCACCGCTGTGCCGGCAACGATGATGTCCTCGACCCGCTTGAACAGCCGGAAACGATGATCCGCCAGGCCTTGGCGGACGCCGATCATCGGCACATCCCCCACCTGGTGCACGCCGGGATTGAGCGCACCCAGGCCCGTGGTATCGGGAATCAGGCGTACAGGCACCGGAAAACGCTCGATCTGCTTGAGCATGTCCTTGATGGCGCCAGCATGCCCCATTGGCAGCGACACCCACACCTGATCGAATTCGCCGCGGTGCTGATCCATGTACTGCGGGACATCTTCCAGCCCCCCCAGCCGGCACGGGGCGTCCCCGCCACGGCGGGTCGCGATATCACCCGCGCTGGCAAAGTAGCCGATGACGTCCTTGCCGAGTTCCGGCTTCCCGCGCAGCAGGCGATGCAGCCGCAATGCCGGGGCCCGCAGCCCCACCAGCAGGATCCGCTCATGATCCATGCCGCGCGAACGCAGCCGGTGCAGCTGCACCCTCAGGAGCACACGCAGCGCCGCCATCGACCCCAGGCCAAAGGCATACCAGCCAATCAGCCAGGTCGACGGCACCGCATCGGCAAGCCCGACCAGGACGACGTAGAGCGAGAACAACGCGAAGGTGGCAGACCACGCCAGCAGCAGCAGCCAGAGATCGGCAAGCAACCCGCGCATCCGCCAGTTCCGATACAGCGGCGCGACAGAGAAGCAGACGATGGCGCTGAGAATCACCGCGCCAAACACGATGCGCTGGGAGGAATCCGGCGCAGCCGCGCCATACAACACGATGTGGGAGAGCACTGCCATGCCCGGCAGCAGCAACAGATCGCCCAGGCGCAACCCCAACTCGAGGGCCGCCCGGGCTTCGACGCGGCGGCGGCCTGCCCGGGCCCGCGCTGCGGGGAGGTCTTCTACTGATCCATGTAGCAAAGCACTTCTCCATTCACGACTCGACCGAACGCTGAATTGTTCGTCTTCACGTGCATGGACTCCCCAGCCAGCACGCGATTGTCAGAGGTTTGTCAATCAGGCGTGACTGAATTGTGAATGATGTCTGCAGCAAAAGATAGGAACCTCAAGTCGGGAGAACCCCCACCCATCCACACAATGAAACGCAAACCATTGAAAATATTAAGAATTTTTAATATGTCCAATTGTGTCCAATTACGTCATTTTGCGTCAGAAGCAGCACCCGTCCGTCGCCAGGACCCGCCCCGGATTCATCACCACTGATAGACTCGCGACCAGTTCTGCAACAAGGAAGATGCGTGTCGGATATCCTCATCTGCGGCGGCGCCGGCTACATCGGCAGCCACATGGCCCAGTACCTGGCCGAAGCCGGCCACTCCGTAGCCGTGCTCGACAACCTGTCCACCGGCCATCGCGACGCGGTCCGCTGGGGCGAACTGCTGGAAGCTGACCTGCTGGACCCCGAGGCGCTCGAGCGCGCCCTCCAGGGCCGCCATTTCGACGCCGTCATGCACTTCGCCGCACGTTCGCTGGTGGGCGAATCGGTTTCCGCTCCTTATACCTACTACGCGAACAACGTCACCGGCACATTGAACCTGCTGGAGGCCATGCGCCGCCACGACATCGATCGCATCGTGTTCTCCTCCACCGCTGCGGTTTTCGGCAATCCACAGTCGGATGTGATCGATGAAGACCACCCCAAGGCGCCCATCAACCCCTATGGCGCCAGCAAGCTGATGGCAGAGCGGATCCTCGCCGACGCAGCCACAGCCTATGGCCTGCGTTCGACCTGCCTGCGCTACTTCAATGCAGCAGGCGCCCTGCCCGACCACGGCATCGGCGAGGCCCATGCCTGCGAAACCCACTTGATTCCCAATGTCCTGCGTGCCGCACTGGGCATCGGAAAGGCCATGAAGGTGTTCGGCGATGACTACGCAACGCCCGATGGCACCTGCGTGCGCGACTATGTACACGTGCAGGACCTGGCCCAGGCCCACGCGCTGGCACTGGAGTACATGGAGCACGCGCCCGGTGCGCACGCCTTCAATCTAGGCAATGGGAAGGGCTTCTCCGTCCATGAGGTGATTGCAGCCGCTGCAGCGGTCAGCGGGCGCGAAATTCCGTTTGAGATGGCGGAACGCCGGCCGGGCGATCCAGCCAGCTTGGTGGCGTCTTCTGCCCGCGCTCGCGAGATCCTGGGTTGGCAGCCGCGCTGGACCGAGCTGGCACCGATCATCGCCAGTGCCTGGCAATGGCATCGCAACCCGCCCGCGTGGTCGCCACAGCCAGCCGTTCCTGACACCGCACGCAGCCCGCAGGAAGCCCTGCCTGCCTGATGAGGCATCCCGCACTGGGATGGCGTCTCGGCGTGATCTCACCCCGCACCGCACCAAAGCCCCATCCCACCCCTCTGCTACCATCGGCGGTTCTGTTCATCGCGTCCCCCACCTGCCCGCGATGGCGCCAAACAACGTAACGAAACACAGGAGTCTGCATGTCTTCCGAGCTGCTCAAGTCCCTTGGCCTGGACGCGATCAACGCTGGCACGTACCTGGGCAACGGGGAGTGGTCGAGCGCAACCAGCGGTGAGCTGATCACCCCGGTCAATCCGACCACCGGCGAGCCGATCGCGCAGGTCCGCGCGACCACCGAGGCCGAGTACGAGACCGTCGTCGCCCGCGCCCAGGAGGCCTTCAAGGTCTGGCGCACCACGCCGGCGCCGCGTCGCGGCGAAGCCGTGCGCCTGTGCGGTGAAGCGCTGCGCAAGCACAAGGACGCGCTGGGCTCGCTGGTCGCCCTGGAAATGGGCAAGAGCAAGCCGGAAGGCGATGGCGAAGTGCAGGAGATGATCGACATCGCCGATTTCGCCGTGGGCCAGAGCCGCATGCTGTACGGCTACACCATGCATTCCGAGCGCCCCGGCCACCGCATGTACGAGCAGTACCACCCGCTGGGCCTGGTCGGCATCATCTCGGCCTTCAACTTCCCGGTGGCAGTGTGGAGCTGGAACTCGTTCCTGGCCGCCATCTGTGGCGACGTGTGCATCTGGAAGCCGTCCAACAAGACGCCGCTGACCGCCATCGCCTCGATGAAGATCTGCAACGACGCCCTGCGCGAAGCCGGCTTCCCGGACATCTTCTTCCTGATCAACGACGCCGGCACGGCGCTGTCGGAAAAGATGGTCGATGACCGTCGCGTGCCGCTGATCAGCTTCACCGGCTCGACCCAGGTCGGCCGCACCGTCAACGAGAAGGTCGCACGCCGCCTCGGCCGCTGCCTGCTGGAGCTGGGTGGCAACAACGCCATCATCCTGGACGAAACCGCTGACCTGAAGCTGGCCGTGCCGGGTATCGTGTTCGGCGCCGTCGGCACCGCTGGCCAGCGCTGCACCACCACCCGCCGCCTGATCGTGCACCGCTCGATCTACGCCGACGTGCTGGCCACCCTGGTCAAGGCCTACAAGCAGGTGGAAGGCAAGATCGGCGACCCGACCGATGCCGCCAACCTGATGGGCCCGCTGAACAGCGATGGCGCCGTGCAGCAGTTCCTCGATGCCATCGCCCAGGCCAAGGCCGCCGGCGGCACCATCGAAACCGGCGGCACCCGCATCGACCGCGCCGGCAACTTCGTGCTGCCCGCGATCGTCTCGGGCCTGAAGAACAGCGACGCCGTGGTCCAGCACGAGACCTTCGCGCCGATCCTGTACGTGATGCCGTACGACAGCATCGACGAGGCCATCGATATGCAGAACGGCGTGCCGCAGGGCCTGTCGTCCTCGATCTTCACCCAGAACCTGAAGACTGCCGAGAAGTTCCTGTCGGCGGCCGGCAGCGACTGTGGCATCGCCAACATCAACATCGGCACGTCCGGTGCGGAGATCGGTGGCGCCTTCGGTGGCGAGAAGGACACCGGTGGTGGCCGTGAGTCCGGTTCGGATGCATGGAAGGTCTACATGCGCCGCCAGACCAACACCATCAATTACTCCGATTCGCTGCCGCTGGCCCAGGGCATCAAGTTCGATCTGTAACGCTTTCTGTAGTGCCGAGCCATGCTCGGCAGGACGGGCCATGAACACCGCAGGAAATGCAGCCGAGCATGGCTCGGCTCTACAGGCTGGCAAGCCGGTGATTGATTTCACCGGCCGCCGCGTGTTGATCGCCGGCGGCAGCAAGGGCATTGGCCGTGAAATGGCGCTGGCGTTTGCCGGCGCCGGTGCGCAGGTTTCGGTCTGCGCGCGTGGCCAGGCCGGCCTGGATGCCCTGCATGCCGATGCACGGGCGCAGGGCTTCCAACTGCACGCGTTTTCCGCCGATCTGGCCGACCCCAGCCAGATCCAGGCCTGGCTGCAGGCCGCCGCCGACGCGCTCGGCGGCATCGATGTGCTGGTCAACAACGCCACCGGCTACGGCATGGCCGATGACGAGGACGGCTGGGCCGCCAGCCTGCAGATCGACTTGATGGCGGCCGTGCGTGCATCGCGCCTGGCACTGCCGTGGCTGCGTGCGTCCAGCGACGCCTGCATTCTCAATCTCTCTTCGATCGCCGCGCAGCAGCCGCGCCCCGGTGGCGCACCCTACGCCGCCGCTAAGGCCGCGCTTTCGCACTACACCACCTCGCAGGCACTGGCGCTGGCCAAGGACCGGATCCGGGTCAACGCGATCGCGCCGGGCTCCATCGAATTCGATGACGGCCTCTGGGACCGTCGTCGCACCGAAGATCCCGCCCTGTATCACGGCACCCTGGCGAAGATCCCGTTCGGCCGCTTCGGCCATCCGCGCGAGATTGCCGACGCGGCCCTGTTCCTGTGCTCGCCGCTGGCGCGCTGGATTACCGGGCACGTGCTCAATGTGGACGGTGGCCAGGTGTTGATGGGCTGACCCTGTAGAGCCGAGCCCACGCTCGGCTAATGCGCGAGGCGCGGTCGACACTGCATTGTCCAAAGTCCAGCCGAGCATGGGCTCGGCTCTACAGGCACTGCCCATGGGATTGCCCGGGCAGAGGCACTATCATGTGCACACTGCCAAGGAGGACCCCGATGAGCGTGGCACCCCGACAGACAAGCGCCCTGGCCGTGGTCAGCCTGGTCATGGGCATCGCCAGCTGGACCGTCCTGCCCTTCGTCGCCAGCATCGTGGCCATCGTCACCGGCCACATGGCCCGCGCCGAGATCCGCCGCCGCCCGCACGAACTGGAAGGCGACGGTTTGGCCGTCACTGGTCTTGTACTTGGCTGGGTGATGGTCGGCGCCGTGATCGCCGCCATCCTGGTCTTCATCCTGTTCTTCGGCGGCCTGGCCTGGCTCGCCGCGATGTCGAACTGATCGCCATGACCACTTCCGACAGCACTGAACGCTTCAGCAGCCGCGTCGCCGACTACGTCCGCTACCGGCCCGACTACCCGCCGGCCCTGCTGGACTGGCTGCATGGCCCGATGGGTGTCAGCCACGAGGCCCTGGTCGCCGACATTGGCGCCGGCACCGGCATCTCCAGCCGCCTGTTCCTGGCCAGCGGTCACCCGGTGGTTGCCGTTGAACCCAACGCGGCCATGCGCGGCGCGGCCGAGGCATGGCTGGCCCCACAGTATCCGCAGTTCCATGCGATCGATGGACGCGCCGAGGCCACAGGGCTGAACGATGCCAGCATCGACCTGGTCAGCGTTGCGCAGGCGTTTCATTGGTTCGACACCGTAGCGGTACGCACCGAGTGGCAGCGCATCCTGCGCCCGGGTGGCCAGGCACTGATCTACTGGAATTCGCGCCTGCTCGATGCCAGCCCGTTCCTGGTCGGCTACGAGCAGCTGCTGCTGGACTACGGCACCGACTACAGCGCCGTGGCCGAACGCTACCAGGACGACGCCACCATGCAGGCCTGGTTCGGCGCCGGCCTGCGCGGCAGGGTCGAGCTGCCGAACGTGCAGCATCTGGATTTCGACGCCCTGCGCGGGCGCCTGCTGTCCTCCTCCTATGCTCCCCAACCCGGTCACCCGAGCCACGCGCCGATGATCGACGCGCTGCAGGACCTGTTCGCCGCCCACGCGGTCGACGGCCAGGTTGCTTTTGAATATCGAACCCGAGCCTTCCTCGGCACGCTGGACTGAACCGACGCATGTATTCGCTTGCCCGCCCCTTCCTGTTCTCGCTCGACGCCGAGCGCGCCCACGGCCTCGGCCTGTCCGCACTGGACCTGGCCTACCGCACCGGCACCTCGCCGCTGCTGGCCGCCCGCATCGCGCCGATGCCGAGCAGCGTGTTCGGGTTGACGTTCCCCAACCCGGTCGGCCTGGCCGCTGGCCTGGACAAGAACGGCGAGCATATCGATGCACTGTTTGCGCTGGGCTTCGGCTTCGTCGAAATCGGCACCATCACCCCGCGCCCGCAGGCCGGCAATCCGCAGCCGCGCCTGTTCCGGCTGCCGGAACACAACGCGATCATCAACCGCATGGGCTTCAACAACGCGGGCGTGGATGCGCTGGTGCGCAATGTCGAACGCGCGCGCAACCGTCGCGGCCTGCTCGGCATCAACATCGGCAAGAACAAGGACACCCCCAACGAACAGGCCGTGGACGATTACATCGCCTGCCTGGACAAGGTGTATCCGCTGGCCGACTACATCACGGTCAACATCTCCTCGCCCAACACCGCCGGCCTGCGTGAGCTGCAGGAAGAGACCGCACTGCGCCAGCTGGTCAGCCAGCTGCGTGACCGCCAGGAAGCCCTGGCCGCGCAGCATGGTCGTCGCGTGCCGATGCTGGTGAAGGTGGCGCCGGACCTGAGCGAACGCGACATCGATGCCGCCGCGCGCGTGCTGGGCGAACTGCAGGTGGACGGCGTGATCGCCACCAACACCACCATCGACCACAGCAAGGTGGCCGGCGATCCGCTGGCCAACGAGGCCGGCGGCCTGTCCGGTGCGCCGGTGCTGGAGCAGTCCACCCTGGTGCTGCGCCGCCTGCGCTCGCGCCTGCCCGAGTCGGTGCCGCTGATCGGCGTCGGCGGCATCCTGTCCGGTGCCGACGCGGTGGCCAAGATGGCCGCCGGTGCGGCACTGGTGCAATGCTACAGCGGCCTGATTTTCCGTGGCCCGGCGCTGGTCTCCGAATGCGTGGAGGCGATCCGTCGCCGCCGCGAAGCGCCGAGCCGCGGCGCGGTGGCCCCGCTGTGAGCGCGCCCATCGATACTGTCGACGGCGCCGCACCGCTGCGCTGGACGCTCACCCGCAATGCACCGCTGCAGGCCCTGAACACGTTCCATGTGCAGGCCAGCGCCGCGCAACTGCTGGAACTGCACGATGCCTCGCTGCTGCCGGAGGTACTGGCGCTGCCGGAAGTGGCCAGCGGCCCGCTGCTGGTACTGGGCAGTGGCAGCAACGTGCTGATCGCCGAGGACCTGCCCGGCACCGTGCTGGTGTTCGGCAACCGCGACATCAGTTTCCTTGAACACCGCGCCGACCATGCGGTGATCCGCGCCGGCGCCGGCGTGCCCTGGCACGGCCTGGTGATGTGGTCGCTGCAGGAAGGCCTGTCCGGCCTGGAGAACCTGGCGCTGATTCCCGGTACCGCCGGCGCTGCGCCGATCCAGAACATCGGTGCCTACGGCGCGCAGGTCGGCGAGTTCATCCAGGCCGTCGAAGCCTGGGACTGCCAGCAACAGGCCTGGGTACGACTGGACAACGAACAGTGCGGCTTCGGCTACCGCGACAGCGTGTTCAAGCAGCAGCCGGATCGCTACCTGATCACCGCCATCGAACTGAAGCTGCCGTTGCTGCACGACCTGCGCATGGACTACGCCGGCATCCGCGAGGAACTGCAGGCACAGGGCGTGGAGCTGCCCGGCGCGGTGGACGTGGCCAATGCGGTGATCGCGATCCGCCGCCGCAAGCTGCCCGACCCCGACGTGCTGGGCAATGCCGGCAGCTTCTTCAAGAACCCGGTGCTGCCGCTGGAACAGGTCAACGTGCTGCTGCAGCACTTCCCCGAGCTGCCGGTGTTCCCGTCCGACCAGGACGGCAAGCGCAAGGTGTCGGCCGCATGGATGATCGAATCCTGCGGCTGGAAGGGCTTCCGCGAAGGCGATGCGGGCGTGGCCCAAAGCCACGCACTGGTACTGGTCAACCACGGCAACGCCAGCGGTGCTGAACTGCTGGCGCTGGCGCGCCGCATCTCGGCTTCGGTGCTGGAGAAATTCGGTGTGCCGATCGAACCGGAGCCCCGCCTGCTCGGCGCACAGTGGTGAACACCCCTATCCTCTCCCCAAGCGCCACCCCGATGCGGGCGGCGCTGCTGATGCTTGGCAGCACGATGGCATTCGGCCTGATGGCGGTGGCGATCCGCTACGCCACCCGGTACGTGCCGACCCAGGAAGTGGCGTTCTTCCGCAACGCCTTCGGCCTGCTGGCGTTGCTGCCGATGCTGCTGCGGCCCGGCCACGCGCCGCTGAAGACACAGCAGCTGCCACGCTATTTCGTGCGCAGTGCGATTGGCCTGGGCTCGATGCTGTGCGCGTTCTGGGCGCTGGGCCACCTGCCTTTGGCGCAGGCGGTATCGCTGTCGTACTCCACGCCGCTGTTCGTCACGATTGCAGCCGTGCTCTGGCTGGGCGAGACCGTGCGCGTGCGCCGTTGGGCCGCGGTGGTGGTCGGCTTCATCGGCGTGCTGGTGATCGTTCGCCCCGGCACCGCCGGCTTCACCGCGGGCAGCCTGGTCGCCGTGGCCGCCGCGGTGCTCAGTTCGCTGGTGGCGATGCAGATCAAGCAGCTGACCCGCGTCGACAGCGCGGACACCGTGGTGCTCTACACCTACGTGTTCTGGGTGCCGCTGTCGCTGGTCCCGGCAGTGTTCGTGTGGGTCTGGCCGACCGGCACCGCATGGCTGTGGCTGCTGGCCACCGGCGTGCTCGGCACCATCGGCCAACTGCTGTGGACACGTGCGCTGCGCCTGGGTGAAGTCTCGGCGCTGACCCCGATCAGCTTCCTGCAGCTGCCGCTGGTAACGCTGTTCGGCTGGCTGCTGTTCAACGAGAGTGTGGACCGCTGGACGATCATCGGCGCCGGCATCATCCTCGCCGCCAACGCCTACATCGCCCACCGTGAAGCGGTGTTGTCGCGCCGCGCAGCGAGCGCCGCAGCCTCTGCAGCAGCCAAGCCTGCAGAATAAAAGCCTCCTGCATGGACACCCCATTGGTCATGCATGGACAGGCCGGGGTGGAGCCGACTGTTGGTCGGCTATCGCGCGCAGCGCGGACTTTGCCTGTTCCAATCGAAGAGGAGTCGACCAACGGTCGACTCTACCCGGGGCGATCCTGGCAACCGCCCTGGAACTAACCCAGCGTGCGATACACCCGCTCGGCCGCATCGAACACATTGCCCGGCGCGAACTGCTCGCCCAGGTAGTGCAGCGACTGCCGGCGCCACTGCGGCGAGCGCTCCTCGCCATCACTCCCCAGCAGGACCTGCTGGAACTCGATCAGGTCCTGCAGGATGCGCCAGTGCCGGTACCAGGCGATCCAGCGCGGGTCGCCACGGTCGCTGCCATAGCCCTCTTCGAATCCCAGCGGATGCTCGCGGCCCCAGCGTCCGCCGACGGCGCCACCGATGAACATCACGTCGCGCTCGCGCGGTGCCAGCGACAGGCCGTCCCAGTCGATCAGATGCAGGCCACCGTTGTGACCCATCAGCAGATTGCCCGCGTGCAGGTCGGTATGGCACAGATGCAGGTCAACCGGAACGGCCTGCAATGCCGCGTGCAGGTGCAGTGCCTGCGCGTGCAGCGCCGCGATACGGGTGTACTGCTGGTCCCAGACCGAAACGAACGCGCGGCCCAGCCCATCCTTCGCGGCCGCCAGCCCTTCGCCGGCCAACCATTGCCCCACTGTCTCCAGTGCCGCAGTTTCCAGCCGCACGATCGGCAGCGCCTGCTGCAGTTCCGCCGGCAACCGCGCCTCGTGCAGGCGCCGCAGCACGTCCCCCAGCCGCCGCCATTGTGCATGGCTCAGCGCCGCTTCGAATCCGGACTGGCCTTCGATGTAGGGAAACAGGGTGAACTGCAATCCCCAACGCTGCACCGACGCACCACCGGTCAGCGCCGGCCACGGCGCCACGATCTCGTCGATGCCCAGCGTGCCGCGCAGCCAGTGCAGGCTGTCCCACACCGCGGGGTCCACCTGGTAGGTGCGGCACTTCAACCACCACTGCCCGTGCCGCGCATCGACGCGATACACGCTGGCATTGGCGTCGGCGCCAACCGGACGCGGCACCACGGCGGTGGCGGTAATGCCATAGGATTGTTGCAGGACTTCGCCGAGATGCTGCGCCGAAGCGAATGACATGGATGCAAGCGGAAAGTAGTACCTGCAGCCACTATCGCAGATGCCTTTGCCGCGACACAGACATGTCCGTCACAACATCGCTTCAGCACAGCCTGCGGACTAGCCTGCGATGCGCCGCATCACCGTTTCCAGCGGCCCGCGCGCGAACCGCCATGACCACAACCACGCCGCGCCGGTTGCCAGCATCAGGAACAGCAGCGCCCACAACAGCACCGAGGCAAGCGAAGCACTGCCATCGAGCAGTCCAAGGCTTTCCAGTGTTCCCATGCCCAGCAGGATGTGGCCGACATAGAGCGTGAGGGTCATGCGCCCGGCTGCGGTGAACGGCTCCAGCCAGTCGCCCGGATGCAGGCGCGTCAACCACAGGCAGGCGGCGATGACGCTGCATGCCGCGCCTGCACCGGTCAGCAGGTACGCCGGCCCTGGCGGCATCGGCTGCGTTCCCAGCCAAGCCTGCCAAGGGGTGCCCTGCGCGAGCTGCTGTACGCCGTGGCCGCCCGCGATCAGCAGCAGGCCCAGCACCAGCAGCGCTCGCTGTACCCGCGGCTGCGACAACTGCAGCCGGGCCAGCAACATGCCCAGCAGGAAGAAGCACAGCCACGGCAACACCGGGTGGAATCCGTTGAGCAGCAGGTTGCGCGCTGCGCCCGGCCATTGCCACAGCCCTGCGTACTCCAGCGTCTGCCAGTTCCATCCCTGGCTGTAGTTCCAGTGCAGCAGCGCCCAGAACGAGCAGGCTGCCAGGCCGATGATGCTGGCCAGCAACACCTGGGGAGACGCGCGCAACCACAGCACGGCCAGCGCGAAGTAGACCGCGTAGTAGTGCAGGATGTCAGCCGGGAACAGTGTCAGGTTGAGCAGGCCCAGCACCAGCAGGAACAGCGCGCGCCGCCAGGTCTGCATGCTGGCCGGCCACAGTTCCTGCCGCTGCGTGGCCAGTACCAGGCCCAGCCCCGCCAGGGTGACGAAGGTCGCAGAGGCCTTGCCTTCCAGCAGATGGAAGACCCGCGCCAGCCAGCCCCCACCTTCTGCGGGAACCGCCATCGCCAGGCGGAAGTTGACCAGCACCATGCCGGCCAGCGCCAGGTAGCGCGCCAGATCCAGGCCATGCAGCCGCCGATCGATGGCGCTCATGCGCGCGCCCCGAGCAGCAGCGTCAGCAGGCCCAGTTCCAATGGCAGGCCCTGCGCATCGCCAGCATCGCCGAGGCCACGACGCAGTGCGTCACTCTCGATGGCGTCCAGCAGCACCTGTGCCTGCAGTGCTGGGGCCAGCGCGGGGCGCCGCCGCTCGCGCTGTGCAACGCGCTGCAGGGCATCGGCCAGAACCTGCTGCAATTGCCTGCGGTTGGCCGCGAAGGCCTCGGCCACGGCAGGGTTGCGTGCACTCTCGGCCAGCACCTCCACCGCAAGCGTTGCCCATTCCGGCTGCCGGCACAGTGCGTGGAAGTCCCGAAGGAAAGCCAGCACCTGTGCGCGCTCGCCTTCGGACGCGGCCAGGCGCTGCAGCATCGGGGCCAGCTCTTCGCTCTCGGCCACCGCCACGGCAAGGATGATCGCTTCCTTGCCCGGGAAGTGGTTGTAGAGATTGCCCAGGCTGACACCGGCCGCCTGTGCGATGTCACGCATGCTGGTCTGGTGGAATCCCTTCGCGAGGAAGCACTGCAGGGCAGCCTGCAGGATCAGCGCGGCACGTTGCTCATTGCGGTCGGTTCGGCTCATGGCGCAAATACTGAACGAACGTTCGTCCAATTGAAAGACAGCAGCCACACTGGCGCCGGTCTTCGTTCAGCCAGCCTTGACCTCAACTGCGGTTGAGGCCCGATACTGCGCGGCCTGCCCCATCCCCTCCCGGAGTTCCTGCATGCCACGGATGATCGCCACCCTGCTCGACAGCCGCGTGCTGTGGTTCCTCGCCCGGCTGCTGCTGGCCGTGGTGTTCCTGTCCTCGGGCCTGGCCAAGCTGCTGGCGTGGGACAACAGCGTGGCCGAAATGCAGGCGGCCGGGCTGCAACCGCCTGTCCTGTTCAACCTCGCCAGCGCCGTGGTGCTGTTGGGTGGCTCACTGTGCCTGCTGCTTGATCGCCTGCTCTGGCTGGGCAGCGGCGCGCTGGCAGTGTTCATGCTGCTGACCATCGTCGTCGTGCATACCTTCTGGACCAAGCACGGCGCGGAACAGCAGCTGGCCCTGTTCTTCGCGCTGGAACACTTGAGCGTGGTGGGTGGCCTGATCTGCGCGGCCATCGCCAGCCACGCGCGGGCTCAGAAGAACTCGTCGAGCAACCGGTAGAACGCCAGCCGTCGTTCGTCGGCAACCATGCCGTAGCGCTTGAACAGCGGCGCCACCCAACGTGTGTTGTCGAAGTTGTAGACAAGGCTGCGCGCGGCCAGCGCAAGGTCCTGGTAGCGGTCGGCCACACCCAGCCGGCCACAGTCGATGAAACCACTGAAGCGGCCATCAGCCACCATCAGGTTGGGCAGGCAGGCATCGCCATGACTGACCACCAGGTCTTCATGCGCAGGCTGGGTAGCGCGCAGCTCGGCGAAAACCTGCTGCGGGCTCTGGCCGCGCCGCTCGTCGTCAAAGTCATCGGCATCGACCAGCCCAGCCTCGACCCGTGCCTGTGCGGCCAGCAGGCGCGATGCCAGCCGCTGGTCGAACGGGCAGCTCGCCACAGGCACCGCATGCAGGCCACGCAGTGCGTCAGCCAGCAGTTCTGCCACCTGTCTCGGCGCGAGCTCCGGCGACGAGGCCAGGTCACGGCCAGGCAGCGCACTCATCAGCAGCCAGCGCCGACCACGTTCTTCGGCGGTGGCAATCACCGTCGGCGCCGGCTGACCCTGCGCCTGCAGCCAGCGCAGGCGGGCGATCTCATCGCCCAGCTCGCTGAAGGCGTCGATCACTTCCGATTTCAGGAACGCATCCGCCTGCCCCGGACGGTGCACGCGCGCGACATCCGCGCGCGACACGCCAATCGACTGCCGCTCGAGGCGTGCGCTGGCCAGGGCGTCCTGCCAGCCCTGCGGCAAGGGCATGCTGCCTGTGATCGTGTGGGGTGCGTCCATGCGTGGCATGCCTGTGCTGATGTCCTCGTGGATTCTCGCTCATCCAGCGCGGAGTGTGGCCAGCAGCAAGGCGCTCAGGTACAGGCCAAGTCCGAACACCGAGTGCGCAAGCAGGCTGCGCAGGCGGGCCTTGACCGGCGCCGGCGTTCTGGACGCAGCAATGCCCGCGCCCATCCCGGGCTGCATGATGAAGAACGGCGCGACGATGCTGAGAATGCCGAACACCAGCGCTGGCAACAGGGTTGGCGCGCGTACCCAGCCCTCCCCGGCAACGGCGATCAATGCCGCTGCGAAGGCCACACCGATCAGATAGTGGGCCGACCAGCCCAGTGCACGTTCCCCGGGGACCGGCGTGGCCTGGCCGATCGCCTCATGGCGGAACCGCCCGCTCGGCAGATGGCCCAGCCAGCGGCCGACCATTCCGAAATCCAGTGTGGGAATACCGAATACCCGGCGCTGCAGTACCGACCACAGGTCCAGCACAACAGTGGCGCCGGCACCGATCACTACCGCATCCAGCAGGAATGCCGAAGATCCGTTCATGACGCATACCTTCAATTATTTGCTTGAATGATAGAGCGATGCTAGCGTGGCAACCATGAACGTTTCAACACAGCTGCCACCGTCGCCGCTGGAGGCCCTGGCCGAAATCGCCCGGGCCCTGGGTCATCCCCACCGCCTGGCGCTGCTGGAGCACACCGCCCAGGGGGAACGTGCAGTGGAACGGCTGGCTGAACTGACCGGCCTGACCGTGGCCAATACCTCGCAACACCTGCAGCAGCTGCGCCGCGCGGGCCTGGTACAGACCCGGCGCGATGGCAAGCGCATCCTCTACCGCAGTGGCGATGGCCCGCTGGGCAACCTGCTGGCGGCACTGCGCGACCATGCCGACCATCAGCGCCGCGAGATGCAGGGCGTCATCGCCGACAGCGTGAACCGGCGCGACACGCTGGAAGGCATGACCGTGGAGCAGCTGCTGGAGCGGCGAAGCGAAGTCGTGCTGCTCGACGTGCGCCCGAAGGAGGAATTCGCGCTGGGCCATCTACCGGGCGCGTTGAACATTCCCGCCACGGAACTGCACGAGCGCATGGACGAACTGCCGCGCGACGTCCACATTGTGGCGTACTGCCGCGGGCCGTACTGCGTGCTTTCAAGCGCGGCGGTCACGCTGCTGCGCGACGCCGGACTGACCGCGCAGCGCCTCGCGGCCGGCTATCCGGAATGGAAAGCGGCCGGCCTGCGGGTGGATGTCCCCGCGCACTGAGCAGGATCTTGTCATGGATGATGCCTTCTCGCCGATGATCGACACCCTCTGGCAGCGGCTGTTCGCCGGCCAGCGCACGCTGCAGAACGACCCCGGGCTGCAGCTGGCCTGCAGCGATGATTTCGATGAGGGCGAGGACGGCATGCTGCTGCAGCCGGTCGCCGGCCCTGCACGCGCACTGCTGCGGCCTGCCCTGGCAGCACGCCTGCAACTGCATGCACGACCGCACTGGACCCTGGCACAGCTGCAACAACGAGTGCAGCAGATCGGCCAGCGCACGCATGGCGCCGACCGCGTTTTCCACTTCCCTGCCGCAAGGCTCGCGGCGTTGGCCGAACGCCCTGTCCCGCCACACATCCGCCCTCTCGGCCCGAGCGACGCAGCCGCGTTCGGCCTGTTCCAGAACAGCGCCAGTGGACAGGATCTCGATGCAGCATGGGTCGAACTTGATCATTGGCGGGTGTTCGGCGCCTTCGACGGGGAACGACTGGTCGCTGCCGGCAGCATGTATCCGTGGGGCCTTGACCCGACGCTTGCCGACATGGGCGTGCTGACCCTGCCCGACGCCCGTGGTCGAGGCCACGCGCGCCAGCTGGTGCAGGCAATGGCGGCATCCGCACGGGCCGCGGGGTTGCAGCCGCAGTACCGCTGCCAGCTCGACAACACGGCCTCGATCATCACCGCCGAACGCAGCGGCCTGCGTGCGTTCGGCGACTGGGACGTCATCCTCGCGGCCGGGTAAGGCCGCCAATGCACAACAAGGAAGCAACATGAAATTGATGGTCATCGGTGCCAGCAGGGGGCTCGGTCGGGCCTTCGTGGAAGGCCTGTGCCAGCCTGGCGATACCGTGGTCGGCGTCTCGCGCACTCGCCCGCGCGACATCCCATGCCCCGAGGGCGTCACCCTGCAGTGGATCGAAGCCGACCTGGCCCAGCCTGCCCTCGCCGCCGACCACATCGCGGCGCAGGCGCCGGCCGATATCGATGTGCTGATCCACAACCTCGGCATCTGGGAGGAGAAGGCGTTCAGCGACGAATACGCCTTCCTCGACGAAAGCGATGCCGCGCTCACCCAACTGGTCGACGTCAACATCACGGCGACCCTGGTGCTGCTGCGTCGCCTGCTGCCGCGCGTGCTGGGCGCGCCGCGCCCACAGCTGGTGTTGACCGGCTCGACCTCGGCCATGCCACGCAGCGGTCGCCCGGAAGTCGCCTTCGGTGCCTCGAAGTTCGCACTCAACGGCATCGCCGATGCGCTGCGCGAAGGCTTCCGTGACCGCCGCCTGGCCGTGACCAGCCTGCAGCTGGGCTACCTCAATACCGACGATGCACTGTCGGTTCCCGTGGCACAGGCGGCAGCGCGCGGCGGTGGCGAGCTGGTGCCGGTGCACGACGTGGTCGCGATGGTGCGCGCGCTCCTGCAACTGTCGCCGTCCGGCTTCGTGCGCGAACTGGTGCTGCCCGCCATCGCCGACCCGCGCTACTGACCGGCTCTGGCCCGGCCAGGCGCAGCGTCTTCGCGCAACAGGTACCCAAGCACGATGGCGCAGACCACGGTCGCCACCGCCAGGACAAGCAGCTGGCCACGGACGGCCTCCGTGTAGGCCTGGGCCAGCACCGTTCCCGGAATGCCGGGCAATGACCCTGCGACCCCCTCAAGGTCCCCCATGGACAGCCGGTGTGCAGCAGCACGGGGCATGCCGCCGGCCTCCACCGCCACGCGCCCGCCGATACGGGCTGAGAGCATGATGCCGACCAGCGCGAGCGCAATGGCATCGCCGGCCAGTCGCATCGCATTGAAGATGCCAGCCGCCATGCCCGCCTGCTCCTTGCCGACCACGCTCACCGCCAGGCCATCCATGATCCCCCACGGCAGGCCGATGCCGATCCCGATGACCAGCATCGGCATCCAGCGCATCGAAGCGCATTGGACCAGCAGCGCAAGCCATGCCAGGCCCAGCGCTGCGATCAGCAGGCCCGCGCAGCACAGCGTCCGCGCCGACATCCGGCGCAGCAGGCAGCCAGACGCCAGTGGAACCACAAGCAGTGGGCCCGACAGCGCGGCCATCGCCCACCCCGCCTCGGTTGGCCGCAGCCCTTCGACACCGATGAAGCCGGCCGGCAGCACGACCAGCAGGACGATGTAGGAGAACGCAGGCGCTGCAGCAAGAATCTGCACGCCGATGAAGCGCCGGTTGCGGAACAGTCCAAGGTCCAGCAGCGGTGCCCGATGGGAACGCTCCACGGCAATGAACGCGGCCAGCAACACCACCGAGAGCAACAGCAGCGCAAGCGTCTGCGGATGCAATGAGCCCCGTTCCGGAAGCAGGATCATCGCGTAGGTGAGCGAAGCCAAGGCCAGCGTGAATGTGACGGCCCCCAGCCAATCCAGGCCAGGCGAACCGGTATTTCTCGATTCGACGGATGACACGGCGACCACGGGCACCGTCAGCGCAGCCAGCAATGCGGGCAGGAAGAACACCCATTCCCAGCCCAGCGCATCGATCAACCCGCCTGCCAGCAACGGGCCACCTGCGGCACCTGCTCCAAAGGTCGTCCCGATCAGGCTGAAAACCCGGGCCCGCGCCGGGCCGTCGAACACCTGCGCCAACGATGCCATCGCCCCGGCAAACGCTGCCGACGCCGCCATCCCCTGGAGCAGTCTCAAGGCATTGATCCACGCCACATCGGGCATCAAGGGAATCAGGCCGGTGACGAGCGCAAACAACGCGCCGCCCAGAATCCAGATCCGGCGCCTGCCATGCAGATCGGCCAGTCCACCGGCCACCAGCGTGGTGCAGCCGTAGGTCAACAGGTAGGCGTTGATGATCCAGGACAACGCCGCAGGAGAACCGCCCAGCGCGTCCCGGATGGCGGGAATGCCCACGGCGGGGCTGGCAATGCTCAAGGGAATGGTGAGCGCCGTCAGACAGCCTGCCAGCACCACTCCAAAGCGTGATGATCCGGCCGTCTCAGCAGAGGCTACAGACATGTCGATGAAACTCGAGCGTGGCCAATCGCCACCGCATTGATGCTATCGACGACGCTATTGCGGAAGAATCCACCGTTGTGTCCGTGCTTTAATGACACGAACGTCATCAATGGCCACGTCATGGACAGCTTTGCCGGTCTCAGCCTCTTCGTTCTGGTTGCCGAGGCACGCAGCTTCGCGGCGGCAGCCCGACAGCGTGGCATCAGCCCCTCGGCGGCAAGCAAGACCATCGCCAGGCTGGAGGAGCGCCTGGGCGCCCGTCTGCTCAATCGCAATACCCGCAGTGTCAGCCTGACCGCCGAAGGCGAGCAGTTCCTTGAACGATGCCGTCGCATCATGATCGAGGTCGCGGCGGCAGAGCGTGAGCTGACCGACGCCCAGGCCGCGCCCAGCGGCCGCCTGAAGGTCAGTCTTCCCCTTGCGAGCGGACTGATGCTGCCCGCGCTTTCGGCCTTTGCGCGCAGCTTCCCGGCGGTCGAACTCGACCTGCATTTCAGCGACCGCCTTGTCGATGTCATCGAGGAAGGCTTCGACGCCGTCATCCGCACAGGCAGCCCCGCCGACTCCCGGCTGCATGGCCGCAACCTCGGCAGTACCCGGCTGCGCTGCGTGGGGGCCCCGGCCTACTTCGACAGACACGGCATGCCACAGCACCCGGACGCGCTGCGCGACCACGCATGCCTTCTCCATCGTTTTCCCGGCACCGGCCTGATCGAACGCTGGCCACTACCGGCGCATGCGGGAGGCCATGAAATGCGACGGGCTCCGGCCATGACCGCCAACCATCTTGAGACGATCCTGCACATGGCCATTGATGGGCATGGCATTGCGTGCCTGCCGGATTTCGCCGTCCGCGACGCACTCGGCCGCGGTGCGCTGCTGAGCGTACTGGACCCATGGAGCACCGAGCAAAGCACCTTCTGGGCGCTCTGGCCCAGCCATCGCCATCAGCAACCGCGCGTGCGCGCGTTCGTGGATTTCATTGCCGAGCACCTGCTCCCCAAAGGCGACCGATGCAATTGAACCTGCGCCCTGCTGCGACTACCCTGCTCGTCACTGGCCGTCGGTCACAGGCGGGAACCTGCTATGGATGCGCTTTCTAGGGTCACGGCCCAGGTCCTGGACAGCGCCCTGCCCAGCCTGCCGCTGTACCTGCTGCAGGCCACGGCGGTGATCGGCATGATCGGCGTGCTGCTGATCGCCACCCGCCGCGCCGGCCACGCCATCGAAGGCCGCCGCCTTTACGTGGGCGTGGCACTGGGCCTGATCTATCTGTTCAATGCCTGGTTCGTGGCCCGTTACACCCAGGGCGTGGTCAAGCTGCACCTCGGCTTCGACATCCTGCTGGTCAGTGGCCTGCTGGGTGGCTGGCGCGGCGGCCTGGCCTGCCTGGGTGCCAGCCTGCTGGCCCGCTACCAGTTCGCCGGTACCCAGTACTTCCTGCCGGCGGGCCTCGAGGCCGCACTGCAGATGATGGCGGGCGTCTGGCTGCGCAGGCGCCTGCACCCGCGCATGCTCAACGAACTCTCGCTGCGCATGATCCTGCAGGCCTGGGGCGTGCGCATCGCGGTGACGGCGCTCGGCCTGGCATTGGGCGTGGCGATCATCGGTGCCGATCAACTGCCGGTGGAAGAGCTGGCGATCCAGCGCCTGCTGGCGCTGCCGCTCTCGCTGCTGATGCTGGGCGCGGTATTCGCGCTGGTCTACAACGACGCGCAGATCGATATGCAACGCCAGCGCGAACAGGCCTGGCTGCGCGTCGACCCGATCAGTGGCCTGCCCAACATGCGTGCGCTCGGTGAGCGCCTGCAGCACTACTGGCGCGACAACGACGGCATCGGCAAGGCCTGCCTGATCGTGGCCGAGATGGGCAACCTGCGCGATCTGCGCCTGCGCTATGGCCCGTTGCAGGACAACGGCCTGTGGCAGCGCGACAGCACCGATGAAGTACATCGGTTGCTGCCCTCGCTGCCCGCCGCGCAGCTGGAGATCTACCAGTTCGGCGACGCCGCGCTGGCGATCCTGGTACGCAACCTGTCGCTGTCCGAACTGCGCACGCAGCCGCAGGTCACCGAACTCGCCTGCGGACTCGCCGACCGTATCGGCCAGGACTGGCCGGGTTTCCGCCCGCTGGTGCGCTGCGCGGTGGTCGAACTGAAACCCCCAACAGATGCCGACGATGGGCATCTGCCGTTCCGGGCGATCACCCTGGCACTGAGTGCGATCGAGTCGGGCGTAGTGTTCTTCGATGATCCGATCCAGCGTGACAGCGAGATCGACGCCCTGATTGAAACCGCGCTTGAACGCTGGCTGCAGCAGGGTGATGCACCGCTGTGCTACCAACCCAAGCATCGCCTGCAGGACCGCCAGCTGGTCGGCGCTGAAGCACTGCTGCGCATGCGCGATGGCGAAGGCCGGCTGATCGCGCCGATGCGGGTGATCTCGCTGCTGCGCCGGCAGGGCCGGCTGGCTGAACTGGAATGGGCCACGCTGCAGTCGGCCATCCATTTCCTGCAGCAATGCCGGCGCGATGGCACGACGTTGAAGATCGCCGTGAACGTCTCGGCCGAATCGCTGCGCCTGCCCGGCTTCGGCCTGCGCCTGCAGGAACTGCTGGCATTGCACGATGTGCCTGGCGCGATGCTGCGCCTGGAGATCGTCGAGTGGACCGAGATCATCGAACGCGATGTGGTCGATGCCAACATCGTGCAGCTGCTGGCGGCGGAGGTGTCACTGTCGCTGGATGATTTCGGTGCCGGCTATTCGACGCTGATCCTGCTCTCGCAGCTGGCCATCGCCGAGGTCAAGATCGAGCAGGCGCTGATCGCCACGCTGTCCGACGCCAAGTCGCAGTCGATCGTGCGCTTCATCGTCGAGGTCGCGCATCGTTGTGGTGCGATCGTCGTGGCCGAGGGCACCGAGACCCTGGCGCAGGAACAGCAGCTGAGAGCGCTGGGCGTGGATGTCGGCCAAGGCTACCTGTATTCGGCGGCGCTACCTGCGGAGGAATTCCGGCGGTTTGCCGCCAGCTAGACTGCGTAGAACCCCAGGAACATCGCCACCGCCGATTCCGCCACGCGCGCGCGCTCCTGTGCGTCCAGCGGTGCCTGCCCCATCGTCACCTGTGGCCAGAATGCGAAGCTCTTCACCAGCCCATGCAGTTGCTGGCCGGCAAATTCCGGGTCGACCTCGCGCAGCCGGCCGTCGGCGATCGCCGCGCGGATCCAGGCACTCTCGCCGCTTTCCTTCTCGCCCATGCGGCAGACGATGGCCTGCGCGCGCTCCGGCGAATGGATGATCTCGGCCATCGCGACCCGCGCCAGGTCGATGAAGTTGGCATCGCTGAGCAGTTCCAGCTTCTGGCCCAGCAACTGCAGCAGCTGTGCCTGCAGCGGCTGGTCAGCCCGGTACGGCAATGCGTCGCTGGCGACGCTGCGTTCCCACAGCTCCTCCAGGATCATCGAGAACAGCGCTTCCTTGCTCGGGAAGTGGTTGTAGACGGTGCGCTTGGAGACCCCGGCCGCCTCGGCGATGCGGTCCATGCTGGTCGCCTCGTAGCCCGAGGCGCGGAACTCCTCCACCGCCGCCCGCACGATGGCCTCGCGCTTGCGATCGGTCAGGCGTTGCGGGGCACGGGGCATGGCGGGAACCGGGTAGCTGAACGTATTCCGACATTCTACACCGGGCAGTGTACTTTTCAAAAACAGGAAACTACACTGTGCAGTGTACTCAGCGGACGTCAGCCATGAAGCGCCTGCTCCTTGTTCTCCTGCTTGGAATCCTCGCCGTGACCGCCTACACCTTCTGCAAGTCCTGGTCCCTCCCCGACTTCCCCGATTCGCCGCAGTACCGTGATGGCAAGTTCCGCAATGCCCTGCCGCGTCCTGCGATGGGCCTGCGCGACGGCGCAGAGATCTGGTGGACGTTCCTGTTCAACAAGCCCAAGGGCACCGTCCCAGCGCACCCCATTCCGGTGCTGCCGCTGGACCGCGCCACCCTGGACGCCGCGCCGGATCGCAGCCTGTTCCGCATCGGCCATTCCACGATCCTGCTGAAGCTGCGTGGCCAGTACTGGCTGACCGACCCGGTGTTCTCCGAGCGCGCCTCGCCGGTGCAGTGGATGGGCCCGGCGCGCTTCCATGCGCCACCGATCAGCATCGACGACCTGCCGCCGATCGCCGGCGTGATCCTCTCGCACAACCACTACGACCACCTCGACCATGCCGCGGTAATGCAGCTGGCCGGCAAGACCGCACGCTTCATTGCCCCGCTCGGCGTGGGCGACCAGCTGATCGCCTGGGGCGTGGACGCCAGCAAGGTGGAACAGCTGGACTGGTGGCAGTCCACCGAAGCCAGCGGCCTGCGCCTGACCGCCACCCCGGGCCAGCATTTCTCCGGCCGCGGCCTGGGCGACAGCGATCGCAGCCTGTGGGCGTCATGGGTGATCCAGGACGATGACTTCCGCATCTTCTTCAGCGGCGACACCGGCTACTTCGACGGCTTCAAGGCCATCGGCGAGACGTACGGCCCGTTCGACCTGACCATGATCGAAACCGGTGCCTACGACCCACGCTGGGCGTTCGTGCACATGCAGCCAGAGCAGACCCTGCAGGCGCACCTGGACCTGCGCGGCAAGTGGCTGCTGCCGATCCACAACGGCACCTTCGATCTGGCCCTGCACGAGTGGCAGCAGCCGTTTGAACGCATCACCGCATTGGCGGCGGCGAAGAACGTGCCGGTGGCCACACCGATGATGGGCGAAGCGCTGGACATGCAGGCGCCGGAGGCGGGCACGCGCTGGTGGGAGACGGTGCAGCTCTAGTGCGGTGGTCGCCGGTTCTGGCCGTCACTCCATCTTCGGCTGAAGCCGGCGCCCTTCCCGTGCAGGATCGAGCTGGTCGGCCCCGGGCACCGCCCGCTGCACATCGTCCAGTTCCGGACGCAGCGCAGCCGATCAAGACTGCGCTCTACCGAACGCCATCCACGCCATGCGTGGATGCTCCTGTCGCGTCACAGCGTGGGCAACCCCGGTGGATTGGTCTGCGACTGCGGCACCGCTTCCTCGACCACGTTCCAGCGGGCCAATGCCTGGGCATAGGTGCCGCTGCCGATCTGGGTGTTCAACGCCTGCGTCACCGCATCGGCCAGGCCGCTGCCCTTGCGCGTGGTCACCGAGATCGCCGCAGCGTTCGGCCAGCCACCCGGGAACAGGCCCACGCGCCGCACCTTGCCATCGCGTGCCGAGTAGGCGCCAGTGGCATTGGGCTCGAACGAGACATCGGCGCGGCCGGTGATCACCGCCAGTCTCCCCACTACGGCGTCGTCGAAGTACTGGTACTCCACCGGCTTCAATCCGGCCGCAATGTTCTGCTGGTCCCACTGCCGCAGGATCTGGTCCTGGTTGGTGCTGGCACCGACCACCACCTTCAGGCCGGCAACGTCGGCCGGCTTCTCGATTTTCCGGATCGGCCCATCGGTGCGCGTGTAGATGCCCAGCAGATCGTAGCGGTAGCTGGAGAAGTCGAACTTCTTCTTGCGCTCTTCGGTCACCGTCACGTTCGACAGCACTGCATCGTACTTGCCCGATTCCAGCCCCAGCGGCCAGTCCGCCCACGCGACCGGCACGATCACCAGCTTCAGGCCCAACGCATCGGCGATCAGGCGCGCGATGTCGGGCTCGATGCCGACCACGTCCTTGCTGTCGGCGCCGTAGTCGGCCAGCGGCAGCTGCCCGGGGTGGGTCGCCACGGTGAACACCCCCGGCGTGACGAAGCGGTAGCCCGTGGGAATCAGGGCCTGCGCCTTTGCGTCGGGCGTGCCCTTCAGCGTGGGTGTGTTCGCGCCCATCAGGCTGGTCGCGGCCACCGCCGCAGCCTCCGGGGCCTGGCGCACGCGCGAATAGACGATACCGGCAATGCCGATGACCAGCACCGCCACGATCAACAGGGTGCTGCGCGAGGGACGACGCGATGCTGCAGGACTCATGATCTTCCTTTCGGGGTTACAGGGTCTTGGCCAGGAATTCAGCCGTGCGTTGCTGGCGCGGCCGCTCGAACACGGCGTCGGGCGTACCCTGCTCGATCACCCGCCCCTGGTCCATCATCACCACGTGGTCGGCCACGCGGCGGGCGAAGCTCAGCTCATGGGTGACGATCACCAGCGTGGTGCCGGAGCGGGCCAGCTCTTCGATCACACTGAGCACTTCGGCCACCAGTTCCGGGTCCAGCGCCGAGGTGGGTTCGTCGAACAGCAGTACCTTCGGCTGCAGCGCCAGCGCGCGGGCAATCGCGATGCGCTGCTGCTGGCCGCCGGACAGCTGGCGCGGGAAGGCATCGGCCTTGTCGGCCAGGCCGACCCGCTCCAGCAGCGTGCGTGCCTGCTGCTCGGCCTGCGCACGTGGGATGCCACGCACCGCGATCGGCGCCTCGATGATGTTCTCCAGCGCGGTCAGGTGCGGGAACAGGTTGAAGCCCTGGAACACCATGCCGACTTCGGCGCGGCGACGGCGAATCTCACGCTCCGGCAGTTCGTACAGGGTGTCACCATCGCGTCGATAGCCGATCAGCTGGCCACCGACGGTCACGTAACCACCGTCGGCACGCTCCAGGTGGTTGATCAGCCGCAGCAGCGTGGATTTCCCAGCACCGGAGGGGCCGATCAGCACGGTCACGCTGCCGGCGCGCAGGTCCAGGTTCACGTCTTCCAGCACCGGCTGATCGCCGAATACCTTGCCCACGCCGTGCAACGACACCGACGCGCCCTCGCCCGCTTCGACCTGGGTGGCGATGCGCGGGCGGCTTGCCACGCGTGGCGAGGCATCAGCGGGCGCGCGCGCCGGCGACGATACCCGCGACACCGAGCGCTCACGCTGCAGCTGGCCGCGCGCGAAGCGCTGCTCCACGCGCCGCTGCAGCAGTGAAAGCACGGTCAGGATCACCAGGTACCAGACCGTGGCCACCATCAGCAGCGGCACCACCTCCAGGTTGCGGCGGTAGATCACCTGCACGGTGTAGAACAGCTCCGGCAGCGCCAGCACGTAGACCACCGAGGTGCTCTTGGCCAGGCCGATCACATCGTTGAACGCAGCCGGCAGGATCGAACGCATCGCCTGCGGCAGGATGATGCGGCGGACCTGGCGGCCACGTGGCAGGCCAAGCGCCGCTGCCGCCTCGTACTGGCCGTGGTCGACCGAGAGGATGCCGCCGCGGATCACCTCGGCCGAGAACGCGGCCTGGTTCAAGGTCAGGCCCAGCACCGCGGCAGTGAACACACCGATCAGCTGCGTGGTCGGGTATGAGAACAGGCTGATGCCGGTGAACGGAACGCCCAGCTCGATGGTGCTGTACAGGTAGCCCAGGTTGTTCAACAGCAACAACAGCACCAGCAGCGGGATCGAGCGGAACAACCACACATAGCCCCACGACACCGCCGACAGCAGCGGCGAGCCAGAGACGCGGGCCAGCGCAAGCAACGTGCCCAAGGCGAAGCCGAGGCCGGTGCCGAGCGCGGTCAGCAGCAGCGTGCGGCCGAGGCCTTCCAGCACCGGGCGTGCAAAGAACCACTCGGCGAAGGTGCCCCAACCCCAGCGCGGATTGCCCAGCACCGATTGCAGCCCGATCAGGATCAGCGCCAGCGCCAGTACCGTGCCGAACACCTGCAGCGGGTGCCGGGCCGGCACGATCTTCAAGGCAGGTGCCGGCGCCGGCCGCGCGGCGATGCCCTCCAGTGCGGTCGAAGGCGTATTCATGCGTGGGCTCCGTGCAGCACGGCCTGCGACGGCGCAAGCGCGGGCGGCGACGGCGCAAGATGCTTCTCGAACGGCAGATGCGCGATGGTCTCCGGGTCCGCCGCAAGATCGAACAGCGCGGTGTAGCCATGGCTGAGGTACAGGCCGACCGCTTCGGGCTGGCGGAAGCCGGTGGTAAGGAACACGCGCCGATAGCCCTGGCGTGCCGCCTGGTCTTCCAGCTCCTGCAGCACGCGCCGCGCGATGCCCTGCCGGCGCAAACCGGGCAGCGTCCAGATGCGCTTGAATTCGGCGGTATCCGGATCGCGGTGCGGCATGAAGGCGCCGCCGGAAATCGCCACGCCGTCGCGCAGCAACAGTACGAAGGCACCTACCGGGGCCGCAAAGGCCTGCGCCGGGTAGCGCTGCAGTTCCTCGCGGGCGCTGCCACCGATGCGCCGGCGCACGTCGGCATAGCGGCTGTCGTATTCCCGCTCCAGGCCATCGAACAGCGGCCGCGCCAGTGGATCGTCCACCGAGGTGTAGAGGAAGCGTTCGTTGCTGCTCATGTCGCGTCCTTCACCAGATAGTCTTCGGCCAGCCGCGCCCACAGGCTGGCGGCGGATGCGATGGCCGCGTCGTTGAACACATAGCGCGGGCTGTGCAGGGGGGCGCTGTCGCCGTTGCCGACGAACACGAAACTGCCGGGCCGCGCCTGCAACAGGAAGGCAAAGTCCTCGCTGGCCGTGCGCGGCGCGAATTCGGGCACCACCTGTGCGGCGCCGAAGCCCTGCACCGCCACCTCGCGGATGTAGGCGGTCTGCTGCGAATGGTTGATCACACTGGGGAAGCCGCGCGGGAACTCGATCTCGGCGCGCGCGCCGAACGCAGTGGCGACCTGCTCGGCAAGCTCGGTAACCCGGCGCCGCAGGGTATCGCGTACTTCCGGCAGGTAGGCACGCACGGTCAGCTTCAGCTCGACCACGTCCGGAATCACATTGGCCGCCTGCCCACCGTGGATCGAGCCCACGGTGACCACGCCCATCTGCCGCGGATCGACATTGCGCGACACCACGCTCTGCAGCGCAGTGATGATGTGCGCGGCAACCAGGATCGGATCCACGCTGCCCTGCGGCTCGGCACCGTGGCCACCCTTGCCGATCACCCTCAGCCGCGCCCAGTCCACCGACGCCATCGCCGGGCCATCGACGAAGCCGAAGTGGCCGACCGGCACGCCCGGCCAGTTGTGCAGGCCATAGATGGCATCCACCGGGAAGCGCTCGAACAGGCCGTCGGCAATCATCTTCGACGCGCCCGAACCGGTCTCCTCGGCCGGCTGGAACACCAGCTGCAGGGTGCCGTCGATGCGGCCATGATGGGCCAGGTAATGCGCGGCAGACAGCAGGATGGCGGTATGCCCATCGTGGCCGCAGGCATGCATCAACCCCTCGGTCTGGCTGGCATAGGCCAGCCCGGACGCCTCGTGGATCGGCAATGCATCGATGTCCGCACGCAGGCCCAGGCGACGGCTTCCCTGCCCGCGCTGCAGCGTGCCGACCACGCCGGTACCGCCGAGCCCGGTGGTCACCTCATAGCCCCACTGCTGCAGCAGTTCGGCCACACGGGCACTGGTGCGATGCTCCTCGAAGGCCAGCTCCGGGTGCCGGTGCAGGTCATGGCGGATCGCGATGGCCGCCTCGGCGCGTGCCGCGATTTCGGGCAATACGCCAGTCGCTTGGGAATCCCGCCGGGCACGGCCCGGCGCTACCGAGTTCTCTCCGCTCATCGCCTTATCCCGCCTTCCGCGCCGGTTCGGCATCGGCCGCATACCGGCTGGCCTTGTACGGCAGGCCCAGATGCTCGCGCAGGGTCTGTCCTTCCAGTTCACGCTGGTGGTAGCCGCGCGCCTGCAGGATCGGCAGCACCTGGGTCACGAAATCGTCCAGGCCTTCGCGCTGTGCGGCGAAGCCGAGAATGAAGCCATCGCTGGCACCCGCATCGAACCAGCGGATCAGCTCATCGGCCACATGCTCCGGTGTGCCGATGAAGTTCGGCCGTGGGCTGACCGCTTCCAGCGCCACCTGGCGTAGGCTCAGCCCCTTCTCGCGCGCGTCCTGCTTGATGCGGTCGGTGGTGGAACGGAACGAATTGCTGCCGATGTCGCCCAGCTCCGGGAACGGTGCGTCCGGATCGTACTGGCTGAAATCATGGTGATCGAAGAAGCGGCCGAGATAGGCCAGCGCATCTTCCAGCGTCGCCAACGCGGCAATCGCCTGGTATTTGGCTTCGGCCTCCTCGGCAGTGCGGCCGACGATGGGACCGATGCCCGGGAAGATCTTAACGTCGTTGCCGCTGCGGCCGTGCGCGATCGCCGAGTTCTTCACCTTCTGGGTGAACGCGCGGGTTTCTTCCAGCGACGGCGAATGGGTGAACACCGCATCGGCATACTTGCCGGCCAGCGCGATGCCATCATCAGACGAACCGGCCTGGAAGATCACCGGCTGCCCCTGCGGCGAGCGCTGGATGTTGAGCGGGCCTTCCACCTGGAAGAAGCGGCCCTTGTGGTCGAGACGGCGGAACTTCTCCGGTGCGAAGAAGGTGCCACTGTCACGCTCGCGCACGAAGGCATCGTCATCCCACGAATCCCACAGCCCCTGCACGACGTCCAGATACTCATCGGCGATCTGGTAGCGCAGCGCGTGTTCCGGATGCGGGCGACCGTAGTTGCGTCCCGAACCCTCCAGCGGTGAGGTCACCACGTTCCAACCGGCGCGGCCGCCGCTGAGAAGATCCAGCGAGGCAAACTGCCGGGCCACGGTGAACGGGTCGCTGTAGGAGGTCGACAGCGTGCCCGCAAGGCCGATCTTCTTCGTTGCCGTGGCCAGCGCCGACAGCAGCGAGATCGGCTCGAAACGGTTGAGGAAGTGCGGGATCGACTTCTCGTTGATGTACAGGCCGTCGGCCACGAAGCCGAAGGCGATGCCGTTGTCCTCGGCCGTGCGCGCGATGTCGATGTAGAACTGCAGGTTGACGCTGGCATCGGCCGGGTTGGACGGGTGCTTCCAGGCATGCATGTGGCTGCCAGGGCCCTGCAGCATGATGCCGAACGGAATATGGCGCGGGGTCGTGCTCATGGGAATCGCTCCTGCGGGTCAGGCCACCGCCGCGCGCGGCGCGGGCGACAGCAGTTCAAGGGAAGTCAGGCGAGCGTCGAGGTCGGCCACCGGCGCGTCGAGGATGAATTCGCCCACGCCGAAGCGCCGGTGCAGCGCATCCAGTTCGTCTCGCACGTGCTGCGCATCGCCGGACAACACGCTCGGGCGCGTTTCCTCGATGCGGAAGTCGGCCGCGCCCACCTGGCGTGCGTACTCGGCAGCCGCCTCGGGGCTGGGCAGGTTCACCGCCTGCCCGGGGCCGAGGTGCAGCTTGTAGACGCGCAGCGCACCGATATGGCGCGCTGCCGCTTCGGCGGTCGGGGCGGCGAAGGCCACCGTGGCCAGCAGCGGGGACTGTGCCGAGACGCTGCGGTAGGCGTCGAACGCGGCCTCGATGTGCCTCGGGTCGCCATCGAAGTGCGCGGCGTAGACGAAGCGCCAGCCGAGCTTGGCCGCCTGCTGCGCACTCTGCGGGCTGGCACCGAGCAGGAAGCGCTCCGGCGCCTGCTGCGGAATCGGGCGCGCCAATGCGTCGGTTCCGGCACCGGAAAGATAGCCCTCCAGGTCGCGCAATTGCTGATCGAAGTCGGCAAAGGCCGGTCGCCCCGCCGCCAGCGCAGCGGTCGACGCCGGCAGGCCACCGGGGGCCTTGCCCACGCCCAAATCCACACGCCCCGGCGCCAGCGCCGCCAGCAGGTTGAAGTTCTCCGCCACCTTGTACGGCGCGTAGTGGCGCAGCATCACCCCGCCACTGCCGATGCGGATGCGCCGGGTCTGCGCCAGCACCCACGCAGCCAGCACTTCCGGTGCAGGGCTGGCCAGCGTCGGCGCAGCGTGGTGCTCGGCAAACCAGTAGCGGTGGTAGCCCAGCTGCTCGGCGCGCTGGGCCAGCTGCAGGCTGTTGCGCAACGCCTGCTCTGGCGAGGCACCTTCCGCCACCGGGCTCTTGTCCAGCACGCTGATCAGATAGCTCATGGTCGCGTCCTCGCTCAGGGGTGGGCCACGGGAATGCCAAGCAATCCGTTCAACGCGGCCAGGATCGGCTCGGCACCGGAGATGTACTGGCGATCCTGGTGAGCGCCGCTGGCCAGCTCGCTGCGCACGCCCTGCGGCAGCACCAGCTTGGGCAGCGACTGGTCGTGCTCGCCGATCTCGGCGATCACCTCGCGGCGCGGCCGTGCAAAGCCGATGCGGCGCACGTCCAGCTGCGCGTCGAGGCCGTCGATGCTCGACAGCGCTCCTTCCAGCAACAGGCTGTGCCTGCAGAAAAACCGCTGGCCGGGAATCTGCCCATCCTCGAACTCGCGGTCGAGCAGGAACAGGATGGGTTTGCTTGCTGCGTCGGGCGTCACTGGGTGGTCCTCATCTGGGCCGGCAATGCGATGCCGCTTCGATTTCGATGCTAGGGATGCCAGCACGTGCAGTGGCGGTGCCAGGCGACAATCGACGGTCAGATCCGGCCATGCAGATGCGTCTTGGCCATAAGCAAAGCGCCGCCGGTTATGGCATCAGGCAATGCGTCGCAGCGGCGCAGGTGCCGCCAGCGCCCGCGTGGCCAGATGCCCGGCCGCACGCTCGGCCGCCAGCGCGATACGCGCCTGCAAGGCCGCACTGTTGATGTGCTCGCCATCGAAGTCGGCCGGCGTGGCATACACCCCGACCGGCAGCGTGTGCGCCTGCAGGAAACTGAACAACGGCCGCAACTGATGCTCGATCACCAGCGCATGCCGCTCGCTGCCTCCGGTTGCCGCCAACAGCACCGGCGTATCCACCAGCGCCTCCAGCCCGATGAAGTCGACCAGGTGCTTGAACAGACCGGGATAGGAACCGCGATGCACCGGCGCGGCCACCACCAGCAGCCCGGCCGACTCGATCGCCTGCAATACCCGCTCCACGTCGGGTGGCGCCTCCTCCCGCGACAACGACTGCCCCAGCGAACGCGCGATCGGCGCCAGCTCCACCAGATCCACGCTGGCATGTACCCGCTGCTGCAACGACGCCAGCAGATGCCGCACCAGCAGCGACGTGCGCGATGTGGCCGAACTGGTCGGCGACCCCACCAATGCAACCACCTTCAATGCAGAAGACATGAACTGCTCCCATGTAGAGCCGAGCCACACTCGGCTGCCTTCGCCTTTGTAGAGCCGAGCCATGCTCGGCTGCCTTTGGCCTGAACCTCAGAACCGGTAATTGACCCGCCCATACCAGTACGAACCGACGTTGCTCAGCACATCGCCGCTGTCCCAGGTGGTCTCGATGCTGGCCACATCGGTGGCACTGCGCGCGTACTCCGGCACCTTGCGGGTGCGCTTGTCGAACACGTTGTTGATACCCAGAGCCGCGCTCCAGCCCGCACCCAGCTCCACGCCACCGGACAGGTTGGTCACCAGCACCGGCGGCTGCTTGTACTCCACGCCGTTGTTCAGGCGCTTGATCGGGCCGTAGTAGGTGAAGTCCACATTCGAGCGCCAGCGCCCGTTCTGCCAGCCCAGCCCAGCCACCTGGGTGTAGCTGGGCGTGCGGAAGCGCAGTGCGTACTCGCTGGACTTGGTCAACAGGTTGATGTTCGGCAGTCCCTGCAGTGCCGCCGGAATGTCGCTGACTTTCTGGATGGTGGTACGGCCGACATTGGCCGCGTAGCTCCAGCGCAGCTTGCCCCACGCGGTTTCCTGGTTCGCCTCCAGGGTCAGCTCGACACCGCGTGTACGGGTATTGCCCACGTTGGTGAAATAGCTGGCGTAGAACGCATCACCCGGCAGGATGCTGATGCCGGCTGAACCCAGCAGCGCATCGATGGTGTTCTTCTGCGCCGCACTCAACACCGTACCGCTGTTGTCGGTGATGCGCGCCGGATCCTGCGCGTTGTAACCGATCTGGCTTGACTGACCGAGCTGGCCGCGGATGTCGATCTGATAGGCATCCACTGCCAGGTGGAACGCCGGGCTCGGGTCCCAGGTCACGCCCAGGCTGTAGTTGGTGGCTTTCTCAGGCTTCAGCGGCGTGGCACCCAGTGCGACCGCCGCCGGCGAAGACACCTGTGCCACCAGCGTGGTGCCGCACGGGCAGCTGCCAGTGGCCTGGTAGAACTGCGCGCCCAGGCTGGGCGCATGGAAACCGTTGCTCACCGTAGCCCGCACACCCAGCGCATCGGTGACGTCGAAGCGCGTGGTCAAGCGCCCGGTGGACACGCTGCCAAAGTCGGAATGGTCTTCCCAGCGCGCGGCGGCATCCAGGTACCAGCGCGAGGTGATGTTGGTGGCCGCGCCCACATAGACTGCCTTGCTGTTGCGCGTAGCCTTCACTGCATCGGCGGTGGAGTAGCCCACGAAGGCGGCCGCACCGAAGCCGGTGTACGACTCCCACTGCCCTGCCCCGCGCTCGTACTGTTCGTGCTGGTACTCGGCGCCCGCGCTCACCTCCAGCGGCGAGGCGAACGCCGCCATCTCGAAGCCCCGCCGCAGGTCCAGGTTGGCGATGCCCTGCTGGTAGTCCAGCTTGCCGTCGTAGAAGTCGGTGGGCGAACCGGGGTACGGCAGCGAGTAGTTCACCGAGTTGCGCGTGTAGGTGCGCACCGTGCTGCGGTTGCCGGTCAGGCTGGCGTCGTAGTCCCAACCCGCGATCTGGCCTTTCACGCCGGCGGTGCCGGTGTACTGCTTCTCCTTGGTTTCCAGCACCGGCAGGAAGCCGTCGGGAAACACGCTCAGCACGCCGGGGGCCTTGTAGGTGGTGAAGATCGTCGCCGGCAGGCGGAAATTCTGGATCGCCTGCGCGGTGCGGTCACTGGCGGTGGCATTGGCGTAGAACTGCGCGCTCTCGCCCAGCCCATGGCCCACGTTCACCGCAAACGCCTTCAGCGCGTACGAAGGGGAACTGAGGATCGTGTTGGCCTCGGCATTGCGGTTGGCCTCGGCCGGGTTCGGCGCAGCACCCGCTGGCAATCGATTGTTCGGCCGCAGGGCCACCAGCTTGCCGCTGCCATCCACAGCGGGATAGCTCAGGTAGCCGTCGATATAGCGGCGGGTGCGGATTGCATGGTGCTGGCGGGTGGTTTCGCCGGACAGGTTGACGAAGCCATCCTCGCCCCACGGCAGGCCGACGTTGGCGCGCACGCTGGTGCGCGAACCATCGCCGTCGATGCTCTGCCCGCTTTCCACGGCAAACTCGCCGCCGTGTGCCTGCGACTTCAGGATCACATTGACCACACCGGTAATCGCATCCGAGCCATAGATGGCTGAAGCGCCATCGCGCAGCACTTCCACATGGTCGATGGCCGCGACCGGAATCAACGCCAGATCGGCCCAGGCATGGCCGGGGAAGCCACCGCCGTTGGCGCCACTGACATAGGCGCTGGCATTGCGGCGCTTGCCGTTCACCAGCACCAGCGTATAGCCCGGCGACAGGTTGCGCAGCTGGTAGCCGCGGATGAGGCTTTCCTGGTCGCTCTGGTAGCCGCCGATCTGGCTCAGCGACGGCAGGCTGCGCTGCAGCGCTTCCAGCAGGTTGCCCTGGCCAGTTGCCGCAAGGTCTTCGGCGGAGATCACATCGATCGGTGTGGAGCTGTTCTTCACCGTGCGCGTGCTGGTGCGCGAACCGGTGACCACCACCGCATCCAGCGTGGAGGCCGCTGCATTGGCCGTCGCGGCCGTGGTGGCGGGGGCGGCGTCGGCTTCGGCGGCGTGGCTGGGTGAGGCAGCCAGGGCGGCGGCGATCAGGACGGCAAGCGTGCTCAGGGCTGGGGCGTAGGCGGCAGGCATGGGGGCTCGTGGGGTGGGCCGGAAACACGCTTCCATTCAAGGGCCTGTCCGCCCACCGCGACAGGCGGGATCGCGTCACCCAACCGTCATATCCGGCCACCCACATGACCGCTGGTAATGACGTTAGGCGGCCTGCGCCGGTGCGCTGCTGTCTGTAGAGCCGAGCCATGCTCGGCTCAATGCCGGACGAAGCCCATTCAATTGAGCCACAAAGAGCAGCCGAGCATGGCTCGGCTCTACATACCCCGCAGGCATCACCTCATGCCCGCGCACCACTCTGCGCCGCGCACCTCCACCCGTAGCATCAGGCCATGCCCAGCCCTCCCGCCGATCCCGCCGCGCCGCTCGTCGCCATCGTTGCCTGCCACGGCCAGGGCTTGTTCGAGTTCGGCTGTGCGGTCGGCCTGTTCGCGCCGGTGCGGCCGGAACTCGGCGTCGCTTGGTACCGCACCCAGCTGTGCGCGGGCGAACCGGGCGCACTGCGCATGCTCGGCGGAACGCAGGTCCAACTCCCCTACGATCTCGGCAGCGTTGATGACGCCGACATCATCGTCATCCCCGGTTGGCGCGAACCCAGCGAGCGTCCGCCGCAGGCGCTGCTCGATGCACTGATCCGTGCCCACGCACGCGGCGCGCGCATCGCCTCGATCTGCTCCGGTGCCTTCGTGCTGGCCTGGGCCGGGCTGCTCGATGGCCGCCAGGCCACCACGCACTGGCGCCTCACCGAAGCGCTGGCACGCCAGTTCCCACGCATCGACGTGCGCGAGGATGTGCTGTATGTGGACACCGGCAGCATCATCACTTCGGCCGGCTCGGCCACTGGCATGGACATGATGCTGCACATGGTGCGCAAGGATTACGGTGCCCGCGTGGCCAACCTGGTGGCCGAGCGGCTGGTGCTGGCGCCGTGGCGTGATGCCGGGCGCAGCCAGCGTGTCAGCCGGGCCATTCCCCATGGCGAACCCTCGCGCCTGGCAAAACTGATGGAATGGATGCGCCGCAACCTGCGCGAGCCGCATTCGCTAGGCAGCCTTGCCGAGCAGGCCGCACTCAGCCAGCGCACCCTGCAGCGGCAGTTCCTGGAAGCGACAGGGCTGTCACCGATCGACTGGCTGATCCGCGAGCGCGTAGCGCTCGCCCGTGAGCTGCTGGAAACCACCGACCGGCCGCTGCAATGGATCGCCGAGCAGGCGGGTTTTGGTTCGCAGGAATCGTTCCGCCGCCACTTCCGTGGCCAGGTGGATGCCAGCCCCACCGAATACCGCAGCCAGCACCGCAGCGCCATCGGTGCGGACCGCCTGATCGGCTGCTGATTCCCGGCAACATCCCTGTCCCCCGCTGCCGGCCTTTCCACGCAGGCACCTGCGCTGCAAGATAGCGGCATGCCCCGCAGTGCCGACGGAACGGTGATGACCGACAGCCCCTACAGGACCTACCGCGTTGGCATCGGCGTATCGCTGGTGTTGGCGGCGCTGATCGCCACGCTCTCGCTGATCGCGGTGGCTACCCCCAACCTGGGTTGGGGCGTCGTGGCGCTGGCCACCATCGCGATCTGGGTCGGCGTCCCGTTGCTGCTGGTGCTCCTGCTGGCCTGGCTGCGCTACATGGTGCGCCAGCGCGGGCAGGTGCCGGGCCGCATACACGTGCTGATGTTCGTGCCAACCGCCGCCGCCATGCTCATCATTCCGCTGTGGCATTCCCTGCAGAACAGTTGGGACAGCGTTGCTGGCGGCTCACGTGCCTCCATCGCAGAGCTGCACGTCAACCTCAGCGGGCAGCCGCTGTGGCTGGACACCTCGCCCCATGCGTCCACCGGTTCCGGTGCTGGCCCGGACCTGCCCATGCACGGCGACACGCCCGAGCGCTTCCTGGCCTTCCGCCGCTACCCCAACCCGCAGTCCGATGCAGACAGGGGGTTCCCGTATGAAGATGCGCGCCTGAAGCGCTCCGTCGACCACTACCGTTACGCCACACCGTCCGGAGATCGCGCCGTCACCGAGGTGCCACTGGTCCGTCGGCCCTACCCCGACCTTGCGCTATTCAACGCGGCCTGGCGACGCGCGGGTACACCCGAGCTCGTGCATATCTACTACCACTACAGCGATCACGTCGAGGTCGCGCCCGCACTCGCACGCCTCAGTGGCTTCACCACCGATGATCTCGAGCACAGCCGCTTCGAAGGCCTGGTGCTGTTCAAGATCCACAACTACGGCAATGCCCCCATCCTGCGGATGGAAATCAACGGCCTCACACTGGACATCGGCGACGAGGCCATCGCGTACATCCCGGAAGCGCCCCAGGATTGCGCGGCCTACGGCTACCCTGTCAGCGCCGCGCTGTTGCCACTCAACCTGCCCCTGCAGGTACGCTGGCAGACTGCAGACGCGCCGACGCGGTGGCACAGCGCGCGCGTGCAGGTGCCGGCATTCCGGCAGCCGCAGCCACTGCAGGGACAATCCACGTTGCAGCGCGTCCTGCTGTACATGCTGCCCGATGATGCGCTGGCCGCAGAGCGCTACGCCGAGGTGTTTGATGGCGATTCGCGGCGCGGCGTCAAGGCCACTGGCCTGCCAGCCAGCGCTGCCACCTACGCGGTGTGTGGCAGCGCCAGCGCGACCTATCGCGAAGGTGCGGGTACCGTGCTGGCCGACTGATCCACGGTGTTGCCAAGACGCTCCCCTCCACGCCGACGCCCGCTCAGTCCTCCTGCACCAGCTTGAACTCGCGCAGCAAGCCTCCGATCTGGGTCTTGTCCAGCTTGTTCATCAGCAGGTTGCGCAGGAACGCCGGGCCGGGAACATCCAGTTCCTTGCCATCGCGCAGGCGACCGGTCGCCGCCAGCAACGAGCGTACGTCATAGGTGGAATTGAACACCTCCGGCACACCGCGCTCGATGCCCAGCAGGGTATACACCGCTTCCATCGGTGTGCGCACCGAATACTCGGTGGTGAAGATGCAGTCGCGCTGCTTCGATTCGGCAAACTGACCGATGAAGGCGAAGTTCACCGCCCCCTCCGGTACCACGTCCGGGCGATCACCGGCCTGGCGCGGCATGAAGAACGCGGTAACGTACGGCATCATCACCGGCACCGTCTTTGCGCCCGTGGCAGCCAGTTCGTCGATCTCCTCCACCGGCACGCCCAGGTGGTACAGCCACTCGCGGGTGATCTCCTCGCCGGTGCACTCCTGCATCGGCTTCTTTACGTAATCGCCGGGCGTATCGACGAACAGCGAGTACACCCAGACCACGATCTGGTCCCTGGGCTGGTTCTTGAAATGCGGTTGGCGGTTCACCGTCCAGCTCATCAGCCAGCGCGAATCGCGCACGCTGACGATGCCGCCGGTCACCACCTTGCCACTGAACGGGTCACGCTTGGCAATCTTCTGGATGTAGGCTGGAATGCGTGCATCCAGCGTGGTCACCGTCGCCGATTCCCACTTGGTTTCTGGAATGTGCGCGCCGAACACATCCGGACGCCCGAACGCGTCATCCTTCGCGGCAATGCGTCGCCACAGGTCCCAGGCAGGCGCCGGCCCCTCGTTCAATCGCGCCGCCGTGTGGTGGTCGCCGTTGTCCGAGTTCTCGGTCAACGAACCGATCGTCATGAACACAAGGTCATCCGCGCTCAGATCCACGCCACCGGCTACACCGTCACGCGTCCAGTGGATGCGCGTGGCCTGCTTGCGGCCGGCCGCCAGATCGAAGTCGACGTCGGTCACCTCGGTGGCGTACTGGAACACCACGCCCTGGTCCTGCAACCACTTCACCAGCGGCAGCACCAGTGATTCGTACTGGTTGTACTTGGTGAACTTCAGTGCCGAAAAATCCGGCAAGCCGCCGATGTGGTGGATGAAGCGATGCAGGTACAGCTTCATCTCCAGCGCCGAATGCCACTCCTCGAACGCGAACATGGTGCGCCAGTACAGCCAGAAATTGCTGTCCAGGAAATCACGGCCCAGCACCTCGTCGATGCGCTTGTTCTCCATCTCCTGCCGGGTGGCCAGGAACAGCGCGATGATGTCCTTCTGCGCCTGCTCGGTCAGCGTGAACAGACCGTCGGTGTGCGCATCTTCACCGCGATTGATCGTGGCACGCTGCAGCGAGTAGTTCGGGTCGTCCTTGTTCAACCAGTAGAACTCGTCCAGCACACTGGCATCCTCGATCTCCAGCGACGGAATCGAGCGGAACAGATCCCACAGGCACTCGAAGTGGTCTTCCATCTCGCGGCCACCGCGGATCACGAAACCCTTTTCCGGCACTTTCAGGCCGTCCAGCGCGCCGCCCGGAATCTGCTGCTGCTCAAGGATGGTGATGCACTCACCGGCAATGCGGCCGTCGCGCACCAGGAACGCGGCACCGGCCAGCGAGGCCAGGCCCGAACCGACGAACCATGCGCGCTTGCCATCCACACCGGCGGGCTTGCGCGGGCGCGCGAATGCTTCGTAATTGCCACTGCTGTAGTACATGCGCTGCTCCTTCCTGGAGGGGGTCATCAGGAACCCGCAGTGGAATGACACAGCCATTCCATGCAGGTCATGGCCCTACTCTAGCGCCGAACCGATGTACCGTTTCCTGCACGCACGCTGCGACCGAATGACGCAGCCACTTCAGAGCTGCCGTCCCAGCAGCATGCCCGGCCAGCCATCCACGTTGAAAGGCGCGATGCGCGTATAGCCGCAGGACTCGTAGAAGCGCACCAGATCACCGTTGCCTCCGCCGTAGCAGTCCACACGCAGATGGTCGAGACCGGCAGCGCGCGCCTGCTCGTCGGCAAACGCCATCAAGCGACGACCAATGCCGCGCACGCGAGGATCGCGTGAGGCCACCAGCACCCGCACGTACAGCTCCGGCCCATCGGGTGCCGGCACATAGGGCATCGACTCGCCCAGCGCCAGGAACGCACGCACCTCACCCTGCTCGTTCTGTGCCACCCATGCGCCAGGCAGCGCGCACGCATCGGTCACCTGGGTGATCCGGCGTGGCACCGTGGACCATGGCTCGTTGCCCCATTGCTGCAGATTGCCAATGGACACGAACCATTCGATCACCTCATCGAACAGCGCCAGCACCGCAGGGGCATCTGCCGCACTGGCGCGGCGGATGTTCAAGGTGTCCTTTCCAGCTTCAGTCATGCACGCACTCCTTTCAACGCATCAATCGGCTGCACCGAGGATGCCGGCCAGCGGCCGGTACTACCAGGGTCGGAAGTCCCTGGGCCGGATTTGACATGCAGGCATTTACCTGCATATAGTCCATCCCAAGGGCGGCGCCTGCCGGCCCATCGCGAGGAACCTGCAATGGTGGATATCGCACACAGGGTCGGCATCAAGGCCCCTGCAAGCCAGGTGTACCAGGCCCTGGCCACGCCCGAAGGCGTCGCCGCCTGGTGGGCCGAAGACACCCGGGGCGACCGTGAGGTCGGCGGCACGGTCAAAGCGCGTTTCACGAACAACGGCCAGGAGATCGGCGCGATGGAAATGAAGCTGGAACAGCTCATTCCAGGCGAGCTCGTGCTCTGGCGGTTCCTCGCCGGTCCCGCCGAATGGATCGGCACCCACGCGCGCTTCGTGCTGAAGCAGGAAGGCGATTACTGCATCGTCCTGTTCACCCATGAAGGCTGGAAGGAGCGCGTCGAGTTCACGTCCCACTGCAGCACAAAGTGGGCGGTGTTCCTGATGAGCCTGAAGGCACTGCTGGAGACCGGCAAGGGCCAGCCCAACCCCCACGACGTCAGGATCGACAACTGGAACTGAAGACATCCCCATGGCGGTAGACCACGTGCGCGACGCAGACAAGGTCTTCAAGGCACTGGCCGATCCCACGCGCCGGACGCTGCTGGACCTGCTCTGCGCAGACAACGGCCAGACCCTGGGGCAGCTGTGCGAGCACCTGGACATGGCCCGGCAATCGGTCACCCAGCACCTTGGCCTGCTGGAAGACGCCAGCCTGATCAGCACCGTGCGTCGTGGTCGTGAAAAGCTGCACTTCATCAACCCGGTGCCGCTGCATGAAGTCTACGAGCGCTGGGTACGCAAGTTCGAGCAGCAGCGCCTGAGCCTGCTGCATGACCTGAAACGCGAACTGGAAGGAGAATGACGATGTCCGCAGAGTCCACCCGCTTCATCCACGTGATCTACATCGCCTCCACCCCGCAGAAGGTGTTCGAGGCCATCACCCGCCCCGAGATCGCCCGCCGCTACTGGGGCCACGAGAACGTCTCGGACTGGAAACCCGGCTCGCGCTGGCAGCATGTGCGCGCCAACGAAACACGCTCGGTCGAGCTGGTCGGCGAAGTGGTGGAAAGCACCCCGCCCTCGCGGCTGGTCATCACCTGGGCCGCCGCCTCGCAGGCCGACAACCCGGATGCCTACAGCCGCGTCACCTTCGACATCGTGCCCTACCAGGACATGGTGCGGCTGACCGTTACCCATGAGGAGCTGGAACCGGGCAGCGGCATGGATACCGGCATCCGCCAGGGTTGGCCGATCGTGCTGTCGAGCCTGAAGTCGCTGCTGGAGACGGGCAAGGGCTTGGATGTGTTTGCGAAGCCAAGCTGATTTGCGGCGCGAAGCGCGCTATCCCAGCGAGGGATCAGTAACCGGAAGCAGCCCCAGGTCAACCAGGCTCATCTCGACCTGGTTGGCCTGTTTGACGGCATGCGCATCAGCAAGATCAAGCACTTCCGTGGCGAGGATGAGCGTGCCAGCACCGCGACGTTCAAGTCTTGCTGCGGCAGGAACCTGCTCTTGGGTCAACGGGGCGTCTACGTAGCCCATCCAGCCGAGGAATTCCCGATGAGGCAAGGGCGCGCGATCAACACTGTAGAGCAGCAACTCCCCTTCCACGAGCTGCTGAACATTTGTCTGTGCAAACGTAATGGGAAGGCTATTCAGCAGCGCCGAGAGTGCGGACTCCAGAAGACGGGCAGGAGACGCGAACACCTTCTCGATACGATCCACGTGAAGTCGGAGCGTCCCAAGTGCCGGCATGTAGCTCAGCCCTATACCCCCTCGCTTCAACCAGTCCTTGTCATTCCCAGCATTCGTAAGAACCGCGCCACCGCTTCCCGTCGAATGTTGAACGGGATACTCCTGGGCGAACCTGATGTCATCGTCCTGCAGCCGGGCAACAAATGCTTCACCTTCACCGACAGGCACGTACGCGTCGCGTGGTGATCGCGGGGCGGCCCACCATCCCGCGAAGAGTGGGTCAGCGCTTGAGAGACTCGACGTAATTCCAACAACGTCTTCCCACACTTGAAAGGGCGTGCGGGCTGCTGCGGGAAAGTGACAGGCCATCGAGATGTTCAAGGCATTCTTCCAATTATCAAAGGAGTGACACGTATAACTGACGCAGGAATTCCAGCACGAAGCCCCGCCATTGAGGCAACCGCATCCATGAAATGCCACTCCAGCTTTCCTTGCGGTTCCGTAAAGCGAACTGCGGCTGCCTGCCTGGCATAGCTCTGGAACCACTCGAGCGTGATGGCGTGTGCGAATGGCTTTGAGAGCGATCCATCCTGGTTGAAGAATGAGCCAAAGTTGCCCTTGGCCTCAAGGACGGTGCATCGGCTCCTCCAGAATCCGTCAAACGCAATGCCTGCAAACAACCATTCCAACGTGGTGAAATCTCCTCCACGCCCAAACAGGCTCTTGAACGATTCAAGATCCATGTTCACGATTTCATCCGCACTGTCGCCTCGCTTCACGTAACCGAATTTCTCCGGACCGGCATACATGTTCGCTATCTGGAGCTGGTAGTCGTAGTTGATGCGCGTGCGCCGCGTGATGTACCGAGGCGTCGGCGGCTGTCCTACCCTGCCATCACCCAGCCGGCACTCGTTGCAATCGCTGGCGTCGTGAGCGTCTGCGCACTCCGCCTCACGTGCCCTTATGTCGGGCTTGTCCTTCACCACGTCCTTGGCCGCATCTGCCGCCGCTGCGGCGGCAGCCGCTGCGGCGGCCCGCTCAGCCAGTTTTCCCAACCCCCATCGAATCGGAATGGCAGCCATTACACGTTGTCCCTCGACCAGCGATGCAGAGCAACCAACGCACCCAGCAGATCCGCTGCCTGAATGTTGGGTTTGTCCGCATGGCGCATGGCGATGTCCACTTCGACATTGCGATGGAGTTCCCCACCGCTGCCAACATCCACCTTGGTCCATGCAACAAGTGTTGGCAGATGAGTGATGCCAAGCTCATAGGCGGCATAGGTGTAGCAGCGATCCGTCTCAGCCAGCAACGCAGCATCATCCAGCCCCATGACCCGCTCCGGCAGGTCACGACGGGTCTCTGCCGCAAGTCGAGGCAGGAACGAGAAGGGATCAGGCAGCCGCAGCAGCGCCTCCTGTCGAGCATCCAGCTTGAGCATCATGGTTTCTCCACCGCCATGTGATCCAACTCCCAGCGCCGACCTTGCAGTTGTACCGACCAGCGCGAGAACGGCCCAATGAACGCGGCCCTCTGCGCCTGCGTCATTACTCCCCACATCCGGTACAACGCACGTCCGTCCCAGAGGCGGAACAGCGCCCCGGCTCCATCCTGCAACTGCAGCGCCATGTGGTTCTGAAGGTGCGCCACGACAGCATCGGCGCTCACCGCACTAGAGAAACGACAGACGGCACCGGGGAGCGCGTCGAGATTGAACAACCACTGATGCAGGACCGGGTCCTCATTAAGAAGAACCAGCCACGGTCCGGCATCTGCATGAAGGCTTTCCGGCTGCCCTGCGAACAGCGCTCGAGCCCTTCCCTCCGCTGCATAGACGTGCAGAACAGCGGCGCTATCGGCGCAGCGCGCTGCATCCACGATGGCATAGTTCATGCTCATCTCCTCAGGAAAGCCGTACCGCGGTCTGCCGCAGCCCGCAGACATGCCTCGCAGATGGGCTTGCTGGGCATCGCAGAGGCGGCCCCCCATGGCGACCGCTCCGCAACCGGCACAACAGACTTTTCAGACGCGCGTGATCCGCCTGAAGAAATGTCCACCGTCAACTGCGTGCCCGCCATCAAGCTGCACCCGCATTCCAATCGATCTCCATCCCGGGCAACTGGCTGGCCATCCACTCGCCAGGTGATGTCGCCGGTGACGATCGAGAAGATGCCCTGATGCTTGGGGCACGTTGCTTTATCCGAGATACGGGCCACGGCACTGCCATTGATGTCGGTGAATGGCGCGCCGGTGATGACTCGTCCGCCACCGCTGGTTCTATCCCCTACCACCACGATCAATCGACCCATATCTGTGTTCCGCGCGAGATAAGCGCGCTGGCCCACTCGGCCGGCGCCACGAAACTAGCGGCGTTGCCAAGCAGGCATCCAGCAGCGATGACCCAATCGCAGCGCATCGATTCGGTAAGGTGCTGAAGGAAAAGGGGAAAATTCCCATCGCGGCCACACAGATCGCCCCGAACATTTGGTGCTTTACGACACGCAACACTGCACAATCCGACAGGCTAGAAATAGGGACAGGCCCCAGGACACGCCATGCCTGCTTCTCCTGCATGGCCGGTCAGTGGCTGCAGATGCTGGTGAACTACCGCCTGCACTTCGCCGTATTGGGCGATGTCAGCGGCTACCGCGCACAGAGTGAATCGCTGGACGCGTGGATCACCGAATGCAACCGTGGCCACAACGACTGCTTCGTGGCCGATTGGGATGCCCTGCTTGCCCTCCTGCCGGCCCGGGCAAGCGCGGGCTGAACGCCAATCCCGCGCTCACCCTCACAGAACCCGGTTCCGACTGCACTCCGACGCCGCCCGCCACACCATCACCGGCAGGCTCCCCCAGGCGACGTTCGATGCGTGCTTCAGACACCGATTCCCTGCCCAGCAAAGTGGCGGCGGTCACCCTCGGCTTCTGGGTGATGAAGATCGCCGCCACCACCCTCGGCGAGACCGCCGGCGACCTACTGTCGATGACGCTCAGCCTGGGCTACGTGGCCAGCTCGGCCATCCTGCTGGCGATCTTCGCCGGCCTGCTGGCCCTGCAGCTGTCGGCCCGGCGCTTCCACCCGGTGCTGTTCTGGTCGGTAGTGCTGGCCACCAGCACCGCCGGCACCACCATGTCGGACCTGATCGACCGCACGCTGGGGCTGGGCTACGCCACCGGCGCCAGCCTGCTGGCCGGCTGCCTGGCGCTGGTGCTGCTGGCTTGGCGCATGTCGGAGAAGTCGATCTCGGTCAGCAACATCGAATCGCGCCGCGCCGAAGGCTTCTACTGGACCGCCGTACTGTTCTCCAACACGCTCGGCACTGCACTGGGCGACTTCCTTGCCGACGATTCCGGACTGGGCTTCACCGGCGGCGCGCTGCTGATCGGCAGCCTCATCGCGCTTACCGCGCTGGCCAGCCGCATCAAGGGCATCAACCGGGTCATCCTGTTCTGGATCGCCTTCGTGCTCACCCGCCCGTTCGGCGCCACCTTCGGCGACCTGCTCACCAAGCCGCTGGAAAAGGGCGGGCTGGGCTTCGGCACAGTCGGTTCGTCGCTGGTGTTGTTCACCATCCTGGCCACGCTGGTGGCGCTGCCGATACTGCAGCGTAAGGCACAGCCAGCCAGTTAGCGCGCGGTCCAGCCCCCATCCACCGGCAATGCGGTGCCGGTGATCTGGGCCGCGGCGTCCGAGGCCAGGAACACCACCATTTCTCCCAGCTGCTCGGGCGTCACGAACTGCAACGACGGCTGCTTTTCAGCCAGCAGCGCACGCGCGGCCGACTCCTGATCCATGCCTTCGCGCTCGGCCAACGCGGTGATCTGCTGCTCGACCAGCGCCGTCCGCACCCAGCCCGGGCAGATGGCATTGGCGGTGATACCGCTGCCCGCATTCTCCAGCGCGGTCACCTTGGTGAACCCCACCACGCCATGCTTGGCCGCCACATAGGCCGACTTGTTCACCGAGCCTACCAGGCCGTGCACGGATGCGATGTTGATGATGCGACCGGCGCCCTGCTGCTTCATATGGGGCAAGGCCGCCGCCGTTGCATGGAACACGGCTGATAGATTCAGCGCCAGGATCGCATCCCACTTCTCTACGGGAAACTCGTCGATCGACGCGGTGTGCTGGATGCCCGCGTTGTTCACCAGGATGTCGATGCGGCCCATCGTCGCGACGGCATGCTCGATCATCCCGCGCACTGCCTCGCCACGGGACAGGTCCGCGCCATCGTGCGCCACCCGTACACCGAACTCGGTTTCAAGTTTGGTGCGGATACGTTCGATTTCCGCTGCATCGCCGAAGCCATTCAGCACGATGTGCGCGCCCTGCCGCGACAGAGCGGTGGCAATGCCAAGACCGATACCACTGGTGGAGCCGGTGACCACCGCAACCTTTCCAGAGAACATGAGCGAGCTTCCGTCGGGTGTAGGAAACCAGTGTAGCTCCTAGGGCCATCCCCTTTTGAATGGCGCAGCGGATGTCGGCCCGCGGTTAGAAGATGACGCTCGCTCGCTCAACGGTCGCCAGCGGATTGGCCTTCCGCACCGCTTCCAGAAAGAGCAGGAAGTCGCGGTTGAACAGCGAAAGGTTGTTGGTAAACGTCACGCACTTTCTGCCCGATGCTTTGCTGAAGCACACCTGCCAGACATAGCGCCCGTAGATCTTGTCGGACGTTCGTGTGACTGAGGTGATCTGCGAAAGCGGAACTGCCGTAGGCACCGGCCCACGCCGCAGGTATAAGGATTCTGTATCAAAGAAGTAGTGCTCGCGATCCTCTTTGCCATCCACCATCACCAAGGTCATGGATGTACCGGAGATCCGGCGAGGGGGATCCAAACGCAGCCCCGATTTCACGGACGAGCGAGCAGTTGCTGCCATTCGCCGAAGGGTGAACCAGAGGATCACCAACGGAAGTGCCGCGAGGACAATGAAGCCTGCGGTCTTCAAAACAGTTTCCAGCGTGCTGGGCACACAGATCTCCAGGATGAATTTTCAGGCGATACCCAAGTAGATCCACGTCACGCGTGGATGGCTCTCCCTCAGCGCGCCATCACTTCCAGTGATCCGGCCCCAGGAATGGCAGGCTCAACACAAACACCGGCACCGCCACAGGAATCAGCGCTGCCCCCAGCACCTTGCCCGCAGCAGAACCCACACCCGGCTTGTCCTCCCTCACCGGCAGGATCCGCTGCGCCCGCGCATTGATCGGCTGGTCCAGCTTCCCCTTCTCTGCCAGCGCCGCAGCATCCGGCAACTTCACCCGCTCGCCGTCGCCCTCGAACAGCGCGCTGTAATAGCTGCCGCCCTTCCTTGAAAGATTGCAGGCACGATCAAACGCCAACGCGTAGCGGCTCCGGTCCTGCGGCAGGTAGTAGCGCGCACGCTCATCCACATACTTCGCCTCGCGCGGGAGCACTTCAATCCGCTCCAGCTTGAACTGCGCGGCCTGTTCCGGCGTCACCTGCTCCGGCCGCAGCAGCAGCGCATAGCTGCCGTGCACCTTGGCCTTGTCGGCCGGGTCGCGCCAATCCTCATGGAAGTACATCTGCGCGCAGGCCACCGCCTCGCGTAGCGGGCTGTCCATCAGCGCACGGTACTCGCGGAACGGCGCGGCATTGAAGCGCATCGGCTCGTCATAGCGCGGCAGCAGGTACAGCTGGCCGTCGTCGGCCACGAACGCACTGGTGATCTCGCGGCTTGAGGCGTGCTCCTCCGGGCCACTGGCACAGCCGGACAGCAAGCCAAGGCACAGGGCGGAGAGAATGAAAAAAGACGTTCGCATGTCGTGTTGTAGGGCTTCCGTGGAAAACCGGCCCCGCCCGGAAGGACGAAGCCAGTCCGCCATGGTGCCACGGCACCGCACGCGATGCAGGCCCTGCCCTACTTCAACCGCTCCACCAACCGCTGCCCCACCTCCTGCGCCGAAGCCGGGTTCTGCCCGGTAATCAGCTCGCGATCCACCACCACATGCCCGGTCCACGGCGTAGCGTTGCTGCTGAACTTCGCACCCGCCCGCTGCAACGCCGTCTGCGGGTAGAACTTCATCTCACCGCCGCCCAGCAGCGGCTTGGCCTGCTCCTCTTCCTGGTTGCTGATCACCGTCATCTGGTAGCCGCTGTAGATCCACTTCGGCGTGGCAGGTGTCGCACCCGCTTCCAGCTTTGCCACGAAACCCGCCGCATCCGGCAGCGTGGACAGCAGCGCGATCGGCCCGTGGCAGACCAGCGCGGTGGTTTTGTTGCGCTGGTGGAAGTCGGCCAGCAGCCGGCCCAGCGCCGGGCTCTTCAGCAGGTCCTGCATCGGCGCGTGGCCACCGGGAATGTAGACCGCATCGAAACGCGCGTAGCCCTGCTGCTCGATGCGCGCCAGGCTGACCACCGGCGAGGCCGTCGGCGAGGTCAGTGCCAGTTTCTCCATCAGGTCCTTGTGCAGTTTCAGCTGCGCGGCATCGTTGCCGAAGTACGCCGGCGTCACCGAGGACGCATCCACCGTCGGCGCCCGCCCCTGCGGCGTGGCGAAGGTCACCTCGTGGCCCGCGTCCAACAGCAGCTTGACCGGCTGCATCAGCTCGTTGAGATAGAAGCCGGTGGACAGCACCTTGCCGTCCTTCAGGTCCAGGTGGTTTTCGTCGGACAGCACCACCAGCACGTTGGCGGCCTGCGCGCCGGTGGCGGCCAGGGTCAGGGCCAGCGCTGCGGCCAGCCGGGTCATCAGATTCATGGGGTAGCTCCTATCGGGGAATGGCCGCCACTTTATTCATCGCCCCAGCGGCGATAAATTGGCCCCATCGCAAAACATCTGTTCCCCGGAGAGCCAAATGAGCCGCAAGTTCGACTACCTGGGCGATGTGGAGGTGTTCCTGGCGGTGGTCGAGCACGGCTCGTTCACCGCCGGCGCGGTGGCGCTGTCCACCACGCCCTCGGTGCTCAGCCGCGCCGTCACCCGCCTGGAAGCGCGGCTGGGCCGGCAGCTGCTGCAGCGGACCACCCGCCGCGTGGGCCTGACCGACGCCGGGCGGCTCTATCTGGAACAGGTGCGCACCGCCTTCGGCCTGCTGGATGACGCCGAGCGCGACGTACTGGCCCAGGACGGTGCGCTGGCCGGCCGCGTGCGCCTGAGCGTGCCCACCACCTATGGCCACTACCGGCTGCCGCCCGTGCTGGCGCGCTTTGCGCAACAGTACCCGCAGGTGCAGGTGGAACTGAACATCACCAACCGCAACGTGGACCTGGTGGCCGAAGGCTTCGACCTGGCCATCCGCCTGGGCCAGCTGCCGGACAGCGGGCTGGTAGCACGCAAGCTGGAAGACGCGCCGCTGCTGCTGGTGGCTGCGCCGGACTATCTGCAACGCCATGGCACGCCGCAGACGCTGGACGACCTGCAGCAGCACCTGTGCCTGCCCTTCGTGATGCCGCGTACCGGGCGGTTGGCACCGTGGATCTTCCGCGACGACGGGCGCGACGTGGACTGGCTGCCGCGTTCGTCCATCGAGACCTCCGACGATGTGCTGGGCGTGGTGTCGCTGGCCGAACAGGGCATCGGCATCTGCCAGAGCTACGAATTCATCGTGCGCGAGCGGTTGCAGCGCGGGCAGCTGGTGGAAGTGCTGCCGCAGCTGCGCGGGCGGTCGCGGCCGTTCTCGGTGATCTATGCGCCGCATCGGCGGCAGTCGGCGGCGGCGCGGGCGATGATTGAGTTGCTGGTGGGGAATGCGGCTGAGGCTGGCGTCGGTTGACGCCGGGGGCTTGTTAACGGTGTCGGGATTGAACCGATTTTCGGGCTGTGCGGCTGATCGCGCGCCGTTGCCTGGTGAGGCGGACTAAGAACTATTGCAAAGCAGTCTGTCGCGCTATTGGCTTGTGGCATGGGCGATTGCGCCACTTGGATTCGCTATCGACAGAGCAGCTGCGCGAATGCGTCTACTGACGTCGCGGCCTGCACGAATGGTGCGTGCAACAATAGTTCTTCGCTCTCGGATTCCGCGATTCCTTCGCGAATTTCTATTGGCATTCGAATCGGCTGCGTAAACACCATGGCGCGCCACCGACAACGGGTGGCAGCGGGCGTCCAAACCCGAGACAGATAGTTGTTTACGCTTGCCCGTCGGCACCGTCCTTAACCGGTGCCGGCGGGCAATCCGTCGGCCTTTATGGCGGGCGGTGCGTGGGGGTCTTCGGACCCGCCGGCTATTGACAACTGTCTGTCCCGGTTTGGAACCCGCACCGTCCGCCACCCCTTCGCGGTGGCGCTGTTAAGCACAGCCACGGAAGCCGACGCCATGAATGAATCCGACACCTTCTCTTCGTACACCGTTGTTGAGCCCATCAACGACGACACTCCCCTGCCCGACCTGAACTCCCTGCTCGGCATCCTCGAGCGCATGCGCGGCTGTGAGGGTGCAGATGGGCAGCCTTGGCCGGAAACCGATGTGTCACCCGGCCGGCGTGTGAGCCTGGCCAGGAGCGAGCGTGCGATGGTCGGCGCGCTGACGGTGCTGGAGCTACTGCACGCGGCAGACCGCTGCCGGGTGGCAGCGGACCCGGAGCGGCATCTGGATGAGGGGGTTGTTGATGGCCTGTTTCTGGCTTGCCGAGGGTTGGTTGAGTGGGCATGTCGGGAGGTTAGGCCGGAGTGACTTCATCCAGCACCCCCCCCCCGAAAAGCTATCACCGACCAGCACACTAAGAGCCACTGTCCGGCAGGCCACCACCTGCCCTTGACCAAGAGCGGGCCCCCAAAGATACACAAATTATAAATCGGATTCGGCCGGAACCAATCGCTAACTATCCAGCAATTTATTGAAGTCGATGCTATATCCGGCAGCCCTCATCTCCTTCGCGATATCAACTTGCCAGTTGGCATCGTCAACATAAACCACACCACTAATATCGCTAGGCAGCTCCACCTTTCCAGAAACCAGAGGAACAACCCTTGCTCGTGACAGCTTGGCGATCAAATAGCCGTGCTCGAAAACTACATTCTGCCTCGCTCTGGAATGCAAAACCCCTTCCTTTGCCTCCAGTGAAGTTCCGCCGACGTCATCAGGCGTATAGAGAACTATGGCAAATCCGACATCTGTATGTGCCTCAATCTTCTCAATGATCGTATGACCCTGATTTGCCTGCTCATGGAGAATGATGGACTTTAACCCCAGTTTTTCAACAAAGCGTGCAGCCTTGGATTTCATGGCCTCATTGTGACCATGGACAATAAAGACCCGATCTGACCTGCCAGCAGTTGACTTTGGGGCTTCCGACGCACGACCCAGTTCCGCCCCATTTCCACTTAACGAGCCTGAGAACTCATATTCATCGTTGGCTATATCTAGCGAGAGCGAATCCAAAAAAGCCACGGAGGGGTTTCCCCGCTCTCGCATGAAGACATCAAAATCACTTTCATACTGACGGCGAAAGAACACAGTCTGAGTTAGCTTTTTATCGAGCATCTTCCTTGCTCCCGAAAGGTTCTCGTCAAGGAATTTATTTATCTGGCGCCGCCAAGCTTCAAATCGCTCCTTGCCGAAGTCGCTCCCTCGCTGCGAATAGGCCCCCGCAACTTCCGTAAGCAAGCGATCCTTGAACTTGCCCAGCTGCTCGATAGCTTCCTTCTTATCCACCTTCCAACCCCCTCAACAACCGCCAATGAAACATCATTCGATCCAGAGCATCTGCTCATATGATCTGCCATGGAGCATCCGAACTGCCCCCCCATCAACGCGTGACATTGATTTTAGGTCCGCGGAGAGCAGCTAACAAGCAAGCGCACAAAACGTTCTAGACCACTCAACTGATATCGCCATTGAGCCACATGATCCTCGGTTCGCTAGAAGGGAGCCTTGCGCCAAGAGTCATGCCTCTGCAAACAGTGAAGCAACAGCCCTATTGCCACATACCACCAGCGGTGCTATTACCCATAAATCGGGGAACAATCATTCGAAGTCCCCTAGAACGAACTTCGGGTTGGAATGCACCACACTTCGCACCACTCGAACGGACTTACGGCAGGCCTCCCGCTGATTCAACAGGCTAAGTCAACAGGGAGCAGGTCAGACTAATCTGAAACCAAGACAACCAAGCATCCCCGGTGCAGCCTCAAATGAGACCCTTGCGCCTCCTCAGAAAAAAGGCTATGATCGAACCGTGGATGGCACCCAATGATCCTACTCTACTCTCTAGTAGTGCGGTCGGCGGGTGCCTTTTTTATTGCACTTTCGTGTAGCGATTAATCGCCCCAGTTTCCTTTAAGTACTCACCGAACACAAGATGCTCTATCTTCTGTTTCGCAGCCTTTGAGAGCTTATTGGGATAAGGTGGGCGGGGGTGGGTCGAGTGGTGATCGGGATCAAGAGTATCCACAAGAGCCTGTGCCACGACTCCGTACACGAGAAGACTCTGGCGGGTAGCCTTTATGTTGGTTCGCCCTAGGAGCTCGAAGAGTGGCTTGCACCATATCGCTGCAAATGATTCTTCATTAATCTTTTTACCAAACTCAACTAGACCAATAGTACGCAAGCGCTTGTCAAATGACTGATCCGTAGTTAATTCGCCAATTGCGTTTTGGTGCGTCCTATTGACCAGGCGAACTTGCGGGGACCCCAAGCAAGTGATGAACTTCTGGAGCCTCGCGCCCCTCTTATCAGATGCGAGTGATACACCCACGCTTTCTTCTGCCAGAATATTTATTCGCCCCCAGAATCTCGCATAGAGATACGCCAACCCGATTAGATCTGGGTCTAGCCCTGCAGCCAACGCCTCTCGATCGCCCTCGGATGGCATGGAAAAATCCCGATCAGCAAGGGAGGCCGTCTTTCCAACAATCGCATCGGCGGCCTTCAAAAGCGGATCCAGATGGGCATCCACAAGTGCTTTTGCAGATTTTCTTTCGCCGAAGTGATACTTAATCCAATCAACTGGATAATCTATGAGCTTTGCGACTATCCCTCCGGAGACCGCCGCAGTGAATAGAGATACCAAGGTTTCGCTCATAGACAGCCCCTCTCACTCCAGGTTATCTCTTTAACTAGCAATTGCATTTTCAGCTCGACACTACCCATCTGCCACATTGCAAACGTTAGCTTAAATGAGCCAGCAACAACAAGGGCGCCTCTCGGCGCCCTCGTTCTTTCAACTCACTCCCACTCAATAGTCGCCGGCGGCTTCCCCGAGATGTCATAGACAACCCGTGACACCCCCCGCAACTCATTGATGATCCGGTTGCTCACCGTTCCCAGGAACTCATACGGCAGATGCGCCCAGTGCGCCGTCATGAAATCAATCGTCTCCACGGCCCTTAGCGCAATCACCCACTCATAAGCGCGCGCATCGCCCACCACGCCCACCGACTTCACCGGCAGGAACACAGCAAACGCCTGGCTGGTCTTGTCGTACAGGTCGGCCTTGCGCAGCTCATCAATGAAGATGGCGTCGGCCCTGGCCAGCAGCTCGGCGTATTCGCGCTTCACTTCGCCCAGGATACGCACGCCCAGGCCCGGGCCCGGGAACGGATGGCGGTAGACCATGGTGCGCGGCAGGCCGAGCTCCACACCCAGGCGGCGAACTTCGTCCTTGAACAGCTCGCGCAGCGGCTCCACCAAACCCAGCTTCATGTGCTCCGGCAGGCCGCCCACGTTGTGGTGGCTCTTGATCACATGCGCCTTGCCGGTCTTGCTGCCGGCCGACTCGATCACGTCCGGGTAGATGGTGCCCTGCGCCAGCCACTTGGCGTTGCTCAGCTTGTTCGACTCTTCATCGAAGATCTCAACGAACAGGTTGCCGATGATCTTGCGCTTGGCTTCCGGGTCGCTCACGCCTTCCAAGGCGGCGAAGTAACGGTCGGCGGCATTCACGCGCACCACCTTCACGCCCATGTGCTCGGCGAACATCGCCATCACCTGGTCGCCCTCCTGCCAACGCAGCAGGCCGGTATCCACGAACACGCAGGTCAGCTTCTCGCCGATGGCCTTGTGCAGCAGCGCGGCCACCACGGACGAATCGACGCCGCCGGACAGGCCCAGGATCACTTCGTCATCGCCCACCTGTTCGCGCACGCGGGCGATCTGGTCGTCGATGATGTTGGCGGCGGTCCACAGGGTCTGGCAGCCGCACACGTCCACCACGAAGCGGCGCAGCAGCGCCTGGCCCTGCAGGGTGTGGGTCACTTCCGGGTGGAACTGCACGCCGTACCAGCGCTTTTCTTCGTTGGCCATGGCGGCCACCGGAATGCGGTCGGTGGTGGCGGTGATGGTGAAGCCCGGCGGTGCAATGGAGACGTGGTCGCCGTGGCTCATCCAGACATTCAGCTTCGGCTCGCCGCCATGGTCACTCAGGCCCTTGAACAGTGCATCGGGGTTGATCACGTTCACTTCAGCGTGGCCGAACTCGCGCTGGTCAGCCGCTTCGGTGGCACCGCCCAGCTGCGCGGCCAGGGTCTGCATGCCGTAGCAGATGCCGAAGATCGGCAGGCCGCTGTCGAACACTTCCTGCGGCGCGGCCGGCGCACCCGGCAGCGTGGTCGATTCCGGGCCACCGGACAGGATGATGCCCTTGGCGCCAAACGCGGCGATCTCGGCCGGGTTGTGGTCCCACGCCCAGATTTCGCAGTAGACGCCCAGCTCGCGGATGCGGCGGGCGATCAGCTGCGTGTACTGCGCGCCGAAATCGAGGATGAGGATCTTGTCGTTATGGATGTTGGTCATGGTGCCGTTCCAGTGGTGTTTTTCGCAGCGCCAGGCGCTTCAAGGCTCTGCGTCAGCGTGGCGATGAACGCCTCGCGTTGTTGAATATGTGAGGGGTCTTCCTCGTCCCAGCGCAGCATCAGCAGGCCGTGCGGTGCGGCGGGGTTGGCGCGGTCGGCGCGCGGCAGCTCGGCGATCTCCTGCACTTCGGTGCCGGGCACGATGCGCCGTTGAAAGGCGCGCATCGGATAGCCAGATGCTTTCGCAGTACCCCAATCGGCCATCGCGGCACTCATCCGCTTCGGCTCCAACGGCCCCAGCACCGAATCGGTCACCGGATCTTCCGGGCCGGCCCACAGCTCGGTAATGCATTGCAGCGTGACCTGCAGCGGGCGCTCGCCGGTGCCCTTCAGCAGCCAGCGCTGTTCGCCAGCGGCCTGCACCTGCCAGCCTTTCGGCAGCGAGAACGCGTTCTGGCACGCCTGTACGTCCTGCAATTGCGAAACCGCCGCGCCCGGAGACCCGGAGCGCGGCGGCGGTTCGGACAACGAACAGCCTGCCATCAGCAGGCTGCCCGTAATCGCAAGAGCAGTTCGCAAGCGCATCAGGCGCGGTAGTTCGGCGGCTCTTTGGTGATCGTCACGTCGTGGACGTGGCTCTCACGCTGGCCGGCGCCGCTGATCTTCACGAACTTGGGCTTGCTGCGCATGTCTTCGATGGTGGCGCAGCCCACGTAGCCCATGGTGGCGCGCAGGCCGCCCATCAGCTGGTGGATGATGCCGCCCACCGGGCCGCGGTACGGCACGCGGCCTTCAATGCCTTCCGGCACCAGCTTGTCGGCGGTGGCGGCGTCCTGGAAGTAGCGGTCCTTCGACCCCTTCTCCATGGCAGCCAGCGAACCCATGCCGCGGTAGCTCTTGTACGAACGGCCCTGGTACAGCTCGGTCTCGCCCGGCGATTCCTCGGTACCGGCCAGCAGGCCGCCGACCATGATGGTCGAGGCACCGGCGGCCAGCGCCTTGCCGATGTCGCCCGAGTAGCGGATGCCACCGTCGGCGATCAGCGGGATGCGGTCCTGCAGCGCTTCGGCTACCAGATCAATGGCGGTGACCTGCGGCACGCCGACGCCGGCGACGACGCGCGTGGTGCAGATCGAGCCCGGGCCGATGCCGACCTTCACTGCATCCGCGCCGCTGTCCAGCAACGCCAGTGCGGCTTCGCCGGTGCAGATGTTGCCACCGATGACCTGCACGTTCGGGAAGTTCTTCTTGACCCAGCTGACGCGGTCCAGCACGCCCTGCGAGTGGCCGTGTGCGGTATCGACCACGATCACGTCCACACCGGCGGCGACCAGCGCTTCCACGCGGCGATCGGTATCGCCACCCACGCCGACGGCAGCGCCGACCAGCAGGCGGGTCGACAGATCCTTGGCAGCGTTCGGGAAGTCGGTGTTCTTCTGGATGTCCTTGACGGTGATCAGGCCACGCAGTTCGAACGAATCATTGACCACCAGCACCTTTTCGATGCGGTTGCGGTGCAGCAGCTGCAGCACTTCGTCGGATGCGGCGCCTTCCTTGACCGTGATCAGGCGATCCTTCTTGGTCATGATGTGGCGGACCGGATCGTCCAGCTCGGTCTCGAAGCGCATGTCGCGGTGGGTCACGATGCCGGCCAGCAGGCCGTCGCTGCCCACCACCGGCACGCCGGAGATGTTGTGCGCCTGGGTCAGGGCCAGCACGTCGCGGATGGTGGTTTCCGGGCCGACGGTGATCGGGTCGCGGATGACACCGGCCTCGAACTTCTTGACCTTGGCCACTTCCGCGGCCTGCTGTTCCAGGCTGAGATTCTTGTGGATGATGCCCATGCCGCCGAGCTGTGCCATGGCGATGGCCAGGCGGGCTTCGGTGACGGTATCCATGGCTGCGGACAGGATCGGAAGCTTCAGCTTCAGGTCGCGCGTCAACCGCGTTTCGAGGTTGACGTCCTTGGGCAGGATGGTCGAGTGGGCGGGGACGAGCGAGACGTCGTCGTAAGTGAGTGCTTCAGCCTGGATGCGCAGCATCGGCATACCCGAGATGTGGGGAAGCGCGACATTTTACCCCTTTTCAGGAGCCAAGAACAGCATTTTTGCTGACCAGAACTGGAACTTCGCGCGACACAGTGTCGCACCCGCTCACCTGTAGAGCCGAGCCCACGCTCGGCTGCTTTCCGCCAGACCGCGATGAGCCGAGCATAGGCTCGGCTCTACAGGGGGCCCGAGGCCCGGTACCACCAAGCGATGCCGCAGCGTCGCGCGGGGCGGTGATTCATTCAGGGGGGCGGGTCAGCTCAGCGCTTCCGCCGCTTCCAGGGTGTTCTGCATCAGCGTGGCCACGGTCATCGGGCCGACACCACCCGGCACCGGGGTGATCCAGCTGGCCCGCTGGGCCGCCGCTTCAAACCCGACATCGCCCACCAACCGGCCGTCATCCAACCGGTTGATGCCCACGTCGATCACCACCGCGCCCGGCTTCACCCACTCACCCGGCACGATGCCCGGGCGGCCGACCGCCACCACCAGGATGTCGGCATTGCGCACGGCCTGTTCCAGCACGTCCTTGGGGGTGAACTTGTGGCAGCTGGTCACGGTGCAGCCGGCAATCAGCAGCTCCAGGCCCATCGGGCGGCCGACGTGGTTGCTCACGCCCACGATGGTAGCGTTGCGGCCACGTACCGGCTGGTCGGTGTGGCCCAGCAGCGTGGTGATGCCGCGCGGGGTGCACGGGCGCAGGCCGAACTCGCGCAGGGCCAGGTGGCCGACGTTTTCCGGGTGGAAGCCGTCCACGTCCTTGCGCGGGTCGATGCGCTGGATCAGCCGGCGCGCGTCGGGGATGCCCGGCAGCGGCAGCTGGATCAGGATGCCGTTGATCTTCGGGTCGGCGTTGAGCTGGTCGATCAGGTCGAGCAGCTCGGCTTCGGTGGTGCCGGCCGGCAGGTCGTAGTCATGTGCTTCGATGCCGACCTTCTCGGCGGCACGGCGCTTGTTGCGCACGTACACCGTCGAGGCCGGGTCGCCACCGACCAGCACCACGGCCAGGCCCGGGCGGCTGCCGCCGGCGGCCACGCGGTCGTCGACGCGCACCTTCAGGCTGTCGAGCAGGTCCTCGGCGATGCGGCGGCCATCGAGGATGCGGGCAGGATGCTGGGGGGCGGAATCGGTCATCGGGAGCGGGCGTGGGGCGGCGGGGACGCTATTGTCCCCGATTCAGGCCCCCTCGCCCACCGCCACGGCACCGACCGACCCGCCCCTGTAGAGCCGAGCCTACGCTCGGCTCACGCGCGCAGCGGGGGGCCATCGCAATTTGGCCGAAGAGCAGCCGAGCATGGGCTCGGCTCTACAGCCGATCCGCCCGTCCCTGTAGAGCCGAGCCTACGCTCGGCTCACGCGCGCAGCGCGGCTCTATCGCAGCCTGGCCGAAGAGCAGCCGAGCATAGACCCGGCTCTACAGCCGATCCGCCCGTCCCTGTAGAGCCGAGCCTACGCTCGGCTCACGCGCGCAGCGCGGCTCTATCGCAACTTGGCCGAAGAGCAGCCGAGCATGGGCTCGGCTCTACAACCGATCCACCCGTCCCTGTAGAGCCGAGCCAACGCTCGGCTCACGCGCGCAGCGGGGGGCCATCGCAATTTGGCCGAAGAGCAGCCGAGCATGGGCCCGGCTCTACTCTTCCTCTTCCGGCACATCCTGCGGGTTCAGCGTCTTGCTTTCCCGCTTCGGCGCGGTGAACGGCGTCGGCGTCGGCACGCCCTGCGGGCTGTTGCCGTAGATCATCCGCGCCCCGGCATTCAGACCGCCACCGGCAATCTCCAGCTCGAAACGCTCGGCATCGCGGCGCCGGATCTGCTCGGCGATCTCGATCGCGTCGTCCTCATCCGCCCCCAGCTCCACCAGCGCGGCCTGGCCGAACAGCACTGCCGATTCAAAGGTCTCTCGAATCTGGAAATCGACACCGGCATGGATCAGCCGCAGTGAATGCTCGCGATCGAACGAGCGCACCATCAGCTTGGCCTGCGGGAACTCATGCGCCACCAGTTCAACGATGCGATCAGCCGCTTCGGCCTTGTCCACGCACACCGCAATCGCACGTGCGGTGGCCGCGCCCGAGGCATGCAGCACGTCCAGTCGCGTACCGTCGCCGTAGTAGATCTTGAAGCCGAAGCGCGCCGCGCTCTGGATCATCTCCACATCGTTGTCGATGATGGTCACGTCCACGTCGCGCGCCAGCAGCGACTGGCTGGCGACCTGGCCGAAGCGGCCGAAGCCGATCAGCAGCACACTGCCGGACAGGCCATCGGCCTCGTCCACGCCGTCCATGTTCACCGTCGGCTTCGGTGCGATGCGCTTGTAGACCAGCACCACCAGCGGGGTCAGCGCCATCGACAGCACCACCACGGCGGTGAAGTTGGCATTGATCTCCAGGTCGATCACGCCGGCCGATGCGGCGGCGGAGAACAGCACGAAGGCGAACTCGCCGCCCTGCGCCATCAGCACGCCGCGATCCAGCGCCTGCGCGTGGTCGCTGCCCATGATGCGTGCGACCACGTAGATGCACAGCGCCTTGGCCGCCATCAACGCCAGCACCAGGCCAAGGATCAGCTGCCAGTTGCCAGCCACCACGCTCAGGTCCAGCGCCATGCCCACGCTGAGGAAGAACAGGCCGAGCAGGATGCCGCGGAACGGTTCGATGTCCGCCTCGATCTGGTGGCGGAAGGTCGATTCGCTCAGCAGCACGCCGGCCAGGAACGCGCCCATCGCCATCGACAGGCCGGACAGCTGCATCAGCAGCGCCGCACCCAGCACCACCAGCAGCGCGGCGGCGGTCATGACCTCGCGCGCCTTCGACTCGGCCAGCACGCGGAACAGTGGGTTGAGCAGGAAGCGGCCGACCAGCACCAGGCCAACAATGGCGCCCACGCCGATCGCCACCGACAGCCAGCGCGAACCCTCGCCATCGGCACTGCCCGCACTGGGGCCCATCCAGGCCACCAGCGCCAGCAACGGCACGATCAGCAGGTCTTCGAACAGCAGGATGGAGACGATCTTCTGCCCCGACGGCAGCGCGATGTCACCACGCTCGGCCAGCAACTGCATCACCACTGCGGTGGAGGTGAGCACAAAGCCGGTGGCGCCGATGAAGGCCACCTGCCACGGCAGGCCGAACAGCTTGGCGATGCTGGTCAGCACCACCGCACAGGTGACGATCTGCAGCGTGCCCAGCCCGAAGATTTCCTTGCGCAGGCTCCACAGGTGCGAGGGCCGCATTTCCAGGCCGATCACGAACAGGAACATCACCACGCCGAGTTCGGCGGTATGCAGGATCGCCTGCGGGTCGGAGAACCAGCCCAGCCCGAACGGTCCGATCGCCAGGCCAGCGGCGAAGTAGCCCAGCACCGAGCCCAGGCCGGCCCGGCGGAACAAAGGCACCATCACCACCGCCGCACCCAACAGGGCGACGACCTTGACCAGCTCGCTGGTCGCTGCTTCTACCGCCATGCGGTGTGTTCCCCAAGATCCAGAATCGGGTTCAACAATAGAGCAATGCCGATGACGGCAATAGCACGCATGTTGCGCCGGATTGTCTTGGAGGTGGAACGATACCGGGAGTGACCCCCAGCATCATCCCGAAACCATGCATGTGCGTCGGTGGGTGCCAACCTTGGTTGGCACAATCCGAAACCACAACCTGTAGAGCCGAGCCCATGCTCGGCTCTACAGTAGATCCACGCCATGCGTGGATGGATCCCCGGCCAGCCTCACCCCCCCCGGCAGAACGCGGCGTAATCGATGTATCCCGGGAACTGCACACCCGGCGCGCACACCGGGCAATGCGGGTCCGGCCGGATGCCGGTCTCGCGGAAGCGCATGCCCAGCGCGTCGAAGCGCAGTAGGCGGCCGACCAGCGGCTCGCCGATGCCCAGCAGCAGCTTCAGCACTTCGGTGGCCTGCAGCACACCAGCCAATCCCGGCAGCACACCCAGCACACCGGCCTCGGAACAGTTCGGCGCGAACTCCGGCGGCGGTGGCTCCGGGAACAGGCAGCGGTAGCACGGTGCCACGCCACGCTGGCGGCCAGCATCGAACACGCTCACCTGGCCGTCGAAGCGCTCGATGGCGGCGTACACCAGCGGCTTGGCGTGCTTGATGCAGGCGTCGTTGAGCAGATAGCGCAGCGGGAAGTTGTCCGACCCATCCAGCACCACATCCACGCCCTCCAGCAGCGCATCCACGTTTTCGGAGGTGACCCGCTCCGGCACCGCCTCGACCTCGATCGACGGGTTCAGCGCCAGCAGCCGCTCACGCGCCGAATCGACCTTGAACTGGCCGACGCTGGCTTCGGTATGCACGATCTGCCGGTGCAGGTTGCTGCGCTCGACGCGGTCATGGTCGGCGAAGCGCAGGTGCCCTACCCCAGCGGCCGCCAGATAGAAGCCAGCCGGCGCACCCAGCCCGCCCGCGCCCAGCACCAGCACGCGCGACTGCTGCAGCCGGCGCTGGCCGGCCTCGCCCACCTGTGGCAGCAGCAGATGGCGCGAATAGCGATCAAAGAAATCGCGGTCGGCGGCGCTGGCCAGCGGCTGCACCAAGGGCAGCGACTGCTCGCGCCAGGCCACGGTACCGCCCGTCACGGAAGCGACGTTTGTGTAGCCGGCCTCCAGCAGGAGCTGCGCGGCATCGGCCGAGCGTTTGCCGCTCTGGCAGATCAGCAGGATCTCCTGGTCGTGCCGCGGCAGATGCGCGGTCGGGTCGGCCTGCAGCTCGCCCTTGGCCACGCCGCGCGCGCCCTCGGCCATCCCGCCGGCCCGTTCGTGCGCCTCGCGCACATCAATCAGCACCGCGCCATGGGCCAGGCGCTCACGTGCGTGCGCGGGGGAAAGCTCGTGGATGCTCATGGCGGCATTATCGCGCAGACACCCTCGACGCGCCCTGCCCCGAACATGGCACCATGCGGGCGTTGCCCCTGCATTCCGGAACCGCTGCATGCGCTCTGCCACCGAATTCTGGCGTGACCCGCGCATGCCCTTCGTCGAAAGCCGACGGGCCTGCGACAGCCGCGCCTGCCATCGCCCGCACAGCCATGACACCTTCTCGATCGGCGCCGTGGACGCCGGCAGCAGCGTGTTCACCGGCGCCGCGGAAGGACCGCGCCTGCTGCAGCCCGGCAGCCTGGTCGGCGTACCCGCAGGCCGCGTGCATGCCTGCAACCCCCTGCCCGGCCAGGTCTGGAGCTACCAGATGCTGCATCTGGACCCGCGCTGGATGGCCGAGGTCCGCGCCGAGTATGACGACCTGCCCGAACCCGACTGGCAGCAGGAACCGATCCGGATTTCCAACCATCGCCCGCGCTACCAGCAGTACTGCCAGCTCAACGAGACGCTGTTCTCCGACGATCCGGTCAGCGTCAAGGAAGCGGCGCTGATCGCGTTCGTCGGCGATCTGGATGAACACGATGGTGTAGCCGTCGCCGGCCCGCTTGAAGATGCCGCGTTACAGCAGCGCTTGCAGCCGGTGATGGACGTTCTGCGCCAGCGGCTCGAACACACCCCGGCCCTGCAGGAGCTGGCATCGCTGGCAGGCATGAGCCGCTACCAGCTGATCCGCGCCTTCCGACGGGCCACGGGCCTGACCCCGCACGCCTGGCAGATCGACCAGCGCATCCAGGAGGCCCGCCGGCGGCTGTGCGAAGGGCAGGCACTGGCCGTGGTCGCGCATGCGCTGGGTTTTGCCGACCAGAGCCATTTCCAGCGGGTCTTCAAGGCCCACGCCGGTGCGACCCCGGGCCAGTACCGGCGCTGAGCCTGCAATAACGTTCAATACCATCGCGCGGCGCATCCCCAGACTGGCGCCCCCGCCAGCCGCCGCCGGACCCGATGGAACAGTTCCTGATCATCGCCACCGTACATTTTCTCGCCCTGCTCTCACCCGGCCCCGACTTCTTCCTCGTTGCACGCACCGCGATCACCTCGGGCTGGCGCACCGCCAGTGGCGCCTGCGCAGGCATCGCCGTCGGCAATGGCGTCTTCATCGTGGCGGCCTTCACCGGAATGGCCATGCTGCGCGCAGGCAGCGCAGGGTTCATTGCGGTGCAGTTGGCGGGCTGCGGGTTCCTGCTGTACCTCGGCACGCTGTTCCTGCGCCATGCGGGTTCGACGACGCTGCAGGCATCTGAAGCTGCCGCCGGATCGCGAGCGGACGGTGCCCACGGATGGTGGAAGGCGGCAGGGCTGGGCGCCCTGTCTGCGCTGCTGAACCCGAAGAATGCGCTGTTCTACGCAACGCTGGCGGCAATGCTCAACGGTCCGCAGGCCAGCGCCGCAACGAAGTTCTTCTATGGCGCGTGGATGTTCGGCATCGTCCTGCTTTGGGATCTGCTGGTAGCCGCGCTGGTCGGCCACCCATGGGTGCTGGGTCGATTCGCGCGTGCCCTGCCGTGGCTGGAACGGGCCGCAGGGCTCCTGATGATTGCGCTGGCGCTATGGATCGCCGTGTCGCTGTGGCTGGGCTGATGCCGGTAACTCGCGCCTGTCGCAATAGCGTTCAATACGGCGCGTCCAGCGCAGCCCACACTCGGCACTTTCTGTAGTTTGGTGGCAGGTTTTCGTGCAGCAGTTCTTCATCGTCGCGGTGCTGTACGGCTTCGCCCTGCTCCTGCCTGCGTCGAATCACGCGAAGATCCTGCGCACCGCGATGGGCGCGGGCGGGCACGCCGCCATGGCCGCATCGTTCGGTATCGCCATCGGTACGGGCATCATCTGCGCCACGGCCTTCGTTGCGGCGGGCATGCTGGGAAACCGCGGCCTGTGGACGCTGGCGATGCAATGCGCGGGCTGCCTGCTGCTGCTGCGCCTGGCGGGCATGTGCCTGCGCGACGCCGGCCTGACCACGCTCTCCCCACTGTCCCCGCCAGTGCGCCAGGGCCCGAGCGTACGCTCCCGCTGGTCGTACGCCCAGGCAGGATGCCTGCTGGCGCTCGCCAGCATCGACAACTGGATGCTGCAGTTCGCGATTGCAGCCCTGGTTACCGGCCTCGTTGCCGACACGGGCACCCAGGCCGCTTACGTGGCCGGCCTGAGTGGCGTCGCGCTGTCGCTCGGCCTGCTGATGGCGTGGCTCGGCAGCCATCCGCGCTGGGCACAGGGGTGTTGCCGATTGCTTCCATGGCTGGAGCATGCCACGGGCCTGCTGATCGGGGCGGTGTCGGTGGCGTACCTGGCAGGTGCACTGGGTACGACCCTGGTCTGGGCAAGCATCACGGGGCAGGTGCAGCTGCCGGAATCGGTCCCTGCCACAAGCCAGGTGCAACCGGCTTCAACATCGCGGCGCGGTCGAGGCATGCCATGCGCGTTGCCGCATTGCCGCGCTCGTCGCAGCAGTCCGCCCTGATCGAGACGTCGAGAACCACGCCCATGCCTGGCTGGCGCCCCCAGCGCGCCCGCAACAGCAGTCCTCGGGTTTCATACTCTTAGGCCGATGTTCGCACGGACAATCGTCACAACGCTTCGGAACCCACCACGAGATGAGCATGCACAGTAGTTACCGTGATGATCCGTCCGGCTCGATCGTCGAAAGGATCGACATAGCACCGCTTGGAGCAGGGCCTTTGGAGGGAACAACCTTCACGGTGAAGGACAATATCGATCTAGCGGGTCATAAGACCTCCTATGGTAGTCTGGCCTGGCGGGCCAGGCATCCTGCGCCGAAGCTCAATGCGCTTTGCGTCGATCAGGTATTGGCTGCGGGTGCGCGCTGCGTGGGCAAGGTCGTCGCGGACGAATTCACGTATAGCCTCGACGGCGAAAGCCAATTCTTCGGCACGCCGGTGAATGCCAGGTCTCCAGACCGCATTCCCGGCGGCTCTTCAAGTGGATCGGCGGCATCGGTCGCCAATGGCGTGGCCGATTTCTCCATCGGCACCGATTCGGGCGGTTCGATCCGTGTTCCTGCGAGCCTATGCGGTATCTGGGGCATGCGCCCATCCCTGCACCGGATTTCCGAAGCCGGCGTGCTGCCCTTCATGCCGAGCGTCAGCACGGTGGGCGTCGTTGCTGCATCATTGAACCTGCTCGATGCAGCGACACGGGTGTTGCTGCGCAGCAGCTCAAGCCAGCCGGCGCCGCTGCGACGTATCCTGGTCCTCGCCGATGCGCTGGACATTGCTGACGAGGCAGTGAGAAACCAGGCGAATGCCGCCTTGCAGGCGATCGCCACCCGTACCGGCATCGTGCCGGAGACAGTCCGCTTCTCGCAGATCGTCGGCGCGGACATTCCGCTAGTCGATTGCAATGTGAAGGCGCTACGGAATCTGCAGACGGCCGAATTCCAGAGCACGGTCGGCAGCTGGATCGAAACACACAAACCCGAGCTCGGCTTTGCCTTCTCCATGGCGTATGAAAATGTGCAATCGTTCGACCGGCTTACCGCGCTCGACAGCATCACCCGCTGCGAATGGTTCTTCGAGAGGATCAATGCTTGCCTCATGCCCGGAACCGTCATCTGCTTCCCCACGACGCCGGTCATTGCCCCCCTCAAGGGATCGCTGACGACGCTGGAGGCCGTGCTGGACTTCTACGATAGGACAATGGCGATCACCGCCTTTTCCGGTGTCGCGCGGCTGCCCGAGATTTCCATGCCGTTGCTGACTGTCGACAATTGCCCGGTTGGACTCTCTGTTGCCGCTGGTCATTATCAGGATGAATTCGTGCTGGCCTCAGCCAGGCAGATGACAGAAGAAACTGCATAATCCGCAGACGGGGGTAGTGCCGGCCGCTGGCCGGCAGGGTCATGAGCACATCGGACGGCGCGGGAAATTGCCGGCCAGCGGCCGGCAATCCCACAAACAAGAAAGGCGGCCCTGCGGCCGCCCTTCTCTGCATCATTTGCCCTTGACGTGCTTCATCAAGCGCCGCTTGGCCTTGATCTGCCGCTCGGTGAGGACGTTCTTCTTGCCCTCGTACGGGTTGGTGCCCTCGCGGAAGATGAAGCTCACCGGCGTGCCGATCAGCTTGAAGCGCTTGCGGAAGAAGTTCTCCAGGTAGCGCTTGTACGATTCCTGCAGCTCCTTCAGGCGCGTGCCGTGCACGATGAAGGTCGGCGGGTTGGAACCGGCCGGGTGCACGTAGCGCAGCTTGGAGACGTGGCCGCGGATGGTCGGCGGCGGGTTGGTCTCGTAGGCCACTTCCAGCGCCTTGTTCACTTCGCTGGTGGTGAAGGTCTTGTTCGCCGATTCGTGCGCACGGTGCACCGCACGGAACAGCTCGCGCAGGCCCGAGCCATGCTTGGCCGAGATACGCACCGACTCGGCCCACGGCACGAAGCCCAGCTTCAGCGACAGCATGGTTTCAGCCTGTTCGCGCTGGTACTCGGTCAGGCCATCCCACTTGTTGATGGCGATCACCAGCGCGCGGCCGGCGTCGAGCACGGCACCGAGCACGGTGGCGTCCTGGTCGGTCACGCCTTCGGTGGCGTCCAGCATCAGCACGGCCACCTGGCACTGCTCGATCGACTGCATGGTCTTGACCACCGAGAACTTCTCGACGACCTCGTCCACGCGCGAACGACGGCGCAGGCCGGCGGTATCGATCAGGCGGTATTCGCGGCCGTCACGCTCCAGGTCCACTGCGATCGAGTCGCGGGTGGTGCCCGGCACGTCGGAGGCGATCATGCGCTCCTCGCCGAGGATGCGATTGACCAGGGTCGACTTGCCCACGTTCGGGCGGCCGACGAAGGCGATGCGGATGCGGTTCGGGTCGTTGTCCAGCTCTTCGCCGCTGCCTTCTTCGGGCAGGCGCTGGATCACTTCGTCCAGCAGGTCGTCCAGGCCCTGGCGATGCGCGGCCGAGACGGTCAGCATCTCGCCGAAGCCGTAACGGGCGAACTCGGAACGCACGCTGTCCTCGTCGGTGCCGTCGATCTTGTTGATCAGCAGCAGCGTCGGGCGCGACAGCTTGCGCAGCCAGGCCAGGATCTCGTCGTCCAGCGCCGAGGTGCCCTCGCGGGCATCGACGACGAACAGGATCAGGTCGGCTTCGGCCGCGGCCGCCCGGGCCTGGCGCGTGGTGGCGCCCGCCAGGCCTTCGTCTTCCCCGGCGATACCGCCGGTATCCACGACGAGGAAATGGTTGTCCTCGTCGAGGCGGCAGACGCCGTAGTTGCGGTCACGGGTGACGCCGGGCTGGTCATGGACCAGCGCGTCACGGGTGCGCGTAAGCGCGTTGAAAATAGTCGACTTGCCGACATTCGGCCGTCCAACCAGGGCGACCAAAGGCAGCATCGCGATTACTCCAATTTTTAATTTGCCAACCGGAAGGCGGTCAGCTTGCCATCCACGTTCTGCACCAGCAGGACCCCGTCAACGACGACCGGCTGGGCCAGCAGGGCGTCACCGCCGCTTTTCGCCCGTGCCGCCATCGCACCATCGGAGGTCTTCAACCAGTGCACGTATCCCTTGTAGTCGCCGACGACCACGTAATCACCGTGCAGCGCCGGACCGGTCAGCGAACGACGCGCCAGCTCGGTCTGCGACCACATGGCAGCGCCCGTCGCCTTGTCCAGGCCAAACACGCCACCCTTGTTGTCGGTGACGAACACATTGCCCGACGACACCGCCACGCCACCGGCACCGCCATGATCGCGCGCCCACAGCGGACGACCCGTCGGGCCTTCGATGGCCATGGTCTGGTTCTTGAAGCTGCTCACGAACAGGGTGCTGCCGTCCAGCACCGGGGCGCCGTCGACGTCCGCCATGCGCTCCAGCTCGGTACGGCCTTCGCCGTTGCCGAGGTTCTGCTCCCACAGGGTGCGGCCATCCTGCATGGCGAGCGCGGCAACCGCGCCTTCGTCCTTGCCGATGAACAGCACGCCCGGGCCGGTGACCACCGGCGCGTTGCCGCGCACGGTCAGCGCCGGCAGTTCGCTGGGGTTGAACCACTTCTGGGTGCCGTTACCGGCATCGAAGCCGGTGACGCGGCCGTCATTGCTGCGCACGAAGACCAGGCCCTGGGCCACGGCCGGTGCGGCAATGACTTCACCCGGTACACGGGCGCGCCACTTCTCGCTGCCGTCGTTGATGTCCAGGGCGATCACCTGGCCATCAAGCGTGCCGATCACGACCAGGTTCTCACCGACACCCGGGCCGCCGGACAGGCGCAGCTTCGGCTTCTTCTTTTCCTTCTTCGGCTCCCAGGTCCAGACCTTCTTGCCGGTCTGCAGGTCGATGGCATGCACGCCACCGGTGATCGCCGCGGCGAACACATGGCCGTTGGCCACCGCCGGGCCCTGGCGCACGCCGATGCGGCGCTCGCCCTTGCCGAGGTTGACCGACCAGATCTTGTTGACCTTCACGCTCGGCTCGAACTTGACAAGCTCAGCCGGCTCCTGGGCCTTCTTCGCTGCCGCGTCCTTGCCGGCGAACCAGCCCTTCATGGTGCTGCAGCCGGTCAGGGCCATGCCCATCAGGAGCACGGTGGCGACGCGGGTGATCATGACCTTCTGACTCATCAAACCGACTCCGCAGGGGCGGCGACCGTGCCGCCGGCATCCATAACCTTGGTTTCCAGCAGGCGCCGCTGCGGCGCTGCCACGTCCAGCGACTTCAGCGCCTTCTCGTACTGTGCACGGGCGTCATCGCGCTTGCCCTGCGCCAGCAGCGCATCGCCGTGGATTTCCAGGCTGCTGCTGTCGGTGGCGCTGCCCAGCAGCTTGATGGCTTCGTCGCTCTTGCCGGTGGCCACCAGCAGGCGGGCCACACGCTGGTCGACCACGCGCTGCAGGTCGCTTTCGACCTTCACGGCGCGCAGGGTGGCCAGCGCTTCTTCGTTCTTGCCGGCGTCGACCTGGGCCTTGGCCAGCTGCAGCGCCGCAAGGTCGCCGTAGATGCTGGACGGGCCCGCTTCGAGCGCCTTCACTGCCTTGGCAGCGTCGTCGAGCTTGTTCTGCTGAAGACCGACCAGCGCCTTCTGGTACTCGACATTGGCCGAGGCCAGCTTGCCGCCCTGATCCTTCTGGTACCACTGCCAGCCGGCAATGGCACCGATGGCGATGACCACGCCACCGAGGATGCTGGCGCCATTCTTCCGCAGCCAGCTGCGGACGCGTTCACTTTGTTCGTGCTCGTCGAGCAGATCGTCGATCGCCATGCGTACTCTCGCCCCGCCCGTCGGGAGGGACCATTGGGTTTAATCGAAGGTGGTGAAACCGCGCCTCAGTGCGAAACCGGGACTACGGAGCCTTCAGAGGATACCTGAAAGCGTGCCACGTTGGCTCGCTGGTAGGGGGTCAGATCGACGATAGCGCCGTTCTGCTGAACCTGGACCGCCGAGGCGTTGCCCAGGGTCACCCGGGTCACCTGGCCCGGCGTGAAGCTGCGGCTTTCGCCGGACTTGATCAGCGCCTTCTCGACGGTGGCACCGTCGGGGCCGCCGATGTCGACCCAGCTGTCGCCGCTGAACTGCATCTCCAGCGTGTTGCCGACCGCGGCCGGCGCGGGGGCTGAACGCGGCACTGGGGCCAGCGAGGCCACATACGGGGTCGCGACCGGCTTGCTGGCCGGAGCACTGGCCGCTTCAGCCGGCGCCGCCGGCTCTGCGCCTGCGGTAGACGGGGTCACCGGCACGGCCGCCGGGATCGCATCCAGCGAGGCGGTGTTCGGCGACGGGGTGGCGCTGCCATCGAAGTGGCCGCGGGTGGCGAACCACACCGGCACGGCCAGCACCGCGGTGATGCCGACATACAGCATGCGCCGGCCCAGGTTCTCGGCAATACGGCGCGCACGCGGGGTATGGGTATGGCTGACCAGGGTGGGCGGGACCACCGGCCCGACCTGCGCCTGCTCCAGCAGCTGGCCCACGTCCACGTTGAGCAGGCGCGCATAGCTGCGCAGCTGGCCGCGCACGAACACCGGCGCGCCGAGCTTCTGCCATTGTTCTTCTTCCAGCGACTTGACCACCTGGACCGGCATGCGCAGGCGCGAGCCGACATCCTCGAGGGTCAGCCCGGCCGCTTCACGGGCCTGGCGCAGGCGGGTGCCGCAGCCGGCCGCAGTCTCGAGAGCGCTCACAGTCTGGTCATCAATCACAATGCATCAACCCTGGAGTTAGGAGCCCGCTTCCTGCGGAAATTCCTGTCGAATCCGCTGGAGATAGCGATCAGATGCCGCCCGATCGCCCAGCCGCGCTTCGATTTGAGACGCAAGTTGTAACACGGAACGCGTTGCGGGTGCAGCCGCAATCCTACGTTCGGCGAAGGCCCGGGCCTCCATGTAGCGGCCCTGGCGGTAGCTCAGCTGGGCCATCGCCTCCAGTGCGACCGGATTGCCGGGCAGCGCCGCCAGCGCCGCGCGCAGGTCGCGCTCGGCACGTTCGAACTGGCCCGCGTCCAGCGCACAGCCGCCGGCATTGGCCTGGGCTTCGGCCCGCGTGGCATAGCCCGGCGCCTGCAGTGCGCGGTCGAACCAGATCAGCGACTCGGCCGGCTGGCCCTGCTGGCACAGCCAGGCACCGTAGTTGTTGAGGATGTCACCCCGCTGCGGCGCCAGCTCGGCGGCCCGGCGGAAGTTCTCGCCGGCCTGCTGGATACGGCCGCGGCGTTCGTCGATGCCGGCCAGCAGCACCAGGCCGTCCGGCGCATCCGGGGCCAGCTTCTGCGCCTCGCGGACCTTGCGCTCGGCAGCGTCGAGGTCGCCAACCTGCATGTCGCGGGCTGCCAGGGCCAGCAGATCCTGCCAGCGCACCTGGCGGCGCACGCTGTCCGGATCACGCACCGAATACACCGGTGCCATGCTGGGGCCGACCTTGGCCTTGGAATGGGATTTGCAGCCGCCGACCGCGAGGGCCAGCACGCCTGCGAACAGGACCAGCCAGAGGCGGTCAGGCCGCGGCATCGCTCCCCTTCCCCGCCTGCAGCGTTTTGTTGAACTCCGCCTGGCGGCGGGTGCGGTCCATTACCTGGCCCTTGAGCTGGCCACAGGCGGCGTCGATGTCGTCACCACGGGTACGGCGGACCATGGTCAGCACATTGCTGTCCAGCAGGATCTTCTGGAAGGCACGGATGTGCGCTTCTTCCGAACGCTCGTAGCGGGTGCCCGGGAACGGATTGAATGGGATCAGGTTGACCTTGCCCGAGTCCTTGGCCTGCACCGCGTTGTCGAACTGGCGCATCAGGCGGGCCAACTCGCGGGCATGCTCGGGCTTGTCGTTGATGCCCTTCATCAGGGTGTATTCGAAGGTGACCGATTCGCGGCGCTTGTTGGCGCGCAGGTAGCGCGCGCACGAAGCCATCAGCTCGGCGATCGGATACTTCTTGTTGAGCGGCACCAGGGTCTCGCGCAGCGCATCGTTCGGCGCGTGCAGCGACACCGCCAGCGACACGTCGCTTTCGGCAGACAGGCGGTCGATCTGCGGCACCAGGCCGGAGGTCGACAGGGTCACGCGCTTGTTGGCCAGGCCGTAGCCCAGGTCGTCGCGCATCACGCTCATGGCGCGCACGACGTTGTCGAAATTCATCAGCGGCTCGCCCATGCCCATCATCACCACGTTGGTGAGGCGGCGCATCTGGTGCGGCACGTTGCCCAGGTGGCGTGCAGCAACCCACACCTGGCCGATGATCTCGGCGGTGGTCAGGTTGCGGTTGAAGCCCTGGGTGGCAGTGGAGCAGAACGTGCAGTTCAGGCCGCAACCGACCTGCGAGGACACGCACAGCGTGCCGCGGGTCTTGTCCGGGATGTACACGGTCTCGATGGCGTTCTTGCCATCCACGCCCATCGCCAGCAGCCACTTGTGGGTGCCGTCGGCGGAGGGCTTGTCGAACACGATGTTGGGAACCAGCACCTCGGCATGGGCCTGCAGCTTGGCGCGCAGGACCTTGCCGAGGTCGGTCATTTCATCGAAATCGGTGACGTAGCGATGGTGGATCCACTTCATCACCTGATGGGCACGGAACTTCTTTTCGCCGAGGACTTCGACGAAGAACTTCTCCAGGCCCGCGCGATCGAGGTCGAGCAGGTTCTGCTTGCCAGCCGTGGGTGCCGACTTCGGCAGCGGCTGGATGGCGGGGGACTGTACGACCTCGTTCACGGCATTACTCTCAGCGCGAAACGACTTCGGTGGCGGCGAAGAAGTAGGCGATTTCAATCGCGGCATTCTCGACCGAGTCCGAGCCGTGGGCGGCGTTGGCATCGATGGATTCGGCGAAGTCGGCGCGGATGGTGCCCGGCGCGGCTTCCTTCGGGTTGGTGGCGCCCAGCAGGTCGCGGTGGGCCAGGACGGCGTTCTCGCCTTCCAGGGCCTGGATCATCACCGGGCCGGAGATCATGAACTCGACCAGCGCGTTGAAGAACGGACGCTCGCGGTGCACGGCGTAGAAGCCTTCGGCTTCACGGCGCGACAGCTGCTTGTACTTGGCGGCCACGACCTTCAGGCCGGCCTTCTCGAAGCGGGCGTAGATTTCGCCGATGACGTTCTTGGCAACGGCGTCCGGCTTGATGATCGAAAGGGTGCGCTCCAGCGCCATGGGATGTCTCCAATGGAATCGGGCCGCTGATGGCCCGAAGGGTAACATGAAAAAAACCCGCGTCGGGACGCGGGCTTAGCCTGATAAACGTAGGCGAATTGTAAAAGATAACGCGGCTGGGTGGTAGAGGGCCTGCGGCCCTCCTGTAGAGCCGAGCCCATGCTCGGCTGGCCTTTGGGCCGAAGAGCAGCCGAGCGCGGGCTCGGCTCTTCAGGTTCAGGCCCGCCCATTCACCCACCTGAGCGGATTCTGACCGCTCCGGGCATTTTTGCTGCACTGCAAAATGCCATACGGTACCGTCTGGTTCTAGTATCAAACAATCGTTTGATTAAGGTCCGCCCACCGATGGCCAAGCCCGCCCACTTCTCGACCAAGGACCGCATTCTCGGCGCGGCCGAGGAGCTGTTCGCCCAGCACGGCTTCGCCGGCACCTCGCTGCGCCAGGTGACCAGCCAGGCCGACGTCAACATCGCGGCGGTCAACTACCACTTCGGCTCCAAGGAAAACCTGGTCAACGAGGTCTTCCGCCGCCGCATGGACGAGATGACCGGCGCCCGCCTGTCGCAGCTGGAACGCGCCCGCACGGAACACCCGGGCGAACTGCGCCCGGTGCTGGCCGCCTTCGTCGAGCCTGCCCTGGCGCTGGCCCAGGACCGCCAGAACGGCGGCGCCTTCGTGCGCGTGATCGCCCGTGCCTACGCCGAGAAGAACGACAACCTGCGCAAGTTCCTGTCCGACCACTACGGCCACGTGCTGCGTGCGTTCGGCAAGGCCATCGGCGAGTGCGTGCCCGACCTGAGCAAGGAGGAGCTGTACTGGCGCCTGGACTTCCTGGCCGGCTCGCTCACCTATGCCATGGCCGACTTCGGGCTGATCAAGCGTCCCGCCGGTGTCACCGAAGCGGCGCATCGTGCCCATGCCGCCCACGAACTGATCCATTTCGCCGAAGCCGGGTTCCGCGCCGCCGCACGCGCCAGCGCCCTGCCCGCTTCCCTTTGATTCCACCCAGTAACTGCTGACCAACAAAGGCCCTACACCATGTCCAATTCCCTGCTAGTCCGCCGCGCCGCCGTGCTGGGTGCCGGCGTCATGGGTGCCCAGATCGCCGCCCACCTCACCAACGCTGGCGTCGACACCGTGCTGTTCGACCTGCCTGCCAAGGAAGGTCCGGCCGACGGCATCGTGCTGAAGGCGATCGCCAACCTGGGCAAGCTGAGCCCGGCGCCGCTGGCCAGCAAGTCGCTGGCCGAAGCCATCACCCCGGCCAACTACGAGTCCGGCCTGGAACAGCTGAAGGACTGCGACCTGATCATCGAGGCCATCGCCGAGCGCATGGACTGGAAGCAGGACCTGTACAAGAAGATCGCGCCGTTCGTGGCCGACCACGCGGTGCTAGCCTCCAACACCTCGGGCCTGGGCATCAACAAGCTGGCCGACGTGCTGCCCGAGCAGCTGCGCCACCGCTTCTGCGGCGTGCACTTCTTCAATCCGCCGCGCTACATGCACCTGGCCGAGCTGATTCCGGCCACCACCACCGATGCCGCCGTGCTGGAAGGCCTGGAGGAATTCCTGGTCACCACCCTGGGCAAGGGCGTGGTGTATGCCAAGGACACCCCGAACTTCATCGGCAACCGCATCGGTGTGTTCTCGATCCTGTCCACCATCCACCACACCCAGCAGTTCGGCCTGGGCTTCGATGAAGTGGACGGCCTGACCGGCCCGCTGGTCGGCCGCCCGAAATCGGCCACCTACCGTACGTCCGACGTGGTCGGCCTGGACACCATGGCGCACGTCATCAAGACCATGGGCGACACCCTGCCGAACGACCCGTGGCATGAGTTCTTCAAGTCGCCGAAGTGGCTGGACGCGCTGATTTCCAAGGGCGCGCTGGGCCAGAAGACCGGCGCCGGCATCTTCCGCAAGGTCGGCAAGGACATCGTCGTGCTGGACCTGGAGAAGCAGGACTACCGCCCGGCCGACCGCACCGCCGCACCGGAAGTGGTCGAGATCCTGAAGATCAGGAACCCGGCCGAGAAGTTCGCCAAGCTGCGCGAAAGCCAGCACCCGCAGGCACAGTTCCTGTGGGCGACCTTCCGCGACCTGTTCCACTACAGCGCCTACCACCTGGCCGACATCGCCGAAACCGCGCGCGACGTCGACCTGGCCATCCGCTGGGGCTACGGCTGGTCGCTGGGCCCGTTCGAAACCTGGCAGGCCGCCGGCTGGAAGCAGGTGGCACAGTGGATCGCCGATGACATCGTCGCCGGCAAGAGCATGAGCAACGCCCCGCTGCCGGACTGGGTGTTCGATGGCCGCGACGGCGTGCACGCCGCCGAAGGCAGCTACAGCCCGTCGCGCAACGCCAAGCTGCCGCGATCGTCGCTGCCGGTGTACCAGCGCCAGCGCTTCCCGGATCCGCTGCTGGGCGAGACCTTCGCGCCGGGCGAGACCGTGTTCGAGAACGACGGCCTTCGCATGTGGCACGACGGTGATGGCATCGCCGTGGTCAGCTTCAAGACCAAGATGAACACCGTGTCCGACCAGGTGCTGGACGGCCTGCAGGAATGCGTCAGCCGCGCCGAGAAGGATTTCCAGGGCCTGGTGATCTGGCAGCAGAAGGAACCCTTCTCCGCCGGTGCCGACCTGGCCGGTGCGCTGGGCCTGCTGCAGGCCGGCAAGGTCGACCAGTTCGAGGAAATGGTCGCCAACTTCCAGCGCACCAGCCAGCGCATCAAGTACTCGCTGGTGCCGGTGGTGGCCGCGGTGCGTGGCCTGGCGCTGGGTGGCGGCTGCGAGTTCCAGATGCACAGCGCCAAGACCGTGGCCTTCCTGGAAAGCTACATCGGCCTGGTCGAAGCCGGCGTCGGCCTGCTGCCGGCCGGTGGCGGCCTGAAGGAACTGGCCGTGCGCGCCTCGCAGGCCGCTGGCCCGGGCGGTGACGTGTTCGCCGAACTGAAGAAGACCTTCGAGACCGTGGCGATGGCCAAGGTCTCCAACTCGGCGGTCAACGCCAAGGAACTGGGCCTGCTGCGCAGCACCGACAAGGTGGTGTTCAACAGCTACGAGGCCCTGCACATCGCCAAGGCCGAAGCACGCGCCCTGGCCGAAGCGGGCTACCGTCCGCCGCTGCCGGCACGCCGCATCCAGGTGGCCGGTGACGTGGGTATCGCCACCTTCAAGATGATGCTGGTCAACATGCTGGAAGGCCGTTTCATCAGCCCGTACGACTACGAGATCGCCGAGCGCATCGCCACCGTGCTGTGCGGCGGCAAGGTCGACCGCGGCACCCTGGTCGACGAAGAGTGGCTGCTGACCCTGGAGCGCAAGCACTTCGTCGAACTGGCCCAGCAGGAAAAGACCCAGGCCCGCATCGCGCACATGCTGAAGACCGGCAAGCCGCTGCGGAACTGACGGAAGACATCGGTAATGCCGGCCGCTGGCCGGCAACCTCTTCCACCCCCTATTCAAGAGATCACTGCAATGACCAAGCAAATCCAGGACGCCTACATCGTCGCCGCCACCCGCACCCCGGTCGGCAAGGCGCCCAAGGGCATGTTCCGCAACACCCGCCCCGACGACATGCTTGCGCACGTGCTGCGCAGCGTCGTCGCCCAGGCCCCGGGCGTGGACGTCAACCGCATCGATGACGCGATCATCGGCTGCGCCATGCCGGAAGCCGAGCAGGGCATGAACGTGGCGCGCATCGGCGTGCTGCTGGCCGGCCTGCCGAACACCATCGCCGCACAGACCGTGAACCGCTTCTGCTCCTCCGGCCTGCAGGCCGTGGCGCAGGCTGCCGACGCGATCCGCCTGGGCAACGCCGACCTGATGCTGGCCGGCGGCACCGAGTCGATGTCGATGGTGCCGATGATGGGCAACAAGATTGCGATGGCCCCGAGCGTGTTCGACAACGACCACGTCGCCATCGCCTACGGCATGGGCATCACCGCCGAGAAGGTGGCCGAAGAGTGGAAGGTCTCGCGCGAAGACCAGGACGCCTTTGCCTTGGCCTCGCACCAGAAGGCGATGGCCGCGATCCAGAATGGCGAGTTCAAGGACGAGATCAGCCCGTACGAGATCGTCTCGCACCTGCCGGACCTGGCCGACGGCCAGCGCATCATCACCCGCAACAAGGTGGCCGATACCGACGAAGGCCCGCGCCCGGACTCCTCCGCTGAAGGCCTGGCCAAGCTGCGCCCGGTGTTCCGCAACGGCCAGTTCGGTGGCACTGTCACCGCCGGCAACTCGTCGCAGATGAGCGATGGCGCTGGCGCCGTGCTGCTGGCCTCTGAGCAGGCGATCAAGGACTACGGCCTGACCCCGCTGGCCCGATTCGTCAGCTTCTCGGTGGCCGGCGTGCGCCCGGAAGTGATGGGCATCGGCCCGATCGCCGCCATTCCGAAGGCCCTGAAGCAGGCTGGCCTGACCCAGGACCAGCTGGACTGGATTGAACTGAACGAAGCGTTCGCCGCGCAGTCGCTGGCGGTGATCCGTGATTGCGGCCTGGACCCGAGCAAGGTCAACCCGCTGGGCGGCGCCATCGCCCTGGGCCATCCGCTGGGTGCGACCGGCGCGATCCGTACCGCGACCCTGCTGCATGGCCTGCGTCGTCGCCAGCAGAAGTACGGCATGGTGACGATGTGCATCGGCACCGGCATGGGCGCCGCGGGTATTTTCGAGGCGCTGTAAGTTTCAAAGCGTTGCCGGCTGATTGTTGGTTGGCTGTGGGGCCCGGGTTAGTGAGGCTGCCCGGGACACGCCGTAAACCCCGCTCCGCGGTCCGGCCCAGCCGCTGGCGGCTGTGCGTTCGGGCGCTTGCGAAGCAGTGCTTCGCAAGCAAAGCGCCCTCACCCTTGGGGGCTTGGCAGCGGCTTGCTAGCGTGCGCAATCCTGCGCACGCAGCAAGGCCGGGGTTGGGCGTCCTGCCCAACCCGCCAGGCGCATGCGCCTGGCCCATGCCGCTGACAGTCCCGGTCAGCCTCATCCACCCGCGCCACCCAACATTCCGCGCGGCGGAAGGGTGAGCAAAGGCAAGGTCAAAGGCCGGGGTCAGAGCCCTTTGCTGCGCAAGGGGATCTGACCCCAACAAGCAAAAAAGGCAGCCATTGGCTGCCTTTTTGCTTGTTGCTCTTGCCTTTGATTCCGCCCTTCCCGTCCGCGCCGCACGGAAACTGTCGAGAGGGGGCGGATGGCCCTCTCCAAAACCGTTGGCGCCATGGATGGCGCCATCGAGCACCATGGAAGGGCTTTGGCGTGTTTTGGAGAGGGCCATCCGCCCCCTCCCCCACGTATCAATCAAGGCGCAGCACGGAGCGCTTGATAAACCTTATTCCGTCAGCATCGCCGCCAGCTTCTCCCGCGCCGGGCCGGCCAGCTTCGGGTTGTCCAGCGCGAAGCGGATGGTCGCCTCCACCAGCCCCAGGTGGGTGCCGCAGTCGAAGCGGGTGCCCTCGAAACGGTAGGCATCCACCTCTTCGGTCTTCAGCAGCTGCGCGATCGCATCGGTCAGCTGGATCTCGCCGCCGGCACCGCTGCCGGTCTGCTCCAGCAGCTCGAAGATCTTCGGGCTCAGCACATAGCGGCCGACCACGGCCAGGTCGCTCGGCGCATCTTCCGGCTTCGGCTTCTCGACGATCTGCGAAATGCGCCCCTTGCGGCCGTCGAATGCGTCGGTGGCGACGATGCCGTAGCTGGCGGTCTTGTCATGCGGCACGTCTTCGACCGCGATCACGCTGGCACCACTGGCCTCGTTGAGGTCGGCCATCTGCTTCAGCGCGCCGTCGCCGCGATTCCAGATCAGGTCGTCGGGCAGCAGCACCGCGAACGGTTCGTCACCGATCACGGCCTTGGCACACAGCACCGCATGGCCCAGGCCCAGCGCCTCGGCCTGGGTCACGAAGATCGCGCGCACGCCGTTGGGCAGCACATGGCGGATCATCTCCAGCTGCTCCTGCTTGCCGGCACGCTCGAGCTTCTGCTCCAGTTCGTAGGCCTTGTCGAAGTAGTCAGCCACCGCATGCTTGTAGCGGTTGGTGATGAACACCAAGGTGTCGCAGCCCGCTTCGATCGCTTCGTCCACGGCGTACTGGATCAGCGGACGATCAATGATCGGCAGCATTTCCTTCGGCACTGTCTTGGTTGCCGGCAGGAAGCGCGTCCCGAGCCCTGCCACTGGAAAAACTGCCTTGCGAATTCGCTTGCTCATTGGTGCCTGTTGGCCTCACGTGCCGGAAAAGGCACGACTTTAGCGGATGAAATGTAAGCATCCTGTTCGATGGGAGAGAACTCCGGCATCGTCGCAAACAGGATCTCCTGGATGGTGGTGGTGTCGTATCCGGCAACGGCGTCGCGCAGGCGCGGGACATTGCCCAGTACCAGATCGCGCGCGAAAGTACGCACGCCGGCCTCGAGAATCTTCGGGTGGGCCGTCGAACGATAGTCCTCGTCCGAATAGAACAGCGTCTCGTGCAGCTTCTCGCCCGGACGCAATCCGGTGTAGATGATCGGAATGTCCTTGTACGGCTGCTTGCCGGCCAGGCGGATCATCTGCTCGGCCAGCACGCGGATCGGCACCGGCTCACCCATGTCGAGCGTGTAGATCGCACCGTGCGACGCCGATGCGGCGGCCTGCAGGATCAGCTGGCAGGCCTCCGGAATGGTCATGAAGTAGCGGCTGACTTCCGGGTCGGTCACCGTCACCGGGCCACCGCGCAGGATCTGCTCGCGGAACAGCGGCACCACGCTGCCGGCCGACGCCAGCACATTGCCGAAGCGCACCGTGACGAAACGGGTGTGCGTGGACTTCTGGTCCAGGCTCTGGCAGATCATCTCGGCGTAGCGCTTGCTGGCACCCAGCGCATTGACCGGATCGACCGCCTTGTCGGTGGAGATGAACACGAAGTGCTCGACGCGCGCCTCGAGGCAGGCGCGGGCCACGTTCTCGGTGGCCAGGATGTTGTTGCGCACGGCCTCGCGCAGCTGGCGCTCCAGCACCGGTACGTGCTTGTAGGCGGCGGCGTGGAAGGCCGTGTCGACCGGATGCAGCGACAGCGCGTGGCGGATCACCGCGGGATCGCCGCAGTCGCCCAGCACCGCTTCGATCTCGACATCCGGGAAGCTGCGCCGCAGCTCGCCTTCAATGGTCAGCAGCAGCAGTTCGCTGATCTCCAGCAGGATGATGCGGCCGGCGCCATGCCGCGCGCACTGCCGGCACAGCTCGGAACCGATCGAACCACCGGCACCGGTGACCATCACGGTACGTCCGCCCAGCCAACCGCGGATCAGGTTCCAGTCCGGCATGATCGGCTTGCGGCCGAGCAGGTCCTCGATCGCCACTTCCTTCAGCTGCCCGGGCAGCGACTGGCCCTGCAGGATGTCGCTGAGCTTGGGCACGGTACGGAACGGCACCCCGGTGCTTTCGCAGATGGCTACGATCCGCTGCATGCCGGCGGCATCCAGCGAGGGAATGGCGATGACCAGCAGCTTGGCTGCGGTCTCGCGCACTACGGTGGGCGCATCATCCAGGCTGCCAAGGATCGGCAGGCCCTGCAGCTTGGCGCCGCGCAGGTGCGGCGCATCGTCCAGCAGGCCCACCGGCTCGAAGTTGCCCGACCGCCGCAGGTCGCGGACCAGCGTCTCGGCCGCCTGCCCGGCGCCGAGGATCAGCACGCGCCGAGCACTCGAATCCGACTGCAGCGCCTGGTAATCCTTCCAGGCCCGGTACAGCAGGCGCGGCGCACCCAGCAGTGCCGACAGCGCGAACGGATAGATCACCAGCACCGACATCGGCACGCCATCGAAGCGCTTCCACATCAGCACCAGCACGATGGCGACCATGCCGATGAAGCTGGCCTTGAAGATGTTCAGCAGGTCGCTGACGCTGGCGAAACGCCACAGTCCGCGATACAGGCCCACGCGCCAGAACACCAGGCCCTGCAGCAGCAGCACCAGCGTGGTATCGACATTCCAGAGGGGGAGCGCGGGCGCGTTGGGGAGGATCGAGTAGCGCCCCGCGTGGAGCAGCTGCCAGCATGCCCAGACCATGAACAGGTCGTGGCAGACGATGGCCGAACGCGGCATCAGGCCGAGAATTCTGTCCCGCCAGGGTGAAGCCATAAGTCAGGTAGTTCCTTGTCGGTGACGCAATCCATTGCGCAGGAAGAGCCAAAGGGCGCTCAGCGCGATGAACCACGCGATCGCCACGACAGCCTCCCACCTCGGCTGCAAATTGGTGCAGACATTAAGCACTGTAATGCTGAACAGGCCCAAAGCAAAGTACATCCCTGTCACCTGGGCATGACTGGCTCCTGCCTGTACAGCCCGTTGGTAGACATGCTGGGTGTGGGGTTCCATCCAGCGCTGCCCTGAAATGATGCGCGCCAGCAGCGTGAAGCCTGCGTCCACGAGGAACGCCGAGGCCGGCACCAGCAGCAGGATCCAGTGGATGTCGGTCTTCAGGCTCGCGATGGCCAGAACGGCGGCGACCGCATAGCCCAGCGCGCCACTTCCGACATCGCCCATGAAGATGCGTGCCTGCGGAAAGTTGAACGGCAGGAAACCCAGGCAGGCCAGGCCCAGGGCCACGGCCGCGAGCGAATACGGCCAGGGCAGCACCGGCGCCAGGCCCAGCGCAACCACGATGGCCTGGCTGGCGGCAATGCCGTTGATGCCATCCATGAAGTTCCAGATGTTGATCAACGAGGCGGTGAACAGCAGCACCAGCGCGGCCAGCAGCAAGCTGCCACCGTGCACCTTGACCAGCCCGGCCAGCAGTGCGGCGGCGATGAAATGCACCAGCAACCGGCGCAGGGCCGGCAATGGCCGATGGTCATCCCACCAACCGATACCAGCCACCAGCACCAGGCCCAGACTGGCAACCAGCAGGCTTGGCGTCGCTTCGGGCCAGGCCCACATCGCTGCGCCGGCCGCCACCAGCAGGCTGAGGACGATGGCGATGCCCCCCCCTCGCGGAGTGGCCACGCTATGGCTGCGACGCTCGCCCGGCTGGTCCATCAACTGGCGGCGCAGCGCATAGCCCCGCGCCGCCCACGTCAGCGCCGCACTCAGCAGGGCCAGCCCCAGCAGCGCGCCCATCACGAACCACGGCATGGATCAGAGCACCGCGTAGTTCAGCAGCGGCTTGACCGTGCCCCACTCCTTGCAGCTTGGGCACTGCCAGTGGTGGGTGCGCGCACCGAAACCACAGCGGGTGCAGCGGTAGGCCGGGTTGCGTACCAGCAGCTGATCGGTGATGTGCTTGAGGTCGTGCAGGGTCGCGGTGGAATCGGCCCCTTCGGCCAGGGTCAGGTCGATCAGCGCAGACTCGCCGCGCACCGATGGACGATCCTTCAGCTGGCGCCCCAGGTAGGCACGGGCCGGGGCCACGCCCTCCTGCTCTTCCATCAGGCGGGTCAGGGCCAGCACCGGCGCGATGCCTCGGTAGTGCTCGGTCATTTCCGACAGGAAAGCACGCGCCCCGGCCAGATCGCCAACCTTGCGGTAATTCTGCATCAGCGCCGGCAGCAGCTCCGGCAGGTATTCCGGATCGTTGCGGGCAGCGCGCTCGAACGCGCGCACGGCAGCCTCGGCATTGCCCGCGTCGGTCTCCAGGCGTCCTTCGATGATGCCGGCACGTACCGACATGGCATCGGCCTGGTAGGCGCGCGCGATGGCCGCCCTCGCCTCTTCCAGCTTGCCGGCGCCGCGGAAGCGCTCGGCCAGCTCGCATTCGAACTGCCCGATCAGCTTGCCCATCGGCTCGCCGGTCACGTCTTCGAAACGGGTGGCGTTGTCGATCGCCTTTTCCCAGTCGCGCTCGGCCTGGTAGATGCCGATCAGATGCTTCAGCGCCTGCGGCGCACGCTGGTCCAGCTGCGCCAGCTCGGTGAACACGGTCTCGGCGCGATCCAGCAGGCCGGACTTCATGTAGTCCTCGCCCAGCGCCAGCAGGGCCTGCACGCGCTGCGCATCACTCAGGTCATGGCGGTTGACCAGGCCCTGGTGCAGGCGGATCGCGCGGTCCACTTCACCGCGACGGCGGAACAGGTGGCCCAGCGCGACCTGGGTCTCGAAGGTTTCCTTGTCCAGCTCGGCGATGTGCAGGAACAGCTCGATGGCCTTGTCCGGCTGCTCGTTGAGCAGGTAGTTCAGGCCACGGAAGTAGGTGCTGGACAGGCGGCTGACCTGGTTGTCGCCATGACGTTGGCCGCCACGCCGTCCGATCACCCATCCGGCCAGCGCGGCCAGCGGAACGAACAGGAAAAACCAGAACCACTCGGTGACGAAATCCATCTTCGATCAGCGTCCATCAAAAGATTGGGGGGAAGCAACCGGTGCCGGGGTGGCAGCGGACTTGTTGGCGCGGCGCAGCTGGCCGTAGAGCGGAATGACCACGCTCACCAGCACCAGGCCGGCACCGACCACGACACCCAGCAGCAGCGCGGCAATCAGCGCCACGCCCACCGAGGTGTGCAATTGAGTGAAAAGCAGGTTGATCGACATCGCGGTCATGTTGACCGCACCAATGATCAGCCCAAGGATCAGCACCGCCAGCAGGACCAGCAGACGAAAAACCTTCATGCGACAGCTCCAGTGGCAGGAGTCCGTAGCTTATCCGACTCGCGGCTGGATTCGCACGCGGTGGCGCGACGGGAAGCTCAGGCCGGATCGGCGTCCAGCGGCAGCACGCTGCTGACCCGCTCGCGCAGTTCCTTGCCCGGCTTGAAATGGGGAACATGCTTGCCCGGCAGGGCAACCGATTCGCCGGTCTTCGGGTTGCGACCCAGGCGCGGCGGACGATAGTGCAGCGAGAAGCTGCCGAAACCACGGATCTCGATGCGATCCCCGGCGGACAGCGATCCGCCCATCATTTCCAGCAATGACTTCACCGCCAGATCGACATCATCGGCCTTCAGGTGCGCCTGGCGGCGCGCGAGGATTTCGATCAGTTCGGATTTGGTCATCACCGGCTCACATCAGGGACATCTCAGCCTGAAACGGCCCGGGCAGAGCCCGGGCCGTCCAGGAAACAACAAACAACGGGCCCGATTACTCGGACTTGCCACCGTTCAGCTGTGCACGCAGCAGTGCGCCCAGCTGGGTGGTGCCGCCCGAAGCAGACTGGTATTCCTCCAGCACTTCGCGCATTTCCGCGTCGTCCTTGGCCTTGATCGACAGCTGCAGGGTGCGGCCCTTGCGGTCCATGCCCACGAACTTGGCTTCGACCTTGTCGCCGACCTTCAGGTGCTGGGTGGCGTCGTCAACGCGCTCGTTGGCGATGTCGCGAGCCGAAACGTAGCCTTCGATGCCGTCGGCCAGTTCGATCACGGCGCCCTTGGCGTCGACTTCCTTCACCACGCCTTCGACCTTGGAACCCTTCGGATTGGCAGCCATGTACTGGCCGAACGGATCCTGCTCCAGCTGCTTCACGCCCAGGGAGATGCGCTCGCGCTCCGGGTCGACGGCCAGGACGACGGCGTCCAGGGTATCGCCCTTCTTGAAGTTGCGAACGACGTCTTCGCCGGTGGTGGCCCAGCTGATGTCGGACAGGTGGACCAGGCCGTCGATGCCGCCGTCCAGGCCGATGAAGATGCCGAAGTCGGTGATCGACTTGATCTGGCCCGACACCTTGTCACCCTTCTTGTGGGTAGCAGCGAAGGTTTCCCACGGATTGGCGGCAACCTGCTTCATGCCCAGCGAGATGCGGCGACGCTCTTCATCGACGTCCAGCACCATCACTTCGACTTCATCACCAACCTGGACAACCTTGGACGGGTTGACGTTCTTGTTGGTCCAATCCATCTCGGAGACGTGCACCAGGCCTTCGACGCCCGGCTCGATCTCAACGAACGCACCGTAATCGGTGACGTTGGAGACCTTGCCGAAGACGCGGCTGTTGGCCGGGTAACGACGGCCGATGTTGTCCCACGGATCCTCGCCCAGCTGCTTCAGGCCCAGCGAAACGCGGTTGCGCTCGCGGTCGAACTTCAGCACGCGGACGTCCAGCTCGTCGCCGACGTTCACGACTTCCGACGGGTGACGCACGCGCTTCCACGCCATGTCGGTGATGTGCAGCAGGCCGTCGATACCGCCCAGGTCCACGAACGCGCCGTAGTCGGTCAGGTTCTTGACGACACCCTTCAGGATCGCGCCTTCCTGCAGCTTGTCCATCAGCTGCTCGCGCTCTTCCGAGTGCTCGCTTTCGACGACAGCGCGGCGCGAGACCACGACGTTGTTACGCTTGCGGTCCAGCTTGATGAGCTTGAACTCGAGTTCCTTGCCTTCCAGGTAGGCCGGATCGCGCACCGGGCGCACATCGACCAGGGAACCCGGCAGGAAGGCGCGGACATCCTTGATGTCCACGGTGAAACCACCCTTGACCTTGCCGCTGATGCGGCCGGTGATGGTTTCGTTCTTTTCCAACGCTTCTTCCAGCTCGTCCCACACCATCGCGCGCTTGGCCTTCTCGCGCGACAGGACGGTTTCGCCGAAGCCGTTCTCGATCGAGTCGAGGGCGACCTTGACGATGTCGCCTTCGGCGACGTCGATTTCGCCAGCGTCGTTACGGAACTGTTCGATCGGCACGATGCCTTCGGACTTCAGGCCAGCGTTGATCACCACAACGTCGCCGCGGACTTCAACAACGGTACCGCTGACGATGGCGCCCGGCTTCAGCTTGGCCAGGTTGGCCTGGCTGGCTTCAAACAGTTCGGCAAATGATTCGGTCATTAGATTTACTCTGTTGGACACATGGGTCGGTGGCGTCCCCTTCAGGGGAATGGCGACCGCCCGCCTGTTGGTCGACCCCGGAAACGCAGGTCGTGTGTAGTAGGAAAACCGCCACGCATCATTGCGCGACGGAGCTGGTACAGCACTGCTTTGCGCGACCACCGCCGATGCAGCTGGCAGTACTCCCGCGCGAACGGATCAGGCAGCCGGAACCGGAAGCAGATCCATCACTCGGGCAACGACATCATCGATGCCGATGCCTGTGGTGTCGATGAGGACAGCATCGTCTGCCGGCTTCAGGGGCGCCACGGTACGCTGAGCATCACGGGCGTCGCGGGCCATGATCTCGCGCAGGAGGTCATCAAAGTTAACAGAAACCCCCTTGTCTTTCAACTGCTTATGCCGGCGCTCGGCGCGCTCCTCGGCACTGGCGGTCAGGAAGACCTTGTAGGGGGCGTCCTTGAAGATCACCGTCCCCATGTCACGGCCGTCGGCGACCAGGCCGGGCAACTCCCTGAATGCGCGCTGGCGCTCCTTCAGTGCGGCACGGACCTCGGGAATGGCAGCAATGGCCGAGGCCAGCGCACCGGTAGTCTCCAGGCGCAGCTCGTCGGTGGCATCGGTGCCATTGACCATGACCCGCATCGATTCACCCTGTTCAACAAACTGAACATGGGTGTCGAAGGTGCAGCGCACCAGCGCCGAGGCATCGGAGGTGTCGATGTCGGCCCAGCTCGCGGCCACGCCCACCGCCCGGTACAGCGCCCCCGAATCCAGGTAGTGCCAGCCCATGCGGCGCGCGATGATGCGGCTGATGGTACCCTTGCCGGCCCCGGATGGGCCGTCGATGGTCAGGACGGGAGCGAGTGGATTCATGGGGGTCCCAGAGCGTGTGAAGGGGTCATTCTAGCCCCTGCCAGACGCCCCCAGCGGGATCTTTTGTGCAACCACTTGAAACCACGAGGAAAAGCCCGGTAGAATGGCGGGCTTGAACGAGCGTCAACTGCCGATTGTCTTTCGCATATCGCGGCCACGCTCCACCCGAACAACTACTGTTTACGCCGAGGTATGCCATGAAAGTCCTGTCCTCCCTGAAGTCGGCGAAGGCCCGTCACCGCGACTGCAAGGTCGTCCGTCGTCGCGGCAAGATCTTCGTCATCTGCAAGTCGAACCCGCGTTTCAAGGCGCGTCAGCGCTAAGCCTCACAGCCTTCCGGCTGCGGCTGGCCCTACGCGGGGCCGACCCGATGCAAGAAACCGCCTTCGGGCGGTTTTTTGTTTGTGCGGCTTTTTCCTGCCGTTTTTGCTGTAATCGCCTTTCTTGACCACTGGGGAGTAGATCGAGATGAAGCGTTACCTGTCCGCCCTGGCCGTGATGGCCACCCTGGCCGCTGCCACGCCGGCACTGGCCGATACCCTGCTTGTCGACCGTGCCCGCGAGAAGCCGGCCGGCGCCCTGCCCGTGCGCGGCCAGAGCATGCAGCAGGTGCAGGCGCAGTTCGGCGCGCCGAGCGAACAGCTGCAGCCGCGTGGCGGGCAGAAGCGGCAATGGCCGACCATCAACCGCTGGGTGTACCCGCAGTTCACCGTCTACTTCGAGAAGCAGAAGGTGATCGACGTGGTGGCCAACCAGGCGGACCCGAACGAAATCGGCCCGAAACCGCCGATCCGTTGATCCCTTTACCCGCCGTGGGCGGGCCTGTGTAGCGAGACCATGAACCAGACCCTTCGTTTTCCTGCCGAGTGGGAAGCCCAGAGCGGCGTCCTGATTGCCTGGCCCACCGCCGACACCGACTGGGCCGACCGCCTGGGCCAGGTGGAAGAGACCTACATCGCCCTGGTCGCGGCCATCACCCGCTTCCAGCCGGTGCTGATCTGCGTGGCCGACGACGATGTGGAGACCTACGCCGAAATGCGGCTGCGCTCCAACCGCATCGACATGGACAAGGTCCACTTCACCACGGCCGCCTACGACGATACCTGGCTGCGCGACTCCGGCCCGATCACCCTGCGCCGCGCCGATGGCGGTTTCCAGCTGCTGGATTTCCGCTTCACCGGCTGGGGCGGTAAGTTCGACGCCACCCTCGACGACCAGCTGGTGGGCGTGCTCAACCAGGCCGGGGTGTTCAACGACGCCCCGGTGCGCAGCATTCCGTTCGCACTGGAAGGCGGCGGCATCGAGACCGACGGCGAAGGCACCCTGCTGACCACCTGGAAGTGCCTGCACGAGCGCCACCCGGACCGCGACCGCGCCAGCCTGAGCGCCGACCTGGCCGACTGGCTGCAGCAGGACCGCGTGCTGTGGCTCGACCACGGTTACCTGGAAGGCGACGACACCGACGCGCACATCGACACCCTCGCCCGCTTCGCTTCGGCTGACAGCATCGTCTACCAGGCCTGCGACGACGCCAGCGACTCGCACTACGCCGAGCTGCAGGCGATGGGTAACGAACTGGCCGCGCTGCGCACCAGGGATGGCCAGCCGTACCGCCTGTTCCCGCTGCCGTGGGCCCAGCCGGTGATCGACGAGGGCCGCCGCCTGGCCGCCTCGTACGCCAACTACCTGATCGTCAATGGCGCGGTGCTGATGCCGGCCTACGGCGATCCGGCCGATGACCTGGCCCGCGACGTGCTGGCAGAGGCGCACCCGGGTCGCGAGATCGTACAGGTGCCCTGCCGCTCGCTGATCTGGCAGAACGGCAGCCTGCACTGCATCACCATGCAGCTGCCGGAAGGGCTGCTGAAGGCCTGACGGATGACGCCGGGCCCCGCCCGGCACCACTTTTGTAGAGTCGAGCCATGCTCGACTGGCCTTTTGTAGAGCCGAGCCCACGCTCGGCTGGCGCGCTCGGGCAACCGGAGCAGAGCGCAGCCGAGCATGGGCTCGGCTCTACAACACCGGCCCATTCAGCGCGCGACACGCTGTCGCCGCTCATCCGCGCTAACATGCAGGTTTTCCCCCGCAGGAACGCCCCGCATGAACTCGCGCAGCCCCCTTACCGTCGCCCTGATCCAGGAGCGCAACCACGGTGATGCCGCCGCCAACCTGGCGGTGATCGAAGCACGCGTGGCCGAGGCGGCTGCCCAGGGTGCCAAGCTGGTGCTGCTGCAGGAATTGCACAACGGTCCGTACTTCTGCCAGCACGAGTCGGTGGACGAATTCGACCTGGCCGAGCCGATTCCGGGCCCGAGCACCGAGCGCCTGGGCGCGCTGGCGAAGAAGCATGGCGTGGTGCTGGTCGGTTCGCTGTTCGAACGCCGCGCTGCCGGCCTGTACCACAACACCGCCGTAGTGTTCGAGAAGGACGGCACCCTGCTCGGCAAGTACCGCAAGATGCACATCCCGGACGATCCGGGCTTCTACGAGAAGTTCTACTTCACTCCGGGCGACATCGGCTTCAAGCCGATCGACACCTCGGTGGGCCGCCTTGGCGTGCTGGTGTGCTGGGACCAGTGGTATCCGGAAGCGGCGCGCCTGATGGCGCTGGCCGGTGCCGAGCTGCTGCTGTACCCGACCGCGATCGGCTGGGACCCGGACGACGTGCAGGACGAGAAGACCCGCCAGCGCGACGCCTGGGTGCTGAGCCACCGCGGCCACGCCGTGGCCAACGGCTTGCCGGTGCTGAGCTGCAACCGCGTCGGCCACGAGGCCTCGCCGCTGGGCGCGTCGGGCATCCAGTTCTGGGGCAACAGCCACGTGCTCGGCCCGCAGGGCGAGTTCCTGGCCGAAGCCGGCACCGACGCCACGGTGCTGCTGTGCGATGTCGACCTGCAGCGCAGCGAGCATGTGCGCCGCATCTGGCCGTTCCTGCGCGACCGTCGCATCGACGCGTACGGCGACCTGCTCAAGCGCTACATCGACTGAGCCGGAGCCCGCGCATGGCCGTCCTCATCCGTGATGCCGGCCCGGCCGACATCGACGCAATCACCGCGATCTACGCGGTGGAAGTGACAGATTTCGTCAACACCTACGAGTACGACATCCCGGACGCGACCGAGATGCTGCGCCGCATGCGCGACATCATCGATCGCGGCTTCCCCTACCTGGTCGCCGAGATCGACGGCCAGGTGGCTGGCTATGCCTACGCCAACACCTATCGCACCCGCATCGCCTACCAGTGGACCGTGGAGAACTCGGTCTACGTCGATGCCCGTTTCCAGGGCCAGGGGGTCGGCACCGGCCTGCTGCAGGCCTTGATCGACGCCTGCGTGGCGCGTGGCTACCGGCAGATGGTGGCGGTGATCGGCGAACCGACCAACACCGCATCGATCAAGCTGCACGAACGCTTCGGCTTCGAGCGGGTCGGCGTGTTCCGTGGCCTCGGCCGCAAGCACGGCCGCTGGCTGGATACCGTGCAGATGCAGCGCGCGCTGGGCGACGGCGCCGATACCGCACCTTCCAATGAATGAACCCATGACCGAAACCCTTCCCGAAACCGGCGACGATCTGTTCGCCGGCCAGCCGGTGCGCGTCGTCGAACGCGATGGCGTGCGCTACACCCTGCTGGGCACCGCCCACGTTTCCCGTGCCAGTGTCGAGGCGGTGGAAAAGGCCATTGACAGCGGCCGCTTCGATGCCGTTGCCGTTGAACTGGACCCGCAGCGCCTGCAGGCGCTGAGCGATCCGGACACGCTGGCCAAGCTCGATCTGGTCGAGGTGATCCGCAAGGGCCGTGTCGCCCTGTTCGCCGCCAACCTGGCCCTGTCCGCCTACCAGCGTCGCCTGGCCGAACAGCTGGACATCGAGCCGGGCGCGGAACTGAAACGCGCGGTGGAACTGGCGCGCGAACGCGACCTGCCGGTGCACCTGATCGACCGCGAGGTCGGCCTGACCTTCCGCCGCGCCTCGCAGCGGCTCGGCTTCTTCGGCAGGCTGAAGCTGATCGCAGGCCTCGGTGCCGGCCTGTTCTCTTCCGAGGAAGTGGGCGAGAACGAGATCGAAAAGCTCAAGCAGGGCGACATGCTGGAATCGAGCTTCGGCGAGTTCGCCAGCGAGAGCCCGGCACTGTACGAGACCATCATCGGCGAGCGCGACCGCTACATGGCCACGCGCCTGCGCGAGGAACACAACCCGCAGCAGCGCGAAGTGCTGGCGGTTGTCGGTGCGGGCCACCTTGCTGGCCTGGCGCGTTACCTGGAAACCGACACCGAAGCACCGGCGCCGCTGCGCGCCGAGCTGGAAGCAGTGCCGAAGAAGCGCAACATCCCGTGGTTCACGCTGGCCATCCTGGCCATCGTGGCAACCGGCATCGGCGTGGGCTTCTACCGCGGTGGTCTGGGCGTGGGCACCGAACTGCTGGCGACCTGGGCGATGTACACCGGCGGCCTGGCGGGCCTGGGCTGCCTGCTGGCCGGTGGTCATCCGCTGAGCATCCTCACCGCGATCGCGGTGGCCCCGTTCAAGCCGTTCCGCCTGAGCATCCCGACCGGCGCATTCTCGGCCCTGGTGGAAGCCCGTGTGCGCAAACCCGCCTACGAGGACTTCCTGAAGCTGCGCGACGATGCGCAAAGCCTGAAAGGCTGGTACCGCAACCGCGTCACCCGCGTGGTGCTGACCTTCATGCTGACCAACATCGGCAGCATGCTCGGCCTGTGGCTGACCACGTTCAAGGTGTGGGGCAAGGTCGCCGGTTGATTGCTTTGTGTCGCGTCGAGCCACGCTCGACTGCGCTCTGGCAGGTGCCAACCGTGGTTGGCGCCGCCATACCCAGCAAAAAAAAGGGGGAGGCCGCCCCACTACGACCGGCCTCCCCCACACCACAACACGTTGACGTGCATTACAGCCGGGCAGCGCCCGGCTCTACCATCTCCACTCCGCGCGCACGGCGGATCAGCCGCGTGACGGCGGTTCGCAGGTCGTCCAGCACCGCATAGATCGTCGGCAGGAACAGCAGGCTGACCACGGTCGAGAACGCCAGGCCGCCGGCGATCGCGCGCGCCATCGGCGCGTACTCCGGGCCATTGCCGAACATCTGCGTATTGGTCAGCGAGATCGGCACCATCGCCAGGATCGCCGTGCCCATCGTCATCATGATCGGGCGCAGCCGCTCGCGAGAGCCTTCCACCAACGCCTGCGTTCGGCCCATGCCGCCGCGCCGCAGGTTGTTGATGTGTTCGATCATCACGATGCCGTTGTTCACCACTACGCCCATCAGCACCAGGATGCCGATGAAGGACATGATCCCGAACGAGGTGCCGGTGATCCAGAACAGCCAGAACACGCCGAAGATCGAGAACAGCACGCCACTCATGATCGCCGCCGGGAACAGCAGCGACTCGAACACCGCCGCCATCACCACGTAGATCATCACCAGCGCGATCAGCAGGTTGAACACCATCTGCTGCATGGCCTCGTCGTCGTTGCCGTAGTCGCCGCCATCGAAGGTGTAGCCGTAACCCGCCGGGAAGTTCATCGGCTTGAGCACCGACTCCATCGCCTTGCGGCCATCCGGCGCGGTGACCTTCTCGGCCAGGTTGGCCTTGATGGTCAGCGTGGTCTGGCGGTTGGTGCGGCCGATCTGGGTGGCCGACGAACCGACGTCGACGGTGACCAGGCTCAGCAGCGGCACGCTTCGGCCGTCGCCGGTGCGCACGCTGAAGCCGGCCAGGTCTTCCGGGCTGCTCTGCTCGGCACCGGCGAAACGCACCCATACCGGCACTTCGTTGTCACCGCGGCGGAACTCGCGCATCGGCGCGCCGCGCAGGGCCAGGCCGACGAAACTGGCGACCTGCTCGGCATTGAAACCGAATGCGGCGGCGCGCTCGCGGTCGACACGAACCTTCAGTTCGCCGCCCTTCTCGCCATTGTCGATGCGCACGTCGCGCAGCTCGGCGCGCTGGGCCAGCAGCGGCACCACTTCCTGGCCGATCTCCTGCAGCATCGAACTGGAGTCGCCGACCAGCTGCACCTGCACGCCCTGGTTGCCACCACCGCCGCCGTCACCGCCCTGGTTGCCGACGAAATAGTCGGTGCGGGCGGACTTCGGCAGGCCCTTGCGCAGCTCTTCCTGCAGCGACTTGATGTCCTTGGCGTACTTCTCGTCCAGGGTTACCACGGTCGAGCTGCCTTCCTGCTCGCTGTACCAGGAATAGACCTGCTTGACGTGCAGGCGTTCACGGTTGGCGTCGATCCAGTTCTCCACGCGCGCCACTTCCTCGGACATCTGGCGATAGGTGTAGGCGCCCTTCCACATATAGCCGATGAAGATGTCCTTGCCGCCATCGCCACCGAACATGTCGACCTTGGTCAGCTTCATCGGCACCAGGCTGACCAGCACCACCAGCACGATGCCGAGCAGGCTCCAGCCGCGATGGTGCAGCGACCAGTCCAGCAGCCTGGCGTAGCGGCGCTGCAGGCGCGCGATCATGCCGGTCTGCGAGTGCACCAGCTTGGGCGTGGCCATGCGCGCGGACAGCATCGGGATGAGGCTGACCGCAACCAGCCACGAGGCCAGCAGCGAGACCGAGATGGTGATCGCGATCTGCGCCATGAAGATGCTGATGTTGTTGGTCTCGCCGAACAGGTTCGGCACGAACACGATGCAGTGGCACAGCGTACCGGCGCTGAGCGCGATGGCCACGTTGCGGGTGCCGATGATCGAGGCCAGCCGTGGCTGCCCGGGCATGCGCTCGCGCTCCTGGTAGATGCTCTCCACCACCACCACGGCGTTGTCGACCAGCATGCCGACGGCCAGCAGCAGGCCCATCATGGTCAGGATGTTGAGCGTCACCCCGACGAAGTACATGAAACCCAGGGTGATGGTGAAGCAGATCGGAATGGCCAGGGTCACCATCAGCGTCGACGGCCAATGGCGCAGGAAGAAGAACAACACCGTGATCGACAGGATCAGGCCGACCGCACCGGCCTCGGCCAGTTCCAGCAGCGACGACGTCACGGCCTTGCCCTGGTTGTCGATCACCTTGATCTGCACGTCGCGCATCGAGGCTTCGGCACGGATCGATTCGACCTCGGCCAGCGCCGCGCGCGACACCTCCACCAGGTTGGCGCTGCGCTCCTTGAAGATATCCAGGCCGACCGCCGGGTTGCCGTCCAGGCGGCGCCCGTAGTTCATCCGCGCCGGCTTCAGGCGCACATCGGCGATGTCACCCAGGCGCAGGCCCTTGGCGTTGATCACCAGGTCGCGCATTTCCTGCAGGTCGGTGATCTCGCCCACCGGCTGCACGCGCACGCGCTGGCCGTTGTCGTCGATCTGCCCGGCCGAGATCGAGAAATTCAGCGTGCGCAGGCGCTCGCTCAGCTCGTTGATGCTCAGGCCATGCGCATTGAGCCGGTTCGGGTCGATGGCGATCTCCACCTCGTTCGGCGGTGCGCCGGTGATGTCAACACGGGCCACGCCGGGAATGCGCTCGATGCGCCGCTTGAACTCACGGTCGAGCATGTCATAGGCGGTGGTCAGGTCGGTGGTGCTGGCCAGGCGCACCTTCAACACCGGCTGGTCGCTGCTGGACCACTTGAACACGTTGTAGCGCTGCAGGTCGTCCGGCAGGTCACTGCGGATCGCATCGATGCGCTCGCGTGCGTCGGAGGCGGCGATGGCGATGTCGCGGTCCCAGTCGCTGAACTCGATGAAGATCAGCGCCGCCTCGGAAGTCGCCGACGAGCGCATGCGCTTGATGCCGGTCATCGTCGCCAGCGATTCCTCGACCGGGCGGATGATGGTCCGCTCCACTTCCTCCGGGGTTGAACCGGTGTACGGGATCTGCACGAACAGGAACGGCGCGGAGATGTCCGGCAGCGCCTCCAGCGGCAGCCGGAACGAGGCGATCAGACCGATCACCACCAGTGACACGAAGCACATGATGGTGGTGACCGGGCGGCGGATGGAGAACTCGGCGACACTCATGCCGGTTCCTCCGCACCCGCCGCGCTGCCTGCGCTGCCCGGCTCGATCCCGCCGGCGTGCTTGCGGCCACGCTCGCGGTAATAGGCATCGCCACGACGATCCATCAGGTCGTACACCACCGGGATCACCAGCAGGGTCAGCAGGGTCGACACCAGCAGGCCACCAATCACGGTGATCGCCATCGGTGCGCGCACCTCGGCACCCTCGCCCATCGCCACCGCCAGCGGCAGGAAGCCGAACAGCGTGCACAGGGTGGTCATGATGATCGGCCGCAGGCGCGAGCGCGCGCCTTCCACCAGCGCTTCATGCTTGGCCACGCCGGCCTCGCGCAGCTGGTTGACCTTGTCGATCAGGATGATTGCGTTCTTGGTGACCAGGCCGACCAGCAGGATCAGGCCGATGAACACCACCACCGAAATCGGCTTGCCGGTCAGCATCAGTGCCAGGATCGCGCCGACCAGCGCCAGCGGAATGGTGAACAGGATCACGAACGGGTGCAGCAGCGACTCGAACTGCGAGGCCATCACCAGGTAGACCAGGAAGATCGCCAGGCCGAAAGCGAAGATCAGCGACTTCGCCGCCTGCGCCAGCTCCTCGCCCTGGCCGCCGATGTGCAGGCCGACGCCCGCGCCCAGCGGCTGTTCGGCCACCAACTGCTGCACTTCGCGCATGGCCGCGCCCAGATCGATGCCGCGCAGGTTGGCCGAGACCACGGCCACGCGGGTCTGGTCGGCGCGATGGATCTCGCTGGGGCCGGTGGTGGCGACCACATCGGCTACTGCATCCAGCGTGACCGGACGCGTGCTGCCCGGATTGACGATCAGCCGGCGGATGCTCTCCACGCTGGCGCGGTCGCCTTCCTGCGCCCGCACCAGCACGTCGATCTTGCGGTCGCGGAAGCTGTAGCGGGTCGCCACATCGCCACGCACCTTCTTCACCACCACATCGGCGATCTGGCGCGTGGTCAGGCCCAGTGCACCGGCACGCTCCTGGTCGAAGCGGATCTGGATTTCCGGGAAGCCCTCTTCCACCGTCGACTTCACGTCGGCGTAGTGCGCATTGCCACGCAGCATCGCCGCCAGGCGCTGGCCAGCCACCTCCAGCGTCGCCATGTCCTGCCCGCGCAGCTCGATTTCCAGCGGCGTGGAGAAGCTGAACAACGCCGGCCGCGCGAAGTCGACCTGCGCGCCCGGATGCTGGCCCATGGTGTCACGCAGGCGCTCGGTGATCTCCGCTTCGGTACGTGCGTTGCCACCGCCTTCCATCACCACGGTCAACTTGCCGATGTTCTCGCCGCTCTCGGTGGGGCTGGCATCCAGGCGGGTGCCGCTGCCGCTGACGCCGTACAGCGAGGCCACGCCCTCGCCGTTGCCGTGGGCCAGCTGCAGCTCGCGCACCAGCGCATCGGTCTGCTTCAGCGGCGTGCCGGCCGGCAGCTTCACCGTCATTTCAAAACGGTCCTGTGCCAGCTGCGGGATCAGGTCGGCACCGAGCATCGGCACCAGTGCCATGGTCGCCACGAAGATGATCGTGGCCACGCCCAGCACCTTGCCCGGATGCGCCAGCGCGCCCGGCAGCAGGCGCAGGTAGCCACGCTCGGCACCGGCATAGGGCTTCATCGCCAGGTCGCTGGCCTTGCGCATCACCGGGCCGACCACCGCCACCACGCCACGCCACAGGCGCACCACGAGCCAGGCCAGCGCATAGAAGCTCCAGCGCACGCTGGCGACCACGCCACGACGGCCCAGCGCAACCGGCTTCTGCCAGCGGTTCTGCGGCTGCCACGGTTCGTTCGGCGCCTCTTCCGGGAACGCCAGCGGTGGCCGTCCCTTCAACGAACTCAGCATCGGGATCAGCGTCATCGACACCAGCAGCGAGATCGCGATGGCGATCGCCACGGTCAGTGCCTGGTCGCGGAACAGCTGGCCGGCAATGCCGTCGACGAACACCAGCGGCAGGAACACCGCGATGGTGGTCAGGGTCGAGGCGACCACGGCCATGCTCACTTCGCGGGTGCCGGCAATCGCCGCCTGCAGGATGCCGAGGCCGCGCTCGCGGGCCTTGGCGATGCTCTCCAGCACCACGATCGAATCGTCCACTACCAGGCCGGTGGCCAGTGCCAGGCCGCCCAGCGACATCACGTTCAGGCTCAGGCCCATCTGGCCCATGAAGAAGAACGTGGCGATGATCGAGACCGGCAGCGACAGGCTGATCACGAACGTGCTCCAGCCATCACGCAGGAACAGGAAGATGATCAGGATCGCCAGCAGGCCGCCGATCACCGCATCCTTCTTGACGTCGGCGATGGCGTGCTCGATGAAGCGCGACTGGTCCTCGATGGTGGTCATCTCGACGTCGGCCGGGAACGTGCCCTTGATCTGTTCCAGGCGCTTGCGCAGCGCTTCAGCGGTGGACACGGTGTTGGCATCGCCTTCCTTGTAGATCGCCAGTTCGACCGACTCCTTGCCGCCCAGGCGGATCACCGCTTCGCGTTCCTTGTAGCCCTGGCGCACGGTGGCCACGTCCTTCAGGCGCACCGGCACGCCGTTGGCGACCACGCTGGAACCACCGCCGGACGACGCGCTCTGCGCCGCCGACGCCGCCGCGATGGCGGCCGCCGAACCGGTCGATGCGGCGATGTTGAACATCTGCTGCAGTGCCGAGTCGGCCGCACTGCCGTTCGACGCCTGGGTGGTGACCAGCAGGTTGCGGATCTCCTCCAGGTCGGCGAACTGGTTGACGGTGCGCACCAGGAAGCGCTGCGAACCCTCCTCCAGGCGGCCGCCGGAGATGTTGATGTTCTCGTCCTTCAGGCGCTTGATGACGGTGTCGATCGGCAGGTTCAGCTGGGCCAGCTTCTGCTGGTCGATGTCGACCTGGATCTCGTCTTCCAGGCCGCCGCCCACCTTCACTGCCGCCACGCCGGTGACCGGCTCCAGCTTCTTCTTCAGGTCTTCATCGGCATAGCGGCGCAGGCCGGTCAGCTCGCGGATCGCATCGGCATCGGTGGCCGGTGCGTCCTTGCTCGACAGCACCAGGCGCATGATCGGCTCGGTGGACGGATTGAAGCGCAGCAGCACCGGGGCCTTGGCCTCCAGTGGCAGGTTCAGCGCTTCCATCTTGTCGCGCACCTCCAGGCTGGCCTGGTCCATGTTGGTGCCCCAGGCGAACTCCAGCACCACATCGCTCTGGCCGGTGCGCGAGACCGACTTCAGCTTGCGCAGGTTCTTGACCACGCCCACCGCTTCTTCGACCGGCTGGGTGATCAGGGTTTCGATTTCGGTCGGCGCCGCACCGGTGTATTCGGTGCGCACGGTCAGCGTCGGGTAGCTCAGGTCCGGCAGCAGGTTGACCTTGAGGTTGCCCAGCGCAATCAGGCCGAACAGCAGCAGGGTGACCGTGCACATGGCGATGGTCACGCGGCGGCGGGTGGCGAATTCCACCAGGCCGCCGCGCATGCCGGCGGCGGCGCCGTCGCTCGCCGGCGAGGCACCGTGGTCGTGGCCCGGGGCGGTCATTGCTTGCTCCCGGCCTTGTCTGCCGGCTTGGCGGCCGCTGCGACCGTCTTTGCCTTGGCCTTCGGATCGGCGATCACCTGCACCGCGGTGCCGTCGCGCAGCGCGACCTTGCCGGCGGTGACCACCTGATCACCGGCCGCCAGGCCATCACGGATCTCCACCCACGGGCCCTCGGCGTAACCCAGCTTGACCGGAACGCGTGCGACCTTGCCTTCGCGCACGCGGAACACCGCAGGTTCACCGTCATCGAGCAACGCCAGGCGCGGCACCACCAGCGCATCGGCACGCTGGTCGTAATCGATGCGGATGCGGCCGAACATGCCGGGCTGCAGCGCGTGGGCGGCGCCATCGAAGGCACTGACCACGCGAAACGTGCCGCTGCCCGAGTCCACCACCGGCGCGATGCGGTCAACGGTGCCGGTGAAGCTCTGCCCCGGCAGCGCGTCGGCCGCCAGCGTCACCGGCTGGCCGGCGCGCAGCGTGGCCAGCTCGCGCTCGGGCACGTTGAGGGTGGCTTCCAGGCGCGAGTTGTCGACGATGCGGAAGATCGGCGTGTTGATCTGCACGAAGTTGCCGGTCTTGATCGAGCGCGAGGCGATCACGCCGGAGATCGGCGCCACCACCGTGGTGTAGGACAGTTCCAGCGTCGCCAGGCGGTACTGCGCGCGGACGTTCTCCAGGTCGAAGCGCAGCTGGTCGACATCGGCGGCGCTGACCATCTGCTGGCCAACCAGCTTCTGCGCGCGCTGGTAGTTGTTTTCCAGCTTGCGCATCTGCGCTTCGCTCTGTGCCACGGCCAGCCGCGCACGGTCCGGGTCCAGGCGTACCAGCGGCTGGCCAGCGGTCACCCGCTGGCCTTCCTCGACCAGCACCGCCAGCGCCACGCCGGAGGTCTTGGCGACTACCTGCGATTCGGCGCGCGGCTCCAGCGCAGCGGTTCCGGTGTAGCTGGCTGCGACCGCACGGTGGCTGGCCACCGCCACTTCGACGGGGACCGCGTCGACCTTCTTCTCCTCCTTGGTCTCGGCAGCCTTGGCTTCGGAATTGGGCCCTGCGGCGCAACCGCCCAGCAGCAGGGAGGTGGAGATCAGCAGTGCGGCAGCGCAGATTCCGCTGCGACGGCCGGACAGGAAGGTTGGGTGCGACATCGTCAGGTCCCTGGAGGATGCGTGGACAGGTGTGGTAGCAAAGTAATGCACCACTTCACGGCAACACCATATCCCAAAGGTCATGGTGCTTTCACGCCACCGGTCGGACCGACCCCATTTCAGCTAGATGAAACCTGAGGCTATACTCGGGTCGTTCCGAACCCCACGCCGGAACGACCAGACCCGAATCCCCGGAAACGACACCATGCGCCCGCAGCCGCTCGCCGCTTGTCTCGCTCTGGCCGTCCTCCTGCCCCTTGGGGCCGCCGCACAGCCCGCTCCTGCTCCTGCCACACCGGCCCCGGCCACGGCTCCCGCCGCTGCGCCTGCGCCTGCCGCCCCCACCGGCAACTTCGACAATGGCCGTGTCCTGGCCTACACCTGCCAGGGGTGCCACGGCATCACCGGCTACAAGAACGCCTACCCCAGCTACCGGGTGCCGAAGATCGGCGGCCAGACCCAGCAGTACCTGGCCCAGGCCCTGACCGAGTACCGCCAGGGCAAGCGCCGGCATCCGACGATGCAGGCGCAGTCGATGAGTTTCAGCGAACAGGAGATCGCCGATCTCTCTGTTTACCTGTCCACCGTCAAGTAAGGCCCGCCCATGTCGAAAGCCGCGCATCCGATGCGTCACGCCATCGCCCTGTCCGTTGCCCTGCTGCTGGCGGCCTGTTCGCAGTCGCAGGTGGAAAACAGCGAGAAATCCGCCGCCGACCCGGGCCATGCCAGCGGCGAACACGGCTCTTCCTCCTCCGCCGGCCTGCCGCCGGGCCGCGAGGCTGCCGGTGAAGCCCGCGCCAAGGTGAAGGGCAAGGCCACCAACCAGAGCTGCATCGACTGCCACGGGGCCGACGGCAATGCGCCGATCGATCCGACCTACCCGAAGCTGGGTGGGCAGTACGGCGACTACCTGGCGCATGCACTGCAGGCCTACCGTGCCGGCGACCGCCAGCATGCGCTGATGACGCCGCAGGCAAAGGACCTGAGCGATCAGGACATCGCCGATCTGGCGGCGTACTTCGGCAGCCGGACGAGCCAGCTGCGGGACCTGCACGGGGTCAAATGACCGCTCTGCGCGGATCATGACGGCTGCAATCTGATGCGTTCATGGGCGTTGCTTTTCTTGATGACGCACATCCTTGTGCGTCACCCTGCGGGCCGGCTATGCCGTTCCGCCCTGCTCCTGCAGTGCGGTGCGCGCAAAGAAAAGTAACCAAAAGAAACGCTCCGCCGTCTGCGAGCCGACGTGCTGCGCACGTCGGTACCCTGCGCTCCTCGGTCCGCCAAGGGACGGCGCGGGAACTCGCTGCGCTCAGACACCCGCGCCTCTTCGCCCTCGCCGGACCTGCGGTGCTCGGCTCGCTTCAAGGCGGAATCAGATCAAAAGCCACAGCCGCCCGCAGGGCAAGACGGCCGTGGCAGCCACTCAGCCTTCCAGCTCTTCCCAGCGCGCGTACGCGGCATCCAGCTCGGCCTGCACCTTGGCCAGCTGCTGCGTATGCGCCGTCACTTCGGCACTGCTGCGGGTGTAGAACGACGGGTCGTTCATCGCCGAGGTCAGGCCTTCGACATCGCCTTCCAGCTTCTCGATGGTCTTCGGCAGCTGCTCCAGTTCGCGCGCTTCCTTGTAGGCCAGCTTGCGCTTGGGTGCGGCCGCAGCTGCGGTAGCCGGTGTAGCCGGTGCGGCGGCCGCCGGCTTGGCTGCGGGGGCCGGGGCAGGCGCCGCGATGCTGGCCGCATAGCGCTGCCAGTCGCTGTAACCGCCGACGTACTCGCCGATCACGCCATCGCCTTCCATCACCAGCGTGGAGGTCACCACGTTGTCGATGAAGTCACGGTCATGGCTGACCAGCAGCAGGGTGCCGGTGTACTCGCCCAGCAGCTCTTCCAGCAGCTCCAGCGTTTCCACGTCGAGGTCGTTGGTCGGTTCGTCCATCACCAGCAGGTTGGACGGCTGCGCGAACAGCTTGGCCAGCAGCAGGCGGTTGCGCTCGCCACCGGACAGGCGGGTGATCGGCGCACGCGCGCGTTCCGGGGTGAACATGAAGTCCTGCAGGTACGCATGCACATGCTTGCGCTTGCCATTGAACTCGAGGAAATCACGGCCTTCGGCCACGTTCTCGATCGCGCTCCAGTCTTCGCGCAGCACCGCACGGTACTGGTCGAAATAGGCGATCTGCAGGTTGGTACCGGCATTGACTTCGCCCTTGGCCGGCTGCAGTTCGCCCAGCAGCAGCTTCAGCAGCGTGGTCTTGCCGCTGCCGTTGGGGCCGATCAGGCCGATGCGGTCGCCGCGCAGGATGGTGGTGGTGAAGTCGCGGACCATGGTGCGCTCGCCGAAGGCGAACGAAATGTCCTTGACGTCGATGACCTTCTTGCCGGAGCTGATGCCCTGCGCAGCTTCCATCTTGACGTTGCCGCTGAGATCGCGGCGCTGCGAACGCTCCGTGCGCATTGCCTTCAGGCGGCGTACGCGGCCTTCGTCGCGGGTACGACGGGCCTTGATGCCCTGGCGGATCCACACTTCTTCCTGCGCCAGCAGCTTGTCGAAGCGCGCGTTCTCCTGCGCCTGCGCGTTGAGGCGTTCCTCGCGGCGGCGCTCGTAGTTGGCCCAGTCGCCCGGCCAGCTGGTGACCTGGCCGCGGTCGATCTCGACGATGCGGGTGGCCAGTGCACGCAGGAAGCGGCGGTCATGGGTGACGAACACCACGCTGCCGCTCCAGCCCTTCAGGAACGCTTCGAGCCAGTCGATGGCTTCGATGTCCAGGTGGTTGGTCGGTTCGTCCAGCAGCAGCACGTCCGGACTGGAGACCAGCGCGCGCGCCAGCAGCACGCGGCGCTTCATGCCGCCGGACAGGCGACCGAATTCGGCCTCGCCGTCGAGGTCGAGCTTGGTCAGGGTTTCACTGACGCGCTGGTCCAGGCCCCAGCCGTTGGCGGCGTCGATCTTGGCCTGCACATTGCCCAGTGCTTCGCCGTCGAACACCTCGGCATGGCTGAGGTGGTGGAATTCGGCCAGCCACTGGCCCAGTTCGCCCAGACCATCGGCGACAACGTCGAACACCGAGCCGGCGGCGCCGTGCGGCACTTCCTGCTCCAGGCGGGTGACGCGCACGCCCTGCTGCACGCGGACTTCGCCGTCATCGGGCTTTTGGTCGCCGGACAGCAGCTTGAGCAGGGTGGATTTGCCGGCGCCGTTGCGGCCGATCAGGGCGATGCGTTCGCCCGGCTCGATCGACAGTTCGGCCTTTTCCAGCAACAACGGGCCGCCGACGCTGAAGTCGACGTTCTGCAGAGTAATCAGAGGCATCCGGCTATTGTACGGGTTGGGGGCGTCGGCCGGGTTGCACCCGGCGCCCGCAGAGGCAACGACCGAAGCAACAGCCAAAGCGGCTTACGGTGGCAGGCGGGTCGGTGTGGGGCTGCAGGACACGCCGTGAACCCATCCATGGGGGCTCGATGGCGCCATCCATGGCGCCAACGGTCCTGCAGCCCCACACCGCCCCACCTCTGACAGTTTCTCGCGATCTGCCGGAACTACATTCTGCTCCGGTGGGTGTCGACCTTGGTCGACACGGTAGATCCACGCCATGCGTGGATGAGCGCTACAAGAAGTGTCGATGGATGGAATCGACTGGGAATCTGATGGCTTACCCCACCTCTCCCAGCAACGCCTGCAACCCCGGCAGCCATTGCTTGCCGGGGTGGCGTACCAGCCACAGGGTGCGTTGCAGGGCGGGCAGCGGGGTCTCCAGCACGCGCAGGCGGCCCAGGGCCAGCGGCTCTTCCAACGCGTGGCGGGAGAGGCAGGCCAGGCCGAGGCCGGCGATGGCGGCCTGCTTGATCGCTTCGGTATTTCCCAGCTGCAGGGTCTGGGCGAAGCCGCGCAGGTGCGGCAACAGCGCCTGCTCAACGGCTTCGCGGGTGCCGGAGCCGGGCTCGCGCAGCAGCCAGCGGGCGCGGCGCAGTTCATCCAGCGACCAGCGCGCGGGGGCATCGGCGGCAGCGACGATCACCAGCGGATCCTGCTGCCAGGCCGTGACCTGCAGGCCGCGTTCGTGGCAGGGGCCTTCGATCAGGCCGGCGTCCACGTCCAGGCGCTGCACGGCGGCGACAACGCCGGCACTGTTGTCGATGCGCAGGTCGACCTCGGCCTGCGGCGCCTGGCGCAGCAGTTCGGCGATGCGCGGTGGCAGCAGGTAGTTGCCGATGGTGGTACTGGCCGCCAGCACCAGCCGCAGCGGTGCACCCTGCGCCGGGTCGCCTCCCGCGGCCAGCTGGCGCTCCAGGTCGGCGGCGTTGACCAGCAGCGTGCGGGCAGGCTCCAGCAGCGCGCGGCCGTGCCCGTTCAGCGCCAGGCGGCGGCCGATGCGGTCGAACAGCGGGGTGCCGAAGTGTGCCTCCAGCTCCTGCAGGGCGGCGCTGCTGGCCGACTGCGAAAGCGCGATGGCCTGGCCCGCAGCGGTGGTGCTGCCGTGATCGGCGATGGCGACGAAGACCTGCAGCTGGCGCAAGGTCAGGCGCATGGCACTTACCTTATGGATGGGTAGGTTTCACCCATATTATTCGTTTTACAGGTCATCGTCTGGGGTGCACGCTTGCCCCATCACTCCAACCCCGCCCCTGCCATGAACGCCCCCGCCCTCTCCCCTTGGTCCCTGCCCGCCCTGCGCCAGCGCTGGCAGCCGCGCCTGCCCGGCCTGCTGCTGGTCGGCCTGGTCGCGGCGGCGTCGCTGTACCTGGCCGAGCTGCCCTGGCTGCAGGTGCATGGCCTGAGCGCACTGACCGTAGCCATCGTGGCCGGCATCGTGGTCGGCAACACCTTCTATCCGCGGCTGGCACCGAGCAGCGCGGCCGGTGTTGGTTTCTCCAAGCACTGGCTGCTGCGCGCCGGCATCGTGCTGTACGGCCTGCGCCTGACCTTCCAGGACATCGGCCATGTCGGTGTCAGCGGCGTGCTGATGGACGTGCTGGTGGTTGCCAGCACCTTCGGCCTGGCCTGCTGGCTGGGCGTACGCGTGTTCAAGATGGAACGCGAGGCGGCGATGCTGATCGGCGCCGGCAGCGCAATCTGCGGCGCAGCGGCGGTGATGGCCGCCGAACCGGTGGTGCGCGGCCGTGCGGCGCAGGTCACGGTGGCGGTCTCTACGGTGGTGGTGTTCGGCACGCTGGCGATGTTCCTGTACCCGGTGCTGTATGCGCTGGTGCAGTCGCATGGCTGGCTGGCGATGGACGCGCGGCAATACGGCCTGTTCACCGGTGCGACGGTGCACGAAGTGGCGCAGGTGGTGGCCGCCGGCCGTGCGGTCAACGAAGCCGCCGCCGATACCGCCGTGATCACCAAGATGGTGCGAGTGATGTTGCTGGCGCCGTTCCTGATCACGCTGTCGCTGTGGCTGGCGCGGGGCGGCAAGGCCAGCGGCGACGGCAGCAAGGCACGCATCGTGGTGCCCTGGTTCGCGTTCGGTTTCGTGGCGGTGGCCGGGTTCAACTCGCTGCATCTGCTGCCGGCCGGCCTGCAGGCGGGGCTGGTGCAGCTGGACACCGTACTGCTGGCGATGGCGATGGCCGCGCTGGGCCTGACCACCCACGTCTCGGCGCTGCGCCAGGCGGGCCTGAAGCCGCTGCTGCTGGCCCTGGTCCTGTTTGTTTGGCTGCTGTTCGGTGGCCTGGCGATCCACCAGGGCGTGCTGGCGGTGATGGGCTGAGCAGGGCGTGCCGACCATCGGTCGGCACCCACCCGTAGATCCACGCCCTGCGTGGATGGCGGCCCAGGACGGGCGCTGCCGCGCAGACAGGTACAATGCGCCATGACTGACTTCTCGACCCTGCCGCTGAGCCCGGCCCTGCAGCCCGGCCTGGATGCCCTCGGCTACACCACTCTCACCCCCGTGCAGGCGCAGAGCCTGCCGGCCATCCTCGATGGCCGCGATGTGATCGCACAGGCGCCGACCGGCAGCGGCAAGACCGCCGCCTTCGGCCTGGGCCTGCTGCAGTCCATCGACCCCAGCCTGATCCGCGTGCAGGCGCTGGTGCTGTGCCCGACCCGCGAACTGGCTGACCAGGTCGGAAAGCAGATCCGCAAGCTGGCCACCGGCATTCCCAACCTGAAGCTGTTGCTGCTGGTCGGCGGCGTGCCGCTGGGGCCGCAGCTGGCGTCGCTGGAAGGCCATGATCCGCACGTAGTGGTTGGCACGCCCGGCCGTGTGCAGGAACTGGCGCGAAAGCGCGCACTGAACCTGGGCGCGGTACGCACGCTGGTGCTGGACGAAGCCGACCGCATGCTCGACATGGGCTTCGAGGAACCGATCCGCGAGATCGCCGGCCGCACCCACAAGGACCGCCAGAGCCTGCTGTTCTCGGCCACCTTCCCCGACAGCATCCGCGCCATGGCGCGTGACCTGCTGCGCGAGGCGGTGGAAGTGACCGTGGAAGGTGCCGACCAGGCACCGGCCATCCGCCATATGTTCTGCGAGGTGGAACCGGCACACCGGCAGAAGGCGCTGGCCGGCCTGCTGCTGAAGTACACGCCGGAATCGGCGGTGGTGTTCTGCAACACCCGCAAGGATGTGGACGAGGTTGCAAATTCACTGCAGCAGTTCGGTTTCTCGGCACTGGCCCTGCATGGCGACATGGAGCAGCGCGACCGCGAGGAAGTGCTGCTGCTGTTGGCCAACCGCAGCTGCAACGTGCTGGTCGCCAGCGACGTCGCTGCGCGTGGCCTGGACGTGGAAGAGCTGGCGGCGGTGATCAACTACGAACTGCCGACCGACGTGGAGAGCTACCAGCACCGCGTGGGCCGTACCGGCCGTGCCGGTGCCAGCGGCCTGGCGATCAGCCTGGTGGCCGGCCGCGAAAAGACCCGCGCCGAAGCCATCGAAGCACAGATGGGGCAACCGCTGGACTGGCAGAAGACGCCGCTGGCGACCGCGCGCCCGGCCGAGCTGCCGCAGGCCGCGATGCGTACGCTGCGCATCGACGGTGGCAAGACCGACAAGCTGCGCCCGGGCGACATCCTCGGTGCGCTGACCGGCGACGCCGGCCTGTCGAGCAAGTTCATCGGCAAGATCGCGATCTTCCCGACCCGTTCCTACGTGGCGATCGCGCGTGAGCAGGCCAACAAGGCCGTGGCCAAGCTGGAAGCCGGCAAGATCAAGGGCCGTCGTTTCCGCGTGCGGATGATGTGATCGGCAAGGTGGTCGCCGGGCATGGCCCGGCGCTACCTGCATGCCGTGTGTAGCGCCGGGCCACGCCCGGCGACAGACTCAGAACACCAGTTCGGTATGCAGCGGCAGGTCCGCTTCCCAGCGGGCACGGCCGCCAAGCCCGTCCAGCTCGACCAGCACGCCGGCACCGACCACCTCAACACCCAGGCGGCGCACCAGCGACAGTGCAGCGACCAGGGTGCCGCCGGTGGCCAGCACGTCGTCGATGATCGCCACGCGGGCACCCGCCGGCAGCGCATCGGCGTGCACTTCGATGCAGTCGCTACGGTATTCCAGCGTGTACTCCTCGCGCAGCACCTGGCCGGGCAGCTTGCCCGGCTTGCGCACCGGCACGAAGCCCACGCCCAGCTCCAGCGCCATCGCGGCGCCTAGGATGAAGCCGCGCGATTCGATGCCGACCACCGCGTCCAGCTTCTGGCCGCGCCAACGGTCGGCCATCGCGGTGATGGCACCGCGGAAGTCCTCGCCGTGGGCGAGCAGCGGCATGATGTCCTTGAAGAGGATGCCGGGCTTGGGGAAGTCGGCGATGTCGCGCAGGCGGGAGGCCCACTGCGGAGCGACGATGGCGTCGGTCATGTCACATTGGCTATCTGATGGCGGCATAGGGTACCTGTTCCGGGCGCCGGCTGCCTGTCGGGGGTATCGGCCGGGCTGCGCCCGGCACCTGCAGAGGCTTCAAGCCAAGGCAACGGCAAGAGCAGGATTCCTGTGGGATGGCGGGGTGGGTCCGGTGGCGGGAGACGCCGTAAACCCGTCCTTGGGGGCTTGGCCGCGGCATCCATGCCGCGGACACTCCCGCCACCGGACCCACCCCGCCTTCGACAGATTTCTGCGATCTGTCGCGAATCCACGCCATGTGTGGATGAATCTCAATCGAAATCGAATACTTCGAGAATTGAACGAAGAGCATCCACGCATGGCGTGGATCTACCGTGTCGACCAAGGTCGACATCTACCCACAGCAGCGGGAATCTGTCGGAGGTGGGGCGGTGTCGGAGTGCGGGGTGTCAGCCGCATGGGCCCGAGGCATGCCTCGGGCGGGTTGGGCAGGACGCCCAACCCCGGTCTTGCCGTGTGCGCAGGAAAGCGCACACAAGCAAGCGGCTGCCAAGCCTACACGGACGTACTTGCGGCGTCCCCGCACTCCGACACCGCCCCACCAAACCACGGAATCCAGCTTTTGCTCTGGCTGTTGCGGTGGCCTCTGCGGGTGCAGGGCGCAGCCCTGCCGAAACCCACCCTCAGGAACTGCAGGACAGCATCGAGCAGCCGGCGCGATTGTCCGCCCACGCCGGGCGCTTGCCGGCGAAGTGTTCCAGCCCGGCGCGCTCGGTGTACGGGTCGCGCAGCACGTCCTGCAGTGCGTGAACGCCACCGAGGTCGCCCTGCTCTGCACGATCGATGGCTTCCTGCGCCAGCCAGTTGCGCAGCACATACAGCGGATTGGCCGCGGCCATCTTCGCCGTGCGTTCGCTGGCCGACAACGGATCGGCCTGCAACCGCACCGCGTAGTCCTGCAGCCACTGCTGCAACGGCGCCTGCACCGCCTGTCTGCGCGCCTCGTCGTAATACACCGCGTCCAGCAGCGCCGCATCCGGTGCCGCCGGAGCGATACGCATCAGCGCGCGCCAGGCCAAGGTCATGTCCATGGCACCGTCCTGCATCAGCTGCTGCCAGCGCAGGTAGAGCTGCAGGTCGTCATCGTCGGCCGCGGCCAGACCGAGCTTGGCTGCGACGTCGCGGCGCGTGCAGGCCACGAAGGTGGACTGGTAGGCCGCCAGACCGGCCTGCAGCGGTGCCACATCGGCAAACAACGGTGACAACGCCTGTGCCAATCGGCTCAGGTTCCAGTACGCCACCTGCGGCTGTGTACCGAAGCGATAGCGCCGGCCTTGGGCATCGGTCGTGTTCGGTGTCCAGTCCGGATCGAAGTCCTCGACCCAGCCATAGGGGCCATAGTCGAGCGTGAGGCCAAGCACGGACAGGTTGTCGGTGTTCATCACGCCATGCACGAAGCCGACGCGCATCCAGTGCGCGATCATCTCGGCGGTGCGCACCGCAATCTGCGCGAACCAGTCGCCATACAGCGCCTCGCCCTGCCCTTCCAGTTCGGGGAAATCACGCTCGATGCAGGCGTCGACCAACTGCTGAAGCAGCGCGGTTTCGCCGCGCGACGCGGGCAGCTCGAATGAACCAAAGCGCAGGAACGAGGGCGATACCCGGCAAACGATCGCGCCGGGCTCGGCACGCGGGTGGCCGTCGTAGAACATGTCGCGCACCACGCCTTCGCCGGTGCCGACCAGCGACAGCGCGCGCGTGGTCGGCACGCCCAGGTGATGCATCGCTTCGCTGCACAGGAATTCGCGGATCGATGAGCGCAGCACTGCGCGACCATCGGCGCCACGCGAATACGGCGTGGGGCCCGCCCCCTTCAGCTGCAGCTCCCAATGACGGCCATCGGGTGCGACCAGTTCGCCCAGCGAGATCGCGCGGCCGTCGCCGAGCTGGCCGGCCCAGTGGCCGAACTGATGGCCACCGTAATTGGCGGCCCACGGCTGCATGCCGGCGTACAGCGCGTTGCCGCCGAACACACGCGCGAAGCCTTCGCTCTCGACCTCGGTGGTGTCGAAGCCGAGCATCGTGGCAACGTCCGGCGACCAGGCCAGCAGCGTGGGGGCTGCCACCGGCGTCGGCATCACCCGCGACCAGGCGGCGCCCAGTACTTCGCGGCGGCGCGGGCCGGATTCAGGATCACCCGGCAGAGCATGCAGCAGGCGGTTGTCGAAACGGGGGCTGTCGGTATCCATGGCGTTGAAGATGGGGGCGACCGCTGCCCGCCTCAATTGCCGCTGAGCGCCTGCAGATGCCCGCCGTGGGCTTCGGCGCGCTGGTACGCCGGCCGCTCGCTGATGCGCTTGAGGAAGCCACGCAGCGCCGGCTTGTCGTCGAGGCCACCGCCCCGTGCGGCAGCAGCCTGGATCGGGAAGCTCATCTGGATGTCGGCTGCGCTGAACCGCTCACCCGCGAACCACGGGCTTTCGGCCAGGCGACGCTCCATCCACTCCAGGTGCAGGCGCCGCTGCGGACCGATGAAGCCGCGCTCGGCCTTGTCGGCGATGCTGCGCGCGATCGGGCGCGCGAAGAATGGCATCGGCGCATTGCGGATGCGGCCCATCACCAGGGTCAGCAGCAGCGGTGGCATCGCCGAGCCTTCGGCGTAGTGCAGCCAATAGCGGTAAGCGATGCGCTCGGCGCCATCGGCCGGCATCGGTGACGGCGACAGCTGGCGTTGGGTGTCATAGCGATCCGCGAGGTAGTCGAGGATGGCACCAGACTCGGCCAGCACCAGATCCCCATCCTGCAGCACCGGCGACTTGCCCAGCGGATGCACGTTGCGAAGCTCGGGCGGCGCCAGCAGCGTCTTCGGATCGCGCGGATAGCGGCGCAGCTCGTAGTCCAGCCCCAGCTCTTCCAACATCCACAGCACGCGCAGGGAACGGGAGTTTTCCAGGTGGTGGACGATGCGCATGGGGACGATCCTTGGGGAGGCCCACATCGTACCGGGAGGGTTGCATGCCCCATGTGGAGTCGAGCATGGCTCGGCGCTACAGAAAAAATGCGGGCAACAAAAAACGCCGGACGCTTTCGCATCCGGCGTTCTGGCTACCAAGCGGTAGCAGACGGATTAGACCGCCTGCACCTGGTCAGCCTGCATACCCTTCTGGCCCTGGACGGCGATGAAGGTAACCTTCTGGCCTTCCTGCAGGGTCTTGAAGCCGGTGCCCTGGATGGCACGGAAGTGCACGAACAGGTCCGGGCCGCTTTCCGGGGTGATGAAGCCGAAGCCCTTGGCGTCGTTGAACCACTTGACGGTGCCGGTCTGACGATCAGACATTTGACTAACTCCTGAAACACATGTTGAAAAAATCGCAGCCACCGGGTATCGGGGCCGAGACTGAGTTGCAGGCGTTGGTAAAGCGGATCGATGAGCGGATCGTGAGATCAACTGCACCAGGCCACGATTCACGGTGACCCTAGCAAACACAGTGGGACGAACGATACGCGTGTTTTCTGCAAAAAGCGATAGCCCGGACGTTCATGGGCAGGCCCCGGCCGCTAGGCGTGGCAAGGGCTGGCACACGATCGAGGCTAAGCCCGAGTCCCCATTCAGGTTTTTCCTACCCTACACTGGGTAAATGACTGAAGCTGAAACCCAAGCTGAACCCGCCCTCCCCCGCATCTGGGTGGACGCGGACGCCTGCCCTGGCGTCATCCGCGACATCCTGTTCCGGGCCGCTGAACGGGTCGGCATCGAACTGACCCTGGTCGCCAACCAGTGGATCCGCACCCCGCCATCGCGCTGGCTGCGCTCGATCCAGGTGCCGCAGGGCCTGGACGTGGCCGACAGTGCCATCGTCGAACGGGTTGCCGCCGGCGACCTGGTGGTCACACGGGACATCCCGCTGGCCGCACTGGTGCTGGAGAAGAAGGCCGTGGCGCTGAACCCGCGCGGCCAGCTGTACACGCCGAACAACATGGCCGAGCGGCTGTCGATGCGCAATTTCATGGAAGAACTGCGTGGCGCCGGGGTGCAGACCGGGGGCCCGCCGCCGTTGGGCCCGCGCGACCGGCAGCTGTTCGCCGCCGAGCTGGACCGCTGGCTGGCGCGGCGCCCTGCGCGCTGACCAGCGCTATCGGCCTTCGCCGGGGAGGCACAGGCGGCGCTGGCTGCTGAACCGCCGCGGCTCCCCACTCAACGGATCGTCGAAGGCCAGCCCCTGCGCCAGCAGCTGCAGCGGCGCCTCGGCCACGCCCTGCGGACGCTGCCGCAGCTGCGGATACAGGTCGTCGCCTTCGATCGGGGCACCCAGCATCGCCATGTGCACGCGCAGCTGGTGCTTGCGGCCGGTGTCCGGCTTCAGCCGGTAGCGCCAGATCGGCCCCTTCGCCTCGATCGGCTCGATCAGGCTGCGCGCATTCGGCTCGCCTGGCACTTCGGCCATGCGGAAGAACGGCTCGCCCGGTACCAACCGGCTGTCCCGCTGCAACGGAAACGACACCCCCGGCAGCGCCGGTGCCAACGCCTCATAGGTCTTCTCGATGCGGCGTTCGCGGAACAGACGCTGATAGGCATCACGCGTGGCCGGCTGGGTGGAGAACAGCACCAGGCCAGCGGTCAGCCGGTCCAGGCGATGCAGCGGCACCAGATCGGCGTTGCCGGTACGCGCGACCAGGCGCGCCAGCAGGGTTTCGCGCACATGGCGTCCGGCCGGCGTCACCGGCAGGAAGTGCGGCTTGTCGGCCACCAGCAGGTGCCCATCCAGATGCAGGATGGTCTCGGCAAAGGGAATCACCGGCTCGTCGGCCACCTCGCGGAAGTACTGGATCTCCAGCCCGACCTGCCAGGGCATGTCCGGCGCCAGGACCCTGCCCTGCGCGTCCTGCACGCGGCCGCGGGCAAAGCGATCCTGCCACTGCGCGCGAACGATGCGCGGAAAGCGCGCACACAGGCCGTCCAGCAGGCTGGGCCAATGGTCGGGCGGCAGCTGCAGCCGGCTGGGCAGGGTCATCGGAGCCACTCCCGCGGCAGAAACAGAACGCAAGCGTGCCATGTTGACGTCCCGCAGACAGCCCGGCAACGGACACCCCAGGGGCAAACCTCTATCATTGTCGTCTTTAGTCCACGGATCACTCATGGCTCTTACCGCCACCATCCGCAAGGCCGAACTGCAGATCAGCGACATGGATCGCGGCTACTACGCGACCCACAACCTGACCCTGGCCCAGCACCCGTCCGAAACCGACGAGCGCCTGATGGTGCGCCTGCTCGCCTTCGCCCTCAACGCCGGCGACCGCCTGGAATTCGGCCGCGGCCTGAGCACCGACGATGAGCCGGACCTGTGGGAGCACGACTACACCGGCGACATCCTGCAGTGGATCGACCTGGGCCATCCCGACGAATCGCGTATCCGCAAGGCCTGCAACCGCAGCCGCCAGGTGCAGGTGATCAACTACGGCGGCAACGCCTCGGAGATCTGGTGGAGCAAGCAGGGCAAGGGCCTGGCACGTTTCGACAATCTCTCGGTGGTCGACCTGGACGGTGAGTTCGTCGAGCGCTGGGGCCAGCAGATCCAGCGCGCCATGCGCTGGAGCGTGCTGATCCAGGACGGCGAAGTCCAGCTGCTCAACGACCAGATCCAGCTCGACGTGATTCCGGACTGGCGCAAGCGCGCCAAGGCATGAGCACGATCCGCTGCGATGTGGTGGTCATCGGCGCCGGTGCGGCCGGGCTGATGACCGCGATCACCGCCGGCCAGCGCGGCCGCCAGGTGCAGGTGATCGACCATGCCAACAAGGTCGGCAAGAAGATCCTGATGTCCGGCGGTGGCCGCTGCAACTTCACTAACACCGGCACTACGCCGGCCAACTTCCTGTCGGCCAACCCGCATTTCTGCAAATCGGCGCTGGCGCGCTATACGCCCTGGCACTTCATCGAGCTGGTCAGCAAGCACGGCATCGCCTACCACGAGAAGGAACTGGGCCAGCTGTTCTGCGACATCTCGTCCAAGCAGATCGTGAAGATGCTGGTGGACGAATGCCAGGCCGCAGGCGTGCAGGTCCGCACGGACTGCAGCGTGCAGCGCATCGAGCACGGCAGCGACGGCTTCCGCGTGCACACCACGCAGGGCCTGTTCCATTGCGCCTCGCTGGTGGTCGCCACCGGCGGCCTGTCGATTCCCAGCATGGGTGCGACCGGCTTTGGTTATGAAGTGGCCCGCCAGTTCGGCCACCAGGTCCTGCCGACCCGCGCCGGGCTGGTGCCGCTGACGCTCAGCGGCAAGCACAAGGAACGGTTGGCCGATCTCAGCGGCGTCGCTCTCCCCATCGAGGCGCGCTGCAACGGCAAGAGCTTCCAGAACTTCATGCTGCTGACCCATCGCGGCGTGAGCGGCCCGGCGATCCTGCAGATCTCGTCGTTCTGGCAGCCCGGCGATGCACTGGAGCTGGACCTGCTGCCCGGCCAGGATGCTGGCGAGTGGCTGCGCCAGATGAAGCGCGAGCGGCCGGCCGCCGAACTGCGCACGGTGCTGGGCGAGGTGCTGCCCAAGCGACTGGCACAGCGATTGTGCGAACACTGGCTGCCCGACCGGCCCGTGCGCCAGCTGGACGAGCCGGTGCTGCGCCAGGCCGCGCAGCTGCTGGGCGCGTTCCCACTGGTGGCCAGTGGCACCGAGGGCTACCGGACCGCCGAGGTCACCCTGGGCGGCGTCGATACCGCCGAGGTCTCTTCTTCGACGATGGAATCCAAGCGCGTGCCCGGCCTGCATTTCGTCGGCGAAGTGCTGGATGTGACCGGCTGGCTGGGCGGCTACAACTTCCAGTGGGCCTGGGCCAGCGGCCACGCCGCCGGCGGCGTGGTGTGAACCACATCGCCGTTCGAAGCGCGCAAGGGGCGCGCGCATGGACGGTTCGCCACGCATCGTGTATCTAGATTTGCAGATTGGGGAGCAGTGCATGCAGAACGCGAACGACATCACCATCCGCCTGCTGATCGTCGATGACAGCGGCGAGAATGCCGAAGCCATCGTCAGCACCCTGCGCAACAGTGGCATCGCGGTGCGGCCCTGGCGGCCACAGGATGCGGCCGAACTGGCCCAGGTGCTGTCCAGCCAGGCCATCGACCTGGTATTGGCGTCGCCCTCGCCGGGCATTCCGCTGCCGCTGGTGGCCCAGCACATCGCCGCCAGCGGCAAGGACATTCCCTTGGTGCTGCTGGCCGAGCGCATCGACGAAGATGAGCTGGTGCAGGCCAGCAGCCACGGCATCCGCGCCCTCGCCCTGCGCCAGCGCCCCGAGCACCTGCTCGCCGTGGTCCGCGACCAGTGGGTGGACCTGCAGGCGCGTCGTGGCCTGCGCCGCATCGAAGCGCAGATGCGCGAGACCGAGCGGCGCTGCGATGCCCTGATCGCCTCCTCGCGCGACCCCATCGCCTACGTGCATGAAGGCATGCACATCCGCGCCAACGATGCCTACCTGGAAATGTTCGGCTACGAGCATTTCGACGATATCGAAGGCATCTCGCTGCTGGACATGGTCGCCGCCCAGCATGTGGAAGGCTTCAAGCAGCTGCTGAAGGGCCTCAGCCGCGGCGAAGCGCCGCCGCCGCAGTACCAGCTCGATGCCCGTCACGAAGATGGCAGCGCGTTCCCGGCGACGATGGAGTTCACCGCCGCCACCTACGAGGGTGAATCCTGCCTTCAGGTAGTGCTTCGCCGCCGCATGGAATTCGACCCGGAGCTGGCCCGCGAAGTGGAAGACCTGCGCCAGCGCGACCAGGTCACCGGCCTGCTCAACCGCCCGACCTTCATGCTGCAGCTGGAGAGCGCAGTGGCCCAGGCCGGCCGCAGCGAAGGCCAGTTCGGCCTGCTGCTGATCGAGCCGGACCACTACGCGCGCCTGCTGCCGGACATCGGCCTGGCATCGGCCGACACCCTGATCGGCGCCCTCGCCTCCCTGCTGGCCGATGTGGTCGGCGAGGACGCGCAGCTGGCCCGCTTTGGCGAGCACAGTTTCGCCGTGCTGCAGGCCGGGCCGTATGCACAGACCGTTGCCCTGGCCGAGCGCATCCGCGAAGCCTATGCCGCCCATGTGTTCAGCGTCGGCGCACGCTCGGCCACGGTGACGGTCAGCATCGGTGGCGTGCAGGTGGGCGAGAAGATCGCCAGCATCGGCCAGGTGCTGGCACGTGCCAGCGAATGCACGCAGGCCGCCGCCGAACTGGGCAACACCTGCCGCATCTTCGACCCGGCCGCCGCCGACCGCGTGGAGGAAGAGCGCGTACTGCGCTGGGTCGCGCGCATCCGTGAAGCGCTGGCCGGTGATGGCTTCCAGCTGCACTACCAGCCGGTGCTGAACCTGCAGGGCGAGCCCCTGGAACTGTACGAGGCCTACCTGCGCCTGGAACACAACGGCGAGCTGTTGAGTCCGACCGCGTTCCTGGGTATCGCCGAAGAGCACGGGCTGCTGGCCGACATCAACCGCTGGGTGGTTTCACGGGCCATCGCGGTGCTTGGGCAGCGCGCACGCGAGGGCCATGCCACCCAGGTGCTGGTGAAGGTCACGCCGGAATCGTTCGAGGACCCACAGATGATCGCGACCCTGCGCCGCGAACTACAGGCGCAGGGCGTGCCCGGCGAACGGCTGTGGCTGCACGCACCGGAGGCGAAAGTATTCACCCACCTGCGCAGCGCGCAGCAGTTCCTCGCCGAAGTGGCGCCGCTCGGTTGCCGCATCGGCCTGGAGCAGTTCGGTTCGGGGCTGGATTCGTTCCAGCTGCTGGCCCACTTCCAGCCGCAGTTCCTCAAGCTGGACCGCGGCTTCACCAGCGATCTGGCGGCCACCCGCGAGAACATCGACCGCATCAGCCAGATCACCGCGCGTGCGCAGGAAGCCGGCATCCGCACCATCGCCGAGTTCGTCAGCGACGCCAATTCGATGACCCTGCTGTTCAGTGCCGGCGTGGACTACGTGCAGGGCGACTTCGTCGGCCCGGCGCTGCCGGAGATGGGGTTCGAGTTTGGTTGACCGAAGGTCGTGCCGGCCGCTGGCCGGCAGCCGTTGGTACGGGGGTGCCGGCCCGCGCCCGGCACGCCCCAAAGAGAAGGCCGGCTTTCGCCGGCCTTTTCGTTGATCAGGTCATGTCGACCAGGTTGTCGATCTTCACGTCCGGGTTGACGTCGGCCTCGTAATCGACGCCCTCCACACCGAAGCCGAACAGGCGCAGGAAGTCGGCCTTGTAGCCGGCCAGGTCGCTGATCTCGTACAGGTTCTCGTTGGTCACCTGCGGCCACAGCGCGACCACCTTGCCCTGCACGTCCGCGGCCATTTCCTTGTAGTCGGCACGCAGGCGTCCTTCCTCGTCGACCAGCGCGACGGTATGGCCATCGCCATCGACCAGATCGTGGCGCAGGCGATCGATCGCCACACCGTCGGCCTTGCCGCCGTAGAGGATGTCGTACAGCACGTCGAGCTGCTCGATGCAGCCTTCGTGGGTGCCCTTTTCCTTCATTACCTTGAACAGCAGCGACAGGTACAGCGGCATGGTCGGAATGGCCGAGCTGGCCTGGGTGACCACCGCCTTCAGCACCGACACGCGCGCGTCGCCACCAATTTTCGCCAGCTTCTCGCGCAGGCCCAGCACCTTGTTGTCCAGATCCTTCTTGGCGGCGCCGATCGAGCCATTCCAGTAGATGGCCTGGGTGATCTCTTCGCCGACGTAGGTGAAGGCGGTGGTGGTACAGCCGTTCGCCAGCACGCCAGCGTCAGACAGTGCGTCGATCCACATCTGCCAGTCTTCGCCGCCCATCACCGCAACGGTGCCGGCGATCTCTTCCGGGGTGGCCGGCTGCAGGTGGGTCTCGGTCAGCACTTCCTTGTCGGTATCCAGGCCACGCAGGGTGATCGGCTCACCGATCGGCTTCAACGTGGAGCTGATGATCTCGCCGGTCTTCGGATGCTTGCGGCGCGGCGCGGCCAGGCTGTAGACGACCTGGTCGACCTGGCCCAGATCGGCCTTGATCATCTCGATGGTCCTGGCCTTCACTTCATCGGAGAAGGCATCGCCGTTGATGCTCTTGGCGTACAGGCCGGCTTCGTCGGCGTACTTGTGGAACGCGGCCGAGTTGTACCAACCAGCGGTGCCCGGCTTGGATTCGGTGCCCGGACGCTCGAAGAAAATGCCCAGCGTCGCAGCACCGCTGCCGAAGGCGGCAGTGATGCGTGCGGCCAGGCCGTAGCCGGTGGAGGCGCCGATCACCAGCACGCGCTTCGGTCCGTTCTGGATCGGCGGACGCGCGCGGATGTAGTCGATCTGCTGCTTGACCGCGGCCTCGCAGCCGGTCGGGTGGGTGGTGACGCAGATGAAGCCGCGGACGCGCGGTTTGATGACCATGGATACCTCGGGTTGGCAGATGCGGCGCGCGGGGCGCTCAGCAGGAATACGGGCGCGCGCCTGCGCGCGCGAACCGCAGGATCGTAGTGCGCGGGGGAAGATTGCACAACCGACGCTGGCGTAGGGTGGGGTTTGTTTTGCAGGGTTGCACCCTGCACCCGCTAAAAGCCAGTGCCGAAGCAACAGCAAAAGCTGGTTTCCTGCGGGTCGGCGGGGTGGATCCGGTTGCGGGGGACGCTGCAAGTACGTTCATGTAAGCTCGGTCGCCGCATCCATGCGGCTCACGCCCCCTCAACCGGACCCACCCCGCCTTCGACAGATTTCCGCGATCTGTCAGGACGGCTTTCTGCTCTGGTGGGTGTCGACCTTGGTCGACACAGTAAATCTGATCCGAGTTTGATTATCGATATCTCACAGAAGTGTCGACCAAGGTCGACACCTACCCACAGCCGTGGGAATCTGTCAGAGGTGGGGCGGTGTCGGAGTGCGGGGTGTCAGCCGCATGGATGCGGCTGCCAAGCCTACAGGGACGTACTTGCGGCGCCCCCGCACTCCGACACCGCCCCACCAATCCACGGAATGCCCGCTGTTGCTGTTGCTGTTGCCGGCCAGCGGCCGGCACTACCTCGGGTGCAGGGCGCAGCCCTGCCAACAAAAAACCCCGCTTGCGCGGGGTTCTCTGTGTGCTGCATGCAGCAGGTGATTACGGGCGACGGGCCAGGGCCTCGACGTCCTTCGCCTTCGGCAGCAGATCCTGCTTGCTCACGCGCAGGAAACCGATCGTCAGCATCGGCACCGCCACCAGGATCGAGGACAGCACCACGATCACCGCACCGATCATGTGCGTCTCGGCCAGGCCTTCCATCGACGCGCCGCCGTACAGGTACAGGGCAAGTGCCGACAGGAAGAACATCACCGCAGTGATCACCGTACGCGACAGCGTCTGGTTGATCGAACGGTTCAGCACTTCCATCGAGTCCACGCGCAGGCTGCGGAAGTTCTCGCGGACGCGGTCGAAGACCACGATGATGTCGTTGATCGCAAAGCCCATCACCGACAGCAGGCCGGCCAGCACGGTCAGGTCGAACTCACGACCCAGCAGCGACACGTAAGCCACCGTCACGATCAGGTCGAACATCGCCACGATGCTGGCGGTGACCGCGAACTTCCATTCGAAGCGCACCGCGATGTAGATCAGGAAGCCGGCCAACATGAAGATGGTGGCATACAGGCCATTCATCGCCAGGTCCTTGCCGATCTGTGGGCCGACGAACTCGTTGCGCAGCACGGTGGCCTGGTTGTCGGCCGTGGACAGTACCTTCACCACGGCGGCGGCGGTGGCCTTGTCCTCGGCAGCCGCGTCGCCGGTACCCGGCGCATGCTCGCCATGCGGGGCCAGGCGGATCAGCAGGTCGGTGTTGCCACCGACGCTCTGCACCTGGGCGCCGTCGAAGCCGTTCTGCTCGAGCTTGCTGCGGACCTGCTCGACGTCCACCGCCTTGTCGAAGCGGGCTTCGATCAGGGTGCCGCCGGTGAAGTCCAGCGCGTAGTTGAAGCCCTTGAAGCCGATGATGGCGACCGAGGCCAGGAACACCACGATGGTGACTGCCATGGCCACATGGCGCCAGCGCATGAAGTCGATCTTGGTGTCGTTCGGGAGGATGTGCAGCGGAAACAGTTTCATTGTGCGTGTCGTCCCGTCAGATGGCCACGTTCTGGAGCTTCTTGCGACGGCCGTAGATCAGCGTCGCCAGCGCACGCGATACGGTGATCGCGGTGAACATGGAGGCGAAAATACCGATGATCATGGTCAGCGCGAAGCCCTTCAGCGGACCGGTACCGAATGCGAACAGCGCCACACCGACGATCAGGCCGGTCAGGTTGGCGTCGAGGATGGTGCCCGAGGCGCGCTCGTAACCGGTCACGATCGCGGTCTTGCCCGGCACGCCCGCACGCAGTTCTTCACGGATACGCTCGTTGATCAGCACGTTGGCGTCCACCGACAGGCCGACCGACAACGCCAGGCCGGCGAAGCCCGGCAGGGTCATGGTCGCACCGAACATGGACATCACCGCCACCACGATCAGCAGGTTGAACAGCATCGCGATCGAGGTGATCACACCGAACATGCGGTAGTAGACGCTGAAGAACACCAGGGTAAACAGGAACGCGAACACCACCGCGCGCATGCCGTTCTTGACGTTCTCGGCACCCAGGCTCGGGCCGACCACGCGCTCTTCGACAAAGTCCATCGGCGCGGCCAGCGAGCCGGACTTCAGCAGCTTGGCCAGGTCCTCGGCTTCCTTCTTCTGCAGACCGGTGGTCTGGAAGTTCTTGCCGAACACGCCATTGATGTTGGCCACCGAGATCACTTCCTCGTTGACCTTGAAGCCGCGCACTTCCTGGCCGTCGACGACCGTCACGGTCGGCACGCGCTCGGTGTAGACCACCGCCATCGGCTTGTTCACGTTGGCGCTGGTGAAGTCGAACATGCGCTGGCCACCGACGTTGTTCAGCGTCACGCTGACGGCCGGAGAACCGCTGTTCGGGTCGGTCACCGCCTGCGCGCCCACCATCTGGTCGCCGGTAACGATCACACGCTTGTTCAGCAGGATCGGGCCACGGCCGTCACGCTGCTGGTAGACCTTGGCTTCCGGCGGGATGCGGCCGGAGTTGATCGCGTCCTGTGCGTTGCCTTCGACCACCGCACGGTATTCCAGGGTCGCGGTGGCACCGATCATGCGCTTGGCTTCGGCGGTGTCCTGCACGCCGGGCAACTGCACGACCACGCGGTCGGCACCCTGGCGCTGGATGATCGGCTCGGACACGCCGAGCTGGTTCACGCGGTTGCGCAGGGTGTTGATGTTCTGCTCGATGGCACCGTTGGCGATCTGCGCGATCTCGGTCTCCGGCACGGTGACCGTGATGCGGTTGCCGCTGACGTCGTAGCCGAGGGTCGGCTGCGCCTTGACCAGCGCGGTACGGGCGCGCTGCGCGGCGTCGTCACCTGCGGACGGGCTGAGGTTGGCCACGATGCTGTTGTCGGCACGGCGTTCCACCGACTGGTACGCGATGCGCGCGTCGCGCAGGGTGCTGCGCACGTCTTCGGTGTAGGCATCCAGGCGCTTGTCCAGCGCGGCCTTCTGGTCGACCTGCAGCACGAAGTGCACGCCACCCTGCAGGTCCAGGCCCAGCACCATCGGGCGACCGCCGAGGTTGGCCAGCCAATCCGGCACGGTCGAGGCCAGGTTCAGGGCCACGGTGTAGTTCTCGCCGACGGTGTCACGCAGAGCGTCGCTGGCGGCGGACTGCGCCTTCAGGTCCGGCAGGCGGACGATCAGGCTTTCCCCTTCCTTCTCGGCACCGACGGTGGTGACGCCAGCCTTCTTCAGGTCGGCCAGCACACGGTCACGCAGCGCATCGTCGATCTGGCCGCCACGGTTGGCGGTGATCTGGATGGCCGGGTCCTTCTGGTAGATGTTGGGCAGCGCATACAACGCGCTGAGCGCCAGTACGATCAGGATGACGACGTACTTCCAGCGTGGAAATTCGAGCATTGCTTGGGTCCCGCGCGGCGCCATCCCCGGCGCCGCGGTTGTGCATCGGAAAGGGAATGGCTTACTTGGCCGAATCCAGGGTGCCGGTCGGCAGCACGCTGCCCACCGCGCCCTTCTGCACGCGGATGCGCACGTTGTCGGCCACTTCGACGGTGATGAAATTGTCGCCGATATCGGTGACCTTGCCGGCGATGCCGCCGTTGGTCAGCACTTCGTCGCCACGCTTGATCTTCTCCAGCATGGCCTTGTGCTCCTTCTGCCGCTTCATCTGCGGGCGGATCATCAGGAAGTACATGATGGCGATCAGGATGATCGGGAACAGCAGCGTGGTCAGGCCCATGCCCTGCGGTTGGCCGCCGGCGGCCTGGGCGTGGGCGGCGGGAATCAGGAAAGCAAGCAGGTTCATCGTTGGTCCTTTGGTTGGGCGGCGCTCCCGTCCCTTCAGGGGCGGGGGTGTCGACCGCGGATCTGGGTCAGCCTTGAAGTATGCCACGGCCCCGGGCGTTCGTCCTTGGGCCGTTTGGCAGGGGGCGTCCGGGTTACAGGGGCGGCGCGACCGCCCCGCGTGCCGCGTAGAAAGACTCGCGGAAGGCCAGGAAGGTTCCCGCCTCGATCGCCGCACGGATGTCGGCCATCAGCTTTTCGTAATAGAACAGGTTGTGCAGCGTGCCCAGCATCGGCGCCAGCATCTCGTTGCAGCGGTCCAGGTGGCGCAGGTAGGAACGGGTGTAACCGCCGGTGCAGGCCACGCAGCCGCAGCCCGGCTCGATCGGGTCCATATCGCGCGCGTACTGGGAATTACGGATGCGGACGGTGCCGAACGAGGTGAAATAGTGGCCGTTGCGTGCGTTGCGGGTCGGCATCACGCAATCGAACATGTCCACGCCACGTGCGACACCCTCGACCAGGTCTTCCGGCCGGCCCACGCCCATCAGGTAGCGCGGGCGGTCACCCGGCAGCTCCGGGTCCAGGTGGTCGAGCATGGCGTTGCGCTCGTGCTCCGGCTCGCCCACGGCCAGGCCGCCGATGGCGTAGCCGTCAAAGCCGATCGCCTGCAGGGCCTCGGCCGAGCGGCTGCGCAGGTCGGTATGCACCCCGCCCTGGACGATGCCGAACAGGGCCGCGTCGTTGCCCAGCTCGTCATGCGCGTTGCGGCTGCGCTGGGCCCAGCGCAGGCTCAGCTCCATCGAGCGACGGGCGACGTCCTCGGTGGCCGGGTACGGGGTGCACTCGTCGAAGATCATCACCACGTCCGAATCGAGCACCTTCTGGATCTTCATGCTCTCTTCCGGCCCCAGGAACACGCGGGCGCCGTCGGTCGGCGAGGCAAAGGTCACGCCCTGCTCGGTGATCTTGCGGCGGTGGGCCAGCGAGAACACCTGGAAACCACCGGAGTCGGTCAGGATCGGGCCATCCCAGCGGCAGAAGCCATGCAGGCCGCCGTGGTCGGCAATGATGTCCAGGCCCGGGCGCAGGTACAGGTGGAAGGTGTTGCCGAGAATGATCTCGGCGCCCAGCGCACGCACCTGGTCCGGCAGGATGCCCTTGACCGAGCCATAGGTTCCCACCGGCATGAAGGCCGGCGTTTCCACCGTGCCACGCGGGAAGGTCAGGCGGCCACGGCGGGCACGGCCGTCGCGGGTCTTGAGCTGGAACTGCAGTCGGGACATGGAGCGGTCATTCGGGCAAATAGTCGATCATTGTCTCCTGAAATCGGCATCTGGACCAAGATCCGCGCATTCAGCCCCCCGCACTAGCCCGGGCCGGCGAAACGCGGATCGGCGGCCATCGCCGCTGCCAGGCCATCGATGACCGCCCGGACCCGCCGCGGCAGGTGATGGCCGCGCGGCCATACCAGCTGGATCGGCAGCAGCGGCGGGCGTTCGCGCGGCAGCACCGGCTGCAACGCCCCGGACTGCAGGTAGGGCGCGACCAGCCATTGCGGTAGAAGGCCGATGCCCTGCCCGGCCAGCACCGCATCAAGCAGCGCACCACTGTCACCCAGCGCGATCTGGCCGCCCGCCTGCAACGGCCGCGACAGCCAGGGCCAGCCATCGGCGCGGGACTGCAGCAGGCAGGTATGGCCCTGCAGGTCGGCGACGCCGGTCGGCACTCCCAGCAGGCGCAGATAGGCCGGCGCGGCCACCAGCCCGGTCGGCTGCCGCCCCAGTCGCCGTGCCACCCACTCGGCACGGTCGGGCAGCGCGCCGATCCGCAGCGCCAGGTCCACGCCTTCGGCGACCAGCTCGCTGCGCCGGGTGCTGAACTCGATATCAAACAGCAAACCCGGGGAGCGTGCACGCAGCGCGAACAGCGCCGGCATCAACCACAGCCGGCCGAGCTGCGGCGGCGCACTGATCCGGATCCGGCCGCCGGCCGCACCCGCTCCGGCGCACAGTACGTCGTCGGCCGCCGCCAGCGCCTCCAGCGCCCGCCTGGCATAGCCGTGCAGCGCCTCGCCAGCCTCGGTCAGGCGCAGCTGGCGCCGACTGCGTTCGAACAGGCGCACGTTGCGGCGCTCCTCAAGGCGGCTGACCGCCTTGCTCACCGCCGAGCGCGACAGGCCCAACCGCACCCCGGCCGCGCTGAAGGTGCCACTGTCGGCCACCGCCACGAACGCCCGCAGCCCCGCCAGCACATCATCGCTAGCCATTGCGTGCATACCTGTCCCGCTGAAGGTGACCCATTGTCACGCAGCCGCGACCTAGTGTGGTGGTCCCCTCTCTGAAGACACTAGACATGAGCCTGGCAGCAAAGACCCTCGTCATCATCGGCGGCAGTTCCGGCATCGGCCTGCGTGCGGCCCGGCGCGCCGCTGCACAGGGTGCGCATGTGGTGATCGGCGGGCGCGATCCGCAGCGGCTGCAGCGCGCGCTGCAGGAGATCGGCCACGACGCACGCGCGCTGCAGGTCGACGCAACATCGGCGGAGGCGCTGCGCGCCTTCTTCGCCGGCATCGGCACGGTGGATGCGCTGTTCACCCCGGGCGCAAGCTACCAGGTCGGCCCGTTCGCAGCAGAAGACACAGCGCTGGCGCACAGCCCCTTCGACGGCAAGTTCTGGCCCCAATACCAGGCCGTGCACGCGGCCCTGCCCTATCTGGCGGCCGAGGCGTCCATCGTGCTGGTGGCCGGTGCCGCCGGTGCGCGCCCGGTGAACGGCGCGGCGGCCTATGCCGCCTGCAACAGCGCCATCGAGGGACTGGGCCGCGCCCTGGCCACGGAGCTGGCGCCGCGGCGGGTCAATGTCATTTCGCCAGGCACGCTGGACGGCGAACTGTGGCAGGGCCGACCAGCCCCGGTGCGCGAGGCGGCGTTTGCACACTATGCCGACGTGACCCTGCTGCGCCGGGTGGCCAGCGTGGAGGATGCAGCGGATGCCGCGCTGTTCCTGCTCGGCAATCCGGCAATGACCGGATCGACCCTGTACCCGGACAGCGGGTATGTATTGCGGTGAGGGGAATCAACCGCACGGCCACTGCCCGGGCACTGGTCGTGCGCACCAACGGCGCGCATCCACCCGGCCAGCCCAGCGCCCCCACCACAAGTGGAGGCGGGCGCCCTACCCCGCCTGCGGGAACAGCAGCATCGCGTCGCCGTAGCTGAAGAAGCGGTAGCGCTGCTCGATCGCGTGCCGGTAGGCCTCGAATACGCGTTCCTTGCCAGCAAACGCGGAAATCATCATCAGCAGCGTGCTTTCCGGCAGGTGGAAGTTGGTCACCATCGCGTCGACGCTGCGGATGCGGTAGCCCGGGGTGATGAAGATCTGGGTCTCGCCGGCGAACGGCAGCAGTTCGCCATCGCGCATCGCGCTTTCCAGCGCACGCACCACGGTGGTGCCCACGCCGATCACGCGGCCGCCGGCGGCGCGCGTGCGCCGCACCTGCTGGACCAGTTCAGCGCCCACGTTCAGCCACTCGCGGTGCATCACGTGGTCCTTCAGATCATCGGCGCGCACCGGCTGGAAGGTGCCCGCACCCACGTGCAGGGTGACGTGGCCGAACGCCACGCCCTTGTCCTTCAGCGCGGCCAGCAGCGGCTCGTCGAAATGCAGGCCGGCGGTCGGCGCCGCCACCGCACCCACTTCGCGCGCGAACACGGTCTGGTAGCGCTCGCGGTCGTCCACGCCTGGTTCGCGCTGGATGTACGGCGGCAGCGGCAGGCGGCCGGCATGCAGCAGCCACTGCTCCAGCGGCTCCGGCACATGGAACTGCAGCACGTAGAACTCGCCGTCGCGGCCCAGCACCTCGGCTTCGCCACCGGCGTCCAGGGCGATGCGACTGCCGGCCTTCGGCGACTTGCTGGCGCCGACCTGCGCCCGGGCCTGCTGGCTGCCGAGCAGGCGCTCGATCAGGATCTCCACGCGGCCACCGCTGGCCTTCTGCCCGAACAGGCGCGCCGGGATCACCCGGGTATCGTTGAATACCAGCAGGTCGCCCGGCTGCAGCAGCGACGGCAGGTCACGCACCTGCAGGTCGGTGAATGCGGCAGGTGCCGGCGGCACCAGCAGCAGGCGGCTGGCGGAGCGTTCGGCCAGGGGAGCCTGCGCGATCAGTTCAGCCGGCAGGTCGTAGTGGAAATCGGACTTCTTCAAGGCAGTGGGCGGCAACAGGTCGACAATGGCGCGCATTGTACGTCCAGCGTCTGCGAGCCGGCGCGCTTCGCGGCGAACGTCGCGCAAAATGCTGCTATGCAGCAGTCTTCTGCGGGGTTATCGCGCAAAAAAACAAGTGCTAGCATCGAACCGGAAGTCCGCTGCACGAGCCTGCCCCAAGCGCGCGTGATGACGCGCGTTTTGCTTTTGAAGACCCGTGCGACCCATTGTTTCAGGAGATCTGCAATGAGCTTCATCGAACGCCTCGCCCCCCTGCGCAACCAGCCTGGCCGCCGCCTCACCTCCGGCCTGGACGACGCCACCCTGACCGCCCTGTCCGCCCACCACCCGCAGCTGATTGCCGCGGTGGACGCCGCCGCCGAGGAATTCGCGCGCGTGCAGGCCGACCTGGGACCGCTGCTGGCGCAGGATGAACAGGCGCAGATCGATGCGATGCAGGACGGTTTCGTCAATTTCTACGCCGATGATGCGGTGACCCCGTACGTGGCGCTCGCCGCGCGCGGCCCGTGGGTCGTCACCCTGAAGGGTGCCGTGCTGTACGACGCTGGCGGCTACGGCATGCTCGGCTTCGGGCACACCCCGGACGCCGTGCTGGAAGCGATGGCGCGCCCGCAGGTGATGGCCAACATCATGACCCCCAGCCTGTCGCAGCAGCGCTTCGTCACCGCCCTGCGCGCCGAGATCGGCCACCGCCGTGGCGGCTGTCCGTTCGCCCGTTTCATGTGCCTGAATTCCGGCTCCGAAGCCGTTGGCCTGGCGGCGCGCATCGCCGACGTCAACGCCAAGCTGCAGACCGACCCGGGCGCGCGCCACGCCGGCGCTGCGATCAAGCGCGTGGTGGTCAAGGGCAGTTTCCATGGCCGTACCGACCGCCCGGCGCTGTACTCCGATTCCAGCCGCAAGAGCTACATGCAGCACCTGGCCAGCTACCGCGGCGAGGATTCGGTGATCACCGTGGCGCCGTATGACGAGGCCGGCCTGCGCAAGGTGTTCGAGGACGCCGCACGCAACCAGTGGTTCATCGAGGCGGTGTTCCTGGAACCGGTGATGGGCGAAGGCGATCCGGGGCGTTCGGTGCCACCGTCGTTCTATGCCGCTGCCCGCGAGCTGACCCGTGCCCACGGCAGCCTGCTGCTGCTGGACTCGATCCAGGCCGGCCTGCGCGCGCATGGCGTACTGTCGATGGTCGACTACCCGGGCTTCGAAGGGCTGGACCCGCCGGACATGGAGACCTACTCCAAGGCACTCAACGCTGCGCAGTACCCGCTGTCGGTGCTGGCGGTGACCGAGCATGCCGCACAGCTGTACCGCAAGGGCATCTACGGCAACACCATGACCAGCAATCCGCGTGCGCTGGACGTGGCCTGTGCCACCCTGGCCCAGCTGACCCCGCAGGTGCGCGCCAACATCGCCGAGCGCGGCGCCGAGGCCGTGCGCAAGCTGGAACAGCTCAAGAACGAGCTGGGTGGGCTGATCACCAAGGTGCAGGGCACGGGCCTGCTGTTCTCCTGCGAGCTGGCCCCGCAGTTCAAGTGCTACGGCGCCAACTCCACCGAGGAATGGCTGCGCCAGCACGGCATCAACGTGATCCACGGTGGCGAGAACTCGCTGCGCTTCACCCCGCACTTCGGCATGGACAGCGAAGAGCTGGACCTGCTGGTGGGCATGGTCGGCCGCGCCCTGCGTGAAGGCCCGCGCCGCGAGCAGGCCGCGGCAGCGTAAGCCTGCTTGGCGTTTGTAGAGTCGAGCCATGCTCGACTCGGCCTTTGCCGCGATCTGAACGAAGAGCAGCCGAGCATGGCTCGGCTCTACAGAAGGGCTCATAATCCAGGGACACCCCGTCCCCGACCGCCCTGCGGTTGGCGACGGGGCGTTTTCGTTTCCGGCCAAGAGACAGGAAGATCCATGAAATCGATCTGTGTGTACTGTGGTTCCAACGCTGGCAGCAAGCCGGCCTATACCGAACGTGCCATTGCCCTGGGTGACCGCATCGCCCGCGACGGCCTGCGCCTGGTATACGGCGGCGGCAACGTCGGCCTGATGGGAACCGTGGCCAACGCCGTGCTCGCCGCCGGCGGTGAGGTGACCGGCGTGATCCCGCGCCAGCTGGCGGACTGGGAAGTGGCCCATCGCGGCCTGACCGAACTGGAAATCGTCGGTTCGATGCACGAGCGCAAGTCGCGCATGTTCGACCTGGCCGATGGCTTCGTCGCCCTGCCCGGCGGCTTCGGCACCATGGAAGAGATCTTCGAGATGCTGACCTGGCGCCAGCTGGGCATCGGCAACAAGCCGTGCGCCTTCCTCGACGTGGACGGCTTCTACGCGCCACTGATCGGCATGATCGACCGCATGGTGGAAGAGCGCTTCCTGCACCCCGACCAGCGCCAGGACCTCTGGTACGGCTCGGACATCGAAGCGATGCTGGAGTGGATGAAGAACTACCAGCCGGCGCAGGCTTCGAAGTGGATCGACGAGAAGCGCCGCGCCGCCCTGCGCTGATGCCTTCCTGCGCGGCGGTTCAGACCACCGCGCAGCCCCACGGCGCCGGCCGCCCCAGCAGGTAGCCCTGGCCGTAATCGCAGCCGAGTTCGCGCAGCGTCTGCTGCTGCGCCTCGGTTTCGATGCCTTCGCCGATGGTTTCGATGCCCAGCGTGCGTGCCAGCGACAGCACGCCTTCGACCAGCGCCCGCGTGCTCTGCATTTCCGGGCCATGCAGCCCGGCGATGAAACTCTGATCGATCTTCAGCGTACTGATCGGGAAGCGGTGCAGATAGGACAGCGCCGAGAAACCAGTACCGAAGTCATCCAGCTGCACCTGGATGCCACGCTCGCGCAGGCCCTGCAGGATGCGCAGCGTATGCGGGCCGTCATCCAGCAGCGCCACTTCGGTTATTTCCAGGCGCAACCGCTGCGGATCGGCACCGTACCCGTCCAGCAGGCCGAACAGGCGACCACTGAACTCCGCGGAGCGGAAATGACGCGGTGACACATTCACCGAGACATAGCTGTGGCCGCCTTCGGCCAGGCCGGCAATGACCTGCTCGTAGATCAGCCAGTCGACCTGCTCGATCAGGCCGCTTTCCTCGCCAAGTTCCAGGAATGCCCCCGGCAGCAGCAGGCCACGGCGCTCGTGCTGCCACCGCAACAGCGCCTCGTGGCCGACCACCTCGCCATCGGACAGGCGCACGATCGGCTGGTAGAACGGCACGAAATCACGGTTGTTGATCGCACGGCGCAGGTCGGCTTCCAGGTCGAGGCTGCGCATGGCCTGCTCGCGCATGTCCTCGTCGAAGATCGCGCAGCGATCATGCCCCTGCGCCTTGGCCCGGTACATCGCGGCATCCGCGTCGCGCAGCAGCTCCTCACCGGTGCGGTAGCGCGGGTTCCACAGGGCGATACCCAGACTGCCGGAAGGAAACAGCTCACGCCCTGCAATCCACATCGACTCCTGCAGGGCCAGCAGCAGGCGCTGGCCGAAATCCAGGGCCTGCGCCAGGCCCTGCGGGCACTGCAGCAGCACGGCGAACTCATCACCACCGAGCCGTGCCACCACATCGTCGGTACCGGCCATCGAGACGATCCGCTTTGCCACTTCCACCAGCATGCGGTCGCCGGCGGCATGGCCAATGCTGTCATTGACCAGCTTGAAGCGATCCAGGTCGAGGAACAGTACGGCGAACACCGGCCCGCCCTCGCGCTTGGCCAATGCCAGCGCATCCTGCAGGCGGTCCAGCAGGTGCAGGCGGTTGGGCAGGCCGGTCAGCGCATCGTGCATGGCCTGGTGGGTCAGGCGCTGTTCGGCACGCAGGCGCTCGCCGATCTGGCCAAGCAGCTTCTCGTTGACTTCGGCCAGCTCGCGCGTGCGCTCCTCCACGCGCTTTTCCAGTTCCGCATGCGCCGACCGCAGCCGCTGCTGGTCACGCTGGCGGGCCAGGCCCGTGCCGATGTTCTGTGCAACGAAGGTCAACAGGCGCTGGTCGTGCACGCTGAAAATGTTGTTCTCGCTGTAGCTCTGTACCACGATCGCGCCGACCACTTCGTCGTCGCGCAGCAGCGGCACGCCCAGCCAGCAATGCGAGCGCGTGCCGGATTCGCGCACCTCGCCGCTGGCCAGCAGCGCATCGATCTGCGCACGCGAGGCCAGCAGCGGGCGCCGGTTGCGCACCACGTATTCGGTCAGGCCACGGCTGAACGGCCGCGGCGAGCGGCTGGCATTGTGCTCGTCCACCGAATAGACGAACTCCAGGCCATTGCCGGCCGCGTTGACCAGCGCGATGTAGAAGTTGCGCGCGTCCAGCAGGCGCCCGACCACGCCATGCACCTGCCCGTAGAACTGGGCCAGGCTGTCGGCCGACATCGCCATCTCGGCGATGTTGTAGAGCGCGGTCTGCAGCTGTTCGGCGCGGCGCCGCTCGGCCACTTCGTCCTGCAGGCTGTGGTTGGCGCGCTGCAGTTCCTGCGTACGCCGTTCCACCTGCTGTTCCAGCCGCACCTGCGCCTGGCGCCGGTCCATCGCGGTCTGCACGTGCTGGGCAACGAAGCCGAGCAGGGCACGCTCGGCCTCGCCATAGCGCGCAGCCTGCTCATAGCTCTGCACTACGATGGCACCACAGACCCGGCCATCGCGCAGCATCGGCACGCCCAGCCAGTCCAGGCTTTCCGGTCCACGCTGCGGATCGTGCTCCTGCTCGACCACCCGCGCCAACAGCTCGCGCGAGGGGCCGCTGAGGGGGCGGCCGTGGCGCAGCAGCGCCACGGTCAGGCTGCGCGGCATCTCACTGGCGGCGTGGCTCTGTGACGGGTCGGCGACGAAATCGTCCACCTGGTCGGCGAAGTACAGGAAGCGGATCTGGTCACGTACATCGTCGTATTCGACGATGTAGCAGTTCTCTGCATACATCAGCGTGCCCAGCACGCCGTGCACGTGGCGCAGCATCTCGCCCATCTCCAGGTCGGCCCCTGCCAGATCGGCGATCTGGAACAGCGCCTGCTGCAGTCGCTCGGCTTCTTCCAGTGCCTTGATCTGCCCGGCCTGGCGGCCGCGCTGCAGGGCCAGCTCCATCGCCTGCCGGGCCAGTCCCCACCAGGCTGGCGAGGGCGTGGCACCGGCCACCGACAGCAGCAGCCGCGCACCGTCATACTCCCAGCCGTGCCGACCCTCGCCGATTCCAGGTCCTGCGGCGCCGTGGCCGGCAACCGCCGGCGACGGCCAGCCGCCCTCGCCGCGGCCCAGCTGAGGGTCGTCCCAACCAACGCGCACAACGGCCGATTCCGGCAGCAGCGCATGCAACGCGCGCACCAGCGCCGTGCTCAGCACGGCCTCGTGTGGTGGCTCTTCCGCCGGTTCAGCATGCGTGGACAAATGACAATCTCTTGGCGCCGTCTGCGCGTCGCCTCCCCTGAGCCGTCGAGCATAGCGCGCCACCCGGGGGGCAATGGAAGCCCGTAAACCCCGATTCGTGCGCCCGTGCGTTTTTCCTCCTGTCCGCAGCCCCTTCCGAGCCATGAACCTCGCCCTGCCCGCCCCTGCCACCGGCTATGCGCCATCGCCTGCAGGCCTTACCCTGTATGCCGTGGAAGCCAGCGCACTGCCAACCGATGAAGCCTTGATGCTGGCCTGGGCCGGTGGCGACCTGCGTGCGTTCGAAAGCCTGTATGGGCGCCACCGCAAGCGCCTGTTCGGGTTCCTGTTGCGGCAACTGCGCGACAACGCGCTGGCCGAGGAGATCTTCCAGGATGTCTGGCAGCGGGTGATCAGCGCCCGTGCAGGGTGGCAGCCCGAGGCAGCGTTCAGCACCTGGCTGTTCCGCATCGCCCACAACCGGCTGAACGACCATTGGCGTGCCGCTCGCCATCGCCCAGCCGCACCGGCCGATGCCGACCTGCGCCTGGCCGCGATCGAGGATGGCCAGACCCCGGAAGCCGAGCTTTCCGAATTCGAACAACGTCGCCGCATCCAGCTGGCGATGGAGCAACTGCCGCCGGAGCAGCGCGAAGTGCTGCAGTTGCGGCTGGATCAGGAACTGAGCCTGGAGGAAATCGGCCAGATCACCGGCGTGGGCCGGGAAACCGTGAAATCGCGGCTGCGCTATGCGATGGACAAGCTGCGTGCGGGATTGAACGCATGAACCGAGACGAACCGCTGACGCCGGAAGAACGCGAGCTGGCCCGCCTGCTCGGCCGGCGCGCCGAACAGGCCCCTCCCCCCGCGCTGGACGCCGCCATCCTGGCCGCGGCACGCGCCGCGGTGGACGGCCCGGCTGCCAGTGCCGTTGCCTCGCCGGACGCGCCACGCACAAAGCGCGCGCGCCCGCGCTGGCCGGCGGTGTTCGGCATCGCCGCCTCGATGGTGTTCGCCATCGGCATCGCCTGGCAGCTGCGACCGGAGCCGCCCCCCATGCCTGCGGGGGAAGCCGCTGTTGCATCGGCACCGCCCGCCGCCGATGCCTCTACCGCCACCACTGAAGGCCCGGACGTGCACAGCGACGTTGCAGCGGCGGAACCTGCCGTCGCACCGGCTGCGCCCCTGCCGGCCCCGATGGCCGCAGCGGCGCCGCGCGCCGATGCCCCCGCGCCCACCATCGCCCGTGCACGCAAGCCGGCCCCGGTCGAAGCGCCGGTACAGGCCGCACGATCGATGGCCGCCGATGCCGCCGCCGACACCGCGTTCGAGGCATTGCCACCGCCCGCACCCGCCGCTGCCCCTGCGCCGCCCGCTCCGGCCGCGTACTCGGCGCCGGTTCCGGTTCCGGTTCCAGCGCCAGCACCAGCGACCGCACTGAAGGCGAGGACGGCCTCGGCACCGATCGCCAACGCTGCCGAGGCCGAACAGGCCTTGATGCAGGATCGGATCGAAAGCACCTCGATGAAGCGCACCGCCTCCAGCCGATCGGCACCCGGCGTCATGCGGCGTGCAGATGCGGGGCTCAGCGCCGACGCGGTGCAGGCGGAAGTGAGCGCCGATGCGCGCCTGCCACGCCGGCAGTGGCTGGAAAAGATCCGCGAACGCCGCGATGAAGGCCAGCGCGACCTTGCCCGCGCCAGCCTGGAACGCTACATCCAGCAGTACCCGGAATCGCGCCTGCCGCGCGACCTGCGTCCACTGCTGGACGATTGACGTCCGCGGACTCTGCAGCCAACCCCGTAGAATGACGGGGATGCCCGATACCCTCGCCCAGGCCGTCAGCCACACGCTGGAAGTCAAACACAGCCGCTTCATCGCCCATGCCATGCCGATCGACGGCCCCGCAGCGGCGATGGCGTTTCTGCAGCAGGTCGCGGTGGCCGACGCCACGCACAACTGCTGGGCCTACCGTCATGGACAGGACTACCGCTCCAGCGACGATGGCGAGCCCGCAGGTACCGCCGGGCGGCCGATCCTGGCCGCCATCGATGGCCAGGGTTTCGACCGGGTGGTGGTGGTGGTGACGCGCTGGTTCGGTGGCATCAAGCTCGGTGCCGGTGGCCTGGTCCGCGCCTATGGCGGCGCTGCAGCCGAGTGCCTGCGCACCGCGCCGCGCCTGCCGCTGGTCGCCATGGCCCGCCTGCAGCTGCTGGCCGGCTTCGAGGACCTGGGTACCCTGCATGCCGCCCTGCCCGCCTTCGCCGCAGAGAAGCGCGATGAACAGTTCGACGCCGATGGCGTGTGCCTGCGGATCGAATTGCCTGCCGACCAGGTCGATGCATTGAAAACCCGCCTGCGCGACGCCACTCGTGACCGTATCCGCATACAAGACGACGACCAGGATGACTGACAAGGACGACGCCCCCGCCGCGACTCCGCCATTGCGCCGCCTCGGCAGCCTGAGCACGCTATGGCCGTTCGTGCGCCGCCACAGTGGGCTGTTCATCGCGTGGCTGCTGGCCCTGGCGGTGTCCTCCGCCGCCACACTGAGCCTGCCTCCTGCCGTGAAGCAGATGATCGATCACGGTTTCAGCAGCGGCGGCCAGATCAACCGTGCCTTCGCGCTGCTGATGCTGGTGGCGGTGGTGATGGCGCTGGGCACGGCCGCGCGCTTCTTCTTCGTCTCACTGCTGGGCGAAAAGGTTGTCGCCGACCTGCGCAGCCAGCTCTACGCCCACCTGATCCAGCTTGGCGCCGGCTTCCACGACCGCAGCCGCAGCGGTGAGCTGGTCTCGCGCCTGACTGCCGATACCGAACTGCTGCGCAGCGTGGTCGGCTCGACCATGTCGGTGGCCCTGCGCAGCACCGTCACCGTCGTCGGCAGCCTGGCGATGCTGTTCGTCACCAGCCCGAGGCTGGCGGCCTGGTCACTGCTCGGTATCCCGCTGGCGGTGCTGCCGATCATCGTCGGTGCGCGCAAGCTGCGCACCGTCGCACGCAACAGCCAGGACCGCATCGCCGATGCCAACAGCCTGGCCAGCGAGACGCTGGGCGCAGTGCGCACGGTGCAGGCGCATGCACGCGAGCCGTACGAGCGTGGCCGTTTCGACAAGGCACTCGGCGATGCCATCGGCGCCGCGCGCCGCCGCATCGGTGCACAGTCGCTGGTCACTGCCAGCGCCATCCTGCTGGTGTTCGGCGCCATTGTCGGCGTGCTGTGGCTGGGTGCACACGATGTCATCGACGGCCGCCTGAGTGCGGGTACGCTGGGCCAGTTCGTGCTGTATGCACTGATCGGTGGCGGCTCGGTCGGCGCGCTGGCCGAAGTCTGGAACGAACTGCAGCGCGCGGCCGGCGGCATGGGCCGCATCAGCGAGCTGCTGCAGGAAGACATCGAGATCCGTGCACCGGCACAGCCACACGCGTTGTCGCAGCCGTTGCGCGGCGGGATCCAGTTCAACGACGTCGTGTTCCATTACCCGCAGCGCCCGGACCAGGCGGCGCTGGATCACTTCAACCTGGACGTGCGCCCGGGCGAGACCGTCGCCCTGGTCGGCCCCTCCGGTGCAGGCAAGAGCACGGTGCTGTCGATGCTGCTGCGTTTCCACGATCCGGCCAGCGGCCAGATATGCGTGGATGGCATCGACCTGCGCCAGGTCGACCCGGCCGAGCTGCGTGCGCAGCTGGCACTGGTGCCGCAGCAGCCGACGCTGTTTGCTGCCAGCGCACGCGACAACATCCGCTACGGCCGCCTGCAGGCCAGCGATACCGAAGTCGAGGACGCCGCACGTGCAGCCGAGGCCGATGGCTTCCTGCGCGCGTTGCCGCAGGGCTATGACAGTGAGCTGGGCGAGCGCGGCGCGCGACTCTCCGGCGGCCAGCAGCAGCGCGTGGCGATCGCCCGCGCGCTGCTCAAGGACGCACCGATCCTGCTGCTGGACGAAGCCACCAGCGCGCTGGACGCGCAGAGCGAGCACAGTGTGCAGCAGGCGCTGGAACGGTTGATGGCCGGCCGCACCACGCTGGTCATCGCCCATCGCCTGGCCACCGTGCTCAAGGCCGACCGCATCGTGGTGATGGACCAGGGCCGCATCGTCGCCGAAGGCACCCATGCGCAGCTGCTGGCCGAAGGTGGCCTGTATGCTGAACTGGCACGCCTGCAGTTCATCGATTGATGACGGCCGCCTAACATCGGCGGCGCGAAGCTGGCGGCGCATCAACAGCATCCACTGAAGGAGGTGCACGATGTCGTTCCGCCAGTTCCCCGCCGTCGACAGCCATGGCGAAAGCCACATCATCATCGAGTTCAAGCCCGAGGCGAATGGCAGCGGGCATCACTCCGAAGCGACGCCGCGCTACGAGCTGGATGATGGGCGGCCGTTGGTGCGCGATGGCCGCGAATTCACCACCCGTGGTGGCGAGCTGCGGTTGACGATCTGAGGTCCGTCGGGCATGGCCCGGCACTCCCGGATTTGGCTTCGCCCCGCTCTGGTGGGTGTCGAGCTTGGTCAACGGGCTCTTTGGGCAGAAGCAGCCGAGCGTGGCTCGGCTCTGTAAAAGGTGTGGCCAATTTTTGACCAACCATCTTGACAGCCTTGGCTGGCAAGGGCCGAGCGAAGTTATCCACACGTTTGCTCAGCAACCATCCACACCGCCTGTGGATGAATGTGCTCAGCCCAGCACCCGCCCGATGCCGCTGGCATCCACCTCGGCCGCCGCCCGGGCGATCGCCACTGGATCACTGCCGGCCACGAAGCCGATACGGAAATGCACTTCGCCGCCAGGCGTGCGCGACGAATGGATCGAAGCCAGGCTGATCCTATGCTGCTCGAACACGTTCAGCAGTTCACGCAGCGAGCCTGGCCGGTCCTCCGGCAGATGCACCGACAGCGCGTTGCGCTCGGTCAGGTCCGCCAGCAGGTAACCCACGCGTTCGAAGGTGTAGTTGCCGTCCGCCAGTGCCTGCTCGCCGAAAGCGTTGCGATTGGCCGACAACAGCTGCTCACGGAATGCCCCCCGCGCATCGTCGCCGCCCTGCCCGACCTGTGCCTGCAGCGCCTGCAGCTGGCCGATCAACCGCTCCAGCATCGGCGCCACGTACGGGTTGCCGAACTGGATGTCCTCGTAGATCGCCGGGTTCAGCGACAGGATCCGCGAGATGATCGCGGTGTCCAGTTCGAACGACGCCGAGCGATACGGCATCATCGCGGCCAGATCGCCCAGCTGCGGCTGATACTGGCGCAGCACACCGGCCTGCGCCAGGTGGGTGGCATGCACCATCGCCTGCACCAGTGCCATCATCTGGTCGTGGTGCTGCGGGGTGGCCTGGACGCACTCGGCCTGCAGCGTCGCGCACAGCGTATCGACCCACGGCTGCCAGTGCTGCAGCCGCGCTTCGCAGACCACCATCACCCGCCCCTTCAGGGTCGGTGCCTTGGGCGGCGCGGTCATCGGGTGCAGGCCCACGACCTCGGCCTGCGAGGCCAGCATCGCCTGCACCGGCGCATCCTTCACCGAGGTCACGTCCAGCCACAGGCGCTCGCGCTCGCGGCCTGCGGACTGCTGGACATACTGTGCGATCAACGCTGGCGTATGCCGGATCGGTGCCGAGAACACCAGCACATCGGCCCGTGCCAACAGTTGTTCCGGCGTATGCGAATCCGGATCCGCCGGATCATGGCCGATCACCTGCAGCTGCATGTGCTGCTGGAAGAAGCGGGTCAGCCAGCGGCCGTAGGCGCCCGCGCTACCGACGATGCCGACCGTGCGCGGCGTGCGTTCGAGCAGGCCGCTCATGCCACGCGTTCGGCGCGGAAGCGCGAGCCTTCGGCCAGCGCGGCAGGCGCCGCCGCGATCACGTCGAACTCTTCGAAGCCATTGTCCAGGGTCGCTTCCAACGCCGCGTGGGTACCGGCGATCGCGCGCGAGATCGCCTGCTGCATCGATGCGCCACGCAGCAGGAACGACACCACCAGCGACATCAGCACATCGCCGGTGCCGGCCACGTCCACCGGCAGCAGCGGCGAGGTCCATCGCCAGGTTTCATCGCGACCGACGGCCAGGGTTACCAGTTCGCCTGGGTTGCCACCCACGCTGTGCGCGATCACCCAGTGCGGGCCCCGATCCAGCAGCGTGCGCGCGGCGGCGATGGCATCGGCCTCGGCCAGTGCCGGCATGCCGGTCAGGCGGTTCAGTTCGAAAGCGTTCGGCGTGACCAGCCACGCATGCGGCAGCAGGCGCTCGGCGAAGATCGCTTCCAGCCCCGGCTCCACGTAGGGGCCGGTGTGGGTGTCACCAATGACCGGATCCAGGCAATAGCGCAGCTGCGGGCAGGCCGGCAGGATGTCGTCCAGCCAGTCGGCAAATGCGGCGCCGTTGGCGGTGCTGCCGAAGTAGCCGGAAACGAGCATCCTGGCCCGCTGCGGCAGGCCGCGCTCGCGGGTGCCCAGTAGCAGATCGGCGAACCAGTCTGCAGGCAGTACGCGGCCGCGGGTGGTGTCGTAGAACGGGGCGTTGCTGAGCAGCACGGTCGGGATTTCCGCCACGCGTACACCGAGCGCCCGCATCGGAGGTACGGCGGCGCTGTTGCCGGCGTGGCCGTAGACAAGTTGCGACTGGACCGAGATGACATCGATCGGCGACGGGCCGTCGGGCCGCTGGCGGCGGCCGTGGACCAGGTGGTTATCAAGGGATTCGCTCATGACCGCATTCTACGCCCGGTGGCGGGTTCGGCAGGGCTTGCAGCCCTGCACCTGTCGAAGCTTCAAGCAACGGCAACGGCAAAGGCAAAAGCCAAAGCGAGCTATCCCTTGGATGGCGGGGCGGTGTCGGAGTGCGGGGACGCCGTGAACCCGTCCATGGGGCTTGGCAGCCGCATCCATGCGGCTGACACCCCGCACTCCGACACCGCCCCGCCTTCGACAGTTGGCCGGTGGCCAGTAGATCCACCCATGCGTGGATGAAATCTGTCAGATATCGATACACAAAAATGGGGTCAGATCCGTTTTCCTTCGGAAAACGGATCTGACCCCACGAGCTGTCCGACAGATCGCGGAAAACTGTCGAAGGCGGGGTGGGGCCGGTTGCGGGGGCGTGAGCCGCATGGATGCGGCGACCGAGCCTACATGGACGTATTTACGGCGTCCCCCGTAACCGGCCCCACCCCGCCAACCCACGGCTAGCCAGCTTCTGCTGTTGCTTCGGCTCGGGCTTGCAGCAGGTGCAGGGCTGCAAGCCCTGCAAACCAAACCCCCTCAGTGAGCAGCAGGGCGCGATGGCGGCAGCCATGCCGCCACGATGCCCAGCAGCGGCAGGAACGAGGTCAGGTGGTAGACGTATTCAATGCTGGTCCTGTCCGCCAGCAGACCTAGCACCGCCGCTCCCAGCCCGCCCATGCCGAACGCGAAGCCGAAGAACAGGCCGGACACCATGCCGATGCGGTGCGGCATCATTTCCTGCGCATAGACCACGATCGCCGAGAACGCCGAGGACAGCACGAAGCCGATCAGCACGGCCAGCACCGTGGTCCAGAACAGGTCGGCATGCGGCAGCATCAATGCGAACGGCGCCACGCCCAGGATCGAGGTCCAGATGATCGGCTTGCGGCCAATGCGGTCGCCCAATGGCCCACCGAGGAAGCCACCGGCGGCGGACGCCACCAGGAACGCGAACAGGTGCAGCTGCGCCTGTGCCACCGCAACGCCGAAGTGGTGGATCAGGTAGAAGGTGAAGTAGCTGCCGATGCTGGCCATGTAGAAATACTTGCTGAAGATCAGCACCAGCAGGATCGCCAGTACCCTGGCCACGGTGCGCGGCGGGTGCCGCGGCGCCATCGCCGCGGTACTGGCCGGACGCGGCGTGCCCAGGTGCAGCGCGTACCAGCGGCCAACATAGGTCAGCAACGCAATGCCGATCAGGGCGGCACCGGCGAACCACGAGGCGGCATGCTGGCCATACGGCACGATCACTGCCGCTGCAATCAGCGGGCCCAACGCGGTACCGAAGTTGCCGCCGACCTGGAACACCGATTGCGCGAAGCCATGCCGGCCCCCCGAGGCCAGCCGCGCAATGCGCGAGGCTTCCGGGTGGAAGATGGCCGAACCGATGCCGACCATCGCCGCCGCCAGCAGCACCACCGCGTAGTTCGGCGCGAAGCCAAGCAGCAGCATGCCGCACAGGGTCGAGGCCATGCCGATCGGCAGCGAATACGGTGCCGGGCGACGATCTGTGGCCATGCCGATCAGCGGCTGGAAGATGGAAGCGGTGAGCTGGTAGGTCAGCGTGATCAGGCCGATCTGGGTGAAGCTGAGATTGAAGCCGCCCTTGATCACCGGATAGATGGCCAGGATCAGCGACTGCATCATGTCGTTGACGACATGCGAGGTGGAGATGGCGGCCAACACGCCGGGAGCCACCGGGCGTGAGGTCGTTGCGGGAGAAGCCAAGGCGGACATGGACGCAGTCAGGTTGGGGGCGAGCCACGCATGCTACGGTTGCCTCCTCCTCCCTTCTGCCGCGTTCGGGTCATGGCCTATCGCAAAAAGGACATCGCTTCCTGCCCGGTACGTGAAACCGCGCCGTGGAACGAAGTGCCAGTGCATCGCCCGGTGACCTGCCGCGCCCGCCACTACCCGCCCGGTACCCACATCGCGCCCCACCGGCATCGCCGTCATCAGTTGGTCTTCGCCATGTCCGGCCTGATGGTCGTACGCGCGGAAGGCGGCCGCTGGGTGGTGCCGTCCACCCGCGCGATCTGGGTTCCGGCCGGCATGGCACATGCGGTGGACTGCATTGCCGAGGTGCACATGCGCAGCCTGTATGTAGAACCGGATTTCGCGCCGCAGCTGCCGCACGAGGCGTTCGCGGTGCAGGTCGCGCCGCTGCTTCGCGAACTGCTGCTGGCGGCCAGCCTGATCGAGACCGCGCACGAAGATGACAGCCGCGACGGTCGCGTGGTGCGCCTGCTGCTGGACGAACTGCACCGCATGGACGTGCTGCCGCTGCATCTTCCCGCGCCGACCGAACCTCGCCTGCAGCGGATCTGCCAGCACATCCAGAAGCATCCCGGCGACGACGCCACGCTGCAGGACTGGGCGCAGGCGCTGCAGGTGGACGTGAAAACCATCCAGCGCCATTTCGCCAGCGAACTGGGCATGACCTTCGGGCAATGGCGGCAGCAGGCACGGCTGCTGGCCGCACTGGAGCGGCTGGCGGTGGGCGACAAGGTCATCGATGTCGCGCTGGCGATGGGCTACGACAGCCCCAGCGCGTTCACCAGCATGTTCAAGCGCCAGCTGGGGCAGACGCCCGCGGCATTTTTCCGGTAACCGCATCCACGCATGGCGTGGATCTGCCACAGCGGCGCATGCCCGGCGGAAACCACCGCCGATCGCAAACGAAAACGCCGGGCATGGCCCGGCGCTACCGTTCAACGCTTGCGTTGAAAACTCAGGACGTCATCCGGTCCCAGAAGCCTTTCACGCCGTCGATGAAAGTGGCCGATTTCGGCGAATGCTTGCGCGCTTCCTCGCCGACGAAGGTGGCTTCGAACTGTTCCAGCAGCTTGCGCTGCTCGTTGGTGAGGTTCACCGGCGTCTCCACCACCACGCGGCAGTACAGGTCGCCTTCGCTGCGGCTGCGCACCGAACGCACGCCCTTGCCGCGCAGGCGGAACAGCTTGCCGGTCTGGGTCTCGGCCGGGATGCGGATCTCCGCTTCGCCGCCCAGGGTGGCCACGCGCACGGTGTCGCCCAGTGCTGCCTGCGAGATGCGGATCGGCACTTCGCAGTGCAGGTCGTCGCCATCGCGCTGGAAGATGGCGTGCTCGCGCACGCGCACTTCCACGTACAGGTCACCCGGCGGCGTACCGGCCGGGCCGGCCTCGCCCTCGCCCTGCAGGCGGATGCGGTCGCCGGTATCGACGCCGGCCGGCACCTTCACCGACAGCACCTTGTCTTCCTCGACACGGCCATTGCCGTGGCAGGTCTTGCAGGGCTTGGCGATGATCTGGCCGCGGCCGCCGCAGTTGTGGCAGGCCTGCTGCATGGCGAAGATGCCGCGCTGGATGCGCACCTGGCCACGGCCATGGCAGACGTTGCAGGTCTCGACCTTGCCGTCTTCCGAGCCACTGCCATCGCAGTCGCCGCACTCGGCCAGGGTCGGAATCTCGATGCGGCGCTCGACGCCGCGCACCGCTTCTTCCAGGTCCAGCTCCATCACGTAGCCGATGTCGGCGCCGCGACGGGCTTGGCGCGGACCACCGCCACCGCCGCCAAAGATGTTGCCGAAGATATCGCCGAAGATATCGTTCATGTCCGGGCCGCCCGGACCGCCGCCACCCATGCCGTGTTCGAACGCGGCGTGGCCGTGGCTGTCGTACATGCGGCGCTTGTTGCCGTCGGACAGCACTTCGTAGGCTTCCTTGCACTCCTTGAAGGAGGCTTCGGCCGCCGTATCGCCCGGGTTGCGGTCCGGGTGGAACTTCATCGCGCAACGACGGTAGGCCTTCTTCAGCTCTTCATCGGTGGCGGTGCGGGCAACGCCCAGCACTTCGTAGTAATCGCGCTTGCTCATATCGTGGATCTGGTTCCGGAAAGTCGGGATTCGTCAAAGCGGAAGAGCGGAACCAGGTCCGCTCTTGCGTCGGGCGCCCCGACACGCCGGTGGGCGGTCAGGACCCTGATGCGACAACGGGACGCTGGTGGCCAGCGTCCCGTGTCGGTCCGGATCAGGACTTCTTGTCGTCCTTGACTTCGGTGAACTCGGCGTCGACCACGTCATCCTGCGCCTTGCCGGCGTTGCCAGCGTCGGCACCCGGGGCGCCGCCCTGGTCGGCCGAAGCGGCGGCGAACAGCGACTGGCCAGCTTCTTCCAGTGCCTTCGACTTGGCTTCGATCTGTGCCTTGTCGTCACCCTTCATCGCGGTTTCCAGGTCGGCCAGCGCCGCCTCGACCTTGCCGATGACATCGCCGCCTACCTTGCTGCCGTGCTCGGTGATGGCGCTGCGGGTGCCGTGGATCAGGGCGTCGGCCTGGTTGCGGGCCTGCACCAGTTCCTGGAACTTCTTGTCTTCTTCGCGGTTGGCTTCCGCGTCGGCGACCATGCGTGCGATCTCTTCCTCGGACAGGCCCGAACCGGCCTTGATCTCGACCTTCTGTTCCTTGTTGGTCTTCTTGTCCTTGGCCGACACGTGCAGGATGCCGTTGGCGTCGATGTCGAAGGACACTTCCACCTGCGGCAGGCCGCGCGGGGCCGGCTCGATGCCGGACAGGTCGAACTTGGCCAGCGACTTGTTGAAGCGGGCCTGTTCGCGCTCACCCTGCAGCACGTGCACGGTCACGGCCGACTGGTTGTCCTCGGCGGTGGAGAACACCTGCGAGGCCTTGGTCGGGATGGTGGTGTTCTTCTCGATGATCTTGGTGAACACGCCGCCCATGGTCTCGATGCCCAGCGACAGCGGGGTCACGTCCAGCAGCAGCACGTCCTTGACGTCGCCGCCGAGCACGCCGCCCTGGATCGCCGCACCCAGTGCCACGGCTTCGTCCGGGTTGACGTCCTTGCGCGGTTCCTTGCCGAAGAACTCGGTCACCGCCTGCTGCACCTTCGGCATGCGGGTCTGGCCGCCGACCAGGATCACTTCGCTGATGTCGCTCGAACGCAGGCCGGCATCGTTCAGCGCGACGCGGCACGGCTCGATCGACTTCTTGATCAGGTCGTCCACCAGCGCTTCCAGCTTGGCGCGGGTCAGCTTGATGTTCAGGTGCTTCGGACCCGACGCGTCGGCAGTGACGTACGGCAGGTTCACTTCGGTCTGCTGGGCGCTGGACAGCTCGATCTTGGCGCGCTCGGCAGCATCCTTCAGGCGCTGCAGGGCCAGCGGATCCTTGCGCAGGTCGATGCCCTGGTCCTTGTTGAATTCTTCAACCAGGTACTCGATGACGCGGTTGTCGAAGTCTTCGCCACCCAGGAAGGTGTCGCCGTTGGTGGCCAGCACTTCGAACTGCTTCTCACCGTCGACGTTGGCGATCTCGATCACCGAGACGTCGAAGGTGCCGCCGCCCAGGTCGTACACCACGATCTTGCGATCCTTGTTGTCGCCCTTGTCCAGGCCATAGGCCAGCGCGGCCGCGGTCGGCTCATTGATGATGCGCTTGACGTCCAGGCCGGCGATGCGGCCGGCGTCCTTGGTCGCCTGGCGCTGGCTGTCGTTGAAGTAGGCCGGCACGGTGATGACCGCTTCGGTGACCTTCTCACCGAGGAAGTCCTCGGCGGTCTTCTTCATCTTCTCCAGCACCTTGGCCGAGATTTCCTGCGGGGCCATCTTCTTGCCGTCGCTGGTGGCCACCCAGGCGTCGCCATTGTCATGGGCCAGGATGCTGTACGGGACGTGGGCGATGTCCTTCTGCACTTCGGCGTCGGTGAACTTGCGGCCGATCAGGCGCTTCACCGCGTAGAACGTGTTCTTCGGGTTGGTCACGGCCTGGCGCTTGGCCGAGGCACCGACCAGGACTTCGCCGTCCTTGGTGTAGGCGACGATCGACGGGGTGGTGCGATCGCCTTCCGAATTCTCGATGACGCGGGCCTTGCCGCCGTCCATGATCGCCACGCACGAGTTGGTGGTGCCGAGGTCGATACCAATGATCTTGCCCATGGGGGAGACTCCTGAGGATGCTTGTTGGGGTCAGTCCGGCCGTGCGGCCGGTGGATGAATACGATGTGGGGGAGGCTCGTGGAACATTCAAGCCACCTCCCGAACGCTGTGTTTCCGACGATCCGGCGCGTTCAGCGTCGGGTCGGGTGACGGGTCTGTCCGCCGCCCGGCCCTGCGGGATCAGTCGGCGGCCACCACCACCAGCGCCGGCCGCAGCAGGCGCTCGTTGAGCAGGTAGCCCTTCTGGAACACGGTCACCACGCTGCCCGGGGCAGCGCCCGGGGTCGGCACCTGGCTGATGGCCTGGTGGTGTTCCGGGTTGAACGGCTGGCCGATCGGATCCAGCAGTGCCAAGCCGTTGTCGGCGGCGACCTTCAGCAGCTGCTTGTAGGTCAGCTCCAGGCCTTCGCGCAGCGGGTGAGGGTCGTCGCCGGCGGCCTTCAGGCCGGCGTCCAGGCTGTCGAACACCGGCAGCAGCTCGCCCAGCAGCTTCTCGTTGGCGAACTTGCGGGCCTGCTCGATGTCACGGGCAACACGCTTGCGCTGGTTTTCCAGGTCGGCGCGCTCACGCAGCGCATCGGCCTTGACCTGCTCGATTTCGGCGCGCAGGCGCTCGACTTCGTCGTTGACGCCGGCGGTGGCAGCCGCATCGGCGGCACTCTGCTGGGATTCGATATCTGGCTGTTCGTGGTTCATGTCTGGGTCCCTGGCGGTCACTCTCCGCCTCCACCCACCCTAGTGTGGGCGGGATGCTGCGTTTCAAGCGTCGGATGTTCCCGGCGTGCGTCCGGCCGGTGAAAAGGCCGCGCCAAGCACATCCGCGGTGGCCTGGACCAGCGGGATCACCCGGTCGTAGGCCATCCGCTTGGGACCGATCACCCCCAGCACCCCCAGCACCTGGCCGTTGGCCGTGTACGGAGCGGTGACCAGCGAGACGCCCTGCAGCGGCATCATTCCGGTCTCTTCGCCGATGAAGATGCGCACGCCTGGCGCCTGGATGGTCCGCTCCAGCAGCTGCAGGATCTCGCGCTTGCTGGAGAACAGCTCGAACAGCTCGCGCAGGCGCTCCAGGTCGGACAGGTCCTGCACGCCCATCAGGCGGGTCTGGCCGGCTACCAGCATGTCGTCGGCCGGCGGCTGCAGGGCCTGCTCGGCCAGTTCGATGCTGTGCGCCAGCAGCTGCTCCAGTTCGGACCGGGCGTCGCGCAGCTCCAGCAGCAGGCGGGTGCGGATCTCGGCCATCGGCAGGCCAGCAAAATGGGCATTGAGGTAGTTGGCGACCTGCTCCAGCTGGCCCGGCGCAAACTCTTGCCGGGTCTCGATCACCCGGTTCTGCACCTCGTTGTCGGCGAACACCAGGATCGCCAGCACCCGGCGACCGTCCAGCGCCACGAAATCGATCTGGCGGAAGGCGAACTGCTCGCGTCGCGGCGCGCTGACCACGCCGACGAAGTGGCTCATCGCCGACAGCAGCTCCGAAGCGCTGCCGAGCAGGGCCTGGGTGCTGCCGCCGCCAGCCAGCTCCTGGCGCAACCGGGCCAGCTCGCCCTCGCCCGGCGGCTGCATCTGCAGCAGGCTGTCGACGAACACCCGGTAGCCATGCGCGGTCGGGATGCGCCCGGCCGAGGTATGCGGCGAGGCCAGCAGCCCCAGGTCCTCAAGGTCGCCGAGGATGTTGCGGATGGTGGCCGGGCTGACCTCCAGGCCGGCCACGCGCGCCAGCGTCTGCGAGCCGACCGGCTCACCGTCCTGGATATAACGCGCGATCAGCGTGCGCAGCAGATGGCGCGCACGCGGGGCAAGCTGGTCGGGAGAACCGTGCATGGAATCAACCTGTGAGACACGGACACTAGATAATGGCGGCGCATCACCTTGGCAAGTCATTGGACCTCCCTCGCCCGCGTGCTAGCGTTGCGCGGCTGCTGATACCCCCTTACCCATGCTCAGACATCTTTCGATCAAGGATTTCGCCGTCGTCCGCGCCACCGAACTGGAGTTCGGGCCAGGCATGACGGTGGTTTCAGGCGAGACCGGCGCCGGCAAGTCGCTGATGGTCGACGCGCTGGGCTTCCTGTCCGGCCTGCGCGCCGACAGCGGCGTGGTCCGGCATGGCGCCGCCCGCGCCGAGCTTTCCGCCGAATTCGCGCTGGACCAGTTGCAGGCCGCGCGCCAGTGGCTGGCCGACAACGAGCTGGACGATGAGGAACAGTGCCAGCTGCGCCGCGTGATCCGCGCCGATGGCGGTTCACGGGCGTGGATCAACGGCCGCCCGGTGACCCTGGCGCAGCTGGGCGACCTGGCCTCGCTGCTGGTGGAGATCCACGGCCAGCACGAGCAGCAGGCCCTGTTGGCGCGGCCGTCGCAGCTGGCCCTGCTGGATGCGTATGCCGGCAACGAGGACGAGCGCCGGCAGGTGCGCCGCGCTGCCGCGGCCTGGCAGGCGCTGGTCGACGAGTCGCTGGCGCTGTCGCAACAGGGCGACGTCAGTGACCGGATCGGCTTCCTGGAACACCAGCTGCGCGAGCTGGACCGTGAAGACCTGGAGCCGGAATCGATTGCCGCGCTTGGCGCCAGCCACCGCCGCCAGGCCCATGCCAGCGCCCTGCTGAGCGCCTGCCAGGCGGCCAGCAACCAGCTCAACGGCGACGACGGCAGTTCCGCGCTGGACCTGCTGCAGCAGGTGCGCCACGAGCTGTCGCGCCTGATCGAACACGATCCGCGCCTGGGCGAGGTGGACGGCCTGATCGAGAATGCCTCGATCCAGCTGCACGAGGCCCTGTCGCTGCTGGACCGGGTACACGACGATCTCGACGCCGACCCGGAACAGTTCGAGGAGAACGAGCGCCGCCTGGGCCGCCTGCACGACCTGGCCCGCAAGCACCGCGTGCCGATGGACGAACTGGGCGCGCAGCGCGAGCGCATGCACGCCGAAGTGGAACAACTGCGCGGCGCCGACGAGCGCCTGCAGCGCCTGGCCGGCGAGATCGACAAGGCCGCTGCGGCCTGGCGCGTGCAGGCCGAGGTGCTCAGTGCGAGCCGCCGCAAGGCGGCGGCAGAGCTGTCGGCCACCACCACCAGCATCATCGCCGAGCTGGGCATGGGCGGCGGCCAGTTCCTGATCGAGCTGGAGCCACAGGACAGCGGCAAGCCCGACCCGCAGGGTGCCGAGCGTGTGGAGTTCCTGGTGGCGGCCAACGCCGGCCAGCCGCCGCGCGCCCTGCGCAAGGTCGCCTCGGGGGGCGAACTGTCGCGCATTTCGCTGGCCATCGAAGTGGCCGCGCTGGACCTGGATGCAGTGCCGACCATGGTGTTCGACGAAGTCGACTCCGGCATCGGTGGTGCAGTGGCCGACATCGTCGGCCAGAAGCTGCGCGCACTCGGCGAGAAGCGCCAGGTCCTGTGCGTGACCCACCTGCCACAGGTCGCCTCCAAGGGCCATGCGCACTACCGGGTCAGCAAGGCACCGGTGGAGGGCATGACCCAGAGCGCGGTGGAAAAGCTGGACAGCAAGGCACGCGAGGAAGAACTGGCGCGCATGCTCGGCGGCGTGGAAGTCAGCAAGGAAGCGCGCGCCGCCGCCCGCAAGCTGCTGCAGGCCTGAGGCGGACGGAGCCGAGCGTGGGCTCGGCTCTACAGGATTTCCCGAACGAACCGACGTGTAGCGCCGAGCCCGTGCTCGGCTTCCGCTCAACAGCGCGGCACAGCTCACCCAGCGGCCGGCATTACCCCCGTGGCTGCGTCAGATCGACGTTCTCCACCAGGAAATCGAGGAACGCGCGCACCCGCAGCGGCAGGTAACCGCCCTGCCCCAGGAACACCGCGTGCACCTCTTCCAGGTCGCCGGGATTGGCCTCTTCCAGCACCGGCAGCAAGCGCCCGGCGGCGATGTCCTGCTGCACCTGGAACGCCGCCAGCCGCGCCATGCCCAGCCCGCCCAGCACCAGCTGGCGCAAAGCGTCGCCATTGCTGGCGCGTGCATTGCCGCTGGGCAGCAGCATCCGCTCACGCCCCTCGTGCAGCAGCGGCCAGCCCTGCATGGCGCGCGCATGACCGATATCCAGACGGTTGTGCGACTGTAGTTCTTCCACGTTGCACGGCAGGCCGTGGCGTCGCGCGTAGGCCGGCGCAGCCACGATCATCATCCGCGTGGCGCCCAACCGCCGCGCCACCAGGCTGGAGCTCTTCAGCGGGCCAGCCCGTACCGCCACGTCGGTGCGCTGCTCGAGCAGGTCGATCACCTCGTCGTTGAGGGTCAGGTCCACGCCCACCTGCGGGTTGCGCTCGAGGAACGCCGGCAGCAACGGCAACAGGAAATGCTGGCCGAACGGGACGTTGGAATTGACCCGCAAGCGTCCGCGCGGCTCGGCATGGGCGCTGGCGCAGCGCTCGGCCTCATCCAGGTCGGCCAGCACACGCAGGCCACGCTCGTAGAACGCACACCCCTCCGGGGTCAGCTGCAGCTGGCGGGTGGAGCGTTGCAGCAGGCGCGTACCCAGCCGCTGCTCCAGCCGGGCCACAAGCTTGCTCACCGCCGACGGCGTCATATCCAGGGTGCGTGCGGCGGCGGAGAAGCCACCGGTCTCGATCACCCGCACGAACACTTCCAGTTCGCCGGATCGGTTGATGTCGGGTCGCGCCATGACGATGAATCCAGTTCACAGATGATTATCCATGCGCAGTCTAGTTCACAGATGTACAGAGAATCACCATGGCCCTCCCTCCTTCCGGGATTGCCCGATGAACCGCTTCAGCCAGCTCACCGCCACCACATTGATCGCCCTGTCCAGCGCAGCCAGCGCCGCCCCGGTCCCGCACTGGGTCGCCAGCTGGCAGGCCAGCCCGCAACCGGTGTGGGGCCCGGACTTCCTGTTCCCGACGCTGATCCCGCCCGCACTCCAGGACCAGACCTTCCGCCAGACCGCGCGCATCAGTGTGGGCGGCGCTCGCCTGCGGGTGCGGTTGAGCAATGCCTACGGCACGCAGCCGTTGCGGATCGGTGCGGCCAGCGTGGCCGCACGCGCCGGTGCCACCCCGCAGCCCCTCCGCTTCGACGGCCAGCCCGGGGTGCTGATCGGTCCCGGCCAGGAACGGCTGAGCGATCCGTTGGCCGTGGCCACGCAGGACCATCAGGCCCTGCAGGTCAGCGTCTTTGTGCCAGGGACAGCGCCGCTGCAGACCTTTCACTGGGATGGCCGCCAGACCGGTTGGATTGCCCGGGGAGACCAGAGCCGGGCGCGCGATCTGCAGTCTGCCGGCACCACCACGGCCCGCCTGTTCCTGACCAGCATCGAGGTCGAGGCTGCCGCCGGCGCGCGCAGCGTGGTGGTGATCGGTGATTCGATCACCGATGGCGCCAGCGCCAGCCTCGACCAGGACCAGCGCTGGACCGACCACCTGGCCGCACTTCGGGCCCCGCACGGGGTGGCCGTGGTCAATGCCGGCATCTCCGGCGGCCGGCTGCTGCGCGACGGCATGGGCGAATCGGTCCTGGCCCGCTTCGGGCGCGATGCGCTGGACCAGCCAGGGGTATCCAGCGTGATCGTGCTGGTCGGCATCAATGACATCAGCTGGCCGGGCACCGCCTTCGCCCGTGACCAGCCCCGGCCCACGCTGGCTGCGCTGCAGGCGGGATACCGCGCCCTGGCCGAACAGGCCCATCGCCGTGGCGTTCGGATCGTCGGTGCCACCCTGACGCCATTCGCCGGCGCCCTGCCCGGCACGCCGCTGGACGACTACTACCAACCGGACAAGGAGGCCCTGCGAAGGCAGCTCAATGCCTGGCTGCGCACGCACGGCCCGTTCGATGCGGTGATCGATCTGGATGCGGCGTTGCGCGATCCGACCGATCCGTCACGGATGGCCGCCGCCTACGATTCCGGCGACCACCTGCACCCGGGCGATGCGGGTAACCGGGCGATGGCCGAGGCGGTGGATCTGGAGGCGCTGCTTGGAGGCCAGGGGGCGACCGGGGTCGGATCCCTTCGCGCCAGCAAAGGGCTCTGACCCCAGCTCCAGGCCCAGCAACGAAAAACCCCGGGCAGGCCCGGGGTTTCGTCGCATCTGGCTGGCCGCAGCGGCTTACTTGCGCTTCTTGCGCACGTACAGCACCAGCGAGTGCTCTTCCAGCTCGTAACCGTGGTCGGCTGCAATCTTGCGCTGCAGCTCTTCGATCTCGTGGCTTTCGAACTCGATGATCTTGCCGCTGTCCACGTCGACCATGTGGTCGTGGTGGCCGCCACGGTCCAGTTCGTAGACGGCCTGGCCACCTTCGAAATTGTGCTTGAGCACGAGGCCGGCGGCCTCGAACTGGGTCAGGACCCGGTACACCGTGGCCAGGCCGATCTCATCGCCATGCTCGAGCAGCTGGCGGTAGATGTCTTCGGCGGTCATGTGGTGCTGGGCATTGCGCTGTTCGAGCAGCGCCAGGATCCGCATCCGTGGATGGGTCACCTTCAGGCCGACTTTTCGCAGGTCGTGGGTTTCCATAGGTCTCCGTTCATTGGCGATTTAGCGCCAGCTGCCTCGGATTGGGTCGCGGTGGCACGCCGGGAGTGTATCATCGGATCGATTTCCCCAACCGCCATTCCCGATGCGCAATCTCCTGCTGGTCGCCGCCGTTGCCCTGTCCACCACGGGCTGCGGCATCATCTACAAGCAACCCATCTATCAGGGCAACCTGATCCGGGAAGATGCCGTGGCCAAGCTGCAGGTCGGGCAGAGCAAGCAGCAGGTCACTGCGCTGCTGGGCACCCCGTCCATTCCAGACCCGTTCCACGCCCAGCGCTGGGACTACACCTCCAGCCAGCGCGTGAACCGCCTGGGCCGTACCGAGGTGAAGAACTTCACCGTGTTCTTCGAGAATGACAACGTGACCCGCTGGGAAGGCGATTACTTCCCGGGTAACGACAAGGCCCTGGCCCAGCAGACCGTGCGCCAGTTCGGCCGCAACCTGCCGAAGGACAAGAAGAAGAAGGGCCGCTGAGGCCCCCTGCCCGTCCTCGCGGACGGGTCGCGGGAATCAACCGCCGAGCGCGCGTCGCCGGCGGTTGTCCTTGGGGTCGGCCAGCAACGGGCGTAGCAGTTCGATACGGTCGCCATCCAACAAGGCCTGCTGCGGACGTGCCAATACACCATGCACAGCCACCGCCGGGCAGTCGGCAGTGCCGTCCAGCGCGGCAGCGGCAATGGCATCGGCCACGGTCGCGCCCTCGTCCAGCTGCAACCGGCACGACAGCACCCGCTGCGGCCAGGCCAGCACCACCTCGACCTCGATCATCGCTCAGGCCTCGTCGGCGACGCGGACGAAATCGTTGACCATCCGATCGGCCAGCCCCTGGAAGCCGATCGCCAGCGCCGGACCCAGCAGTCGCGAGCTGGGCTCGAACTCCAGGGTCAGGGTGACCTTGCAGGCATCCTCGGCCAGCGCATGGAATTCCCAGCGGCCATGCAGCTGCTTGAACGGGCCATCGCGCAGCTGCATGTCGATGCTGTGCGGGCGCTGCAGGGTGTTCTCGGTCTGGAACCAGGTGCTGAACGAACCCAGGCCCAAGTCCAGGCGTGCCACCAGCCGGTCCTCGCCCTGCTCCAGGATCTGGGCAGCCGAGCACCAGCGGAAGCGGCGCGGATAGGCCTGGACGTCGTTGACCAGGTCGAACATGCGCGCGGCCGAATGTTCGACCAGGGCGCTGCGGCGGATAGTAGGCATGAATACAGGACGTTTCGGCAATCGACCGGGCGGGCCCGAATCGGAGACAATACGGAAATGAGCAAGAACAGCGGCAAGGATAAAGCAAAGAGCGCGACGGCCAACAAAACCATCGCGTTGAACAAGCGTGCCCGCCACGAATACCACATCGAAGAGCGCTTCGAGGCCGGCCTGGCCCTGCAGGGCTGGGAGGTGAAGTCGATCCGTGCTGGTCGCGGCAACATCATCGACGCCTACGCCTATGTGAAGCACGGCGAGATCTTCCTGATCGGCGCCCAGATCACTCCGTTGATCCAGGCCTCCACCCACGTGGTCGCCAACGACCGGCGCGAGCGCAAGCTGCTGCTGCACCGGAGCGAAATCGACAAGCTGGTCGGCAAGGTCGAGCGCGATGGCTACACGATCGTGCCCACCGCGATGTACTGGAGCAAGAACAAGATCAAGCTCGAAGTCGCGCTGGCCAAGGGCAAGCAGACCCACGACAAGCGCGATGCCGCCAAGGACCGCGACTGGGCGATCGAGAAGCAGCGCGTGATGCGTCGCGGCAACCGCGACGCGTAAGGCTGTAGCGCCGAGCCATGCTCGGCTTCGGCAAGAAGGGCAGCCGAGCGCAGGCTCGGCTCTACAAAAGGCGGGTCATCCCGCCAGCATGCCCTGCCCGCGCACCCGCGGCACCAGTGCCGCATGCATCACCGCCAGGTGCATCACCACCGCCAGTTCCGGCGCGTAGCGGTCATCACCTGCCCGCCACTGCCTGGCCAGTTCGGCTGCATCGGCGGGCAGCAACGCAAGCAGTTGGGCATCATCCATCGCGTCGGCGGCGCCCTGCAGTTGCCGGGCCATCTGCCGTGACTGCCATACGTGCACACCGATGCTGAGGCTGGCCAGCGACATCAGGACCAAGGCCAGGCCATGCTCGAACCACTGCGACAGCACTTCCGGCCCCCACAGCAGTGCAGCAAGCGCCGCCAGGCCCGGCAGGCGCCAGCCCAGCCAATGGATGCGGCCACGCTGCGACCAATGCACCACCACCGCGCTGGCGACCAGCGCGGCGGCGGCGGTGGCCGGCAGCTCGGTCAGCCACGTGGCCGCCAGCAGCACCGCCAGCACCGCCCAGACCCAGCCGGGCGGCAGCGCACGCCGCTGGTAGTCGGCACCGACCGGACCGATCAGCTGTCGCAGGCTGCGTTGTTGGCTTGCATCGGTCACCCACAGTCTCCGTGTCTATCCTGGCTCGGATGGTCGTCGCCAGTGTGTCGCAAATTCGTGCCAATGACGTTACCAATCCGCTATCGCGGTGGCTCTACGACTTACTGCGGATTGCCGGGGTGACTGTTCAGCTGTTTTACCGTAGCATTGCAACCGTTGGGCAGGCCCCGACCGTGGCGACACGGGAATGGCCCTGTACCTTGCAGCACTGTAGAAACCGGGGGTGCATTGGTTTCGACGGGGGTTGTGAAGTCGCCTGGCGCATGCCGAGGGGGTAGCTTTCCTCGTAAATCCAGCTGCAAAACTCTAGTTGCCAACGACGACAACTACGCTCTGGCCGCTTAAGGCCTAAGCCTCGAAACCGCTTGTGTCCATGCTCGCGGTGTAGAGTCACTATCATGGAATCGCGCTGGGTGGCTGCCTGTCAGTCCGGCACTAGAACACAACAGGCTGGTTCCCGGATGCGCTTTGCGCACCGTGCTGTTCGGGGACGAGATCCAACGGTGAGCTAAGCATGTAGTGCTGGGGATGGAGTGCCTTCGGACGGCGGTTCAATTCCGCCCACCTCCACCAATACCGGGTCCGCAAAGATCCACGAAAAGCCGGAATCCCTCGTCAAACAAGGGGTTCCGGCTTTTTCGTTTTCCACGCTTGGTTCGAGAATGGCGCCTTCCCCAACATCGGGAAGCTGCGCGCTGCTGACCTGAAGGTGTCCGACGTCCTGAAGATCACCCGGAAGATGGAGGAGCGCCAGGCGTTCGAGTCCGCGCACGCGTCATGCCGAACTGCGGCCAGGTCATGCAATACGCAGTGGCGACCGATCGAGCCGAGCGGAACTCCGTCGCGGATCTGCGCGCCGCCCTGGTACCGCTCCCAGAGCGGAACCATGCTGCAATGGTGGACCGAAGCCCAGCTGGGCGACCTGCTGCGCGCCTTCCGTCCGGACATAATCGAGCACCAGCTGGCCTACGCCGTGACCGGCTGCGCGATGGAAACGTGGTGCAGCTGCGGGTGGCCCGACGCCTACACGCCGCGGCGCATCTGCTGCAGCCCTACCCTCACCCACACGTTGCGGGCGGCGTCCTTTGGGCGGGGCTTGGCGGCCGGCGGCTTGGGTGGTTCCAGCGCTTCCTTCCAGCGAGAATCCGGTATTGGTCGGCACAGCGTCATTGATGCAGCGGCAGACGTGGAAGTTCGCTGTCCCGTTCTTTGAAGCCAGCACATCGCTCGTTGACCATGAGGCAAACGGCGGCGAGCGGCCGGTCCCGCCACCGGGGAAGCATGTAGTCCGACGGCCGTCCGCCGTAGATTCCATAGTGAAGAGTGGTGCCGCCGACAGTTTCCGTTGCGTGCTTGCGCGGAAGCACTTCCCTCCTGATGTGAACGTTCACCGAGTCAGATCCCAGGCCCGGTCGATGCTGTTACGCAGCCACGGCATGCGCGCGGAGGGCCCGCAGCGCCTTCGATCCCTGATCACCTCAGATTCTCTGGCGGCGCACGAGCACCACCCACGCCGTTGAACTCCATTGGAATTGCAGGATGTTGAGACGGACTGTCGGGTACGTCGCGATGCCTTTGAAGAGGCTGGATAGTCAAAAGCGGAGGCAAGCCCAGATGTCCAGCAAATTCGCAGCGAAAGGCCTCAGTGTTGCGGCAAATGAAGTCCTCTTGCTCAAAGCTGGATCACACGCCAGAGTGACTTCTGGACCACTTACCGTGTGCTCGTACTGGATCGCCCGCATCAGTCCGCCTGCTGGCAAGACATCGCACTACCTGCTTGCTCACTTTTCCAACCTGAGCACGGCTTGGGAAATGAAACGGCGTATAGATGCGATGCTTGTTGAGCAGAACCTGAAGAACCACACCATACAGACAATTGCGATTCGAACGGCTCCTGACACGTCAGTCCCGGACGAGTACGTCGACACGCTGGATATCGCACTCGATACATCCATGCATTTCACGAAGAGCGACCAGAGCAACGAAAGGATGCTGGTTGAAAAGGGCGAGGGAGCCGGATGGTTGACCACAGTCTGCACCGTCGACTTCACACCCGATAGCGACCCGGTAGTCCCGAAGTACAAAGGAATGTACGAAAGAGTTCGAGATGCCATGTTTGGTCCCGGAAACGCCCTTTGACCTGAGGGCGCAACAGACCAGTGGCGGGAAAGCCGCCGCAGTGCTTCGGCTTGTCGACGCCGAAGCACAGCGTGCAGCCCCTACCCTGCCCCCCCACTGGTCGCGCGCCGGGTCCTTCTCTCGCTTTCGACATCACTAAACCACTTCAGAAATTTCCAACCCTCTCCTTGGGGGGGATGTGTCCGCGAAGCCGTTCGTCCCTGGTCGCCATCAAGAGGAGACCACGGGACACCTGCACCCTTCACATCACGCCGCGCCCGAAGGGGCGCGGCCTGTTCGACACATCTTTCACAAAGGAACGGTATCCATGCGTACGTCGCTTCGGGTTTCCCTTGCCAGCGCCATCACCCTGGTCCTGGCCAGCGCCCCCGCCTTCGCCCAACCCACCGAACGGGTATGGACGCGAGGCATGGCCAGCAACGAGCAGTACAGCAGTTTCATCGTCAAATACCGGGACGGCAGCAGCAAGCACGTCTCCGCCGTCACCGCGCAGAATGCGCTGCAAAAGCGCCTCGGTATCCAGCAGCGCAGCAAGCGCTCGATCGGCGCTGCACCGGCCGCTGCCGTGAGCCACCAGCGCCGCATGGGCGGCGGTGCCGACGTGGTGAGTACCGACAAGACGCTGGATCGCCCGGAGGCCGAGCTTCTGATGCAGCGCATCGCCGACGATCCGGATGTCGAGTATGTGCAGCCGAACTACATGATGAGTGCGTTCGCTACACCGAACGATGCCCGCTACGGCGAACAGTGGCACTACAGCAACCCCACCAGTGGTGCGCGCCTGCCAGGCGCCTGGGATCGTTCCACCGGCCAGGGCGTGGTGGTGGCCGTGGTCGATTCGGGTTATCTCAACAACACTGACCTGCAGGCCAACCTGCTGCCCGGCTACGACATGATTTCGTCCACCCGGCCGTTCAGCGATTGGCAGTGCATCTCGGGCGGGCTCGATCCCGGCTGTGGCGGGTCCGACGATGGTGATGGCCGTGATGCCGATGCCTTCGATGCCTCCGGCATCGCGCACGGGACCCACGTCGCAGGAACGGTTGCTGCAGTGACCAACAACCAGATCGGCGTCGCCGGCGTGGCCTACAACGCGAAGGTCGTACCGGTGCGCGTCCTCGGCAACCAGGGCAACGGTGGTTCGGCAGACATCATCGACGGCATGCGGTGGAGTGCCGGGATCAATGTGCCCAGTGTTCCGGCCAATGCCAACCCGGCTGAAGTCATCAATCTCAGCCTGGGCGGCCGCCGTCCCTGCTCGCCGGCAGAACAGGAGGCCATCGATGACATCGCCGCGCGAGGCACGATCGTGGTGGTCGCGGCCGGCAACAGCAATCTGGATGTGTCCGAATTCGCACCAGCAAACTGCAAGGGCGTGATCGCGGTTGCCGCCAACGACCAGGGCGGTCGTCGCGCGTTCTACTCCAACTATGGTGCGGGCATCCACATCACCGCACCGGGCGGCGAGACCTGGTCGTGCCGCGCGTCGGCGGGCGAATTCCTGCCACTGGCCACTCCGCCGAGCCAGGCCAATTGCGCCCCCACCCGCCAGCATCCGGCGCAGGGCATTCTGTCCACCGTGGGCAACAACGCCTTCGACTTCATGTCCGGCACCTCGATGGCAGCCCCCCACGTCGCAGGCATCGTTGCGCTGATGCAGGCGGTAGCGCCAGTGCCCAAAACCACCGCTCAGATCAAGGACATCCTGCGTCGCACTGCACGCCCGATCGCGGCAGCGAACTGCCCGGGCGGTTGTGGGCCGGGCATTGTCGACGCGGCTGAAGCCGTGAAGGCAGCCAGCAACTGATGGCGCGGCGCAGCGGCCCCGCAAGGTCGCTGCGCCCATTTCAACCCTGCCAGGACGTTGTGCACTCGGGCGGGTGCTACAGCCAGCGCCGTACGCGCCTGCGGAACTCCGCCCAGGCGTCGGGAAAGCGTACCGCAAGCGCCCGCTCTTCCGGCACGATCTGCCACCGGTTGATGTACAGCACGAACAACGGCACGGCCAGCAACGCAACCGGATTCTGCAGGTACAGCATCCCGCCGGCCAGAACCGTCGCCTGGCCCAGATACATCGGAATGCGCGTGTAGCGGTACACGCCGCGCGTGACCAACGCACTCGATGCCGATGGGCGCAGCGGATTGACCGTGGTACGCGCGCGCTGGAAGGCCAGCTTCGGCAGCAGGTTCAGCACCAGGCCGATGGCCACCACGCCGGAGGCCAGCAGTGCCGGCATCGGCACGGGCAGCACCGCACCCGGCCACAGTCGGCTGGCCAGCCATCCGATCCCCGCACACAACAGCATCACCAGCGGCGGCGGGATCCGGGTCTCAAGCCACGTCATCGCAGTCCCTGCATCATTCCATTCACCCCAGTGTCACACGGAACTGCCTGAATCGCTTGCGTGGCAGCGGTCCCCGGCCCAAACCGACCGCCCGGTATCTTCCGCTTTGACATGCCGACCGCTACAGTGGCGCCACCGCGCAGGAGGATCGTATGGCAACCACGGGCTTGGGCTTCATCGGCCGCACGACCCTCATCATCACCGTGCTGCTCACCCTGGGCGGCTGCGCGACGTTGCGTCAGTTCGGACCGTCGGTGCAGGTCGCTTCAGTCACGCCCGGCCAATACATCGCGCTCAAGCGTGGCGACATCCTCACCACCGGCAAACTCAGCTCGGCAACGATGGAAACGCTGCGCGTGGCCGGCCTCGATGAAGGCGTCTGCGCCAAGCCCGGCCTGCCCTGCATCGAAGCGATGGAAAGCAGCATCGTGGTGCGCGAGGAAGACAAGCGGTCCAGCCTGGCCGAGCTGTGGCTGCAGTATGCGATGACCCTGCCCGCGCCGAAGCGCGAGTACTCGGCCTCGGGCCGCGCAAAAACCGCGATCACCGCGCTGGATGCCGATTTCCAGCCGCGCCTGGACGCATGGATGCAGGTCGCACGGCAGGCCTACGCCTATCTGTTCTTCACCGAGCGCACGGCCAACCAGCGCGGCTTCGAGGACCGCCAGACCCAGGTGCGCGACTACTACAACCTGGCCGTGCAGGAAGCCTCGGTGCAGTTGTACAACGCCTATGCGACCGGCCGTGTCCGCAACGATGCCAGCCACCTGACGCTGGGCCGCTGGACCTTCGTGCTGGCGCCGTCCACCGACGCATCGCCCTTGGACACACGCACGCCGACCGAACTGGTTCCCGCCGCTTCACTGTCGTTCACCGGCACGCTGCGCAGCGTGCATCGCCGCGATGGCTTCGGTGCCGAGCTGGTGGCGGTGATGGACGACCCGGCCGCTGCGGCGGCCACGACGGCAGCCACAACGCCCGCCGCACAGCCCCCGCCGTCGCCAAAGCAGAGCTGGAGCGAGATGCCGTCGCCGTCGATGACGGTGCTGCTGCGCTTCTCGGGAAAGAACCTGTGGGAAGTACTGCACGACGACGAGCCGGAACTGGAGATCCACGATCCCTACCAGGTCACGGAGGTCACGCTGCACGGACAGGACGTGCCACTGGCGGCGAACTTCACCGCCGGCTATGCGCTGTGGCTGGCCCGCTCCAACTTCAGCCACCAGTCGCTGCGCTCGCTGTTCGGCGGCAAGGGCGGCATTGAAACGCCGCACCTGTACATGATGCAGCCCTATGATCCGAAACGCCGGGTGCTGCTGATGATCCACGGCCTGGCGAGCAGCCCGGAAGCCTGGGTCAATGTCGCCAACGAGCTGATGCGCGATGACGAGATCCGCCAGGATTTCCAGATCTGGCAGTTCTACTACCCGACCAACATGCCCATCGCGATGAGCCACGATGCAATGCGCCAGACGCTGGCCGAAGTGTTCAGGCACTTCGACCCCAGCGGCAAGGCACAAGCGTCGCATGACATGGTGCTGGTCGGACACAGCATGGGCGGCGTGATCGCGCGGCTGATGATCTCCTCCTCCGGCGATCATCTGGTGGACACCCTGCTGGCAACGGCGCAGATGACACCGGCGCAGCGCGAACTGCTGCGTACCAAGGGCGCACCGGTGCTGACCTTCCGGCCCGAACCAGAAGTGTCGCGGGTGGTGTTCATCGCCACGCCACACCGCGGTACCGATGTGGCGGGCACCCGCCTGGGCCGCTGGATCGGCCGCCTGGTGCGGTTGCCGCTGACCGTGCTGGAAGACGTCGCCACCATCGCCAACGACGGCCAGATCGATCGCAACGATGGCAAGCACGGCTACCAGATGAACAGCATCCAGAACCTGGACAAGGACGATCCCTTCGTCCGCGCCGTGGCCGACCTGCCGATGTCGCCGAAGGTCCGCTACCACTCGATCATCGCGCGCGCCAAGGCCGACGGCCCGCTGGAGAAGACCGACGATGGGCTGGTGCCGTACTGGAGCTCGCACCTGCCGCGCGCGGAGTCCGAGAAGGTGATCGTGTCCGGGCACAGCGTGCAGGAAGCCACGCCGGCCATCGTCGAACTGCGCCGGATCCTGCACGAGGACATGCAGGAGCATGGTGCCGTGGTGAAGTAGCAGTGGGCGGCTGAGGGAAATCCCTCATCGCGCCTGCGCGCGCGGCCTCCTATGCTGGGCTCACTTTCCCCAAAGGAGATCCGCATGAACACGCAAGAGCCCAGCCGCCAACCCAGCCCCGACCCGGCCGAGCGCGACGCCTTCTTCCCGTCTCCGTACTCGCTGTCGCAGTTCACATCGGCCAAGAGCAACCTTGCCGGTGCCGATTATCCGGACGCACGCCGGGATGGTCGGTGGAAGGTGCTGATGATCGCCGCGGATGAACGCTATCTGCCGACCGCCAACGGCCACCTGTTCTCGACCGGCAATCATCCTGTGGAAACGCTGCTGCCGATGTACCACCTCGACAAGGCCGGTTTCGATATCGATGTAGCTACGCTGTCGGGCAACGCCGCCAAGTTCGAGTGGTGGGCGTTTCCGCACGAGGACAAGGAGATCGGCGGGCTGTATGAGCGATATGAAGAACGCTTCCGCCAACCGCTGCCGCTGGACCAGGTGGTGGCCGCGCTGGGCGCCGATTCGGACTATGCGGCGGTGTTCATTCCCGGCGGCCATGGCGCCCTGATCGGCCTGCCGCAGAGCCGCGCGGTGAAAGCGGTCCTGCACTGGGCGATGGGCGAGCAGCGCCACATCATCACCCTCTGCCACGGCCCGGCCGCACTGCTCGCTGCAGGCGTGGACGAGGCCGATGGTGGTTCACTTTTCCGCGGCTATCGCATCTGCGCCTTCCCCGATGCGATGGATCGGCAGACGCCGGAGATCGGCTACATGCCGGGACAACTGCAGTGGTTCTTTGGCGAGCGGCTGGCGCAGCAGGGCGTGCAGATCGTCAACGACGGCATCGACGGCAGTGTGCTGCAGGACCGCCTGCTGCTGACCGGCGACAGTCCGCTGGCCGGCAACGCGCTGGGCAAGCTGGCTGCACGTACCCTGCTCGACGCGCTGGCCGGGCGCTGACCCGGATGAGCGATCTGCTGCAGGCATTGCTTGAGCTGGAACGCGCCCGCTCGCTGAGCGAAGTGGGCGCGGTACTGCGCAGCATAGCGGCCCCCCTCGGTTACGACCGCGTGCTGGTGTTCGCCACCGGCACCGGGCTGGAACGCGGTGCGCAGCGCGTGTACTGGATCGAGGGCGACTGGTTCGGCGATGGCAGTGATACCGATCTCGCCCGCTATCTGCATGCCTGCCCGGTCAATCGCCACGTTCTGGACAGCGACGCGCCGTTCTTCTGGAGCAAGCGCCAGGGCGTACGCGGCGAACGCTACCAGATGGTGAAGCAGCCGCGTGGCGAAGGGCTGCACGGCCTGCAGGTGCCGGTGTTCGGCACTACTGGCCTGGAGGGCGCGATCAGCTTCGCCGGCACATCGATCGATGCGTCTCCCGGCGCACGCCTGCAACTGGAATCTGCTGCAAGCGCAGCATTCCGTGCCGCGCGCCGGCTGGCTGAGCTCCCTGCGGAACTCTCCGGAAGCGCGCTCAGCACGCGCGAGCGCGAGGTACTGCGCTGGGTCGCTGCCGGACGTCGGCAGGCAGAGATTGCCGCCACGCTTGGGCTTTCCGCACGCACAGTGGAAAATCATCTGCGCCGCGCGCGCCAGCGCCTGGGAGTAGCGACCACCGCGCAGGCAGTGCGCGCTGCCAGTCGCCGCGGCGAGATCGAGGACTGATCCCGGCCAAGCACTTCCGGCGGTCTGGTTCGCGTGTTACACACGCCATGCGCATGTGCGCGATTGCAGAAAGCAAGGATGACGCTCATGAAACTGCAACTGGCCTCGATGGCCGCACTGGCCGTGGCCCTCGCCGGAATGGTGTCGACCACCGCAACCGCCGCCGAAGTCGTCGAGGTTCTGGAAGAGTGTGTGCCCTTCCGCATCAGTGGCAACGTGTTCCACCAGCGCTGCACGTCGTACGCGGTCTATGACGACGGCACCCGCGAAGTCACCAGTCACTACAACCGGGACGAGAACGGGATGATCTACGATCCCTGATCGCCCCGCGCGCGATCCGCCGGGTGGCGCTTTCACCGCCCGCCCGGCAACCTCCATCCGCCCGTCCCGGCATACCACTGGCCCCATCGTCCATGGCATGCTGCGTGAAACCGTTTTCATGGAATGGAGGGATTCCACGATGTTGTCGCGTTTCCATCGCCCTGCGCTGTGCGCGCTGCTGGCGCTTGCTCTGCCTGCCGCCACCTGGGCCGCCACACCGGCGCCGCTGAAAGTGATGTCGTTCAATGTCCGCACCCCGGCAGATACCGAGCCTGGCAAGCGTTGGCCGGACCGTCGCGATGCGATGGTCAGGGTCATCCTCGATGCACACCCGGCGGTGATCGGCACCCAGGAACTGGTGAAGGAACAGGCCGACTACCTGTCCGGACACCTGCCCGGCTACCGCTGGTTCGGCGAAGGCCGCCGTGGTGGCAGTGGCGATGAGCACATGGGCGTGTTTTACGACAGCAAGGTGCTGGCCGTTGAGGAATCAGGCAACTTCTGGCTGTCCGATACACCGGACGTGCCCGGCAGCATCAGCTGGGGCAACCTGTACCCGCGCATGGTCACCTGGGCCCTGTTCCGGCGCCTGGACGATGGCCGTCGCTTCTACTTCATGGATACCCACCTGCCCTACCGTGATGAGGATGAGCCGCGCCGGGTGAAGGGCGCCGAACTGATCGGCAGGCGCCTCGCAGCGCTGCCCGCCGACCTGCCGGTGGTGTTGACCGGCGACTTCAACAGCGAGCCCGGTGGGGATACCTACAAGGCGTTCACCCAGGTGCTGCAGGACACCCGCACCCAGGTGAAGGCACCGCAGGGCCCGCGCCTGACCTTCCACGACTTCACCGGGAAGGCGACCGCGCAGCTGGACTGGGTCCTGGTGCGAGGTTTCAAGGCACGCAGCTTCCTCACCGATGACCGTCGCATCGACGATGTGCTGCCGTCCGATCACTTCCCGCTGGTGGTCGAGCTGGACTGGCCAACGCCCTGATCCCGCGCGATAGCCGCGGTTACGGCGGCGGCTGTCGCGACAACAGGCGGTACAAGGCCTGATGCTGGTCGCGTGCCTGGCAGATGCGGGCCCCGACGGCCAGGAACACGGCGATGCCGATCAGGCCCAGCCCGAGCAGCGGATCCGGCAGGCGTACGAAGCCGATCGCGGCGGCCAGGGACGCCAGCACCAGCAGTACCACCACCGCTACCGACAGCCCGGCACCGGGCAGGCCGGGATCACCGAACAACATGCGCTGGGTATCCCGTTTGTCATCGGTCATTGTCTGTCCTTCCTCCCAAGAGACTGCCCCACTAGTTACAGGGCACGCTCGGCTTAGGGCAGAGTCAGATGCGTCACATCTGTGACGCCCGCCACATGTCATCGGCGCAGCACCGCGCTGCCCCTGCTGTTGTGCGCCCGCCGACGGCCCGCTGCCAGCGCGGTTGCCTGTTCATGAATGCCAATTCACGGTATGCACGTTAGGATGCGACCGGCAGGAACCCAGGCTTCATTCACAGGGAGCGTGTTCGATGGCAAGAAACTGGATTGTGCTGGGAGACCCCCTGAGCAGCGGTGGCCAGGTGCTGCAGGGCTCGCCGATGACGGACATCGACGGCAAGCCGGTGGCGCGCATCGGCGATCCAGCGCTCTGCAAGCGTCATGGCCCCACCCGCATCGCCTCCGGCGACAGCACGGTGATCATCGATGGACAGCCTGTCGCACGTCACGGCGATCTCTGCGCATGCGGATGCTCGCTGATGTCCAGCCAGCAGGCCCACGTGTTCCTCGAACAGGGCGGTGACGGCGGCGCGGCAGCCGGAGGTTCGGCTGCGGCAGCGCTGGGCAGGGCCGCGAGCGCGGCCGGTATCGCCACGCGCCTGATGGGCAAGCGCGAAAGTGGCCTGTTCGACCAGGCCCTTCGCTTCCTGACCCGCTCCCGGGAACCGCTGTCAAACGTGCCCTATACCCTGGAGCTGGACAACGGCGAACAGGTCAGCGGCACCACCGACAGCAACGGCGCCACCGCACGCGTGCAGACCGACCACGCCGTGCGGATCGTGCGCGCAACGCTCAGCGAGCCCAGTGGTTCGGCCACCTGCTGCAGCAGCGTCGCCGGCGCCGAAGACAAGGTCAGCTTCGCGGTGGACGGCGCGGCAACGACCGAAGACGCCTATGGGCAGTCCGTGGTCGAGGTCGAGGCCAAGGGCCACGAACGCAGCCTGACGGCCGGCGAAATCGACATCGCACGCAAGGTGTTCGGCAACAGCGTCGACTATGCGCGGGTCAAGGTGCACAACCACGGGTACTGGCTGTTCTTCGGGTTCCAGGACAAGAACACCGCGGTCACGCCCAATGGCGAGATGTACTTCCCGAAAGGTGTCCACGAAGACGACTATTCCGCGCTGGGCGTGGACAAGCAGCACTGGTTCATCCACGAGATGGTGCATGTGTGGCAATACCAGCTGGGCTATTCCATCAAGTGGGTCCGCATGTTCCGCCCCAACATGAAATACGACTACGTGCCCTCGAACGACAAGCGCCTGTGCGATTTCAACATGGAGCAGCAGGGCGACATCCTCGCCGACTACTTCGTGGCAGCGTTCACCGGCGAAGCCTACCAGGCCACCATCGCCACCCGCGTGGGCGCCTCCAACGTGGCCTCGGCATTGGCGCCGATGCTGGCCGATTTCCTGGCCGATCCGGCAGCCGCGTCCAATCTGCCCAACACCAAGGAGTGACCCCGATGCGCACCCTCCCCCTGATCGTCCTGCTGTGCATGCCCGCCCTTGCAGACGCGGCCACCCTGCGCCACGCGCCGGCACAGGTGAAGGATGAGCACGGGACGCCATGCGTGACGGCCGGCGATGAGCGCGCGACGGTGACCGTTGACCACGTGCAGCTGTTCGAACGCAGCGGTGGCCGCGAGCGACCACTGGCCACCGCCGAGCTGGGTAGCGGTGGCCAGGCACTCGCACCGGGCCACTGCCTGCGCCTGGACGAGCAACCCGCGCTGCGCAGCGTTGCGCTGTCACCCGGCCAGGCCTATGGCGTGGTGCTGGTATCGACCGTACCTGGCCGTGAGGGCCCGTCGCGGCGCTGGTACCGCAGCCTGTTCTGCGTTGTAGGCGAAGGTACGCAGCGCCGCGTGCTGCCCCTGCGCGATACGCCACGCGAGCGCCAGCAGGATCTCGCCGCCTGCCAGCTGCGGCAAGCGCCCTGACCTGACGCCCTTCCTTCCGGCAGAAGGCCGCAACGGACAGCCTGCCCGTTGCGGCCGCGAGACCCTGCAGTGCCGCTCGCTCAGCGCGCCAGCGCCACGCTCGGGGCTGCCGCCTGGGGCGCCTGTCCCCAGCCGCCCAGTGCCTTGTACACACCCACCACGCTGACGTTGACTTCCGCTTCGGCGGCGGCCAATGCATCGTCCGCCGCCAACTGCGTGCGCTGCGCATCCAACAGGGTCAGGAAGTCCTCCGAACCCTCGCGATAGCGGATCTGCGCCAGCGACTCGGCACGCCGTGCCGCTTGCGCCTGTTCAACCACGATCGCCAGCCGCGCCTGCTGCTTGGAGTAGCGGGTCAGCGCGTTTTCGGTGTCTTCCAGGGCCAGCAGCACGGCCTGCTCGTACTGCGCGGCCACGCCTTCGGCTTCGGCCTTGCTGGCACGCAGGCGGGCACGCACGGTGCCGAAGTCGAAGGCCGCCCAGCTCAGCGACGGGGTCAGCGACCAGGCCTTGTTGTTGCCATTGACCAGACCGCTGGCATCGCCGCCCAGGAAGCCGACGAAGCCGGACAGCGACAACCGCGGGAACAGGTCGGCCGTGGCCACGCCCACGCGTGCAGTCGCCGCCGCGAGGCGACGCTCGGCCACACGCACATCCGCACGCTGGCGCAGCAGTTCGCGGGTATCACCCAGCGGCAATGCCTTGGCAAACGCCGGTACTTCGTGCGGCGCGAGCATCGCCGTCAGTACTTCCGGACGCTGGCCGAGCAGCACCGCCAGGCGGTTGCGCGACTGTGTCTCCGCCACTTCCAGCAGGGGAATGTCGGCCTCGATCGCCTTCAGCCGGGCGCGGCTGCTCTGCACGTCCAGTTCGCTGCCAGCACCCAGCTCCCAGCGTGCTTCGGTCAGCTTCTGCGTATCGCGCAGGTTGACCAGGGTGTGCTGGGCCACCGCGATGCGCTTCTGCGTGCCGCGCAGTTCGAAGTAGTTGCGTGCCACTTCGGCGGCGACCAGCACCTGCGCGTCGGCCAGGTTCGCCTGTTCGGCGTCCAGGTCGGCGCGCGCGGCTTCTGCAGCACGGCGCTTGCGGCCGAACAGATCCAGCTCCCAGCCCGCATCGAAGCCGAGCTGGTAGCTTTCAGTGAACACCCGCTGCCCACCCAGCTGCGGATCGGGTTGCTTGCGGCGGTCGTAGCTGCCGCCTGCGGTGATGTGCGGGGCCTGGTCGAAGCGGCTTTCGACGAACACCGCACGGGCCTGGCTGACACGGGCCACCGCCACGCGCAGGTCCAGGTTGTCCGACAGTGCACCGTGCACCAGTTCTTCCAGCACCGGGTCATCGAACTGCGCCCACCAGCTGGCCACCGGCGAGGTGGTGCTGAACACCGGCTGCTGTGCGCCCTGCAGGACCACCGGTTCCTGCACCGGCGCCTTGTAGTTCGGACCGACGCTGACACAGCCTGCCAGCACCAGGCTGGAGACTGCCATCGCCAACGTGCGGATCACCATGGCAGCACCTCGCCCAGGTAGGTGAAGCTGCCATTGGGCCCTTCGTGGCCAATCAGCGCCATCTGCACGCTGGAACGTGCGCCCTCGGCGATCTCGATTTCGCCGTGGCCGCCGTTCATGTCGGTTTTCACGTAGCCCGGATGCACGGTGTTGACCTTGATCGGCGTGCCGCGCAGTTCATGCGCCAGCGCCAGGGTCCAGCTGTTCACCGCCGCCTTGGAAGCGTTGTAGGCCGGAACCTTCATGTCGTAGATGCCGGACGCCGGATCGGCATGCAGGGTCTGCGAACCGAGGATGCTGGAGACATTCACGATGCGGCCGGCCTTGGCCTGCTGCAGCAGCGGCAGGAAGGCCTGGGTCACCGCCACCAGCGCGTAGACATTGGTGTCGAAGGTACGGCGCCAGGTGTCCAGCGACTGCTCCGATGGCCGCTGCGCCGGGTTTTCCAGCAGCACGCCGGCATTGTTGACCAGGATGTCGAGACGGCCGTGGCGCTCGCGTACCTGCTGCACGGCCTCGGCGATGCTGGCGCCATCGGTGACGTCCAGCTGCAGTGCTTCCACCGGCAGGCCTTCGGCCTGCAGCTTCAGCGCCTGCTCCACGGCGGCCTCGCGCTTGCGGCCGGCCAGCAGCGTGTGCACGCCGGCCTGTGCCAGCTGACGCACGGTCTCGGCGCCGATACCGCGGGTGGCACCAGTGACCAGTGCGATCTTGTTCTGATGGGTGTTCATGGAGTCATGCCTTTGGAGGGGGAAATCCGACACCGGTTGGGGGACCGGTGCCGGTGGAGTTCCACGTCAGTGATGGATGGTCGGCTCGCCGTGCTGCACCAGCTGGCCACCACCGTTGCGGGTGACGAACTTGCGCAGGGCCACGTAGAACACCGGGGTAAGGAACAGGCCGAACAGGGTCACGCCCAGCATGCCAGCAAACACGGTGATACCCGTGACCGAGCGCACCTCGGCACCCGCGCCGTGCGACAGCACCAGCGGCACAGTGCCGGCGATGAACGCGATGGAGGTCATCACGATCGGACGCAGGCGCAGGCGGCAGGCTTCCAGCGCGGCTTCAACGATGCCCTTGCCGCCCATCTCCAGCTCTCTGGCGAATTCGACGATCAGGATCGCGTTCTTGCACGCCAGGCCCATCAGCACCACCAGGCCGACCTGCACGAACACGTTGTTGTCGCCACCGGTCAGCCACACGCCGAACAGTGCGGACAGCAGGGTCATCGGCACGATCAGGATCACCGCCAGCGGCAGCGACCAGCTCTCGTACAGTGCGGCCAGCACCAGGAAGGCCAGCATGATCGCCACCGGGAACACGATGAAGGCCGCCTTGCCCTGGGTTGCCTGCTGGTAGCTCAGGTCGGTCCATTCGGTGGTCATGCCCACCGGCAGTACCTTGCCGGCGATCTCGGTCAGCTTGGTCATCGCCTCGGCCGAGGACAGCAGGCGCGGGTCGGCTTCACCGGCCAGGTCCGCTGCCGGATAGCCATTGAAGCGCAGCACCGGGTCCGGGCCGAAGGTCTGCTTGATGGTGACCATCGAACCGATCGGCACCATTTCGCCGCGGTCGTTGCGGGTACGCAGCTTGCCGATGTCCTCGACCGTCTCGCGGAACGGACCGTCAGCCTGTGCGATCACCTGCCAGGTACGGCCGAACTGGTTGAAGTCGTTGACGTAGGCCGAACCGAGGTAGGTCTGCAGGGTGTCGAACAGTTCGGTGAGCTGCACGCCCTGTGCCTTGGCCTTGACGCGGTCCACTTCGGCATCCAGCTGCGGCACGTTGGCCTGGTAGCTGGAAATCGGGAAGGCCATGCCCGGGGTCTGCGCAACGGTGCCCTGCATTGCCTGCACGGCATTCTGCAGCGCGCCGTAGCCCAGGTTGCCGCGGTCCTCGATGAACATCTGGTAGCCGTTGCCGTTACCCAGGCCGAGGATCGGCGGCGGCATCATCGCGAACGCGAAGCCCTCCTGCAGGCCGGCGATCTTCTGGTTGATCTCGGCATTGATCTGCGCGGCGGTGCGGCCATGACGCTCGGCGAACGGCTTGAGCGGAATGAACGCCACACCGGTGTTCGGCGTGTTGGTGAACTGCAGCGCATTCAGGCCCGGGAACGAAATGGTGTGGGCCACACCGTCGGTTTCCTGGGCGATCTTGGCGACCTTGCGCAGCATTTCATCGGTACGCGCGATCGACGAGCCTTCCGGAAGCTTCACGCCGGCGATCAGGTACAGCTTGTCCTGGGTCGGGATGAAGCCCGGCGGCACCAGCTTGAAGATCACGCCGGTACCGACCAGCAGGATCGCGTAGACCACGAACACCGCGCCGCGACGGCCAAGGATGCGGGCCACGCCACGCTCGTACTTCTCCGAGCTGGACTTGAAGAAGCGGTTGAACGGACGGAACACCCAGCCGAACAGGCGGTCGATCAGACGGCTCGGGCCGTCCTTCGGTGCGCCGTGGGCCTTCAGCAGGCGCGCGGCCAGGGCCGGCGACAGGGTCAGCGAGTTGATCGCCGAGATCACCGTGGAGATGGCGATGGTGACCGCGAACTGCTTGTAGAACTGGCCGGTGACACCGGACAGGAACGCCATCGGCACGAACACGGCACACAGCACCAGCGCGATCGCCACGATCGGGCCGGACACTTCGCGCATGGCCTGGTGGGCCGCGGCGGTGGGCGACAGGCCTTCCTCGATGTTGCGCTCGACGTTCTCCACCACCACGATCGCGTCGTCAACCACGATGCCGATCGCCAGCACCAGGCCGAACAGGCTCAGCGTGTTGATCGAGAAGCCCAGCAGGTACAGCGCAGCGAAGGTACCGACCACCGACACCGGCACCGCGATCAACGGGATGATCGAGGCACGCCAGGTCTGCAGGAACAGGATCACCACCAGCACCACCAGCGCGATCGCTTCCAGCAGCGTGGAGACCACGGCCTTGATCGAGTCGCGCACGAAGATGGTGGTGTCGTACACCGCTTCGTACTTGACGTCGGCCGGCATGGTCTTCTGCATCTCGTCCATCGTCGAGATGACCTGGTCACGGATGTCCAGCGCGTTCGCACCCGGCGACTGGAAGATGCCGATACCGACCGCGTTCTTGCCGTCCAGCTGCGAGCGCAGGGTGTAGTCACCCGCACCCAGCTCCAGGCGGGCCACGTCGGACAGGCGCACGATCTCGCCATCGGTGCCGCTCTTGAGCACGATGTCGCCGAATTCCTTTTCGGTCTTCAGCCGGCCCTGGGCATTGATCAGGGTCAGGAACTTGCTGTCCGGCAGCGGTTCGGCGCCGAGCTGGCCGGCCGACACCTGCACGTTCTGCTCGCGCATGGCGCGCACCACGTCGCTGGCGGTCAGGCCGCGCGAGGCGACTTTGTCCGGGTCCAGCCAGGCGCGCATGGCGTAGTCGCCGCCGCCGAAGATCTGCGCGTCACCCACGCCCGGAATACGCGCCAGCGCATCCTTGACGTGCAGGCGCGCGTAGTTGCGCAGGTACAGGGTGTCGTACTTGCCTTGCGGCGAGGTCAGGTGCACCACCATCAGGAAGGTCGGCGACTGTTTCTGCGTAGTCACGCCCTGCCGGCGCACGTCCTCGGGCAGGCGCGCCTGGGCCTGCGCCACGCGGTTCTGCACCTTCACCGCCGCCGCGTCTGGGTCGGTGCCCGGGCGGAAGGTGACGGTCATCTGCAGCACGCCGTCCGAGCCGGCAACCGACTTCAGGTACATCATGCCCTCGACGCCGTTGATGGCTTCTTCGAGCGGTGTGGCGACGGTCTCGGCAATGACCTTGGGGTTGGCGCCCGGATACACCGTGCGCACGACTACCGACGGCGGCACCACTTCGGGGTACTCGCTGATCGGCAGGATTGGAATCGTGATCAGGCCTGCGGCGAAGATCACGATCGACAGCACCGCCGCGAAGATCGGCCTGTCGATGAAGAAACGGGAAAAGTCCATGGAGGAATTCCTGGGAAAGGCATTCGGCGGGCAACAGCCACCCTGCCCCTCGCCGATATGACGAAGGCAGGGAAGGCTGCCGCTGGTGCCGGCAGCTAAGCGGGGACGCGGATCAGTGGTTCAGCGCGGCGGTGGCATCGCGGCCCGGTGCCGGCTGCGCAGCCTGTGGCTGCATCGCCACGGCCTTGGCCTGCACCGGCATGCCCGGCATGAAGACCTTCTGCACGCCGTCGATGATCACCTTGTCACCCGCGGCCAGGCCGTGCTCGACAATGCGCAGGCCATCGGCAGTGCGGCCGAGCTGGATGTCGCGGCGCTGGGCCTTGCCATCCTTGTCGACCACGTACACGTACTTGCGGTCCTGGTCGGTCAGCACGGCCTTGTCGTCGATCAGCAGGGCCTGGAACTGGCCGCTGCCGAGCAGCTGCACGCGGGCGAACAGGCCCGGGGTGAACTGGCGATCGGCGTTGTCCAGCAGCGCGCGGACGCGGATGGTGCCGGTGCTGCGCGCCACCTGGTTGTCGAGGAAGTCGACCTTGCCCGCATGCGGGTAGCCCTCTTCGCCCGACAGGCCAACCTTCACCGGCAGTTCGCTGTCACGCTCGCTCGGGCGCTCGCCCTTGCGTGCCATCTGGGCGTAGCGCAGGAAGGTGCTTTCGTCGGCATCGAAGTAGACGAACACGGTATCCAGCGAGACCAGCGTGGTCAGCACGCTGGCGCTGTCGCCGGCGGTGACCAGGTTGCCGGCGGTGACCATCGCGCGGCCGGCACGGCCGTCGATCGGCGCACGCACCTTGGTGAACTCCAGGTTGAGACGGGCGGCATCCAGCGCAGCCTGCGCCGCCTGCACTGCCGCACCGGACTGGTCGGCCGCCGCGCGACGCTGTTCGGCAGTCTCGGTGGAGATCGCTTGCTGTTCGGACAGCCGCTTGGCGCGCTCGGACTCGCTGCGCGCCAGCGTGGCCTGGGTGCGGGCGCGGGCCAGTTCGGCGGCGGCGCGATCGTACTCGGCCTGGTAGCTGCGCGCATCGATGGTGAAGAGCACTTCACCCTTCTTCACTTCCTGGCCTTCGACGTAGTTGACCTTGTCGATATAGCCGGACACGCGCGGACGAAGTTCAACGCTCTGCACCGCTTCGACGCGGCCGCTGAACTCGTCCCACTGGCTGACCTGCTTGACCAGCACCGGCGCGGCGCTGACCTGCGGCGGCGGCGGCGCACCGGCTTCTTCGGCATGGCCGCCGCTGCAGGCTGCAAGCACGGCCGCGGCGAGGATCGACACGCCGACCATCGCGATGCGATGGCCGAAACGATGTGGGGTGGTGTTGGGGGGAGTCATGGCATGCATCCGTACGGAGGGGTGGTACAGCTAGATGAGAACGTGTTGCAAAAACGGGGGGCGAATACTGCGACCTCAACCAAAGTCGAGGTCAAGCGACGCCTGCGGTATCGCGCCACAAGGGAGGAACTTCCAGGTGCAGCAGCCCGCGCGGCAGCTCGGCATCGCTGCTGTCGCAGCGGACGATGGCGCGGTTGTCGCGGCAGCCATCGAGCAGCGAGACCACACGGCGGCCCACCAGCAGCGAGCTGGGCCACTCGATGCAGGCATTGGCGGCATTTGCCGGAGTACACACCGGGCTGCAGACTTCCAGCATCTGCGCACGCACGCCCAGCGCCTGCGCCTCCTGGTGCACCACCTGCGCGTACATGCGCAGTGCAGCGGTGGTGATCGAGGTCTCGCCATAGCCGGCCCACGGCTTGGCGCTGGCCGGGCTGCCGATCATCACGTAGCGGCGCGCGTGCACGTTGTCCTGCAACAGCGGCAACAGGTGGCGGACCGCATGCACATGCGGCATCAGGTCGGCCTGCATCGCGCCGAGCAGTTCGTCGCCGTTGCGGTCGATCACACGGCCGCGGCGATAGGGCCCGCCCATTGCGGCGATCACCGCTGCCAGCGGACGCGGGCGATGCGCGATGCGTTCGGCCAGTGCCCGCGCCGAGCCATCATCACTCAGCGAACCCAGCAGCGTCTCCAGGCCCGGCTCATCGGCGAACTGTTCGTGCAGCGCCGCCAGCCGGCCCGGATCGCGACCGACCACCAGCACCGGGCTTCCCGCCTCCAGCAGCGCGCCGACCACGCCCTGGCCGACGGCACCGGTGCCACCAAGGACCAGGACTTCGGGCGTCAGTATCCCATTCACGGGACATTTTCTCCCAAATCCGGGATAGTCCCGATTCGACGCAGTCGGTCGCCCTTGTGCGGGACCAGACGGACGGCACCGCCACGCTGCTGACGCATGGGCGCGGTAAACTCCCGGAAATCCTTGTGTACCAAGGAACTTGGACGGGCTTCAACGGTCATCGCCAGGTCCAGGGTGCTCTGGCCGGCGTTCCGGAGGCGGGCAAGAATGTTGCGCAGGCTCATGGCGGACGGGCTCCAAATAACGAATGGCGCCACGATAGACCTCAAACCTTTACTTGATTAGTCCTGATTAAGGGGAATAATCATCCCGCTCCCGGTCCAATCGTTCTGTCACGATTGTCCCATCCCCGACGTCCAGGATCCCGACCATGTCCCACGATCTCAACGAGACGCTGATCTTCGTCAAAGTGGTCGAGCAAGGCAGCTTCATTGCCGCTGCCAAATCGCTCGGCCTGCCCAAGACCACGGTCAGCCGCAAAGTGCAGGAACTGGAAACGCGCCTGGGCGCGCGCCTGCTGCACCGGACCACGCGCCGCCTCGGCCTGACCGAAGCGGGTTCGATCTATCACGAGCACTGCCAGCGCATCGCGCGCGAACTGGAAGAAGCCGAAAGCGCAGTGAGCCAGCTGCAGTCCGGCCCACGCGGCTGGCTGCGTTTCACCGTGCCCTATTCAATCGGCATCACCTGGATCGCCCCCCTGCTGGGCCAGTTCCATGCGCAGTATCCAGAGATCCGCCTGGACATGCACTTGGGCAACGAGAAGCTGGACCTGATCGCCGGTGAAGCGGATCTGGCGCTGCGTGTCGGTGCCCTGCCCGATTCCAACCTGGTCGCGCGCAAGCTGGGCAGCCTGCGCACGCAGGTATTCGCCAGCCCGGCCTACATCGAACGCTATGGCGAGCCGCTGCATCCTGAAGAGCTGCAGTTCCATCGCATCCTGGCAATGCGCAAGCCGTACCATACCGGCAACTCGCCGCGCTTCACCTGGCAGCTGGGCGAGAACGGCGGCGAACTGCGCGACTTCCCGGTCACCCCGCTGATGACGGCCAACGACATGTCTGCGTTGAATGGTGCATTGGTCTGTGGCGAAGGCCTGTTGCTGACCGGTGATGTGATGGCCAAGCCGTTCGTCGAATCGGGCATGGTGCGCCGCGTGCTGGCCGGCTGGACCGGCCCGGAAGTGGACTTCAATGCCGTATTCGCCGGCGGCCGCCTGGTCTCGCCGAAGGTGCGTGCGTTTGTCGACTTCCTGGTCGAGAAGCTCAACTTCGATGCCAACTACATGCTGGCGCAGTGCCCCGGCGCGAAGCTGGCACAGCAGCAGAAGGCGCAGGAAGATGCCGCGCTGGAAAACAGCGGCAAGCGGATCCTGGAGAAGGTAGCCGCGTCGGCGGCATGACCGAGGGTATCCACGCATGGCGTGGATCTACCCGGGCGCGCGATGCCGCTTTCTGTAGAGTCGAGCCATGCTCGACTGCTTCTGGTGAGTCGAGCATGGCTCGACTCTGCAGGTGCTGTCGGTGTGCCGAGCAAGCTCGACACCTACAAAAATGCCGCCTGCAAGGGCGGCATTTTCGTTCCGGCTACGCCGGAACTGTAACGCTGCGCGTTACTGCTTGAGCGGAATCACGCGGATCTCGACGCGGCGGTTCTTGGCGCGGCCGGCATCGGTGCTGTTGTCGGCAATCGGATACGACTTGCCGGCGCCCAGCGTTTCGATGCGCACGCTCTGCACGCCCTGGCCGATCAGGTACTGCGCCACCGAATCGGCGCGTTCCTTCGACAGGCGGTTGTTGACCGCATCGCTGCCGATGCTGTCGGTGTGGCCAACCACTTCGATCATGGTCTGGTTGTAGTCACGCAGGGTGCCCGCGACGCCATTGAGCGAGCCGTAGAACTGCGGCTTCAGGGTGGACTTGCCGAAGTCGAACGTGATGCCATCCGGCAGGTTCAGCATGATGTTGTCGCCCTGGCGCTGCACATCGATGCCGGTGTTGGCGGTGCGCTCGCGCAGTGCGCGTTCCTGGCGATCCTGGTACTGGCCAACGGCGGCACCGCTGAGTGCGCCGATACCGGCACCGATCAGCGCATGCTGGCGCCGTTCGGTAGCGCTGTCGCCGGACAGCAAGCCAGCGGCCACACCGATGGCGGTACCGATCAGTGCATTGCGGCCGGTGCGGTTCTGCTGCTCGGTCGGGTTGCCATACTGGTCACTCTGCACATAGGAGCCGCCGGTGGCGCAGGCCGACAGGACGGCCGCACTCATCAGGGCCAGTGCGACGTTGCGGGTGGTGTTGCGGATCATGGGGTTCTCCTTGGTTTCCGATCGGCCGGCGGCTTGCGGGCGCAAAGAGAATAAACAGCCCGATGCGATGCCGGAATGATGATCCGGCACGCCGACAGGGCCGCGTTCAGCTAACTGACCGGATCACTCAGCCCGCACTTTACCCTGCTCCCGACTGCCGGTAGGCAGCCAGCGCGGCATCGCGGCCGGCGGCCAGATCCACCAATGGGGTACGCGGATAGTCCGGGGCATGCGCCGCCAGCAGCAGCGGATGCTGCCAGGGCGCGAAGCGTGCCTTCACCGGCAGCGCCGCCAGTTCCGGCACCCAGCGGCTGATGTAGCGGGCCTGGGGGTCGAACTTCTCGGCCTGGGTGACCGGATTGAACACGCGGAAGTACGGCGCGGCATCGGCGCCGGTTCCAGCCACCCACTGCCAGCCCATCGTGTTGTTGGCCAGGTCGGCATCGACCAGGGTGTCCCAGAACCAGCGTGCGCCGTGCAGCCAGTGTGCCCGCAGGTGCTTGCACAGGTAGCTGGCCACGATCATCCGCACCCGGTTGTGCATGTAGCCGGTGTGCCACAGCTCGCGCAGGCCGGCATCGATAATCGGTACGCCGGTATTTCCACGCTGCCAGTCATGCAGCTGCGCGGCATTGGGCGTGGCCCACGGGAAGCGATCGAAGCGCGGATTGAGGTTGTCGGTCGGCGTCTTCGGGAAGTGATGCAGCAGGTGATAGGCGAAGTCCCGCCAACCAAGCTGGCGCAGGTAGCCATCGATGTCGGCGTCGGTGCTGGCGTTGCGCCCCCCCTCCAGCGCATGGGCGATGCGCCACGGCGCAATCTCGCCGAAATGCAGGTGCGGCGACAGCCGCGAGGTGCCGACCCGGTCCGGCAGGTCGCGCTGCTCGCGGTACCCGCGCAGGGCACCGTCTTCAAAGACAGACAGTGCTTCCAGCGCACCGGCCTCGCCCGGCTGCCAGTGCTCCCAGAAGCCGCTATCCCAGTCCAGCGCAGGCGCCAGTTGCAGTTGGTCCAGCGCGAGGCCGTCGACCGTGTGCGCCGCCATTGCCTTCGGCGCAGCCTGCAGCGCCGGCAGGCGCCAATGGCTGAGCACGTTGCGCCAGTACGGGGTGAACACCTTGTACGGCTGCCCCTGCTGGGTCGCAATGTCCCAGGGTTCGAACAACAGGCTGCCGTTGCAGCTCTGCGCATCGATGCCCTGCTCGCGCAGGGTGCGCTTGATGGTGGCATCGCGTGGCTGCGTAGCCGGCTCGTACTTGCGGTTCCAGTACACGGCATCGGCGCCGGCCAGCTCGATCAGCGCCTGCAGGGCCGGCAGGCTGTCACCGCTGCGCAGCACCAGCGAGGAACCGCGCGCGCGCAGATCCGCATCCAGCGCGGCCAGTGAACGGTGTCGCCATGCATCGGAGGCCGCGCCGGGCACCCATGCGCCTTCCTCGTGCGGTGCATGGATGTAGACCGGCACCACATCGTGCCCCGCCTCCAGTGCGGCCTGCAGGGCCGGATTGTCCTGCAGCCGCAGATCACGGCGGAACCATACCAACGCTACCGACACAGGCACTGCCTTCGTTGTGGAAGGCGCACATGATAGCCAGCGGCGGTGAAGGAGATGCGCGCGCCCGGCCATCCATGCGTGACGTGGGTCTACTGGTTGAATCGCTTCATCGCTTCACTGATCAGCCCGCGCGCCTCGGCGGCGTTGCCCCAACCGTTGAGCTGCACCGGGTTGCGCCCGGCCGGCAGGTCCTTGTAGACCCGGAAGAAGGCCTCGATGCGCTGCCGTTCGATCTCCGGCAGATCGGCCAGATCGCGGATGTTGGCGTAGCTCGGATCAACCTTGTCGGTGGGTACGCCGATGATCTTCTCGTCGTGCTCGCCGCCATCGATCATCTTCAGGTAGCCGATCGGCCGGAAGCGCACGATCACGCCCGGATGCAGCGGCTCGCGGGTCAGCACCAGAGCGTCCAGCGGATCGTTGTCACCGGCCAGAGTACGCGGCATCGAGCCGTAGTTGGCCGGATAGGCGACCGGCATCGACTGGAAGCGATCCACATGCACCAGACCGTCGCCCTTGATCTCGTACTTGGTGAAGCTGCCGGCCGGAATCTCCACCGCCAGATTCACCTCTTCCGGTGCCTGCTTCGGCTGGGCCACCAGGAACGGATGCAGCACGGAATCGGCAGCGGTCACCGCACTGGCCAGCAACAACAGGGCGGCGCCGAGGGCAGCGAAGGGAAGGATGCGGCGCGACAGGGTCATCGGGTTGTCCTCATTCCCAGCAGCGGTCGGCGCGACCCTTGGCGGTATGCGCGCGCGGGCAGTCGCGTCGTGTGATGCGGCCTTGGGCAAGCTCCGTACGCTGCTTGCCGCCCTTGGCATCGCGGTGCAGTTCAAAAGCATCATAGAGTCGCCCGGTCACCGTGCGCGCTTCATAGCGCAGGTGCTGCGGGTCGATGTGCAGCACCTGGAACAGCTGGGTGTCCTCGGCCACCGGATCCATCGTCCTGCGCGCTTCGTCGGAAAGGCGGTACTGCTTCGGTCCGGCCACGGTCACCACGTACTGCGGCGTCGCCGCCTGCCCCTCGCCGCGGCGGCCATAGGTATGGTCGTGGCCCTGCAGCACCAGATCGACGTTGTGGCGGCGCACCACCGGCAGCAGCACGTCGCGCAGTGCCGCGTTCTCGCGGCCTTCGCGTGGCGAGTAGAACGGCTGGTGCAGCAGCACGATGGTCCACGGCTGCGGATTGCCGGTCAGCACCTTGTCCAGCCACTGCGCCTGTGCCTTGGCGGTGCCCAGGTCGAGTGCCGAAGTGCCATCGACCACCGCCACGCGCACGCCCTGCGCATCGAACCAGTAGCTGGTCTGCTGTGCGGCGGTGGCACCATTGCCCGGCAGCGCGAACGTCACCGGCCAGTGCAGGCCCAGCACACGGCGCTCCTGCGGCGTGTCCTCGAACTCCTCGAAATACTCGTGGTTGCCGATCGCCGGCGCCACCAGCGTTTCCTGCGCCAGCCAACTGGTCGCAGCGAACCACTCACCCCACTCGCTGTCATCCATGTTGTCACCACCGCTGACAAGGTCACCGGCGAACAGGCTCACGCGTGCCTGCGGCGCAGCCTTCTGCGCGGCACGCACCACGCGGCTGACGTGGCTGACGTTCTTGTTCTGGGTATCACCGAAGTACAGCAGGGTCAGTGGCTGGTCGGCAGCGGCCAGCGTGCGCAGCTGGTTCCAGGCGCTCCAGCTGCCGTTGCCCTGCACGCGGTAGACGTACTGGGTATCCGGCTGCAGGCCATCGATGTCGGCGCGATGATGGTGCGATACACCGTTCTCGGTCTGCAGCGCGCGGGTCGTCGCGCGGATCTGGCGGATGCCCTCGATGGCCGGCGAATCACCGGCCTGGGCAATCTCCAGCAGCGGCGCCTGCACGCTGCCGTCGGTACGCCAGGCCACAGCGAACCCGCGGCCGGGATCGACGGCCGGCGAGGCAACGATGCGGTCAGGCACCGTCGTTGCAGCGTAGTGCCGGCTGCCTGCCGGCACCTGCGTATTCGGCTCGGCCGCCGCGAACGACAGCACAGGCAGCGCCAGCAGCAGGCCCAGCGCCAGCGTACGCATCAGGCAACGACCGCTCATGCGCCACACTCCAGCGGCAACGCCAACTGCTTGGCGATGCTCTCCCAGTCGAACGCGACCACACCCTGGTCGTCGTGCACTGCATACAGCGCACCGTGCGGGAAGCGCGCGCTGGGCTGCTGCATCATCCAGATGCCATCGGTGTTGGCCACGGTATTGCCCTGGAATGCGCCGACCGGCTTCAGGGTATGGCGGTCGAACAGGTGGAACACGCTGCGCTGCTTGCCCTGTTCGGTGGTGATCCACCAACCGTCCTTGCCGCAGGTGCGCAGGGTCACGCCCTCGGCCTGCGCCTTGAACACATCACGGCCGAAGGTAGTGCCGGTGAAACGGCCCGCCAGCGTGTAGACCTTGAACTCGCTGGCGTAGCTCTCGTCCTCCTCGGCGATCAGCAGGCGATCGTTCTCGGGGTCGCCCCAGATCGATTCGACCACGCGCAGGGCCCCTGCCTCAGTGGTGTCACCAATGCTGGCTACACGCTTCGCGTCGACCTTCGCACCATCGCGGGTCACCTGGTACTGGCGCACGCGCTTGTCCAGTTCGGCCAGCGGCGGCAGGATGCCACGTCCCTGCGCATCCTCGCCGTTGTCCCAGGAGTCGGTGACGTAGACGCTGTAGCCATCGGCACGGCGATCGACCCACAGCCCGTACGGCTTGCGCAGGTCGTCCGCAGCGAAGGTCGCCAGCGGTGTGAAGTCCGGCAGGCTCAGCACCTGCACGCGATGGTTGTCGCGCTCCACGATCCACAGCAGGTCGTCGGTCACCGCGATGCCGTTTGGGCGGCCGAACTGCCCTGGCGCGGTGCCACTGCTGCCCACGTCACGCAGGTGACGGCCGGTGCTGCCGTCGTAGACCACCAGCTTGTCGGTGGCCTTGGCGGTGGCGATCAGCCACAGCTTTCCGTCAGGTGCACGCCAGGCGGCGGGCGAATCGATGTTGTCGGCCGGCGACATCGGCGAAAGGAACGCCTCGGCGATCGTGGTCACGGCACGCTCGGTCGTGGCCTTCGCCCCGGGCGTGGCCACGGCCGGATCGTTGCCGGTGGCCGGCGTGCAGCCAGCCATCAACGTCGCGGCCAGCACGGCGGCCAGCACGGTGATGCGAGGCCCCATCACAGTGCCACCTTCAGGCCCAGCGCGTAGGTACGGCCATACTCTTCCATCTGCAGGGTGCGCGAGCGCGTGCCCTGGTACAGCTCAAGTGGCTTGTCCAGCAGGTTCTGCGCTTCGAAATACATGCTCACGCGCGGGGTGAACCTGTAATCCAGCGAGAAGTCGAGCTGGGTGTTCGGCGCGACGTAGATGTCGAAGGCACGGCCGGCACCGAGGGTGTCCAGGTACTCGCTGCGGTGCACGGCCGCCACGCGGGTGCTCAGGCCGTACTTCTCGTAGCCGATGTGCGCGCTGTACACGTTCTTCGAGGCACGGGGCAGCGTGAAGTCCTCACCGGCGCGCGTGGACAGGCCCGGGTCGAAGTCGGTGTCCAGCCAGGTGCCGCTGGCCCCCACCAGCAGACCGTCCCAGCCAGCCGGCAGGAACGAAAGCTGCTGCTGCCAGTTGAATTCGGCACCACGCACCCTGGCCTTGTCGCCGTTGATCGAGGTGACCACCGGCAGGCCGTCGTAGATGCCGTCAGTGCCGCCCTGGCGGACCTGCACGATGTAGCCGTCGATCGACTTGTGGAACACGCCCAGCGAGAGGATGCCGCTGTCGCCGATGTACTTCTCCACCGACAGGTCGATGTTGGTCGATTCGTACGGATCCAGCTCCGGATTGCCCAAACGCACTTCATTGTCGTTGCGGGCCAGGCCGATGCGCGGCGAGGCGTCGCCGAAGCCCGGGCGCGCCACCGTCTTGTTGGCGGCCAAGCGGATCACCCAGTCATCGCTGGCGTCATAGCGCAGGTGCAGGCCCGGCAGCACATTGTTGTGGCTCTTGCTGGCGGTGACCCGGGTCGCCGTGTACGAACGCCCGTCCTTGGCCACGTCCACGCGATTGCCGGTGGCGCTGAAGCGAGTGTTCTCCACGCGAACGCCACCGATCACGCGCAGCGCGCCGATGTCCCAGGTACCCATGGCATAGCTGGCGAAGACGTCCTCGCGCGCGGTGTAGTCACCTTCCAGCGACGTCGCAGCATTGCCGCCGACGTCCTGCGGACGGGCGCTGTACTCCCCGCTGTGCTGCGACCAGTAGCTGCGCATCGCCGACGAGTCCATGCCCTGCCCCATCGGGCCGTGGCGATGTTCCGGCGAACCGGTGGTCCAGTCGCTGAGCTTGATCGCCGGACCCACGCGCAGCGACGCCTCATCGACGTTCACGTCACGGTCGCGCCAGCGCCCGAGCAGGCCGAACTTGTAGCTGCTGTTGTCACCGTCGAAGCGGATGTTGACCTGCGCGCTGCGCTCTTCGTCATCCACCTTCTTCGGCTTGGCCACCACGCGATCGAACTTGTAGTTGGCATTGTCCAGCCACTGGTCGTTGTCGAAGGTATAGGTGGGCAGGCGGCTGCGCTGGTCCAACGTGCCATTGAAGGCCTTGCCGTTGAGCTTGAAGCGCGACTCGATCTCGTCATCCACGCGTTCTTCGGTCCGGGTGTAGCCGATCTTGTAGTCCAGCACCGCGTCGGTCAGCTTGTTCTCTCCACCGAGGCTGGTGGCGAAGGTGTTCTCTTCCTTGGTCCGGTAGCGCACCCGCTTGTCGATCGAATCCTTCGGCATGCCGGCCAGGCGGTACTGGTCGGTGCCGGTAGCGATCATGTCGGCGCTGTTGAAGTTGAAGATCACGCGCTGCCGGGTTTCGGCATCGTCGAACTGGCTGTACAGCGTGCGCAGGTAGTAGCGGCTGTCGTCGTTCGGGCGCCAGTCCAGATTGAGGTTGGCGCCGATGCGCTTGCGCTCGATCCCGTACTTGCGGTTCTGCAGGTTCAGCGCAGTGATTTCACCGGGGCGGGTGGTGGTCAGGTCTTTGTTCCCGCTGACATCACCGTATTCAACTTCGCTGTTGTCCGATTCGAACGTGCGCTTCTGGTAGTTCACGCCAGCGGCGACGCCGAAGGTGTTGTTGAACACTTCGCTGTAGTTGAACGCGGCCTTCGGACTGGTCTCGCCCGAAAGTTGCTGATGGCTGCCTTCGATCTTGGCACGCAGGCTGCGGCCATCACGGTCGAACGCCGAGGCCGTCTCGACCAGGATCGCACCGCCGATGGCGTCGCCCGGCATGTCCGGGGTCGGCGACTTGACCACGCGCAGGCGTTCGGTCGAATCGGACGGGATAACATCCATCGGCGCGGCGCGGCTGGAGTTGTCCGGGGTGCCGATGGCGATGCCGTCGACGCTGACGCTGTTGAGGTTGGCATCCAGTCCACGCACGACCACGTAGCGGCCCTCGCCCTGGTCGCGCGTTACGCTGATGCCCGGCAGGCGCTGCAGCGACTCGGCCACGTTCTTGTCCGGGTACTGGCCCAGCGCGTCGGAAGACACTGCGTCCTCGATGGCATTGCTGCTGCGCTTGAGGTCGACCGCACGGATCTGTGATTCGAGCTGGGCGCGCACCTCGATACGGTCCAGGTCGACCGCATCGGCGGCCACGGCGCCGGTGGCGGCAATCGCCTGCTGCCCGGCGGCCTGCAGCGGTGCTGCCGCCCCCATCGCCAGGGTCAGGGTGATGGCAACCGCCAACGGAGTCTTGATATGCACTGGGAATCCCCATTCCTGTTAAGAATGGGTCTGCACGGTATGTCCGCAAGGTTGCATGGCCATGACATGCATCTGCACATTTCGCGTAACAGCGCCCCGCCCGGCTTGGGGTTCGGCGCGCCGATCCGGCAAAATGGTGCCCTCTCTCCTTTTCCCCTTCCCGACCATGAAGATCGTCGAAGTGCGCCACCCGCTGGTGCAGCACAAGATCGGCCTGATGCGCAATGCCGCGCTCAGCACCAAGGATTTCCGCGAGCTGGCCAACGAACTGGGCACGCTGCTGGCCTACGAGGCCACCGCCGACCTGGATACCGAGCCGCACACCCTGGCGGGCTGGGCCGGCCCGGTCACCGTGCAGCGCATCGCCGGTGCCAAGATCACCGTGGTGCCGATCCTGCGCGCCGGACTGGGCATGCTCAGCGGCGTGCTGTCGCTGATTCCGGCGGCCCGCGTCAGCGTGGTCGGCCTGCAGCGCGATGAGGAAACCCTGCAGCCGGTACCGTATTTCGAGCGCCTGACCGGCCGCCTGGAAGAGCGCGATGCGCTGATCCTGGACCCGATGCTGGCTACCGGCGGCACGCTGATCGCCACCATCGACATGCTCAAGCGCGCCGGTGCCCGCCGCATCAAGGGCATCTTCCTGGTGGCCGCGCCGGAAGGCATCGAAGCGGTCAAGGCCGTGCACCCGGACGTGGAAATCTACACCGCGGCCATCGATGCCCAGCTAAACGACAAGGGCTACATCCTGCCCGGACTGGGCGATGCCGGTGATCGCATCTTCGGTACCCGCGTGGGCTGATCTGGAATACCGGGGGGCAGGGCCCTTTCGTGCCGAAAGGACCCTGACCCCAAGCGCTGTACTACAGACCGGCTGCGAACGCTTCCAGCTGGCCGATGACGGTGTTCCAGCCATCGAAGAAGCCCAGCTGCTCATGCTGGTCACGCAGGGCCTTGTCCGGGTGCATCACCCGCGCCGTGTAACGGCAGCCCTGGCCCTCGTCCTCCATCGTGATGATGGCGGTGAAGCCCAACCACGGTGACTGCGGCCGCCAGCCCGGGCCGAGCATCGAGGTGAACACCAGGCGCTGCTGCGGCACGATCTCCAGGAAGCTGCCCGGATTGTCACTGCTGCCACCGTCGGGGCCCTGCATGAAGGTGTGGAAGGCGCCGCCCGGGCGCAGGTCGAATGCGCGCACCTCGGTGGTCCACGGCTTCGGACACCACCACTGGCGCAGCAGCTCCGGGTCGGTCCAGGCCCGCCATAGGGCAGCACGCGGTGCATTCAGCACGCGACTGATGACCAGATCGGTATCAGGGTTGTTGCCTGCGTCTACGGCCATGAGCCTGCTCCTGTCGGTGAAGGGTTTCAACGAAATCGACCATGCGGTCCGCACGCGCCTCCCATACGGCACGCTGTCCGGCCAGCCACTGCTCGGCCTGGCCCAGCCGCGCCGGCACCAGTTCGCAGGTGCGTATGCGCCCCTGTTTGTGGCTGCGCACCACGCCGCTGCGCTCCAGCACGGCCAGATGTTTCATCAGCGAGGGCAAGGCCATCTCGAAAGGCTCGGCCAAGCTCGACACCGTACGCGGCCCCTGCCCCAGCGCGGCCACGATCGCGCAGCGGGTCGGGTCGGCCAGCGCCTGGAAGACCTCTTGAACGGCGGGATCATACTTACCCATATGGCTAAGTAATACGCTGTCCTGAACCGCGCCGCAAGCGGGCACGGCAATGGCGCAATTCTTCACGTGGCCTTGCCGGGCGGAAGCGAATGCTCCGCGCACCCGCCACTGCTTGGAGCACACCGATGAAAGCCTCTTTCCTGCTGGCCGCCGTCCTGCTGGTCGGCCTGCCCCTGGCTGCCAACGCCACGACCCCGCAGCAGCAGCGCATGGCCGAGTGCTCGGCCAAGAACAAAGGCTTGAAGGGGGATGCCTACAAGACTGCCCAGAGCTCCTGCCTCAGTAGTCATGCCGCCGAAACCAAACCGGTCAATGCGCAGCAGGAACGCATGCGCAAGTGCAATGCCGACGCAGGCGCCAAGAAGCTGGCCGGCGATGCGCGCAAGACCTTCATGAGCAGTTGCCTGAAGTCGTCGTAGCGATCGCGTCCAGGTAGAACGCCCCCCACGCATGGCGTGGACCTACCCATGCACGAAGGCCGGGCAATGCCCGGCCATTTCGTTAGCCGAGCGCGCGCGCCTTCAGTTCGCCCTGCTCGTGCAGGGTCACGAAACGGCCCTTGTCATCGCGCCCCAGTTGCGCGAGCGCCACCTGGGGGTCGTGGGTGAAGAACAGATGCACGTTGCGCGCCAGCTTGTCTTCAAGGAACTGCCGCTTCTCGTCGATCAGCAGCTCGGCGTTGCGGTCGTAGCCCATGGTGATCGGCACGTGCACCCAGGAACGGCCGGGAATCAGGTCGGCGCAGAACACCACGCCGCCATGTGCTCCCTCGCCCGCATGTGCATGACCGACGATCTCGGCCAGCATCAATCCCGGCGTATGGCCATCGCTGTAGCTGAAACGCACACTGCGGCCGAGCACCCTTGAATACTCCCCCTCCACCACTTCCAGGCGACCACTGGCCTGCAGCAGCCCGGGCAACTCCGGAATGAAGCTGGCCCGATCGCGCGGGTGCGGCTGCAGGGCGCGCTGCCAGTGCTGCGCACCAACCACATAGGTTGCATTGGGGAACAGCAGTTCCGGCTCGCGTCCTTCGCTCCACGCCGCCAGCAGTCCACCGGCATGATCGAAGTGCAGGTGGCTGAGTACCACCACGTCGATGTCTTCATGTTCGAAGCCGGCTTCGCGCAGAGAATCGATCAGCACGTGCTGGCTTTCCTGCACGCCGTAGCGCTCACGCATGCGCGGGTCGAAGAACGCACCGATACCGGTTTCGAACAGTACTGTCTTGCCTTCCAGCGGGCTGGCAAGCAGCGCACGGCAGGCCAGCTCGATGCGATTGAGCTCGTCTGGAGCCGCCCATTTTTCCCACAACGCACGCGGCGCGTTGCCGAACATCGCGCCGCCATCCAGGCGCTGCGAGTTTCCACGAATAGACCAGAGTTTCATCCGTCGATTATCGGCGCCGGACCGTTAAATAATCGCTAGAAAGGAAACAGGAAACCCCGCCGGTTGGCGGGGTTCTGGTGATCTGCCAGATTGCCGGCCAGCGGCCGGCACCACCGCATCAGCGGGCCGGCACGACCTGGGCGCTGCCCACCGGGTTGCGCGGGTCGCTGCCGCCGAACAGCCTGTTTGCCTTGCGGTCCCATTCCACGGTCTGCAGGTTGCCCCACACGTGGCTGGAGCCGCGGCCACCGGCGGCGACATTGCCCGGCAGGTCGATCTTGTGGCCCATCGCCTGCAGCTGCTTCACCGTCGCCGCGTCGAACGCATCGTCCTCGGCTTCGATCAGGTCCGGCAGCCACTGGTGGTGGTAGCGCGGCAACGCGGCAACCTGCTGCGCGTCCAGGCCGGCGTCGTAGCCGAGGATGCCCAGCAGCACCATGGTGATGATGCGGCTGCCACCCGGGGTACCCAGCACGATCACCTTGTCGCTGTTTTCCATGAAGGTCGGCGTCATCGAGCTGAGCATGCGCTTGCCCGGCTTCGGCGCATTGGCCTCGTAGCCCATCACGCCGAATGCATTGGGCGTACCCGGCTTCAGCGCGAAGTCGTCCATTTCGTTGTTCAGCAGCACGCCGGTGCCCTTGGGAATCAGGCCCGAGCCGTACAGCAGATTGACGGTCTGGGTCGCGCCGACGCGGTTGCCATCGCGGTCGATGATCGAGAAATGCGTGGTCTCGTCGTCTTCCAGCGGCGTCGGATTGCCCGACAGAAGATCGCTGGGCGTGGCCTTCTCCGGATGGATGGTGGCACGCAGGCCCTGTGCGTAGTCCTTGCTGGTCAGCACCTTCTGCGGGATCTGCACGAAGTCCGGATCGCCGAGGAAGAAGGTGCGGTCGCGGTAGGCGCGGCGCATCGACTCCACCACCAGGTGGGTGCGGTGTGCCGGGTCCATCTTGTTGATGTCCCAGCCTTCCAGGATCTGCAGCATGCTGGCCAGCGCGATGCCGCCGGACGACGGCGGCGGCGCGGTGGTGATCTTCCAGCCGTTGTAGTTGAACACGATCGGCTCGCGCTGCTTCACGCGGTAGCCGGCCAGCTCTTCAGCGGTCCACTTGCCACCAGCCTGCTTCACGCCGGCCAGCAGCAGTTTGCCGGTCTGGCCCTTGTAGAAGCCGTCGAAGCCACCGGCCGCCAGGCGCTCCAGCGTCTGCGCCAGTTCCGGCTGCTTGAACAGGTCACCGCTGGCGATCGGCTTGCCGTTGCGCAGGTAAACCTCGCGCGTGCCGGGATAGCGCTCCATCACCTCACGACGCGAGGCATAGCCCTTGGCCATGCGGTCGTACACCGGGAAGCCTTCGCGCGCGATGCGGATCGCCGGTTGCAGCGACGCCGACAGCGGCAGCTTGCCATGCTTGGCCGACAGTTCGACCAGCGCGGCGGGCAGGCCCGGAATACCGGCCGACCAGGCACCGTTGACCGAGCGGTCACGGTCCAGGTTGCCCTGCTTGTCGAGGAAGGCCTGCGGCGTGGCCGCCGCCGGCGCGGTCTCGCGCGCGTCCAGCATCACGTCCTTGCCGGTAGCCGCGTCATGCAGCAGGAAGAAGCCACCACCGCCCAGCCCGGAACTGATCGGCTCGACCACCGCCAGCGTGGACGACACCGCCACCGCGGCGTCGAAGGCATTGCCACCCTGCGCCAGGATGTCGATACCGGCCTGGGTCGCCAGCGCATGGCCACTGGCAATGGCCGCGCCATCGGGGCGTTCGGCACGGGCCGGGCTGTCAGCCCAGGCGATCGGGCTCAGCAGCAGGCCAAGCAGCAGCAGGGGTCGGACGATCAGCGTCTTCATTCGGATGAGGGCTCCGCATAGAGTTCGGGGTGATCGTGCTGCAGCTGGCGCAGCTTGGCCAGCAGCTGGTCTTCCGTTTCCACGATCTCCGGATCCGGGTCGATGCACTCGACCGGGCAGACGACCACGCACTGTGGCTCGTCGAAATGGCCCACGCATTCGGTGCAGCGGGCAGGGTCGATCACGTAGATGGTTTCACCCATCGCAATGGCCTGGTTCGGGCAGGCCGGCTCGCAGACGTCGCAGTTGACGCAGAGCTCGTTGATTTTCAGCGACATGGCGATACTCCTCGCCCGCGCCTTGGGACAAAAACCGGCCAGCGCGGGCGCGCGGGCCGGTCAGGTCATCAGCGGCGCCCTTTCGGAGCGCCGCCCGGGCCATGCCGGAGCATGGCCGCCATGGCTCGGTATTACTTGGCTTCGACGAAAATGTACTCGGCACCGGTCGGCTGGATCGCCGCCTGCACGCGGGCGTTGTCGGCCGACTGGCCGATGAAGACGACGCGTACGCCCTTCATCGAATCCGGTGCCACGTCCTTGAACACGGCCTGGATCATGTCAGCCATCTTGCCCGAGGCCGACGATCCGAAGGCCAGCATGTTGCCCGGCTGCACGCCACGGGCCACGGCCTGGGTCGCGCTCTCGGTCTGGCGCTCGTACTTGGCCTGGAAGTCCGGGTCCGATTCCGGCGAGAGGTAGTACAGGAACGGGCTGTTGCTGATGTTGCCCATGTTCTGGATGGCCACTTCCTGCAGGTACTTCTTCCAGCCTGCATCGTCGTCCTTGGACGGCGCGACCAGGGCCTGCTTGGCCTCGTCGACCGGTGCGGCCTCTTCCTTCTTGCAGGCGGTGAAGGCCAGGGCCAACGAAGCGATCAGCATCGCGCGCATGGTGGTGTTCATGGGTTTCCTCCCGGAATGGTGCGTGGTGTTGTACGTAATGGGGTGCAGGTACAGCGGGGCTTACGACTGTGCCGCCTTCGCTTCGCGGACCTTGCGCAGGGCTTCGAGCACGGCGGCCGGCACGAAACCGGACACGTCGCCACCCAGGCGTGCGATCTCGCGGACCAGCGAGGACGAAATGAAGCTGTGCTGCTCGGCCGGGGTCAGGAACAGGGTCTCGACCTCGGGGATCAGGTGGCGGTTCATGCTGGCCATCTGGAACTCGTATTCGAAGTCGGACACCGCGCGCAGGCCGCGCAGCAGCACTCCGCCCTGGACCGAACGTACGAAATGAGCCAGCAGGGTGTCGAAGCCGATGACCTCGACATTGCCATGGTGGGCCAGCGCGCCACGCGCCAGCTGCACGCGCTGCTCCAGCGGCAGCGCCGGGCCCTTGGACGGGCTCTGCGCCACGCCGACCACGACCTTTTCGAACAGCGGTGCGGCCCGGCTGACCAGGTCGATGTGACCATTGGTGATCGGGTCGAACGTGCCGGGATAGACGGCGATGCGGCGGTTGGCCACGGTCATGGGCGGATGCAGATGTTCAGATGAGGTCAAAGTGTAGCAGTGGCGCGGCGGTACAGGGCAAAGCGTACCTCGCGGGTGCCGCCCTCGCGGTGCAGCAGCCAGTCCGGCGGCAGCACCGGCACGTGGCCGGCCGGCGATTCCAGGTACAGCCAGGCATCGGCGGCCAGGTGCCGCGGTAGCTGTGCCAGCACGTCCTGCCAGAGCCCGTCGGCGAACGGCGGGTCGATGAAGACCAGATCGGCCAGCTGTGCCGGAGCGCCCTGGAGCCAGCGCAGGGCATCGGCCTGCACCACGGTGACCTGTTCGGTAGCCTGCAGCTTGGCCACGGCGGCGGTCAGGTTGCGCCCCAGCTGCGCATCGCGTTCGACCAGGGTGGCGTGGCTGGCACCGCGCGAGACTGCCTCCAGCCCGAGCGCACCACTGCCGGCAAACAGGTCCAGCACCCGTGCACCGCCCAGCTTGGGCATCAGCCAGTTGAACAGGGTTTCGCGCACGCGGTCGCTGCTGGGCCGCAGGCCTGGCAGGGTCGGCACCGGCAAGCGGGTGTTGCGCCAGCGCCCGCCGATGATGCGGACCTGGCCGTCGTTGCCCGCACGGCCGCTCATCGGCGCCCCCGGCGGGGGGTGTTCGAGAAATTCAGCATGAGCGGGATTGTAGTTCGGCCGGCCCGCGGCCGGCACCCGCAGAAGCCACAGCAACGGCCGAAGCAACTTCAAAAGCTGGTTTCCTGTGGATTGGCGGGGTGGGTCCGGTCGAGGGGGACGCTGCAAGTACGTCCATGTAAGCTCGGTCGCCGCATCCATGCGGCTCACGCCCCCTCAACCGGACCCACCCCGACTTCGACAGTTTCCTGCGATCTGCAGTAGATCCACGCCATGCGTGGATGAACATCTGTCAGATATCGAAGGAATTGATGAGATCAGAAGCCCAGCCGTTGCCACCGTCACCGGGAACCTGTCAGAGGCGGGCGGTGTGGGTTGGCAGGACCGTTGGCGCCATGGATGGCGCCATCGAGCCCCCAGGGACGGGTTCACGGCCTGTCCTGCCAACCCACACAGCCCCGCCATCCCACGGATAGCCCGCTGTTGCGGTTGCTGTTGCTGTTGCGGTTGCTGTTGCTCCGGCCACGGCAGGTGCAGGGCTGCATGCCCGGCCCGACCAACCCCTTGATTTCGGGACAATCATCCCTACCCCTTGGCGAGGCCGCACGCGCTGGCGCGGCATTGCACATGGAGCCCTATCGATGACCGAGACCACCCAGACCGAAACCCTTGGCTTCCAGACCGAAGTCAAGCAGCTGCTGCAGCTGATGATCCACTCGCTGTACTCCAACAAGGAAATCTTCCTGCGCGAGCTGGTCTCCAACGCCGCCGATGCCGCCGACAAGCTGCGCTTCGAGGCCCTGACCCAGCCGGCCCTGCTGGAAGGCGACGGCGAGCTGCGCGTGCGCGTCAGCTTCGACGCCGCCGCCCACACCATCACCATCGAAGACAACGGCATCGGCATGAGCCGCGCCGAGGCGATTGCCCACCTGGGCACGATTGCAAAATCCGGCACCGGCGATTTCCTGCGCCAGCTGTCCGGCGACCAGAAGAAGGATTCGCAGCTGATCGGCCAGTTCGGCGTCGGCTTCTACAGCGCCTTCATCGTCGCCGACGAAGTGGAAGTGACCTCGCGCCGCGCCGGCCTGGCTGCAGGCGAAGGCGTGCGCTGGACCTCGCGCGGCAAAGGCGATTTCGAAGTGGCCACCGTCGACAAGGCCGAGCGCGGCACCCGCATCGTGCTGCACCTGAAGGACGGCGAGCACGACTTCGCCGATGGCTGGCGCCTGCGCAGCATCCTCAAGAAGTACTCGGACCACATCGGCCTGCCGATCCAGATGCCGAAGGAAGGCGAAGAAGGCGCCGCCACCGAATGGGAGACCGTCAACCGCGCCAGCGCGTTGTGGACCCGCCCGCGTACTGAAATCAGCGATGCCGAGTACACCGAGTTCTACAAGCACGTTGCACACGACCACAGCGATCCGCTGGCGTGGAGCCACAACAAGGTCGAAGGCAAGCTGGAGTACACCTCGCTGCTGTACGTGCCCGGCCGCGCACCGTTCGACCTGTACCACCGCGACGCGCCCAAGGGCCTGAAGCTGTACGTGCAGCGTGTGTTCGTGATGGACCAGGCCGAGCAGTTCCTGCCGCTGTACCTGCGCTTCATCAAGGGCGTGGTCGATTCCAACGACCTGTCGCTGAACGTCTCGCGCGAGATCCTGCAGTCCGGCCCGGTCATCGATTCGATGAAGGCGGCATTGACCAAGCGCTCGCTGGACATGCTGGAAAAACTGGCCACCGACAAGCCGGAACAGTACGCCACGTTCTGGAAGGAATTCGGCCAGGTGCTGAAGGAAGGCCCGGCCGAGGATTACAACAACCGCGAGAAGGTGGCCGGCCTGCTGCGCTTTGCCTCGACGCGTGGCGAGGGTGATCTGCAGAGCGTATCGCTGGTCGATTACATCGGCCGCATGGCCGAAGGCCAGGACAAGATCTACTACCTCACCGGCGAGAGCTACAGCCAGGTGCGCAACAGCCCGCACCTGGAAGTGTTCCGCAAGAAGGGCGTGGAAGTACTGCTGCTGACCGACCGCATCGACGAGTGGCTGATGGGCTACCTGACCGATTTCGACGGCAAGGGCTTCGTCGACATCGCCCGTGGCGATCTCGACCTGGGCGCGCTGGAGAGCGAGGCCGACAAGCAGGAACAGGAAGCGGCCGCCAAGGACAAGCAGGGCCTGGTCGAGCGGCTGAAGACCGTGCTGGGCGATGAGGTGGCCGAAGTGCGCGTGTCGCACCGCCTGACCGATTCGCCGGCGGTACTGGCCATCGGCGAGCAGGACCTGGGCCTGCAGATGCGCCAGATCCTGGAAGCCAGCGGTCAGAAGGTGCCGGACAGCAAGCCGGTACTGGAGATCAACCCGGGCCATCCGCTGATCGCCAAGCTGGATGCCGAGGCCGATGGCGCACGCTTCGACGATCTGGGCCGGGTACTGTTCGACCAGGCCGCACTGGCCGCCGGTGACAGCCTGAAGGACCCGGGCGCCTATGTGGCTCGCCTGAACAAGCTGCTGCTGGAGCTGTCGGCCTGATCGAGGCGGTGGCCGCCGGGCATGGCCCGGCGATCCCTTGGTGGAGGCCGACCTTGGTTGGCCCCCCCCAAAAGCGTGCCAACCAGGGTTTGCACCCACCATGGGCGGCGGTTTGCACCTGCCGAAGCAGGCTGCTCAGGCTTCGCGATCCAGCAGCGAACCCAACATCTGGTCCTGGCGGCGGATCACCGTGGCATTGGCGGCGAAGGCCACCACCTCGGCTTTCGCCGCCAGCAGGTCACCCAGCGGCGCGGCGGCATCGGCGCCGGCGGGAATCACCGAGGCCTGCACCCCACCCTGCTCGGCGGCACTGCGCTGTACCTGCAGGCGCCGGGCATCAGGGGTCGCCAGGTTGGCCACGTTGTGCGCGGCCACCTGCACGCCCTGCTGGGCCGCACGCATCCCGTCGAGGGCGATTCCCATCACGTTGTTCATGGCGGCCTCCGGGCCGCACTGCGCAGCCCTCCGGACCGGTTAACGGCTGGCGGGCCGCGACCTTGAGTCCACGTCGGCCGGACAGGCCCGAGTGGTAGCATATCCCTCTGATTTCAGCGCCTTTTGCCAATGCTCAGTTTTTTCCGCCGCAAGAAGCCCCAGGATGCCCCCACGACGGAGGCATCCAAGACCCAGCACTACTCGGCTGAAGAGCTGGCGGCGGCCTTCCCGTCGGCCGCACCGGTCGAGGACAAGGAGCCAGCACCGGTAGCCGTACCGGCCGAGCCCGCACCGGTCGAGCCGCCGCCGGCAGCCGTCGTTCCGGTCGCTGTCGAGCCCACCCCGGTGGTTCCGGCCCCGGTCGTTCCCGCTCCGAGCGCTCCGCAACCGCCTGCCCGGGTCGACGTCGCCCCGGTGGCGGCCCCGGCCATCGAACCGGCACCCGCACCGCTGCCCGAGCCCACCCCGGCACCGGTCACCGACGACCTGCCTGCCGCCGCCTCGGTCGATGCGGCTCCGGCGCCGGCCGGCAAGCCCGGCTGGCGCGAACGCCTGCGCAACAGCGTCATCGCGCGCAGCTTCGGCGGCCTGTTCTCGCGCAATCCCAAGCTCGACGACGACCTGCTGGACGAGCTGGAAACCGCGCTGATCACCGCCGACGTCGGCGTCGGCGCCACCACCGACCTGGTCGAAGGCCTGCGCAAGCGCATGAAGTCGCGCGAGTTCGCCGACGCCAATGCCCTGCTGGCCGCACTGCGCGCCGAGTTGATCGCAATCCTGCAGCCGGTGGCCAAGCCGCTGGTGATCGACCGCAATGCCAAGCCCTTCGTAGTGCTCACGGTCGGCGTCAACGGCGTCGGCAAGACCACCACCATCGGCAAGCTGGCCAAGCGCTTCAAGGATGATGGCCACAGCTTGATGCTGGCTGCCGGCGATACCTTCCGCGCCGCCGCCGTAGCCCAGCTGCAGGCCTGGGGCGAGCGCAACGGCGTGGCCGTGGTCGCACAGGGCCAGAACGCCGATGCCGCTTCGGTAGCATTCGACGCACTGCAGGCCGGCAAGGCCCGTGGCACCTCGGTGCTGATCGCCGATACCGCCGGGCGCCTGCACACCCAGTCCGGCCTGATGAACGAGCTGGGCAAGATCCGCCGCGTACTCGGCAAGATCGACCCCACCGCACCGCACGAAGTGCTGATGGTGATCGACGGTACCACCGGCCAGAACGCGCTGTCGCAGCTGCGCCAGTTCAATGCTGCGGTGAACGTGACCGGCCTGGTGGTGACCAAGCTGGACGGCACCGCCAAGGGCGGCGTGGTGTTCGCGCTGGCCCGCGAGTTCGGCATTCCGATCCGCTTCGCCGGCATCGGCGAGCGCCCGGAAGACCTGCGCGTGTTCGACCCGGAAGCCTTCGTCGACGCCCTGCTGCCCGAAGCATTGGGCGCCTGATACACCGTGCAGCCACGCATGGCGTGGCTCTACTGCGATCTGGTAGAGCCACGCCATCGGTGGCTGCCCTCCTCGGGAACACCGATGCCCCGCCAGCCGCACGCCAGCGCCGACACCGCCCAGCAAGACGACTTCGTCACCCGCCTGCTGCACTGGTTCGACGACCACGGCCGCCACGACCTGCCCTGGCAGCACCCGCGCAGCCCGTACCGGGTCTGGCTGTCGGAGATCATGCTGCAGCAGACGCAGGTGGCCACGGTCATCCCGTATTTCCAGCGTTTCCTGCAGCACTTCCCGACCCTGCCCGACCTTGCCGCCGCCAGCAATGACGCGGTAATGGCGCAGTGGGCCGGGCTCGGCTACTACGCCCGCGCGCGCAACCTGCACGCAGCTGCCAAGCGCTGCGTGGAGCTGCACGGCGGCGACCTGCCGCGTGATTTCGATGCGCTGCATGCCCTGCCCGGCATTGGCCGCAGCACCGCCGGAGCAATCCTCAGCCAGGCCTGGAACGACCCGTTCGCGATCCTCGATGGCAACGTCAAGCGCGTGCTCAGCCGCTACCACGGCATCGTCGGCTTCCCCGGCCTGCCGGCCATCGAGAAGCAGCTGTGGGCAATCGCCGAGGCGCACGTGGCGCAGGTGCCGGCCCGGCGCATGGCCGATTACACCCAGGCACAGATGGACCTGGGCGCCACCGTGTGCAGCCGGGCCAAACCCGCCTGCGTCATCTGTCCGCTGCAGGACGCGTGCGTGGCACGCCGCGAAGGCCGCACTGCTGATCTGCCCACGCCCAAGCCGAGCAAGACGCTGCCCGAACGTGAAGCGGTCGCCCTGCTGCTGCGTGACGCCCAGCAGCGCGTGCTGCTGCAGAAGCGGCCGGACACCGGCATCTGGGCGCAGCTGTGGACGCTGCCGCAGGCCGAGGCCGGCAGCGACCTGCAGGACTGGTTCGACACGCATGTCGACGGCTCGCTGGAAGATGCCGACGAACTGCCGGTGCTGCAGCACACCTTCAGCCACTACAAGCTGCACCTGCAGGTATTGTCGCGGCAGGTACACGGCCTGCGCGTGGAAGAACCCACGCTGCGCTGGGTGGCTGCCGACGAACTGCCCGCGCTGGGCCTGCCGGCGCCGATCCGCAAACTGCTCGATGGCGCCGCGATCAAGGCGCCGAAACGAACGTCCAAGAAACCCCGCAACCACGAGTGAATGCCATGCCCCGAACCGTCTTCTGCCAGTACGAACAACGCGATGCCGAGGGCCTGGACTTCGTGCCCTACCCCGGCGAACTGGGCCAGCGCATCTTCAACAACATCGGCAAGCAGGCCTGGGCTGCGTGGCTGGCCCACCAGACCATGCTGATCAACGAGAACCGGCTGTCGCCGCGCACGCCGGAACATCGTGCCTTCCTCGAAGGCGAGCTGGTCAAGTTCCTGTTCGAGAAGGACGCGGAAAAGCCGGCCGGCTTCACTCCGGAGGCCTGATCTCGAGGTAGCGCCGGGCCATGCCCGGCGTCCCCGATCAGTTACCGATGACGTCGGTGCCCTTCGGCGGCGTAAAGCTGAAGGTGCCGGCCGCGAAGCCCGGGTTGCGCTTCCAGCCACTGA
>NZ_JAUTXR010000179.1 GCF_030658505.1 Stenotrophomonas raiganjensis (SeqCode) | reverse complement strand
TGAGTTGCGAAGATCGATTTCCTCCTGCCCTTGGTTGACCGCCAGGTAGTTGGACAGCGACATCCGCGCCGCCTGCGCCAGGCGCTCTACGTCCTGCAGGCGCAAGCGGAGATCGGCACTCATCTTGCGCGCGACAGGGACGGTGGAATCGAAGCCCATCGCGGTCGTGACGGTTGTCTCTGCAAAATGGGTCAAGAGATGATCCTGGACCTGCATCAGCATCCAGTTCACCCGACCCTCTCCACCCCAACCGGCTGCCGCCCCGGCACGGGCGTGCCAGCCGGTGCCAGTGTCGCCAATTTCTTTCAGCGCCTCGGTGCCTACGCCTTGGATGTAGCTAGCAAAGTTGGTTGGCCGACGACCAACTCCTTTCGCTCGCTCTAGATCGTAGACGTCGAAGAGTCGAGACACATTACTCTCACTCATGTCTTCACGCTTCTTGGAGGCCAGTCTGTGATTACGAGTCCCATCGAAGAAGCAGCCGATTGACACATCTATTCCACAATCCGATTCAGTCACTATACGGGAAGCGGAATATCTACCCAATTCATTCAAACTGAGCTGCATTGAAGGATCTGACATCGGAGGCGCCGCGACCACTTTCATTCCGCCACCCCGCCCCTCGCCGTCACCTCAAGGAAATCATTGATCTTATCTGAATCACGCTCGCTGTCAGCAAAATCAAGATCGTATGCAAACTTGGAAAACCCTGGAAAATATGGGGTAGCTACAACCCTTACCTGATCACCAGGGAAATACATGAAGAAGATGAAACCATCCAGGAAGGGCTTGTAGCGCGGCACAACGACCTCCTTTTCAATATAACTACGCGGATCCCTGAGGAACATGCTACTCGTACGATAAGCCACCGTTACTTTCAGTCCTGGATGCCAAATTCGGGGGAGCGTCACGCAGCAGATGCGTCCGTTACTGCTGGCGCGTGGCTGCATACCGCCCCCCCAAGTATCATTGATGAAGACCTTCCCTAGCCCTTCGTCAGAATAGTTAGCGATGCCAATCATCAGATGCATCTCTGGGGGGGCAGCAGTGATGTCGTGACCAGAAGTGTAGTCAATGATGCGCGGCTTCGGCGGAGCGGGCGGCGGTGGCCCGATCCTGAAATCCATGAATTTGAGCACCAGACCTGTCAACGCAAACAGCGCCAGCCCCATCAGAGCAATCTTGACAAACACCCTCTTCAACAGAGCCATTCGCTCGACGCCTTTCATTCAAATGCACCCTCGAATGCGGGATATTCTGGGATAGATGATCTGCCCGCAGTTCGCGCCATCCACCAAGTCCACCGGGAACGAGCCGCGTACTTCATGCGCGGCCACCATGTGCACACAGCGGCGCACATCGGCGGGAATACGCAGGTCTTCGGCTGCCGCCCAGCCACCGTGGCCATCGAATACCGATTCAAAGAAGCTCTGCGCAGCACCGACCGAGGCCACCGTATCGAACAGCCCCATGAAATCGATCTGCACCGGAATGCCACACAGGCGCAACGGTCCCGGACCGGGGTCGCAGGCATCGCCCAGCCAATTGCAGAACACGCGCGCCTCGGTGGCGCCGCGCGAGAAGCCGAATACCGAGATCCGGATGCGATCCACCCGGGGATTCTGCTTCTGGAACGGCGCCACCTTCCTTTCCAGAAAGGCGCGCCGTTCCTGCAATACCGCCCGGCGCGACGCGTGATCGGCACGGGCCAGGTGGGTGCCCCGCACCCGCTGCAGCGCATGGACCGTATTCCAGAAGCCACCGCTGAGCGAGTTGCGCAGATCGAGCTCTTTCTCCCCCTGGTTGACAGCTAGGTAGTTGGACAGCGGCATTCGCGCGGCCTGGGCCAGGCGCTCCACGTCCTGCAGGCTCAGGCGGAGATCGGCACTCATTTTCCGCGCGACAGGGACGGTGGAATCGAAGCCCATCGCCTTGGTGACGGTGGTACCTGCGAAATGATCGAGGAGATGATCCTGAACCTGCATCAGCATCCAGTTCACCCGACCCTCACCTCCCCAGCCCGCTGCCGCGCCGGCGCGCGCGTGCCAGCCAGTGCCGGTGTCGCCAATCTCTTTCAGCGCCTCGGTTCCTACGCCTTGGATGTAGCTTGAGAACTTCTTTCTGCGTCGCCCCTCACTCCGCAATCGGTCAGCATCATAGACATCGAAAAGCCGCGATACGTTGCTCTCACTCATATCCCCACGCCTTTTGGACACCAGCCTGTGATTACGTGTCCCGTCAAAGAAGCAGCCTATTGAAAGATCCACACCACAGTCGGATCCAGATTCCGACAATGACGCTGCATATCGCCGCGCCTCATTGGAACCAAGCTGCGTTGGTTGCTCTGACGTCGGAGTAGACACTCTCACCCTCACTATTCCGCCTCCTTGCCCGCTGTTGCTTCCAGAAATCTATTAATCCTTGCTGGATCACCGTGTCCATCACCGAAGTCAATGTCGTAAGCGAAGCCTGGATATCCTGGGGAGTACGGAGTAGCCACGACCCGCACTTGATCACCCGGGAAGTAGAAGAAATAGATGAACCCATCAAGAAACGGCTCATAGGGCGCAACAAGAACGTCCTTCTCAACATAGCTTCGGGGATCTTTGAGAAACATGCTGCTGGTGCGGTAGGCCACTGCCACTTTGAGTCCCGGATGCCAAAGACGAGGGAGCGTCACGCAGCAAGTGCGTCCGTTACTGCTGGCGTACGGTTGCATGCCGCCCCCCCACACGTTATTGATGAAGACTTTTCCAAGGCCTTCGTCGGAATAGTTGGCGATGCCAATCTTCAGATGCATCTCCGGCGGAGCATCGGTAATATCGTGACCAGTGTCAGGCTCAATAATTCGTTGCTTCGGAGAACCGGGCGGTGGTGGGCCAATCCTGAAGTCCATGAGCTTCAGCACCAAGCCAGTCAAAGCAAACAGCGCCAGACCGATCAGAGCGCCCCTGATAAGAGCCGTCTTTACAACAGCTATTCGCTCAACGTTGCTCATTCAAATGCACCCTCGAATGCGGGACATTCTGGGGTGGATGATCTGCTCGTAGTTCGCACCATCCACCGGATCCACCCGGAACGAACCGCGTACTTCATGCGCTGCCACCATATGTACACAGCGACGCACATCGGCGGGAATGCGCAGGTCTTCGGCCGACGCCCAACCACCGTGGCCGTCGAACACCGACTCAAAGAAGCTCTGCGCGGCACCTACCGAAGCGACCGTATCGAACAGGCCCATGAAATCGATCTGCACTGGAATGCCACACAGGCGCAACGGCCCCGGACCGGGGTCGCAGGCATCGCCGAGCCAGTTGCAGAATACGCGCGCCTCGGTGGCGCCGCGCGAGAAACCGAACACCGATATACGGATGCGGTCTACCCGGGGATTCTGCTTCTGGAACGGCGCCACCTTCTTTTCCAGAAAGGCGCCGTTCCTGCAAGACCGCCCGGCGCGCCACGTGATCGGCGCGCGCCAGATGGGTTCCGCGCACCCGCTGCAGCGCATGGACCATGTTCCAGAAGCCGCCGCTCAGTGAGTTGCGAAGATCGATTTCCTCCTGCCCTTGGTTGACCGCCAGGTAGTTGGACAGCGACATCCGCGCCGCCTGCGCCAGGCGCTCTACGTCCTGCAGGCGCAAGCGGAGATCGGCACTCATCTTGCGCGCGACAGGGAC
>NZ_JAUTXR010000178.1 GCF_030658505.1 Stenotrophomonas raiganjensis (SeqCode) | reverse complement strand
GGTTGCCGGCCCGCGGCCGGCACTACCCTCCGTTCAACTCGCTGGCGCTAAGATCGGCGCCATGAACGAGCCCATCCTGCTCCCCCGCGACATCGCCCACCACGCCCGCGACTGGTCCGACCTGCAGCGCGCGGTGGCCCTGCTGGAAGCGCCGACCCTGACCGCGCGCATGGCGAACCTGGTCGGCACCCCGCTGGAGTTCGCAGTGAAGGCGCTGCCCAAGGCGGTCTCCGGACGCATCCACGGTGCGGTGCAGGCGGCGCTGTCCAAGTCGGCGCAGGCGGCGCTGTGGAGCATGGACAACACCCCTGGCAAGGGCGCGTCCACGCGCTGGCACAAGCTGGCGGCAGCCACCTCCGGCGCGGTCGGTGGGGCCTTTGGTTTCGCGGCCTTGTTCATCGAACTGCCGGTGTCGACCACCATCATGATGCGCGCCGTGGCCGACGTGGCCCGCAGCGAGGGCTTCGACCTGTCCGAGTTCAGCACCCGGCAGGCGTGCCTGGAGGTGTTCGCGCTCGGTGGCAACTCGCCGCGCGACGACGCCAGCGAGACCGGCTACTACCTGGCCCGCGGCTTCACCACCGACGTGATGCGGCATCTTTCGGCCGAACTGGCTGGGCGTGTGGTGACCGGCCGCGACCTGACCCTGGGCGTGGCACCGAAGGAAGCTGGAAAGCTGCTGGCGAAGATGGTGGAGAAGGTGGCGGCGCGCTTCGGCGTGGTGGTCACCGAGAAATTCGCCGCACAGGCGGTGCCGATCGTCGGTGCTGCCGCCGGTGCAACGCTGAATACCATGTTCACCGACTACTACCAGGACATGGCGCGCGGCCACTTCATCGTGCGCCGGCTGGAGCGCAAGTACGGGGAAGACGTGGTGCGCGCCTGCTATGACCGCGTGGCGCATGGTGCGGTAAAGATCGAGCCAAGGCTGGAGTAGAAGAGCCACGCCATGCGTGGATGAGCCCTCGTGGCGGGTGATCCTTGCCTCGAGGGAACAATTGTTTTGCCAGTGCATGCCTGTTGCCTGGCAGCCGGCATCCCCATCCTTTGCGGCACTCCCCCCGCAAGAGATTGCCGCAATGATGTTCACCTCCCACCGCCTGGGCGCGTTGACGCTGCCCAACCGCATCGTGATGCCGCCGATGACCCGCTCGCGCGCCGCCGATGGCAACGTCGCCACCGCGGAAATGGCCGCCTACTATGCGCAACGCGCCAGCGCCGGCCTGATCGTCAGCGAAGGTACCCAGATCAGCCAGCAGGGCCAGGGCTATGCCTGGACCCCGGGCATCCACAGCGTCGAGCAGGTGCAGGGCTGGCGGCAGGTGACCGATGCGGTGCACGCCGCCGGTGGCCGCATCTACGCCCAGCTGTGGCACGTCGGCCGTGTCTCGCATGTGGCCCTGCAGCCCGATGGCGCGGCGCCGGTGTCTTCCTCGGCATTGCTCGCCGAAGGCGTGAAAGTGTTCGTCGACCCGACTGGGGCGGGTCCCGAAGCCGGTGTGGGCGAGATGATCCAGCACTCGATGCCGCGCGCGCTTCGCGCCGACGAGATTCCGGGCATCGTCGCCGACTACGCGCAGGCCGCGCGCAATGCGCTGGAGGCGGGCTTCGACGGCGTCGAACTGCATGGCGCCAATGGCTACCTGATCAATCAGTTCATCGACTCGCAGGCCAACCAGCGTACCGATGGCTATGGCGGTTCGCTGCAGAACCGGCTGCGTTTCCTGCGCGAGGTGGTGCAGGCGGTAGTGGCAGTGGCCGGCGGTGATCGCGTTGGCGTGCGCCTGGCGCCGCTGACCACGCTGCAGGGTGCTGTGGACGATACGCCGCAGGCGACCTATCTGGCCGCAGCGCACCTGCTGGGCGAACTCGGCGTGGGTTACCTTCACATCGCCGAGGCCGACTGGGACGATGCACCGTTGATGCCGGTGGCCTTCAAGCAGGCGTTGCGCATGGTCTACCCGGGCACCCTGATCTACGCCGGCAAGTACACCGCCGAGCGCGCCGAGCAGGCCCTGGCCGAAGGCTGGGCAGACCTGATCGGCTTCGGCCGCCCTTTCATCGCCAACCCGGATTTGCCGGAGCGTCTGCGTCTGGGGGCGGAATTGAACCCGCCGGATCGGGCGACGTTCTTTGGCGGTGGTGCGGTGGGCTTCATCGACTACCCGGCGCTGGAGGAACGCGCCGTCGCCTGATCGCGGAGGCTGCCGGCCAGTCGCCGGCACTACCGGCGCATGGAAATGGGGTGGGTGCCGACCGTTGGTCGGCACTCTCCCGGGTTGGATCAGGGCTTGTCGCGCACCAGGGCACTGGCCTCGACCACGCCGCCATCCTTGCCATGCAGGTACAGGTGCATGTCCTGCTGCGGATACGGAATGTTGATGCCGGCCTTGTCGAAGCCCAGCTTGAGCTGCTCCAGCAGCGTGACCTTGGTGCCGAACCAGTCGGCCGACTTCACGTGGCAGCGGATGCCGAGGTTGATCGAGTGCGCGCCCAGCTCGTACACGACCACATCCGGTGCCGGTGCCTGCAGCACGCGCGGGTCGGCCTTCATCAGCGCCAATGCGGTGTCGCGTGCCAGCTGGATGTTGTCCTCGTAGCCGATGCCGATCACCAGTTCGACGCGGCGGGTCGGTTCGGCGGTCAGGTTGATGATCGGGGCGGCGGTGATCAGCGTGTTCGGAATGGTGGTGTGCTGGTTGTCGGCACCGGTAAGCACCGTCTGGAAGATACGCACTTCGCGCACGGTGCCGGTCTGTCCGGCCACGGTTACCACGTCGCCGACGCGGAACGGGCGCAGCGTCACCAGCATCACACCCGAGGCGATGTTGGACAGCGAATCCTTCAATGCCAGGCCCACGGCCAGGCCGGCGGTACCGAGCACGGCCAGCAGCGGAGTGATCTGCACGCCCAGCGTGCCGATGGCCAGCACCACCACGATGACCAGCGACGCGGCGTACACCACGTTGCGCAGGAAGCTGCCCAGCATCGGGTCCACGCCCATGCGCGCGGTTGCGCGCGGCATCGCATTGGACAGGCGGCGCGCCACCCACATGCCGACCAGCAGCACCACGATGGCGGCCAGCAACGGAACGCCATAGGTCTCCAGCAGGTGCTCCCAGTCGAGCGAGTGGAACCAGGGCGCGGCGGTGGGGGCGGGCGCTGTTGCGGCGATCATGTGGAAGTCCTTTGCTGCGGAACGATGTCTGCGCGGGGAGGGGCGGGGCGTGCGTGGACGCCAGAAACACGAAGCCCCGCAGAGGCGGGGCTTGCGTGCAGCAGCAGTATGGGCTGGCGCCGATGAACAGGACGTCAGCCTGCGGCCTTCAAGGCATCAACCGTTGGCCTTCAGCTTGGCCAGGCGCAGCCAGGTATCGACCACGGTATCCGGGTTCAGCGACACCGACTCGATGCCTTCCTGCATCAGCCATTCGGCCAGATCCGGGTGATCGGACGGGCCCTGGCCGCAGATGCCGACGTACTTGCCCTTGGCACGTGCCGACTTGATCGCCATCGACAGCAGCTTCTTCACCGCCGGGTTACGCTCGTCGAACAGGTGGGCGACGATCGACGAGTCGCGGTCCAGGCCCAGGCTCAGCTGGGTCAGGTCGTTGGAGCCGATCGAGAAGCCGTCGAAGATCTCCAGGAATTCATCGGCGAGCAGTGCGTTGGAGGGCACTTCGCACATCATGATGATCTTCAGGCCGTTCTCGCCCTGCTTCAGGCCGTTCTGTTCCAGCACCTCGATGACCTTGCGGCCTTCTTCCAGGGTGCGCACGAACGGAATCATGACCCACAGGTTGTCCAGGCCCATTTCGTTGCGCACGCGCAGCACGGCCTTGCACTCCAGCGCGAAGGCGGCCGAGAAGCTCGGGTCGACGTAACGGCTGGCGCCGCGGAAGCCGATCATCGGGTTCTCTTCGTGCGGCTCGTAGTTGCTGCCGCCGATCAGGTTGGCGTACTCGTTGGACTTGAAGTCCGACAGGCGCACGATCACGGCGTTCGGTGCAACCGAAGCGGTGAGGGTGGCGATGCCTTCGGCCAGGCGATCGACGTAGAAGCTGACCGGATCACCGTAGCCGGCGATCTTCTCGTCGATCTTCTTCTTGGTCGCGGCGTCCTGGCGGTCGTATTCCAGCAGCGCATTCGGATGGATGCCGATGTGGCTGGCGATGATCATTTCCAGGCGGGCCAGGCCGATGCCGGCGTTCGGCAGCTGGCCGAAGTCGAAGGCACGTTCCGGGTTGGCCACGTTCATCATGATCTTCAGCGGCGCCGGCGGCATGTTGCCCAGATCGGTGGTGGTGCGCTCGAAGCCGAGCTTGCCTTCGTAGATGAAGCCGGTATCGCCTTCAGCGCAGCTGACGGTGACCAGCTGGCCATCTTCGATGACCTTGGTGGCGTTGCCCGAACCGACCACGGCCGGCACGCCCAGCTCGCGCGCGATGATCGCGGCGTGGCAGGTGCGGCCACCGCGGTTGGTGACGATGGCCGAGGCGCGCTTCATCACCGGTTCCCAGTCCGGGTCGGTCATGTCGGCGATCAGCACGTCGCCCGGCTGCACGCGGTTCATGTCGTCCAGCGTCTTCACCACGCGGGCCACGCCCGAGCCGATCTTGGCGCCGACGGCACGACCTTCGGCCAGCACGTTGCCACCCTTTTCGGTCAGCGCGAAGCGCTCGATCTGGGTGGCGTGGCTGCGCGACTTCACCGTTTCCGGGCGCGCCTGCACGATGAACAGCTTGCCGCTGACACCGTCCTTGGCCCACTCGATGTCCATCGGGCGGCCGTAGTGCTTTTCGATGACCAGCGCCTGCCTGGACAGTTCCTGCACGTCCTCGTCGCTGATCGAGAAGGTGGTGCGCAGCTCGACCGGGGTGTCCTCGATCCTGACGCGCTCACCCGGCACATCCGAATACACCATGCGGATCGCCTTGCTGCCGAGCGAACGGCGCAGGATCGCCGGCTTGCCGGCCTGCAGGGTGGGCTTGTAGACGTAGTACTCGTCCGGGTTGACCGCACCCTGCACGACCATTTCGCCCAGGCCGAACGAAGAGGTGACGAACACCACGTCGCGGAAGCCGGACTCGGTGTCCAGGGTGAACAGCACGCCGGAAGAACCGACGCCCGAACGCACCATCAGCTGCACGCCGGCGGACAGGAACACGTCCTCATGCTTGAAGCCGTGGTGGACGCGGTAGGCGATGGCACGGTCGTTGTACAGCGAGGCGAACACTTCCTTGACCTTGTGCACGACATCGTCGGCACCGGTGACGTTGAGGAAGGTCTCCTGCTGGCCGGCGAAGGAGGCATCCGGCAGATCCTCGGCGGTGGCCGACGAACGCACGGCCACGGCCACGTCGCCGCCGCCGTTGTCGGCGCTCAGCTTGGCGTAGGCGGTGCGGATGTCCTGGTCCAGCTGCGGCTGCAGCGGAGCATCGATGACCCAGCCGCGGATTTCCTTGCCCGCTGCGGTCAGCGCGTTGACGTCTTCGACGTCCAGCGTGGCCAGCTTGTCGAAGATGCGCTTGGACAGGTCGTTGTGCGCGATGAAGTCCTTGAAGGCTTCAGCGGTGGTGGCATAACCGCCCGGCACCGAAACGCCCAGACCGGCCAGGTTGCCGATCATCTCGCCCAGCGACGAATTCTTGCCGCCCACGCGGGCCAGATCGGCCAGACGCAGTTCGTGCAACCACAGGATGTTCTCGTTCAAGCGCGATGCTCCGTTTGGCCATCGCCCGAGGCGGGCTGGAATGGCCGCGTCCGTAGGAAGAAGCCGATATGATGCCGGGCAGAGTACCGTCGGCACAAGCTTGTGCTGGCGGCCTTTTTAGGCTTCGTAGGGGGTAAAAGCGCGCATGTCGACCATCCGTCCGGTGTTCTACGTTTCCGATGGAACCGGTATCACCGCTGAAACCATTGGGCATAGCCTGCTGACCCAGTTCTCCGGGTTCAGCTTCATTACCGATCGCATGTCGTTTGTCGACGACCCCGAAAAAGCGCGTGAAGCCTGTGCCCGGATCCAGGCGGCGGGCGAGCGGTACCAGGTTCGGCCGATCGTCGTGAACTCCTGCGTGGACCAGAGCCTGAGCCTGATCCTGGCCGACAGCGGGGCACTGATGCTGGATGTGTTCGCACCGTTCATCGAGCCGTTGGAGCGCGAACTGGCCAGCCCGCGCCTGGCCCGCGTCGGCCAGGCCCACGGCATGGTCGATTTCGACACCTACCACCGCCGCATCAACGCGATGAACTTCGCCCTGACCCATGACGACGGCATTGCGGTGAACTACGACGACGCCGACGTGATCCTGGTGGCGGTGTCGCGCGCCGGCAAGACGCCCACCTGCATCTACCTGGCCCTGCACTACGGGGTGCGCGCAGCCAACTACCCGTTGACCGACGAGGACCTGGAAAGCGACCGCCTGCCGCCGCGCCTGCGCAACTACCGGCGCAAGCTGTTCGGCCTGACCATCGATCCGGACCGCCTGCAGCAGATCCGCCAGGAGCGCCGCCCGAATTCGCGCTACGCCAACCTGGAGACCTGCAAGCGCGAGGTGGCCGCGGCCGAGGTGATGTTCCAGATGGAGCGGATCCCGACGCTGAGCACCACCCATACCTCGATCGAAGAGATCTCCAGCAAGGTGCTGGCCACGCTGGGGCTGCAGCGCGAGCTGTATTGATCCTTTCCCGGTACTACCAGTGGATGCTGCGCCCTGTAGTGCCGAGCCCACGCTCGGCTGCTCTTCGGCCAGAACCCGGTGGCCCAGCCGAGCATGGGCTCGGCTCTACAGGGGGATCACAATCGGTGGCTTGGCTGTGGCTCGAACCGCCCCCACGTTGAAGCACCAACGTGTAGGATCGACCCATGGCCCGAGCCTTGCCCCGTACCGAACGCATTCCCCGCCTGAGCCGGTTGAGCTGGCTCATGGGCCTGTACGCGGAGAACTATCGCCATCTGGTGCGCCTGTTCGAACCGGCCGGACTGGTGGCGGGCAGCTACATCTCCTCGATCGGCGACGGCCTGGATGTCCGCTTGGACGTGATCGAGTGCCACCGCTACACGGTGGAGCTGCGGCTGACCTACGACCTGGCCGACCCGGTCACCGGCGAGCCCGATCCGTCGGCCTACGTGCGCCTGTACCGTGACGCGCGCCAGGCCGAAACCACCCATTGCTATGTCGGCCGCCGCTGGCAGGACACAATGGGCCTGTACCCGCCGCCGGCGGAACTGATCAGCCATCGCATGCGGATGAACACCTTCCTCGGCAAGTGGCTGGAATACCTCGCCGAGCGCGGCCACGGCGTGGCCACCCTGCGCCGCGATCCTGATGGCGCCACTGCGGCTGCCGAACGCCGCCTGTCGCTGGTGCGCTGATCGGCCATAATCCACGGCTGACCTGCCGCTGGATGCTGCCCATGCCGTACACCCCGATCGTCGCCACCCTGGGCTACGTGCTGTCGCCCGATCGTCGCCAGGTGCTGATGATCCATCGCAATACCCGCCCCGGTGACCATCACCTGGGCAAATACAACGGCCTCGGCGGCAAGATCGAAGCGGACGAGGATGTGGCGGCCAGCATGCGCCGCGAGATCGCCGAGGAAGCCGGCATCGACTGCACCGGCATGCGCCTGCGCGGCACCCTCAGCTGGCCCGGTTTCGGCAAGCATGGCGAGGACTGGCTGGGCTTCGTGTTTGTCATCGACAGCTTCGAGGGCACCCCGCACGGCGGCAACCACGAAGGCACGCTGGAGTGGGTGGATCTGGACAAGCTGGACACGCTGCCGATGTGGGAGGGCGACCGCAACTTCCTGCCGCTGGTGTTCGACGCCGATCCGCGCCCGTTCCACGGGGTGATGCCGTACAAGGACGGCCGCATGCTGAGCTGGTCCTACAGCCGCCTGTGAACCGGCGAATCGGGTAGCTGCCGATCTTGGTTGAGAGCTCTTTGGGTAAATTAATACCCGGGTGATATTGACGGGCGCAAATTACCCGGGCAATATTGATGCATCGCCTCTGATGCCATTGCCATGCCCGCGTCCCGACTTCCCCCCTTCAGTTGTTTCGATGGCCATCGCCTGGTCGCTTCCGGTACCCCGGAAGTGGCTGCGCTGGCGCTGAAGCAACTGCGCGCCGGCAACGCTGCCGGTCCGCTGCTGGTGTTCGACAATGCGACCGGCCGCACCCGTGATTTCGACACACGCGGCAGCGACGCAGAACTGCTGGCGCGGGTGGCGGAGGCGTTCCCAGCGGCGTTGGAAGAGCACGCCGGAACGACGCTCGACGACGCGCCTGCCGCCCCGCGTGGCCGCGGCCGCCCCAAGCTGGGCGTGGTCGCCCGCGAAGTGACGTTGCTGCCGCGCCATTGGGCGTGGCTGGCCGAACAGCCGGGTGGGGCCTCGGTGGTCCTGCGCAGGTTGGTGGAAGCAGCCAGCCGTGCGGGAGCCGACAAGGACCGGCAGCGCCGCGATACCGAGCGTGCCTATCACTTCCTGCAGGCCATTGCCGGTGATCTGCCCGGCTTCGAGGAAGCCATCCGCCTCCTCTTCGCGCATGACCGCGCAGGCCTGGAAGCGGCGTTGCACAGCTGGCCCGGGGACGTGCGCGATCACGCTCTGCGGCTGGCCTTTGATATCCCACCTGTTTAAGTACTGACGACCGACCCAGGGCGCCGTGGATGAACGACGGCGCCGCTTGATCGCGGGCGACTGCCCGCTTCCCTCGTGCTTGCTTTGCTGGCGGAAACGCCGGGCAGGGCAGCGCCTTGCCCAGAGAAATCCATGAGCCATTCTGCACACGCGACACCTCCGGTTGCGCCGCCGCTGTCGCGCACTTACCTGGCCCTGCTGCTGCCCATGCTGTTGACCAACGCACTGCAGTTGGCCGCCGGCACGCTGGACAATGTCTACCTTGGCCATCTGCTCGGTACGCAGGCGGTGGCGGCCGCCGCCGCGTTCTTCCCGGTGTTCTTCCTGTTGATGGCCCTGGTGATGGGCCTGGCGACGGGCGCGATGGTGTTGATCGGCCAGGCCTGGGGTGCCGGCCAACCGCAGCGGGCACGCGCGGTGGCCGGCAGCGCGGTGGCGCTTGTCCTGCTGTTGTCGCTGCTGGTGATGGGCGTTGGCGGCGTGTTCGCGCCGCAGATGCTGGCGGCACTGGGGACGCCGGTGCCGGTCCTCGGCGAGGCCATCGTCTATGCGCGGGTGCTGCTGCTGAGTGCCCCGGTGTTCTTCCTGTTGTGGCTGGCGACGGCCGTGAGCCGCGCAGTGGGGGACGCGAAGACGCCGCTGCATGCGCTGCTGATGGCGACCGTGCTGGGCCTGCTGTGCACGCCACTACTCATCCTCGGCTGGAGCGGCCTGCCGCAGCTGGGCGCGGCCAGTGCCGCGGTGTCGGCGGCATGCGCCTCGCTGCTGGCGTTGGTCTGGTTGCTGTGGCGCTGGCATCGACTGGGGCATCCGCTGGCGCCCGGCCGTGAACTGCTGAGCGCCATCCGTTTCGATGGCGCGATCATCCGTTCGATGCTGCGCATCGGTGTGCCGTCCTCGCTGCAGATGCTCAGCCTGGCCGTGGCCGAGATCGTACTGCTGGGCTGGATCAACCACTACGGCTACACGGCCACGGCCGCCTATGGTGCGGTCAACCAGTTGATGAGCTGGGTGCAGCTGCCGGCCATGTCGCTGGGCATCACCGCCACCATCCTCGCCGCGCACGCGATGGGGGCAGGGCGCGCGGCACGGTTGCCCGCCATTGCCCGCACCGGCGTGCTGCTGGGCCTGGCGATGCTGACGGTCGTGGTGCTGCTGGTGATGGCGCTGGCGCCGTGGCTGACCGGCCTGATCCTGGCGGCGCCGGAGGTGCGCGAACTGGCCGCACTGCAGCTGCGCACGGTGGTGTGGGGCGTGCTGGCGATGGGCACCACCACGGTGCTGGTCGGCGTGATGCGCGGCAGCGGGACCGTGTTGTTGCCGGCGCTGCTGGGCATGGCGGCGGTGCTGCTGCTGGAGCTGCCGCTGGCGATGTGGCTGCAGGCACTGCACGGGCTGGCCGGCCTGTGGTGGGCGTGGCCGCTGGGACTGGTGGCGATGCTGCTGTTGCAGCTGTTCTGTTTCACGCATTGGCGGCGACGGACGCAAGGTGGGTAGTGCCGGCCGCTGGCCGGCAAACCGGAACGGCCGGGGCAGCCGGCCAGCGGTCGGCTCTACCGCTCGGTCAGATCGCCTCCGGCGAAAACCCACGCCGATGCGGGTCGGGTAGCGCCGGGCCATGCCCGGCGGCAATCAGCGCCGATGCGCCAGCAGCAGGTGGAAATGCTTCTCCCGCGTTTGCCCGTCATTGCCGACGGCGGTTTCGCGATGGCTGCGCCAGGCCGAGACGCGGAAGCCTGATACACGCAGGGCCAGCTCCACCGCGTCCAGCTCATGCAGCTGGAAGTCGGCGGCAAATGGCAGGCTGCGCATGAAGGCAGCGTCGCCAAAGGCCAGGCACAGGCGGCCGGCGCGCCGCAGCACCCGTGCCAACTCGTCCAGTACTGGCGCCAGGTTGGGCCAGAAGTAGAGGGTGTTGACCGCCAGCGCGGCATCCATCGAGGCGTCGGCTACCGGCAGTGCATGTGCATCGCCGTGGCGCATCACGGCACGGCCGGCCAGTCCAGATCCGGCAAGGCGCTGGTTGCCCGCCTCGACCATGGCGGTAGACCACTCGATGCCGAGATACCGGCTGCCGGCCGCCTGTAGAAGATGTGGCGCAAACGCGGCGTTGCCGGGACCGATCTCCAGGACCTGTTCGCCGGTCGTCACCGCCAGCAGTCCGATGGCGGCCCGGTTGAGCGCACCGTTGCTGCGGTTCATCGAGTCGGCCACTGCCAGCGCGGCGTCGCCATGGGGCTGCCGCAACTGTGCGGCCAGCGTGGAAGCATCCAGCATCATCATCGTCCGTCACAGGAAATCGGACGTGGCGGCGGCGGGTCCGCCGATGACCATAGCGCCGAGGCTGTTGCTTGGGAAGTAGGGAAACCCGGCTGCGCGGTGATGAGGAAATGTCCAGCGTCGCAGTCGGTGAGATCTGGTTGTCCACAGGGGGTGTGGATTACGCGTGGGCAACTTTGTGGATAAGCCGCGACAGGCGCCACCCCCCTAGGCTGTCAAGATGGGTGGCGAAAAATTCACCGCCGGTGAGGGCAGGTGAGGGTGCGGTGAAGGACGGGCCCTGCCAGCGCTGTCGCCAGCGGCGGCGCTCGCGGTAACCTGTGGGCCTTGATGCCCCGTGAGACCCCATGAAACGTCACTTCTCGATGCTGCGCGAATTCCAGCTGGCTGACTGGTTCACCCTGGCCAATGCTTTCTGCGGCACCGGTGCGGTGTTTGCCGCGATGCGCTTCCTGCAGGACGGCGAGCGCGGCTACCTGCTGTTCGGCATGGCGCTGATCCCGCTGGCGTTCATCTTCGACGCACTCGATGGGCGCATCGCGCGCTGGCGCAAATCCAGCTCGACCCTGGGCCGCGAGCTGGACTCCCTGTCGGACGTGATCTCCTTCGGTGTAGCCCCGGCGGCGCTGGCCTATGCCTGCGGCATGCAGGGCGGCTGGGACTGGTTGGTGCTGAGCTATTTCGTCTGCTGCGGCGTCAGCCGCCTGGCCCGCTACAACGTCACCGCCGAGGCGCTGGCCGGCGACGAGGGCAAGGTCACGTATTTCGAGGGCACTCCGATCCCGACCAGCCTGGTGCTGGTGATCGTGCTGGCGATCGCCGCCGGTACCGATGCCATCGGCCAGGACCTCTGGTTTGGCCAGTGGCAGATCGGCCCTTGGCAGCTGCACCCGATGGTGCTGCTGTTCGCCCTGTCCGGGTCGCTGATGATCAGCAAGACCCTGCGCATTCCCAAGCCATGAGCCAGCCCTGCGGAGGCCTGCGATGACCAGCTCGGCCCACGACGCCGGCAGCAGCGATTTCGAGACCCTTGCCCGGCAGTACTTCGGTGCCTGGGGCGATGCCCTGCGCCATGCGACCACGCCCGGTGCAGCGGCCGGTGACGACCCTGGCAGCTGGCAGCGGTTGTTCGACTGGTGGGGCCAGCTGCTGCCCGAACAGGCGCCTGGGGCGCCGGAAGATGCCGTGCGCCGGTTCCGCGAACAGGCGGGCAGCTGGTACGGCACCATGCAGGAAGTCGCCGCACGGTTTGCCGGCCGCGACGCCAGCAGTGCCGATGTGGCCCAGGCCTGGCGCGAGGCGGTGCAGGGGCAGGGCGACGGCATGCTGCAGTGGATGCTGCAGGGGGCGCGGGGCAGCACCCAGGCCGGCGCTGCGGTTCCCGAATTCGCTGCGTGGCTGCAGCAGTTCCAGCTGCAGGCCGGTCCGTGGCTGCAGAGCCCGGCGTTCGGGCCCGGCCGCGAACACCAGGCGCGCTGGCAGGCCCTGCTGCGTGCGCAGGAGGAGTACCAGCAGCATTCGCGGGCCTATGTCGATCAGATCAAGCAGGCACTGGATGAGGCCTTTGCGCTGTTCGAGCAGCGCCTGGCCGAGCACGAGCAGCCCGGCAGCCAGCTGACCAGCGCCCGCGCGATGTTCGACCTGTGGATCGAAGTGGCCGAAGAGGCCTACGCCAAGGTCGCGATGTCCGAGCCGTTCCAGCAGGTGTATGCCTCGCTGGGCAACGCACAGATGCGCCTGCGCGCCGGCCTGCAGCGCGAGGTGGAACAGATGAGCGAACGGATCGGCTTGCCGACCCGAAGCGAGATGGACGCCGCGCACCGCCGCATTGCGGAGCTGGAGCGCAGCCTGCGCCGCCTGCAGGCGCAGGTGTCGGTGCTGGCTGGCACCGATTCGGTGGATCCGGTGTCACAGCCGGCGCCGGCGAAGGTGAAGCCGGTGGCGCGCAAGGCTACAAGGAAGGCCGCGCCGGTGAAAAAAGCGGCCGCGAAAAAGGTGCCTGCAAAGAAGGCGGCTGGCCGTACCACCGCACGGGCACGTGATCGATGAAAGGACCCCTGGGCTTCAACGCCGATGACCTGATGCAGGAAACCCTGGCCATGCAGCGCAAGCTGATGGAAGGGCTGAAGCTGCTGCCGCAGGTGGAAGACGTGGACTATGGCGTGACCGCCCGCGAGGAAGTCTGGCGCGACGGCAAGGTGGTGCTGTACCGCTTTGTCGGCGAGCAGGCACCGACCCGGCGCACGCCGCTGCTGATCGTCTACGCGCTGGTCAACCGACCGTACATGGTCGACCTGCAGGCCGACCGTTCGCTGGTACAGAAGCTGCTGGCACTGGGCCAGGACGTCTACGTGCTGGACTGGGGCTACCCGGACCGCTCCGAGCGCTTCCAGACCCTGGAGGACTACCTGCTGCGCTACATCGATGGCGCGGTGGATGCGCTGCGCGCGCGCAGCGGTGGCGCGGTCGACCTGCTGGGCATCTGCCAGGGTGGCGTGTTCGCGCTGTGCTATGCCGCGCTGCGGCGGCACAAGCTGGGCAAGCTGATCACCATGGTCACCCCGGTCGACTTCCAGACCGCCGACAACATGCTCTCGCACTGGGCGCGGCAGGTGGACGTGGACCTGCTGGTGGACACGCTGGGCAATATCCCGGCCGACCTGATGAATGCCAGCTACCTGATGCTCAAGCCGTTCCGGCTGAACGTGCAGAAGTACGTCGGCCTGCTCGACATCCTGGATGACAAGGCCGCGCTGGAGGATTTCCTGCGCATGGAGAAATGGATCTTCGATTCGCCGGACCTGGCGGGCGAAGCGTTCCGTGACTTCATCAAGCAGTTCTACCAGGGTAACGGGCTGGTGAAGGGCACGGTGCGGATCGGCGAAGAGGCGGTGGACCTGTCGCAGGTGACCCTGCCGGTGCTGAACATCTATGCCGAGCAGGACCACCTGGTGCCGCCGGATGCCTCGCGCGCGATGCGTGGGCGGCTGGGTACTGAGGACTACACCGAGTCCAGTTTCCGCGGTGGCCATATTGGTATTTACGTGTCCGGACGCGCACAGCGCGAAGTCCCCGCGACGATCGACGGCTGGCTGAAGGCACGCGACGCATAAGGTCTGCTTCGTATTTTTTGCGTCGAGCCATGCTCGACTGCCTGGAGAATGATGATGTCGCAAAGGCTTTCGATGCTGCTTGCTACGCTGCTGCTGGCAGCACCTGCGGCCCAGGCCGCGCCCAGTGCGGACGCACGGCGCGAGATCGCGCAGCTGATCTCAAGCCTGGACGGTTCCCAATGCCGCTTCCAGCGCAATGGCAACTGGTACGACGGCAGCGACGCGCGCGCGCATCTGCAGCGCAAGTACGACTACCTGCTGAAGAAGGACATGGTGGACAGCGCCGAGCAGTTCATCGAGCGCGCCGCCAGCCAGAGCAGCATGAGCGGCAAGCCCTACCGCATCCAGTGCCCTGGCCAGCCCGAACAGGCGGCAGCGGCCTGGTTCGGTGCACGCCTGCAGGCCCTGCGCCACCGCACGCCGTAGACACGGCCCCATGTAGAGTCGAGCCAGGCTCGACTGCCGCTGCGCATTCCCAGGAGACCCCGCCATGAACACCACGCCCAAGACGCTGTCGCGTTCACTGAACGACCGCATGATTGCCGGCGTGATGGGCGGCATTGCCCATCGCTTCGGCTGGAATGCCACGTTGCTGCGGGTGATCTACGTGCTGCTGTCGCTGGCCTCTGCTGCCTTTCCCGGCGTCCTGGTCTACCTGATCCTGTGGCTGCTGATGCCGAACGAGGCCGATTGAAGACGGCGCCGGAATCCCGTCCGATCTGGCTGCGCGCGTTGCAGGTGCTGGGTGCGGTGTGGACGTCACCCAATTCGCTGCTAGGCCTGATCGGCGGCCTGGCCGGCATGCTCGGCGGCGCGACGCTGCGCTGGAGCGGGCGGGACTGCGCGCTGGTGTTCGACCGCTGGCCGTGGGGGCCGGGCGGGGCGATCACGCTGGGCAACGTGATCCTGCATACCGGCCATGACCTCGGCATCTGCTGCCGGACCTATGCGCATCAGGCGGGGTGGGGCGTGGAGCCGTTGATCCGGCTGGACGACCACGAACGCGCGCACGTGTACCAGTACATGGTGCTGGGGCCGTTGTACCTGCCGGTGTACCTGCTGTGTGGCGGGGTAAGTGCGCGCAATCCGTTCGAGCGGGCGGCCGATCATTTTGCCCGGTTCGGGCACGGCTGGTGGCCGTAGTTTCCAGCCAACGGCGCAGCCCCTCGTGGGTGGTCGCGGAATGCGTTTCATGCGATTGGGCCGGGCGGGATGGGTTCGCGGGACACGCCGTAAACCCATCCATGGGGGCTCGATGGCGCCATCCATGGCGCCAACGGTCCCGCGAACCCACCCCACCCGGCCCCTGACAGTTTCCGTGCGCGTCCAGCCACGGAGAAGAAATAGAACAGCAGAAGCGGGTCGCGCGCTGCGCTTGCTCGCGAGCGGGGCATGGCTTGCTTGGCTTGGCTCTACAGGAAGCAACAAATCAGCCGGCCAAGCTGTTTTTGCTTTTGATCTTCTTTTTTCTTTCCCGTGGGGGAGGCAGGCATCAGGAACCTGTCAGCGGCCGGGAGGGTGGGTAGGGCGGGGTGTCCGCGGCATGGATGCCGCGGCCAAGCCCCCAGGGACGGGTTCGCGGCGTCCCCGACCTACCCACCCTCCCGGCCAGCCCCCGGGAAACCGGCTTTCCGCGACCAACCAAACCACCCACGAGGGGCTGCGCCGTTGGCTGGAATCCCCGCGAGTCGTTAGCCGGAAGTTAAAGATCCGTAAGCATTCTGCTGCGATCCCGCAGTCATCTGCATGCAACCGATCGTCATTAGCCTTCGTGACGTTCCAGTCAGGTTCGACGCGGTAAGCTCTCCCTCGATGAGCTCGCAGCATCGCTCATCGAGTGCAGTACGCAGTAGCAATTTGGAGGAATACATCACATGGCAATCGTTCTTTATGTCGGTGGTAGCAAGGATGGCGAGAAGGGCGTGGTGCCCTACGGCTTCAGCAAATCCCGCGCCGACACCGCGCTGGGGCCGGAGTTCTACACGGAGCGGTTCATGGAACTGCAGGGTGTCGGCAAGGTCCGCCTGATGGCGCTGGAAGGCATGCGTGACGACATCGTCATGCAGCGCGCCGCACGCCACTACCGCTGACCTCGCAGCACGCGGCAGGGCGCGCCCACCATCGCGCGCCCGCGCCGGCATCCCAGCCCCGGGCCAGTCCGGGCCCCTCTCGCCAGGATGCCGGCGTCCCATCCGGCCTCGCCGCTGAACCTCGCCCCCTGTCAATGCCTTGTCCGGCTCCGTCGTGGGTTGCCAGAATGGGGTCTTCCCGTAATGCGGCACAGACCTGAAGCAATGCACGACGCCAAGAACGCCCAGAGCGCGCTCGCCCAGCAGATCGCCCAGACCATCGCCGACGAGATCGGTGCCCAGTCCGCCCAGGTGCGCGCCGCCGTCGGCCTGCTCGACGAGGGCGCCAGCGTCCCGTTCATCGCGCGCTACCGCAAGGAAGTGACCGGTGGCCTGGATGACACCCAGCTGCGCAACCTGGAAGTGCGCCTGACCTACCTGCGCGAGCTGGAAGACCGTCGCGCTGCGGTGCTGGCCAGCATCGGCGAGCAGTGCAAGCTGAGCGACGAGCTGCGCAACGACATCCTGGCGGCCGATACCAAGAGCCGGCTGGAAGACCTGTACCTGCCGTACAAGCCCAAGCGCCGCACCCGGGCGCAGATCGCCCGCGAGGCGGGGCTGGAACCGCTGGCCGATGGCCTGCTGGCCGACCCCACGCAGGACCCGCAGGTCTTCGCTGCCGGATTCGTCGACGCCGGCAAGGGCGTGTCCGACACCAAGGCCGCGCTGGAAGGCGCGCGCGCGATCCTGATGGAGCGCTGGGGCGAAGACGCCGCGCTGGTCGGCGAGCTGCGCAGCTGGTTGGGCGACACCGGTGTGATCCGTGCCCGTGTGGCCGAGGGCAAGGAAACCGAAGGCGCCAAGTACCGCGACTATTTCGAGCACGCCGAATCGCTGGCGAAGATCCCCTCGCACCGGCTGCTGGCGCTGTTCCGTGCGCGCCGTGAGGAAATCCTGTTCCTGGAGCTGGACCCGGGCAGCGATGCCGAGGCCGGTCACCAGTACGCCGAAGGACGCGTGGCGCGCAGGGCCGGCATTGCCGACCAAGGGCGTGCCGCCGATCGCTGGCTGCTGGACGCCTGCCGCCTGACCTGGCGCGCCAAGCTGCACACCCATCTGCTGCTGGACCTGTTCAACCAGGCCCGTGAGAAGGCGGAGGCCGAAGCCATCGCCGTGTTCGGCGACAACCTGAAGGATCTGCTGCTGGCCGCACCGGCCGGCCCGAAGACCGTGCTTGGCCTGGACCCGGGCATCCGCACCGGCTGCAAGATCGCCGTGGTCGATGCCACCGGCAAGCTGGTCGCCACCGACACCATCTACCCGCATGAGCCCCGGCGCCAGTGGGATCAGTCGCTGCAGACGATCAAGCAGCTGTGCGCCAGGCACAACGTGGAACTGATCGCGATCGGCAACGGCACCGCCAGCCGCGAAACCGACAAGCTGGCCGGCGAGGCGATCAAGGCGGTCGCCAATCCGAAGCTGCAGAAGGTGGTGGTCAGCGAGGCCGGCGCGTCGGTGTACTCGGCGTCCGAGTTTGCGGCCAAGGAGTTCCCGGGCCTGGACGTGTCGCTGCGTGGCGCGGTGTCGATCGCGCGCCGCCTGCAGGATCCGCTGGCCGAACTGGTCAAGATCGAACCCAAGGCGATCGGTGTCGGCCAGTACCAGCACGATGTGGACCAGTACCGGCTGGCCCGGGCGCTGGACGCGCGCGTGGAGGACTGCGTGAACGCCGTGGGTGTCTACGTGAACACCGCATCGGCCGCGCTGCTGTCGCGGGTCTCCGGCCTGTCGGCCACGGTGGCCGAGAACATCGTGCGCCACCGTGACGACAACGGCCCGTTCAAGCGCCGCAAAGACCTGCTGAAGGTCGCGCGCCTGGGCGAGAAGACCTTCGAGCAGTGTGCCGGCTTCCTGCGCATTGCCGATGGTGACCAGCCACTGGACGCCTCGGCGGTGCACCCGGAAGCCTACCCGGTGGTGGAGCGCATCGTCGCCAGCACCGCGCGCCCGATCAAGGCGCTGATCGGCGATGGCAGCTTCCTGCGCGGACTCAAGGCTGAGCAGTTCACCGATGACACCTTCGGCGTGCCGACCGTGCGCGACATCCTCAAGGAACTTGAAAAGCCGGGCCGCGACCCGCGCCCGGAGTTCAAGGCCGCACGCTTCGCCGAGGGCGTCGAGGACATCAAGGACCTGCGCGAAGGCATGGTGCTGGAGGGGGTGGTGAGCAACGTGGCTGCGTTCGGTGCTTTCGTCGATATCGGCGTGCACCAGGACGGCCTGATCCACATTTCGGCGCTGTCCGACACCTTCGTGAAGGACCCGCGCGACGTGGTCAAGGCTGGCGACATCGTCAAGGTGAAGGTGCTGGAAGTGGACGTACCGCGCAAGCGCATCGCCCTGACCCGGCGCCTGGACGACACCCCGGGGCAGGCCACCAGCCGCCCGGGCCAGCGCGAGGAGCGCGGCCAGGGCCAGGGTCCGCGCCGTGACGCAGGCGGGCAGAGCCGCGGGCCGAACCGTGGCCAGGGCAACAGCGGACGATCCGCCCAGTCGGCGCCGCCGGCCAACAACGCCTTGGCCGAGGCCTTCGCCCGGGCCAAGCGCAGCTGAGGAGCGTGCCCCCCGTCACGGTTGATCCGGGGCGGGGGACTTGTCGGTTTTCCCCGTGATTGCGCACACTTGCGCCTGAGGGGGGCGTTCGGCCACCCCGCTGTCGCTGGGGAGGGCCATGACGCCAGCACGACCCGCCGTTTTCGTTGCAGGCTGCAGCGCTTCGCTGCGGCAGGTGCTCGCCTGTGCGGGCCGGGGAACGGATTGATGGCGGGCCAGGGAAACAACGGCAACGGGCTGCTCGAGCGGCGCCTGCAGGAGTTGGCCGAAGAGCGGCGCCGGCTGGCGATGATCATCGATGGCACCGCTGCGGGCACCTGGGAGTGGAATGTGCAGACCGGCGAGATGCGGGTCAACGCGCGCTGGGCCGAGATCGTGGGCTACCGGCTGGAAGAGCTGGAGCCGATCTGCCAGAAAACCTTCCTGACGCTGGTACATCCGGATGACATCGCATTGTCCGATGCGGCGCTGGATGAACACTTCGAGGGACGCACCGACAACTATGCCTGCCTGCTGCGCATGCGGCACAAGAACGGCCAGTGGATCTGGGTCCAGGACCGTGGCCGGGTGTTCGAGTGGGACGGGCAGGGCAGGCCGCTGTGGATGGCTGGGGCGCATGCCGACGTCACTGAGCTGCAGCAGGCCCGCCAGGATGCGGCCGAGACTCGCCAGCGCCTGCAGGCGGTGGTCGATGCGTCCGATGAGGTGGCGGTGATCGCCACCGATACCGACGGAACCATCACCCTGTTCAATACCGGTGCGCAGCGCCTGCTCGGCTACGCCGCGTCGGAAGTGGTCGGCCAGCGCCGCCTCGATGCCTTCCACGACCCGGCTGAACTGAAGGCGTGGCTGCAGCCGCTGGCCGATGCCGATGGCCATCTTCCTGGCGTGTTCGAGGCGCTGAGCGCGCGTGCCGACGGGCAGACCTATTCGCGGCAATGGACGCTGCTGCGCAAGGATGGCCAGTCGCGCCAGGTGCGCCTGTCGATCAGCCGCATGGAGGGCGCCGATGGCGCACGCATCGGCTACGTCGGCATGGCCATCGACATCACCGAGATCCTGCAGGCACGGGCCGAGGCACGTTTGTCGGCGGAGAAGTTCGCCGGCGCATTCACGTCGGCGGCGTTGGGCATGGCGCTGGTGTCGCTGGAAGGCCGCTGGCTGGACGTCAACGACGCGCTGTGCCGGATCCTGGGCTATCCGCGCGAGGAACTGCTGCAGGTGGATTTCCAGCGGTTGACCCATCCTGATGACCTGCAGACCGATCTGGCCCTGGTGCAGGACCTGCTGGCCGGGCGGCGCAGCCACTACCACCTGGAAAAGCGCTACCTCGATCGCGACGGCCGCGTGATCTGGGCGCGGCTGCCGGTCTCGCTGGTGCGCAGCGAACATGGCCAGCCGCTGCATTTCGTGTCGCAGATCCAGGACATCACCGCCCAGCGCAGCAGCGAGCAGCGCCTGTTCGAGAGCGAACAGCGCAGCCGCATCACCCTGGATGCCGTGGCCGATCTGGTACTCAGCGTCAATCTCGATGGCCGCATCGACTACGCCAATGCAGCGGCGGTACGCACCCTGGCCGGTGATGGCGCGTTGTCGCTGGCCGGACACAACGTGCAGGACGTGCTGGCACTGACCACCGAATACGCACCGGGCTCGGTACTGGATGTGTCGGTGCTGCTGGACCCGGAAAGCAACGCGGTGGACCTGCATGCCGACCTGCTGCTGCGGCTGGGCACCGCGACGGTGCCGGTGGACCTGACCCGAGCCTGGCTGCGCGATGACGAAGGCCATGTGCGCGGCGCAGTGTGGGTGCTGCGCGATGACACCCAGCAGCGCGCGCGCCAGCGCGAGGCGCGTCACCTGGCCGAGATCGATCCGCTGACCGAGCTGAGCAACCGCCGCGGCTTCGAGGTGCACCTGCAGCAGGCGATCACCCGCGTCGAGCGCACCGGCCAGGCGGCCTCGCTGATGTACATCGATCTGGATCGCTTCAAGCCGGTCAACGACACCTGGGGCCACCTGGCCGGCGATGCCGTGCTATGGGCGGTGGCCAGCGTGCTGCGTCATGGCGTGCGTGATTCGGACGTGGTGGCGCGGCTGGGCGGCGACGAGTTCGCGGTGATCCTGTCGGGGTGCACGCCGCGCCGCGCTGCCCGCATCGGCGCTGAGCTGCTGCACACGCTGGCATCCCTTTCGATTCCGTGGGACCAGGATCGCCTGCGGGTCGGCGCCAGCATCGGCATTGCACCGCTGGCCAGCGGAATGAGCGTCGATCAGGCCGTGGCCGCCGCCGATGCCCAGTGCTACCGGGCCAAGGCGCTGGGGCGCAACAACGTGCAGGTGCAGGGTGAGGCCAGCGAGCTGCCCGGCGATGACGCCGATACCACCGAGGGCTGATCTCAGCCTGTGAGAGGACGGGCGCGAATACTGCGCGCACCTCCTCCTGTACAGGTGATCCCGTGAATGTGTGGAACCCGATGACGGTGCGTGCCTTCGCTCCGGCGCTGGTCGGCTGGTGCCTGGCCCTGGCCGCCAGCCTGCGCCTGGAAGAACTGCGCGACGATCTGCACGCGCAGGCGTTGCTGCCGGTCCTGCAGGGCAGTGCCATCGCCCTGCTCGTGTTCACGCTGTCCTGTATCGGTGGGGCCAGTCTCGTGTTGTGGCGGGCTGGCAGGAAGGGCGCAGGATGATGGCGCTGGGGGCACCGCCATCATCCCTGCGATCCGCGCCTGGCTTCAACGCAGCACTTCATCCGAACTGACCAGCTGCACGTCGTGCATCAGGTTGAGGTAGGCCTCGTAGTAGCCCTTATGCGAGGCGCCGACGATGGTCAGCATGCGGGTGCCTGGGTGCTGGCCCAGCACATCCCGCATGTTGGCGACCATGCGCAGGTTGCGGGTTTCCCAGTAGCCCACGTAGTTGCGGCCGAAACCCTCGGGTGATGGTTCCACCAGGGTTGCACCGAAGTCGCTGTTGTAAGCCATCATCGCGGCGTCCGCGCTGTTGTAGGCGCGATACATCGCGAGCAGCCCCTCGGGTTTGTCGAGGTTTGCTTCGAGCGGCTCGTCAGCGGCCATTCGCGTCTTCACGAATGGATTGTCCCAGGCGGCCCGGATGGCTGAGATGTAGGCCTTCCTTCGGGATTCCGGCGTGGGCGAATCCGCGGTGTGGTCGTCGACCGACCACAGCCGTTCCAGCCCCAGCCGTGCGGCCAGTACGCCTGCGACCATGCCCACTTCGTCCGGCCTGGCCATGCGGGTGTCGAGGTAGCGCACCAGCTCGGGAGTCAGGCTGTCACCGGCACGGCGCTCTTCGCTGGGCAACCGCAGCCATTGCACGACGGCCGAACCGTTTTCGCCCGCAGCGAGGAAAACTGCGGCCAATCGGCGCCGCTGGGCGGCGCTGGGTTCGTTCGGCCAGTCCGCAAGCAGGCGTTCCATCTCGGCATTGGCGCTGGGAACGTCCAGGCCGGTCGCGGCCTGCGCCGGTGCTGGATCGACGCAGTAGTCCTCGACACTTCCGGCGTAGCGGCCTGGATTGCGGCGCATGAAGTCGCACTGCAGGCCGGACAGGTTCTCCACCGCGATCACCGTTGGCTGCCACGCCTGCAGTCGCTGCAGCAGGGGCTCCAGCATTGCTGGCTTGAAGGTCTTCGGCAGGCTGGACAGGTGCGGGCTGCCCAGCACCAGTACCTCGTTCGGGCGACCGGCAGGCGGACCCTTCAGCTGGTCGGGATGGAAGGACGGCCGATAGGCGCCATCGGCAGCCAGGGCGCCGGTACTGCACAGTCCCAGGAAGAGGTAGCTGACCAAGCGTGTAAGCATGTGATCTCCGTGTCCGTGGACATCCTTCAGGTCACTGCATGCTGGCCGTTTCCCTGCGCCCGGGAATCCCCCGTTGGTCATGGCCCTTTCGGCTTGCGTTGCACGCGCCTCTTGAGCGAGGCTGGATTCAATGAAATCGTGGTGCAGGACATGACCTCAGGCAACCGGGCGATCGAAAGTGCGAGGTTGTGCCTGCGGCCTTTCACGGCGGAGGATGCCGATGAGGTGTTCGCAGCGATCACGCCGGGGCTGACACGCTACATGGCCTTCGAGCCACCGCCGTCGGAGGAGGCCTTCACTGCGGTCTGGCAGGCGTGGTTGCCCACCATCTCCGAGGGCACGGACATCACCTTTGTCATCCGCCGACGTGACGATGGCGCCTTCCTTGGTCTGGCCGGCCTGCATCGAACCATGGACGCCGAACCAGAACTCGGCATCTGGATCGACGAAGCGATGCATGGCCGGGGCTACGGCCGGGAAGCCGTGGCGGCGGTGTGGTCGTGGGCTTCCGGGCACCTGCGGTGCGCGGCATTCCGCTATCCGGTGGCCGAGCAGAACGCGCCGAGCCGGCGTCTGGCCGAATCCCTGGGAGGCGTGCCCGTCGCGCGTGAGAAGGAAGTGAAGTACACGGCGATCGTCTATCGCATTCCTGCGCGCATGACTGGACTTGCGACGGGCGTCGCAGAATTCCGCTAAAGCCGCCAATCCCATCGCCGATATCCCCTCTGGATCCCGCTCCAGTCACCCGCTGCAGGACCCCAGGCTGCCCCCGATGGGCGGTCCGCGCTGTGTGTTCCGCCGTTGCCTATGCCGATCGCACCCGCACCAGACGTTCTTGCCAGCCGCTCGAGGGGTGCCTGCCGGTACCTGTAGTCCCAAGCAACTGAAGTTGCCGCCGGGCATCCCGCCCGTCGGGTCGCAACCGCTTACCGGACACCGAGGATCAGACAATGCTCATTCCAGGCTTCACGGCAGGCGCGCAGGCGCCAGCCGAGCTGCATACCCGTTGGTCGCCGTGGCGCGCGTTGCTGGGCGCCCTTGCTCCGCATCAGCGCACCCGCACCGAGCCGGCGGCATCCGACCGCGCCGAACTGGAAGCGCAGATCACGGCGCTGCATCGCGTGCAGGCCGTCATCGAGTTCGCGCTCGATGGCACCATCCTGCAGGCCAATGACAATTTCCTGCAGGCGATGGGCTACCGGCTGGAAGAGATCCAGGGCAAGCACCATTCACTGTTCGTCGATGCCGAGCAGGCGCGCAGCGCCGAATACCGCGACTTCTGGGCGCGGTTGGGGCGCGGCGAATATGACGCCGGACAGTATCGGCGCTTCGGCAAGGGCCAGCGCGAGATCTGGATCCAGGCGTCGTACAACCCGGTCCTGGATCGCCAGGGGCGGCCGTACAAGGTGGTCAAGTTCGCCACCGACATCACCGCGCAGAAACTGCAGGCGGCCGATTCGGCCGGGCAACTGGCGGCGATCGGCAAATCGCAGGCAGTGATCGAATTCAGCATGGACGGGCGCATCCTCTCGGCCAATGAGAACTTCCTCGCCGTCACCGGCTACAGCCTGGATGAGGTGCGTGGGCAGCACCACTCACTGTTCGTCGAACCGGGCCATCGCAGCAGCGATGAGTATCGCCGGTTCTGGGAGAAACTCGGACGCGGCGAATACGATGCCGGCCAGTATCGCCGCTTGGGGAAGGGCGGGCGCGAGGTCTGGATCCAGGCCTCCTACAACCCCATCCTCGACCTCAACGGCAAGCCGTTCAAGGTCGTCAAGTACGCGACCGACATCACCGCGCAGGTGCATGAGAACCAAGCCATGCAGCGCGCCGTGGCGCAGACCCGGGAAGTGGTGGCCGCTGCCAAGCAGGGAGATCTGACCCGGCGCGTTGCGATGACCGACAAGCAGGGTTCGATCGCGGAGCTGTGCGAGGGTGTGAACGCGCTGGTCGAGGCGATGGCTGCCATCATCGGCCAGATCAAGTTCGCCGCCGACACCATTGCGGTGGGCGCGACCGAAATCGCGCAGGGCAACAGCGACCTGTCGCAGCGCACCGAGCAGCAGGCGGCCTCGCTGGAGGAGACTGCTGTTTCGATGAAGGGCCTGGCCGAGACCGTGCAGCGCACCGCCACCAACGCACGCCAGGCCAGCCAGCTGGCCGGTGGTGCGGCCGATGTCGCTGCGCGTGGTGGCAGCGTGGTGCACGAGGTGGTCGAAACGATGGCGGTGATCAACGCGTCCTCGCGACGCATCGTCGACATCATCGGGGTGATCGATGGCATCGCCTTCCAGACCAACATCCTGGCGTTGAATGCGGCTGTGGAGGCGGCGCGCGCGGGTGAACACGGCCGTGGCTTCGCCGTGGTCGCCACCGAGATCCGCGAACTGTCGCAGCGATCGGCCAGTGCCGCCAAGGAGATCAAGCACCTGATAGACGAGTCGGTTGCCAATGTGGGGGCCGGCACTGCCCAGGTCGAGAGCGCGGGCCGCACCATGGATGAAATCGTGACCAACGTCCGCCGGGTGAGCGATCTGATGACCGAGATCAGCACCGCCTCGCAGCAGCAGAGCGATGACATCCAGCAGATGAACCATGCGGTCGATCTGATCGACCAGGGCACCCAGCAGAATGCGGCTCTGGTCGAGGAGGCGTCGGCGGCGGCACGCAGCATGGAGGAACAATCGGCGCAGCTGCTGCAGACCGTAGCGAGCTTCCGTGTGCAGGGCGGGGGTGGCCATCCGCATGGGGTGGCCGCGTTGCACGCGGTCTAGGCACGGCGTCCGGAAGTCGCTTCCCCGGCCCGCGTGGCCGGGGCGAGCTGCACGCAGTTGCGGCCGGCATGCTTTGCCCGGTACAGCGCCTGGTCGGCGCGTTCGACCAGATCGGCCGGCTCGGACGGGTCGCTGGAGGACTGCCAGGCGACGCCGACGCTGATGGTCACATGACCATCCGGGGCGGGCAACGCAGCGTGTTCGACAGCCGCACGCAGGCGCTCGCCCAGATCCAGTGCGTGCGAAGGGGTGGATGAGGGCAGGGAGGCGATGAACTCCTCGCCGCCGTAGCGGGCCAGCAGGTCGTCGCCGCGCTGCAGGCTGCCCTCCAGAATCGCGGCAACGGCGCGCAGGCGGCGATCGCCTTCAGGGTGCCCGTAGGTGTCATTGAGCCGCTTGAAGTGGTCGATGTCGATCATCAGCACGGCCAGGCCCATGCTTTGGCGGCGGGCACGGCGGTGGGCCGCGCCAAGCGACTCATCGAAGCTGCGCCGGTTGCCCAGCCCGGTCAGCGGATCGCGCCGGGCCAGCGTTTCCAGCTCATCGCGCTGGCGCTGGATCTCGGCCTGGCCCAGCACGCTGCGCAGCGCATGGCCGAGCAGGGCACCGATGAAGCCGACCGTGGCCAGGGTTGGCTGCAGGCGCGCGACCAGCAGTGCCACCATCATCAGCAGCAACGGCAGCATCAGCGGCACGCCGGCATCGACGATGCGACGCAGGCCACTCGATACCTGCACTGCAGGGCCGCGGCGGTTGCTGCCGGCCATGACTGCCAGCAGCACGAACAGCCCGCTGATCAGCAGGTCTCCCCAGTTGCCGTCCGGCACCTGCGGCTGGTAGGTGTTGATGTACAAGGCCAGCAGGAAGTAGCCCAGGGCGTAGATCGTCAGTGTCCGGAAAAAGTCGCGGCGGTCCGGGTTGTCCTCGGCCAGGAACCGGATCAGCGCGAAGCAGAACACCAGGCTGTTCTGCACGCTGCTCATGGTGTTCAGGCACTGCGTCCACAGGGCGGCGTTCAACGGAGCCATTGCCCGCGTGTGCATGTAGTACAGCAGCCACAGCAGCGCGATGATCCCGAGGTCCACGGCGCGGATGCAGCGGTTTGCGCCGCCCGGGCTGGCGGCCACATAGGTCAGAGGTATCCGGTAGAACACGTACAGGATCAACGATGACGCGGTCATCTGCGCAGGGGCGAGCCCGGCCACGTTGCGGTACAGCAGGGCCAGCAAGGCGAGAGAGAACAGCGCGACGGCGGCGCCCAGTGTCCGCCACTTGCAGGCGGCCTGGCTGCCACGTGCGCGCCGCAGGCAGGCCAGTGCGGCCAACAGAGGAGCGGTGATCAGCAGAAGATAGGAGCCCACCGGGTCCTGGGGGCCGATCAAGGCAATGACAAGCGCGTGCGTGACCAGGAAAAACAGTGCAGCACGCAACGTCATGCATTCCCCCGCCCCCGGATCCGGCAGGATCACGATAGGCAGATACACGTGATGCTGGCAAGAAAAGTGTGCGCTGCGTCTAGTAGAGACCTTGTCGGAAGTCTCAGTCCTGTTTCAGGGCAGTGACACGGTAGTGCCGTCGAGATGGGCGTACATCCAGACGTTCCGGGGCTGGCCCCGCACCCGGCGGTAGGCGTGCAGCAGCCCTTCGCGCCGCATGCCGAGGCGCTCCAGCTCGGCGATTGAGCGGGCGTTGCTGTCCAGAACGGTCGCCTGGATGCGCGTCAGCGACCGTACTGCATGGCCGCAGTCGAGCACCGCGCGTGCCGCCTGCGTGGCCAGCCCCTGTCCCTGCCAGTGCGGCTCCAGGTCATAGGCCAGCTCGCCGCGGCCATGCAGGGGATCGATCGCATCATCCCCCGCAGGGCGCGCAGGCGTGCGGGCAGGGTGTCTGGAAGGGATGCAGGCATGCCGGGCAGTGTGGCCGCCCCGGGCCTGGAAAAGCAAAAGGCCAGGTCATGGACCTGGCCTTTGATGCAGTGGTGCCGGTGAAAGGACTCGAACCTTCATGGGGTTACCCCCGGCTGATTTTGAGTCAGCTGCGTATACCATTCCGCCACACCGGCAGGCAGCGTGCGAGTGTAACCGAGGTCGGCAGGGCTTTCATAGAGGCAAGGCCAATCGGGGCGCTTCCTGTCGGCATCAGCTCTGTGGTGGCTATACTGCGGCGGCTTGAATGCCTCCAGGAGCGGTACCGGATGACAGTGTTGCAGGACCTGAGGGTGCTGGTGGTCGAGAACGACGAGATGAGTGCCGCACTGCTGCAGATGCAGCTGGTGCACGCTGGCGCGACCGTTGTCGGCTTGGCGGCGAGCGTGGACGAGGCGCTGCGCCTGCTGAAGGAAAGCGCTCCAGACGTGGCGCTGCTCGATTACCGCTTGGCTCGGAATGAGACCAGCGAGCCGGTGGCGGCAGCGCTGTCGGCACGTGGCGTACCGTTCGTGCTGGCGACCGGGATGTCCGCCGAGCAACTGCCGGCGTCGATGCTGACCGGCGTGCTGCTGGTCAAGCCCTACCTGTCGGTGGAACTGTGCCAGGCGCTGGTGCGCGCCGTAGGCCGCTCCCGGGCCAGGGCCTGACTGGCTCTGGCCCGGATCACGGGCGTATGCTGCGCTGGCCTGAATGCTCAGGCCTACAAGGAGAGTGGCATGAAGAAGTGGATCAAGCGCATGGTTGCTGCGGGTGTCCTTTCGATGGCGGTCTTTGGTGGTACGGCGTCTGCAGCATGGTGCGGCCAGCCCTGTTTCCAGCTCTACAAGAGCTGCATCGCGCGCGGCGGTGAGGTCGAGCAATGCCTGCAGGAACAAGCCTTCTGCGAAGAGGCGATGTGCCGCGGCAACCCCTGATCCAGGAACCCCGCCCAGGCGGGGTTTTTCAATTGCGCGGAGCCTTCAGGCTACTGCTTCGTACACGTAGCGAAGGTCCTCGCGGTCGTCGAGGATCCGGTACTGGCGGGCCAGGTCATCAGGATCGGGATTGAGCCAGGCGTCCAGGTGCTCCCTGCGGATCGGCACCACGCCGCGGTCATGGCCCGCAGCGGCGACGTCGTGCGGAGGTGTGTCGGTGATCGTTGCGAATGACAGCAGGCGACCTTCGGGGCCTTCCCATTCCGCCCACAGGCAGGCCAGCAGCAGGTCGCGCTGTGGATCGGGGCGGAACTCCAGCACCACGTCAGCTTCCTTCTCGCCGGCGTCGAGGGTGCGCCCGGCGATGGCATGTCGGGGTACGTGCTCGTAGAACGCCTGCACCACCACCACGCCATGGCGCAGGCCGAATGCGCCGCGCCAATAGCCTTCCAGGCTGTCGCGCCGCGCGTTGTAAGTGCCTGGATAGAGCACGTCGTTGCGCGCCGGCTTGTCCGGCAGCCGGCACTGGTAGCGCATCGGCTTGATCACGCGCTTGCCATTCTCGCTGACCATCACCGGTGCGTAGGTGCCGGGGAAGATGCGGTTGTCGCGTGGCAGCAGCTGCACCCGGTGCAGGTCTTCCAGGCGAGCCTGCGCACGATCGATGCGGTTGCCGGCCACGCGCAGGTCGTTGCGTGCCTTCTGGGTGGGGCGGGTCGCCAGCGTGGCGTTGGCGATATCGCGTCGTTCGCGCTGGCGGGCCAGCTCCGCCTCGAGATCGTGACGTTCCTGCGCGTGCCATTGCTGGATCTTTGCCACGATGTCGCGGCCCTGCTCGGTGCGCGCAGCGGCAAAGCCGTCGTCCATGGCCTTGGGCGTCTTCGGGCGCTTCTTGCCGGGATCATGCGCGTACAGCTCCGCGAAATCTTCCAGCGACAGGATGGCGCCGAACTCGCGGACCAGCTTGGCGTAGTCGGCGCGGATCAGGGCGGAATAGCACATGGGTGTTCTGCCGGCATGGGTCGCAGCGGCTGCGACGCGGATGCGGCAGGATAGCCCGACCAACAGGGAGATTCCGCATGAATGATTCTGTCACCTGCCAGTTCCGCGAGGCAGTGCCCACGGTCGAGGACTATTGCCGGCTGCGCGTGCTGGCGGGCCTCAGTGCCAAGAGCCGGGAAGCGGCGGCGCGTGCGTTGCCCAACACCCTGTACGGCGTGTGTGCCTACCAGGGCAGTAAGCTGGTGGCGATGGGGCGGCTCGTGGGTGATGGCGGTTGCCACCTGCAGGTCTGCGATATCGCGGTGCTGCCAAGCCTGCAGGGGCAGGGCCTGGGCAAGGAGGTGATGCGTCGCCTGGACAGCTGGATGCAGGCGAACCTGCCTCCATCGGCGTATGTCAGCCTCCTGGCGGATGGTGAAGCGCACCGGTTGTACGCACAGTTTGGTTTCGCACCCACCGCACCTGCATCGATCGGGATGTATCGCCGGTTCTGAGGGCGGGTGGCGGTGAGGGCATCCACGCCATGCGTGGATGGGGCCTTCCCGGGAATCACGGGCAAAGAAAAACCCCGGCCGAGGCCGGGGTTTTCAAGAATTGGCGTCCCCACGGGGATTCGAACCCCGGTCGCCACCGTGAAAGGGTGATGTCCTAGGCCTCTAGACGATGGGGACGCACGAAAACTTCAAGTTGTAGAACCTTCGACGGCCTGATGTCGAAAGTGGTGGAGCCAAGCGGGATCGAACCGCTGACCTCCTGCATGCCATGCAGGCGCTCTCCCAGCTGAGCTATGGCCCCATGAAACTCCGGATGATCTGCCGGGAGCAGAGTCCGTTTTGAAACTGGCGTCCCCACGGGGATTCGAACCCCGGTCGCCACCGTGAAAGGGTGATGTCCTAGGCCTCTAGACGATGGGGACGCACGAAAAACTTCAAGTTGTAGAACTCTCGACGGCCTAATGTCGAAAGTGGTGGAGCCAAGCGGGATCGAACCGCTGACCTCCTGCATGCCATGCAGGCGCTCTCCCAGCTGAGCTATGGCCCCGTGTTACCGAGCCGCCTATCATACCTGCGTGTTCACGTTTGTGGAAGTCTTTTTTGAACTTTTTTCGTTCCGGTTCAACCGCGGCCACGAGGGCAGGGGGAACCGCAACGCCACAACCTGAATGCCGGTAGGCGGTGAACAAAAAAGACCCGGTTATCGGCCGGGTCCTCGTTGTTCGTGATGAGTGGCGTCCCCACGGGGATTCGAACCCCGGTCGCCACCGTGAAAGGGTGATGTCCTAGGCCTCTAGACGATGGGGACGCAATTCTCATCAATGTTCTTTAGCGACCTTTCGACGGCCTAATGCCGAAAGATTGGTGGAGCCAAGCGGGATCGAACCGCTGACCTCCTGCATGCCATGCAGGCGCTCTCCCAGCTGAGCTATGGCCCCACGTCGCTGAGGAGCGAAATAATAGCCTTGCCCCAGGGGGTTGGCAAGCATTTGTTGCACTTTTCTTCACGTGCGCTGCAACGCCTGCATCCGTTGCCCCTGCCTACGCGTTGTCGTCGGTCAACGCCGCCAGGATCGGGCATTGATCCAGCGCGCCATGGCCGGGACAGGCCTCGACCAGCTGCGACAGCGCGGTGTGCATGCGCTGCAGTTCGGCCATCCGTTGTGCGATGTCCTGCAGGCGAGCCCGGGCGGTGTCGCGCACGCTGCCCATGTCCTGCGGGTGGCGATCACTGAGCGCGAGCAGTTCGGCGATCTCCTCCAGGCTGAAGCCCAGCGCCTTGGCCCGGCGGATGAAGCGCAGTCGGCGCAGGTCCGCCTCGCCGAAGATGCGGTAGCCCCCCGCCGAGCGCGCCGCCGTGGGCAGCAGTTGTTGCCGCTCGTAGTAGCGGACCGTGTCGATCGGTACGCCCGCCTGGCGGGCCAGCTGTCCAATGTTCATGGCGGATTCCTGCAGGGCGGCAGGCCATTGTGAAGCTTTGAGTCTGGTCCAGAGTCAAGGCTTGGCACCGATGTGCGTATTCAGCGCACTTTGCAACTTTCTTCATAGCCCTGCCGCTGGAGCAGTTCCTACCCTTCGCCTGAACCGGCCATTCGATGGCCTGCAACGAACCGAGGAGGTGGTCAGTGGATGGAATCAGGAACGAAGGATTCGTCGAGGTCGCGGTGGTCGAGTATCCGGGAGGTGATCCGTCCGCCGCTTCGGTGCTGGCCGAGATGGCCCATGTCGCCAATCGCCTGGCGCAGCAGCAGCGCAGGCCGTTCAAGCGGGTCCTGGTCACGCGATGGATCGTGCCGGCCAGCCAGACGGGCGTGCATCGCATCGCGGGTGCGGAAATGCTCGATGCTGCCATCCCGGCAGTGATCGCTGTCCCCGGCCAGATCAGTGCCGGGGCCTGCCTGCGTGCGGACGAAGTGCTGCTGGACTGGCTGCGTGCGCACTACGACGGAGGTAGCCTGCTGGCCGCCGCCAGCGACGGTGTCAGCGTGCTGGCACGTGCCGGACTGCTGGCCGGGCGCACCGTCAGTGGGCCTGATCTGGTTCGCCATCCGGGCCTGCAGGCACAGGCCGCGAGTTGGGTGCCGAGCGAGCGCGCGCTGGTGGACGACGGCGACCTGCTGACGGTGGGCGGATCCCAGGCGTGGCGCTTCCTGGGCCTGCGCCTGCTTTACCGGCTGCATGGGCAGGGTGTGGCGAGCGCGGTCGCCCAGCAGCTGGGCATCACCGTGCCTGCGCCGATCCAGCAGGACCTGGAACGCTTCAGTGCGAACTTCGCCCACGGTGATCGCGACGTCCTGAAGGCGCAGCGCTGGCTGCACACGACATCCGCACGGGGGGCCACTCTGGCGGCGATCTGTGAAGTCTCGGGGTTGGAGCCGCGGACGCTGCAGCGTCGTTTTCTTCGGGCGACCGGGCTGCGCCCGATCGAGTATTGCCAGCGGCTGCGCATTGCCAAGGCCCAGACCCTGTTGCAGCAGGGGGCCGGTATCGACGAGGTTGCCTGGGGCGTGGGTTACGCCGATCAGAGCGCATTCCGGCGCCTGTTCCTTCGCATCGTTGGCATGACGCCGGCCAACTATCGCCGCCATGTCAACAGCAAGCGGCGTGAGCGGCCCCTGATGCCGTCCGTCGCAGGCAGCCTGCGCGGATTGCAGGCACCTTCGGCTGTGCAGTTGGGGCGAAGTGCTGCCTGAAGCCTGCTGCCGGCCTGCGCTTGCAACCTGGTCGCGGCGCCTTGACCATGCAGGCAGTGGACGATGGAGCAGGTGGGTTGATGTCGAGTGTTGGGCCGGTACCGATGCCGGTGGTGTTGATCCTCGTTTGCATGTTGCTGGCCATGACGGTTGCTCGTCTGTGGCCGCGCAGGAAAGGCGAAAGGCCGTTGCCATCGGCGGCAGGCGTGGTGCTGGACATGCTGCTGATCGGCCTGCTGTGTGGGCGCGTCAGCTTTGTGGCACTCAATTTCGCGCTCTATCGCACGGCGCCCTGGAGCATCCTGCAGATCGTCGACGGTGGCTATCACGTCGCGGTCGTGCTGGTGGCGGGACTGGCCTGGGGGGTGTGGCGGCTGCGGCAGTGGCGGGAACTGCGTGCCCCCGTGCTGACCAGCGCGCTGGTGGGCGTACTGCTCTGGGCAGGTGGTGCCCATCTGCTGTCGGCCTGGCAGGAGCGGCAGATGCCACTGCCCGTACTGCAGGTGATGGACCTTCAGGGCGGGAAGGTCGATCTGCAGCAGTTCCGGGGCAGGCCGCTGGTGTTGAACCTGTGGGCCACGTGGTGCGGGCCCTGTCGTCGTGAGATGCCGGTGCTGGCGGCGGCGCAGCAGGCACACGCCGATGTGCAGTTCGTATTCCTCAACCAGGGCGAGACTCTGGATGAGGTCCAGGGTTTTCTCGCCAGCGAGCGACTGAAACTGGGCAACGTGTTGCTGGATGATGACGCCGCCGCTTCGGCCGCGCTGGGCGTGCAGGCCTATCCTTCGACGCTCGTCTTCGATGCCGGGGGGCGCTTGCGTGAACTGCATCTGGGCGAACTGACCGCGGCTGGTCTTGAACACAAACTGCGCCGGCTGCGGTAGCCTGCGCGGGCATCTCACTATGGAGTTCCCATGTTGTCGACTTCCCTGCGCATCGCTCCGGCGGTGCTGTTGCTGCCGGTCATGCTGGCATTGGCCGCCTGCAGCCAGGCCCAGACCCCGCCGGGCAAGACGGCTCCGGCAGCAACGGCTCCGGCCACGGTCACGGCCAACAAAGGCGATCGTCCAGCTGTGCTGAAGGGCATCGAGAAGCACGGTTTCGAGGTTGTCGCCGAGTTCGATGCGCCGGGTGGCCTGCGCGGCTTTGCGGGCGTGGTCGGCGGCCAGCAGCCGGCCGCGGCCTACGTCACCGCCGATGGCAAGCACGTACTGGTGGGTAGCCTGTTTGACGCCGAGGGCAATGACGTGGCGGCCGAAGCGGTGGAAAAGCTGGTCGCCGCGCCGATGTCGGCCAAGATGTGGACCAAGCTGGAAGCCAGTGCCTGGGTGCGTGATGGCAAGGCCGATGCGCCGCGCGTGGTCTATACCTTCAGTGACGCCAACTGCCCGTACTGCCACAAGTTCTGGGAAGCGGCACGGCCGTGGGTCGATGCCGGCAAGGTGCAGCTGCGCCACATCATGGTTGGCGTCATCCGCGAGGACAGCCCGGCCAAGGCTGCGGCCATCCTCGCTGCCCGCGATCCGAGTGCAGCGCTGCTGCAGAACGAGCACGACTTTGATCGCGGCGGCATCAAGGCGCTGCCGAACATCAGCCGGGAGATCGCAGGCAAGCTCGACGCCAACCAGGTGCTGATGATCGAGATGGGCTTCCAGGGCACGCCGGGCATCCTGTTCCAGGACGCACAGGGGCAGGTACAGCGTCGCGCAGGCCTGCCGCAGGGTGCGGACCTGCAGACGGTGCTGGGACCGCGCTGAGTCGCTCCTCTCATCGTGATTGACCCACAGGCCCGCATGGCAGCATGCGGGCCTGTTGCTTTCCGCGATCGGTATCGATGGCGCGACCTGCGCATCATCGGTTCGTCGTCACGTCTGAATAGTGACTGACATCAAGCATCGTGCCTTGATTCCAATCAAGGCCAAAAACGACAGGTGAACTAGCCTGTGACGCATGGAATACAGCGTCAATGCGCGATGGATGCCGCGCTCGCCAGGCCCTGATCGGGGCAGGCCGGCTCAGCCATTCACGACACTCTCACCCTGTGCTTGTTACCCAGATCGCTGCGGTCGCCACCTCTCTGGCAGCGCGGCCCTGATGGCGACGACATCGGTGCGGGCAGGGCAGTGTCATCGTCCTGTTGCCTGCGTTCGGCAGGCTGGCCGGCGTGGTCGACGCAGTATCCGCATTTCCAGCAACGGCAGCGCAGGACCGGAGCGGCGCATGCGTGCGTCCCGTCCGTGCGCTGCGGATATTCGTCCAGGGAGGATGCAATGCGCGTGGCGGTACTGAGTCTGGCCTGCCTGACCGCACTGGCGATCACGCCGGCGTATGCACAGGCGGATGACAAGGAGGACGCACAGGCGCTGCGTCGCGAGATTGCGGCCATGCGGCAGGCACTGGAGGGCATGCAGCAGCGGTTGGACCGCCTTGAGCAGCACGATGCAACCGTTGGGCCTGCCACCGCTCAGGCACCCGCCGCCGTGGTCGGGCCTGCCAGCACTGCCCACCTGCTGCACCCCACCCAGGTGCCGGGTGTTGCACAGCCGGTGCTGCCGCAGCGCGAATCGGTGGCCGATCCGTCCACCGCAGCCTCGCGACCGGATAGTGCAGCGGGCCCGACCGATCCGGACCTGAAGGGCTTCTTTGCCATTCCCGGTACCGACACGGTGATCCGCATTGGTGGCTACGCCAAGCTTGATGCCATCGCCGATTCGCGCGCAGCCGGTGACGAGGACCAGTTCATTCCTTCGTCGATGCCGGTGGGCGGCAGCCATCGCGATGTCTCCAACTTCAACATCCATGCCAAGCAGACCCGCTTCAGCTTCGAGGCGCGGAGGCCGACCACGCACGGCAACCTGCGCTTCTACCTGGAGAACGACTTCTTCGGCAGCAGTGACGGCTATGAGTTCCGCCTGCGCCACGCCTATGGCCAGCTCGGCAACACCTACGCCGGCTACGGCTATTCCAGCTTCATGGACCCGGACAGCCTGCCCGATACGTTGGATTTCGCAGGGCCCGGCGGCGCTGGCTACCTGCTGGTGGCGGGCATCCACCACAGCTTTGCGATGGGCAAGGGCAATACCCTGACGCTCGCCGCCGAAGATCCGAAGACTGAACTTGCCGGCGCCAGCGACTCGCGTGCGGCAGTCAATCGCTTGCCCGATGTGACGGTGACGGCGCGCATGGAGCGCGACTGGGGCCACCTGCAGCTTGGCGCAGTGGCACGCAGCCTGGCCTATGACGGCGATGGCGAGCGCGACCGGCGCATGGCCGGTGGCCTGCAACTCAGCGGTTCGGCATCGGTGGGCGAGCGGGACCTGCTGCTGTTCGGTGCGCTGGGCGGGCGCGGCCTCAGCCGCTACACCGCCGACCTGACCGGCTCCGGGCTGGATGCGGTGGTCGGTGCCGATGGTCGTCTCGACGCGCTCGACCTGCACGGTGGCTTCGTTGGCTACACCCATTACTGGTCCGGGCTGTGGCGTTCGAACCTGATCTTCGGCCAGCTGACCCTGGAGCGGAATGCCGCACTGGCGGCCGACGCATTCCGGCAGAGCCGCTATGGCGTGTTCAACCTGATCTGGAGCCCGGCGCCCTCGTGGACGATGGGCATGGAGCTGCTGTACGGCCGCCTGGAGCAGCAGGGGGGCACGCGCGGCGACACGGTCCGGGTGCAGGGCAGCCTGCAATACAACTTCATCAAATAGACGCCAGCGGTCGTACGCCAGCGTAACCGTCCCCACGCCCGGTTGTACCGGGCTCATGCCAGTACAGGAGATTGTCATGGCAGAAGCAAAGAAAATCGGGGTGGTCGGAGCCACCTTCCTCGTCGCCGGCAACATGATGGGCTCGGGCGTGTTCCTGCTGCCCTCCAGCCTGGCCAAGATCGGTACCGCCTCGATCTGGGGCTGGCTGATCACCACCGCCGGTGCACTGCTGCTGGCGTTCGTGTTCGCCAAGCTGGGCAAGCTGGCGCCGAAGGCGGGCGGTCCCTACGCCTATGCGCGTGACTGGTTCGGGCCCTACATGGGTTTCCAGACCAACACCATCTACTGGTTCGCCAACTGGATCGGCAACGTTGCCATCCCGATCGCGGCGGTGGGCTACTTCAGCTACTTCTTCCCGATCCTGTCCGAGCCACTGGTGCGCTGCATCGCGGTGCTGGCGCTGGTGTGGGCGCTGAGCTTCGCCAACATGATCGGCCCGGCCTTTGTCAGCCGCGTGCAGACGGTCACCACCAGCTTCGCACTGGTGCCGATCCTGGGCATCGCCATCTTCGGCTGGTTCTTCTTCGATGCCGATATCTTCAAGGGCGCCTACAACGTGTCCGGTGAATCCAACTTCGGCGCGATCTCCAGCGCTGCAGCGCTCACCCTGTGGGCCTTCATCGGCGTCGAATCGGCCTCGGTGACGGCTGGCGTGGTGGAAAACCCGGAAAAGAACGTGGCCCGTGCCACCCTGGCGGGGGTGTTCCTGGCCGCCATCGCCTACATCGCCAGTTCCTCGGTGATCATGGGCATGGTGCCGAACTCGGAACTGCAGGTGTCCGACGCGCCGTTCGCGTTGGCCGCAGCCAAGGCCGTCGGTGGCTGGGGTGGTGCGCTGGTCAGCCTGTGCGCCTTCATCGGCGCCGCCGGTTCGCTGGGCGGCTGGATCCTGCTGACCGCGCAGAGCGCCAAGGCCGCCTCCGACGATGGTCTGTTCCCGAGCATCTTCAGCAAGACCAACAAGGATGACGTGCCGGTCAAGGGCGTGCTGATCGTGGCGGTGCTGATGACCCTGGCGGTGCTGGTCACCTCCACGTCGGAAACCGCGTCGGCCCAGTTCGACGTGATCACGTCGGCGGCCGTGGTGCTGACCCTGCTGCCCTACATCTACTCGTGCGTGGCCTGCTACTTCGTGGTCGAGCGTTCGCACACCCTGGTCCACACCGGCGCGTTCTGGACCCTGACCAGCCTGACCGTCGTGTACTGCCTGTGGGCGATCTATGGCTCGTCGGGAACCATCGTGCAGTACGCCTTCCTGTTCGTGCTGTTCATCACCGTGTTCTATCCCTTCTTCAGCGAGGAGCGCCGCCAGCAGCGGCAGCGCGCCCGCGAGGCTTCGGCGATCAGCGCCGGCGCCCAGCGTTCCTGAGTTCGACAAGGAGAATCAACGTGTACTTCAAGTCCCTGGATTACCCGGTCATTGTCATCGACAACGACTACGAATCGCCGCGCATCGGCGGCATCCTGATCCGCGCCCTGGTGGAAGAGCTGCGCAGCAACGACCAGCGCGTGCTGTGCGGCCTGAACCTGGACGATGCCCGCGCCGGTGCCCGAACCTATGTGGCGGCGTCGGCGGTGCTGATCTCGATCGACGGCAGCGAGGAAGTGGATGGCGAGTTCCAGCGCCTGACCGCGTTCCTGCGCGAGCAGAGCGCGCGCCGCGCCAACCTGCCGGTGTTCCTGTACGGCGAGCGTCGCACCATCGAGAAGGTGCCGAGCAAGCTGCTCAAGTACATCCACGGCTTCATCTTCCTGTTCGAAGACACCAAGAGCTTCATCTCGCGGCAGGTGATGCGCGCGGCCGAAGACTACATGAAGAACCTGCTGCCGCCGTTCTTCAAGGCGCTGATTCACCATGCGGCCGAGTCGAACTATTCCTGGCACACGCCGGGCCATGCCGGCGGCGTGGCGTTCACCAAGTCGCCGGTCGGCCGCGCATTCCATCAGTTCTACGGCGAGAACACGTTGCGCAGCGATCTGTCGATCTCAGTGCCGGAGCTGGGCTCGCTGCTGGACCATACCGGCCCGATCAAGGACGCCGAGAACGAAGCGGCACGCAACTTCGGTGCCGACCACACCTTCTTCGTGACCAACGGCACCTCCACCGCCAACAAGATCGTCTGGCACGGCACGGTGGCCCGCGGCGACGTGGTGTTCGTCGACCGCAACTGCCACAAGTCGCTGCTGCACGCGCTGATCATGACCGGTGCGGTGCCGGTGTACTTCACCCCCAGCCGCAACGCGCACGGCATCATCGGCCCGATCAGCCTGGATCAGTTCACACCGGAATCGCTGCAGCAGCGCATTGCCGCCAACCCGCTGGCCAGCAAGGCCTACCAGGCCGGCTCCAAGCCGCGCATCGCGGTGGTGACCAATTCCACCTACGATGGCCTGTGCTACAACGCCGAGAAGATCGCCGACGAGATCGGCAGCGCGGTCGACTTCCTGCACTTCGACGAAGCCTGGTACGCCTACGCTGCGTTCCATCCGTTCTACGAGAACCATTACGGCATGGCCAAGGGCAAGCCGCGCGAGCAGGACGCGATCATCTTCACCACGCATTCGACGCACAAGCTGCTGGCTGCGTTCTCGCAGGCATCGATGATCCACGTGCGCAACTCGGCGCAGCGCAACCTGGATGCCGAGCGCTTCAACGAATCGTTCATGATGCACACCTCGACCAGCCCGCATTACGGGGTGATCGCAGCATGTGACGTGGCTTCGAAGATGATGGAAGGCGATGCCGGCCGTTCGCTGGTGCAGGAAATGCACGACGAGGCGATCGCCTTCCGCCGCGCGATGCTGCACGTCCGCGACGATCTCGGCCGCGACGACTGGTGGTTCAGCGTATGGCAGCCGACCCAGGTCGAGCGCAGCCTGGACAAGGGCGATACGCCGGCACCGCTGGTGGCCAAGCGCGAGGAGTGGTACCTGCAGCCGGATGCGCACTGGCATGGCTTCGAGAACCTGGTCGATGACTATGTGCTGATCGACCCGATCAAGGTGACCCTGCTGACCCCGGGCCTGGCGATGGACGGCAGCATGGGCAAGCTGGGCATCCCGGCGGCAGTGTTGAGCAAGTTCCTGTGGGGCCGCGGCATCACCGTGGAGAAGACCAATCTGTACTCGGTGCTGTTCCTGTTCTCGATGGGCATCACCAAGGGCAAGTGGAGCACGCTGGTCACCGAACTGATGGCATTCAAGGAGCTGTATGACCGCAACGCGCCGCTGAGCCAGGCGCTGCCGTCGCTGGCGGCCGACTATCCCAATGCCTACGCCGGCTGGGGCCTGCGCGACCTGTGCGATGCACTGCATGCCTTCAACCAGGAGTTCTCGGTAGCCAAGGTGATGCGCGAGATGTACGTGGATCTGCCGACGCCGGTGATGACCCCGGCCGAAGCCTACAACCACCTGGTGAAGGGCGAGATCGAGCGGGTCGACATCGAGCAGCTCAGTGGTCGCGTCGCGGCGACCATGCTGGTGCCATACCCGCCGGGCATTCCGACCATCATGCCGGGCGAGCGCTTTGGTGACAGCGACGAGCCGATCATCCAGTCGCTGCGCATTGCCCGCGAGCAGAACGCACGTTTCCCCGGTTTCGAGTCGGACGTGCACGGGCTGATCATCGAGCACGACGGCGATGTGATCTCGTACAAGGTGGAGGTGCTGAAGGCCTGACCGGCGACGGTCGGCCCTTCGGCGAACGATGGATACCGCGCGCGAGCAACGCATCCTGAAGTTCTCGATCGGGGTGACCATCGCGGTCAGCGCGGTTGGCTTCATCGGTGGCCTGCTGGTCGGTTCGCAGGCCATCCTGTTCGACGGCGTGTACAGCCTGGTCGATGTTGCACTGACCCTGGTGTCGTTGTCGGTACTGCGGCTGGTGGCGCGGGAGCAGAGCCCGCGCTTCCAGTACGGCTACTGGCACCTGGAGCCGATGGTCGAGGCACTCGGCGGGGTGATCCTGTCGCTGGCCTGCGTGTATGCGCTTGCCAACGCGGTGATTGGTTTGACCACCGGCGGGCACGAAGTGAAATTCGGGCCCGCGCTATGGTGGGCGGTATTGTTGAGCGCCAGCAACCTGGCGATGGCCGCGTTCGTCGCGCAGCGTGCGCGGCGGCTGCGCTCGGCACTGTTGTGGCTGGATGTGCGTGGCTGGCTGCTGGGTGGGCTGATGAGCCTGGCGGTGGTTCTGGCCTTCGTGCTGGCCCTGGCGCTGCATGGCGGTGACTGGCACCACTGGGTGCCCTATCTGGATTCGATCGTGCTGGCGTTGATCAGCCTGGCCGTGCTGCCGGTGCCGGCGCGCAGTGCGTGGAAGGCGATGCGCGAGGTGCTTCAGGTGGCTCCGGATGACCTGGACCGGCGCGTACAGCAGGTGATGCAGGCATTCGTGGCCGAGCACGGCTACGCTGGATTCACCAGCCATGTGGCCAAGATGGGGCGGATGCGCTTCATCGAGATCCACGTGTTGGCCGACCCGGCGACTCCGCTGGGTTCGGTGGGCGAGGTCGACGCGATGCGCGATGAGATCGCGGTGCGGCTGGATGCGCGGGGCAGTACGTTCTGGCTGACCATTGATTTTACTGCCGACCCGGCGTGGACCTAGCGCTGCTTCTGCGGCTCGGGCCATGCGTGGCGGCCGATCGCGAGGAGCCGCAGAGCATCTGCCCGGCGATGCAACACACCGTGATCGTTGCGTAGGCTGGACCGGTCTGTTGCATGGAATGCGTTTGACCTCAACCCGGGTTGAGGTCGCAGACTGCCTCGCAGTTCCACAATGGCTAGCGCAGGTAGTACTCCACCGGCACCACCAGTTCCTGCGGTGCCTTCAGTTCATCGGGAATGGGCGGTAGTGGCTGGGCGCGACGGAAGGTCTGCAGGGCTGCGTCATCGAGCATCGGCTGGCCACTGGACTGCTCCAGCCGCAGGGCCAGCAGGCGACCCTCGCGGTCGATGCTGGCCCTGACCCAGGCAGTGCCCTGCTGGCGCCGTGAGCGGGCCGCAGCAGGGTAGTAGCGATAGCGCTCCAACCGCGCCATCAGGCGGGCTTCCCACTGGTCGCTGGCGGCGCCGGCCTGGATGTCCGCCGGTGGCGCGTCTGGAGCGGGCGGCGCGGCCGTGATCGATGCCGGTGCGGGACTTGCATCGGTCGCGGCCGCGGGTGGGGCCACCGGCAAGGCTTGCCGGCCGGGGCCGCCGCGCTCGCTGGCGGCCAACTCGCCCTCGTGCGCGGCGGTGGGCTTCGGTGGCGGGGGCGACTTGGTCGGCTGCGACGCGCGCGCCTGCTGCGCCTGGCTGGGGGTGTCGGCCTGGCGCTCTTCGACCGGCTGGGGCGGCGCAGCCGGTGCCAGCAGGCGCAGGCTGATGCGCACATCCTGCTCAGGCGGCGGCAGCAACGGCGGTGCTGCCACCCAGTGCACCAACACCAGCAAGGGCAACAGGTGCAGGCCGATGCTGATGGCAATCGCCTGCCAGTGTTGGCCGCGCTCACTCATCGCCGAGTACCCAGAGCAGGTCGGCGTCGGCTGCATCGACGGTTTCGCCGGGTGAGGCAAGCGCGATCACCAGTGCTGGTGCGTCCGGTGGCAGGTAGCCCGGCACGCCGGTGCCGCGCACTACATGCCAGCGACCGGCCACCAACAGCGCGGGTGCAGGGGCTGCGGTCAGTACCTGTGCCATGCGCGTGTCGCGGGCCTGTTGCACGGCCAGCATCCCTTCCAGCATCGGCGCTGCGTCTGCGTGCTGGGCCAGCACCACGGCCGACAGGCGTTGCCGGGCGGTGGGTATCGGGAACCGCACCGACCCGCTGGAGGCGAGCAACACATTGACCTCAGCACGCGACAGGTTGCCACCGAACAGGGCGATGCCGGCCGCGGTGGCGTCCTGTACCAGCCCGCCATAGGCGGTCCATGGCCAGCGTGCATCCCAGTCCAGGAGTTCCTGCAGGCGCGTAGCGTCGGCATGGTTGTTCTTGGCCAGCCAGCGCTGCACGCGCTGCAGTCGCAGCTGGCGCTCGCTGGCGATCATCTCCAGCACCAGCGCGCCTTGTGGACGCTGCCGCTGCAACGCCTGCAGCAGCCAGCGCTGGGCGGCATGGTCATCGGCCAGGTCGTGGCGTTCGCCCAGCAGCAGCCGCTGTGCCTGGGCCACATGTTGCACGAATGCGGCCTCGTCCAGGTGCTGGCCGCTGGCCAGGTCGATCGCCGTGCCGGGCATCGGCTGTGCGCCGGCCATGCCCGCCAGCGCCAGCAGGCACAGTGCCAACCAGTGACGGCTAGAACGCCACATTGATGCCCATCGAGATGGTGCGGCCACGGCCGTTGCCGCGGTCCAAGGTCGGGCTGAAGATGCTGTCGATCGAGGCATTGTTGTCATAGGACTTGTTCTGCAGGTTTTCGATGTTCAGCCACAGCGTGGTATTGGCCTGTGGCTTGAAGCTGGCGTAGAAGTCGAGCAGCACACCGGTGCCGCCGGTCTTGCGGGTCTGGAAGAAGTCGTAGCCTTCCTCGGTCGGGCCCGAGTACTCGGCGCGCAGGCCGGCCTGCACGCGCTGCTGCCACCAGCGGCCGCCCACGTCCAGCGTCCAGTAGCGGTCGGGCAGGGCGGTGATGTCTTCCAGGTTGACGAACTCGATGGCCGGTGCGCTGGTGCGCGAGCGGGTCCAGCTGAGCGTGGCGTGGTAGGGCTCGCTGGCGTAGTGCGCTTCCAGCTCGATGCCGCGCATGCGTACAACGCCCGGGTGGTTCATCCAGCGCGTGGTGGCGGTGAAGTCGTCTGCATCCAGCACATCGGTCCATGCATTGAGCTGCGGATCGCTGTCGATCGGCACCACGAACGGCTCCAGTTCCGCCGGATGCACGATCAGCAGGTACTGCGGCTTGATGTAGTCGCGGATGCGGTTGTCGAAACGGGTGATGCGCAGCTGCGCGAGGTCACCGTCGACCAGCAGCGAATCGGTGCTGAGGTTGGCACCGAACTGCAGGTTGCGTGAGCGCTCGCGGCGCAGGAACGGGTTGGCGCCGATAGCGTCGGCGACGCTGGCGTCCTCCAGCGGGATCTTCTCGAAGAACATCTCCTGGACGCGTGGCGGCCGCGAAGTGCGCGAGACTTCAGCGAACAGTTGCAGCCAGTCGGTGGCCTGCAGTGAGAGCGCCAGGCTGGGGCTGAGCGCGCGCTCGCTGCGGCGCACGTCGATGTCGCCGCCATTGATCTCCGTGCATTGGCCCGGCACATCGGAACACACCGGGATATGGCCGCGGATGCCATAGCGGTCCTGGCGCAGGCCAGCGGTCAGCGCGTAGATGTCGTACTGCAGTTGCAGCGTACTGAACACGCTGTCCAGCTGGCTGCGGCCCTGCGGGTTGGCGCCGCGCAGGATGGGGGTATCGGCGACGTAGATGTCCGACTGGTGCTTGATACCGGTGTTCCAGCGCGCCTGCACTGCGCCGATATCGAAGCGGCTGGTGTTGTCGAGCGTCCAGCTGCTCAGGCTGCTGTGGGTGCGGCGACCGATGTAGTTCGAATCCTCCACAGGCGGGTAGAACAGCCGGGTCTTGTTGCTGGCGAACGTCGCACGCAGGTCGATCCACGGTGTATAGGGCGTGTAGTGATAGCTGGCGCGCTGGTTGCGCGCGGAAATCTGCCACGGGTAGTTGTGGTAGAAGTCGTTTTCGTAACGCATGTGGCTCAGGTCGAGCCGATGCTGGTCGCTGGGCTGCAGGCGCGCTTTCAGCAGCCAGCTGCGGGGCTGCTGGCTGCCAGGGTCGGCGTTGTTCTTCTGTCCCCGGGCGGTGGCGTATTCGCTGCTGCGGCTGCTGCTGGCAGCGGCCAGCAGGCCGAACTGGCGGTCACCGCCGTCCTCGCTGTGGCGCCAGGCACCGGCGAAGGTGCGGCCACTGCCGTAGCCGTTGTTGCCGTGGCGGTAGCCTGCACGCAGGCCCCAGTCGCGGCCCTCGCCGAGGAGATCGTCGATGTCCAGTGTGCGGAAATTGGCACTGCCGGCCAGCGTGCCGGCGCCGTCGCCGCCGGCAACTGCACCGCGCTGGACGTCCACGCCGGCCAGCAGGAACGGATCGACATAGGCGAAGGGACCGCCCGATCCATGCCCCGCGTTGTTGCGGAAGGTCTGGGTGACACCGTCGATCATGGTGTTGACCCGGCCAGCACCGGTCATGCCGCGGATGTTGACCTGCAGGCCCGGCTGGCTGCGTGAATGGAAGCTGTGGGTGCCCGGCATCGAGCGCAGCAGGCTGTTGCCGTCCTGGCGTTCGGCCATTGCCACGCGTTCGCTGCCGACTGCGGGTGCGAAGCCATCGCGCGTGGCCGGCACGTACTGGCTGGCGCCGGCGCCTGGTGCGTGGCCGTGCGCGGTCGTTCCCTGCACACGCAGTGGCCCGGTACGACGGCTGCCATCCGTGTGTTCGGCAGGAGCCGGTTCCAGCGTGGCACGATGCGCATCGATGAAGCGTGGGCGAAGGCCGCTGCCTGCGAGCAGCCGCAACAGGGCCTGGGCATCGTCGAAGTCTCCGCGCAGGGACGGTGCGGCATGGCCGGCAGGCAGGGCCGAGCCGATCACCAGATCGACGCCGGTCAGCCGGCTGTAGGCATCCAGCGCGGCGGCCAGCGGCTGCGCGGGCAGATCGTAAGTGCGGGCGATGGTCTGCGCGTGAACGCTGCCGGGCAGCAATGGAACAGCGCCGGCACAGGCCAGCGACAGGGCAAGAACAAGGGGGCGGGTGCACAGCATCGGGGGCTCCAGGGGCTGACGCAGAGCGTCGTCATTCTGGGTAGACGCATCCGCAGGCCCGATGTCAGGGCGCATCACGATGCTCCCTGCGCGGCGGCAGCCACACCTGCATGCCCGCACCGAGGCGCAGCACACGCACATGCAGCTGTGCGGCCAACTGGTCGCGATTGCCGGCGGCGCCGTCGGCACTGCCAAGCAGGGTGACCGGCTGTTGGCGAAGCCGTGCGCCAATGATCCATGTATGCCCGCCATGCCAGCGGTCCAGGCCTTGGGTGACCTCGGCCAGCGGTGCGGACACCCAATGCAGCCTCCGTTCGCGCCAGGCCATCGCAGCGCCATCAGCGGGGAGCGGCGTGGCAGGCGAGTGCCCGTTGAAACGCAGCTGCTGCCCTTCGCTTGCCTGGCGGGTTCCGTTGCCGGATTCCACCCCGACGCGATGTTCAGTGACCGTGACCACGCTGCTGCTGCCCTGCACAGCAAGGTCGAATGCAGTGCCCAGCGCGGTGACAGTGCCATGCGGGGTATGCACCTGGAACGGTCGTTGCGCGTCGGCAGTGACCTGGAACCAGGCCTGTCCACGTTCCAGCCGCAGCTGGCGGCGCTGGGCGTCGACGCGGACGTACACTTCGCTGCCCGGCGACAGCAGCACATGCGAACCGTCTGGCAGGGACTCGTTGCGGATTTCGCCGGCGGCGGTGCGCAGCACCTGCGCGGCAGGTGGCGAGGCGTGGCGGCTGTAGAGGCCAAGCGCGCACAGCAGCAGCACGGCAATGCCGGCCTCGCGCACGCGGCGACGCTGCCGGCGTTGCTGCTGCCGCTGCAGGCTGGGCAACATTGCACCGGCTTGCCACAGCTGCTGCAGATGCTGGTACTGCGCGGCATGGCGTGGATCGGCCTGGTACCACTGGTTGAACGCGTTCTCGTCGCGGCTGCCGTCATGCCCATCCAGCCACCAGCGGGCGGCCTCGCGTGCGATCGCATCCTGGCTCATGCGCCCGGTACCTGTTGCAGTGCAACCAGGGCGCGCAGCAGATGGCCATGCGCGGTCTGCCGGCTGATGCCAAGCTGGCGGCCGATCTCGGCCAAGGCCATCTGTTCCACACGGGCCAGCAGGAAGACCTGGCGCGAGCGCGGCGGCAGCACGGCGATGATCGCATCGAGATGGCGCAGCTGTTCGGCATCGAGCAGGCGCTGCTCCGGCAGCGGCGCAGGATCGGTAAGGGCATGCAGCTGCGCGTCGTCCAGCGCTTCTTCGCGACGGCGCTGGCGTTGCCGGTAGTGGTCGGCGATCAGGTTGTGGGCAACGCGGTACAGGTATGCGCGGCCATTGCTCAGCAGGCCGCTGGCGGCGACTTTGACGACACGCAGCCAGGTTTCCTGGACGACGTCATCGGCGTCGCTGCGTTGCGGGAGTTTGCGGCGGACATGGGCGTGCAGCGGCCGGTAATGGGCCGCGCACAGCTGCGCGACATCCGTCGGTTCGACAGGCGTGGACACGGGGCGGGCGACAACTGGGAAAGGGAACAGCCCGCGGCGGCAAGGGCAGCGCCTGCACCTTACAGCAAAAGAGAATCATTTGCATCCATGATGCGAGGACGATGCGTGGGAAGGCCGATCAGCCCGCGCGGCTGGCGCTGCGTATCGCCAGCAGCAAGCGGTGGGCGGGAAACGTGCGCAGCGCTGGATGCCGTTGCCGGTGGTAGGCATTCCAATAGCTTGCGGCACGCTGCACACACCGTTCGAAGAAGGCGGCGTTCCCGCGGACCAGGGGTGCGTAAGCGGCCAGGCCAATCTTCCGGGCATGGTGGTCGATCGTCAGCGCGATCTCTTCGACATACTCGCTGAGCAGCGCCAGGTGGAACGCCAGAACCCACGGCGCCGATGCCTGCCCCAATGCCTCAACAGCCCGTTGTCGCAGGAAGCCATCGGGATGCCGGGTGGCCAGGCACAGGCACAGCAGGCGGTGATCGCCCGGCAAGGAAGATGCCAGGCGTTCCAGGCGCGTACCGTCGGCGTAGATCCGATAGGGGAAGCGCAGTGCGTCTCCATCGATCAGCAGCAGGTAGTCGCTGTTGCTGGGCTGCGCCTGGATGCGATCGAGCCGTTGCTGAAGATCGCGGGCGACGCCATGCAGGTGGGGAGGTACGTCGAACATGGTGGAAGTATCGCCTGCATGAGGGCGTGCGTCGGCCTATGGCGGGTGGTGCAGCGCACCGCTGCCGGCCAGCGGCCGGCACTACCGGGGCAGATAGTCGCAATGGATCTGCAGTGCTTCGGTCGGGTTGGGGTGCAGTTGGAAGCCGCAGTGCAGCAGGCTGTGCTTCACCTGCGCGACCGCCCAGGCATGGCGGCTGACGCGGCGCGCCTGCCAGTTGGGTGGCGTGAACACGCCCAGTGGCAGCAGCCGCAGTCGCCGGCCGTGCAACACCATGGAGATATCGACGTGACGGCCATCGATGTCGTGACCGTTGGCACCGAAGATGGCATCGACTTCATCGCGGCGCTGCGGGTAGCAGGTGCGGAACACCGCAATGCCGAGCCGCCGCACCGCGCGGCGGAATCCACCGAGGCGGCTGTGGCGCGATTCGAAGCCGCGCGTGAGCAGCAGGCGCAGTTCGGTGGGCAGGCGTGCCTGCGCATCGAGCAGGCGTTGCAGCACCTCTGCTTCGATCTGGATATGGGTAGAGGGCCAGCGCGGGGCGACAAGCAGCCCGCGGTGGTTGCCGCGTTGCAGAGTCAACATCGGTGAAGCATCGCACGCGGGCGAACAGCCGGGGTAGTGGGGGGCGCCGGGCCGCCGGGGCCGGGGGGGGGCCGGGGGGGGGGGCGGCCCCGCGCCCGGCACTACCATCGTCGGGTCAGATGTCGCGGTACTGGATCTGCGCGGCCAGTACACGCAGCCCATCGGCATTGCTGGACAGGATGCGCTCTTCACCGACGCCCTTCTGCCGCTTCAACTGGAAGCCCTGGTCTGCAGGCAGCTGCGCGGCGATGCTGTCCATGCGCTGCCGGGCATCGGGGCCGCTGCAGTCGAAGTGGCCCCAGTAGGCGCCATTGCGATGGATCTGCAATCGGTAGTTCATCGCGTCAGCTCCTGCAGCCAGTGGTCGAACATCGCAGTGGCGGCTGCGGCCAGGGGCGCGCCATAGCGGCGTGCCTGTGCACGCAGGTCGTTCGGATCGATGCCGGCCTGGGCCAGTTCCAGGGTGTGGCCAATCAGCCAACGCTCGAACTGGCGCGTGTCCAGCTCCGGATGGCATTGCAGGGCCAACGCATGGTTGCCGATGGCGAAGGCCTGGTGGCGGCACGCCGGCGTGCTGGCCAGGCGGCGTGCACCGGCAGGAAGTTCGAAGGTGTCGCCATGCCAGTGCAGTACTGGAATGCCCTGAAGCGCCTGCAGCGGCGAGCGCTGGCCTTCGTCGGTCAGCAGCAGTGGCGCGAAACCGATCTCCTTGCCGCCACTGGGAGCAACGCTGGCACCGAGTGCACGTGCCATCAGCTGCGCGCCGAGGCAGATGCCAAGGGTGGGGCGCTGCTGCTGCAACCGCGCCTTCAACAGCGCAATGCTGTCGTTGAGGAACGGGTAAAGATCAACATCGTTGACGCTGATCGGCCCCCCCAGCACCACCAGCAGGTCAGCCGCTTCGGCCGGATCGAGTGCATCTACACCCGCCTGCAGCACCTGCAGCTGCCAGCCCTTCGCCAGCAGCAAGGGCTGCAGGGTGCCGAGGTCTTCGAAGGCGACGTGCTGCAGGATGACGGCGCGCTTCATGCCGGGGCTCCGCTGTGCGGCCAGTAGAAGCTGTCCGGGGTAGCGCGGGCGCCGAAGATGGCCTGGCCGACACGGACCACGGTGGCGCCTTCTTCGATGGCGACTTCGAAATCCCCGGACATGCCCATCGACAGTTGCGACAGGTCGAGGCCCGGCGGTGCGCTGCGTCGCAGCTGGTCGCGCAGTTCGCGCAGGCGCACGAAGCAGGCGCGCACACGTTCGACCTCGGGGGTGAAAATGGCCAGGGTCATCAGGCCACGCACGCGCAGGCGGTCGAAGGCTGGCAACTGCCGCATGAAGGCCTCGACGGCGTCGGGTTCCAGGCCGTACTTGCTGGGCTCGGCCGAGGTGTTGACCTGCACGAATACATCCAGGCTGCGATCTTCCAGCTGCAGGCGTTGCTGCAGGGCCTCGGCAACGCGCAGGCTGTCCAGCGCCTGGAACTCGCTGGCGAAGCGCGCCACGTAGCGCGCCTTGTTGGTCTGCAGATGGCCGATCACCGACCAGTGCACGCCGAGGTCGGCCATCGATTCTGCCTTGCGCTGCGCCTCCTGCACCTTGTTTTCGCCGAGTTCGTGGCAACCGGCGGCCACGGCCATGCGGATACGGGCCTCGTCGACGGTCTTGCTGACTGGCAGCAGGCGCACGCTGGCCGGGTCACGGCCGACGCGGGCACAGGCATCGGCGATGCGCTGGCGCACCGTAACCAGATTGGCGGCGATCTGTTCAACGGACTGGGCGACGGGCCAGTCGGCAGCGGCAAGGGGCATGCGGGTACCTCCAATGCAGGATGGCCAGGGTGGGATACACTGGCACAGGACAAGAGATATTTTGGCATAGGACAAAATGAAAATCACCGGGCACAGCGCCGAGTCGATCTTCGACAGCATCCGCGACGGTATCGGCAAGGGCCGCCTGCCGGCCGGCAGCGTGCTGCCACCGGTGCGTGAACTGGCCGATCAGCTGGGGGTGAACCGCAACACTGTGGCAGCGGCTTACAAGCGGCTGGACGCGGCCGGCCTGGCCAGCACCGCGGGTCGCCGCGGCACGGTGGTGCGCGGGCTGCCGCCGACGCTGGCGCGCGAGGGCAGCGCGCCAGGGTTGGCCCTGCATGACCTGGCCGGCGGCAACCCGGACCCACGGCTGTTGCCCAGCCTGCGCCTGGCCCCGGCGGCACCGCGGTTGTACGGCGTGGGCACCGTCGACCCGCGATTGCAGGCGTTGGCGCGTGCCTCGCTGGATGAGGACTGCCCCGAAGGCTATGCGCTGGAGTTGACTCATGGTGCCGTCGACGGCATCGAGCGCCTGTTGGCGGCGTGGTTGCTGCCGGGTGATCGCATCGCGGTGGAGGATCCGTGCTTCCTTGGCAGCCTCAATGTGCTCAATGCCATTGGCCATGCGCCCTTGCCGGTGGCCGTGGACGCGCATGGCATGCAGGTCGAATCGCTGCGTGTGGCGCTGGAGGCTGGCGCGCGTGCGGTGCTGCTGACGCCACGGGCGCACAACCCGACCGGGGCCAGCCTGGATGCGAAGCGGGCGCGAGCGTTGCGCCAGCTGCTGGCCGCGCATCCGCAGGTGGCAGTACTGATTGACGATCACTACGCGCTGCTCTCGCAGCAGGCCTATCACTCGGTGCTGCCACTCGATGGCCGTCGCTGGGCGCTGCTGCGCTCGCTGTCCAAGCCGCTGGGCCCGGATCTGCGATTGGCCTGGCTGGCCTGCGATGAAGAGACCGCGATGCGGTTGCGGTTGCGGTTGGCGTCCGGTACGGGCTGGGTCAGTCACCTGCTGCAGGATGCGGCGACCTCGGTGTTGGCCTCGGCATCGCAGCGGGCGAAGATCGCTTCGGCGGGCGAGCGCTATCAACAACGGCTGCAGTCGCTGCAGGAACTGCTGCGCGCGCGCGGGGTGCCGACGCCACAGCCGATGGAGGGGTTGAACCTGTGGTTGCCGTTGCCGGCCGACAGCCATCCACAGGTGCTGGCATTGGCTTCGCGCGGTTGGCATGTGCGCGCAGGCGAAGTGTTCGCGGTGGCAGCGCCAGGGCATGGCCTGCGCATCACCTGCGCGGCGTTGGAACCAGCGCTGCTGCGGCAGTTGGCGGATGACCTCGCGGCGGTGAGCGGTTTGTAGCGTCGAGCCATGCTCGACTTTGCTTCGCCTTTGTAGAGCCGAGCCATGCTCGGCTGCTGTTGGTAGATGCAGTCGAGCATGGCTCGACTCTACATAACCGGCAGTCGAGCATGGCTCGACGCTACACAAGCAGATCAGGGCGCGGCGCTGGCACCAGGCCGGACGTAGTAGGACTGGCCGCTGTCATCGACGAACATCAGTTCCGGCTTGCCCTGCCAGGAGGTGAGCATGGCGCCGGTGTTGTTCTGGTGCTTGACCATCAGGCTGGCGCCGCGGTCCGGATTGGCGACGACCTTGAACACCTCGGTGGTGCCGGTGGCATCATCCAGGGTCAGCAGGGCTTCGCCGCCGCGGTCGCTGGTGCCATAGCCGCCGCGCTCGGAGCCGTCCGGGCCAAGCAGGATCAGGCCGGACAACGCGGTGGCACGCGGCCCTTGGGGGCGCCCTTTGCTGAGGGGGTCGGGAACCGGCGCACCGAGGATCATCCGTGGCTGGCCGCTTGCATCGTGGATGACCAGGCCGCGCGCTTCGATGATCCGCTCTGGCGATTGGCTGCGATGCAGGCTCCAGGCGGTCCAACCGGAAACAAGCAGGGCGAGGGTGGAGACCACCAGCGTGGTCAGCAGCAGTGCGCGAGGCATGGTGTCGTCCTTCCTTGGATGTGACGACGATAGCGGATGCCGGCAGGCAATGGCCAGTTCGTTGTGTGACGATGTGTATCGTCAGTGGAAATCGCGGCTGTGGCTGCGCAGTCCCTGCAGCAGTTCATCCAGGCTGTGCATGCGCTGCACGATGACATGCTGCACGCCATCAACGCGCTCCAGGCGGCCATCGATCTGCATCAGCTGGGTGTCGACCAGCACCCGGTGCTGGCGGTCGGCCAGGTGTCGCCAGACCACGGCATTGACCATGCCGGTCTCATCCTCGAGGGTGAGGAAAGTCACCCCACTGGCGGTCTGCGGGCGCTGGCGCATGCGTACCAGGCCGGCGATGCGTACGCGGCGGCCATGGCCGTGACCGGCCAGCTGCGCGGCATCCAGGCAGCCACGGCTGCGCAACTGCGCACGCAGGAACGAGAGGGGATGACGGCCAAGGGTGGTGCCGGTGCTGCGGTAATCGGCCTGCATGTCCTCCCATGCGCTGGGCAGCGGCAATGGCACGCGGGCCTCGGCGGTGGCACGCGCCTGATCGAACAAGGGCAACCGGTTCTCCACGCCGGAGATATCCCAGCGTGCGCGATGGCGATGGCCACTGAGCCCACGCAGCGCACCGGCATCGGCCAACAGGCCCTGATGGCGGCGGTCCAGGGCGGTGCGCTGGCACAGGTCACCGACATCGTCGAACGGTCGCCGCGCTCGCTCGTGCATGATGGCCTGCACGGCGGGTTCGTTGCAGCCATCAATCAGGCGCAGGCCGAGACGGATCGCCGCCGGTCCCCTGCTGAAGTCCAGCGTGCAGTCCCAGTCGCTGTGGCGCACGTCCACCGGAAGAACAGTAATGCCGTGCCGCCGCGCGTCCTGCAGCAGCTGGTCGGGGCTGTAGAACCCCAGTGGCTGGCTGTTGATCAGGCTGGCGGTGAACGCAGCCGGGTGGTGGCACTTCAGCCAGCAGCTGTTATAGGTCAGCAGGGCGAAGCTGGCAGCATGGCTTTCCGGGAAACCGTAATCACCGAAGCCCTTGATCTGCTCGAACAGGTGTTCGCCGTACTCACGGCTGAAGCCATTCTTCAACATGCCGGCCAGCAGCTTCTCGCGATGCGGTTCCAGGCCGCCACGACGCTTCCATGCCGCCATCGAGCGGCGCAGGGCATCGGCTTGGCCAGGTGTGTAACCTGCTGCTTCCACTGCCAGCTGCATCACCTGCTCCTGGAACAGTGGTACGCCCAACGTCCGTGCGAACACGCGCTCCAGTTGCGCTGGATAGAGCGGATTGTTCGGGTCGTTCAGTGCATCCGGGCCTTGCTCGCGCAGGATCCTCCGCCGTTCCAGATAGGGATGCACCATGTCGCCCTGGATCGGGCCGGGGCGCACGATCGCCACTTCGATCACCAGGTCATAGAACTCGCGCGGCTGCAGGCGTGGCAGCATCGCCATCTGCGCACGCGATTCGATCTGGAACACGCCGACGGTGTCGGCGGCGCAGATCATATCGTAGGTCTTCGTATCCTTGGCAGGGATCGCATCCATGCGCCCACTGTGCAGGCCATGCTGTTTCAGCATCGCCAAGCACTTGCGGATGGCGGTGAGCATGCCCAGCGCCAGGCAGTCGACCTTCATCAGGCCGGTGGCATCGAGGTCGTCCTTGTCCCACTGGATGACGGTGCGGTCGGCCATCGCTGCGTTCTCCACCGGTACCAGCGTCGACAGCGGGTGCTCGGAGATCACGAAACCGCCCGGGTGCTGCGACAGGTGGCGGGGGAAGTCGATCAGTTCGGAGGTCAGTGCCAGCAGGCGCTGCATCAACGGCGTGTCCGGATCGAAGCCGCGCTCGCGCAGGGTCTCCGGCAACGGTACGTGGCCGCCCCAGTGGTCCATCGCCGCGCCCAGTTCGTTGACCTGGTCCATCGGCAGGCCGAGTGCGCGGGCCACGTCGCGGATCGCGCTGCGGCCACGGTAGCTGATCGCCACCGCGGTCAACGCAGCGCGCTCGCGGCCATAGCGTTTGAACACGTACTGCAGCACTTCCTCGCGGCGCTCGTGCTCGAAGTCGATGTCGATATCCGGTGGCTCGTCGCGCTCGGCGGAGATGAAGCGCTCGAACAGCAGGTTGCTGCGTGCCGGGTCGATCTCGGTCACGCCCAGCACGAAGCACACCGCGGAGTTGGCCGCCGAGCCACGACCCTGGCAGAGGATGTCCTGGCTGCGCGCGAAGCGCACGATGTCCTGCACGGTGAGGAAGTACGAGGCGTAGTTCTTCTCCCGGATCAATGCCAGTTCGTGCTCGATCTGTTTGCGCTGAGCCGGTTCGATGCCGTTTTTCCAGCGCCACGGGATGCCGCGCTCGACCAGCACGCGCAGCCAGCTGTCCGGATCGTGGCCTTCGGGCACCAGCTCGCGCGGATAGGTGTACTGCAGCTGCTCCAGGGTGAAGTGGCAACGCTCGGCGATGCGCAGGGTTTCGGCCAGCAGTTCGGGCGGGTACAGCTGGGCCAGCGCGGTGCGTGGACGCAGATGGCGTTCGCCGTTGGGGAACAGGCGCCAGCCGGCTTCGGCCACGCTGCAGCGGTGGCGGATCGCGGTCAGCGTGTCCTGCAGGGCACGGCGACGGCGCACGTGCATGTGCACGTCACCGCTGGCGACCAGCGGCAGGCGGTGGCGTTCGCCGAAGGCCTGCAGCTGCTGCAGGCGGCGTGCGTCGTCGTGCTCGTGGTGCAGTTCCACCGCCAGCCACAGGCGATCATCGAAGCCGGCGCGCAGCAGTTCCAGGTCGGTAGCGGCCGGTTGCCGGTCCAGCCATAGACAGAGCAGGCCGTTGGGCAGGCCGAGCAGGTCCTCGCGCAGGCAGCGGTACTCGCCCTTCGCCGCGCGCCGCCGGCATGTGGTGATCAACTGGCACAGCCCGGCATAGGCGGCCTGGTCGGTGCACAGCAGGGTCAGCTTCGGCCCGTCCTCGACCTGGAATTCGGCACCGACGATCAGTGCCACGCCATGCGTCTTCGCCGCCTGCCAGGCGCGCACGATGCCGGCCAGCGAACATTCGTCGGTGATCGCCAACGCGCGGTAGCCCTGGCCGGCGGCGCGCGCGAACAGTTCTTCGGCGATCGAGGCGCCACGCTGGAAGCTGAAGGCCGACAGGCAGTGCAGTTCGGCGTAGCCGGGCAGTTCGTCGTGCATGGCCGCTCAGCCGAACCAGCCGTGCAGCATCCACGGCGCATGCGGATCGTTGCGCGCGCGGAACGCCCAGCCGCGCTGGCCATGCGCGGTTTCCACCACGTAATAGTCGCGCCGTGCATCGGCCTGGTCCCACCAGCCCGATTCGATCCGCTCCGGCCCGGTGATGATGCGCAGGCGTGGATCACGCAATGGTTGCGGCGTGTCCAGCAGCCAGCCAGGGCGCAGTGGCCAGTAAGCGGGCGGCTTGGCAGGGGGCTGGATGCCACTGGCGCGTTCGGGGCGGTGGTCGGCCTGCACGGCCAGCGGTTGCACGGCGTCATCGCCGAGCCGCGCACGCAGGCGCTCGCGCAGCTGGTTCCAGGGCATCGCCTGCGCCGGCCGGGTGTCGAACAGGTCGCGCGCGGCGGGCACGAACGGTGGCAGCTGTTCGGCCTGCAGGCGTAGTGCGCGGCTGCCAGCGGGCAGGGCGAACGCTTCCATGCGGTTGCGTGCGATCTCGAACAGCAGCGCGGGATCGCGTTCGGGTGCCAGCAGGCCGATGGTCAATACGCTGGCCGGCAACAGGTCATGCTCGAAATGCAGGTCGAAGCGTTGCACGCCGCCATCGCGCGAGCACAGGAAGGCGGCCAGGTCCAGCAGCAGGCGGCGCAGCGGGAACAGCAGGGCCTGGCTGGATTCGATCTCGTATTCGAATTCGATGCGCGCATCGAAACGGTCCGGTGGCTGGTAGTAGCGCAATGGCGCGGTGGGCAGGCCGCGCAGTGCATCCAGCTGCTGCAGGACCTCGGGGGCGAAGCGCCGGGCCAGGCTGTCGCGCGGCAGTTCGAGCACCGCACCCAGCGTGCGCAGGCCGGAGCGGCCGAGCACCGTCACCGCCTCACTGGGCAGGCCGCAGCGCGGCAGGGGCAGCTGCGCCAGTACCGCCGGCAGTTGCTGCGCATCGATGCCGAGGCCGTCGTGGACGTTGGCCAGTACGCGCGCGGCATGAGGGGTAGGTGCGGCCACCAGACGGTGACGGAAGCCGAGTTCGTGCAGTTCGTTGCGCAGCCGCTGCTGGATCGTCAGCCAGTCACCGAACAGGGCGCGGCTGGCGCCGATCTCCAGCACCAGTGCATGCGGGAAATCGAGGCTGACCTGCGAGCTGTAGGCGTAGGCCCAGCTGGCCAGCAGCTGCCGGGTGTGCTGTTCGGCGTTGGGATCGTAATCGTGCAGGTGCATGTCCTGCACCAGCACCTGCGCAGCCGACAGCAGCATGCCCGGGCGCAGCCCCGCTGCGCGTGCCGACGGGCTGACCGCACGCAGTACACGACGCTGTGCTGGCCCCTGCAGCAGCACCAATGGCCGTTGCGGGTCGGGCTGCAGGCGCAGCACGCTGTCCAGCGCCAACTGCGGCAACAACAGGCAGGCCCAGTGCATGGCGCGTCCTCAGTGGGCGATGGCCAACGGCAACGGCTGTGCCGGTGGCAGGCCGCCACGGCATTTCAGTACGCGTACCTGGCCGTGATCGAGCTGCAGGCGCAGGCTGGCCGGGGAGGGATTGCGCGCCGCCTGTGCCTCGCGGAACACGAAGCCCAGGCACTGGCCGCTGTCGGCGGCCACCTGCAGGCGGCGCAGGGCGCGGTCGTCGGCTTGATGCGGCCAGCACAGCACTGCCGCGCAGGCGGCAGAGCGCAGGCACTGTTCGGCGGCCCACAGTGCCTGCTTCGGTGCGGCGTGGATGATCTGCAACTGGCCCAGGTCCAGCCCGGCGGCGGCCCAGGCCGGGGCGTGTGGGCGGTAGGGCGGAGCGACCAGGACGATCGGGCGGTCGCGCTGGCTCAGCTTCGCCAGTGCTGGCCAGACCAGGGCCAGTTCGCCCACCCCGGGCGCGGCCTGCAGCACTTCGCACAGGCCGCTGGCCGGCCAGCCGCCGCCGGGCAGGCGCGCGTCCAGTGCCGGGTGGCCGCTGGCCAGGTGGTCGCTGGCGGGCCCCTGGCGGGCCGGGCCGCGCCACAGCTGGCGCCCGTCCAGCAGCCGGTCGAGGGCGACGACGGCACCCATCAGCCGGTCCTCCAAGGGAGGTGCCGGGGCGGCTGGAAGTGGCAGAGACGGGCGGAAACGGCGGGCATGGAGCGAGTATCGACGGGCCGGTATCAGGGGCTGAGACCGCACATGCTACTCGCGTTGTGAGTAGAATTACTAATGAAATCGAAGGGCCGGATTTCAGGTTGCTGAAGGGGTAAGGGGTGCCGACCAGGGTCGGCACCCTCAGGCCCCGGTTACGGGCGGACCGGCAACGCCACCGGGCGCAGCGGCGCAGCATCGCCACCGCGGATCTTCAGCGGGCCGCCGATGAAGGCGAACTCGTAGACCTTGTCGCGCGCCAGTTCGTCCAGCGCCACCAGCTCGATGATCGGCGCGCCCTGCTGGGCCAGCAGGTAGGTGTGCAGCGGCACGTAGTCGTCGGACACCTCCGAGGGGAAGGTCTCGAAGCTGAGGTTGTCGGCACCGACGATCATCGCGCCGCTGTCCTCGACCAGGAAGCGCGCCGCGTCCAGGCCCATGCCCGGCGGGTTGGCCATGTAGGCCCTGGGCTGCTCGAACAGGCGCATGCGGCCGGTGCGGATCAGTACCACGTCGCCCTGCTGCAGTTTCACCTTCTGGCGTGCCAGCGCATCCTTCAGGTCCTGGCGGGTGACGCGGTAGCTGTCCGGCAGCATGTCCACGCCCTTGGCGGCGGCCACGTCGATCAGCACGCCACGCGCGATCAGCGGCGGGAATTTCTCGATGCCGGTGACATTCCAGCCACGGTCGCCGAGGTGCTTGTCGGCCTCGAAGCCGTTCCAGATCTTCCCGTGGATGCCGAAGTGGTTCAGCGCATCGATGTGGGTGCCGGTGTGGCTGTACATCGAGAATGCGGTGCCGGTGTAGCTGCGGGTGAGGTTCATGGTCTCGCCCACGCCCATCGGGTCGTCCATCACCGTGCCGCGCGGGGTGTGGGTCATCCAGAACTGGTAGTGCGGGTCGCCGGCATCCTGCCAGCTGGGCATGCCGACGTAGTACTCGGTGGCCAGGTCATAGGCCTTGCCGCCGCTGACCCGCGACAGGATCGCCGCACGCGAGGCCTCGGTGATCAGGTTGAGGCGGCCGATCTCGTCCTTCGGCCCCCAGGGGCTGGTGCCGACCTGCTGGCCGGAGGGAACGCGTTCGTGCGCGGACACGGTGGTGGAAGCGGCGGTGGCGGCCAGCAGCAGGGCCAGCGCGGTGGCCAGGGTACGTGGGGTCATGGGGAAGTCTCCTTGCAGGGTGGGGGAGGGTGCGGCTCAGACCGCGACCAGGGGCGCCAGGGCCTGGCGCAGGTGTGGCAGCGGCAGGGTCTGCAGGCGCAGGCCATTGCCGCCGATCACGGTGGGAATGGAACGGATGCCGAGCGCGGCAGCTTCGGCGCGATCGGCCTGCACGCGCCGGGCTACTGCGTCGCCGCGCATGTGGTCAGCGAAGGCACCACGGGGATGGCCCAGCGATTCGGCAATATCCAGCAGCACTTCGGCATCGCCGATGTTGCGGTGCTGGTGCAGGTGCGCCCACTGCACGGCATCGAACATCGCGCCATGGGCATGGTTGCCGCCCATCAGCCCGGCGGTCTGGCAGGCCAGTGCGCCGAGCCAGCCGGAGGGATATTCGAAATCCTGTGCGCGCATGCCTTCGATATCGATGCGCGCAGTGTCTTCATGCGCAGCGCAGTCGGCCCAATGGCGCAGGATGATCGCCTTGGCGCGCTCCATCGAGCCGAACACCTCGACCATCTGCGCGCGCGAGTCCTGCAGCACGAAACTGCGGTGGCGCACCTCGATGCCGAGTTCGGCGGAGACCTGCTGCAGGCGTGGGGCCAGCACGAAGCACCAGCCGCAGACCACGTCGTGGAAGAAATCGACCACCGGCGCGGCGGTGGTGGGGGACGGAACGGAAGACATCTGCCTGCCATCGGTGAGAGGGGAGGCGGCAGGTTAGGCAGCGCGGCAGGGCTGAAACAGCACGCCGCGGGCAGCTCAGTTTTCGCTGGCGGTTACGAATCCAGGCCAGCGCAACCGGGCAGCTCGGCGTGCAGGAAGTCGATGAAGGCGCGTACCTTGGGCTGCAGGTGGCGCGACGTGGGGTAGACCGCATGCACGAAGCGCGGCGGATAGCGATGGTCGGGCAGCACCTGCTGCAGTTCGCCCCGCGCCAGTGCCGGCGCGGCCAGGAACGAAGGCAGCGCGCCGATGCCCATGCCGGCGATCAGCAGGTCGCGCAGCAGCAGGCTGTTGTTGACGGTCACGCGTGCCGGCAGGGTGATGGTCAGCTGGCCGTCGGGCCCGAGCAGTGGCCAACTGCCCGGTGAGTCGGACAGGCTGTAGGCCAGCACGCTATGGGCCTGCAGGTCGCCTACTGCCTGTGGTGCCGGATGCTGCTGCAGGTAGGACGGCGCCGCGCACAGCACCTGCTGCAGCGAGGCCAGCCGGCGTGCCACCAATCGTGAGTCATCAAGCTCCGCGCGCAGCCGCAGCGACACATCGAAACCTTCGCCGACCGCATCGAGCAGGCGGTCTTCCATCACCAGGTCCAGCGACAGCTGCGGATGCTGCTGCAGGAACTGTGGCAGCAGCGGCGACAACGTACTCAGGGCGAACGACTGCGGCGCATTGACGCGCAGGCGCCCGGCCACCTCGCCACGCTGCTCGGCGATGCCACGTTCCAATGCATCCAGCTCGTCGAGCAGGCGGCAGCATTCGCGGTAATAGGCATGGCCGGTCTCGGTCAGGCTCATGCGTCGCGTGGTCCGCTGCAGCAGCACCACGCCCAGATGGGTTTCCAGCGTGCGAAGCTGCTTGCTCAGCCCGGCCGGCGACATGCCCAGGTCTTCGGCAGCGCGGGCCAGCCCGCCGCGTTCGACGATGCGGCGGAAGGCGCGCATCAGGTTGAAGGAATCCATGCGGGTCCCGGGCGCGATGAGGGCGCCATTGTAGATCCACGCCATGCGTGGATGCAGGAAACGCGGTGCCGGCCAGGGCGGCCTCTCTGCGGGGACGCGGGTTGCGCCGTTTGTTCAAGCCGGCAACCCGCACGTGGCGCCAGCATGCAGGCCCCTCACTTCCCGGGTTGCCCATGAAGCACTGGATGCTCCGCCTGTATGCCCCGCTGTTCCTGCTGGGCTTCGTTGCCACTGCCGTCGTCTGGGTCGGCCATTGCCACGGTGATCCGTTGTGGCTGCTGGCCTTGCTGGCGGCCGCCATCGCGGTCTCGTTCGCCGCCGAGCGTGCCTGGCCGTACGACCCCGCGTTCAACCACGACCACGGCGACAGCCTGCGTGACGGCCTGCATGCACTGGTCAACGAAAGCCTGAACCTGCTGTCGATCGCGGCGGTGCCGCTGCTGGCGGCAATCATTCCGTGGCAGTTGTGGCCGGTGCAGTGGCCATTCGCGCTGCAGGTGCTGCTGGCCATCGTCTGCGCTGATCTCGGCATCACCCTGGTGCACTACGCCAGCCATCGCATCGGCTGGTTGTGGCGGCTGCATGCGGTGCACCACAGCGTCACCCGCATGTACGGCTTCAACGGGCTGATGAAACACCCGCTGCATCAGGCGGCCGAAGCGGTGGGCGGCGTGCTGCCGCTGCTGCTGTTGGGCCTGCCGATGCCGGTGGCTGCGGTGCTGGCTTTCGCCATTGCCATCCAGCTGCTGCTGCAGCACTCCAACGTGGACATGCGTCCCGGCGTACTGGGCCGGGTGATGGCGTGGGCGCCGCTGCACCGCTTCCACCACATGCGTTACGGCACCGCGGGCGACGTCAACTTCGGCCTGTTCCTGACCGCCTGGGACCATCTGCTGGGGACCGCCTTCGATGCGCCGGGTTATCGGCTGCAGCAACGCGACCTTGGCATCGGCAGCCAGCCGGACTATCCGCGCGATTATCCCGGGCAGCTGCTGGCGCCGTTCCGCGAACTGCCGCATGGCGAGGTGCCGGAGCTGCCCGAAGGCCTGCGCAGGCGCGGATGATCGGCCGTGTCAGGCCGCGTGCAGCCGCAGGCCCTGCAGCTGTGCGGCACCGATGCCGAACATGCGGCGCAGGCTGCGCGACAGATGGGCCAGGTCGGCGAAGCCGGCGGCATGCGCGCTGTCGGTCAGGTTGTGTCCGCTCAGATGATGCATCAGCGCGCGGCGCAACCGTTGCCACAGCACCCAGCCGCGCAGGGTCACTGCCAGCTCGGACTGGAAACGCCGGTGCAGCTGACTGGTCGACAGGTGCGCCGCCTCGGCGATATCGGCGGCCGGCACCGGGCCGGGCAGGTGCTGGGCGATCCTGGCCAATGCCGCCTGCACGCGGCGGTCCAGCGGTTGCGGGCGGCTCAGTCGTGGCAGCCAGTCGTGCAGTTCCATCGCAGTGCCGGGCAGCGAGTGCAGGTGCTGCTGGATCTGTTCGAGGTCGGCATGCGCCGGCTCGAGGAACACCGTACAGCCCGCTTCCGGTGCCGACAGGATTGCGTGCGGCTGGAAGGACGGCAGCCACAGCCGTTGGCCCTGCTGCCGTACGCCATCGACTTCGACCTGCCAGGGCGTACCGTCGCTCAACAGCAGTTGATGGGCGTAGTGCGCATGCGAGGCGCTGCCACCGGCATGGCCCTGCAGCACGGCCACGTGAGCATCCAGCTGCAACGTGCCATTCCAGGGCAGGGCGGGGGAGGACATGGAGGGATTGTAGATCCACGCCATGCGTGGATGAATCTCCATCGAAATCGAGTAATTCGACAATGAAACGAAGAGCATCCACGCATGGCGCGACCGAGCTTACATGGACGTACTTGCAGCGCCCCCCGCAGCCGGACCCACCCCGCAATCCCACAGGAAGCCCGCTTTTGCTTCGGCCGTTGCTTCTGAGGTTGCCGGCCAGCGGCCGGCACTACCTCTGGTGCCGGGCGCACCCTCACCGGCCGTGCGGGTCGGGCCGGTGATGCACGTACTCGACCACCGTGCCATCGGGATGCACCGCATTGAACGCCGCCCCGGTCGGCACCACCTGCAACGGAAAGATGATCTCGGCGCCAGCCGCGACCAGTTTGTCGTGATAGGGCCGGACGTCATCGACCAGCAGTGTCCCGGTGGTCGAAGTGAACGGTGCCAGCGCTGCCTCGCTGCCTTCGATCAGCAGGAACGCACCGACCATCGCCAGGCGCAGCCCGGCCTCCGGGAACGGGAACCCCGCATCGGCCACCACACCCTGCAGCTGCTCGTAGAAGGCCACGCTGCGCTCCAGCTCACCCGGTGCAACGAACACGCGGATCAGCACGCGCGGCGCGCGCTGGCTGGAGGTATCACAGCGGTCGCGCCAGAGATGATCGAAGTCGCGATGTACAGTCATGGGCTCGGTTCGTGGCCAGGGACCTTCATTATCGGCAGCCTCGCACAGCGCGCTGATGACCGCCGGTGATGGCCTGATAACCGCAGGCAGGGATCGCCCCTGTGACTTAGGTCCTGTTGACAGGTGTGAACGCCCTCGCACAATCTTCACAGGATTGGGTCGCCCTGCGCGGCCCGGGCAGGCAGGTTGTCACGCCGGGAGGAGGGTCCCAGGCGCAGACCGGCCCGTCCTTCGGCCTGCGGGAGGTTGCCCGGCAACCCCTGCGCGGCATGAACGCTGCACCCTTCGGCGGCACTTTCCCTGGACCGATTGCCTTGGCAACGGAATTACGCCCGTCGATGAAAACGTTTACAAAGCCGCTTGCACTGTCCCTGGCCCTGTCTGCCGCACTGGCCGCTCCGGCCTGGGCCGACCCTGCCGCGTTCACCGTGCTGACCCTGGAACAGGCCCCGACGGCCGAGGCGATGCCGGCCCTGGCCGCCCAGCTGAAGACTCTGCAGGTGGACGCGGTGAGCGTGCGCCAGGTGCAGCGCGGCATTGGCCAGGTCGATCCGCTGCAGGTGCTGGCCGATGGACTGGGCTACGAATACCGCTTCATCGCCGCCGGCAAGGACGATGGCCAGACCCAGCGCGGCCAGGCCGTGCTGACCCGGCTGCCGATTGCTGCCGAATCCGGCCCCGACCAGCCGGGCCTGAACTACCTGCGCCTGGACGATGGCCGCCACACCGTGGCGGTCTATACCGATGCCGGCGCAGGTGCCGCGCAGCTGCCGGCGCTGGTTACGCGTTCGCGGCTGGGTGCACCGGCGGTGCTGCTCGGCGCGGTGGCCGGTGAATCGGCCAAGGCCGCAGGCTTCGATCCGGCGCGTGTCGCGCTGGAGGCCGATGCCAGCTACTTCAGCGATGGATTCCAGGCCGCCAGCAGCGCACCGTTCAAGGTGCAAGGCAGCACCCTGCGCGCCACGTTGTTGACCCTGGCCTACGCCGCCGACAAGCACGGCGACACGCCGTGGATGGACACCACCCTCAACGCCGATGCACGCGCTGCGTTGCTGTTGAAGGCGATGACCGAGGACGAGAAGTTCCAGATGCTGCACAGCTATTTCGGGCTGGGCAAGGACGGTGGGCCGCTGCCGGAAGGTGCGGTCGGTTCGGCCGGTTTCGTGCCGGGCGTGGCGCGGCTGGGTATTCCGTCGCAGCAGTCGGCCGATGCCGGTGTCGGCGTGACCAATCCAGGCGGCATCCGCCCGGGCGACTTCGCCACGGCGATGCCGTCGGGCCCGTCCACCGCCTCCAGCTGGAACCGCGAAGTCGCCTTCGCCGGTGGCGCAACGATGGGCCGCGAGGCGTGGCAGCAGCGCTTCAACATCCTGCTGTCGGGCAGCGTCAACCTGCAGCGCGACCCGCGCAACGGCCGCAACTTCGAATATGCCGGTGAGGACCCGCTGCTGGCGGGTTCGATGGTCGGTGCGCTGATCCAGGGCGTGCAGAGCCAGCACGTGATCTCCTCGATGAAGCACTTCGCGCTGAACGACATGGAGACCCGCCGCAACTTCCACGACGTGCGCATCGGCGAGCAGGCCATGCACGAGTCGGATCTGCTGGCCTTCGAGATCGCGCTGGACGCCGGTCGCCCGGGCGTGGCGATGTGCTCGTACAACAAGATCAACGGCACCTACGGCTGCGAGAACGGCTACCTGATGAACCAGGTGCTGAAGCAGGAATGGAAGTTCCCCGGTTTCGTGATGTCCGACTGGGGCGGCGTGCACAGCGGTTCGAAGGCGGCGCTGGCCGGCCTGGACCAGCAGTCGGCCGGTGAAGTGTTCGACGCGGCGGTGTTCTTCGATGAGCCGCTGCGCCTGGCCGTGCACGGCGGCGTGGTGCCGCAGGCGCGCCTGAACGACATGGTGGCGCGCATCCTGCGCACGATGTTCCTGCATGGCAACTTCGACAACCCGCCGCAGCACCAGAAGGTGGATGCCGAGGCCGGCTTCGCTGTTGCCCAGCGCACGGTGGAAGAGGGCAGCGTGCTGCTGCGCAATGAAGGCAACCTGCTGCCGCTGGCCGACAGCGTGAAGCGCATCGTCATCATCGGCGGCCATGCCGACAAGGGCGTGATCGGCGGTGGTGGTTCGTCGATGGTGGGCGTGACCGCCAAGGGCACCAACGCGGTGCCGGGCGTGCTGCCGACCACCTGGCCGGGCCCGGTGATCTTCCATCCGTCCTCGCCGCTGGAATCGCTGCGCGCTGCGCGCCCGGACGCGACCATCGAATATGTGGACGGCACCAATGCTGCGGCTGCGGCCAGGGCCGCCGCACAGGCGGACGTGGCCATCGTGTTCGCCACCCAGTGGGCGGCCGAATCGGTGGACCTGCCGGACATGCAGCTGCCCGACAACCAGGATGCACTGATCTCGGCGGTGGCCAAGGCCAACCCGAAGACCGTGCTGGTGCTGGAAACCAACGGCCCGGTGCGCACCCCGTGGCTGGCACAGGTGCCGGCGATGCTGCAGGCCTGGTATCCGGGTATCCGCGGTGGCGAAGGCATCGCCGCGCTGCTGACCGGCCAGGTCAACCCGTCCGGCCGCCTGCCGGTGACCTGGGTGACGGATGAGTCGCAGCTGCCACGCCCGCACATCGACGGCCTCGGCTTCAAGCCGGCCAAGCCGTTCGGCGACGTGTTCGATTTCGATATCGAAGGCGCCAACGTCGGCTACAAGTGGATGGCGACCAAGGGCCTGACCCCGACCTTCGCCTTCGGCCACGGCCTGTCCTACACCTCGTTTGCCTATGAAAACCTGAAGGTGAGCGTGGAGGGGGCGCGCCTGGTCGCAAGCGTCGACATCCGCAACACCGGCAAGCGCGCCGGTGCCGACGTGGCCCAGCTGTACCTGAAGCTGCCGGCCGGCAGCTCAACGCCGATCCGCCTGATCGGCTACGACAAGGTGAATCTGCAGCCGGGCGAACAGCGCCGCATCCGCATCGAAGCCGAGCCGAAGACGTTGGCCCACTACGATGCACAGGCCCGCCAGTGGAAGATCGACGGTGGCACCTACCAGGTGCAGCTGTCGCGCACTGCGGCCGAACCGCTGCAGACCGTGGACGTGCAGCTGGTGGAGCAGGTGCTGCGCTGATGCCTGAAGACACGGCCCCGGAAGGGGCCGTGTCCGTTTGTAGATTGCCGCTGCGCTCGCCGGGCACGGCCCGGCGCTACCCGATATCTACTGTAGAGCCGAGCCCATGCTCGGCTGTTGTAGAGCGGAGCCGAGCGCGGGCTCCGCTCTACAGAAGGCTGCGCCCGGCGGACGCCGTCATCACCCGGGCGTGCCGGTGAACCACCCGCGCAGGAAATCAATCAGCTGCCGCACCTTCGGCGAGGGCTGCGTGCTGTGCGGGTAGACCGCGTAGACGCTCTGCTGCGGAAAACGATGCTGGCGCAGCACCTGCCGCAGGCGCCCCTGCGCCAGGTCATCCTCGATCAGCCAGCGCGGCAGCACGGTGACCCCGGCACCGGCCACAGCGAAGGCACGCAGGCTGCTGGCGCCATCCACGCGCACCACTGCGTTGCCCGGATTGGTGGCAAACAGTGCGTCGCTGCCATCGGGCGCGACCACCGGCACATCGTTCAGGCGCGGATAGCCCAGGCGGGGCAGGGTGCCCAGCTGTACCGGATCATCGGCGTCATCCGCAGAAGGCAGGCGCGCCAGCAGGGACGGGGCGGCCACCGCGCACAGTGGATGGCGCTCCAGTTCACTTGCGTGCAGGCCTGAATCCGGCAGGCGCCCGAGGCGGATCGCCAGGTCGAAGCGTTCGGGAATCAGATCGGCCGGTGCCGGTGAGGTCGACAGGTGCAGCTGCAGGGCCGGATGCCGGGCACGGAACGCCTCCAGCGCCGGGATCAGGCGCAGCTGTGCGTACTCCGGCGTGGTGGTCAGGCGCAGCATGCCCTGCAGCTGGTGCTGGTCGCGGCGCGCCGCATCGATCGCCGCCTGTGCCGCATCCAGTGCCTGCACGCAATGCTGCAGGAACTGCTCGCCGGCGTCGGTCAGGGACAGGTGACGGGTACTGCGCAGCAGCAGGGTCACACCCAGCTCCTGCTCCAGCCGCTTCAGGTTGAAACTGACCACCGCGCGGCTCAGGCCCAGGCGATCGGCGGCGGCAGTCAGGCTGCCGGCCTCGACCACGGCGCGGAAGATGTCGAATCGATCAAGGCTGACCATGGCGATCCATTGTCAAAACAGGTTTGACAGTGTTGCAGCTGCCGTCGTGTTTTTCCAACGGAGTCCGGACGGCATGCTGGCCGCTTCCCCGCTGGAACGCCTCCCCATGCCGTCCCCCCGCCTGCGCCATGAGGCGATCTTCCTGCTGGTGTTCGCCCTGGATCTGGTCAACATGTTCATCGCCACGGTGGCCTATCCGGCATTGGCGACGGAACTGCACGCCGACATCAGCACCCTGGCCTGGGTGGGCACCGCCTACATGCTGGGCCTGAGCGTGGTGATTCCGCTGGCGCCCTGGCTGGCCGCGCGCTGTGGCGAGCGTCGCCTGCTGCTGGTGGCGTTGCTGTTGTTCGCGGTTGCCGCTGTGCTGGCCGGCGCTGCACCGGGTATCGGCTGGCTGCTGGGCTGGCGCCTGCTGCAGGGGCTGGCCGGCGGCCTGCTGATTCCAGTGGCGCAGGCGGCGGCCTACCGCCAGTGCACGCCCGAGCAGCGTGGTGCGCTGACCCGGCGCATCCTGCTGGTGGCGCTGCTGGTGCCGGCACTGGCGCCAGCGTTGGGCGGGCTGCTGGTGCAGTGGTTGTCCTGGCGCGGCGTGCTCTGGGCCAGCCTGCCCTTGGCGGTGGTGGCGATCGGGCTGGTGCTGGCGTGGATGCCGGCCGATGACGCGCGTAGTGCGCCACGCCTGCAGGCCTATGCGCTGTCCACCGCGATGCTGGCGCTCGGTGCGCTGCTGCTGGCGCTGACCTGGCTGGGTGAACCTGGGCATCGGGCTGCCGGTGCTGTATTGCTGTTGATCGCAATGCTGTTGGCGGCGGTCCACCTGCGCCATGCGCGGCAGCAGGCGCAGCCCCTGCTGCGCTGGTCGTTGCTGTCCCATCGGGGCCTGCGCTTGGCGATGCTGGTCTATCTGGCAGTGCCCGGTGTGTTCATCGGCAGCCAGCTGGTCAGCACCCTGCAGCTGCACCAGGCCGGCTACAGCGCCGCACGCATCGGCGCGCTGATGCTGCCCTGGGCGCTGGCCTCGGCCATTGCGATCACGGCCAGCAAGCGCCTGCTGGCTTGCTTCGGCCCGGCCACGGTACTGCGCGTCGGCATGCTCCTGCAGGCCGGCGGCCTGTTGTCGATGGCGCTGCTGCCGCAGCCGGCCTTCGTGCTGGCCGGATTGTTGTTCGCGCTGATGGGCGCCGGCGGCAGCCTGTGCAGCAGCACCGCGCAGACGCTGGCCTTTCATGGCGTCGAAGCAGAAGCGCTGGGCGATGCCAGTGCACTCTGGAACCTCAACCGCCAGCTCAGTTTCTGCCTGGGCACCGCCGCCATCGCGCTGCTGCTGGCCTTGGCCATGCAATGGCTGCCGGGCCGGGCCACCGGCGTGGCGCTGGGCGTGGCCGCCGTACTGACCCTGCTGCCGATGGCGCTGCTGCGCCGTCCGCAGGCGATCTCTCTTTCCCAACCCGAGACAACGCAATGACGATGACCGCAGAGAACGAGTTCCATGATCTGATTGCCAAGCTGCAAGCCTGGTTCCGCGCGGAAGCGCCCGCCAGCACGCTGGATGCGCTGATGGATCATTTCTGCACCGACTTCAGCATGGTCGGAATTGCCGGGCAGCGCCTGGACCGTGAAACCCTGGCCGCCCTGTTCGCTGATGGCCATGGTGCCCGCCCAGGCTTGTGTATCGAAATCGATGCCCTGCAGTTCATTGCGGTGCCGGCACCGTTGGCGATGCTGCGCTACCGTGAGGGGCAGGGCGTTGCTGGAGGCGTGATGGCCTGGCGTGAAGCGCTGGCCGTGCTGCGGCAGGAAGACGGCCGTTGGCGTTGGCTGGCGCTGCATGAGGTGACGGCTGCCTGATGTTGTAGAGCCGAGCCCACGCTCGGCTGCTCTTCGGGGAGGTTGCGGTGGCCCCAGCCGAGCGTGGGCCCGGCTCTACATCGGCCAGATCGATGCATGCCCGTCGGCCTGCACATGTGCCATCAGTCCTGCCTGCATCCGCCGCAGAATGCAAAGCCCGCCCACACCTCACGGCTCAAGGCAGGAGTAGGCTTGAGGCTTTCCTGCCGGGAGGGGTTGTCCATGCGTGTGCGTGCCGTCGCTGTAGCCATTGCCCTTTGCCTGTCCAGCACCGTGCTGGCCGCCGATACCCCGCCGATGACCCCGGACATCAGCGGCAAGCCCTTCGTTGCGCCGGATGTCGGCCGCGACTACGACAAGCGCGTGGTGATGGTGCCGATGCGTGATGGCACCAAACTGTACACGGTGATCGTGGTACCGAAGGGCGCCCGCAGCGCACCGATCCTGCTGACCCGCACCCCCTACGACGCTGCCGGTCGCGCCAGCCGCAGTGATTCGCCGCGCATGCGCGATCTGCTGCCGCAGGGTGACGAGGTGTTCGTTGATGGCGGCTATATCCGCGTATTCCAGGACATTCGTGGCAAGTACGGCTCCGAAGGCGATTACGTGATGACCCGGCCGCTGCGCGGGCCGTTGAACAACACCAGGGTGGATCACTCCACCGACGCCTGGGACACCATCGACTGGCTGGTGAAGAACGTACCGGAGAGCAACGGCAAGGTCGGCATGCTGGGCTCGTCCTATGAAGGTTTCACCGTGGTGATGGCGTTGACCGATCCGCATCCGGCGTTGAGGGTGGCAGCACCGCAGAGCCCGATGGTCGATGGCTGGATGGGTGACGACTGGCTCAACTACGGAGCGTTCCGCCAGGTCAACTTCAACTATTTCGCGATGCAGACCGAGAAGCGCGGCAAGGGCACGCCGCTGCCCAGCCTCGGCTACGACGACTACAGCACGTTCCTGCGGATCGGTTCGGCTGGCGACTATGCGCGCTTCACCGGCGTGGACCAGCTGACCTGGTGGAAGAAGCTGGTCGAGCACCCGGCCTATGACGGCTTCTGGCAGGGCCAGGCGCTGGACGCGGTGATGGCGAAAACGCCGTTGAAGGTGCCGACCATGTGGCTGCAGGGCCTGTGGGACCAGGAGGACATGTGGGGTGCCAACCACGCCTACCAGGCCATGGAAGGGCGCGACAGTGGCAACAACCGCAATTACCTGGTGATGGGCCCGTGGCGGCACAGCCAGGTGAACTACAGCGGCAGTGAGCTGGGCGCGCTGAAGTTCGACGGCGATACCGCGCTGCAGTTCCGCCGTGATGTGCTCAAGCCGTTCTTCGACCAGTACCTGGTGGATGGCGCGCCGAAGGCCGACACGCCGCCGGTGCTGGTCTACAACACCGGCGAAAACCACTGGGATCGCCTGAAGGGTTGGCCGCGCAGCTGCGACAAGGGCTGTGCTGCCAGCAGCAAGCCGTTGTACCTGCGGGCCGGCGGCAAGCTGGCATTCCAGGCGCCGGCGGCGGGCGAGGGCGACTTCGAGGAGTACGTGTCCGACCCGGCCAAGCCGGTGCCGTTCGTGCCGCGTCCGGTCCGCTTCGGTGACCGCGATATGTGGACCACCTGGCTGGTCAAGGACCAGCGCTTTGTCGATGGTCGCCCGGACGTGCTGACCTTCATCACCGAACCGCTGACCGCGCCGCTGCGCATCGGCGGCGCGCCGGTGGTGCACCTGCAGGCCTCGACCAGTGGCACCGACAGCGACTGGGTGGTGAAGCTGATCGACGTGTATCCGGACCAGGAAGCGTCGACGCCGGAGATGGGGGGCTACGAGCTGCCGGTGTCGCTGGCGATCTTCCGTGGCCGCTACCGCGAGAGCTTCAGCGATCCGAAGCCACTGGCGGCGAACCAGGTGCTGCCGTACCGCTTCGACCTGCCCAACGCCAACCACACCTTCCAGAAGGGCCACCGGGTGATGGTGCAGGTGCAGTCCAGCCTGTTCCCGCTGTACGACCGCAACCCGCAGACCTACGTGCCGAACATCTACCTGGCCAAGCCAGGCGATTACCAGAAGGCCACGCAGCGTGTCTGGCACAGCGCGGCGCAGGCCAGCTACATCGATCTGCCGGTGTATTGAAGCCCACGGGGTAACGCCGGGCATGGCCCGGCAGGAGCGGCGGTAGTGCCGGCCGCTGGCCGGCATCGGCGATGGCTCAAGAGCGTGTCGACCAAGGTCGACACCCGCCAGGGCCCGGGCCTTCAGCCGACCTTCGAGGGGCCCGTGCGCCAGCGGCTGGGGACCAGGCCGAAGCGCTTGCGGAATGCGGCGGCGAAGTTGCTGGGGTGGCGGTAGCCACTGGCCGCGGCTGCCTGCTCGACCGTCCAGCCGTCCTCGCGCAGGCCCTGTTCGGCATGACGCATACGCTGTTCGTGCAGGTAGTCGAACACCGAGCTTCCATACTGCTGGGCGAAATGGCGGCGCAGGGAGCTGGGGCTCATGCAGGCCAGCCGCGCCAGCTCGACCAGGCTGTGGGCATGGCTGGGGTCATCATGCAGGTAGGCCCGGACACGCTCCAGGCGCTCGCGCTGGCCCGCCCGCAGCGTGCGCACGTGATCGGTCTGCAGATCCTCGGCCTGCAGGCCGACGGCCAGCAGCTGCAGGGCCACGCCTTCGCGCCACAGCGCGTCGATGCCGTCCTGCCAGGGGCTGTCGAACAGTTGGCCCAACACGGGCAGCAGCGTGTGTGGAATGGCCCAGTGGCGGCACTCCAGCTGGGTGTTGAGTGCCGTGTGCAGCTGCGGCAGCTGGAACAGGTCCGGGTCGATCTCCGCCGGCACCATCACGCTGACACCGCGCATGCGCGTTTCGCCGGGATGCGTGCCTGTCATCTCCACCTGCTCGCGGTGGTGCGCGGTCATCGCGGTACCGGCACGCAGGGTGAAGCCGCCGCGCCGCGGAATGTGGACATCGACCTGGCCCTGCAGCATTACCCGGATGGCCAGCCCGGGGCTCTGTTGAGCGGTGGCAACGTAGGGGAAGCGATTGTGCACGTCCGATGCGATCAGACTCATGCCACCGCGCAGGAATTGTTCGTTGACCTCGCCGTGCCCAGCCCACTGGTCGTCGCGCAGGTGTTCCGGGTCGGCGCGGTAATCAAAGCCATGACGGTGGCCGAAACGGCGGTAATCGGCAAAAGTGAAGTATCGGGACATTGCTCGGCACGTGCGCAGGAGGTGGACGCTGGCAGTACCTCGCCGATGTGCTCTGCATTGCAGGCGCAGATCCGGTTGTTGCCGGTGCAGGCCCGCTGTGATGCGGTCGCGGTGGCAGGCCGGATGGCTGGGAAAACGCCAGATTGGAATGAGTGTGTCGAAGAAACTGGAAACGTTTCCCATTGTCACCCTGATTCAGCCGCATTTGATTTCGAGATGGTCAAAACCATTGGCGAATACGGCCAAGTTGAATCGGCCATTGAGCATACGGCGGCGTTTGCATGCATATCCGTACGCAATTCCATACATCAACTTCGGTTGAGGTTCCATCGGCGGAACGATCGTTCGTGCACGCGATGCCTGCCAGGTCATCACGGGCGAAGGAGTAGCGTGGCTGGTTGGTGGCCACAGGCCGCATCGATACCCCCACAGATGGAGAATGCAGATGATCGACTACCAGCTCAGTGGCAAGACTGCGATCGTGACCGGCGGTGTATCCGGCATTGGCCTGGCGGTGGCACAGACGCTGGCTGCGTCCGGTGCACGTATTTCGGTCTGGGACCTCAAGCAGGACGCAGTGGATGCGACCGTGGCGCAGCTGCGTAGCGCCGGTGCACAGGCGATCGGCATCGCACTGGATGTCACCGATGATGCCGCCGTGGAGGCGGCGGTACAGCGCACGGTGAAGGACCTCGGCGGGGTGCATATCGCGGTGAACAACGCGGGCATCAGCGGGCCTGCGGCCAGCAGTGGTGACTACCCGATCGATGGCTGGCAGCGGGTGATCGACGTCAACCTGACCAGCGTGTTCCTGTGCCAGCGTGCGCAGATCCAGGCCATGCGTGCGGCCGGCACGGGTGGCAGCATCATCAACATGGCCTCGATCCTGGGCCAGGTGGGCTATGCCGGTTCCACCGCGTATGTGGCGGCCAAGCACGGCGTGGTTGGCCTGACCCAGACCGCAGCCTGGGAGCATGCAGCAGACGGCATCCGCGTCAACGCGGTTGGCCCGGGCTTCATCAGCACGCCGCTGCTGGAGAAAATGGATCCAAAAGTACGTGCCACGCTGGAGGTGCGGCACGCACTGAAGCGGCTGGGTACGGCCGAAGAAGTGGCAGCACTGGTGGCCTGGCTGGCCAGTGACGACGCTTCGTTCGCGACCGGTACCTATTACGCCATCGATGGTGGCTACCTGGCACAGTGAGCGAGTGCGGTCAATGGATCCACGCCATGCGTGGACGAGGGCGTGGGGTGAAGAAGGCGTGCCATCGCCTTCACCCCGATCCCACGATCGCCACGCGACGCTCCGGGAAAATCACGGAGCTTTCCCATGGAACTCACCCAGGATGTCTCGATCCTGCTGCGCGTGGCTGCAGCGATGCTGTTCGGCGGCGTGCTCGGGGTTGAGCGCGAAATGGGCAAGCACGCCGCAGGCCTGCGCACGCACATGCTGATCGCCGGGGCCGCTGCGCTGATCGTTGGCCTCGGCGACTCGGTGGCCGAACATTTCCAGCAGGAGCGTTACCGCGACCTGCTGCAGGTCGACCCGGTACGCCTCATCGAGGCCGTGGTGGCCTGCGTTGGCTTCGTTGCTGCCGGCACCATCCTGCGCGGCTCGCGCGAGGACCAGGTCAGCGGGCTGACCACGGCCAGCTCGCTGATCATGGCGGCGGCCATCGGCATTGCCGTGGGTATCGGCAAGTACGTGATTGCGATTGGCGTCAGCGTGCTGTGCGTGCTGGTGCTGGCGGTGATGCGGCGGTTGGAGAAGAAGATCTCGTAGGGGAGGGGGGCGGACGAGGTTGCCGGCCAGCGGCCGGCACTGCCACGGGCAGCTGTAATGGTACGACCAATATGTGATCTAGCCCTATGGTCTAATAGGCGCTTCGTCAGTGTGGCGGTTAAATCCGCTCCACGTGGCCTGATCAAGATCGATATTGGTACGACCAGTTATCGACAGGCACGGCGACCCACCGCCTGCGGTGGAGCACATCCCGCCCCCAGTCGAGAGCTTCCATGCAGCCCTGGCAACACCTGTACGACCCCGCCGGCAACCTGTGGTTGTCGAGCCTGATCGCGCTGCTGCCGATCGCGTTCTTCTTCGTTGCCCTGGCTGTGCTGCGCATGAAGGGCTGGCTGGCCGGCACCATCACCGTGGCCATCGCACTTGGCGTGGTGCTGCTGTTCTACCGCATGCCGCTGACCCAAGCGCTGGGTGCGGCCGGCTTCGGCTTTGTCTATGGGTTGTGGCCCATTGCCTGGATCATCATCGGCGCAGTGTTCCTCTACAAGGTCTCGGTCAAGACCGGACAGTTCGACATCATCCGTGCCTCCATCCTGTCGGTCACTGAAGACCAGCGCCTGCAGATGCTGATGGTCGGCTTCGCCTTCGGTGCGTTCCTTGAAGGTGCAGCCGGTTTCGGTGCGCCGGTGGCGATTACTGCGGCGCTGCTGGTCGGGCTGGGCTTCAAGCCGCTGTACGCGGCCGGCCTGTGCCTGATCGTCAACACCGCGCCGGTGGCCTTCGGTGCGATGGGCATTCCGATCATCGTGGCCGGGCAGGTCACCGGGCTGGATGCGTTCGAGATCGGCCAGATGGCCGGCCGCCAGCTGCCCTTCCTGACCGTGATCGTGCTGTTCTGGATCATGGCCATCATGGATGGCTGGCGCGGCATCAAGGAAACCTGGCCGGCGGTGCTGGTGGCCGGTGGCTCGTTCGCCATCGCGCAGTACCTGACCTCCAATTTCATCGGCCCGGAACTGCCGGACATCACCGCGTCGCTGGCGTCGCTGGTGTGCCTGACCCTGTTCCTGCGCCGCTGGAAGCCAGTGCGGATCTTCCGCTTTGATACCGAAACCAGCGCCGAGGCGGCCGCCCAGGCACTGGAAGCGCCGCGCTACAGCGTTGGCCAGATCGCCAAGGCGTGGTCGCCGTTCCTGATCCTCACCGCGATGGTCACGCTGTGGAGCATCAAGCCGTTCAAGTCGCTGTTCGCGGCCGGCGGCCCGCTGGAAAGCTGGGTGCTGAAGATTCCGGTGCCGGGGCTGGACCAGATGGTGCAGAAGATGCCGCCGATCGTGGATGCGCCGCTCAGCTACGAGGCAATCTACAAATTCGACTGGTTCTCGGCTACCGGTACCTCGATCATTCTTGCTGCGGTGATCGCCATCATCGCCCTGCGCATGCCGGCCCGTTCGGCGCTGCAGACCTTTGGCGAAACCGTGCGAGAGCTGCGCATGCCGATCTACTCGATCGGCATGGTGCTGGCCTTCGCCTTCATCGCCAACTACTCGGGCCTGTCGGCAACGCTGGCGCTGGCATTGGCACACACCGGCGATGCGTTCCCGTTCTTTTCGCCGTTCCTGGGCTGGCTGGGCGTGTTCCTGACCGGTTCGGATACCTCGTCCAATGCGCTGTTCTCGGCACTGCAGGCCACCACCGCACAGCAGATCGGCGTGTCCGACGTGCTGCTGGTCGCGGCCAACACCACCGGCGGTGTCACCGGCAAGATGATCTCGCCGCAGTCGATCGCCATTGCCTGTGCGGCGGTCGGCCTGGCCGGCAAGGAATCTGACCTGTTCCGCTTTACCGTCAAGCACAGCCTGATCTTCACCACGATGGTCGGCCTGATCACCCTGGCCCAGGCCTACTGGCTGACCTGGATGATTCCCTGAGCCATGCCAGGCCGACTGACCCTTCGTTGCGCGCTTCGGGCCACAATGGCGCCATGAGCACGCAACGTATCTCGGACAAGGTGGCCGCGCAGCTGCGCGGCCTGGTGCAGGAACAGCGGCTGCAGCCGGGCGACCGGCTGCCGGCCGAGCGCACCCTGGCGGTGCAGCTGGGGGTCTCGCGCACCGCGCTGCGGGAGGCCATCGCGCAGCTGGCCAGCCAGGGCCTGCTGACCGCACGGGTTGGTGGCGGTACCTACGTGGCCGAACCGGCGGCGCGCGCGCGGCAGGCGCTGGATGAACCGCTGGCGCCGTACCTGCCGCTGTTCCAGGGCGACCCGGAATACCGCTTCGACGTGCTGGAGATCCGCCACGCACTGGAAGGCGCCACCGCCTGGCATGCCGCATTGCGCGCCACCGACGAGGACCGTGCGCGCATCGTGCAGGCGTTCCAGACCATGATGGATGCGCACGGCAAGGACGACCCCACGGGCGAGGCCGAGGCCGACGCGGCCTTCCATCTGTCCATTGCCGAGGCCTCGCACAATCTGGTGCTGCTGCAGGTGATGCGCGGCCTGTTCGAGCTGCTGCAGACCAACATTTCGCAAAGCCGCGAGAAGCTCTATACCTCGGCGAGGACCTTCTCGCCGTTGTCCGACCAGCACCGCGAGATGATGGACGCGGTGCTGGCCGGCGATCCCGAACGCGCGCGCGCCGCCGCGCATGCCCACCTCGAGTTCGTGCACACCACGCTGCGCACTCTCGATGACAACGAAGCCCGGCGTGCGCGGGCCTCGCGCCTGCCTTCCCCACACGGTTGACCCCATGATCATCTCCGCCTCCACCGATTACCGTGCCGCAGCGCAACGCCGGCTGCCGCCGTTCCTGTTCCACTACATCGATGGCGGCGCGTATGCCGAGCACACGCTGAAGCGCAACGTTTCCGACCTGTCCGACATCGCGCTGCGCCAGCGCATCCTGCGCAACATGTCCGACCTGAGCCTGGAAACCGAGCTGTTCGGCGAAAAACTGGCGATGCCGGTGGCGCTGGCGCCGGTCGGCCTGACCGGCATGTATGCCCGGCGCGGCGAGGTACAGGCGGCGCGCGCGGCCGACAGCCGCGGTGTCCCGTTCACCCTGTCCACCGTATCGGTGTGCCCGATCGAGGAAGTGGCACCGGCCATCCAGCGGCCGATGTGGTTCCAGTTGTATGTGCTGCGCGACCGTGGCTTCATGCGCAACGCGCTGGAGCGGGCGCAGGCGGCAGGCGTGACCACCCTGGTGTTCACCGTGGACATGCCGGTGCCGGGCGCGCGCTACCGTGACGCGCACTCGGGCATGAGCGGTCCGAATGCCTCGCTGCGCCGCATCGGCCAGGCCATCACCCATCCGCACTGGGCGTGGGACGTGGGCCTGTTCGGCCGCCCGCATGATCTGGGCAACATCTCCACCTACCGCGGCAACCCGACCGGGCTGGAGGATTACATCGGTTGGCTGGGCAGCAACTTCGATCCTTCCATTTCGTGGAAGGACCTGGAGTGGATCCGCGAATTCTGGAAGGGCCCGATGGTGATCAAGGGCATCCTCGACCCGGATGACGCGCGTGATGCGGTGAAGTTTGGTGCCGATGGCATCGTGGTCTCCAACCATGGTGGCCGCCAGCTCGACGGCGTGCTGTCCACCGCACGCGCACTGCCGGCCATTGCCGACGCGGTGCAGGGCGATCTGAAGATCCTCGCCGATTCGGGCATCCGTACCGGGTTGGACGTGGTGCGCATGCTGGCGCTGGGCGCCGACACCGTGCTGCTGGGACGCGCGTTTGTCTATGCACTTGCGGCACAGGGCGAGGCCGGTGTGGCCAACCTGCTGGACCTGATGGCCAAGGAAATGCGCGTGGCGATGACGCTGACCGGCGCGCACCGCATTGCCGATATCGGCCGCGATTCACTGGTCAGCCTGCCGTGAGTGGCCACGACGCGGTGCTCGCGCAGTTGCGCGACGCGGTCGGCAGCCGCCATGTACTGACCGGCGACAAGGCCACGCGCCGCTTCCGTCGCGGCTACCGCTTCGGCGATGGCCCGGTACTGGCGGTGGTGCGTCCGGGTACCTTGCTGGAACTGTGGCACGTGCTGCAGGCAGCCGTGCAGGGTGGGGCGGCGATCATCCTGCAGGCGGCCAACACCGGCCTGACCGGCGGCTCGACCCCGGACGGCGATGACTATGGCCGGCCGATCGTGCTGGTCAGCACGCTGCGCCTGACCGGCATCCAGCTGTTGAATGAAGGCCGCCAGGTGCTGTGCCTGCCCGGCGCGACGCTGGACCGGCTGGAGCAGACACTGGCACCGCTCGGCCGTGAGCCGCACTCGGTGATCGGCTCGTCCTGCATCGGTGCGTCGGTGCTGGGCGGCATCTGCAACAACTCCGGTGGCGCGCTGGTGCGTCGTGGCCCGGCCTACACCGAGCTGGCACTGTATGCGCAGGTCGATGCGCAGGGCCAGCTGCAGCTGGTCAATCATCTGGGTATCGCGCTGGGTGATACGCCCGAGCAGATCCTGCAGCGCCTGCAGGCTGGCGACTACACGGCGATGGACGTGGGCGACGGCGATGGCCGTGCGGCCTCCGATCCACGCTACGCCGAGGAGGTGCGTCGGGTCGATGCCGATACCCCGGCACGCTTCAATGCCGATCCCAGCCGTCACTTTGAAGCCGCCGGTTCGGCCGGCAAACTGGCGGTGTTCGCGGTGCGCCTGGACACCTTCGAGAAGGAAGCTGCCGAGGTCTTCTACATCGGCAGCAACCGCACCGACAGCCTGACCGCGATCCGCCGCCAGCTGCTGACGGGCTTCGAGCGCCTGCCGATTGCTGGTGAGTACATTCACCGCGATGCCTATGACATCGGCGAGCGCTACGGCAAGGACAGCTTCCTGCTGATCGACCGCCTGGGCACCGCGCGCGTGCCGGCCGCGTTCGCACTGAAGAGCCGCGTCGATGGCTGGTTCGAACGGCTGGGCCTGCGCGGCGTGACCGACCGGGTGATGCAGGGGCTGACCGGCCTGCTGCCCTCGCACCTGCCCAAGCGCATGGGCGAGTTCCGCCAGCGCTACGAGCATCACCTGCTGTTGAAGGTCTCTGCCCAGGACGCTGCGGAAACCGAGGCCTGGCTGCGCGGCTTCTTTGCCGACCACGAAGGCGGCTATTTCCACTGCACGGCCGAGGAGGGGCGCAAGGCCTTCCTGCATCGTTTCGCCGTGGCCGGTGCCGCAGTGCGCTACCGTGAAGTGCATCGCGACCAGGTGCAGGACATCGTCGCGCTGGACATCGCGCTACGACGTGACGACGCCGACTGGTTCGAGCAGCTGCCGGCGGATATCGATGGCCGCCTGCTGCACAAGCTGTACTACGGGCACTTCCTGTGCCACGTGTTCCACCAGGACTACATTGCGCGCAAGGGCGAAGACCCGATGGCGATCGAGCATGCGATGTGGGCGCTGCTGGACCAGCGCGGCGCCGAGTATCCAGCCGAGCACAACGTTGGCCACCTGTATCCGGCCAAGCCGGCGCTGGCGGGGTTCTACAAGCAGCTGGACCCGAGCAATACGTTCAATCCGGGCATTGGCCAGACGTCGAAAGCGAAGGGCTGGGGTGGCTGCGACTGCAATGGGCATTGACGGATACAACGTGTCCTTACTGTAGAGCCGAGCCTATGCTCGGCTGCTCTTCCCGACAGACAGCAGTCGAGCATGGCTCGACTCTGCAAAGGCGAAGTCGGGCATGGCTCGACTCTGCCCGGGCAACGGTTACCATCGGAATCCCAACCGCAGGAGCCGCCCATGCCCCCCATCGTTGCCCGCACGACCGTGTGTGCTGCACTGCTGGCCACGCCAGCGCTGGTGTTGGCGCAGGGCTCGATCCTGCCGCAGCAGCGTGACGCTGCCGGCAATGTGATGGAGCCGCTGGGGCAGGTGCTGGTCGCCGATGAGACGGGACCAGCGGGGCTCTATGACTGCACCCTCGATCGTGCCTGGTGCGTGCGCGTGCAGCCGGTCACCGAAGATGGTGATCGGCCGACCGTGCTGGAAGTACTTGAGAAGGTGCCGGGCCAGCGCACGCCACACACCTATCACGTCAGCATCGACGTGCCGCAGGAAAGCGATCTGAAGCTGTGGCCGTGGATCGTGCGGCTGGCCCCGGGCGTTGGCAGCGACGAGCCTGTGACCGACCGGCAGCAGCGGGCCCGCCAGAATGTACTGGTGGGAGGCATCGTCTCGTTCAGCAGCATGTATTCCGGCGGCGGTGCCGATGCGTCCACGCTGCAGCTGGCACGCGTGCGCCACCTGCAGGACGACATCCAGGTGGACGACGACGTGCTGACGGTGCCGTGGCTGGGCAGCGCGATGATCCGTGCCTGCTTCAGCGAGCAGGACATCAAGCAGCGTGCCGGTGCCTGCCACGATGAGTATGGGTTCTCGGCAAAGCTGGGGCTGGAGACGGCGGCCGAGGGCATGCCGGTACTGCGCTACCAGACCGTGGCCACGCGGTTTCCGGCCGGTGTCTCGCGCTTCGAGGATTCGCTGGCCAAAGGGCCGCTGAAGAAGAAGGACCTCCGCACCGAGCAGGACCCAGCGTGCAGCTACACGCGGCTTTTCCGCTTCAGTGATGGGGTGTTCCACCCCGACCAGGCGCTGCCGGATTGCGCGGGGTACACCGAACCCTGAACCCTGTAGAGCCGAGCCTACGCTCGGCTGGCTTTCCGTGCGGCCTGACCGGAGAGCAGCCGAGCGTAGGCTCGGCTCTACAGAAACCTGTGGCGGTACTTATTCGCAGCGGGTCGCGGTGATGATGTTGTCCTTGTCCACGTACACGCGCAGGCGGTCCTGGCGGATGTCCTTGGTGGTGATGGTGCTGGGGCCGATCGGGTTGACCAGGCCGGCACCGCTTTCGCTGGACAGTCGGCGGATGTTGGGTTCATTGGCTGGCTGGCCGATCGCCCAGCCCAGCTGGCTGGCATTACAGCGGCCCGTGCCCTTCACCTCCGGGCCTGGCGTGCTGACACAGGCGGCCAGCAGCAAAGGGGACGCGAGGGCGGCGAGGGCAAGGCGGGCGGGACGGAATCGGTTCACGGATACAGCTCCTGGGGGCATGATGGCGCCACCATAGCACCGCGCCCGTGCCGAAGGCATGCGTTGGATCAAGTCGCGGCGCTCAAGGTGCACAGGCATTGTCAGGATCGAAGTGATCCGGCCCATGATAGCGGGCGGTAGCGCGCTCGAAGCGCAGTGCGATCGTTTCCCGGCGGCCCGGGCAGTCCCGCGATGCCTCCAGCGCCGGCCACGCCGGATGCGGAGCCGGAGGTGCGGCCAGCGTGGTGAACCGTCCCTCCAGCAGGCGCGCATAGGTTCCGTCCGGGCACTGCGCCAGCACCAGTTTATGGGTGACGTCGATGTCACCGTAGCTGCTGCCGAAGTGGGTGAGGATCGCGTCGGCGCGACCATCGTTGTTGAGGTCGGGCGTAGCGTCGAGCATGGTCTGCCCGCTGCCGTACGCGCAGCCGTCGCCGACGCCAGGTGCGCAGGCGCTTACATGCCTGCCGTCCGCGAACCGCAGCTCGATACGTTCCTCGATGTCGGCCGCGCAGGCGCGTTGCAGTGGACTGGGCGGCGGCGTGCGCGCGATGGCAGCGTTTGCGGCAGCCGAAAGCACCAGCAGGAGCACGGGCGGATGCAGGCGCTGGCACCATGGCGCGGTCATGGCGAACTCCCGCGCTTGATCGCTTCCCATACGCTGTCGATGTGCGCACGCAACGGCGCCGCAGCTGATGCCAGCGCAGGATCGTTCTGGCGCTCGCTGCCGAAGGGTTCGTCGCCTTCCACCTGGCGATAGTTGCTACCAAGGACGGCAATCCATGCATCGGCGGGCGCGCCAAGTTCAACGCGCTGCGAGCCGATGAGGATAGAGCCGTTCTCGAAAACGGCCGCTGGCTTCTGCTCTTTTCCCTCATCCTGAGGTGCGGGGCCGCATGCAGCGAAGAGCAATGAGAGCGTTATCGTGGGAAGGAGTCTTGCGTTCATCTTGACTTTCTATATGTCGCATGTTCTCCAGTGCGTGCTTTCCACGTTCTTCATGCAGGTGCTCAATCTGAGGAGCGCGCGAAGCAATTCCGACAGCAGCAGTGAGGCGGTTCAGAGAAGTGGCAGCAAGTGCGTAGTCGCGCCGCAAATGTTCCGCCATCGTTTGCCGGCCTGGCGGGTAGCTTGCTGGACGCGCTACGCATCCAGCCTATACTGGGGTTTGACCTCGCAATCCATACTCGACTAGGAGTGATGCGAGTTCGGTGTCCACGCACCGTTGGGGTGTGCGGATTGATCTTTGTTCCAGTTAGTCATGCGCGCCATGAGTAATTGGTCGGAGAACGCTAAAGTGCGCGGCCTATTTCTATAGTGTAGGGAAGGCTTTCATATTGCTTTTCGTCAACCGTGAAGGAGATCGAGTAGTTACGGGAAGTGCCATCAACGCGATTCGTAGTGCATATCGCGATGCCTTTGCTGCAGTGCACCTCAAGCATCATGTTGCTGGCGGCTGGGATATCACTGATCTTCATGTCGCCGTTGATTCGTGTGCTACTGACGACGACCTGCCCTGGGAATGGCTTTCTGGGTCTGATGGTTGCTGGCGCGTCTGATGATCCAGGGCCTTCATCTAGATCTGTGTTGAAGGCAAAGGCCACAGTATCGACACGATCCTTCATCGGGAGATCGGTATAGATAAAGATGCCCAGTTCGTCCCACACCATCATGCCCGGTGAGCCCGGATTGGCATATCTATAGTTGTCGCCCAGAAGGGAAATCCATTCTTTGGTGGTTGCCCCAATTCTCGCGTGACCACCGTTGATTGAGAAATCTCCGTTGTCGAATTCGACACTCGGCTGCCGTGGTTTATTGGAATCTAATGATTCGGCCTGGCAGCCGGGAAGGACAAGAAGGATGGTGGAAAGAAGGAGTGCCTTGATCATTTGGTCTTAACCTGATTCTTCTCGCCAAACAGATCTTCATAGAAGCGAGTGATGTAGTCCCAACTATCGGAACCGTAGCGTCCCACGCGACGGATGTTCTCCAATGCGTGCTTTCCATGTTCTTCGTGCAGATGCTGGAGTTCGGTGGCGGACGACGCGCGCCGTATCGCCGCAGTATGGCCTTTGGCCCAAGCGGAAACAGTCGCGTCCTGCCAGTTCGTATCATTGGGGTGAACCAGATAGGACTGTGCGATCTTGACCGGATCACGCGATGCATCGCCGCGCCATCGCCCTGCCATTGCTTGCCCAACCTGGAGGACGGCCTGTTGCGCCAGCTGAGCAGCCAATGTATGCAGCGGATGAACGTCGTGGTCCTTTGCCAGCTGGGAATGGCTGGGGTCGGTTGACCCACTTTTGTTTGGGTCGGAATCGAACATCGTCTGCGCGTCGTCCACGCTGTTGCCTACGAGCAGCAGGAGTTGTTGATAGACGAAGTTGTAGCAGTTGAGCACCGCGCGCATTGGCGCGCTGGCGATCCAGCCAGCCCGTTCCAGATACTCATGTCCAGGGATTCGTGCAATGCGGTCTCGAAGTTTGAGAAAATCCTGGAAAGCTCTGTAGTAACGCTGATCGCTGTGCTCGGAAAGAAGGACCAGCATGATCTTCTCGCCGTCGGAACGGTCGCCAGGCTCGCTCGCCTTGAACTCCCAGCTTTCTACGCCGAAGAGCTTGTGAGCAATGGGTTCGGCAAGGCTTGCGATGACGTCGGTCGAGCCAAACATCCCAGTCACCACAGGGTATCGATGAGTGCAATTGGCAGTTGACGTCCAAGGCAGCACGGTGCTGTGTCCGAGCTTTCTTAAGCTGAGTTCGCAGAAATTGGAGTGTGCGAAGTAGTCCTCAAGAACATGCAGGGCAGAGCCAAAATGGCGCATGCCATCGGGTGTCTTGCCCATTGAGATTGCTGTGTTCAGTTCGGAAGACATGAAGTCTCTGGAGCGCATGATGTAGCGCTTCATCGAGGTTTTCGGGTCTATCTGAAGAAGAGCACTTCCGGGCGTGACCCAAGGCTCGAAGTCCTTGTCGATGGTTTTCGGGTCTGCTGGCTCGGGTTTGATGTTCTTTGGGTTGTCGATATGCTCGCTTGGCTTGTATACCCCGAGGCGTGCGGGCGTCACCCCAAAATCAGCTTGGTTCCCGTACCGTATATTGTGGAACTCACTGCCAGCCAGGACATCAACAATTTGGGTCAGGGCGGCGCGAGAGAGGTATTTGCCGAGGTTCTTCGGTAGGCCTGCGGGGCGTACGATCTTGGGATCGAGCAGTTGGGAGTAGTCCCGGAGCCAGTTGCCAAAATAGATCGCTTGGCGCTGGTTTGGAGTGAATTCGGCATGCCTAAGCACCGCCTCAATCGACCGATGCCCGAACGATTCGTTCGGCCGCTTGTCATGGTTCTGTCCATCACCCGCGCTGAACCCCTCGTAGCGTCCATCCTCGCTCTTGTTGGTCTCCTGTGCGACCGGCCCCTGTTGCTTCAGTGCCGCCTGCACCTCGGCATAGTTCACCTTCAACGCACCGTTGTACTCGGGAGAGGTGTACTGCGCGTATTCGGTTTCGTGCGTACCTTCCAGGTCGAAGAACGCCAGGCGGTAGGCGAGTGCCGTGCCTTCTTCCTTGCCGCTGTCCGCAGCGAGGGTCGGCTTGCCGTTCGCGTCCTTCTCGGCCAGATCGTTGCGCAGCACGTTGTCGACGTGGTGCCCGAATTCGTGCAGCAACACGGCCAGCAGCTCGCGTGACGCTTCGATGGTTGTCGCTGCGCGGTCAGCGGCCATGCTGTTCACGCGGATGATGCGCTTGTTGTTGTCGTAGTCGGCCGGGTAGGGCGCACCGGCCATCACCTTGTGTTCGGGCGCCTGCAGGCTGCCATCCTTCAGTGCGTCCTGCAGCTTCATGTAGGTCCGCGCCGGGACATCGAAGCCGAAGGTCGGCGCCATCATCATGACGAACTCGACCGGTGTCGACTGCGCGGCAATGCTGCGCAGCTGGTCGTAGGCGAAGGTGCTCTCGAAGGTGCGGCCCGGATCGGGCTTGATCGTAAAGGCGGGCAATGGTGGCAGGCTGGCGGGTGTGCTGCTGCCCCCCATGAACGGATGCTCACCCGCCTTGACCTTGAACTCGCCGGGGCAGCTGAAGGTGATGTTTCCGCCCTCCAGCGTGATCGCACTGCTGCCGGCCTGCAGCACCACCTTGGTCTGTGCAAGCACGTCGATGCGGTCGTCGGTGGCGGTGATGGTCAGGGCCTGGTCGCTCAGCAGTTCCAGTTCGCCATCGTGGGCCTGCAGGCTGACCGGCCCCTGCGCGGCGATCACCCGCAGCGGACCGCTCTGCGCGAACAGCGAGACATGCTCGCCGGACACCGTGGCGATGGTCTCGCCGGCGCTGACGTGCAGGTCCTGCTGCACCGTCATCTGCAGGTTCTGCCCGGCGTAGGCCACCGCGCTGGCCGGGGTGGTCCAGGCCACATGGTGTGGTGCCTCGGCCAGCAGCAGCGGCGTGCCCAGCCGTTCCACCGGCTGGTCACCGGGGCTGCGGCCATCGCTGCCGGGTTTCATCGCGCTCTGCCCGTTCACATCGCCCTGGAAGCGGCCCTGCGCCTTCGGGTCGATCTGCTCGCGCAGCTGCCTGGTGCGCTCGAACTCCGCCAGCCCCGGCACCTGCTGCTGCGCCAGGGTCTGCTGCATCTGTTCCAGGCTGCGCTCGGCTCCCTTCAGCTGGGCCACCACGCTGGCGTTGTCCATCACCGTGGACGCCGCGCGCTCCTGCAGGCTGGCCGACAGCAGCAGGCCTTCGCCGGCATGCACGTTGCCCCAGCCCTGGGTAGCCAGTTCGAAGCCCTCGCCACGCAGCGCGCCGCGGGCGGTGTCCTGGTGCGCGATCAGGTAGCCCAGCTCCAGCCGGCTGTCGGCCAGTGAGCTGTGCAGGCGCGTGCGCAGCTGCCCGGGCGTGTCGTCGATCACCCATTGCTGGGTGCCGCTACCGTCATGGGCCTGGGTGTGAAGGCCACTGAGCACGCCGGGGTGGCGTGCGTTCTCGTCGATGCCGCCGCCGAAGGGCGGGGCGACCTCGCCGTTGTAGAGCTGGCCGGTGATGCGCGGCTGGTCGATGTCGCCGTGCAGGAATTCCACCAGCACCTCGCTGCCCACGCGGGGCAGGAAGGCCGTGCCCCAGTTGGGGCCGGCCACCCACTCGGCCACCGGCACCCAGCTGCCACTGGTGTGGTCGCCGGGAGCATGTCCGGGCTGGGCGCTGCCGGTGTCGGTCAGGCCGCCGGGATTGGGCCTGCTGCCGCGCTGCCAGCCGAACTGGATGCGCACCTGATGCTCGCGGTTGGGGGTCACGGCGGTGTTGGCGATGCCCACCACGCGTGCGGTCTGCGGGCCATGCAGGGTCGGCCGGTCCTGCGGCAGGGCGCGCAGCGGCACCCCGCTGCCAGTGGCCAGGAAACTGTTGCGGTAGGCGCCACGCTCCAGCGCGGTGCTGCCCAGCAGCTCGGCGATGCCTTGGTCCAGGTTGTTCAGGGCCAAATGCTGCACGGCCAGCAACTGGAAGGCCTGGCCTTCGTGCTGCGGGTGCTGGGCCAGGGTGAAGGTGCTGCCAGCGGCCAGCTGGCGCTCGCTGCCGCTGCCACTGTAGAGCACCTGGCCGACGCGCAGCGCGTCCAGCCGTGCCTGTGCTTCGGCGTCGGCCCAGCCGGCCTGGGCGAATCGACCGGCGCGCGGCTGCACGTAGACTTCCAGTGCGGGCAGGGTGCCGGCATCGGCGCTGGTGTGCGCGGCCACGGCACCAACCTGCTCGCTGTGCCAGCTGGCCACGGTGCTGGCGTTGGGCACCAGCTGCTGGCGCTCGGCGAAGGCGGTGATGCCGTCGCTGGCCTCGGCCATGTCGGCGCGATGGAAGCGCACGCGGCCGGCGTCGGGCAGCTCGGCGCCCGGCTCGAACACCACCAGGGTGTGTGCGGCATCGTCGTCCTGCGCCTGCTCGATGCGCCAGGCCAGGCCTGCTTCGGCCAGCAGCCGGGTGACGAAGGCCCAGTCGGTCTCGCGGTACTGGGTGGTGATCGCGCGTGCCGGCAGCTCGGCCTGCACGTCGAAGCGGAACAGGGCCTGCGGGTAGTCGGCGAAGATCTGTTCGCAGATAGCGCGGGTATCCAGATCCTGGAAGATCACCGCATTGCGCCGCAGGCGCAGCAGCGCGGTCCACGGTTCGAGGATCAGGCGATAGCGGGCCAGGCCGCCATCGCTGCCCAGCTGCGCCGCCTCGGTACACAGCCCGTGCCACTGGCGCAGCGAACCGTCGGCCTGGCGCAGCTGCAGGGTCAGCGGCTGTTCCAGCCACGGCTCCAGGTCCAGGAACGCGTCGGTGGACAGGCAGTCGATCTGCAGGCGGTTGTCGCCGCACACTGATTCGATGCCTTCGAAGCGTTCGACGACCAGGCCTTCCTCAGGCCCCTTCAGCTGGATCAGGCGTTCGCGGTGGGACAGCGAAGCGAGGGATGCGAGCAGTGAGGAGCTTGGGATGTCCATATCATCAGGCTCATGGCAGGGTGATCGTGATGTGGGCGGTGCGCTCGGGCATCTGCACCACGTCGTTGTAGGCGGCCAGCTGCTGGCGTGTTTCGTGGCCGAGGTAGGTGCGCATGCCGAAGAAGGCGAGGATGCCGAAACAGCCCACGACCACCGCCGGCAGCCACAGCGGGACCACGCGGCGCAGGCTGTGGCGGACGTTGTCCGGGGGCAGTGCATGCGGCGCGAAACCGTGCCGCTTGCCCTTCAGGTAGACGATCTCATCGCCGAGGCGGGCGGTCAGGTAGCCCAGCTTCTCGGTACCTTCCAGTCGGTACTTGCCTTCGAAGCCCATCAGCAGGCAGTAGTGGTAGACCTCCAGCGAGGGCAGGCGCGCAGCGCCCTGGCGCCGGAGCTCCTCCAGGCGGTCGAAGAAGTGTTCGCCGGCCAGATGCTCGCCGAACAGGCGCAGCTGCAGCGGATTGCGTTCCCATGTTTCGTGCAGCGGCGAAGGCTGGGACAGGATGGCCTCGTCCACTGCCGCGCAGAACGCGTACTTGGCGGCGTAGACGTCTTCCGAGGCCACGCCCAGGCGCATGGCATTGCGTTCGACGCCATCAAGGAACTTCTGCACCGTCTGCACGAAGCTCTCGGCATCGTGTGGCAGCTGGCCACGTTTGAGCAGCAGCAGCAGGTAGAAGCCGTCGGCCATCAGGTCCTGCAGGCTCTGCGGATTGGCCGCCTGCGGCGTCGGATTGACCATCGCGCCATTGGCGGTCAGCGACGGCATCGGACCCGGCGTCGGGGGCAGGGGGGAATTCATCATGAGGTCACCGCCACAAGTTCCATCTTCAGCTCGGCAATGCCGGCCGGCACGTAGATCATCAACGACTGCGCCTTGAGCATGCGCTCATAGAGCGCGCCGCGCGCGTCGAGTTCAAAGTAATGACTGCCCGGGCGCACCGGGATCGCCGCCGGCACCTGCGCGGCATGGGTCAGCTTCACGCCGGGCAGGGCGGACAGCACGCACTTCTCGACGTCGTCCGGCGCACCCACCTTGAAACGCACCGGCACGCTCTGGATCAGCTCCTGCGCCGGCAGCGAGGCCGATACGGACAGGTAGAACGAGGCATTGCCGTCGATGCGCTGCGAATCGAGCCGGCCGAGATGGTAGGACGGCTTGACTTCGTTCAGGGCGATCTTGAAATAACGCGTGGAGATCACGGTATCCAGCAGCGCGCGCACGATTTCCAGCAGCTTGCGGAACGAAGCCTCCGGCTGGTCGTGGCGATACACCGGCAGGTCGCCCAGCTGGTAGGCATTGGAGAAGGTCAGCAGCGCGCCGGCCATGCGCAGCAGTTCCTGGTGCAGGCGTTCGGGGTGCAGCTGCGGATGGTGCAGCAGGTGGGCCAGTGCGCTGAACGAGCTGTTGATGGTGTGCAGCAGCCAGAACGAGGCGATGTCGCCGGAACGGAACTCGATGATGTTCTGCGAGGTCTGCCGATGCAGGCCATAGAGTGCATCGACCTTCGCCTGCAAGGCATCGAGTACCGCCCGCAGTTCGCGGTGCAGGAACGGGATGCCTGCAGCTGGGCGCAGGGGGGGATGAATTCATCGTCCAGTTCGAAACCGCCGCTGGAGGTGCGGCGCACGCGTGCGATCGGCACGGTGGCGTACGCGTCGCGCGGCTGATCGTCGGTAAGCAGCTTCACGGCCTTGCTGAGGAAGGCGAGCTCGGCTTCGACCGCATCGGTGAACAGGTCCTGCGTGTCACGGTTGGCCTGGCGGTAGCGGGCCAGGACCGTGCCTTCGGCGTCGGCGCAGTTTGCGCCGTCATCGCGCAGCAGCGGCAGTGCCAGGTAGACCACGGTGGTCTGCACGCCCGGCGGCAGCTCCTGCAGGGACACTGCGTCGGGCAGGCCGTCGTGCGCGGGCGCATCGTAGGTCTCGCCGTCGGGAAACACCGCCGACAGGTCGAGCGGGCGCAGCGTGCCACCGGAAAGTGCATGTGGATCGAAACGTACCCGGCGCGCACCCCATGCGTAGGGGTGCAGGGTCTGCGAGAGATCCTGCAGCCGTGCTTCGTGATAGGCGTCCTGGCGCTGGAAGTGCTGGGGACGCAGGAACAGGCCTTCGCCCCAGAGAACCTTCGACATCCTGCTTACATAAGCCACGTTCAATCCTTGGAAATAGCTTGAAAAAGTCGCCGATGCGGGTTGGTTCCGGCGTTTTCGCGCCCCGCGGTGGCGAATACCCTTTCAGTGATGTGAAAGTGTGAATCGCATCCCACATTCAAGCGAATAGGGCAATCGTTGCGCTGAGGATACTATCGCATCGATGAATTCGAGTGCCAGAATTCCGGCGCGATGCTACTTCTTCGCGCCTGCACAACGGATGGATGCAAGACTGCCTGGATCACCGGAAATGCGTGTCAACAGCGCCTTGCTGTCGCTGGTCAGGGCACAGGCGTGGACGCCGATGGTGACGCCATCCTGCGGAAGCGTCTTGCCCTTGGTGTCGAACGCGAGCCGCCAGCGATTCTCGGCCGGAGCGCGGAACAGGGCGACAACGCCGAGCACTGCACTTCCTTCACTCAGCTGCTCGGACAATTCCTGCCGGGCACCTGGGGTCAGTACGACCTCGTTGACCGACAACAGGTCCGCGCCGAGTGCAGCCTGCTCGCCGGCCTGGTCGAGGAAGGCGTTGAAGGGAGCCTGTTCGAAGCGTTGCAGACTGCGCAGGTGGTAGATCTTGACCACCGCGGCCGTCGCCCGCTTGTCGTTGCCGGCGTTGAGGTTGCTGCCGGCGTACAGGCGCAGCGGAATGGTGGGGGGCGCCTCGGGCTTGTCCTCGCGGATGCCCACGGCCTGGAGGGTCTTGTCCATTGCCTTGCCCAGCTTGCTGTCACTGGCGCAACCGGTCAGGGACGTGGACATGACCAGGGACAAAATCGTGACGGATATCACGCGATGGAATGAGAAAAGTTGCGCATTCATGTGCGGTCGGTCGGCTCGGGGTGCAGGGCGAAAATTGAGCGTATAAGTACTTTCTGCTCGCGGATATCACATCGGGATGTGAAGGTTGTGTCTATCAAATTCGCCATATTCTTGACGAAATTCACTATACCGACGCGTATTCGCGAATGTACACTGCCGCCGACAGGGGCAGGAATCCCGTGCGTTGTATCGGCGGAGATTCGGCTTCCTTGAGGAACTAATTTCGACGAGGGACCACTATGGAAGTGAAGGCAATGGGGAAGGCTGTGTACCGGCCGATGTTCGCGCTGATGTTGCTGTCGGGCCTGGCGGCCTGCTCATCGGCGCCGAAGAAGGCCGAGGTCGTGCCGTTCGAAACGACGCTGAGCAACGCCGAAGCACAGGTCACCACTGGCGGCGCCGATGCCGCGATCAGTGCGTTCGAACTGGCGGCCAAGGCCGACCCGACGCGCAAGGAGCCGTGGGTACGCATCGCACAGCTGCAGTTCGACCAGGGCCAGTACGCCCGCGCGATCGTCGCAGCCGAGGAAGTACTCCAGCGCGATCCCAATGATCTGGTGGCCGATGGTGTGATCACCGTCGCCGGCTTCCGTGTCGCCAACCAGTCGCTGACCCGCCTGCAGGGCCGTGGCGCACTGGCGTCGGACACCGCACGCAAGGAAGCCCAGACCCTGGCCACCACCCTGCGCAACACCATGGGTGACGCCATTCTCGACCCGACGCCCAAGCCCAAGCCGCGCAGCCGCGCCCGTGCCGGCCGTGCCGCGGCTCCCGCCGCTGCCGCCCAGCCCGCCGCGACGCAGCCGGCCAAGCCCGCTGCCCGCTCGAACACCTCCGATCCGTTCCAGAACATCGGCAACTGATCCGGAACCGGCCCCAGTCAGGAGACACTCATGGCCAAGAAGGAAAGCATCCAGAAGCGGCTGCAGAAGATCCGCCCGCCGCGCGTCCAGCTCACCTACGACGTGGAGAAGGGTGACGCGATCGAGCAGAAGGAACTGCCGTTCGTGGTCGGCGTGATGGGCGATTTCAGCGGCAACCCGGAACAGCCGCTGCCGAAGGTCAAGGATCGCAAGTTCGTCAACGTCGATCTGGACAACTTCGATGAAGTGATGGAAGGCGTTGCGCCGCGCGCGGTCTATCGCGTGCCGAACAAGATCAGCGACGAAGGGGGCGAGTTCGGCGTCGAGCTGAAGTTCAATTCCATCGACGACTTCCGTCCCGAGGCGGTGGTCCAGCAGATCGAGCCGCTGCGCCGCCTGCTTGAGTCGCGCACCAAGCTGGCCGATCTTCGCAACAAGCTGGCGGGCAACGAGAAGCTGGAAGACCTGTTGACCGATGTGCTCAACAACACCGAGCAGCTGAAGAAGCTCGGCGTGACCAAGGAGGACTGATCGATGTCAGCCGAAGCCAGCCAACTGGCCACCCAGGCCGCCGTGGCCGAAGAGGTGGGCCTGCTCGACCAGATCGTCGAGAAGAGCAAGGTCGCCAAGTCGCAGACCGAACATGATCGTGCCAAGGACATCATCGCCGCGCTGGCGAAGGAAGTCCTGGACGGTACCGTGGTGGTCTCCGACAACCTCAACCTCACCCTTGATGCACGCATCGCCGAGATCGACCGGATCATTTCCGAGCAGCTCAGCGCGGTCATGCATGCGGAAGCCTTCCAGAAGCTGGAAGGCAGCTGGCGGGGCCTGCACTACCTGTGCCAGCAGACCTCCACCGGCCCGAACATGAAGATCAAGGTCTTCAATTCGCCGCAGAAGGATCTGGTCAAGGACTTCAAGTCGGCCATCGATTTCGACCAGAGCGCGCTGTTCAAGAAGGTCTATGAAGAGGAATTCGGCACCTTCGGTGGTGCGCCGTTCGGCGCCCTGATCGGTGACTATTTCCTTGGCCGCCAGCCGGAGGACATGTACTTCATCGAGCAGATGTCGCACGTCGCCGCTGCCGCGCACGCGCCGTTCATCTCCGCCGCCAGCGAAGGCATGTTCGGCCTGGAGACGTTCACCGACCTGGGCAAGCCGCGCGACCTGGCCAAGGTGTTCGACACGGTCGAATACGCCAAGTGGAAGTCGTTCCGCGAGAGCGAGGACAGCCGCTACGTCGGCCTGACCATGCCGCGCTTCCTGGGGCGCCTGCCGTACAACCCGAAGGACGGCACCACTGTCGAGGGTTTCAACTTCGTCGAAGAGATCGAAGCGGCCGACCACAGCAAGTTCCTGTGGTGCAACACCGCCTACGCGATGGGCGCCCGGCTGACCCAGGCGTTCGAGAGCTTTGGCTGGTGCGCAGCGATCCGCGGCGTGGAAGGTGGCGGCCTGGTCGAGGACCTGCCGACCCATACCTTCCGTACCGACGACGGCGAAGTGGCGCTGAAGTGCCCGACCGAGGTGGCCATCACCGACCGTCGTGAGAAGGAACTCAGTGACCTCGGCTTCATGCCGCTGGTGCACTGCAAGAATACCGACTACGCCGCGTTCTTCGGCGCACAGTCGGCACAGAAGCCGAAGAAGTACAACACCGATTCGGCCAATGCCAACGCGATCCTGTCTGCCCAGCTGCAGTACATCTTCGCGGTCTCGCGTATCGCCCATTACCTCAAGGCGATGATGCGCGAGAAGATCGGCAGCTTCGCTTCGGCGGGCAACGTCGAGGAATTCCTGAACCGTTGGATCGCCCAGTACGTATTGCTGGACGACAACGCTTCGCAGGAAGCCAAGGCGCAGTTCCCGCTGCGTGAAGCCTCTGTGCAGGTTTCGGAGGTGCCGGGCAAGCCCGGTGTCTACCGCGCGGTGGCCTTCATCAGGCCGCATTTCCAGCTCGATGAGCTGTCTGTTTCGTTGCGTCTGGTCGCCGAACTGCCGGCGTCCGCGAAAAAGTCGTAACGATTTGCTGTAACTGAAGCGTCCAGGGGAGTCCGCTCCCCGGATTGCAGTGACGCTTATTTCAAGAGGGCGTAGCCCCCCTTAACCGCCAGGCCCGCGCCTGGCACATCAAATCTCACGGAAGAACGGAATTTAGGAGACCAGATATGCAGCACGCTTTCCTCTCGATTGACACCATCAAGGGCGAGTCGCACGACGACAAGCACAAGGACTGGATCGAAATCCAGTCGTTCTCGCAGGATCTGTTGCAGCCGCGTTCGGCCACCGCGTCGACCTCCGGCGGCACCACTGCAGCCCGCGTGAACCTGTCCCCGATCGAAATCACCAAGTCGATCGACCTCGCCTCCACGGCCCTCAACCAGGCCGCCTCCAACGGCACCACCTTCCCGAAGGCGCAGATCCAGTTCATGCGCGCCGACAAGGACGGCAACGCGATCAATTACTACACGGTCGAGCTGCTGAACGTGCTGGTCCACCGCGTCACCACGACCGTGGACAAGGAAGGCATGCCGCAGGAAGTTGTTCAGTTGAGCTTCGGCGCCATCAAGTGGACTTACCAGCAGCAGAAGCCGGAAGGCGGAGTTGGTGGCAAGACCGTGGCGCAGTGGAGCGCAACCAAGAACATCCCGAACTACACCGTGTGATGTTGTGTCGCTGCGATGGCGCCTCGTGCGCCATCGCAGTCTGATCGCCGGGCAGGGCCAGGAACGGCCTTGCCATTGCTGCACCGCTGCCGCCCGCACGGATGCCGAACCTGAGTGGATCGACCAATGAAGGGACTCGAACCCAGCCTGCTGGAAAAACTGTTCGACGACGCCCCCAAGCAATCGGGCGCCGGGCCGGTATTCAAGTCCGTCTCGCTGGAGCAGTACAAGGAATCCATCGCCCGCGACCTGGAGGGGCTGTTGAACTCGCGCGCCGCGTTCCAGGAAGGCGACATGAAGGAATTCCCCAATTGCCGGCAATCGCTGCTGACTTACGGGTTGGCGGACTTCTCCGCGATGAGCCTGGCCAACGCCTACGATCGTGCCGCCATCTGCCGCTCGCTGGAGCAGGCCGTGGCGCGCCATGAGCGCCGCCTGCGCAACGTCAATGTCCATCTGGACGCGGGCAACCAGTTCGCCGGTGGGCTGCATTTCACCATCCATGCGCTGCTCGACCTGGAGCCTGCACGCGAGCCGGTCAGCTTCGACGCGATGCTGCAACCCTCGACCCTGCAGTACCAGGTCACCCGCGCACGCCGCACGCAGGCCGCCTGATGCAGGACCTGCTGCCTTACTACGAACGCGAGCTTGGCTACCTTCGCCGTTACGGGCGCGAGTTCGCCGAGCGCTACCCGAAGATTGCCGGGCGCCTGCAGCTCTCCGCCGAGGGCAGCCAGGATCCGCATGTCGAGCGCCTGATCGAGGCCTTCGCGCTGCTGAGTGCGCGCGTGTCCAAGCGCATCGAAGATGACTATCCCGAATTCACCGACGCGCTGCTGGACGTGCTTTATCCGCACTACCTGCGGCCGTTCCCGTCCTGTTCGATTGCCCATTTCGACCTGGAAGGGGTGGCATCCAAGCTGAGTGCGCCGGTGCGCGTGCCACGCGGCACCGCCCTGCAGAGCCGGCCGGTGCGTGGCGTACCGTGCGAGTTCCGCACTGCCTACGACGTCGTGCTCGCGCCGATCGGCGTGCAGCAGGTGGTCTACCGCAGTGTGGCGGATGCACCGATGGCCACGACGCTGCCGGCCGGAACCGGAGGCCAGATCTCGATGGGGTTCCAGCTGCTGTCCGATCAGCTGGGTTTCCACCAGTTGGGAACCGATCACCTGCGCCTGTTCCTCGATGGCGAGCCCTCGGTGCGCGCGGCCCTGCGTGATGCGCTGATGCTGGGGGTGAAGGCGGCATACGTCGAGTCCGACGGAGATGGCCGCTGGCGCCGCCTCGACAAGGTGCCGCTGAGCGCGGTCGGGTTTGCCGATGACGAAGCGCTGATCGATTTCCCGGCGCGTTCGCATCCTGCCTATCGCCTGCTGACCGAGCTGTTCGCCTATCCGGAAAAGTTCGGCTTCGTCGACCTGCACCTGCCCTCGGTGACGGCAGGTGCCAGCCGCCGTTTCACCCTGCATCTGGTGCTGCAGGCGCACGGCCAGGACCGTGGCAACACGATGGTGCTGGACGAGCTGGGTGTGCACAACGTGCGGTTGGGGTGCACGCCCATCGTCAATCTGTTCCGCACCAGTGGCGAGCCGATCCGTGTCACCCATCGTACGGTGAACTACCCGGTGCTGGCCGATGCCCGCCGCGCGTTCGCCTATGAAGTGCACTCAATCGATTCGGTGCATCGCATCCGGCAGACCCCGCAGGGTGAGCTGATCCAGGCCTTCCGCCCGTTCTATTCGCTGCATCACGGGGAAGACCCCGAGCGCACCGGTCAGTACTGGGTGGCGCGCCGTGACGAGGACGTGGCGCGGCAGAGCCCGGGCTTCGAGACCGAGATCAGCTTCGTCGACCTGTCATTCAACCCGGTGCTGCCGCAGACCGATACGGTCAGCCTGGAACTGACCTGCAACAACCGGGACCTGCCCAACCAGCTGGCCTTCGGTGTGGCGGGCGGTGACCTGAGCATCGAAGGTGGCAGTCCGGCCAAGGCGATCAGCCTGCTGCGCAAGCCGACCAAGCCGCTGCGTTTCCGTCACGGCCGCAACGCCCAGTGGCGCCTGATCTCGCATCTGTCGTTGAACCAGTTGTCGCTGACCGCCAGTGGCCTGCCTGCGCTGAAGGAGATGCTGCGCCTGTACGACCTGTCCGGCAGCAACGTCTCGGCGCGGCAGATCGACGGCATCCTCGAGCTGCAGCAGACGCCGGTGACCACCTGGATGCACGGCCGCCAGTTCGCCTCGGTGGTGCGCGGCCTGGAGATCCGCCTGACGATCAATGAAGCCCATTTCGTGGGCACCGGTGTGGCCGCCTTCGCCCAGGTGATGGACCACTTCTTCGCACTCTACGTGCATGCCAACAGCTTTACCCGACTGGTGCTGGTTTCCGGCGACAGCGGGGAGGAGATCGTCCGATGCCCAGCGCGCAGCGGCGAATCGATCCTGGCGTAGCCCAGCAGCTGCTCACCGAACCGCACCGCTTCCAGTTCTTCCAGGCGGTGCGGTTGCTTGAGCAGGTGTTCCAGCGGCAGGGCGTCAAGCCCGGCCAGGCCGTGCCGATGCGCGTGCGGTTCCGCAACTCGCTGTCGCTCGGATTCCCGGCCACCGAATTGTCGGCCGAGGGCGAAGTGTATTCGCTCAAGGGCGAGCGGCTGCAGGATCGCGAGGCCATCGAACAGGCCCTGCATGGCGAGGAGCTGGCCGAAGTCCACCTGACCCCGCAGTTCATGGGCCTGCTCGGCACCGCCGGCGCCTTGCCGCTGCACTACACCGAAACCCTGCAGCTTCGGGAGTTGTACCAGCGCGACCGGACCGCGCGTGCGTTCCTGGACATCTTCTCCACCCGCGCGGTATCGCTGCACTACGCCGCCTGGAAGAAGCATCGCCTGGCTTTGCAGTACGAGCTGGATCGCCGCGAGCGCTTCCTACCGCTGGTGCTGTCGCTGCTCGGCATGGGCATGAGCGAGCTGCGCGACCGCCTGCACGAAGGCGAGGGCGAGATCTTCGACCAGGCCGTGGCCTATTACGCGGGCGCAGTGCGCCAGCGACCGGTGTCGGCGGCGCTGATGCAGCGCGTGCTGTCGGACTACTTCCAGGTGCCGCTGCACCTGGAGCAGTTCGTGGGCGCGTGGTACCGGGTCCCGACCGGGCAGGCCACGCGGCTGGGCCAGGCCAATGCCGTGCTGGGCGCCAGCGCGTTGGCCGGCGATCGCGTCTGGCAGCGCGACCTGCGCCTGCGACTGCGCATCGGCCCGCTGCGCCGCGACCAGTTCGACGCCTTCCTGCCAGGCGGCAGTGCGGCCGAAGCGCTGTCCAAGTGGTTGTCGCTGCTGACCGGCGGCATCCTCGAATATGAAGTGCGCCTGGTCCTGCGCGCGGAAGATGTGGAGGGCAGTTCACTCGGCATGGGCGGCGGTGTGCGCCTGGGCTGGGACAGCTACCTGTGCACCGCGCCACAGGCGACCCCGCGTGAGGACACCACGTATGGCATCCACACGCTGCAATGACATCGTGCCGGTGGTGTTGGTGCCGCCGGCCCCCGAACGGTTCCAGCAAGGAGTGCGCGTTTCCGCATGAGCATCAACCTCAAAACCCTGATCAGCAAGCTGGACGACACCTGCCGCCAGGCGGCCGAGCGCGCTGCGAACCTGTGCATGGCGCGCGGCAACTACGAGGTCGACCTGGAGCACCTGTTCCTGGCGCTGCTCGAGCAGCCGCAGAGCGATTTCGTGTTGATCGCACGGCGCAGCGGCATCCTGCCCGAGTCGCTGGAGCGCGATCTCAGTGATGAGATCAGTCAGTTCAAGACCGGCAACAGCCGCACGCCGGTGTTCTCCCAGCACATTCCGAAGCTGTTCGAGCACGCCTGGCTGATCGCCTCGCTGGACTCGGAAACCACCCGCATCCGCAGTGGCCACCTGCTGCTGGCGCTGCTGACCGAGCCCGATCTGGCCCAGTTGGCCTATCGTGGCTCGAAGCTGTTCGTGCGCTTCAAGCGCGATGAGCTCAAGCACGACTTCGCCAAGCTCACCGAGGGCTCGCAGGAAGCGGTCCAGACCGTGCGTTTCGCCGATGCTTCGGCCGGCGGTGAAGCCGGCGAGGGCGACGACGCAGCGCCGGCTGAGGCCAAGGGCGGCCTGTCGAAGACGCCGGCGCTGGATCAGTTCACCACCAACCTCACCCAGCGTGCGCGCGAGGGCAAGATCGATCCGGTGATCGGCCGTGACGGCGAGATCCGCCAGGTGATCGACATCCTGATGCGACGCCGCCAGAACAATCCGATCCTCACCGGCGAAGCCGGCGTCGGCAAGACCGCGGTGGTCGAGGGCCTGGCCCGTCGCATCGCCGACAAGGATGTGCCGGACGTGCTGCAGGGCGTGGAGCTGCACACCCTGGACATGGGCCTGCTGCAGGCCGGTGCCAGCGTCAAGGGCGAGTTCGAGAACCGCCTGAAGAACGTGATCGACGAGGTCAAGAAGAGCCCTCACCCGATCATCCTGTTCATCGATGAAGCCCATACCATGATCGGTGCCGGTGGTACCGCCGGCCAGAATGACGCGGCCAACCTGCTGAAGCCCGCGCTGGCGCGTGGTGAACTGCGTACCATCGCTGCCACGACCTGGAGCGAGTACAAGAAGTACTTCGAGAAGGACGCCGCACTGGCCCGTCGCTTCCAGGTGGTGAAGGTCGAGGAACCGAGCGAGGCACTGGCGGCGGCGATGCTGCGCGGCATGGTCGGGCTGATGGAATCGCACTTCAACATCCGCGTGCTGGATGAGGCGGTGACCGAGGCGGTGCGCCTGTCGCACCGCTACATCAGCGGTCGCCAGCTGCCGGACAAGGCGGTGAGCGTGCTCGATACCGCGTGCGCCAAGGTGGCATTGGGGCAGAGCGCCACGCCGGCCATCATCGAAGACACCCGCAAGCACCTGGACCGCCTGCAGGCGGAGATCGGTGCACTGCAGCGCGAGACCGCTGGCGGCAGTGACCAGCATGGGGAACGCCTGGCCGAACTGCATGCGCAGCAGGCCGAAGCGCAGGCCGTGCTGGCCAGCAACGAAGAGCGCCTGGGCCGCGAACGTGACCTGGCCGGCCGCATCGCCGCACTGCGCCAGCAGATGGAGCAGGGCGAAGCCACGTCGAGCGAGGTCGAGCCGGCCAGTGACGAGGGCGACGGTGATGTCGCCGTGGCCAAGCCGGCCGCCAAGCGTGGCAAGGCCAAGCCGGAGCTCTCGCCGCAGCACGCCGAACTGGCGCGGTTGCAGGCCGAGCTGCGCGAGCTGCAGGGCGAGACGCCGATGGTGCCGCTGCAGGTGGATGGCACCGTCGTGGCCGAGATCGTCTCGGCGTGGACCGGCGTGCCGCTGGGCCGCATGGTCAAGGACGAGATCCGTACCGTGCGCACGCTGGGCAACCTGCTGGTCGAGCGCGTGATCGGCCAGGATCATGCGCTGGATGCGATCGCACAGCGCGTGCGTACCGCCACCGCCAAGCTGGAAGATCCGAACAAGCCGCGCGGCGTGTTCATGTTCGTCGGCCCGTCCGGTGTCGGCAAGACCGAGACCGCACTGGCGCTGGCCGACATCCTGTACGGCGGCGAGCGCAAGCTGGTCACCATCAACATGAGCGAGTACCAGGAAGCGCACAGCGTGTCCGGCCTGAAGGGCTCGCCGCCTGGCTACGTCGGCTACGGCGAAGGTGGCGTGCTGACCGAGGCCGTGCGCCGCAATCCCTACAGCGTGGTGCTGCTGGACGAAGTCGAGAAGGCCCATCCGGACGTGCTGGAGATGTTCTTCCAGGTGTTCGACAAGGGCATGATGGATGATGCCGAAGGTCGTGAGATCGACTTCCGCAACACCCTCATCATCCTCACCTCCAACATCGGCTCGTCGCAGATCATGCAGGCCTGCCTGAACAAGCCGGCCGAAGAGATCCCGGGTGCCGAAGCGCTGTCCGATGCGTTGCGCCCGGTGCTGATGCGCACCTTCAAGCCGGCCTTCCTGGGCCGCCTGAAGGTGGTGCCGTACTACCCCATCAACGATGACGTGCTGGCGCAGATCATCACGCTCAAGCTCGGCCGCATCCGCGACCGCGTCATCGCCAACCACAAGGCCACCTTCAGCTGGGACGACAGCCTGGTGGAGGCCGTGCTTGCGCGTTGCACTGAAGTGGACTCGGGTGCGCGCAACGTTGACCACATCCTCAACGGAACCCTGCTGCCGGAAATCGCCGAGAGCGTGCTGGCGGCAATGGCCGAGGGGAACCGGATCAACGCCATCAAGGTCACCGCCGGCAAGAAGGGTGACTTCAAATACAAAGTGTCCTGACACTGAGCATAAGGAGAACGCTATGGAATTCTATGGATTTGACCGCGAAGCCGCCCTCAACCACTGCGACAGCCTGGAACTGGGCCTGGGTCGTGAACTGGACCGTGTGCGTGCCTGGAACCGCCTGCGCCCCGAGCACGTGATCGAACTGCTGGACACCGCCGTGCCGGCCGCCCGACAGGATGCGCGCAACATCGCCGCGCAGATCAGCCGCGGTTCCTGGCGCATCCACATGGATGCCCCGGTGGTCGGCAAGCCGCAGCTGGTGAGCAACGTGCGCGAACTGCAGATCACCGCCGGCGGCCGCGACTACCGCCTGAAGATCAGCGAAGGCGTGCGCCTGCAGCTGGAAGAGATCGTCCAGGCTGCCTGATGGCCGTGCGTGCCTGTCGCCCCTGCAGGGGCGCAGGCCGCGCGGAAACGGGAAGCGGAGTACACCGATGCGCATGCCGCATGCAGACCACCTTAAAGCACGGGAAGCCGGGGAAGCACCATGGATCTGGTAAACAACCTGCGGGCCGCGCTGGCCGGGCCTTCGCACGCACAGCGTTTCCTGCGGCTGCACACATCGCTGGGGAGCGACGTGCTGGTGGCCGAAACCCTGGATGGCGTCGAGCAGGTCGACGGCATCGGTTTCCAGTGGACGATCACCGCCCTGTCGCTGGACGCCGGCCTGCAGTTGGCGCCGCTGATCGGGCAGGGCGCGCTGCTGCAGCTGCAGCAGGCCGATGGCAGCCTGCGTCCGCTGCACGGCCGTATCA
>NZ_JAUTXR010000165.1 GCF_030658505.1 Stenotrophomonas raiganjensis (SeqCode) | reverse complement strand
TTCTTCAGCGAGGAGCGCCGCCAGCAGCGGCAGCGCGCCCGCGAGGCTTCGGCGATCAGCGCCGGCGCCCAGCGTTCCTGAGTTACAAGGAGAATCAACGTGTACTTCAAGTCCCTGGATTACCCGGTCATTGTCATCGACAACGACTACGAATCGCCGCGCATCGGCGGCATCCTGATCCGCGCCCTGGTGGGGTGTCTGTCTCCGGGTGCGGGGGCGCGCCCCGCCCCCCGGCACTACGCCAAGGCCAGCCGCATTTTCGCTTCCGCGGCCACCCGCGCGGTCTCGCGCAGTGGCTCGATGCGGTCGTACTGCCAGTCCAGCCAGTGGGGCTGCAACCGGCCGCGCTCGCGCAGCTGCCGCTGGAAGCGGGCCAGACGGCCCTGCGCGGTATCGGCCAGCGCCACCATCACCGGCATGCGCGTGGCGCAGGCTTCAGAGAGCAGGTTCACCGAATCCGGCGAGACCACCACGCGATTGGCCCAGCCGAGCAGGCCCCCATACGGGTTCACGCCATCGCCGCCATCGCCCCAGATCACGTGCGGCAGGTCGGCGAATTTCGCGCGCAGGATCTCGGCCAACGCTGGCGGCGTGCGCCGCGAGGTGGTCGCCAGCAGGCTGCCGCCTTCGCTGCGGATCTGCTCGGCCAGTGCCTGGAACACGCGAACCATCGCCGCTTCGTCCCACGGTGCCAGCGGCGTCGGCCCGCCCACCAGCAGCGCGGTACGTGGGCCGGGCAGGGTACTGAAGCCGGCAAACGCGGCGCGGCCCCAGGCCAACCAGTCGTCGTCCACCGGGTTGAGGCTGCCGAGCAGGGTCAGCACGTTGCTGCCACGCAGGGCATCGTGCTCGGGCACCACCACCACATCCCAATGGCGGGCGCCGATGCGCGGGTCGAGGATCTGCACCACCTGGCTGCCGCGTGCGCGCAGCACGCGCAGGGCGCCGGCGGCCTGGCGGCCACAGCCGATCGCCAGCGCCGGGGCCTCGGCGGCCAGTGACGCGAAAGCCTCGCCGTAGCCGTTCACATCGCCGGGCAGGCGCCGCGGCGACACCCAACGCCAGGGGGCGCGCGGCTGCAGGGCCAGCGGCCGATGGGTGCCCAGGCGCAGCGCCGAGGCCAGCGCGACCGCCTGGCGGACATTGCCCGCGCGGCCGTCAGTCACCGTCCAGGGCGCGCTCGATCGTTTCACCATTGGCATTAATTCGTTTCAGCCCTGCTGGGTGTTGCAACAGTCGCGACACTCTACACTGCGGCTCGTCGATTCGCCCCGCGCCGCCCGCGGGCACTGACTTCCCTTCGCCGCCCTGGAGATCCACCGATGTCCCACGCGCTCGACGCTGCTGCCCTTGATCAGCTGTTCCGCACTGCCCGTACCCAGAACGCCTTCCTCGACAAGCCGGTCCCGGCCAGCCTGCTGCAGGAGCTGTACGACCTGGTGAAGTGGGGCCCGACCGCGGCCAACACCACGCCGGCCCGCTTCGTCTTCGTCACCTCGAAGGAAGCCAAGGACAAGCTGGCCCCGGCCCTGTCCGAAGGCAACCTGGCAAAGACCATGGCCGCCCCGGTCACCGCCATCATCGGTTTCGACCTGGACTTCCACGAAAAGCTGCCCTACCTGTTCCCGCACACCGATGCCAAGGCCTGGTTCGACGGCCCGCAGGAAGGCCGCCACGAAGCCGCCATCCGCAACGGCAGCCTGCAGGGGGCCTACCTGATCCTGGCCGCGCGCGCGCTGGGCCTGGATGCCGGCCCGATGTCCGGCTTCGACCCGGCCAAGGTCGACGAAGCCTTCTTCGCGGGTACCTCCATCAAGTCGAATTTCCTGGTCAACCTGGGTTACGGTGACCCGGCGGGCCTGTTCCCGCGCCTGCCGCGCCTGTCGTTCGACGAAGCGGCGCGCATCGCATAAGTCGCTGTATCGGTTTCGGGCCCGCCCTCCCGCGGCGGGCTCTTGCTGCACCGTGTACCCACCCTACGATCCGGAGAGTTCCTCAGATGAGCGCCACCCGTAAACTGCTGCTGCCGCTGGCCCTGACCCTGGCCATCGCCGCCTGCTCCAAGCCGGCCGACACCGCTGCCCCGGCTGCCGACGCCGCCGCCCCGGCCACCACCGAGCAGGCTGCCACCCCGGCTGCTGATGCCGCCGCTGCGGCGCCGGCTGCTGAAGCGATCAAGATCGCCTCGGGCACCTACAAGCTGGACCCGAGCCACACCGACGTGCTGGCGCAGTGGAGCCACTTCGGCTTCTCCAACCCCAGCGCGCACTTCGGCAACGTTGAAGGCACCCTGGTGTACAACGCCGAAGACGTGACCAAGTCCACCGTGGAAGTGAAGCTGCCGCTGAGCGGCCTGAACAGCTTCACCGCCAAGTTCGACGAGCACCTGAAGAGCGCCGACTTCTTCGACGCTGCCAAGTTCGCCGATGCCACCTTCAAGAGCACCAAGGTGGAAGCCGCTGGCACCAACAAGCTGACCGTCACCGGCGACCTGACCATCAAGGGCATCACCAAGCCGGTCACCCTGGACGTCACCGTCAACGGCGGCGGCGAGCACCCGATGGCCAAGGTTCCGGCGGCTGGCTTCGATGCCACCACCACCCTGAAGCGCAGCGATTTCGGCGTCGGCGCGTATGCCCCGAACGTCAGCGATGAAGTGAAGATCCGCATCACCACCGAAGCCACCGGCGAAAAGCCGGCGGCTTGATGCACCCCGCTCACTCGTCGTGAGAAGGCAGAAGGCCCGCTGAAAAGCGGGCCTTCTTTTTGGGTTCTGCATGCGAGGTACCCGATGCCGATGGGGTTGCCGGCCAGCGGCCAGCACTACCCGGCAGGTGCCAACCTGCATCGGGTGGGTGCGGACCGTTGGTCCGCACGATCCTTCAGCGCAGCGCGCCCAACCACACTCCACACGCTTCGCTCGGGCTCTGCTTGGCCTTCACCACCAGCCCGCTTACGCGCACGAAGGTCTGCGCGGCCTGCGCCACCACCTGGCGGGCGATCAGCGCCGCCTGCTTGGTTGCCGCCTGCTGCTTGCGCAGCTGCACGATGTTGATCGAAGGCCGGCCCACCGGCGCGTATTTCTGGTCGCGGCGCAGCACATCGGCTACCTGCGCCACTTCGAACTCGGCCTGCAGGTAGCGGTGCTGCGCGGCTACCAGCTCACGCAGCGGCGCGCGCAATGCGCTGGCGTCGGCGAAAGCCGCCAGCGCCGCATCGCAGGCGGCGTCATCGGCGAAGCGGGTACGCAGCGCGTCCACGCTGGCCAGGGTCAGTTTGGCCATGTGGGCCTCGTTGCTGCAGGAAAGGAGCGCGATTGTCGCATTGCTTGGCGGCTGATGCCTTGAACCGGGTGGCGCAATCCCTGTAGAGCCGAGCCCATGCTCGGCTCATCGCGCGCAGCGCGAGGGGCCTCCGATGGCGGAACGAAAAGCAGCCGAGCGTGGGCTCGGCTCTACAATAGCCCGCTGTATCACCCACGGAAGGAAGATCCATGCAGGACGCGCAGTACTGGTTGAACGAATTCTGGTCGGGCCTGAGCGTGCTCGATCTGGTGGGCGGCAGCCTGCTCGGCACGCTGCTTGGCCTGGTGCTGGGCATCTTCGCCTGGCGCTGGCTGCAACGCCGCGGTTGGCTGCAACGGCGCAAGCGCTGGCATCACTGGCTGCTGGCCAGCTACGTGGTGCTGCTGCCACTGGCCACCGCCTTCTTCGGCCTGCAGCTGGGCTTTACTGCGGGTGCGCACCGCGCGCTGTTCAAGCAGCTCGACTACTTCCAGCCGCACCTGCAGACGCTGGTGGCAGGGTGGAGCGAAGGCTTCACCGACTCGCTGGATGACCCGCGCATGCGCGAGGCACTGCGCAGCCAGGGTACGGTGGGTGACGTGGCCGACACGATCGCCTCGGCCTACCTCAGCGAACATCCATTGCCCGGTCTTGATCGTCTTGGCAATGGCCCGTTGGCGCGTGGCACCGGTTGGGTGATCGGCAAAGTGCGCGAAGGCCTGCTGCGCGGCATGGTGCAGGACACGCTGGTGGACAAGGCCGGTGCGATCGGCCTGGAGCCGAAGGTGGTGCGCGAAGCGCTGACCATGCACGTGGATGAGCTGCTGCATACCCGTGGCGTGCTGCGGCTGGTGAAGGCGCAGATCAACGGCATGATGCCCGGCGTGTACTTCGGGCTGCTGCTGCCGCTGCTGGTCATCGCGCTGCTGGTGGCGCTGGAGATCTGGGCCGCGCACCGGTTCGGGTGGACGCGGCAGGTGGCATCCAGCGCGGCCGGCACGACCCATCGGGAGGAGCGTGCGGACGGCGTGGCCGAGGGCCCCCTGTAGAGCCGAGCCCATGCTCGGCTCATCGCGCGTAGCGCGAGGGTGGATCGAACAGCAGCCGAGCGTGGGCTCGGCTCTACAGGGTCAAAGGCGTGCGGACCAACGGTCCACACCCACCGCCTTTTGATCAATCGCCGTCGGTTTCGTCCGGGTGGGCCTTCCAGTAGCCGGTCGAGCGGATCCAGTCGCGCGGCACGCCCAGGTGGCCTTCGATGAACTTGCGCATCATCCGCGCGCGGCGCGACTCGGTGGCGATCCAGTAGTAGACATCGCCATCCGGTGCCTCGAAGTCGGTCAGCATGTCTTCCAGCAGCGTGCTACTGGCGGCCGGGAAGCCGTTGCGCTCCAGCCAGTGGATGCGCACGTTCTCGTACTGCGGCAGGTCCTGGCGTTCGGCTTCGTCGCTCACTTCGATGAAGGCCTGCACCTCGGCATCCTCCGGCAGCACGTCCAGCCAGCGGGCGATGGCCGGCAGCGCGGTTTCATCGCCGATCAGCACATAGGCGTCGTAGGTGTCGGCCACCACGAACGAGCCGCGCGGGCCGCCGATCACCAGGGTGTCGCCCGGCTGCGCGCGTTCGGCCCACGGCCCGGCAATGCCCTGGTCGTGCAGCACGAAGTCGATGGCCAGCTCGCCGGTCTCGTGGTCCCACCAGCGCGGGGTGTAGTCGCGGGCGGGCGAGGGCTCCTTGCCCTCCGGGTAGCTGCGGCCCTCGGCGGTGACCACCGGCAGCACCATTTCGCCGCTGCTGTTGGGGAAGAACAGCTTGACGTGGTCGTCGGCGCCGGGCGAATCGAAACCGGCCAGTTCGGCGCCACCCAGCACGATGCGGCGCATCAGCGGGGTGACCTCTTCGGTGCGCAGCACGGTCAGTTCACGGAAGCGCACGTCCAGGCGCAGGCGCGTGTTGTTGTGTTCGGTCATGGGAATACCTGCAAAGGTGTCGCGCAGTGCTGCGCGGCGTAGGGGAGGACCTGGCTGGCGTCAGTCTGGCTGGGTCGTTGAAAGCGGTGGTGTCTCGTTACCGGCCGTACCGTTGAGCAGGGCCGAGGCCCGCGTCAGCAGTGCTGCCACTTCTTCGGCTTCGCCCTCGGCCCAGCGGCCGTGGTGGTGCACCAGCGCCCGCTTGAACTCGCGCAGGGCGCCGGCCAGTGGCGGTGGCAGCGAGGCCTTGGTGATCTCGCGGGCACGATCGAAGGCACGCCGCTGCGCCAGGCGTACCTGGGTGCGCTGCACCTTCAGCTCGAACTCGCCGGCGGTGGTGATACGGAAGATCCGCTTGCCGTCCACTTCCTCGGCCTCGATCCAGCCGGCCTGCTCGAAGCTGGCCAGCAGCGGGTACATGGTGCCGGCGCTGGGCGTGTAGGCCTGCATGAACTGGTTGCTGATCAGCTGCATCAGCTCGTAGCCGTGGCGCGGCTGCTCGCCGATCAGGGCCAGTACCAGCAGGCGCAGGTCGCCCCGGCTGAGCACCCGCGGCTGGCCGTTGCGGCGCGGCACTGCCGGATCGGTGGAACGGGCTCTGGGAGAAGCGGTGCGGCTCATTTCGATATATCGGTAAACGAGTGCGCAAACGATATATCGATATATCGAAGCCAGCAATCATCGATCCGGCCACAAGCGCGGTGGTTTTGGGCCACGGCCCGCCGCGCGCACAGCAAAAGGGGCGCCCTTTGCAGGGCGCCCCGGGCAACGCTGTGGAAGGGAGTGAGGCAGGGCCAGACGGCGGACCGAAGCGGGCGAGGCCGACACTCACGGCCTACCCTGAGGGCGCCACCGGGTCCGATCCAGAGGCAGGTGCGACATGTTGTCGCCGGTTCAGCGCCAGCACGCCACGTCGATACAGCAGGGGGTCCGGCTGCCCCACAACGGTCATCGGCAGCAGTAACACTGCGTCCTGCACATGGGTGCAGCGGTCCGGAAGCGACACCCTGCGCAGCCGCCAAGGCCCGCCGATGCGCCCTCGCACGGCCTGGCAAGCCCCTTGCGGACACTGGCCGGTTGCATCCATACGCCAGCGTAGCCAAGTGACGAAAGCCCTTGGTGCGCTACACTTTGCGGTCTAGAAATCTATACAACAGTCGCGCGCGTGCGTGCGGTTATGGGAGCGCTAATGAACTGGTTGAACGAGGTGCTGAACAACGACCCGAATCCTGTGGAAACCCAGGAGTGGATCGAGTCGTTGAAGGCCGTTATTGATGTCGAGGGCTCCGAGCGCGCGCATCAGCTGCTGGAAGGCATGGTGGAACTGACCCGTCGTTCGGGCGCCTACCTGCCGTTCTCTCCCACCACCGAGTACGTCAACACCATCGAGCCGCAGTTCGAGGCCAAGAGCCCGGGCAATGCCGAGCTGGAATGGCGCATCCGTTCGATCATCCGCTGGAACGCGATGGCCACCGTGGTCCGCGCCAACCGCAAGCCGGGAGACCTGGGCGGCCACATCGCCTCGTTCGCCTCCGGCGCCACCCTGTACGACGTGGGCTTCAACCACTTCTGGCGCGCCCCGAGCGAAAACCACCCGGGCGACCTGCTGTTCATCCAGGGCCACAGCGCCCCGGGCATCTACGCGCGTTCCTTCCTGGAAGGCCGCATCAGCGAAGAGCAGCTGGACAAGTTCCGCATGGAAGTGGACGGCGGCGGCCTGTCGTCGTACCCGCACCCGTGGCTGATGCCGGAGTACTGGCAGACCCCGACCGTGTCGATGGGCCTGGGCCCGCTGGCCGCCATCTACCAGGCGCAGTTCATGCGCTACCTGGAAAACCGTGGCCTGATCGAGAAGTCCGACCGCAAGGTGTGGTGCTTCATCGGCGACGGCGAGAGCGACGAGCCGGAAACCCTGGGTGCCATCGCCCTGGCCGGCCGTGAAGGCCTGGACAACCTGATCTTCGTGGTGAACTGCAACCTGCAGCGCCTGGACGGCCCGGTGCGCGGCAACGGCAAGATCATCCAGGAACTGGAAGGCGTGTTCCGTGGCGGCGGCTGGAACGTGATCAAGCTGCTGTGGGGCGGTTACTGGGATGCCCTGCTGGCCAAGGACAGCGACGGCGTCCTGAAGAAGCTGATGATGGAAACCGTCGACGGCGAATACCAGAACTGCAAGGCCTTCGGCGGCGCGTATACCCGCGAGCATTTCTTCGGCAAGTACCCGGAAACCGCCGCCATGGTGGCCGGTCTTTCCGACGACGACATCTGGCGCCTGAACCGTGGTGGCCACGACCCGCACAAGGTGTACGCCGCCTACCACCAGGCCGTGAACACCAAGGGCATGCCGACCGTCATCCTGGCCAAGACCGTGAAGGGTTACGGCATGGGCAGCGCCGGTGAGGCACTGAACCCGACCCACCAGACCAAGAAGCTGGACGACGAAGCGGTGCGCCACTTCCGCGACCGCTTCAACATTCCGGTGACCGACGCGCAGCTGGCCGATGGCCAGGTGCCGTTCTACCACCCGGGCCCGGATTCGCCGGAAGTGCAGTACCTGCAGGAACGCCGTGCCGCGCTGGGTGGTTACCTGCCGCAGCGCCGCCGCAAGGCCGACAAGACCTTCGTGGCACCGAAGCTGGACGCCTACGAGCGCCTGCTGAAGAGCAGCGGCGAGCGCAGCTACTCCACCACCATGGCGTTCGTGCAGAGCCTGAACATCACCCTGCGCGACAAGGAACTGGGCCCGCACATCGTGCCGATCGTGGCCGACGAAGCCCGTACCTTCGGCATGGAAGGCCTGTTCCGCCAGATCGGCATCTACGCGCCGTTCGGCCAGAAGTACAAGCCGGTCGACGCCGACCAGCTGATGTTCTACCGCGAAGACCAGAGCGGCCAGGTGCTGCAGCAGGGCATCAGCGAGCCGGGCGCCATCGCCTCGTGGATGGCCGCCGGTACCAGCTACTCGGTCAGCAACGTGCCGATGCTGCCGTTCTACATCTACTACTCGATGTTCGGCTTCCAGCGCGTGGGCGACCTGGCCTGGCAGGCGGCGGACATGCGTACCCGCGGCTTCCTGCTGGGCGGCACCGCCGGCCGCACCACGCTGAACGGTGAAGGCCTGCAGCACGAAGATGGCTTCAGCCATCTGGTGGCCGGTGGCATTCCGAACGTGCGCAGCTACGACCCGACCTTCGGCTTCGAAGTGACCGTGGTGCTGCAGCACGGCACCAAGCGCATGATGGAAGACCAGGTGGACGAGTATTACTACGTCACCCTGATGAACGAGAACTACACCCACCCGGAAATGCCGGAAGGTGCCGCCGAAGGCATCATCAAGGGCATGTACCTGCTGACCGACGCCGGCAAGCCGAAGAAGGGCGAGCTGCGCGTGCAGCTGCTGGGTTCGGGCACCATCCTGCGCGAAGCCATTGCCGCCGCCGAGCTGCTGGACAAGGACTTCGGCGTGACCGCCGATATCTGGAGCTGCCCGAGCTTCAACGAACTGCGTCGCGATGGTTTCGACGTGGAACGTGCCAACCGCCTGCATCCGGAAGGTGAGCAGCGCAAGGCCTACGTGACCGAGCTGCTGGAAGGCCGCCAGGGCCCGGCGATTGCCGCCACCGACTATGTGCGTGCGTATGCGGACCAGATTCGCGCGTTCGTGCCGATGTCGTACACGGTGCTGGGTACGGATGGTTTCGGCCGTTCGGATACGCGTGCGAACCTGCGCCGGTTCTTCGAGGTGGATCGCTACTACATCGCCCATGCCGCGATTGCGGCGCTGGCGAAGGAAGGGAAGATGACCGCGAAGGATGTGGCCCGGGCTATCAAGCAGTACAAGATTGATCCCGAGAAGGCTAATCCTGTTGGGGTTTGATTGATACTTTAGAAGAGGGCAGCTATTCGCTGCCCTCTTTTTTTTGCCAGAGGTTCAAGGAGGAGCAATGATCGCAAAACCCAATGCGTTCGGTGATGTTCGCGGTGAGAATGATCACAAAGCTTTAGATGAATCATTCTACGAATGGCAGGACTATCGCGCACTCTTCGAAAGCGTGGATCGATTCATCGTAGTCGGTAGACGCGGAACTGGGAAAAGCGCGATCACATATCGCCTAAGCAGAGTGTGGGGTGATAGACGCACTCCAGTGATAACTATTGCTCCGCTTGAAGAACAGATGATGGGACTTCGACCTCTGGCGAGTATGTTTGGTGACAGTCTTCCCAGGATCAGAGCGGGAATCAAAATTGCTTGGAAGTACACAATTCTCCTGGAGATATGTACCCAGCTTCTGGATGACTACAAGGCAAAGTCAGTACTAGAGCGCGATGCAACGCTTGTTGCTACTATCCAAAATTGGCGGAAACGCGGTTCCACGCCCGTCGAAAGAATGCGCTCAATTCTGAAGCAATTTCGATCTGAATTTCCTGACGAAGAAGAGAGGGTCGCTGAGATCTCGGGCTTCCTATCCGTCGAGCGATTGTCAGTTGAAGTTTCTAGATTCCTCATGGAGGCGCGCCGGGAATATGTGCTGCTTGTGGATCGCTTGGATGAGGGCTACGAGCCCGACGTGATCGGTACAAGTATTATTGACGGGATTCTTTACGGAACTGACGACCTGAGATCTGCGCTTCCTGGAAACTTTAGAGCGATAGTCTTTATTCGAGACAATATGCTGAGGGCTATCGAGTCGGAGGATAGGGATTTTACTAGAAATCTTGAATCTCAAGTACTCCGGCTTCATTGGGATCATCAGGAGCTTTTCTATCTGGTTGCGAACAGAATTAGATATGCATTCGGGTCGTCAAAGGAAAGCGATGTTAAGGTGTGGAACTCAATTACGGCTAACGAACTTCATGGCCGAGAGGGGTTTCGTCGTTGCCTTAGGTTTACCCTCTATCGTCCGCGTGATGTCATTGCATTGTTAAATACAGCCTTCTATCAGGCACAGAGGCAAAATCGTCAGGTGCTCATTGAGGCGGATTTTGATGAGTCGGCTAAGTCGATTTCAATGACGAGATTCAATGATCTCGGTAAAGAGTACGAAGCTGTTTTCCCCGGTGTTAGCTCCTTGACTGCTGAGTTCTCCAATGGTGAGGCGAAGCTGAAACTGTCCGAAGTAATTTCAAAGATAGAAAAGGTGATGGGTCTGCCGGATCTCTCTGTTTCCGAGTTGCAGCACTTTAATATTCTTGGGACGGCGGAGGAGGTTCTTAAGGCGCTCTACGGAATCGGTTTTGTAGGTGTCTACGATCGGAAGTTAGCTAGTTTCGTATATTCACATGACGGGAAGCGATTCGACAAGGTTTTAACCGATAGTGATACTTTCCTTGTTCATCCTTGCTATTGGCCTGCGTTAAATATCAGTGGTTATGAGTTGACTCAGGGTGAGGCCGAAGAAATCTATGACGAGTACGAAATCGCCATTGAGTCGCAAAGTGGTGAGCAACGAAAACGTATACTCGGACAGCTCATGAACGAGCTTAATCCGATTCCAGTTGGTGGTAGTGGTCAGTGTCAGTTTGAAGCCTGGTGTAAACGAGCCATCGAAATATCTTTCTCAAAGAGTCTAACCAATGTCCAGTTGGATATTGACTGCCGGCAACCATCTCGACGCAATGTTGTTGCGACCAATCAGGGGGGCGGAGGATGGTCAAAAGTTCTTTCAGGATACAAGTCTAGAAGGGTCGTGTTTATTGTTAAGAATGACCTAAAGGTTGTTTCTGAAGACTACAAGCAGGCAATGTCATTGCTGGGCGGGGAGTTTGGATCGCTAGCATTCATTATCTGTCGCGACCCGGAGCATGGTCTTCGGAGAGGGGCTGAGTTGGAAACGTATCGCGAGCTCTATGCAAAAGGCATCGTGGTCGTGAAGTTTCAAGCTCAACAGCTAGTTACCGTCCTCTCCAAGCTTAGAAATCCAGAAAAAGTGGATGCGGGCGACTTGATGATAGAGAGGGTCCTAGATGCACATATTCGAATGTACGCTGGTGACCAGATGGGCGCTTCAGGGGGGGGCGCAGCGACCAAGAAAAAGAGAAGGTGATGCTGGTATTGATTAATTAACTGTTATCCAGCGCCGAGGTTGCGGCTGGGAAATTAATGTGCAATCGGAATTTTTAATTTTGAATGGTGTCATTCACCATGAAGATGATGTCGTTCAGCATAATTGGTAATTTTGACCATTCGTTTGCAGCTCCCAGTCTTGCCGAAATTCTCTCAGCGAAGTTGGAGGTCGACGTCTCAGCCTGCAAAGAGGTAAGTGTTTCTGCCCATCTGTTCTCGGGTCGTTCCAGTAGCCTGCATAATGTCAGTAGGTAATCGCTGGGAACCCCATATCTCTGGTGGTCGGCGGCCACTTTTCTAAGTGAATCTATTCCGCCGGTCTTAATTAGATCAAATGCACGTTCATGCCCGAATCTTAGACAAGATAGAAAGGCCGCGACAGGGGGGAGGAACGCTTGACGATCTCTGTGCGTAAGCATCATGGCGTTGAGAAGAGAGAATGCCTGAGCCTGATCCCGGAGTGATAGAGAAAATTTTTCGCTACAGCGACAATACTCAGAGATCGCCTCTAACCATTGTTCTTCACTATCGAGGGGCTCGCTCAGGTGGAAATTCTTTAGCTCAAGCGACCTCCATTTTGGACTCTCCATCCAATTTCTTGGGAGTATTTCGAACTGTTCGATAAGGGCCTTTGTGAACTGGAGGGGGTCGGGACGCCTCAGGTGCATCTCAAAGTCAAAAAACTTCCTGAGATATTGTTCTCCATCGGTTTCATGGCCGTACACGGTCTTTACCGCGCCGCGCAAGTTGACATTGTCTGTTGCAATTACAAACACATAGCCGGCAATGTGGAACAGGTGCTTAATCCGTTCCAGCATTCTTATGGCGTAATCGGGGCGGCATCGATCCAGTTCATCAATTATTACGACTACCTGTCCAGAAATTGGTCGGCCACTCTGTCGTTGCAAAAGAAGATCTCTGGCTTCCTTGAGTGAATCTTCCAGCCCCCGTTTCGCTCTAGCCCTATCTGATGCTGATTTGATTGCTTCGGCACCCGCTTTCGCAACTGCTCCGGCAATTGGTCCGGTCCCTGGAGCGAGCAGGTGTGCGGTAATCATAGCGGTCGGTGCAGCAAGCTGAGCTGCGTTTCCGACTACTTTTCGGCCCAACTCACCAGATTTGACGTAACCCGCAGCTGCCAAGGTTTCATTAACCGCGAGCACTAGCGCTAGGAGCGGATCATCATGCCAGTCGGTGCTCCATGCATCCAAGTAGACTGAGTGCGATCTGGGGGTTTGAGTTTTTAGGTGCTCGCCCAAACGTCTTAAGAAGACAGTCTTTCCGGAACCCCAGCCGCCGTTGATAGCGATGACGAATGGCTGGTCAAGTGAAAGGATTAGATTACATAGCATCTCCCCCGCTCGTTTTCGGTCGAATATGTCATTCTCCCAAGGGCTTCCTCTCTTTACATCTACTTGAGACGCTCTAATTAACTTTCTTGGCATTTCATGATCCTGTTTTGTGCAGGCTGTGTGCCGATTAATGGCAGGCGTCGCACCGGGTTCAGCTAGGGCCAGCGCTCGATTGGAAGCGGTGAAAGTGTGAAATGGGCTACGAGTCCATTAATTGGGGAAGCAATATTCCGCAATGCGGCGGTGGAATCACAAAAAGACTGATCGGCGTTAAGGGCTATGGTTGGAATTTCTTTTTTGAAATGTTATGGGCGGCGTGTCGCCCTGCCAGAGGGCGGCGGGCCCTGTTCTGAAAAACGATATCTCGGTGAAATTCAAGAAATATGAGCTGCTGCTGTGAGAAGACCCCGCGTCGAAGAGTTTCATCTAAATTCAGGCCGAGTCCAGTTTCTACTTCAGCAGGCAAGTCATTCGACACGAGTAGGCTACCGCTGGACGAAAAGCTGATCCATCCCCGGTCAAACAGCATGTCCGCATGCGGAGCCAACAGAAGGCCGTTTTCACCATCAACTCTCTCACTATGAGTACTATGTGCCCAGGGCTTGATATGGCTTGCGCGAAGGAATCTAAGGTCCTCAATGCCCGTCAGTCGGCAACCCTTTTCAACGCCGATCAGGCGCTCACGGAATAGGCGCTGCTTCGTCCGCACCTCGGTTTCGCGCCTTGCGCTCGTCGCGCCGACGACATCGGTAGCGGCATCGATCTCTGCTTGGTCCGTCTCACTTGCCGCGAGGCCCAGCGAGGCTTCCAGTGATCTCAAGCGGAACACGATGGCAGATCGTGGCTGCCCTTCTCGATCTAGCGTGCCAGGTTGAACGTAGGAGGACTGGCACATAAACCTACCAAGGTATCGGTAGGGCCGCCCCTTACCCATCATCTGAAACACTACGAGCGTCTTGCCATCCTTGGTGTGCTCGCCGATGGCTCGGTTGCCCGCCACATACTTCATGTCTCCGACTTGGCCCTCGCCGAAGTAATGAAAAATCTCGTCATCGTCCCAGAAATCATGGTAGCCATGAGAAACACCGGCCTCGCCAGTGAACGCGATGACTAGCGGATGCTCTTTGGGTGTCGAAATGCCGCCTTGCTGCTGCCCGCCAAATACGCCATGGATCTCCTTTTGACGGTTGTAGAGCGCGCCCACCTCGAATGGGAGTTCCATCCTAGATCCCTGTCCCAGATGCTAAGTGCCCAGGATTCTAGCCAGAACCGGGTTGCTTGTGTCATAGATTGACGCGTTTAGCTGCTGGGTCAGAGTGCAGGTGGGGGCTACTGGGATGCGAATCGAGGACAGCTGCTCTCAGGTTCCCTCAAACGTCTCCTTCGTTTCTCTGGCGAGTCCCATCCATGCGGGTCTATCGCATCGCCTGCAACCGCAGGCATGGTAACGACCAATAGGCTTGGTCCAGAGTTGTCCACGAACAGGATGGGATCACTGCGCACGCTCACGACAAAGAACTGCGCACCGGGATCATGCTTTCCGATGGTGACCCCTAGGCAAACCAAATCTTCGGCGAAGCTCGCGGCTTCGGCCCGAAACATGGCGAACTCCGAGTCGGTGAGTCTTGGGTAGATATCAAGATTCATGGTGGTGGCCGGTACATACACCCGGCCGATGAGCAATCCCAGTAGCGATGCCGTCGCGAGGGCAGGCAAAGTCCAGCTTGGCATAGTGAGGTCCGTGTTCGAGGCCAAGAGGCTTGTGTGAATGCGTGAGGTCGTGCATACGATCCGAAGCATTGCATTCGATATACGTAGCGAAGCGCGCTCTACTCCCGCACTTGCAATCGCTCAGCCACCTGCGCAGTCAACGCCACGCACGCCATCTTCAGGCCTTCCATCACCCGATCCCCCAGGTACTCCTCGGGCGCGCCGTTCTGCCGCGTCCGCTCAGCAGCCAGCATCAGCTCCGCCACCACGCGCAATCCGGCTAGCGCGCAATCCGCATCCGCCAGCTGAAGGCAGCGCCCAGGCAATTGATGCCGCTCCGGCCAGGGCTGACCGTCTGCAGCCACGCCGCTACCGATGCGGCGCAGCGTGGCGACGAAGGCGTTGGGGTCGCGGGACGGCTCGCGCTCGGCCTCGGCCTCGGCGTTGTCCGGGTCGTGCTGCGCGTGCAGGGAACGGAAGTCCGATGTGTTCATGGCAATGCTCCGTACAGGACAGATAGCAGCGCCACCGATAAAAGTGGCGGACGATGCGAGGCTCGAAAACCGGTCAACAACCAATCCGGCGGGTCCGAAGACCCCCACGCACCGTCCGCCATGGACCGCGAACGGATTGCCAGCCGGCGCCACGCAAACGTGGCGCCGACTGACAAGCGCAAACACATGGTTGTTGACCGGGTTTTCGACGCCCGCGCCACCCTGTGTGAGGTGGCATGCCAAGGTGTACTCGCATGGCTGCGGGATGCCAAGAAACCGTAAGTCGCAGTAGACACAAATGCTGACGCTTACGGCATTGTTGCATGGCGCGCGTGTGGCGGAACCCTTGCGCTGCGGTGGTTTCGGCCGGTGTTAAGTTACCGCCCGAATGCGCATCAAAAAGTACGGTTTAGAGAGGCGCGAGGTCCCGAAAGCGACACGTAGCCCGCTGGGCTGAAACGTGCAGTGTGCCGATTGCGACACAGCTTAACTTTGCAGCGCCATGCCCGGCCGTGGCCACAGTGCATCGTCGCGCTCCAGGTCGTAGTCGCTGCCGAACGCCGCCGCTGCCTCGCGCGGCGGGAGGTCTGCGTAGCAGCCCTGCACCCACTTGCCCAAGCCGGCATTGGGATGGTCGGCAGCAACAACCACTACGTGTGCCGCACCAGCGAAATCCCCCCGAGCTGATGGCCGCTGTGAAAATCGTCAATCAGCCGTCGATGGCGCCCGTACGTAGCAAGCTGTCGTAAATACCCAGATCTCGGAATCAGAGTGCCGGCACATTTGCCATTGGGAAATTAGCGGCGTCGAAAAGAGGATCTTTAGGCCCATTTCTGGCCTCCATGCGTTGCAAACTTTCCTATGGAAATCAGGATCATCCCGTCGTTCCAATGTCGTAGACTCTGCAAAAATGGATGGGCCCACAGGGGGGCTGAAGATGAAAGGGAGTTCTCTCGTGGCGGCAGGGAAACTGTCGCACCGCCCAGGCGCGCCTTATGCCGCCAGTCTTTCCATGGTTTTTGACCCGCCTCGACCTGGGGGCACCAAGTCGAAGGCCTTGCCCACGACTGCGCGGTAACGGGCAACGACGCCCGTACCCAGGCACGCGCCACGCCCCAACCGCCGATCATTTGGAACGTGGTCGTACGGATTGGTATGAGGCGACACGGATTGTCGCGTGCTCCCCGCAGTCTGTTCCCACACTTTGAGGGGGGGCGACGACTCAGGTCGGGCCCAGCAAGGAACCATGAGTCAACGCTCAAACAAGGACCCACTCGCCAGGAATCTTGTCCTGCTGCGACTGATCCCGCGCTATCCGCGCAGCATCTCTACTGTTGAGCTGCGTGATGCGCTGTGGGCGGAGGGCTTTGATATCAACCTGCGCTCATTGCAGCGCGATCTCTCGGGCAAGCTGAGCACGCTCTTCCAGCTGGTATGCAGCTCGGAAGACAGTGATGAAGCCGTGCGTCGCTTGCGTCCTTATCGATGGTCATTTGCTGCAAGCGCCCAGACGACGGTTCCTTCCGTCAGTCCGGCGGCCGCATTGGCAATGACCATGGCCGAAGAACACCTCCGCCATATTCTCCCGCCTTCCGTTCTCGATCTGCTGGATCCGCACTTCAACGAGTCCCGTGCTCTGCTGCAGGCCATGGACCACAACGGTCTTTCGCAGTGGTCTCGGCGTGTTCGGGTAGTGCCGCCCGTGAAGCCTCTGCAACCGGCTTCGGTTGTGCCGGAGATCTGGGACCGCGTTGCCACCGGTCTGCTCGCCGGTCGCGTGCTTCAGGTTCGCTATCTCAGCCGAGCAAAAGAGACCCCGGTCGAGCTGATGCTTCATCCCGCGGGGCTGGCGTCACGGGGCGCGACGACCTATCTGATTGCTCGCGTTGGCGACTTTGATGATTTTCGGCACTACGCCTTGCATCGCATCCTGGACATCTCCGTGAAGGAGGAGGAGGCCGATGATCGTGGCTTCGATATGCCGAGCTATCTCCAGTCGGCTGCCTTCAGCCCTCGCAACAGCATCGGGACTACAGAGCTGCATGCTGAAGTGCATCCGCATCTGGCCTGGGCCCTGGCCGAAACGCCGCTTGCCACCGGGCAGCAACTGCAGGCCATCGAAGGAAGTGACTGGCATCGGCTGCGGGTCCAGGTGACTGACGACCAAGAGATGATCACTTGGATTCTGGCCCAGGCCGAGCGTATCCGGGTAATCGAGCCAGATTCCCTCCGCCAGCGCATCGCTGCCCGAGTGCAAAGCGCTGCAGCGGCCTACTTGTTGACCGACGTCTGATTCACACCCCCAACGCTGCTCATACCCAACACCACCACTGCCAGGAAATACGGACATGCCCATACCCATTATCATCGGACTCGGCGCTGCGGCAGCCCTCTCGGTTGGCGCCAAGAAGGCCTACGACGGCTACAAGAAGCACAGTGAGTCGGACGACATTGCCGACGCTGCGCGCTCGCGCTACCAGGTTCGCCGTGAGCAGTTCGATCGCCAGGAGGCCAAGGCACTCGAGTCGCTCGACGCGCTCGGGCAGTTGGAACTGAGCATCGGAAAGGACTTCGAGCGCTTCTCATTGCTGTCGTCGGCATTACTGCAGCAGCTCAACCAGAGCCGCGATCTGAAGCTCGAGGTCAAGCTGCCACGCCACACGCTGCAGAAGGTCGAGGCCTATGCGTATTCCGCGGTGGGTGTGCTGGGGAGTATTGCCGGCGCGGGCGCTGGTGGTGTCGCCGCTGGCTTCGCCGTGTATGGCGGCGTGATGACGTTTGCTGCGGCTTCAACGGGCACTGCCATCTCCAGTCTGGCGGGTGTTGCGGCGACGAATGCGACGCTGGCGGCGATTGGTGGAGGATCACTGGCTGCTGGTGGGATGGGTATCGCGGGCGGCACGGCCATCCTCGGCGCTGCGGTAGCTGCTCCCATCTTTGCCATCGCGGGTTGGGCCTATGACAGCCATGGCGACAAGGCGCTGAAGAATGCCAAGCAGTCCAGCATTGAGGTTGACAACGCTATTTCCAAGATGGAGAAAGCAGGCGTCTCGCTTGCGGGCACTGAGTTGTCAGCACGTAAGGTGAAGGCGGCATTGGAGGAAATCCGCGTCAGTTTCGAGCGCTACCTCGATACGCTGGAGGGCATGGACAGCCTCGTAAGTGGTCTGAAGCGCCTGGGGCGGAACGTTGACGAAGAGCTGTCGAAATTCGAGGACGAGATCATGCTGGCCATCGGCAACGGCTATGCGTTGGCGGCGATCCTTACCGACATCATTTCCACCCCGCTGTTCAAGGTCAAGATGAAGGACGGTGATGTGGTGGTAAGCACCGACGGCGTGCCGCAGATGGAGACTGACGCGGATGGATCGATGATCCTCAACAAGGACGGCATCAACGCGGCCTTGGCTGAAGGCCGCAACAGCGCAATGCGGTTCAACCCCCAGTAAGCACCCGGTGGCGGGTGCTTGCCATCCGCCACGTCCACCAGATCACCTCATTTGGACTATCCCATGACCTCATCGTATGCAGATCACGATTTCGACTGGATGCCCCAGTTGGAGAGGACCGTCGTGAACAGCCTGGCGACCAGCTTTGGCCTCGACTTCCTGTTGCTTCAGGATAAACAGGGTGGAGATGTGGACACCATCCACAATGCTCGCCAGGGGCACTATGTGGGGGATGGTGACGGTGGTGCAGCCAGTGCCGAAAGGCAGCGGTATGAGAACCGTGGGGAGTACGACAGCACGGCCTATCACACCCACGACAACTACAAGAACCAGGGCAGGGCGGACAAGACGAGCCATCAGGCCGGCACGCTCACGGATCCTTATCGTGGGAAGACCATGGGGGCGCAGGACAAGCGTGCCTTGGATCATGTCATCGCGGCCAAGGAGGTGCATGACGATCCGGGGCGCGTGCTGGCGGAGTTGGATGGGGTGGAGCTTGCCAACCGGTCCAGCAATCTGCAGTCAACGCACCAAACCATCAATTCTTCCAAGGGCGCCAAGCCGGTCGACGCGTATCTGGCCGACGTCTCCAGGACCATCAAGGAGAATGAGCGGAAGATCGCGGCGTGGAAGCGGGAGCTGGATGCAATGCCGCGTGACACCCCGGAACAGCAGCATCATGCAAGAACCCTGGAAGCCGGCATTGCCAAGGTTGAAAAGCGCAATGACACGCTGAAGGACATTGACCAGGACGGAATGCGTCAGCGTGATGCCGAGGCGCGTGATGCCTATGAGCGGGAGGTCAACGTTGCCTACTACACCGGTAGCAAGTTCCTCAAGAATACAGCGTACGCGTCCGCGAACGTCGGGCTGAGAATGGGGCTGCGCCAGGTGTTGGGGTTGATTGCGAGCGAGGTTTGGTTTGAGTTGCGGGCCAAACTCCCGTCAGCCTTGAAGGGGCTGAAGCGGCGCTTCACGTTCGAGCGTTTTCTTCATAGGGTAAGTGCGTTGCTCAGTGGCATCTGGCGAAGGGTGCAGCGCCGATTCCGCGACTTGCTTGCTGAATTTGGAGATTCCTTCCTCGGCGGCGTTGCGGCCAGCATCACCACGACGGTGTTCAATATCTTCGCAAGGTCGGCCAAGAACACCGCCAAGATCATCCGCGAGATGTGGGGCTCGCTGGTGAAGTCGATCAAGATCATGTGCCTCAACCCGGGCAGGTTGAATGACATCGATCAGAAGCGGGCAGCACTGGAAGCACTTACTGTGGGTGCAGGGGCGATCGCGGCTTCACTGGTTCTGAGTCAGTTGGCAGCGCTTTCTGCGACCCCAATCATCGGCGGTCCGCTGGTTTCGTTCCTGGCGGCGCTGGTGAGTGGCGTGGTGACCTTGGGCTTGACCTGGTCACTTCTGCACAGTCCTCTGGCCGCAAAGATATGGGACTTCATGGCGCGCAGCGCACATGTTCAGACTCTGGCGGACTTCATCGAGATCAACCGCCGACTTGATAGCTACCTGATGGAACTGGCAGCGATTGAACTGAACGTTGATCCGTGCGCGATGGTTGAATTTGCACAGGACCTGACGGCCTGCAGCGCTGAGTTCGAACGCTCGTTGGTGTTGGCGATTGAGATCGAGCGACGTGGCATTGAATTGCCATATGAGGTTGGCAATGCATCCGGTACGCGCGCGTGGTTGTCTGGGCTGGCCAAGGCGTGAACACGCCATTTCCGTGCACCGGCTGTGGGCTCTGTTGTCAGCAGGTCCAGGTGGCTGAGCAGACGCGTTTCCTGGACAGAGGCGATGGGGTCTGCCGCCACTACTGCGAAGAGAATCGGCGCTGTGGCATATACGAAGATCGACCCGACATTTGTCGGGTCGATCTTCAATTCCAGAGGCACTATGCGGCAGCAATGTCTTGGGATGCCTTCGTTGAGATCAACGTACAGGCATGTCGCTTTTTGCAGGCACAGCCTTCGCCTGGGTCTGATCAGCGCAGTTCCTGATCGTGACCCACCCCCGAAAAACTGGGCCAGCGTAAATTGGAGACTTCGTCTCGCATGGGCCCCCGCGGATCACGAGGATTCAGGCGATGAAGAGGAGCGCCCCCACAGTGCACTGGCATGGAAAGCCCCTGCGGAATTCGCCCGAGAACACGGGGTCCAAGCGAATTCCCTGGTGCCAAATGAGGGCAAATCTATACCGGCTGATGGCTCTGCTATTGGGGGGCAGTTTGGAGGCATGACCTATCGGCACGACCTCACTAATCTTTAGATTGAGAATGGGCGGCGCTGGGAGATTCAATGTTCCCCTTGCGGGGTCAGTTCACCCGAGTTGCCGTGAGGGCGCCACTGCTATGATCTTCTCAGGACGCTGGCGCTGACAGATGGCCTGAAGGAAACCGCTAAATGACAGGGGATGTTGATGTTCATCATGCTTGAAAGGCGTGCAGAGATCGCGCGCGCCCAGGAACTGCTTGAGCTGACGCTGGAACAACAAAGCGACGGCAACGTGGTTCGTGATATCGGTTATCCCGGTGGTCGACGCCCGCGCGAAACGATCAAGACATTCGGCAAGTACTGGTATTGGCCCGGTGCGCTGAAGGCGGGCTCCACCACGACCCCGCGCCGGTTGAACTGGTTTGGTCTCTATTCTGACAATGATGGTGTCAGCATCACCGTCGAGGTCAATGTGGTGAAAGAAGGCCGCAATGATCGAGTAGGCGGATTCTTCGCCCGCGATTCGGACACCGGCCGGATCTACCTTTTTCACTCTGCGCGGATCGGTGGTGGCCGGGCAGGTGTGGGCAAAGAAGCATTTCTTGCCTGGAGCAACGAACCCCTGCGCCAAGTGATGGACTCGGAGGGCGCCTATCGTGAGGGCGTGCTGATGGGGCCGGTGGAGGGTATAGGTGCTGCGCGCACGTTGCTGCGCTACGTAAGCATAGTTGCTGCGTTCAAGGATGCTGTACGCGAGGGCGAAGTGGACTCACCCGAATTCCAGCGCCGATTGGCGCAATTGCGGGAGTACTACGCCGAGCCCATGGGCCCCCGTTCCGGCCATCGCGGCCGCGTGCTGGATTACATATCGCGGCACGGCGAGGTGGTCGATGCACTGAGCGCGTGGCTTCAGGAAGCGGGCCTCAAGCGAGGGCGACGGCTGGTGAAGAACGTGCTGATCGACCTGGGTGTCGCCAAGGGCGATCAGCTTGAGGACGTCTTTGAGGTAAAAACATCGACCGATCGGTCGAGCCTCTATGCTGGAATCGGGCAGTTGATGGTGCACGGCGTGCGAGCCGGTCGCCGTGTACTCGTCCTGCCGGAAGAGGGAGTATTGCCGGCTGGTATTGAGGACGCGCTGGAAGAGCTTGGAATAGAGCTGCTGCGCTTCCGCCTTACACCCAATGACGTCGTGCTACCCATGGCGTAAGCCACCAAGCAGCTTCGGGCGCCGGTTATCCAGGTGTAGCGTGATACTTGAACACTTCAGGGGGCATCATGGACTGGGGCTACAAAGAGCTGGGAAAGGCGTGGCGCAAGATCAGCGACGCATCTGGCGCAGGCGAGACCACGAAAGCCTGTGCATCGTTTGCGGGCGATCTGTTGTGGAATGCCGGGCGGTATGTGGTGACCGAAGGGCCTGGCGTTATGGCCAAAGCGGTAGAGAAGCAACTGAATGAGAGCAAGGATCTGACGCCCGAGAGGCGTGAGCAGATGCAGGACTTTGTGGACAAATATAAGAGGTAGGCTGCCATTACGGCGGCCCGCAACGAATGTTGGATGACCGAACCGAACCCAAGCGGTGGGGCGTGGTGGGCAAGTATCAGGTTTTCTGTGATGTACGAAAGGGCAGCAGTTCGACGGGCGTCAATCCTGTCGTCGAGGCAGATTCGGACTACCTGACGGCAAAGCTTGCCGAGGCAAAGCTGGGCAGGTCCTGACCCAGCTATTCCGCGTCATCCCCAAGGCGGATGTAGGAGAGTTCTGGGCCGATCCCATTGATGTCTCGGAACCCCAGCTACGAAAGCCCCGCCACAGCACCGAAACGCGATACGTGCCGATTGGGACGCGGCTTAGCTCTGCAGCGCCAATCCAGTCATCGGCCACAGGAACGGCGTACGGGGCAGATCGTAGTCGTTGCCAAAGGCCATCGCCGCCTCACGCTGTTCCAGATTCGCGTAGCAGTTGAGCAGGTACTCATCCATGCCTGCATCGCTGTGGCCGACGGCAAACAGGCCCAGAAGGGCCTCGTCAAAGTCCTCCAGCCACTCGGCGTCGATCTTGGCCATGGTTATCCTCCTCGGGGCAGGGGGGGGGGCGTGGCGGTATCTCACGGGCTGGAACGGGGCGAGCTGTGGGCAAAGACCAGGTTCACGCGGACCCGGATCGGCATGGCCTGGCCACCTGAGGGGAGGCGAGCCGCCATTGCCCCACCGCCGCAAGCGCGGCGCGGTCGAGATCGTGCAGGCGACTGGAGATGGCGACGATCTGCACGCTCCCAAGTGGTGACGCTTACGGCGTTGTTTCATGCTTTGCATTGCCCGAATGCTCTGCTGTGAGATGGTGCCGGGTGTCGTTGAGTTGCTGCCCCCAAAGCATCTGACGAGGAACAGCTAAAGCCCTGTAATCCCGACTACGACAGCCCCGCTGCAGCGCCGAATGGAAAACGAGTCGATTGCGACATGGTCCGAATTCCCAGCGATAGGCCCAGTCCAACGTTTCCAGTCTTGGGTTGGAGATCGCAGTTCATCTTTCACTACAGGGTGCTAGACGCATCATGTGATAGCGTGAAATCCAATGCACAGCGAGGTCGCAATGTTGAAGTCATTGAAAGTCATACAGAGTTGACTAACAAGAATGCTCATCGCTTTAGGTGACAAGCACACTGGTGGCGGATCGGTCATCACGGGATCACCCGATTCAGACATTGATGGTATGCAAGTCGCCCGAATAGGTGATAAAGCCGTGCACCTGCTGCACAAGGGTGTTTTCCCCATAGTCGCGGGTGATGGCACGCTGATTATCTACGGTCAGGTAGTGCCTTGTCAGGTTGGTAAGAGCGCCGCGGCAAATCTGGAGCACTAACCATGTATACCTATCTCATCGTTGACTGTGCCGTTAGGCCAGATGCCGCTCGCACGTTGCGCTTCTATGCCCAGGATCTCCTGCACCGTTCCTTGTTCCATGGCCAACCGGAGGCCAAGCACGCTGATGTAGGCCCATGGCTGGTCAAGCTGGACGGAGTAACAGTATTGGATGGGTGGCTTAACGCTCTGGAGCGGACTGGGAATTGTGTGCCGTGCGTTAGCCATCTGAAGAGCAACCGTGATTTTGAAACAGTCTTCGCGCACCTTCAGTCGTTCCTGGACCTGCATCTATCCGATGGCTCGCGTGCGTTATTTCGCTTCTGGGATCCCAGGGTGTTCACGCGTTTGCAGCGCGTTCTGACCCGCGAACAGCTTCAGGGTCTCATGGCGCCATTCTCCGAATGGTGCACCACCAAAGGAATATTGAAGAATGCCTATTGAGCTGACCGTGGAGCAGGAAGCCCTGCTGCGCTTGCCAGAGCCTGAATCGTTTACCGGACGCATTGCTGCGGAAATCCGACGCGACATGCCTGAAGATATCCACTATACGTCGGATCAACAGTTGTCGAGTGCGGTGCGTGAGTCGTATGACTTTGCGACCTACGAACTGCATATTACTCGCGTGCCGACTCTGGTGCGGTGGGTGCGAGCAGACACCACCCACAATGGATTGTTGCGGCGAGAACCCGCCGTGGTCTTGAAGATGAAGGTTGCTGCCAACCCCAATCTAGCAGCGGAGGATCTGTTGTCGATCTTCCGTGCACAGACAAATTGGAGGAACTGACGATGGCCAGTGCGCTGCCAATTGGAGGGCGAGCTATCGGCGAAGTCATTCGGCGTTCTGCATCGTTGGAGCGGTTGCGGCGTGCCATTGGTGTCATACCAATTGAGCAAGCAAAGGAGGGGGATTGCACAAACCAAAGCAGCTCAACCGAATGCAATCAGTGCAAGCTGGATCAAGGTGTGTTGGTACCTGCCGCGCCGCGTCGAGCGGTTCGCCGCGAGAACAAGGTCAATTGGGACTACCAGTTACAGACCGCCAACATGAACGCTGGACCCGAAAGGTTCAGCTATTGTGACAAGAACACTGGCTTGCCGATCACTGATTTCGAAACATCCCTTGTCGGGCGAGCATGGTCCGCACTCAAGGGCGAATCTCAACCAAACGCCCAGCAATTGAACCTCTTGGAGTGGCTGTATGGCGGCGTCTACTTCGATGGCTTCTGGAGGGCCCAATGTACTGTGGTGGATGCGAAGGGCCGTTACGCGCAATTTCTCTCCCAGGACGACGGGGCGCCCAAGCTGGGGTTCCCAAGTCGATTCATATTCCCGGGCATGATTGAGGAGGCTGGTCGGCAGATTGCGGTCATCAACACCGCTTCGCCGCAAGGAAAGCTGCAATGGCATTTCATGGAGATAGAGGTCTATAGATGGGCCTCATCCAGCATTCCGCCACCCGTTGTCTGTGTCCACACCCCATACATCCTGCAGGTTGTCCAAGCATGATATTCGCGATCCTTCGTTTCGATATCGGTCAGCGATTCGAGACCGACTTTCGTGGCGCCTACCGTCAACTGTTGGCAACGCTACGGCGCATCCCTGGTAACAACGAATGGTTCTGCGGGGAGAACACACCTAAGCAGAAGCTCATTCCCTTTGAGGATGAGGACGCCGTTGTGGACAGGTTGCGGGAACGCGCCGATCGAATGGGGTCAACGTCATTCAGTGCGTCCGTGGTCAACGACAACGTAACCAAGCGCCGGCCAGGGCTGATCGAAATAGACTACATTCCGGCAATGGGGTACATGACGGTCTCCCTGTATCGGCCAGATCAGTTGCACGCTAATCCGAGCCGTTTGGTTGCAGAGACCTTGCTTTCATTGCTTGAGGGAGAGCCGGGAACCACGTTTGCCTTTGCTGACATCTACGACAAGGTGGATGGTGAATTTCAGTTCTATAAGACCAAGTACGCTACCTTCCCGCATCGGCAGTGCGTGGGCTGGATGGCGTACGTACGCCAGGCGGTCAGTCGACAGCAGCTTCCTCTGGCCGCAGACGTGCTGCCCGCACCAGGCGGCTCCATCGTGGTGTCTATTGATCAGGCGTTTGATCTGTCGAACAAGGAACACATCCAACGCGCCAACGAAGTCGAAATTGAAATGAACGACCTGGGCCTGCTGGCCGTCACAGATCCAACGTTCTAGGGATGCTTGCGTGGTCTTTCTTCGCCGACTTACCCTACATCGATTCGTAAAGGCGCACCCGCCATCACGACAGGTTTCGCCTGCTCCCCGTGAGCTTGTTTCCGCCTATGAGGGTGTTCTTCCTGCCAGTCTTCTCGAACTGTGGCGTCGAAAAGGGCTCGGATTCTATGGCGACCTTCAACTTGCCCTGATTGATCCCCGGCCATGGCAACCCGTTCTCGATCGGTGGATCGTCTCGCCGCCCGACACCGTACGGCGCGTTCCCATCGCGCTTACGCCTTTCGGCACACTTCTTTACTACCGAAAGCTGACGAAAGCTGACGAGGATGTGGTCCACATCGATCCCGTGTCAAAAAGGACGGGTAGCCTGGCGTGGAGTCTCGATGACTTCTTCAACGAGCTCCTTTGTGAGCAGGAAACGCTCGAATCGCTCATTTCACCAGGGTTGGTTCGTGCTGCAAGAGAAGAGTGCGAAGCACTCGCCCCCGGCGAAGTCTACGAAGTCGATCAGATGCTGCTTTCCGTGCAGATGCTACGGATCGCAAGGGTCAATGCGCTCGATATGCATCGCCGCCTTCGCGATACCGTTGATTCGCCCAAGCCGAAGGCCGGCAAGCCGACGACAGTAGCCCACGCGCTGCCGGTCGGACATCGGTCCATGTTCGAGGGTATTGCAACAGGCCCGGGACTCGCTGGTCTGTATCTGTCCTCTTACATCGACTGGCATCGGCTGCTGGCGCTATTGCCGAGCGGACAGTACCGTCTGCTCTTCTGGCGTATTCATCACGAGACGTTCGAGCGAACGGAGATACGTGTTTACAGCGGCTGCTACGAAATCTCCGGTAACTCCGCGGAAGATGACATCGTTTCGCTGGACGTCACCCTGCGCAGCGATTCGCTAGGCAGTGATGCCAATGATGATGAACTGGTGGCGATGCATGCAGATGAAACGACCTTCCTGCTGCGTACCAATGAGTTGGAGGACATGGCAACCGCCATCGGCGGTCGCGACGTGATGGGGCGAAGTGAACACTATTTCCGTCGCGTTGCGCTGGACGACCCATTCGTAGAGGAGCCTAGCGATGGCCGCGCAGCATCATCATTCACGAATTTGCCACATGTGCTCCGAGCTTTGATACATGTCGCCCCCCTTCTGGCGACCATTACTCATGTCGGCGATCCAGATCCTGACGAAGAGTATGAAGGCGAAGGCACTGTCATGTGTACGCTCGATCTAGGCGCGGATGACGGGTTGCGCATGAACATGCCGCTCTATTCGCCTGGCAATGCCAGTCGTCAACTCAGGGGATGGGTTTGGGACATGGCGCCGCGTGCTTGCAAGGCCGGCATCACGTATCGGCGCGGGGACGATGGTGTCATTGAATGGGGGCCTATGGTCGGAGGCGTGTTGACGACTCGGGCTCCGGATAGGTGATCCGTGCGACTGAACATTCACTTCGCAGCTTGATCACTACATGTTCTAAAAGGCCGAAAGACTTGTCACTTAACGCCCAAAGACATCAGGAAAAAGTCACTGCGGTACACGCTGGCGAAGCTAGGTGGCATTGAAAAGCGCAGGTGATCGGGTAGTTCTTGGAGTCGCAGGCTTTAACGTAGTACCGCATCAAAGAAGAATGCCCCCGAGGTAGACCTTGGGGGCATCTCGTCAAACAGGTACGACCGGCTGCTGTGCCTGCGGCAATTCCGGTGGCCGTCCGCCGTGGCTCATCGCCTCGCGCACCTGATGTTCCTGCTGATAGAACTGCCCGGCGCGCTCCTGTGCATCACGGGTGTAGTCCTGCAGCACATCGAACAATGCCTGCGATTCGTTGGGCAGCAGGTCCAGCGCGGTCACGTGCCGTCGGCCGCCACGTGCGAACGCCACTGAAGTGACCTCGGCCACGCATACGGCCACGCGCAGCGGCCCGAAGCGCACCGTGCCTTCGGCCAGCGTGCCATTGCCGGCGTACGCGTTGCCCGCCACGCGCTTGGCGCGGTGGAAGGTGCCGCGATAGCTCACGCGGTACACGGTCGACTGGAAGTCCACGCGGTTCCACAGCTTGTGGGCAGACGCCAACGCGAACTGCGCCGAAGAAATGAAGCCCAGGGCGATCAGGCCCATCATTGCCGCGCCGCTGCTGCGTGCGTAGACGAAGGCGAACACCACGCCGGCCAGGCCCAGCACCAGCCCAAACAGGCCGAGTGCCAGCAGTGGGCGCTGCGTGTCGGAGTTCCATGCGGCCGCAAATGCATCACCCAGCCGCGACGTGCTCTGCTCGGCGCGCACCACCGGCTCGGTTTCCAGCAGCAGGTGGCCATCGTAGGCATCGTCGCTGACGTTGTGATACTCGGCGTGGTACTCGCTCGGGTAGGGCATGCGCGTCTTCAGGCGCTCCAGCAGGCCACCGGTCAGGTCAGGCATCTGCAGATCCTCACGCACGATGTGGCGCGCGGCAGAAGCGCTGTAGCTGCCGGTCTGTGCGATGAGCGAAACGGTGAACAAGGCACTGGCGATCAACGCGCTGCCCAGCACGGCAATCGTTGGTAGCACCACGGTGCTGACCGCGAACGGCGGAGCGGGCACCTGCATTGGCGACAACGTAATCGCCAGCGGACCAGCAATGGAGAGCAGCAGCAGGACAACCATGGCGCCCCAGCGCGGGGGCGGAACGGCGTCAGGTGCGGCTTCCAACGCGCCGCGACGGATGGCTGCCAGCGTGGCGAACGGCTTCAGCAGCACCACTGCAAGTGCGAAGTAGAGGCCTGCCATCCATGCAAATGCGGCGGGCTGGGCGAATACCCAGGCCAGCGTGAAACTGACCAACACCGCGGCAAGGTAGACCGCGCGGCGCAGCTGCACTTCAGCATGCCAGCGGATGGCCGACGGTGCATGGATCAGATGCGGAACGAGGCCGTACAGCATGGACAGCAGCGGATCATCCGGGCGCTGGCGCACGGTGATGCCGTCGTTGATCAGCCCCACCAGGTGATTGCTGACCGAAACGCCATCCGGCGCGGCGATCTTGCCCGCTTCGCCGGGCATGACGGTGAAGCGGAAGTAGCGCATCGCCACACCCACATGCACGCCGCCCAGCAGCAACAGCGTCAGGCCGGTGGCTGCGCGGCCTACCAGGCCGAGGCCCATGGCGCGCACCTGTTCGGCGTTGCTGACACCGAGCAGCAGCACCAGGCCCAGCACCAGTGCGAACAACCCCAGGGTGAGATGAAGGGTATTGGGCAGCCGCATCGGGTTGACGGTGGCGGACTGGGACGGCGGTGTGCTGTATTCAGTGCTCATCGGATTCTCGAACGGACGCTTGAACGGCATTAGCGGCCGCGCCGGGAGGATCTTGAGCGGTGAACGGCGAGATGAAGGGCCGTTGTGGAAGGCGAGCAACGCCAATCGTCCGCAATCGTGCTGCTCAACTCGCGACTTCAAACTACGAGGCTGGGGAGGGCTATGCCCTCACGTCGAACGCCCGCCACGCGTGCGCAGACGCACGCCACGCCCCCCACCTGCTACCATTCCCCCGCTACCCCAGCCAGCCTTTCCGCGCGCGCACGCCGGAACGGCCGTCTCCGTACGGCCCAGCGAGCCAGGACACCCTCCCGTGCCCATTCAAGGACGCTCGCATGTTCCCTCATTCCGCTCTCCGCTCGGCCGCACTGGCCCTTGCCGTCTCGCTCAGCCTTGGCGCGCCGTCCGCGTTCGCCGATAACGCGCCCGCCGCCAGCGCCACCACCGCCGTGCAGCGCCAAACCGTGGCCAAGGGCCTGTACGAACTGGCCTACAGTCCGAAACAGAACGCCGTGTTTGTGGCCTCGTCCGGTGGCTTCGGCGATGACGCCGGCCCGGCTCAGGTGCTGCGCCTGAACCCGGCCACGTTGGCCGTGGAAACCCGTATCCCGCTGGAGCGCAAGGCCTTTGGCGTGGTGCTCGACGACGCCCACAACCGCCTGTACGTGGGCAACACCGTGGATCTGTCGGTGACCGTGGTCGACACCGCGCAGAACAAGGCCATCGGCACCATCCAGCTGATGGAGAAGAAGACCGGCAAGGACGGCAAGGCCGCCTACACCCATGACCTGCGCGAGCTGGTGGTCGACAGCACCGGCAACCGCCTGTACGTGACCGGCCACAGCAGCCAGCCGGACGTGAGCAGCGTGCTGTTCGTGATCGATACCACCACGCTGAAGGTGATCAACACCATCGACGGCCTGGGCAATGCCAAGGCACCTGGCCTGGCGCTGGATGCGGCCAGCAAGCGCGTCTACACCAGCAACCTGCTGGCCGACCTCGTGGTGGTGGGCACCGATTCGAACAAGGTGGTGGCACAGCACAAGATCGCCGCCGAGCAGCCGATGAACATCGCGCTGGACCCAGCCGGCAAGCGCCTGTTCGTGACCGACCAGGGCTCGGAGTTCCTGCGTGGTTACCAGGCCAAGAGCAGTGGCCTGGTCAGCAAGCACCCGGGCCAGCGCGTGCTGGTGCTCGACCGCAGCACTGGCAAGGAACTGGCCAGCATCCCGACCGACGCTGGCCCGCTGGGCATCCTGCTGGATGCACCACGCAAGCGCCTGTACGTGACCAACCGCGAAGCCGGGACGGTGACGGCCTACAACAGTGACAGCTACCAGAAGGTGGCCACCTACACGGTGCCGACCCACCCGAACAGCCTGGCGCTGGATGCGAAGAACAACGTGTTGTTCGTGAGCATCAAGAACGGCGAAAAGGATGACAAGGGCGCTGACGAGAGCGTGGCGCGGATTCAGTTGCAAGACATTCCGCAGCACTAAGACGTAGCGAAGGCAGGGTATCCCCCTGCCTTCTTTGCATTTGGCAAAAGCGTGCCGATTACGACATCGAAAGGTACTATCCCGTCTCTAAGGCCAATAGGCCACATCAATTAGATGAGACAGGGGAAGCAGGGATGGCGTACTGGTGGGTGAACCAGAAGAAGACCTTTGAAGCCTCGGCAAAGGGAGGCTTTCTGTGGTCGCCAAAGAAAAAGACCGACGGCCATCGCAGCGCCTTCTACGAGAACATGACCTTGGTACGGCCAGGCGACGTGGTCTTCGCCTTTGCGGACAAGCAGATCAGGGCTCTTGCCATCGTGAGTGGAGCGCACACCGAAATGGCGCGTCCCGAGAGCTTCAAGACTGCCGACAGCGACTGGAACAACGACGGCTGGATGGTGCCGGTGCAATACCAGCTGGTCGAAGTCCCACTTGAAGTGCGCAATCACATGGACCTGCTGGGACAGCATCTGCCCTACAAATACGCCCCCATCAAGGCGAGCGGAAAGGCCAATGAGGCGTATCTGTGCCCGGTGCCAGAGGGGATGGCGGAAGACCTTCTAGATCTGTTGAAGACCGACCGCGAGGAGCTTGGTCAGTGGCGAGAGGAAGTGCCGATCTCTAGTGCAATTCGTTCGATTCAGAACGATGAAACGCTCTCGACGACCCAGAAGAAGCAGTTGATCAACGCGCGCGTTGGACAGGGCAAGTTCCGCAGTAGCGTGTGCGAGATCGAACCGATGTGTCGTGTAACCGGAACGACGAACCCAAAGTTCCTTATCGCCAGTCACATCAAGCGCTGGGCCGATAGCGATAACCACGAACGCCTCGACGGCAACAACGGACTGATGCTTGCACCCCACATCGATCGACTGTTCGACCGTTGGCTCATCTCTTTCACTGACGATGGTGTGATGATCTTCAGTGAGGCGCTGCCGGATGGAATTCGCGCTCAGTGGGGGTTAGAGCAGAAGATCGCGCCGAAGCCGTTTAACGCAGAGCAATTGCGTTACTTACAAGGACATAGGGAAAGGTTGATTTCTATCTAAGTCGCAAAGTGCCGCCGAGCTTACCCCGGCAGCACCACTATTAGACTATTGCCGTGCGGATGGACGCAGGTCAATCCGCTTTGAAGAGACCAAGGCGATCGGACTCGCTCTTTGCGATGGTGGTGAGGAAATCACATCTATCGCGAATCTCGGGGAACTCTTCAGCCATCCACTCTGCTGGGACATAGGGGTGACCATCCAGCATCGCTACTATGGTGGGACTGTATTTCGCACACATAAGAACGACGTGCTCGGATTCAGCCACCAGGGCCGGTAGGAACACCGTGCCGTCCCTCTTAGCGATGCCAAGAGTCAACAACTGCTTGGGGAACTTCTTTTCGGCTGGCTGCTCGAAATCAATCCAGTACATCGACATGCATCTCCTTTCTGGTGCAAATGTGCCAGCAAAGGATGAAGGTTGACCAGCCGAGATCCAACAAGCGACTCCTGTAGAAGGCTGCGTTACAGATCACACTTTGCAGCGCATCGTTGGATGGCGACCCGGAACCATTGAAGTATGGCCGCATGTCACGCGAATCGGCGCCGCTCAATCCGCCGGCCGATGGTCGTAACTGATCACCCGTTCCACCTGCCACTGCCCATCCACGCGCCGCCAGACCTGGATGAAGCGGGCCTGGCCGGTCCAATGCTCCACACCCTTCGCATCGCGCTCGTGGAAGCGGTGGTCGCCGATCTCCAGCGCCCGCTCATCGTGCAGCGGAAACACCTGCAGTGAGCTTTCCACCAGCTCACGGCGCAGATGCGTGTGGTTGGTGCGGGTGCTTTCACACAGCGCGGCCACGCTGCGGCGGAAGTCGTCGCGGTTGCTGGCGGACTTGCCGGCCTTGTCGTGGAAGAACTCCATGTCTTCGGTGGTCATCGACGCGGCTTTGTCGGCGTCACAGGCATCGAACGCGGCAGCGAACAGCTGCATGTCCGCTTGGCGGATCTGCTCGCGCAACGTGCCGGGTGCAGTCGGGGTGGCAGCCAGGCCGGCGGCCAACAGGGGCAGGGTGAGCAGCAGCATGACGAGTCTCCCAGGAGTGGTCCATGCAGGCTGGCACGGCCCGCCGCGCCGTGTCGCCGTGCAGCGACGAAACCGGCGCGGGACGCGACGAAGCGGGGATTTGGCGGTGCGGTCCAGCCTTCAGCCTGTGCACGCCATGTCATGGCGCGCCACGATTCCCTCACGGGCGGCATAGGGGCGGGGCACTAACCTGCAACTCTGCCCTTCCACAGGAGCCCCCATGCCCACTTCCCGCATCCGCCTGCACGTTGAAGACACCGGCGGCGATGGCCGCCCGGTCATCCTGATCCACGGCTGGCCGTTGTCCGCCGATGCGTGGAAGACGCAAGTACCGATCCTGAGCGACGCCCAGTACCGGGTGATCACCTATGACCGTCGCGGCTTCGGGCGTTCCGACAAGCCTGCCGACGGCTACGACTACGACACGCTGGCGGCGGACCTGGCCGCATTGATCGAAGAGCGTGATCTGCGCGATGTCACCCTGGTGGGCTTTTCAATGGGCGGCGGTGAAGTGGCGCGCTACGTGGCCAACCACGGCCAGGACTGCCTGCATAGCGTGGTGTTCGCCGCCGCAGTTCCTCCCTACCTGCTGCGTGGCGACAACAACCCGGACGGCCCGCTCACCCAGGAGAAAGCCGATGAAATGCGTCGTGGTCTGGAGAAGGATCGTGAGGCCTTCTTCGATGGCTTCACCCGCGACTTCTTCAGCGCCGATGGCAAGCTGATGGTCACCGAGGACGAACGCCAGGCGGCGATCGCGCTTTGCCACCAGTCCGACCAGACGGCTGCGCTGGGCTGCATGCAGGCCTTTGCCACGACTGACTTCCGCGATGACCTGAAGACGATCACGGTGCCGACCTTGATCCTGCACGGTGACAGTGACGCCATCGTGCCATTCGAAGGTTCGGGCCAGCGTACGCATCGGGCCATCGCGGGCAGCGAGGTCGTCATCCTGGAAGGCGCGCCGCATGGCTGCAACACCAGCCATGCCGATCACTTCAATCTGGCGTTGTTGAACTTCCTGAAGAAGTAATCTTGCGCTCATGCGTGCCTCCCGAACACCACCTTGGAAGAGGCCCAACCCCAAGGGCCAGACATCGCAACCGCTGTCGCCGGCCCAGAAGCAGGCGGCGCGGCAGCGTGCCGAAGAGAACGGCCGTCCGTACCCCAATCTGGTCGACAACATGTGGGCGGCGAAGCTGCCGCGTGAGTCCTGATGCATCAAGGGCGAGTGTGGGCCGACCTGTCTGTCGAGCCATGCTCGACTCCGTCATGCGTGCCATCCACGTGTGGCGTGGATCTACCGCAGCCGAGCGTGGGCTCGGCGTTACCGCTCGGTCAGCGGCTTCCAGCCCGATTCCAGCCAGGGTGCGATCTGACGCTGGCGGACGGTGATTGCCTCGGTTGGCAGCCCCGCCAAGCGCGCAAGCTCCATGCGCAGCGCATCGGCATCCACTGGCACGGCCGTGGCAACCTGCAGCCGATCTGCCTGATGCTTCACCTGCACGGGTAGCGTGGCGTGCGCCTCATGCTCGCCCCCGGTGCGGCCGATCGGATAGCGCATCGCGACCGGGCGCGACAGCTGCGCGAGCGCGGGCTGCCATCGCTGCAGCATGACCGGTTGCGCCGCCGCCGCAACATGGATCTCGGCGATGGTGGTGGGATAGCCGCGCAGGCTCTCGACCATCACCTGGAAACGTGCGCCATCGGGCATGACCAGCACGGCGGCGATCAACGCCGAGAGCGCAACGAACACCCCAGCGAAGTGCCAGCCGCGCGGTGCCGTAGCAGGGCGGGTTGCAGTGCGCAGGCCAGGCTTGCGCCGTAGTTTGCGCGCATAGATGCTGCGGTCCTTCCTGCGTGGACTGCTGCTCTGCTCGGGCAAGTTCAACGGAACGCGCGGCAGGCGCGCTGCACGGGCCTTGATCAGGCGTGTCAGCAGCGCCCAGGCAAGCACGAACACCAGCAACGGGAACAGTGTTCGCACCCATAGATACAGCGTCACCATCCACACCACCTCATCGTACGACCGTCCCTGTGCATCGACATCCTACCGGGACGAAGTGGCGATTGTCGTTTCCGCCCGCCGACAACCGCGCATTCGCTTGGTTAGGATGGTCGCTTGTTGTCATGGATGAACCGATGGTCTCTGCTGCTACCCGCTTCTGCCGTATCTGTGGTCCCGGCCCGATCCTGCTGGTACTGCAGCTGGTGGCGCTGCTGGCGGTGGGGTTGGCGATCGGCTTCTTCCACTACCGTGTGGATATGCTGCTGGAACCGGTGGGCGAGGCGTGCGGTGGCTCCGATCCGGCAGCACGCCTGCATGTGGCCGAGCAGTTGATGGCACGCTCCAATGCGCTGCAGGACTGGTATCCGCTGCACCTGATTCCGCTTGCCGGTGTCACGCTGTCCTTGCTGGGGGCGATGGCACTCTGCGTCTACCGGCTGCGTCGCACCTCGGGGCGCCTGTTGCGGGCCAGCTGGGGGTTGCTGGCGTTGCACGGGCTTGTGCTGGCGCTGTCACTGAGGGTGCTGCACCTGTACGAGAGTGCCTGGTTGAGCGTGGCCACGCTGTCGCCAGCGGCGTGCCTGGTGGATCTTGCCGCAGACGGCAGGATGCCGCTGGCACAGGCCCAGCGGGTGGTACTCGGCATCCTTGCCGGCCGCCACGCGGCGCTGTTGCGCAATCCCGATGATCTGGCGTGGGTGCTGGCCGCGCTGCTGGTGGGGGCGATGGCCGCCGGGCTCGTGTTGTGGCGGGCGTTCGTGCGCGAGCGCCAGGCGGGTTCGTCCGCACGATAGCTGGTGCCCTTGCTGCAACTGCGGCAGTCTATGCCGATGAGTACGGATACGTCATACAAGCAGGCCAGCAAGCTCATGAGCCTGGTGCTGCGCCACGCGCCGGAGAAGATCGGGTTGCAGTTGGATGCACAAGGGTGGGCCGATATCGATGCGTTGCTGCGCGGCATGGCTGGCCAGGGTGTGGTGCTGGACCGGCCGGCGCTGCAGGCATTGGTCGAGAGCAACGACAAGCAGCGCTTCGCATTGAGCGAAGACGGCCTGCGCATTCGGGCCAGCCAGGGCCATTCGATCCAGGTCGATCTGGGGCTGGAGCCGGTCGAACCGCCGGCGTGGCTGTACCACGGCACGGTGGCCCGCTTCGTCGCGGCCATCCGCGAGCAGGGCCTGCGACCGGGTGAGCGCCAGCATGTGCACCTGTCGCCGGACCGGGAAACCGCGCAGCGGGTTGGCGCGCGCCGCGGTGCGCCGGTGATCCTGAGTGTGGCTGCGGGCCGCATGCATGCCGACGGCCATGTCTTTCTTCGATCGGCCAATGGCGTGTGGTTGACCGCGCACGTGCCGCCATCGTACATCGCCGGCTGAGCCCGCACTCGGCCGCGCGTCGGTAATCGCGGTACAGTCCGTGCCTCGCCCTTGCAAGGAAATGCGGATGCGTTGGTTGCTGCGTGCGGTGCCGTTGTTGTTGTGTTCGTTGGCCGTCCAGGCCGCTGAGGTGGACCGCCGGATTGCGGTGACCATCGATGACCTGCCCTGGGCGCGGGTGGACGCAATCGTGCCGCCGGACCTGCAGGCACGGCATGAGGCGTTGATGGCCCAGCTGCGCCAGGCCGGCGTGCCGGTGGTGGGTTTCGTCAACGAGAACAAGCTGGAGGTGGACGGCCAGGTGCAGCCGGCGCGGGTGCAGATGCTGCGCGAATGGCTGGATGCGGGCCATGGGCTGGGCAACCATACGTATTCGCACATGGATCTGAACGCCAAGGGCATGCCTGCGTTCCAGCAGGATTTCCTGCGTGGCGAGACGGTGCTGCGGCCACTGCTGGCCGAGCGCGGACTGAAACCGCAGTGGATGCGCCATCCCTACCTGCGCGCCGGGCGCACACCGGAAGAGCGCGCGGAGATGGACGCGTTCTTCAAGCAGCATGGCTACCGCGTGGCACCGGTGACCGTCGACAACGGCGAGTGGGTGTGGGCGTTCGCCTATGCCAACGTGATGAACGAGCAGCCCGATTCACCGTCCCGCGAGGCGACGCTGGCGCAGCTGCGCAAGGGCTACGTGCCCTACATGCTGAACAAGCTGGACTACTACGAGAAACAGTCGCAGGCGCTGCTGGGCTACGCGCTGCCGCAGGTGTGGCTGATGCATGCGAACGAACTCAACGCAGCCACGTTCGCCGAACTGGTGGCGGCGACGAAGCGGCGCGGCTATCGCTTCATCTCACTGGATGAGGCGATGCGGGACCCGGCCTATGCACGCGGCGCCGAGGGCTACAACGGCCGCTACGGCCCCAGCTGGCTGCACCGCTGGGCGATGGCGGAGAACAAGCCCAAGGACTTCTACGCCGGCGAACCCGAGGTGCCGATGTGGGTGATGAAGCTGGCCAAGGTGGATTCTGAGTGAGGCTCAGCGCTTGACGGCCAGTACACCGTCAAGCGCCAGTTCCGCCTTGAAACCGGCCTTTTCCAGACGCTTGGCTACTTCACGTGGCACGTCACGTCCGCTGGTCAGTTTGTTTGGCGCACCGGTGTAGTGGAACAGGCGCCCTCCCTTGCGGATGACGCGTGCGAGGTGGTCGTAGAACACCTGCGAGTACAGTTCGCCGGCGATGCCGAAGCGCGGCGGGTCGTGCAGGATCGCGTCGACACTGTTGCTGGCCACCTGTTCGATCTGCTGCGAGACATCGCCGTGGCTGAACTGCAGGCGGCCACCGGCCGCAGCCGAGTCCGGATCCGGCGACCACGGGTTGAGCGTGCGCAGCCACATCACGTCGGCGTTCTTCTCGAACGAGCGGATCTGGCCGACACCGGCTTCCAGCGCACAGGCGGCGAAGTAGCCCAGGCCGCCGCAGGTATCGAGGATGACCTTGCCGGCCGGGGCGACCAGCTCGACCTTGCGGCGCGCATCCTCGAACGGTGACAGCTTGGAGGTCGGCAGCATCTTGATGCCGTCGATCTCGAAGGTCGGTGCACCCCATTCGGTCGGCACCAGCTTGATCAGCGAGCCGCTGTAGCGCGAGATCGGCGCGAATTCCTCGCCGTCCCAGTAATACAGCGTGCGGTCCTTCAGCTTGCCCGGCCACGGGTAGGGCTGGCCACGGAAGTGGAAGCCGTCGCCATCGAGCGCCACGCTGTCGTCGCTGCGGCCGAGATCGAGCGAGCCCTGCCATTCGGCAGCGCCCTTGTCATGGGCACGGCGTAGGGTGTCGGCGCTGTCGCGGGTCAGCAGGGGGCCGGTGTAATGGGGCACGGCGGGTACCGGGGCGGTTCGGGGGAGGGCATGGTACCGCAGGGCTCATGATGGGTTGAAAGAGTGATTTTTGACCATGGTCGTTGAGAACAACGGTCTATGGGGCATGTGCAACTAATCTCAGTATGACGGGATGCCGCGACGCGGCCTTCAGTGAAAGGCTGAAGGCCGCCTAAGATCAGTTGCCTACTGGGCGAACTGGGTTCCGCGATTGGATGCGCATTGCCTTGGTATGCACACGTCCAGCGAGGTGCTCACGAATCGTGACTCCATTCGAACTCCATTTTGAGGTTGGATTCCCTGGGGTGTTTTCACGAGTGCATGCCCAGCCTGCTGCCGGCCCTTCAATCGTATCCTCCCCTTGAGATGGTTCCATATCCATGGAAGCGCAGAAAGCTTGGTGGTAGAGCTTGGTCGCCTCCGACTGGTCGCTGTATCGATAGATCAGTCGTCCAAATCCATCAGGCTTCAGATGCTGATCAACTTGAATCTGCCCACCATCGAAGTCTGGCCAAGTTGTACGGCGAACAATGATGATCTCTCCTTTGGCGCTGAGCTCCGTTCTGTCGACACTCAATGGTGTTTCTGCGAATGCAGGCGAGGCCGTGGAGATTGCCAGACACAGAATCAGTGTGCGATTACTCATCTGCGAGTCTCCGTTCTTCGGTTGCGGAGACACTAGGCTCAACAATGTTCAGTTTTCAGATTGTGACCCGCACCGTACTTGACCAGATTTCAAACTTTTCTTACTAGTTTGAATGTTGATCCATTGCTCAATCGCACTTCACCGCATACACCGGCCCAGCCCCGATCAGCATCAGCGCCATGTAGTCACTATCACTGGCCTTGCCCTTCAGCGTCGCGCCCTTGTTGAAATGGAAGATGCCGAAACCGCCGGCCATGCGGATCAGCGCACTGTCGATCTGGTCGGCGTCATCGCGGAAGTAGCGGCCGATCTCGCTGTTGCTGGCCTTGTGCAGGGCGTTTGGTTCGCGCTGCCACTGGCCATCGCGGCTGAAGGAAACGAAGTACTGGCCGCCTTCCTTGTCGATGCGGAAGTCGGCGGGTTTGCGCACGCTGGTGGCGAAGCAGCCCTGCAAGGGGTCGGCGGAGAAGGGAAGCCGCGCATCGTCGCCGCAGGCAATGAGCAGCAGGAGGGCACCGGGCAGCAGCAGGCGGAGCGTGCGCATGGGATGTCCCTACGGGGCAGGTGCGGCTAGTGTAGGCACTACGCGGGCGTGGCCCGTACAGGAATTCGGCAAGAGCACAGGGGTTTTCGGATGGCGCAGGGCAAGGCACCGTGGTGCGGCGTGGCCAGTTGGCTGGGCATCGCTGTGGGGTGGGGCGCGGGCACGTTGGCTGCGCAGGCGGCGGTGGCCGCGGGCGGCAATGGCATGGCCGCCGGGCTGGGTGTGGGCGTGCTGGGCGCGGCGCTGGTAGGGGGCGGCCTGGCGGTGGCCTCGCGCGTGCGCGGTGAGCGCTGGCCGTGGATCGGCATCGGTGGCGCGGTGCTGAGCGCGCTGCCGCTGCTGATGTACCTGCTGCGGATGATGCTGAAGCTCTGACTGTAGAGCCGAGCCCGTGCTCGGCTGATGGCCTGCGACAGCCGAGCATGGCTCGGCGCTACAAGGGCAACGGCAAGCCGAGCATGGGCTCGGCTCTACAGATTCGACCGCAGTCGCGCAGGCTCAGCTGCGGTGTATCTCCACCGTCACGTGCACCAGCTCTTCGTGGATGGCCAGCGCGTTGCGCACGGTATCGGCATCCAGGCTGGCATCGCTGGTGACCACGCTGGCACTGACCGCGTACTTGCCGCGGCCGACCTGCCAGACGTGCAGGTCGGCCAGGCGTGCCGGCCACGGGCCCTGCTCGATCACTTCGCGGACTTCGGCCACCACCGGCGCGTCCATCTGCGCGTCGAGCAGGATGCGGCCGCTGTCGCGCAGCAGGCCGATCGCCCAGACCGTGACCAGTACGGCGCCGACCAGGCCCATCACCGGATCCAGCCAGGTCAGCCCCAGCAGCTTGCCGCCGAGCAGGGCGACGATGGCCAGTACCGAAGTGGCGGCGTCGGCCAGCACGTGCACGTAGGCCGAGCGCAGGTTGAGGTCGTGACCGTGCGCATGGCCGTGATCGTGGTGATCGTGATCATGCGCGTGGTCATGGTCGTGCCCATGCCCATGATGGTGATGCGCGTGGCCCGGGCTGTCGTGCAGCCACCAGGCACACAGCAGGTTCACGCCCAGCCCGACCGCAGCGATGGCGATGGCTTCGTTGTAGTGGATCGGCGCCGGTACCCACAGCCGCTCCAGCGATTGCACGGCCATCAGGGCGGCGACGCCGAGCAGGGCGATGGCGCTGGTATAGCCGGCCAGGATCTCGATCTTCCAGGTGCCGAAGGCGAAGCGCGGGTCGTGCGCGTAGCGGCGTGCGCAGCGGTAGGCGAACACCGAAAGGCCCAGCGCCAGTGCGTGCGAACTCATGTGCCAGCCGTCGGCGAGCACGGCCATGGAGTTGAACCACCAGCCGCCGACGATCTCCACCAGCATCATGCTGACGGTGAGCCACAGGGCGCGGCGGGTGTTGCGTTCGGCCAGCGGGTTACCGTCGTCGAAGTGGTGTTCGTGGCGACGGGCAGCGGCGAGGGCGTCCAGGTGCATGCGGAGACCAGAGGGTGGAAGGATACCCCCATAGGGTATACGATCCACTCATGGCCCATGTACACAAGAATCGAAAGCAGCTGCTGACCCGGGTGCGCCGCATCGCGGGTCAGGTGGCGGCGCTGGAGCAGGCGCTGGACCAGCCCGAGGGCAAAGCCGGCGACTGTGCGGACGTGCTGGTGCAGGTCGCCGCGGTGCGCGGTGCGGCCCACAGCCTGCTGATGGAGCTGCTGCACGAGCACCTGCAGGAACACGTAGTGGGTGCCGATGACCCGCAGCAGCGGGCGGACGAGGCCGAGGTGCTGGTGGAGCTGCTGCGCCGCTACGGCAAATGACCAGGTAGTGCCGGTGCCGCGCGTTCCAGACATGCGTGGCGGCCAGCAGCAGGCTGCCGGTGACGGTCATCGGCGTTTCCCAGGCGTGCGAGGGCAACCCCAGCGCGCCGGCCAGCAGCAGGCCGAGGCCGGCGCCGGCGGTGGCCCAGGCCAGCACGGGCAACGGCTGGCGGCGCTCGGCGCGCCATAGCGCGTAGCCGGTCAGTGGCAGGGCGATGGCCACGAACAGCAGGTGCACCCATTCCGCTTCGGCCCAGGCGCCGAACAGCGGCAGTGCGGCGGCGAGCAGGGGCAGCGCCAGGCAGTGCAGCAGGCACAGGCTGGACAGGGCGACCGCGCCGGCATCGAGCAGGGCGGCAGAAGGCGACTTCATCGGGGGAGGCTCCTTGCGCAACAATTGTTATACAGTAACATTTCTGTTCCGCAGCCAACCCGCTCCGACATGAACACTGTTTCCCGCGCCGACCGTCGCCTTCCGGTCACCGTGCTGTCCGGCTTCCTGGGGGCCGGCAAGACCACCCTGCTCAACCAGATCCTGCGCAACCGCGAGGGCCTGCGCGTGGCGGTCATCGTCAACGACATGAGCGAGGTCAACATCGATGCGCAGCTGGTGCGCGAAGGTGGCGCCGAACTGCGCCGCACCGAAGAGACGCTGGTGGAGTTCAGCAACGGCTGCATCTGCTGCACGCTGCGCGATGACCTGCTGCAGGAAGTGCGGCGCCTGGCCGACGCCGGTCGCTATGACTACCTGTTGATCGAATCGACCGGGATCGGCGAACCGATGCCGGTGGCGGCTACCTTCGCCGTGCGCGATGAGCAGGGCTTCAGCCTGAGTGACATCGCGCGCCTGGACACGATGGTGACGGTGGTGGATGGCAGCGCGTTCCTGGCCGACTTCGGTTCGACGCTGCGCCTGGCCGAGCGCGGCCAGCAGGCTGGCCCGGAGGACGATCGCGGCGTGGTCGACCTGCTGTGCGAGCAGGTCGAGTTCGCCGACGTGATCGTGGTCAGCAAGGTCGACCAGGTGGACGATGAAGTGCTGCAGGACACGCTGGCCGTGCTGCGTGGCCTGAACCGCGACGCAAGGCTGCTGCTGTCCAGCTTCGGCGACGTGCCGCTGGCCGAGCTGCTGGATACCGGTCGCTTCGATATGGAGCGCGCGCAACGCGCGCCGGGCTGGGTGAAGGAACTGCGTGGCGAGCACACACCGGAAACCGAGGAGTACGGCATCGGCAGCTTCGTCTACCGTTCGCGGCGGCCGTTCCATCCTGCGCGATTCGCGCGGGCGCTGCAGTCGGGCATGCCCGGCGTGATCCGCAGCAAGGGCTGGTTCTGGCTGGCCAACCGCATGGACTGGGTGGGCGAGCTGAATACCGTGGGTGCGGCGACGCGCACGCAGGCGGCCGGCTTCTGGTACGCCGCACGCGATCGCGTGCGTGCAGGCCTGGAAGACACCACGCCGCTGCTGCCGCCGACGCCGCTGCCTTACAGCGACCTCGGCTGGGCGCGGCAGCAGGCCGATTGCTGGAGCGCGCCGTTGCCGGGGCTGGAGGAGTTCCCCGATACGGCCGCACATTCGGCGATGCAGCGCCTGTGGCACCCGTTGTGGGGGGATCGGCGCCAGGAGCTGGTGGTGATCGGCGTGCACATGGATGAGCGTGCGGTGCGTGCGGAACTGGATGCCTGCCTGCTCAATGACCAGGAGCTGCGCGCCGGCCCGTTGCTGTGGCAGCAGCTGCCGCAGGCGTTCCCGGCGTGGAAGCGTTGAGCGCGCGTTGACGGATCGCGGTGTGCCGGCCCGCGGCCGGCACTACCCCTGATCGATACGTCATGCGTGGATCTACAGGCGGTCACGCCACTGCCAGCCGCCGGGGCTGACCTGCAGCACCTGCGTGGGCCGCAATGCCTGCAGCAGGTGCCGGTCGTGGCTGACCATCACCAGGGCGCCCGGCCAGGCCGCCAGTAGTTCTTCCAGTGCCTGCAACGCGCTCAGGTCCAGTGCGTTGCCGGGTTCGTCCAGCAGCAACAGGTGGGGGGCGGGATCGGCATACAGCACGCTGGCCAGCGCGCCCTTCACCCGTTCACCATCGCTGAGTTGGCCGGCGGGGCGCTGGATGCGCTGGGCGTCCAGCCCGAGCAGGGCCAGCCGCGTGCGTAGTTCGCCAGGGTCGGCAGTGGGGTGGGCGGCCTGTACGGTATCGAGGATGCTGCGCTCGCCGGACAATCCCAGCAGCTGCTGGTCCAGCAGCGCCAGGGGGGCATGCCGTTGCACGGTCCCATCCTGTGGGGGCAGCTGGCCGGCCAGTACGCGCAGCAGCGTCGACTTGCCGCTGCCGTTGTCGCCAACCACGGCGATGCGTTGGCCACGGCGGATGTCCAGCTGCAATGGCGCACTGCAGCCGTGTGGCAGGACCAGATCCCGGGCCTGCAGCAGGCGTGCGCTGCCACGTTCCCCCTCACCGGCAAACAATGCCAGCTCCGGTGCGGCGTGGACCGCCGACGCCGCGGCGCGCAGCTGTCCGGCACTGGCCTGGAGGCGTTCGGCCTGCACCAGCTGGGCGCGGCCAAGGCTGGCCTCGGCGCGCTGTTTCTGGCGACCGAGCAGGATCGGTGCCTGGTTGGCCTGTTTCGCATCGCGATTGCCGCGTGCCTGGCGTTGCTGTTGCCGCTCGTGCTGCTCGCGCGCGCTGCGCTGTTGCTGCCGGTGCTGGGCGCGCGCATGGTCGAGCTGTGCCGCGGCCGCTTCGCGTTCGGCGGCACGCGCGTCGGCATAGTGCTGCCACGGCCCGCCATATCGATGCAGTCCGCGCGCGTCGAGCTCGACGATCTGCTGCATCTGCGCCAGCAGCTCGCGATCATGGCTGATCACCAGCAGGCCGCCGCGCCACTGCTGCAACTGGTCGTACAACTGTTGGCGATGGCGTGCGTCGAGGTGGTTGCTGGGTTCGTCCAGGATCAGCCAATCGGCGTTGCTGGCCCAGGCGCCGGACAGCGCGACCTGCATCGCCTGGCCACCACTGAGCCGTGCGGCGGGCTGGGTGGGATCCAGATCATCGGGCAGGCCCAGCGCCTGCCACTGCTGCTGCAGGCGTTCGCGCAGGTCCCAGCCATCACCGACGCGGGCGAAGTCAGCCTCGTCCACGCTGCCGGCTTCGATGCGTTGCAGCGCGGCCAGTTCCGCGCCGACGCCGGCCAGTTCACCGACTGTGCCAGCAGGTGGGTAGCCGGGTGTCGGCAGCAGGAACACGCGACCGCTGCCGCGCACCTGGCCACTGTCGGGTGACAGGCGGCCAGCCAACAGGCGAGCGAGCACGCTCTTGCCCGCGCCGTTGGCACCGACCAGGCCCGTGGCGACCGGTTCGAAGGAAAACGACAGATCGGAAAACAGCGGGCGGCCATCGGCCAACCGATACGACACGCGATCGAGCGTGAGGGAATGCAGGGTCATGCGACCTCCATGGATGCCGGGTTCTCCCCTGCGCACAGGGGCGGGAAGAGTCAGGCCGTCTGTTGGGAAGACGGCGGCATCAATGGCGCATTGGTCGCGAGCCTCTGGGAGGAATGAGCGGCCAGTATAGCGGCAGTGGCTGAATGGTCAGGTGTGCGGCCGCCGGGCATGGCCGGGCGCTACCGATGGTCGGGCGGTTCTGTAGAGCCGAGCCGATGCTCGGCTTCCTTTCGCCGCGAGACGCATCCACGCATGGCGTGGATCTACGGCACGGTACCCAGGCGGGCGCCGACGAAGTCGATGAACACCCGCAGCTTCGGCAGTACGTGTCGGCCCGACGGCCACAGCAGATGGAAGGTGCCGCAGGAATGCACGTGTTCGTCCAGCACGGTGACCAGGCGGCCGTCGGCCAACGCTTCGCGTACCGAGTGCACGGGTACGAAGGCCAGGCCGACATCGCGCATGGCCAGCGCCACCCGCGCCTCGATGGTGTTGGCCACCATGTGTACCGGCAGCTCCTGCGGGATTTCCTCATCGGGCCAATGGATCGGCCACGGCTCCAGCTTGCCGGTGGTGGGGAAGCGGTAGTGCAGCAGCGTGTGCTGCAGCAGTTCCGTCGGCGTGCGCGGAATGCCGCGGCGCTGCAGGTAGGCCGGCGAGGCCACCACGCGGCGCGGAAACACGCCCAGCCGGCGGGCATTCATGCGTGAGTCGCTGGGTTCACCGACGCGCAGCACGGCATCGAAGCCTTCTTCGATGACATCGACCAGCCGATCGCTGAAATCGAGGTCGAGACGGATGTCGGGATAGGCCGCCATGAACTCGGCCATCAGTGGCAGGGTGAGATCGCCCACCAGCGGCAGGCTGATGCGCAGCGTACCGCGGGGCGTGGCGTGTGGCTGTGCCAGCTCGGTGCGTGCGGCATCGCGCTCGTCGAGGATGCGCCGGCAACGCGCCAGGAACAGCTGGCCCTCGGCGGTGAGCGTGATGCTGCGCGTGCTGCGGTGGAACAGGCGCACGCCCAGTGCGTGCTCCAGCCGCGCAACGCATTTGCCAGCGGCCGAGGCGGAGATGCCCTGCAGGCGCCCAGTCTCGACGAAGCTGCGGGTGTCGGCGGCGTGGACGAAGGTCTGCAGGTTGGCGAGGTTGTCCAGGACTGACATGGGCGTGCGGGCGGTGAAAACAGCAGGGTAGGTAGGCAGGAGCGCAGCGGGCGGTCCCGGCTTTGCAACACTGCGATGCGGGCAGGCGCGCGAACCGTTACGGCCCTGCAGTTCCGGCCATGATGCCGATTGCGGACTGTGCGGTCCATGATGCCCGGAGCGGCAACCGGCTTTTTGCGGGGACGCCCGCTGCCTAACGTGGCGGCCTCTCCCCCACGGATCACCGCGATGAATGCCGCTCCTTCCTTCGAACCTGCGCCGACACTGCCTTCGGTGCAGCGGCTGCTGCAGCAGGTCCACCCCCTGCGCCTGGTCGGTGCGGTGGTGCTGGTGCGCGAGCACGGCGTGCTTCGCCATGCCAGCGCGACCGGGCTGGCCGATCGCGAGTCGGCCACGCCGATGCAGCGCGACCAGCTGTTCCGGCTGGCCTCGGTGAGCAAGCCGTTGCTGAGCACGGTGATCCTGCGCCTAGCGGCCGAGGGCGTGCTCGACCTGGATGCACCGGTGCAGCGCTGGCTGCCGGATTTCCGTCCGGCACTGGCCGATGGTCGCCGTCCGCCGATCAGCCTGCGCCAGCTGCTCAGCCACAGTAGCGGGTTGGGGTACCGTTTCCTGGAAGCCGATGCGGAGGGCCCCTATGCGCGCGCTGGGGTCAGCGATGGCCTGGATGCGAATCCGCTTTCCCTGGCCGAGAACGTACGCCGCATCGCGCAGGCACCGCTGCTGTTCGAGCCGGGCAGTCAATGGCTGTACTCGTTGGGCGTGGATGTGGCCGGTGCGGTGGCCGAAGCTGCGACCGGTGAAACGCTGCAGGTGCTGTTCGAGCGTTTGCTGGCCGCCCCCTTGGGCCTGCGTGATACTGCGTTCGCCACGCGCGAGGGTGCGCGGTTGGCCACGCCCTATGTGAGCGACACGCTGCAGCCGCATCGCCTGCGCGAAGGCGAGGTGGTCGCGCCGTTCGAAGGTACGGTCGGCATCGAGTACAGCCTTGCGCGTGCCCTCGATGCCAGCCGTTTCGCTTCCGCCGGCGCAGGCCTGGTGGGTACTGCCGATGAGGTGATGGTGGTGCTCGAGGCGCTGCGTGATGTGCAGCGCTCCGGTCTGCTGCCGCCCGGCCTGGCGGCAGAGATGGCCAGCCCGCAGGTGGGCGAGCAGGGGCCGCCGGAACCGGCCGGCTGGGGCTTCGGGCTGGGCTTTGCGGTGCTGCGCGATGCCACTGCCAGCGGCACGCCGCAGCGCGAAGGGACTTGGCGCTGGGGCGGCGCCTATGGCCACAGCTGGTTCGTCGACCCGTCGCATGGGCTGAGCGTGGTGGCGCTGACCAACACCCTGTACGAAGGCATGGACGGCGCCTTCGTCGATGAGCTGCGTGATGCGGTGTACGCCGACCTGGAGGCTGCGCGATGAGCGGCCATGCCATCAATGCGGCCAGCCCGGCCGGTGAGGCCACGCGTCTGCCATGGGCGGGCCTGCTGGCGTTGGCAGGTGGTGGCTTCATCACTCTGCTGACCGAGACGTTGCCGGCCGGTGTACTGCGTCCAATGGGCGACAGCCTGGGCGTGAGTGATGCGGCGGTTGGCCAGCTGGTGAGCGTGTATGCGCTGGGCTCGGTGATGGCCGCATTGCCGATGACCGCGCTGACCCAGCGCCTGCCACGACGCCCGCTGCTGCTGGCCGCCATTGCCGGCTTCGTGGTGGTCAACACGCTGACCGCGTTGAGCAGCAGCTATGCACTGATCCTCGCCGCGCGTTTCCTGGCGGGCGTGAGCGGCGGGCTGCTGTGGTCGCTGGTGGCCGGCTATGCCGCACGCATGGTGGTGCCCTCGCTGCAGGGCCGGGCCATTGCGGTGGCAATGGTCGGATCGCCGTTGGCGCTGTCGCTGGGCGTACCGGCGGGCACGCTGCTGGGCCAGCAGATCGGCTGGCGCTGGGCCTTCGCCTTGATGAGCGTGCTCGGCGTCGGGTTGCTGGCCTACGCGCGCTGGGCATTGCCGGCGCTGCCGGCGGCCGGTGCTGGCCAACGCACCTCGCTGGCTACGGTCTGGCGCATGCCCGGCGTGCGCAGTGCGCTGCTGGTGATGGTGCTGTACGTGCTGGCGCACAACGTGCTCTACACCTACATCGAGCCGCTGGCGGTGGAGGCCGGTGCCGGCCCGTGGCTTGATCGCCTGCTGCTGGCCTTCGGCCTGGCGGCCATTGCCGGCATCGGTCTCGCCGGCTGGGGCGTGGATCGTCACCTGCGCGTGCTTGTGTGGGCAGCCGTGATCGGTTTCATCCTGCCGGTGCTGGCGCTGCTGCTGTGGCCGGGCGACGCGACTGCGCTGCTGCTGGCGACAATCCTGTGGGGCGTGGCGTTCGGCGCGGTGCCGACGTTGTTCCAGACTGCACTCGCGCGTCGTGCCGGTGCTGCTGCGGATCTGGCGCAGTCGATGCTGGTGACCGGCTGGAACCTGGCGATTGCTGCCGGTGGCGTAGCGGGTGGCGTGCTGCTGCAGGCGGGCGGCCCGGACCAGCTGGGATGGTTGCCGTTGCTGCTGCTGGCGGTGACCGTGGCCTGGCTGATGGCACGGCCGAAGGCATGGGCGTAGGCGCAGCCACACGCTACGGAGGTGCCGGCCAGCGGCCGGCACTACCGTGGTCCACGCCATCCACGCATGGCGTGGATCCACCGAGCGCAGCGACCCGCGTTTGCCTTTGCTTTCGCTTTCTTCTGTTGATTCCGTGGTGGGACGCCGGGGGATCTGTCAGAGGCCGGGACGGTCGGGGTCGCGGGGGTGTCCGCGGCATGGATGCCGCGGCCAAGCCATCAAGGACGGGTTCACGGCGTCCCCCGCGACCCCGACGGTCCCGGCCAACCCCGGGGATAGCTGTCCGCGAGCCACCACGAGGGGCTCTGCCGTTCGCCGCCCTACTCCAGTCCCTCGCGTTCGATCGGTACGCTGCGCGGATTCTGCATGTGCTCGCGCGCCGCGCCGTATCGTTGCTGCCGCTTGTGGTGGAATGCCACGAACTCATCGCGCGGCAGCGGCCGCGAGAACAGCCAGCCCTGCCCGAACTCCACGTGCCGGCTGTGCAGATATGCCAGCTGTGCTTCGGTCTCCACGCCTTCGGCCACCACCCACAGGCCCAGTTCCTTGGCCATGTCGATGATGTGCGGCGTCACCGGGCTGGTCGCGCTCTCGGTGCCGATCGCATCGATGAACGACTTGTCGATCTTCAGCGCATCCAGTGGCAGCTGTTCCAGGTACTGCAGGCTGGAGAAGCCCACGCCGAAATCGTCAATGGCCACGCTGTGACCGGCACGGCGGGCGGCGGCGAGCATGGTGCGCGCGCGGTCCAGGTCGAGGAAGCCGCGCTCGGTGGCCTCCATCCAGATCTGCTGCGGCAGGATGCCGCTGCCGGCCATGTGCTTGGAGATCATCTTCAGGGCACGGCCGCTGCTGATGTCCTCGGCGGCAAGGTTGATCGCGATGTGCGCGCTGCGGTCGGCCACCAGCAGTTCGCGCATGTCGCGCACCACGTTCTCGATCACCAGGTCGGTGACGTCGGCGATCATGCCGGCCTCTTCGGCCAGTGGAATGAACAGGTCCGGCCGCACCTGGGTGCCATCCGGGCGCTGCCAGCGGATCAGGGCCTCGGCGCCGACGCAGATGCCGGTGTCCAGCTCGATGATCGGCTGGTAATGCAGGTACAGCTCACGGCGACGGATGGCAGTGGCCAGCTCGCCGCGCAGCGACAGGCGGCGGCGCGACAGCCAGATCACCAGCCCGGCGCCGGCGGCGGCCAGCAGCAGGCCCAACGGCACGTAGAGCCACGCCTGCTGGCGGAAGGTTGCCGCCAGCGCAGTGCGCGGGGTGGTGGCGATGGCCAGCCATTCCTCGTTGCGGGCGGTGGCGTAGAGCGTGTTGCGGTCCAGCCCCATGCCGGGGTCGCGCAGCAGGTTCTCCAGCAGCGCCGGGTCCATGCCGTCCTGCTTGGCCAGCAGGCGCCCGTCCGGGCTGGCCAGGGCCAGGCGGACATGCGGATCCACGATGACATCGACGAAGCGGCGCGGATCGACCAGCACGTCGTAGTTGCCGTACAGGATCGACAGCACCTGGCGGCGCCCACTGGCTTCGGGGCGCACATCCACGGCGATGCCGGCGCCGTCGCTGGTGACGTGGTCGGCCTTGGGCTGCTTCACGTCGGACAGGAACGGGCCCCACGACGTGCAGCGCAGCTTGCCGCCTTCGAAGTAGCCCATCTGATCGACTGATGGCGTGGTCATCACCAGCGTCTGCATGCGCCGGATATGGTCGGGCCCGCAGGGCACATAGGCGCCGACCTCGGCCGACTTCAATGCCGCCAGCGCTTCCTCGTAGGACAGATCGGAGCGGCGCAGGGTACGGTCGGCGATGTCGCGCAGGCGTTGCTGCTCGACGCTGATCGCGCGGTCCCAGGTGGCATAGGCCATCACCGCGATCGGTACGGCCGCGGCCAGCAGCGCCAGTGCGGTGCCACCGATGATGACGCGCAGCCGGCTCATGGCCGGGGCTCCAGCGGGGTGGACGGGGCAGGGGGCATGGGTGGGCCGGTCCTTGGGCAGATGCGGCTATCTGAGCATGGCGCCGGGCCGGGCGGAATGGGACGAATCCGGTATTGGGTCACATTGTGATGAAAGCGGCTCGGTTTGACGCAATAAGACCTTCCGGCGCTGGCGCTCCGGCGCGCGGAGGACTACCGTCAAACGCTTCGCCCGCCCGTTTCCCGCGCCCATGACCGAGCCCGCAACGCCCCCCGAGCACCTGCGCCGCAGCCTGTCCAACCGCCACCTGCAGTTGATCGCCATCGGCGGTGCCATCGGTACCGGCCTGTTCATGGGGTCGGGCAAGACCATCAGCCTCGCCGGCCCGTCCATCGTCTTCGTCTACCTGATCATCGGCGCGATGCTGTTCTTCGTGATGCGTGCGATGGGCGAACTGCTGCTGTCCAACCTGCAGTACAAGTCCTTCATCGATTTCTCCACCGACCTGCTCGGCCCCTGGGCCGGGTTCTTCTGTGGATGGACCTACTGGTTCTGCTGGATCGTCACCGCCATTGCCGATGTGATCGCGATCGCTGCCTACGCGCAGTTCTGGTTCCCCGGGCTGGACGCATGGATACCGGCATTGGCCTGCGTACTGTTGTTGCTGGCGCTGAACCTGGTGACGGTGAAGCTGTTCGGTGAAATGGAATTCTGGTTCGCGCTGATCAAGATCGTGGCGATCTGCGCGCTGATCATCACCGGTGCCGGGCTGGTGGCGTGGGGTTTCACTTCGCCCAGCGGCCACACTGCGTCGCTGTCGAACCTGTGGAATGACGGTGGCATGTTCCCGATGGGGCTTGTCGGCTTCTTCGCGGGTTTCCAGATTGCGGTGTTCGCCTTCGTCGGCATCGAGCTGGTCGGCACCACCGCCGCCGAAACTGCTGATCCGGAACGCAACCTGCCGAAGGCGATCAACTCGATCCCGGTGCGCATCATCATCTTCTACGTGCTGGCGCTGATCGCGATCATGGCCGTCACCCCGTGGCGCCAGGTGGTGCCGGACAAGAGCCCGTTCGTGCAGCTGTTCGTGCTGGCCGGCATTCCTGCCGCCGCAAGCCTGATCAACTTCGTGGTGCTGACCTCGGCCACGTCTTCGGCCAACAGCGGCATCTTCTCCACCAGCCGCATGTTGTACGGCCTGGCCGAGGAAGGCCACGCACCGCGCGGTCTGTCGCGCCTGTCGCGTGCGGCGGTGCCGGCCCGTGGCCTGCTGTTCTCCTGCCTGTGCCTGCTGGGCGGCACCCTGCTGATCTACCTGATCCCGAACCTGGTGACCGCCTTCACCCTGGTGACGACGCTGGCGACGGTGCTGTTCATCTTCGTCTGGTCGTTGATCCTGGTGGCCTACATGGTCTATCGCCGCCGCTACCCGGAACGCCATGCGGCATCGATCTTCAAGATGCCCGGCGGCGTCGCCATGTGCTGGGCCTGCCTGGTGTTCTTCGCCGCCGTGCTGGTGCTGCTGAGCCTGCAGGGCGACACCCGCCAGGCGTTGATCGCCAGCCCGGTGTGGTTCGTGCTGCTGGGCGTGGGGTATTGGGTGCGGCGGAGGACCGCGGAGTAACCCGGCGTCTTCGTTCCATTGATTTATCCATCGTCTCCAGACGTTTCATCCACGCATGGCGTGGATCTACTGCCCGTTGCAGGAAACTGTCGAAGGCGGGGTGGGTCCGGTTGTGGGGGCGTGAGCCGCATGGATGCGGCGACCGAGCTTACATGGACGTACGTGCCGCGCCCCCCACACCCGGACCCACCTCGCCATCCTTCAGCCAACTTGCTGTTGCCCTTGATCTGGCCTCTGCAGGTGCAGGGCGCAGCCCTGCCGACCCCCATTCACCCAACATTAGCGGGCGCGGCCGGATGATCCGGCCGCCATGTCCCGTCGCCCTCTCCTGCTCGCGCTGTTGCTGCTGCCCGGCCTGTGGCCCGGGCTGGCCGCCGCGCGCACCGTCTATCGCTGCGTGCAGGGCAACACCGTCAGCCTGGCCACTGCACCGGAGCCGGGCTCGCGCTGCACTGCGAAGGAGATTGACGACAACGCCATCCAGACCCCGAACCTGTGGGGCAACATGGGCGTGTTCAGCGGCGTGTTGTACGAGCGGGAACAGGACGGCGTGCTGGTCTACTCCACCCGCAACCTGCCCGGCTCGCGCGTGTTCCTGAAGTTCACCGTGGCCACGCCGCCGGGTGAGCCCGCCCACGAAGGCCTCGGCAAGGTCGGCACGCCGCAGCTGGCGCAGCATGCCAAGCAGTTCAAGGCCGCGGCCAAGGCCACCGGCGTCGATGATGCGTGGTTGCGTGCGATCGCCCACGCCGAAAGCAATTTCGATGCGCTGGCGGTATCCAGCAAGGGCGCGCAGGGGGTGATGCAGCTGATGCCCGATACCGCGCAGGAGTACGGGGTGAGCGATCCGTTCTCGCCACAGCAGTCGATCGAGGGCGGCGCGCGCTATATGCGCGCGCTGTTGCGTCGCTACAACGGCGACCGCCCGTTGGCGGCGGCCGCCTACAACGCGGGCATCGGTGCGGTCACCCGCTACAAGGGCGTGCCGCCCTACGCCGAAACCCTGGCCTATGTGGACAAGGTGATGGCGCTGTATGCGCGCTACCGCGAAGCGATGGGCATCCGCACCGAAGTGCCGGCGCGCTAGGCGGGTGGTGTTGCCCGCACGGGGCGTTGCAGAGCCGTGCGTGTGCTCGGCTCGCGGTACCCGTGGCCGTGCATGGGCCCGGCGCTACGGGAAATCAGCTCAGCGCGAGGTCGAGGTGCTGACCAGTTCGTAGCGCTCGATGCGGCCGACGCGGGTGACCTCGGCCTGCACGTCCGCACGCTGCTTGAGAGCGCGCCAGGCCGCATCGATCTTCACGTCACCCGGCAGCGACGGATAGGTGCGCATGTCCTGCAGGCTGGCCAGGGTTTCACCGCGTTCAACCGGCGAACGCAGCTGTTCGATCAACACTGCGGCTGCGCCCTCCAGGTCACCTTCGTCCAGCAGCATCTCGCGATGGAACAGGCGTGCGTCACCGCGCTGGGCCAGGATCACCGTGCGCGCTGCGTCCATCGCCTTGGCATCGCCCCGGCCGCGGGCGGCGGCGAACTGCACCAGGGCCTGCGCGGCCTTGCCGTAGCCGGCCAGGCCCTGGAGGTCGTTCACCGCCTGCGCGGCGTCCTGCATGCGGTCGAGCGAGGTGAACAGGAAGCCGACATTCAACTGGTGCTCGATGCCATCCGGCCCCAATGCTCCGATGCGCGCCGCCTGTCTGGCCGCTTCCAGCGCATCGTCGGTGCGGCCCAGCCGGCGCAGTGCGGACAGTCGGCTGTTGAGCAGCCAGGCCACCCATTCGGCTTCCTCCGCCGCAGGCGACTCGCCTTCGGCGGCTGCGCGCGCCATGCCATCGGTCAGCGCCAGCACTTCCTCGTTGCGATCCAGCATCAGCAGCGTGCTGCTGAACTCGGCCATGCGTGCATCCAGCTTGCGATCAAGCAGGCCGGACACACGCAGTTCATCAAGATGCTTCTGCGCGGCCTGCACGGGATCGAATCGCGGGTCGGCGCGGTCTACATAGCGATCAAAACGCCTGTCACTGCGCAGCCGGATGATCTCGGCCGGGCCGGTGATGCGGGCCAGCGTGGCCGGAATGTCATCGCCACGCCCGTTGTCCGCCTGCAGCGTGGCCAGGGCCAGCCACAGCCCGGTCGGCTCCAGGCCGCCACTCTTCCAACCGTTGTCGAACAGTGCCTGCAGCAGTTGCAGGCGCTGCTGCGGCTGGTCACGCAAGCGGTACTGCAGATAGTTGATGGTCTGGTGCTCCAGCGGCAGCGGCGCGTCGGCATGCGCCAGCGCCTGCACCAGCAGTCTGGTGGCGGGTGCGGGCTTGTTCTCGGACAGCTCCAGCGACATCAGGGTCAGCAGGATCTGCACATCGTCCGGCAGTGCCTCCTGTGCCCGCAGCAGATAGCGACGGGCCTGGTCCGGCTTCTTCTGCACCATCGCGGTCCAGCCGGCGACCTGTGCGGCACGGCCACGATGCTCCGCATCGAAGTCGTCCAGCAGCGGGTCTTCCATCAGCCGCTCCATCGCGATCAGCGCGCCCAGCGTATTGCCGCTGCGCGACTGCTGGATGGCTTCGTCCCAGCGCGTGGCGTAGGCCATGTGCACCGCATCGCGGGTGGCGGATGGCTGCTGCGGCGCCACCGTGATCGAGGCAGAGGCTGGCGTGCTGGCCAGTGCGGCCACCAGCAGGGCGGCGAGGGGGAAAACGCGGAGCATGGAGGATCTCCATCCGTGGGAACCGCATTGAACCCGCTGTGGCCAGCCAGAACAAGCACAGTGCATGGAACTGTGCTGCCCGGCACGACGTTTGGCCGTGGCGCATCGCGTCCCCAGCGTCTATTGTCGATGCCTCTTCAGACAGCAGGCAGGCAGCGCAGCACGATGGCACGGTGGCAATGGATGGCGGCAGGAGTGGCGTTGGCAACGGCGGTGGCATTGGCTGCGACCTGGTGGGAGACCCCGCTGCACACCTTGGCCGAACCGGCAGGCCCGGCGCCCACGCCGCTGGCCTGGACCGCGCAGATCGAGCCGCTGGCCGGTGATGGCCACCCGGGTGACCGTGACGGCGCGTCTGCCCAGGCCCGTTTCGCCGACCCTTACGCTGTGCTGCGCAGTGCCGATGGCAGCGTCTATTTCACCGATGCCGGCGACAACAACCGCATCCGCCGGCGCCTGCCCGATGGACGCATCGAAACCGTGGCCGGGCAGGGCGAGGGGCGTGTTGACGGCCCGGCGCTGCAGGCCAGCTTCAATACGCCTTCCGGCATCGCCGCCGATGCGCAGGGCAACCTGTACGTGGCCGACACCGGCAACCATGCAATCCGCCGCATCGGTGTTGATGGGCAGGTGACCACGCTGGCCGGTGGCGAACAGGGCTTCGCCGATGGCCCGGCCACGCAGGTGCGTTTCGATGCGCCGATGGGCATTGCGGTGGACGCACAGGGCCAGGTCTACGTGGCCGATACCTACAACGACCGTATCCGGGTGATCGGTACCGACGGCACGGTGCGCACCCTGGCCGGTGGCGAGCGCCCGGGCATGGCCGATGGCGCGGGCGCCGCCGCGCGCTTTGATACGCCGGTGGCGCTGGCCTTTGATGCGCACGGCGCGCTGCTGGTGGCCGACCTGTTCAACAACGCGGTGCGCCGTGTCGGCGCCGATGGCACGGTCAGTACCGTGGTCGCCGCTGGTGGCGTGATCAATGGTCCACTGTCATTGGCGACCACGCACGATGGCGTGCTGTACGTGGGTGATCTGGATGGCCGCATCGTGCAGGTGACACCGCAGGGCCATCAGATCGCACTGGTCGGCAACGGTCGCCTGCCGCGCCTGGCCCGCCCCAGTGGCCTGGCGATGGACGCCGACGGCAGCGTGCTGGTGGCCGATGCTGCTGCCTACCGCCTGCACCGCCTGCGCCCGCTGCCGGTGGGGGAGCTGCCGGCACCGGCGCTGGTTGGCCCTGCCGCTGATGCCGCGCTGCCGGACACCGGGGGGCGCTGGCCGCTGGCCCCGCAGGACGGCTGGCATGAAGTGGTCGGCACCCTGGGTGAGGTGCGCGGCAACTTCAAGGGCGAGAGTCGCCACCACCTGCATGGCGGCTTCGACGTGCGCGGTGATGTCGGCCAGACCGTGCTGGCCATTGCCGATGGCAAGATCAGCAGCCCCGTTGCGGCCTGGAACCTGGGAGATCAGGCCGAAGGCCTGGCCGTGGACCGCCTCAAGTACATCCACATGCGCGTCGGCCGCACCCCGCGTGATGTGCCGTTCGACGCGCGCTGGCAGGCGTTGTACGACGAGCAGGGCAAGCTCGAGCGGATGCGCGTGCGCCGTGGCATGCGCATCCATGTGGGTGACCGCCTGGGCAGCATCAACAACCAGGCGCACGTGCACCTGGCGGTGGGTACCGGTGGTTTCGAGACCAATGCGGTGGCGCTGGGCTTCCACAACTACGCCGATCACTTCGCACCGCGTATCACCGACGTGGCGCTGCTGGACGACAACGACCAGCCGATGGCCGCCGGCAGTGATGGCGTGGTGATGGTGGCGCGCCAGGGCCGTGGCGTGCAGATCGTGGTGGAGGCCTGGGACCAGGTCGACAACAACCTGCCGCGGCGCCGCCTGGGCATGTACCAGGTGGGCTACCAGATCCTCGATGCCACGGGACAAGCGCTGCAGGGCTACGAGCAGCCGCGCTGGAACATCGTGTTCAACCGCATGCCGCCCCAGCGGGAAGCGGTGCGCGTGGCCTACGCACCGGACAGCGGCATCACTGTGCATGGCAGTGCGGTGACCCGTTTCCGCTACCTGGCCACCAACACCGTGCGTGATGGCCTGATGGAAACCGGGCGCTGGCAACCGGCGGCGCTGCCGCCGGGCGAGTACATCGTGCGTGCCAGCGTGCGCGACTACAGCGGCAACGAGGGCGTGGGCCCGCGCGAGATCAGGGTACGGCTGCTGCCATAGCGGCAGCTGGGGCGCCGCAGCGTTCGCGCTCGGCGTCCATGTCTTCCAGCGGCCGCACCTCGATGCTGCCAAAGCGCGCCCACGGGAAGTCGCGGGCGATGCGCATGGCTTCGTCGCGGTCGCGGGCGACGATCAGGTTGAAACCGGCCAGCAGTTCGCGGGTTTCGGCGAAGGGGCCATCCAGTACGCGGCTGTGCCCATCGCGCACGCGCAGGGTCTGCGCGGTATCGACGGGCTGCAGTTTCTGCGCGGCCAGCAGCGTGCCTTCGGCCTGCAGCTGGTCGGCGTGGGCCAGGCAGTCGCGCATCAGCGCGTTGAATTCTTCGGTGGGCAGGGCCTGCAGCAGGGCAGGCTCGATGTAGATCAGGAGCAGGTACTGCTGCATGGCACGGTCCTGGCGGGGGTGGGATGCCCATGATGGCGCAGGTTTGCCTGCCGGCATGCTGCAGCGCGAAAGGCCGCCTGCGGCGGGCGATCGGCGAACGGCGGAGCCCCTCCGTGGTGGGGTTGGGTTGGTCGCTGAAAGCTCGGGTTCTTGGATTTGGCCGGGTGGGGAGGCAGGGCAGGGGGCGCTGCAAGTACGTCCATGTAAGCTCGATCGCGCAGGTGCATCGCGCGGTGCTGCATGATGGCCGCCAGGTGGCGGTGAAAGTGCAGAAGCCTGAAGTAGCCGCGCAGCTGCGCTCGGACCTGGAAGCGCTGCGCAGCTTTGCGCTGGCCGCCGATCACCTGACC